>JAFDVW010000004.1 GCA_018268755.1 Acidobacteriota bacterium
TGCTGGGCGTCCTGTATGAGAGCTACATTCACCCCGTGACCATTCTTTCCACCCTACCCTCGGCCGGAGTGGGCGCCATTTTGGCCCTGCTGCTCACCGGCAATGATCTGAGCGTGGTGGGGCTGATCGGCATCATCCTGCTGATNNTGCTGATCGGCATCGTGAAGAAAAACGCCATCATGATGATTGACTTCGCGCTCGAGGCCGAACGCGATGAGAAGAAGCCCCCGGAAGAAGCGATTTTTCAGGCTTGCCTGCTGCGTTTTCGTCCCATCATGATGACCACCATGGCGGCCTTGCTGGGGGGCCTGCCCCTGGCCCTGGGGACCGGCACCGGCTCCGAGCTGCGCCATCCCCTGGGCATCACCATCGTGGGCGGTCTGCTGCTCAGCCAGTTGCTCACGCTCTACACCACGCCTGTGGTCTACCTGTGGTTCGACCGTCTGGCGCAACGCTTTGCCCGCTACCGTATTGGAAACCCCATCGAGGAGCCCGCCTCCGGGGCCGGAGATTAGGCCATGAATATTTCCGCCCCATTCATCAAGCGGCCCATCGGCACCTCACTGCTGACCCTGGCCCTGCTGCTCTCCGGTGTACTGGCCTTCAACTTCCTGCCCGTGGCCCCCCTGCCGCAGGTGGAGTTCCCAGTCATTCAGGTTTCCGCCGGCCTGCCCGGAGCGAGCCCGGAAACCATGGCTTCCTCCGTGGCCACGCCCTTAGAGCGGCAGTTCGGCCGCATTGCCGGCATTAACCAGATGACTTCGACCAGCCAGATGGGGTCGACCGGCATCGTGCTGCAGTTTGATTTGAGCCGCAACATCGATGCCGCCGGTCGTGATGTGCAGGCCGCCATCAATGCCGCCCGCAGTCAGCTGCCCGCCAACCTGCCGGGCAATCCCTGGTATCGCAAAGTCAATCCCGCGGATGCGCCCATCCTGATTCTGGCCCTGACCTCGGACACCATTACTCTGCCTCGCATGTATGACGCGGCCGACTCCATCCTTTCCCAGAAACTTGCCCAGGTGGAGGGTGTAGGCCAGGTCTTCGCCGGAGGCGGGGCGCGCCCCGCGGTGCGGGCGGAAGTCAATCCCACCCTGCTCAACAAGCTTGGGATCGGGCTGGATACGGTGCGTACCGCCCTGGGGGCCGCCAATGCCAACAAGCCCAAAGGTTCGGTGCAGAACGACACCCGTAGCTGGAGCATCAGCGCCAACGATCAGATCAAAATCGCGGACCAGTATCGCCCTCTGATCGTGGCCTACAACAATGGCGCGCCCGTCCGCCTGGGCGATGTCGCCGATGTGCAGGACTCGGTCGAAGACATCCGCAATCTCGGCCTCTCCAGCGGCAAGCCCGCGGTTTTGATCATCGTCTTCCGCCAGCCCGGGGCCAACATCATCGATACCGTAGACCGGGTGCGCAGTCTGCTGCCGGAACTTCGCGCCTCCATTTCGCCGGCCATCAACGTCGATGTGGTCATGGACCGCACCACCACCATTCGCGCCTCCGTGCACGACATCGAGTTCACCCTGGTGCTCTCCATCATCCTGGTCATCCTGGTGGTGTTCGTCTTTCTACGCACGGTGCGCGCCACCATCATTCCCAGCATCGCCGTGCCCCTCTCGCTGGTGGGCACCTTCGGCGCCATGTACCTGCTGGGCTACAGCCTGGACAACCTTTCCCTCATGGCGCTCGCCATCTCCACCGGCTTCGTCGTGGATGACGCTATCGTCGTGCTGGAAAATATCACCCGCTATCTGGAACAAGGCATGCCCCCGGTGCAGGCGGCCTATCGCGGCGCCAAGGAAATTGGCTTCACCGTGCTCTCCATGAGCACCTCGCTGGTGGCTGTGTTCATTCCCATCCTGATGATGGGTGGCATTGTCGGCCGGCTTTTCCGCGAGTTCGCCGTCACCTTGAGCATCGCCATCGCTATCTCCCTGTTGGTCTCACTGACCACCACGCCGGTGATGTGCGCCAAATTCCTACGCCCTTTGCACCAGGAAAAGCACGGCCGCACCTATCGCTTCAGTCAGGGTATTTTCGACTTTGTCCACCGCATCTACGAGCACGGTTTGGGATGGGTGCTGCGCCACCAGGCCTTTACCCTCACAGTCACCGTCCTGACGGTGGCCGTCAGTATGTTTCTCTATGCGCGTGTGCCTAAGGGGTTCTTCCCACAGCAGGACACCGGCCGCATTATGGGCTCGGTGCAGGCCTCGCAGGACATTTCCTTCGACGCTATGCGCGACAAGATGGTCCGCTTCGTCAATATTGTGAAAGAAGATCCCGCGGTACAGACCGTGGTGGGTTTCGCCGGCGGCAACACCAGCGCCAACCAGGGCCGCATGTTCATCACCCTCAAGCCCCTGCAGGAACGCCGCATGACCGCGGACCAGGTGATCGGCCGGATGCGGGGCAAACTTGCCGTCGTTCCCGGCGCCACCTTGTATATGCAATCGGCCCAGGACCTGAGCATCGGTGGACGGCAAAGCCAGGCCCAATTTCAATACACCATCCAGGGTGAAGACCTGAACGAGCTGAATTTATGGGCCCCGCGCCTGCTGGAGAAACTGCGTTCCCTGCCCCAATTGCGGGACGTCAACACCGACCAGCAGATGCGCGGATTGGAGGCCACCGTCGCCATCGACCGCGATACCGCCTCCCGCCTCGGCATCAATCTGCGCGACATCGACAATGCCCTCTACGACGCCTTTGGACAGCGCCAGGTTTCCACCATCTATCGCCAGCTCAACCAGTATCACGTCGTGATGGAAGTGGCCCCGCAGTTCCAGCGCAGTCCGGACGCCTTGCAGAACATTTATGTGCGCTCGGTCAACGGCCCCATGGTCCCGCTGGCGGCGTTTGCGCATTTTGCGCCTTCCAATACCCCACTGGCCGTCAACCACCAGAGCCAGTTCCCTTCCGTCACCTTATCGTTCAACCTCGCGCCCGGCGTTTCTTTGGGAGAAGCCACGGAATACATCGAAAACGCCCAGCGTGATATGGGATTTCCCGCCACCTTGCGGGCCAGCTTCCAGGGCACGGCGGCGGCCTTTCAGGACTCCCTTTCCAATCAGCTGGTCCTGATCATTGCCGCTCTGGGAACCGTCTACATTGTGCTGGGCATGCTGTATGAAAGCTACGTCCACCCCATCACCATTCTTTCCACCCTGCCCTCCGCGGGCGTGGGCGCGCTGCTGGCCCTGCTGCTCACCGGCAACGAATTGAACGTGATCGGCATGATCGGCATCATTTTGCTCATCGGCATCGTCAAGAAGAACGCCATCATGATGATCGACTTCGCCCTCGAAGCCGAGCGCACGGAAGGAAAATCGCCGGTGGAGGCCATTCGCGAGGCCTGCCTGCTGCGCTTCCGTCCCATCATGATGACCACCATGGCGGCACTGTTGGGCGGATTGCCCCTGGCCCTGGGCACTGGCACCGGCTCGGAGCTCCGGCGCCCCCTCGGCATTACCATTGTCGGTGGATTGATCGTGAGCCAGGCGCTCACCCTGTTCACCACGCCGGTGGTCTATGTCTATCTCGACCGGCTGCGTTGGTGGCTGAAGGGCAAGCAGCGCGAACACCCCGCCCTGCCTGGCCATGCTTCCGCGGATTAGCCCCGCCTTATTTTTCCGGCACAAACACGATGCAAACCGGCTTGGAGACCTTCGCGGATTCGACTGCCGGAGTTAACTTGCCGCTCCCACCCTCCACCTGCATGGTGACGATATTGCCGATGATCTGATTGGCCGCCAGCAGGCGCTTGCCCGCCGGATCGAGCGTAAAATGCCGCGGCTCTCTTCCCCCGGTGGAAACCCGCTGCAAGAAGCTCAGAGTTCCTTTTGCGGAGTCGACCTCATACACCACAATGCTGTTCTCCCCGCGGTTCGAGGCGTAAAGAAATTTTCCGGAGGGGTCCAGCTGCACTTCCGCCGTATCGTTCGCTCCCTGGAAATCTGCCGGCAGCGTAGAAAGAGCCTGGATCTCTTTCAGCGTGCCTGCCGCCTCGTCATAGGCAAACGTGGTAAGAGTGGATTTGATCTCGCTCAACACATACACAAATTTGCTGTTGGCGCTGATGGCCACATGCCGCGGCCCGGAACCCGGGCTGAGCTTGGCCGGAGCGATCTCCCTCAGCGTGCCTTTCGTCGCATCGAACTTGTAGAGGTGGATTTCATCGAGTCCCAGGTCCGCCGAGAGGACGTGTTGATTGTCCGGCGTGACCGAAATCCAGTGGGCGTGCGGCCCTTCCTGCCGTTCGGGGTTGACGCCTTTCCCCTGGTGCTGCACAAATGCCGTGCGCTCTCCCAGGCGGCCGTCCTTCTCTACCGGAAATACCGCCACACTGCCCCCGGTATAGTTGGCTACCAATAGGAACTTGCCGGTCTTGTCGAGCGAGAGATAACAGGGGTCCGCTCCTGCCGAGCTCACCTCATTCAGCAAGATCAGCTTGCCGGTCGCACGGTCGATGCGATAGGCGCTCAGGCCGCCGCTGTTTTTCTGTCCCTTGTGCTCGCCGGTCTCGTTCACCGCGTACAAGAATTTATGGTCGGAGGATACGGCGAGGAACGATGGATTTACCGACTCGGCTGCCAGACCCAGCGGAGTCACCCCCCCGCTCGCCGCGTCGTAACGATATACGTAAATGCCCTGGCTCCCGGAATCCGTGTAGGTGCCAACATAGACCAGGTATTTGCTGGCTTGGAAAGCGTGGGAATCGGTAGCGGCCAACATCAGGGCCGCGCCCAAAATAGACGGCCATAAGCTTCGAATTATTTTCATAGAGAGAACGGGCAGTTCCGGGCCCGGCTTTGCACTACGAGAGTACCGCAGAATCTGTATTCGTGGCGATTTGCGCGCGGGACCGTGCCCGCCCGGTTACACTGCTAACATTCTTCGCAAGATGCGCGGTCAGGAGCGATCTTTGAGCAATCCGATGCATTTGGACCAATGGCTCACAGCCCTGGTGGAACGAGGAGGCAGCGACCTGTTCCTGGTCGCGGACGCGCCGGTTTGCATGCGCATAGACGGCGAGATCGAGGCCATCGATACTGCCAAACTGAGCGGAGGAGAAATCGAGAACGCGGTCCTGCCTGCCCTGACGCCGCATGCGGCCCAAGCCTACCAGACCATCCAGATTGCGGATTCTTCCTATCGCCTGGAGGGCGTGGGCCGTTTTCGCATCAATTTGCATCACGAACGGGGACGCGCGGCCGCGACCATTCGCGCCCTGCCCACACGAGTTCCCGGCTTGCAGGATTTGCGGCTTCCTTCCCCGGTCGCGGCCCTGGCGGCCTTGCCCCATGGCCTGGTGCTGATCGGCGGTCCGGCCGGCGCCGGCAAATCCACCACCCTGGCGGCCTTGATTGTCGAGATCAATCGCCATAAAAAGCGCCATATCGTGACCATCGAGGACCCCATCGAATACGAGCACGCTCATGGGAGCAGTTTGATCGAGCAGGTGGAGATCGGCATTGATGCCCCCGACTTCCCCACCGCCCTGCGCGCCGCCTTGCGCCAGGCGCCTGACATTCTGGTGGTCGGCGAGATGCGCGATCCCGAGACCATGCGCATCGCCATTGCCGCCGCCGAAACCGGGCATCTGGTGTTCTCGACCCTGCACACCACCGACATCGCATCGACCATCGGCCGCATCGCCGACTCGTTCCCTTTGGAAAGACAACACACCATCCGGCAGGAACTCGCTATGGCCCTATCGGCGGTGCTCACGCAAATCCTGCTTCCCGGCAAAAATGGCTATCGTGTCCCGGGGACGGAGTTGCTGATGGTGGGATATGGGGCGCGGCAGCATATCCGGCGCAACGCCCTGCAGCATTTGCACCAGGAGATCACCATCACTAAAGCCAAAGGATCGTTCACGCTTGAGGAAACCCTGGCCAACCTGGTGAATCAGGGATTGATTGACAAGGAGGAAGCGCTCCTGCACTCCAACCATCCCGACGATCTCAACAGCTTTCTGCGGACGCCGGTAGGGCGGGGTTAGCCATTACGTCCTAGACCACAGAGATGACCTGCTCCTGCTGCTCTTGGGGAGCGGGGCTCTCCGCTTCTACTTCCGGCCGCTCCGGCCATTCCCCCTCGAGCAGCGGACCCTGGTCGGAAAGATAGGCCCGCTTCTTGCGGATGATGTCCTCGGAATACTTGGAGAGGTAATGGGTAATGGTCTCAATGCGGATTCTCACGCTGCCCGCGGGCTTGGTGGAATCAAGGTCGCCGAACTTGAAGAAGAGCGTGCCTGTGGCCTCGACAATTTTCTGCGCTGGGGTGAAGGTAGGCTGGTCCATGCCGCACTCATAGCTGGAAAGCCGCACCACGCAGGTGATCCAGGGGCAGCGCGCCGCGACTTTCGCCCCCCACATGATCTCGTTGGTATTGCTGCTGTAAGAAGAAGTCCAAACATCGTTGATGTCAAACGGGTTCTTGCAGCGGCCAATGCGCATGTCTTCCTCAAACAGCCAGTTGAGCAAGTCGAGGTCTCCCGGCAGATATTGCAGCCATAGCACAGGATAGCCATGCGCCTGCAGCTCGCCCTCGATTTCGTGCCCGATGCCGGTGTCCATGTGGTAGGGCCGGGCCATCACCAGAATGCATGGCTTCTGGTTGATGGCGCACCACTCCAGGATCTTGCGGCTCTGTCCGCGCGCTTTGGCATTGAAGGCATCGAGCGCGGCGTAGCCGGCGGCCACGGCGTGTTCGGTCTCTTTCTTGTCCAGCTCGAAAACATCTTTCAGGCCATCATAGAGTTGATCGGTTACGCAATGGGGATCGCCCAGGCTCACGAAGGGCGAGGCATATTTAATTCCCTGCTCGGCAAAGACGTCTCGTTCTTTGAGAAACCCGGCTTTCACGCTCTCCGGCCCGGCCATCACGCGAGTGCAGGTCAGCGTGTCCACCACGTTGCCGCGCAGCACCGACGGAATGGAATAGAGCATGGGACTGAGCAGCACGTTGATCTTCTTTTTCTGCCCGAAGACCAATTCGCCATAGTGCCCGCTGATGCACTTCACCGGATAGCAGCAGTCCACCGTGCCCCGGCCCTTGCCGTGCTCGCGGCCCTGCTCCTCCGAGGTATCGGAGCTGAAAATGATGTTTTCCGGCTGCACCCCCAGCGCCTTCAGGAACCCCACCCAGAACTGGTGCGTGCTCCACACATTCAGCACTTTGGGAATTCCCACTCGCACCTGCGAGCGGTCCTTCTTAGTGGGCGCGGAGGAAGCCTTCGTTGCGAACCATGTCGGCAATGTTGGGATACGCATTTTTTGTCTTCTCAATCTCGGCCTTGATGGCCTTCATTTCGTTCAAATCTTCCACCAGCCCCTTGGGGCAGGAGTTGTTGACGATGACCCGCTCCCAGCCTTCGGAGAGCGGCACTTTGCTCCAGGTGCGGCCTTTGCCGCCCAGCAGCTCCACATCAATGAAGCTGCGCTGGCAGTTTACCGGGCACCAATGGCACACGGTTTCCACCGAAGTGGCCGTCTTGTAGCTCAGGTTCTCCACCACCTCGAAGCCGCGGAAGCCGGTGCGGCCGCCGCGCTCCCACCAGTCCAGCGCCACCAGCGCCGCGCCAATCGCACCCGCCTCGCCCGAGTAGGGATGCACCACAATGTCGGCATCGGGCACTTTCGACTTGATGAAGTCCACCTGCGTCTTCACCACCGCCAGGTTCTTGTGCGTCCCACCTTGCAGGATGTACTTCTTGCCCACGCTGGTGAGGTTGTTGAGATTGCCGGCATAAATCCAGACGTTCAGCGGCAGAATGGCGCACAACCCGGCAAGGATTTCCTCCGCCTGCCACCCCTTGCGCTGCTGGTTGACGATGTCGCTTTGCAGGAAGACGCCGCACCCCATGGAGAGCTGCGGCATGGCCTGGGCGCGAAACGCCCCGTCCGCCATCTCGCTGAGCGGGATGCCAAAGCGCTCGGCCACGCCTTGCAGGAAGGCCCCATTGCCCGAAGAACACTGCGAGTTCAGGCGGAAGTCGGTCACCTTCCCGTTGTTGAGGATCATGATCTTCACGTCGACGCCGCCCACGTCACAGATGCAGTCGGCATCGGGGAAGAAGTGCACGCCCGCGCTGGCATGCGCGATGGTCTCCACCACGGCGCAATCCGCGCCCAGAATATTTTTGAGCAGGTCCTTGCCGTAGCCGGTAATGGCCAGGCTCAGCATCTGGCCATCGCCCAGCGCCTCGCGAATCTGGCGGAAGAGCAGCTTGGCATCTTCAATCGGATTGCCCTTGCTCAAGGCGTAGCAGGAGAACAGCATCTCTTTCTCCGGCGAGAGGCAAACCGCTTTCGCTGTCGTCGAACCGAAGTCGCAGCCCACCACCACGCGTCCCAGGCCTTTGCCCCGCACGGGAGCAATGCCGACTAAACCAGGCGCGACTTTGGGTTGAGCGCTTGGTTTGGGAGCGATGTCTGGCTGGGGCTTGGTCGACGGCGTTTCAGCGTAGCGCGAACGGAACGATTCCAGTTCTTCAATATCGGCCCATAACCCGCCCCGCCCCTGCTTCTTTTTCTCTTCGTGCTGGCCTTCTTCAATCCACCAGCGCAGCTTCTTGGCGCCTTTGTAGAGCCCGATGTGCGCCTGCTCGCGCAACCCCACTTCAATGCAGCCTTGCGCCGCATAATAGAGCGCATTGTCCGGGACGCGAATCAGCGCTGACGGGTCCTTGTCATCGGGAATCGCCACCTTGCGCTCCTTCCAGACTTTCTGCAGGTGGTGGCGCCAGGCTTCCTGCAATCCGGAAAAGAACAGATTCGGCCCGCCCAGCAGCAGAATCTCCGGCTGCGGCGTGTTGCCTTTGGTCAGCGTGGCCAGGTTCTGGTAGACCACCGCCTCGAAGAGCGAGGCGATGATCTCATCGACCGTGACGCCTGCCTTCAGCAGCGTATTGGCATCGGCTTCCGCGAAAATGCCGCACTTGCTGCTCACTTTGTGCAGGGTGTGCCCGAGATAGCTCATCTGGGAAAGCTTTTCCAGCGGAACTTCCAGCTTGCGCGCCGTCTTCTCGATAAACGTGCCGGTGCCACCGGAGCAGGCGCTCTGCATCAAGACCTGCTTGCTTTTGCTCGGCCCGTCGCCATTGAAGAAGATGGTCTTCATGTCCTCGCCGCCGATTTCGCTGACGAAGCGCACCGAGGGATGAAGTTTCTCCACGGCGGCGGCCACCGCAACCACTTCCTGCACCACCTTGGCCCCCACCAGCGGCGCGATCAGCCCCGCGCCCGAACCGGTGAAGAACACCCGGTCCGTCTCCGGAGAGAACCCGTGCTCCACTTCCAGCCGGTTCAAAAAGTCGAGCACCTTCTCCGCTTGCCGGGTGTTGTGGCGCTCGTAGGCCTGCGCAATAATGTGCCCTTCGGGCGAGGCCAGGACGTATTTGCAGGTGGTGCTGCCCACATCCATGCCGCAGAGTTTGCCCACGCCCGCCGAACGCATCGGCATGGCGGCCGAGATCATCTGGGAGATGGGCTCTTCTCCTCCCGTGCCCTTGATCTGAATCAGGCTCATGACTTCCCTTTCTTCTTTCGCCAAGAGTTAGGTGGCGCGGGACAACGGCACCGCGCCCCTCGCTTCCCGCAACCGCGGCCCTGCTAGGCCCGGGCGATCTGCTTGTCCCGCGCCAGGTGCAGCACGTAGTTGGTCGCCTCGCCCGCATGTCCCATATGCGGCACCTTATAGGTCGCCTTCTTCACTTCGGGATGCTGCGCCTCATACTGGCGGATGGCCTCCACAGTGAGCCCGGT
Organism: Acidobacteriota bacterium; assembly: GCA_018268755.1. Classification (GTDB taxonomy): domain Bacteria; phylum Acidobacteriota; class Terriglobia; order Terriglobales; family Acidobacteriaceae; genus KAN-5. The sequence goes on from JAFDVW010000004.1 coordinate 9,777, forward strand.
CTCCTTCAGCGTCTCTTCATACTCCTGCTGTGCCCGCCGTTTGGCTTCGGTCAGGATCATCTGGCAGCGCGAGAGCGCGTGGACTTCCGCATCGCCCTTCACCTCGATCGGCGCATACAGCAGGTCGGGATAGCGGCCCATGACGTTGGCCATGGAGCCGATCGACATGGTGTTCGGCATGCACGAATAGGGAGACAGCTCGCACACCATGTGCGCCTTCTTGTGGTGGTAAGAGTAGAGCGCCTTGCCCACCAGCATGTGTCCCTCCCCGCCCCGCAGCTCGAAGTGATAGAACGGCTTGGCCAGGTTGATCAGCTCAATCTGATCGGGCAATTCGTAGGGAATGTTGGCCAGGGCTTTGCGGAAACGGTTATAGGTCCCGCGATAGACCTTCTCCAGCACCTGCAGGAGCTTGTGCTCCAGCTGCGGATGCTTGCTGGTGCTCTGGCGGCGTTCCAGTTTGCGGATTTCCGGATGCATCAAATAATGCAGCCACACCGCGACCGGGGGTGGAATGACCTCCGCGCCTTCCGATTCCAGCCAGCGCTTGATGTTGTAGTTGCCATCGCCTTCGTGGGTCTGCAGCCAGAATTCTCCGGTAATCTTCACCTTGGCTTTGGGACGCAGGCGATCCACTTCAATCGCGTCCCACATCTTGCGCACTTCGCCCAGCGCCTTGGTGAAGTAGTCGGTGGTGAGGTGCCAGGCCATGGTTCCCCACTTCCCGCCCTGCAAGGGACGGTTGAGGTACGCCTGGTACATGTATTCCACCGACTCCTGCAAGACTTTGTCGGTCTGGCCGGGCACAGTCTCATAGGGCCGGATGCGGTACTCCAGGTCGGTAATCACGTCGCCGCACAGGATCGACCAGATCAGGCCCAGACTCATGGGCATGTTGATCTGCAGTCCGCCGCCTTCGCCCTCGCCCTGATCAAGCTCATCCTGAGCTAGAAGAAACATGCGGAAGTCTTTCATTCCCAAGCCATCCAGTGCCATGGCATAGGACTGGTGATACTGCCCGAAGCGGCAGGGGCCGCAGGCTCCCGCCGTCAGGTAAACGAACTTGTTGTTCACGTGCTCTTTGCCGTGGGTAGCGGATTTCTCTTTCAGAAAGCTGGCCAGGTTGCCGGTAGTGAAGATGGTTGGGCAGCAGGCGCCGGTGTCGATCAGCTCCTTGCCCACGTCGAGGTCTTCCCGTTTGATGTTGGGCAAGGGCTCGGCCTTGTACTTCAGGTTATGCAGGACACCCTGCATCATCCGTTCATGCTTCCAGGTCAGCCCGCCGAACAGCAGGGTGACGTCTTCGCGCTCCTCGCGTTTGAAAGGCCGCGGCTTATACGCGGTGTAGTGGGGAGCGCTGGGAAGTACAGGGAGAGTTGCGAGCTGTGCCATCAGAATGCCTCCTCAAAATCGTTTTTTACCGGCCCTCTACAACGGAAATCGTCCCCGCCCTAAGCCTGCAAGGACTGCGGGGAAAGCAACATGGTCTCTTCTTCCTGCCAATGCCGCGCCAGCACGGGATGACGCAGACCATGGCTGCGAATGCATTGGATCACCACCACAAACAGCAGCACGCCCAGCAGCTGACAAATCAGCGGAATATGCAGGGCGCGAATCAAGCCGTAGCGGTCGGCGGCGCGGCCAATCACCAGCGGCGCCAGCGCCATGGAAAAGAGATTGACGAACAGGTAATAGAAGCCCAGCGCGGTGGCGTGTCCGCGCGCCGGCACCAGATCGTGGATGGTCGCCGTCAGCGGCCCGTGATACCAGCTCATGAAGAACGCGCCCACCCCGAAAAACGCCAGGAAATGCATCTTGCTTCCAGTGTGCAACGCGGCGTAGAGAAAGGGCGCGGAAACCAGAAAGCCGATGGGCACCACGATGGCACGTCCCCAGGCACGCACCCGCGCCAGTCGGTCGGAAAGGTAGGCTCCCGTGGCGATGCCGCACACCCCGCCCAGCACCACCATCGCGCCCAACGCCACTCCCGCCTGCCCCGAGGTGAACCCTTTATATTCCTGCACCAGTTCCGGCCCCCACGCCACATAGGAGTAACCGGCAAAACTGCCGAACCATCCACTCAGCAACAGGGCCCAGAAGGCGGGGACCCGCAAAATCTCTTTCAGCGGCGCTTTTTCGCTGGAAACCACCCGCGGCGCCTCCGGCAACTTCATGGCACAAAGGCCCAGCAGGAATCCCGGGACCCCCACCAGAAAGAACGCCGTCCGCCAGCCGAACCACTGCGCCACCAGTCCGCCCAGGGCGATGCCCACAGCCCCGCCGGCGAACATCCCCATATCAAAGGCTCCCTGCACCCGCGCGCGCATCTCCTGTGGAAAAGTCGCGCTGAGCACTGCCGCACCCGCTGGGGTATAGGCAGCTTCTCCGACTCCCAGAAAGGCCCGGGCGGTCAGTAGCGAGCGGAACGATCCCGCCAGCCCGCTAAAAAAGGTGGCCGCACTCCAAAACAAAACACCCCCGCTGATGACCCAGCGGCGGGAAAAACGGTCGGCCAGCATGCCCAGTGGGAAACTACTAACCGAAAGCACCACGGTAAAGGCCGTTGCCAGATAGCCAAGTTGCGCAAAGGAAAGGTGGAAGTCGCGGCGAATGGACGGGAACAAGGAAAAGATGATTTGGCGGTCTACGTAGTTCACGAAATTCACGAGCATGAGAATGCTCAGCACCAGCCACTGCTTTTTGCTGAAGCTACCCATGGACATTCCGCAGCTCCTCACCCCGTATGACGAAACGCCATCCCCACTGCTTGCCGACTGTCCCTCGTAAATTGCCCCAAGTACACTCCCGCCCGCCCGCGACACACAAGCGACAAAGTCCGACATTCGGCGTCAAGTCATAGCAGACAATAGACTTTTTCCCAATCCTTGATTCCCGGCACGGAGCCGTTTAAACTTGCCCTTCAAACCATCGCCCAAGGCTCCCAGAAAGGCCGAGTTGGATGCCTGAAGGTAATCTGCTGCCCAAGCCCGATCCCGTAGATCAGCGCAGTGACCTGCTCGATGGCTGGAAAGAGATCGGGGTCCACCTGCGCCGGGAAGTTCGCACAGTCCAGCGTTGGGAAAAAAGTCTCGGCCTGCCAGTCCATCGCACCCCGCACGACAAACAGGGGCGCGTCTTCGCCTACAAATCGGAAATTGATCTGTGGTGGAAGACTCGGGACAATCCCCCGGACGAAGACGACCCTTCCTCGGACGGCGCCCTCTCGGTCGTTCCCTTGCCCCGCCCCGCCTCCAGCGACGTCATCCCCCCCGTTCCGGCGGTCCGCCGGTTTCCGCGCTGGTTGCTTTGGGGCGTGGGAGCAATCGTCGTCATCGCCGTGTTCGCGCTCGGGCCGCGCCTCATACGGGTCTTTCGCCCCGCCAAGATTGTCCTGAGTGTCGTTCCTTTCAAGGGGCAAGCCGGTGATCCCGAAGCGCAGCGTATCGCCGACGGCCTGACCGAGGAGATGATCAGCCGACTGGGCCATCTCCACCCTGCGCGCCTTACCATCCGCGAACTGCCGGGCACCTCCCAGCCGAAGCTGGAACAAATCTCCAGTAGCCGGGACAATGGCGATTACCTGCTGGTGGGTAGCGTGCGCCGTGACGGCCAGCACGTGGCCATCACCGCGCAATTGGTCTCCCTGCGCGAAGGCACCCGCGTAATGTGGGGCAATACCTACGAAACTCAGCTCAAGGACGTCATCGACACGGAGATCCAGATTTCCGAAACCCTGGTCAGCGAAGTCCTCAATGTTCTGCCCACCGACCAGCACCAACCGCCGCAGCTCAATCGCACCGCCAATGAGGCTTATCTCAAAGGCCGCTACTTCTGGAACCGGCGCACCGTCGAAAGCCTGAACACGGCCATTGCCTATTTCCGCCAGGCCATCGAAGCCGACCCCACCTATGCGCCGCCGTATGCCGGCCTCTCCGATTGCTACGCTCTTCTGGGGTCCGCCCCCTACAGTGCTCTGCCTCCCACCGAAGCGTTTCCCAAAGCGGAAGAAGCCGCGCTCAAAGCTTTACAGCTCGATGACACGCTGGCCGAAGCCCATGTCTCCCTCGGCTACTCCCGGCTGGTCTACGACCGGAACTTTACCGAAGCGGAAAAGCACTTTCGCCGCGCCCTGCAATTGCGTCCCGGTTACGCCACCGCCCATCAGTTTTATGCCTATTACTTGACTGCCGTGGGACGCATGGAGGAGGCCATCCAGGAGCGCAAGCTGGCGGTCCAGCTCGACCCAGTTTCCCCGCTGCTGAATTCCGCCCTGGGCGAAGCCTACTACCAGGCCCGCCAATTCGATCAGACCATTGAGTTAAACCAGAAATCGCTGGAGCTGGATCCCAGTTACATTGTGGCCCTGGTAAATGGCGCACGCGGCTATGAGCAAAAAGGCATGCACGCCGAAGCCATCGCCGCCTATCAGAAAATCCTCACCGTGGCCCCGGCCACTCCCAGCGTGATGGCGCTGCTGGGACATGCCTACGCGGTCAGCGGCAACCCCGCTGCGGCACAGAAAATTCTTGCCGATCTGGAAAAAATCTCGCAGCAACGCTACGTTTCCAGCCTGTACATTGCCATGATTTACACCGGCCTGAAAGATAAGGACCATGCCTTCCAGTACCTGGAAAAGGCCAATCAGGAGCGCTGCGAATATCTGGTGTATCTGCGTACCGAACCCTTTGCCGATCCCTTGCGCAGCGATCCCCGCTTTCCGGTGCTTCTGAAATCCCTAGGCCTCTAGACACTGGCGAAGCCCTTGTGGGGCGGACACTTTGTGGGGCGGACACTCCTGTCCGCCTTGCGGTTCACGGGCGAGTGTGCCCGCGCCACATCTGAAAAAGGAGAAAATCTGGTGGGAAAAAACTACTGACGGGGCGCGTAATAGCCGCGGCGGGCGCGGACCTGTAAATCCTTCTTCAGCGCGGTAATTTGGATGGAACGATAACGTCCATCGGCGTCAAAGTCCGAGGGCCGATAGGAAACCACATACTGGCTGCGCAGCTCGTCTTCGATGGAGGCAAACGAGCGCGTAATGTCTTTGATCTTGAAGGGAAAGAAGGCCCGCCCGCCGGTGGCATCGGCCAGCTGTTCCAGGTTCTTGTCCCCGCGCAAAATCAGCCCGCTGTCATCGGTCGAGATGGCATAGACAATCACTTCCGCGCGCTGCGCCATTTCGATGGCCTGCGCTTTGCTGACTTCACTCTGATTGTCTTCTCCATCGCTGATCACGATGATGGCCCGCCGCACCGGCCGCTCTGACTTCTCTTTGATCAGGCGGTCGCGGCAGGCGCGATAAATCGCATCATAGAGCGCCGTGCCCCCACCGCTCTTCAGGCGGCGCACTCCCCCAGAGAGCAGCTCCAGGTTGTCGGTAAAATCCTGCACGATCTGGCTGCGGCTGCTGAAACCCATCACAAAAGCTTTGTCGAAGTTGGGACGCAGCGTGTGCTGCATGAACAACACCGCCGCTTCCTGCTCGAACTGGAAGCGCCCATTGATCGAACTGCTGGTATCCACGAGCAACCCCATTTCCAGGGGCAGGTCGGTCTCACGACGGAAATTCACGATGCTTTGTGGCGGCTTGTGGTCGTCGAGAATGGAAAAATCGGCTTGGTTCAGATTGCGCACAAATTTACCGCGGCGGTCGGTGGCGATGAACAGCACATTGACCTCATCCACCCGCTTCTTGATCGTCAGGATGGTGTCATCGGGCTGATCTCCCGTCGCGGCCGGCTCTGCCAGCACGCTATGGTTCACCGGAACATACGCGGAGCTCTGCGCCTGCCCCAGGGATAGGCTGCCCATCCCAAAAAGCAGGAGTCCGAGAACCGCGATCTGCCGTGTGTACTTCATGCTCGATCTATCCCAAAATTTCACTGCCGAACACGGCCAGTGGCTTTCTTCTTCTATTAGATGCACGTGATGGGCCGAAAGCCCCATGGGAAAAGCCTTATTGTATCCAGACTTTAGAAGAGCCCTGCCGGGGTGCCAAGTTACAAAAGGAGCACACGTTTGGTCATAAGGACGGGGGCTTTCTCGCGCAATGTAGGGAACAGTTTGGATAGGCCACCGCGTTTTGGCAGGGGAAAATTTGCCGTCTTGCGGGAACGCTTGATTTAAGATGGTTGGGCTTGGGGTCCCATCTCAGGAGGACGACTCTTATGAAAATGCTGACAGCCCTCATCTTGGCGTGCGCCATGGCCCTGCCCGCCTTCGCCGCTGATAACGAAAAAGAAGCGGACCGGGTCAAAGAATCCGGCCAGGTGCTCAAAGAAATCCTCGACATTCCCGACGATATTCCGCAGGACCTCCTCGATAAAGCCGAGTGCCTTGTCGTGCTGCCTTCGGTCAAAAAAGGCGCCTTCGGCATCGGCGGCAGCTTCGGCCGCGGCGTCATGATCTGCCGCAGCGGCGAGCACTTCACCGGCCCCTGGGGAGCGCCCGCGCTCTACGCCTTAGAGGGCATCAGCATCGGATTTCAGCTGGGCGGCCAGGCCACCGACTTCGTGCTTCTGGTCATGAACCCGCAGGGCGCTAAATCGCTGTTGAGCAGCAAAGTGAAACTGGGCGCGGACGCCTCCGCCGCCGCAGGTCCCAAGGGCCGCACCGCCGAAGGCGCCACCGATGTTGTGATGAAGGCGGAAATCCTCTCCTACTCGCGCAACAAAGGCCTGTTCGCTGGGGTCTCGCTGGAAGGGTCCACCCTGCGTTCCGATGGCAGCGCCAACGAAAAGCTCTATGGGCAAAAACTCTCTGCCCAGGACATCATCCGCGACGGCAAAGTGAAACCAACGGCCAGCGCCGCGGAATTAATCTCCCTGCTCAACAAGAAAACTCCGAAAAACCTTTCCGATCCCAAGTCTTTGGAGTAAGCCGGAAAATGCAATTGTGGCGGGCGAAACACGCCCGCCCTTCTTTTTGCGAGATTTCCTTTATGAAGCAGATAACCCGCTGCGCCTGGGCCCGCAACGAACTGGCCATCCGCTATCACGACGAGGAATGGGGCAACCCCGTCCACGACGATCGCGTGCTCTTTGAATTTCTCATCCTGGAAGGCGCACAGGCCGGTCTGAGCTGGGACACCATCCTGAAGAAGCGCGAGAACTACCGCCGCGCCTTCGATCGTTTCGATCCCAAACGGGTGGCGAAATACGACAGCCGTAAACTCAAAAGCCTCTTGCAGGATGAAGGCATTGTCCGCAACCGCCTGAAGATCGCTTCCGCGGTGAAGAACGCGCAGGCGTTCCTGGCCGTGCAAAAAGAATTCGGCTCCTTCGATCGCTACATCTGGCAATTTGTTGGCGGGAAACCGCGGATCAACAAGTGGCGCGGGCTTCAGCAGCTTCCGGCCCGCACGGCGGAGTCGGATGCCATGAGCAAAGACCTGCGCAAACGCGGCTTTAACTTCGTGGGATCGACGATCTGTTACGCCTTCATGCAGGCGGTGGGCATGGTCAACGACCATGCCACCAACTGCTTTCGCTACCTTCCTCTGTCATCCTGAGGACGTGGAGTTTGCGCAAAGCGCAAACTCCCGACGAAGGACCTCTGCATTGCTGAAAATCGCTGTATCCTTCGCTACGCTCAGGATGACAAAGCGCACTCAGCATCGCAGCGTGAAAGCCTGCCACGCGGGCGTGAGCGCCCGCGCCGCATCACGCGGTTTTGCTGACGTCTTGCGATGCTTCGTGCAATTTGGGCGGCTGATACGCCCCCGCCACTGTGCGCGATGCAATGGCCAGGCGGTTCCAGGCGTTAATGGTGGCGATGGCCAGTGTCAGGTCGGCCAATTCCTGCTCGGAAAAATGCGGCTGCACTTCCGCATACACTTCGTCGGAAACGTGTCCCTCCCGGACCAGCGTCACCGCTTCCGTCCAGGCCAGGGCCGCCCGCTCCCGCGCCGTGTAATAAGGGGACTCCTCCCAGGCATCCAGACCATAGAGCCGCTGCTCCGTTTCCCCAATCGCGCGCAGGTCTTTCCAATGCATATCGATGCAGAAGGCACACCCATTGACCTGCGAAGCCCGCAGTTTGATGAGGTGCAGCAAAGGCGTTTCCAAAGAAGAGTGATGCAGGTAGTGTTCCAGTCCGAGCAGGGCCTTATAGCCGCCGGGGGCTACTTTCGCGGAATCAATTCGGGGATGCATAAGTGTCTCCTGGGAAATTTCCGATACAGTTTCGATTCGCCACCGCGGAGTGTCGATTCCAAATTTCGTGTTTCCCGCGGTGCTACAATGAAGCGCGCGGCGTTCCGCTCCAAAATGCCGCAGGCCACCAGGTTCGGGGTGCTGCAATGTCACGGTTGGGTGCCAGATTTGCCGTTCTCGTCGCGAGTTTCCTGGTCTTCTTGTTGCTGCTGACCTCTTCCGCTTTCGGCGCGCAGAAGAAGCATCCCCGCAAACCGGCCAAAAAAGCGGAGCCTGCGGTGTTTGTGCCCGCCGTTCCCAGCGGCCCCTTGCCTCAGCTCACCCTCAGTCAAATGCCGGCCCTGCCGCCCAGTGTCGAATTCCACGGCCAGCAATTGACCATCGTGGCGCAAAATTCTTCTCTGGGAGACATCTTACGCGCGGTGCGCAACCAGACCGGCGCCTCCGTCGATATTCCCTCCAATGCCAATGAGCGCGTAGTGGGGCACTTTGGTCCCGGACCGGCCCGCGAGGTTCTGGCTTCGTTGCTGGAAGGCGTGAACTTCAATTACATCGTGCTGGGCTCTCCATCCGACCCGCAGGCCGTAGCCCGAGTCATCCTTACTCCCAAGCCCACCGGCCCCGCGGCTACGGGCAGCCATGTGGCTTACACCCCGCCCCCTACGCCCCAGCCCGAACCTCAGGCGGAAGAGCCGGCTGAAGATAACTCCGAGCCCGATACCGCCGCGGCCGCCCCGGCCCAGCCGGAGGAGGGCGCAGCCGATGCCAACAACGGGCAACCAGCCAATGGCCAGGCGCCTAACGGCCAGCCCGCGATTCGCACGCCGGAGCAGCTATTGCAGGAATTGCAGCGCCAACAGCAGCAACTCCTGCGTCCACAACAGCCTGGCGCACCCGGGGCCGCGGTGCCTCCTGGGGAAACGGCGCAGCCGCAGGAATAGCGGATAAACTACGCCCTCAATCGATATTCGCTTCGCAGGAAAAAATCAGGCAGGAAACGCCGGGCTTAGTCGCCGCTGGCGTGGTTTGAACTGGGCACCAGCACAGGGATGCCAGGAACTGACTCTTTGCGGGCGCGGGCAAAGGCGAATAGGATGCCGGTGACCGCTCCATACGCGGCTACAATACCCACCGCAACTGCGGTGGTGACGGTCAGGAACAGAACTATGGCGCTGAGCATTGGGCCCACGTTCGTTGGCTTCCCTTCTGAAGCACCTTGATCGTCCGGTGCTCTCACACTCTACCCGCGTTGACGTTGGCCGCTGTTGCCAAATAAGATACGTGAGTAGAGTTGTCTTTTCCTACTCTCCATCATTTCTGGGGACCCGTCCACGTTACGGAAGGGCACTGTCTCGGTTTTCATGGCTATCACCAAGATTTCGGTCCGCGGCGCTCGTCAGCACAATCTCAAGAACATCGACGTCGAGATTCCGCGCAACAGCCTCACGGTCATCACCGGGCTCAGCGGATCGGGCAAATCCTCCCTCGCCTTCGACACCATATATGCCGAAGGACAAAGGCGTTATGTCGAGACCCTCTCGGCTTACGCCCGCCAGTTCCTGGACCAGATGGAGCGTCCCGACGTCGATTCCATCGATGGCCTCAGCCCCGCCATCTCCATCGAACAGAAAACCACCAGCCGCAGTCCGCGCTCGACCGTGGGCACGATCACCGAGATCTACGATTATCTTCGTCTTCTTTTCGCCTCGATCGGGGTCCCCCACTGCCCCAAGTGCGGGAAGGCGATCTCCCGCCAGTCCGCCGATCAGATTGTGCAGCGAGTCATGCAGTTGACCCCGGAAGACCGGGTCATGATCCTGGCACCGATCGTGCGCGGCCGCAAGGGTGAGTTTAAGAAAGAGATGGAAAAGCTTGTTCAGCATGGCTTTACTCGTGCCCGCGTGGATGGCGAGTTGGTCAGCATGGAAGAGGACCTGCACCTCGACAAGCGCAAGAACCACACCATTGAGGTAGTCATCGACCGCCTGCTGGTGAAGCCCGGCATCGAGCATCGCCTGGAGCTTTCTGTGGGGCTGGCCATGAAGCTGGCCGGTGGCCTGGTGCAGGTGGCCGTGGTGGGGGGCGACGAGCACCTTTACTCCGCCCGCCTGGCCTGCCCGGACTGCGGCATCAACGTGCCCGTGCTCGAGCCCCGCTCATTCTCTTTCAACAGCGCCTATGGCGCGTGCCCCGAGTGCCACGGCTTAGGCAGCCGTTATGATTTCGACCCAGCCAAGGTCATCAATGACTGGTCCAAGCCCCTGCTCGACGGCGCGCTCGGTCCCGGCTCGGCCTCGCAAAATCTGCTCAACCAGATTCAATTGGTCGCAGCTGCCTATGGTCTGGACATGACGACCCCCTTTGAGAAGTTCCCTGAGAAGGTGCAGAACCTGCTCCTCTATGGGGAGCAAGGCAAAGGTGGCAAGACCGGCTTTCAGGGGGTCCTCAACTATCTGAAGCAGGCCATGGAGAGCTCTACCTCCGACGGCTACCGTGAATTTCTCCTGGACTACATGTCAGCCACCCAGTGCCCGGCCTGCCACGGGAAGCGCCTGCGCCCGGAAAGTCTCGCGGTCAAGGTGAACGATCTCTCCATCGCCGACTTCACCGCCCTGCCGGTTTCCCGGGCCTTAGAGACCGCCCGCAAGATTAAACTGACCGGCCGCGAAGCCACCATCGCCGGGCGCATCGTGCATGAAATTGTCGAGCGTCTGCAGTTTCTGAATGCGGTGGGCCTGAACTACATCTCGCTCGACCGCTCGGCGGCCACGCTCTCCGGCGGCGAGGGCCAGCGCATCCGCCTGGCCACCCAGATCGGCTCCAAGCTGCGCGGCGTGCTCTACGTGCTGGATGAGCCCTCCATCGGCCTGCACCACCGCGACAATAACCGCCTGCTCAAGGCGCTCGAAGAGTTGCGCGACCTGGGCAACACGGTGCTCGTGGTCGAGCACGATGAAGAAACCATCCGCCGCGCCGATTACGTGATCGACCTGGGCCCCGGCGCAGGCCGCCACGGCGGCAGCCTGGTGGCGCACGGCACCCCCAAAGAGATCGTCAAGGTCCCAGAATCGCTGACCGGGGCCTACATCTCCGGCAAGACGCGCATCGATATGCGCGACCAGCGCCGCCTGACCAACGGCGCCGGCATCAGCATCCTGGGCGCGCGCGAGAACAATCTGAAGAACGTTGACATCACTTTCCCGCTCGGAGTCATGACGGTGGTGACCGGCGTCTCCGGCTCCGGGAAATCCACGCTGGTGAATGACATCCTCTATCGCGCCCTGGCCAAAAAGCTTTATCGTTCGCGCGAGGAACCCGGCGCGCACAAAGATCTCTCCGGCGCGGAAAGTGTGGATAAGGTCATTCGCATCGACCAGTCCCCGATCGGGCGCACTCCGCGCTCCAACCCTGCGACTTACACCGGCGTGTTTTCGCAGATTCGCGATCTCTACGCCATGCTGCCCGAATCGCGTGAGCGCGGCTATAAGCCCGGACGCTTCTCCTTCAACGTCTCCGGCGGACGGTGTGAGGCCTGCCAGGGCGAGGGCCAGCGCCGCATTGAAATGAATTTCCTGCCCGATGTCTACGTGGTCTGCGAGGTCTGCGGCGGGCGGCGCTACAACCATGAGACCCTGGCGGTAAGGTACAACGGCTACTCCATCGCCGATTTACTCGAGAGTCCGGTATCGGATGCGCTGCCCATCCTGGAGAACATCCCGCAGGTCAAGCAGAAGCTGCAAACCCTGGTCGATGTCGGGCTGGGATACATCCATCTGGGACAATCGGCGGTCACGCTCTCCGGTGGCGAGGCCCAGCGCATCAAGCTGGCCCGCGAGTTGAGCAAGCGTCAGACCGGCAAGACGCTCTACCTGCTGGATGAGCCGACCACCGGCCTGCACTTCGATGACGTGAAGAAATTGCTTGATGTGCTGCATCGTCTGACCGATCTCGGCAATAGCATCATCATCATCGAACATAACCTCGATGTGATCCGCAACGCCGACTGGCTCATCGACCTGGGCCCGGAGGGCGGCGAAGACGGCGGTCGCATTGTGGCCCAGGGCACTCCGGAGCAGGTGGCGCGGGTGAAAAAATCCTATACTGGACAAGCGCTGGCGGAATTCTTTCGCGGCGAACACGGAGCCGCATGAGTGATCTGACGCCCCCCGCCCCGCTTCCCTCGCCGGATCCCGCCGGCGAAGCAACGCCGCCAGCAGCCGACGACCTTTCCGGCACAGCGCCCGCAACGCTTTTGCCCGAGACCACCCCGCCGCCTCCCGAGCCGTTGAATCCCTTCTCCGAAAACCCGGTCTGGACCGGCTTCGATGTTTTCCTGGTGGTGCTTCTATTGCTGGCCTCGCTGGTGCTCGCGACCGGCATCGCCTTCGGGGTGGCCTTTTTGGGACAGCAGCATAAAACGGCCGTCTCCGCCGCGGAGTTGGCCAAAGACCCCGGCCCGCAGATTATTGTGCCCGCCATGACCGTCTCTTACGGCATTGTGCTGGCATTTATGTATCTGCTGGTGACACGGCTGCGCCATCGCCGTTTCTGGGATGCCCTGAGCTGGCGCTGGACTTCGACACCGATCGTCTTCTTACTGGGAGGTGGATTTCTGGCCGTAGGCTTGGGCTTGCTGGCCCGTCTTTTGCCCATTCCCAAGTCCCTGCCCATGGACCGCTTCTTCCGAGATCCGCAAAGCGCCTACCTTATGGCGTTCTTTGGCGTCCTGGTGGCTCCTGTAGCCGAAGAACTATTGTTTCGCGGATTTCTCTACCCCGTGCTCGACCGCTGGCTGGGCACGACATTCATGACTCCGCGCCACCTACGCCGCGGCGCCCTGTGGCTGGTCCTGATGTTGCTCTGGGGATATGCCTCGCACCGCATTCCGGGCATGGGCTCGGTGCTGCTGGCAGCGCTGTTCGTGATTTTCCTGCTGGGCCTGTTTCTTTTTCGCTCGTTCAAGGGACACGCGGAGACAGGGTTGCTTCTGCCCGGCATCAGCATTTTGGCCTGGGGACTGCTGGCGCGTTCCGTGCCCGATACAATGTTCCTCTATGCTTCGCTGGCCTTGCTGACCTTAGCCGCCGGCCTGGCCTGGCTGGGAGTCTCCGCGCCGCTGACCGAACCCTTTGCCGCCCGCATAGGACGGTTCGTGGCCATCGTGGTGACCGCTTCCAGCTTCGCCATGGTGCACAGCGACCAGCTGGGTCGCGCCTGGGCCCCGCTGCTGGTTCTGTTTCTGGTGGGCCTGACTTTGACCATCACGCGCGCCATCACTCGCTCGGTCGCGCCGGGATACCTGATCCACGTAGGCTATAACCTGACCTTGTTTGGGCTGATGTTTGTGGCCACCGACCACTTCCGCCACCTGGAGCGCATGACCCAGTAGCGATCCCTGTCATCCTGAGGATGCGGAGTTTGCGCGTAGCGCAAACTCCCGACGAAGGACCTATGCATGGCTGAAATACACAGGGTCCTTCGCTGCGCTCAGAATGCCCCCCGTGGAGCAGACACTCCTGTCCGCTCAATAGCACGCGGGCGAGGGCGCCACACTGCCCCTTGCCCCGTGGTATCGTAAATTCCTATGTCCTCTTCGGCTCGACAGGAACTTCTGCGCGTCCTGGCCACCAAATCTTTCCGCCTGGGCGAGTTCAAGCTCTCCTCCGGCGGCACCAGCGACTACTACATCGACTGCCGTACCACCACGCTCGATGCCCGCGGCTCGCAGCTCACCGGACAGGTATTTCTGGAAGAGATTCAAAAGCAGGGCTGGAACCCCCAGGCCCTCGGTGGACTCACCATGGGGGCGGACCCCATCGTGGTGGCGGTCGCCGTGACCAGCGGCGCGCTCCATGGGTTCCTCGTCCGCAAAGCCGAGAAGCAGCACGGCACCGGACAGCGCATTGAAGGCTTCCGCGAAAAAGGCGCGCGCGTGGTCATTGTGGATGACGTCTGCACCACCGGCGCTTCCACCATCTCCGCCATCCAGGCTGCCCGCGAATTTGGTTTTGAAGTCGCCGGCGTCATGTGCCTGGTAGAGCGGGAAGAAGCCAAAGGCCGCGGAAACGTGGAAACTGCCGCCGCCCCTGCGCCCTTTGTTTCCCTTTTTACGGCCAACGATGTGCGCAAAGAGCACATAGCACTTGGCAATTAGCACTTAGCCGTTGGCCTCGCAGAACCACAAAGCCAACAACCAAAAGGCCTACGACCAACGACAAGGACCACCGACCGCACTTATGATTGAAACTCTGGAATGGACCGACAGCGGCGTACGCTTCATCGACCAGACGAAGCTGCCCACGGAAGAAACCTACGTCGTCTGTAAGACCTATGAGCAGGTAGCAGACGTGATCCGCGACATGATCGTGCGCGGCGCTCCCGCCATCGGCGTCTCCGCCGCCATGGGCATTGCTCTGGGCGTGCAGAACTCCAAGGCCGAAAACGGCGGCGACCTGAAGCGCGACTTCGACAAAATCTGCGACGTCATCGGTAAGACCCGCCCTACCGCCGTCAACCTGTTCTGGGCCATCAAGCGCATGCAGGAGAAGTTTGAGCGCATCCGCGTGCGCCCCATTCCGCAAATCAAGCAGGAACTGATCGACGAAGCCAAGCGCATGCACGCCGAGGACATCGCCGCCAATCAGGCCATGGGCCGCAACGGCGCCACGCTCATGCCCGCCAGCGGCGGCGTGCTCACCCACTGCAACGCCGGCGCGCTCGCCACTTGCGGCTACGGCACCGCGCTGGGCGTAATCCGCGCGGCGGTCGAGCAGGGCAAGCACATCCACGTCTATGCCGATGAGACTCGCCCCTTTCTGCAAGGCTCGCGGCTCACCGCGTGGGAGCTGATGAAAGACGGCATCCCCACCACCGTGATCTCCGACAACATGGCCGGGGCCATGATGCGCCAGGGCAAGATCAACGCCATCGTGGTGGGAGCTGACCGTATCGCCGCCAACGGCGACGTGGCCAATAAGATCGGCACTTACTCGGTGGCGGTGCTGGCCAAAGAACACAGCATCCCCTTCTACGTGGCCGCGCCGTTTTCAACCATTGATCTGGATACTCCGACCGGCGAAGGCATTCCCATCGAGCAGCGCAATGCCAAGGAAGTCACCCACATCGCCGGACGCCAGATGGTGCCCGAAGGCGTCGGCGTGGAAAATCCCGCCTTCGACGTGACCCCTGCCCAGTATGTGACGGCGATCATCACCGAACTGGGCATCGCCCGCGCTCCCTACACCGAAGCGCTGAAGAAGCTGGGAGAACGATAGGGCTGTCGTTAGCCTTTCGTCGTTACCTTTCGTCGTTAGTCGTTGGCCGGTAGCTTTTGGCCGTTAGCCGTTGGTTTTACTGTCCTGCTGAGCCAAGCGGGAGTTCCGCAAAGCGGAATTCCCGCGAGTCGAAGCATACCTGCCCTGTCCTCTGCACTTTGGAATCTGAATCCACCCAAACATTCCAATCGCCTGAGCTCCATTCGCAGAACCCCTCGCGACAGTGTATTTTGAAACTTCATGCTTTCTTCCTCCCAATCCCAGATCACCTTCGAGAGCGGCGGCAAAGCTGTCCGCCTCGATTGCTTTCTTCCTGAGAGCACCGACAGCCAGCGCTTCCCTGCCGTCATTGCCCTTTACGGCTCCGGCGGCAATCATGCCGGCATGGTCGAGCCCGCCGGCATGCTGGCCCGGCAAGGCTTTGCCGTCTACGTGCTGCACTACTTCGATCGCACCGAGACGGAAAATGCCTACGACAAGGCCGTGATCTTCCGCCATTTCCCCATCTGGATGAAGACTTTGTGGGATGCGGTCAGCTTTGTCGAGAATCAACCCCAGGTCGACAAAGACCGCATTGGCTTGCTGGGCTTCTCGCTCGGGGCCTATCTCTCGCTCTCGGCCTCGGCCATCGATACCCGCGTGCAGGCGGTGGTCGAATTCTTCGGCGGCCTGCCCAAAGAAATGAAGCTCTTCATGCGCCGCCTCTGCCCCACCCTGATCCTGCACGGGGATGCCGACCCCACCGTGCCGGTGCAAGAGGCTTACCATTTACAGGAATTGCTGGAAAAGAGAGGCGTTCCTTACGAAATGCAGATTTACCCCGGGGTGGGACATGGGTTCGAAAATGAAGTGTGGCAGGATGCAGGTTTTCGCACCCTCGCCTTCCTGAAGAAATACCTGGCAACCGGATGATGGCGCGCACGGCCCGCCAGGAATACCACATTCCTGGCAGGCCTGCCACGCAGGGGGGAACTAGCGTTTGACCTCAATCTGGTTCAGCACTTGCTGCACATTCGGCACATTGGACGCCAGTTGCTCCGCCTCCCGTTTCTGCTGCGGAGTCTTGACCGAGCCCTTCAAGGTCAGCACGCCATTCTTGGCGTCATAGCTGATGTCCTGCTTGTCGAGGCGGCCGGAAATCAACGAGGCTTCATAGTTTTTCTTGATGGCTTCGTCGACGTTAGAAGCGATGTCCTTGGCTTCCGACTCCACCCCGACCGGCTCCACGCCGATTTCGTTCACGATGGTGCGCGAAGCCGCCGCGCTTTGCGCCACCATGCCCGCCTGCCGTTTGGCTTCTGCGCTGTGCAGGGTCCCGCTTAGGGTGATGGTGTTTTTCGCGTTGTCCTCGGAGACGCTCACGCCTTTCAGGTCGGCCTGCTCCAACGACTTTTGCACATTGTCTTTATAGGAAACGCTGGAACGTTCCGAGCAGCCCACCGTTCCCAGCGCCAACATTGCCGCCATGCCTAGGATCCACAGAATTTTCATGACTCTCTCCTGAACCGGAACGGCCTCAAGCGGCCCTGCGTCCGGCGAATAGATTGACCACAAACACCACCAGGGCGAAAACCAACAGCACATGGATCATGCTTCCGGCTATATGCAGACTGAATCCGAGGAGCCACAGGATGAAGATCACGGCCAACAGTGCCCAACCCCAACCCATACAATCCTCCTGGCGAAAATCAGAGTGATTTCAAGTGCGTCACCCCAGCAGAGTAAAATTGCACCCGCGTTTCGCTCCATACCCCCATTGCTGTAAATGGCGAACGACGTTAGGGGATTGCTCCCCCAGGGAAGTCCCTAGGGAACATTCCTGGGCGGCCTGCGTATCTATAGGTAGAGGAAGAAGGAGGACCCCATGATCGCATTCCTGTTGTGGTGCCTGCTGTTTGTCGTCTGCTGGCCCCTGGCCTTGGTGGCGCTGGTCCTTTATCCGTTCGTGTGGCTTCTGCTGCTGCCCTTCCGGCTCGTGGGCATCGCGGTCCATGGCGCGCTGGCCCTTGTCTGGGCCGTGGTCATGCTGCCGGCGCGCCTGCTGAGCGCACCCTTTCGCCTATAGTGACGCCGTGTGGCGCGGGCACTCCTGCCCGCGAGCCAAAAGCAGACAGAGTGTGGCGCGGGCGCCCTCGCCCGCGTACGACTCCTGCCCGCTACGCCCTGCCTGGCGGACATGAGTGTCCGCCCTACTCTACCCAGCGCATGTGGCGCGGGCACTCCTGCCCGCGCAGATTTTTGCCCATCCCATCCCTGGAAACACCAGCCAGGGGTACTCTGCCGCGCATTACCCCTCGTACTAGCCGTTTTTGCTCTCTCCTTGCTACCATCTAGGGAAGATGGCGCCACGTAAATCCGTCCGCCCCACGAAGCACGTCCCTGTTTCCACCAGCCACCCTGCGCATGACAATCGCCAGCACCATGGCGAGTTGGTCATCATCACCGGCATGAGCGGCTCCGGGAAGGCTTCCGTGCTCAAGGCCTTCGAGGACCTGGGCTACTACTGCGTGGACAATCTGCCGGTCGGCCTGATTCCCCGCTTTGCCGAGCTGGTCGGACAGTCTTCGGAAATCGAGCGTACGGCCCTGGTGGTGGATGTGCGCGAGGGCGCGCAATTAGAGGCCCTGCCCACCATCGTGAAGTCGGTGAAGCACATTCTGCCCACCAAGGTAATTTTCCTCGAGGCCTCCGACGCCGTCATTATTCGCCGCTACAGCGAGACTCGCCGCCCCCATCCCCTGGGGACAAATGCATCGGTGAAAACCTCGCTGGCCGAAGAACGCCGCCATCTCAAACCCATTCGCGCCATCGCCGATATGGTCATTGACACCTCCAAATTCAATGTCCACGAACTGCGCGCGCATGTGACGGAACGCTTCCAAAAGCAGGAATCGGACAAAAACATTCTGGTCTCGGTGGTCAGCTTCGGCTTCAAGCACGGCGTTCCGGAAGATGCCGACCTGCTCTTCGATGTGCGCTTTCTGCCCAACCCGCACTTCATTCCCGAGTTTCGCCCGCTCACCGGCCGCGATCCCAAGGTGGCCAAATACATCAAGTCTTTCCCTCAGACCAAAGAGTTCATCCAGCGCATCTCCGAACTGCTGATCTATCTCCTGCCCCACTACATCCATGAAGGTAAGAGCTACCTGACCATCGCCTTCGGCTGTACCGGAGGCCAGCACCGCTCAGTCATGATTGCCGAGGATGTCGGCAAGCGCTTGCACAAGGCCGGATACCGCGTAAAAGTCGTGCACCGCGACAGCCCGCGATAGTCAACATTGACCATGAAAATTTTGCCGTTGGCTTTCTGCCCATCGAACCACGTAGGGACCGCCGCCCTCGGCTGTCCAGTTGAGCGCAGCTCGACCATGCGAGCATCTACACCCTCGGAAATACCGCCAACTCAAGTAGAATAGAAAGCTTGCGAAGCCCCCGGACCTCAACCCGCGGCAGGAGCCCCCTATGCGGCAACTGACCCGCCTTTTGCGCTACGTCTTGCCCTATTGGTGGCAGGTCTTGTCGTCGGTTCTTCTCATGGCGGCGGTCGGGCTGCTCGATGCCTTCCGCGTCCTGCTCATCGGCCCCATCTTTGACCGTGTCCTGAACCCCGGCTCCCCCTCCCGCGAACTGCAACTCTTTAAAGTCCCCGGGACCGCACACGTCATCTATCTGCAACAGTTCGTGCCCTCGCACTTCCAGAATCCCTGGACCGTGGTGGCTTTCGCGCTGGTCGCCGCCACCATCCTGAAGGGCATTTTCGATTACGTGGGAACGTATCTGGTGAACTACGCCGGTTTCGGCATGATTACCGACCTGCGCAACGAACTCTACGATTCGGTCTTGCGCCGGTCCGTGGCGTTCTTCCAGAAGCACCCCACCGGAACGCTGGTCTCGACCATCGTCAATGACATCGAGCGCGTGCAGTACGCCATGTCGAGCGTGCTCTCCGAGTTCCTGCAACAGCTCTTCACTCTGATTTTCACCGCGGCCGTGGTGGTGCTGATCGGCGGCAAATTGGCCTGGGTGCTGGTGCTGTTTGTGCCCTTCATCATCTACTCCGCCAGCCGGATTGGCCGCCAGGTGCGCCAGACCACGCGCAAGGGCCAGGACAAGCTGGCCGACATCCAGAACATCCTGCACGAAACCATTACCGGCAACCGCATTGTGAAGGCCTTCAGCATGGAGTCGTGGGAGATTGAGCGATTCCGCCGCGCCGCCCGCCGCCTGTTTGGCGCCAACCTGCGCTCCGTCGCCGCCGCCGCCATCAGTTCCCCGCTCATGGATATTTTCGGGGCCATTGCCATCGCCCTGCTGCTCCTGCTGGGCCGCGACCAGATCAACCACAAGGTCTTCACCGCCGGCACCTTTCTGGCCTTCATTGTCGCCGTCTTCAAGCTCTACGATCCGGTGCGCAAATTCGCTGTCTTTAACAATAGTTTTCAGCAGGCCATCGGCGCTTCCTCGGAAATCTTCAAGTTCATGGACACTGAGGACGGCGTGCGGGAAAAGTCCGGCGCCCAGCGCTTGGACAAGTTTTCCCGCGAGATTTGCTTCGAGCATGTCAGCTTTTCCTACGAAGCTACCGGCAACGGGGAAGGCCCGCGGGAAATTCTGCGCGAGATCGACCTGCACGTCCGCGCCGGCGAAGTGCTTGCCGTGGTGGGCTCCAGCGGGGCGGGAAAAAGCACCCTGGTGCACCTGATTCCGCGCTTTTTTGACGTCACCTCCGGCCGCCTGACCATCGACGGCCATGACGTGCGCAACCTCACCCTCGCCTCCCTGCGCTCGCAGATCGGCATCGTCACCCAGGAAACCGTGCTCTTCAACGACACGGTGCGCAACAACATCGCTTACGGCCAGCCCCACGTCTCCCAGAAGAATGTCGAGGCCGCCGCCCGCGCCGCCCTGGCCCACGACTTCATCATGGCCATGCCGGAAGGCTATGAGACCGTGATCGGCGAACGCGGCGTGCGCCTTTCCGGCGGCGAGCGCCAGCGCCTGGCCATCGCTCGCGCCATCCTGAAGAATGCGCCCATCCTGATTCTCGACGAGGCGACTTCCGCCCTCGATAGCGAGTCCGAGTCCCTGGTGCAATCCGCCTTGCACAACCTCATGAAGGGGCGCACCGTGCTGGTCATCGCCCACCGCCTCTCCACCGTGCGCAGCGCCGACCGCATCGTGGTCATCGAGGGCGGCGCCATTGCCGACATAGGGCCCCACGAGGAACTGATGAAGAAGCTGGGCACCTATCGCCGTCTCTATGATTTGCAGTTCGCCGAAGCCGAGCCGCAAAAAGCCAACAGCCCGGCGTAGAGCTGGGTTGGTTCTGATAGTTGCCGATTGAAAAATGATGGGAGCCAAATTACTCGATGACGCGTCACTTGCCCGATTCTTACGGCGCAATCGCTCACCGGTGCATCCAACTGCTTGTTGGCGGTATTACCAAAGAAGTAACCTTTTGGGTTGACCAATGGTAACTATTGATTATGTTGGACTTAAGAGTATGATTCTCCACAATATCCCTCAAAAGGTTCCTGTGGAGAAACCGTGTGAATGAAATGGATCGTCTGCGAAGTCTAAAAGAATTGCACTACTTGTTCATCGAAAAAAATGATCGAACAGTAGCGCATTGTCTTGAGCTTGACCTGGTCGCTGTTGGCTCTGACAAACGCAGTGCTGAGGTACGCCTTAACGCTGTGGTTTCCGCTCAGCTTATTGAAGCGTACAGTTCAGGGAATTTCGACGCTTTGTTCTTTCGCGCGCCTGAAGAGTTATGGCATGCGCTAGGTAAGGCCGAGAAATTACGAAAAAAATTCCTGAAATTAAAAACGGCCCCGCCGACAGTTCTCCCTGTCGAGCAGCGATTGCTCTCGCTAGAGCTTCCGGTTTACAGAGCCGTTGCCCCGCAAGCCGCCTAGACCCACGATCCCGCTTCAAGACGTAATGGGAGAATTGCGTCTTAAGATTTTGTCCAAACAGCGGGTAGATGACAATAGCCAAAAAGGATGGCTATTTCTAATTGGCAAGAAAAGCTTAGTCGAACGAATAATCCCCCTCATCCGCGCTGAGGCAGCAAAGGAACCACCCGGCGAAAATCGGTGCATTTCTGTCTTTGCTGAATCTGAAAAAGATCCACATATTTTCGAGGAGGATGCTATAGCGATTCGAAGACGATTTGCTAAAAGGGATCCCGCTAATCCGCTAGGCTTATAGTTTCTTCCCAGCAACGCAGCAGTCGGGACACGACCACTCTAAGCATTCGTTTTCTGCCGCAGGCTCCGGTACTATGGTGTAGGCCCGTCTCCGGCCGTGGCAGTTTCGCCGTCAAACCACTATGCCCATTCGCTCGATGACTGGTTTTGCCCAGGTCAAGGGCCAGATCAACGGCCAACTGGGATTCACGCTCTCGCTGAAGTCGGTGAACCACCGCTTCCTCGACCTGCACTTCCGCCTGCCCTCCGACAGCGACGCACTCGAAATGAAGTTCCGCCGCCTGCTGAAAGAGCGAATTGCCCGCGGCCACATCGAGCTCAGCCTCAGCATGGAGCGCGTGGCCAGCGAAGGCTTTACCCTGAATCGCGAAATGGTCAGCGGATACATCCAGGCCTTTCGCTCCGCCTCCGCCGAGTTCGGCGTCTCCGCCGACCCCGACCTCAATGCCATCCTGCGTATGCCGGGTGCGCTCGACGCCGCCAGCCCGGCCGCCCTCGATGAGGCAGCCCACACCCACATCCTCGCCCGGCTGGAAGATGCCTTGCAGAAACTGAATCAAATGCGCGAGGAAGAAGGCCGCGGTATTGACAACGAACTGCGCCAGCGCCTGGCCCAGGTGCAACAGGCCAGCTCGGGCGTGGCTCGGCACCGCCAGGCCATTCAGCAGACTTATGTCGACAAGCTCAAGTCCCGCATGCTGGAGCTGATCGGCTCCCAGGCCGATCCCGAACGCCTTCTCCAGGAGGCCGCCCTGCTGGTCGACCGCAGCGACATTCAGGAAGAGCTGGTGCGCCTCGACGCCCACGTCAACCACTTCTACTCCCTGCTCGGCGAAGGTGGCGAGGTCGGCAAGAAACTCGACTTCCTGTTGCAGGAAATGAACCGCGAAGCCAATACCCTGCTCTCCAAAACCTCGGGGCTGGCGGGCGACGCTTTGCGCATTACGGAGATGGGATTGTCCATTAAATCGGAAATCGAAAAAGCCCGCGAGCAGGTGCAGAACCTCGAATGACCAGCGTCTTCATTATTTCGGCGCCCTCCGGATCGGGAAAATCCACGCTGGTCAACGAAATCCGCAAGATTGTGCCCGGCCTCGATTTCTCCATCTCCTACACCACGCGCGCCCCGCGCGGCAGCGAGCAGAATGGACGCGAGTATTTCTTCGTCACCCGCCCGGAATTTGAGGACATGATCCGCCGCGATGAGTTCCTGGAGCACGCCGATGTTTTCGGCAACTACTACGGCACGGCGCGGCGTTTTCTACGCGAAGCCCAGGAGCACGGCCACGACCTGCTGCTCGACATCGACGTGCAGGGCGCGGAACAGATGATCCACAAAGTCCCCGATGCCGTCAGCATCTTCATCCTGCCCCCCAACCGGGAGCAACTGGAATGGCGTTTGCGCACCCGCGGCCAGGACATCCCCGAAGTCATCGACCGCCGCCTGGTCACGGCCAGCCGGGAGATTGAGAATTACCCCAAATACAGCTATATTTTGATTAATGACCGGCTGGAGGAATCGACCGATTCCCTCAGGGCCATTCTTCTTGCGGAACGGCTGCAGCGCACCCACGCTGAACCTTCCGGGGAAACGGCCGATCTCATGGAGAAGGCGGAACGGTGCCGCTTGTGCAACGTCCGCGATAGGTTACAACCGATTCTGGCTTCGTTTCGCGCCGGAGGCCGCTAGGGACTACACTAGCGATAAGGGAGAGGACCATGAAATTAATCGACGGCTTCGATAGCAATTACCGGTACATTCTGGTGGCGGCGCGCCGCGCCCGGCAGCTGCAAGGTGGAGCGCCCCCAGTCATCGACACACACTCCCGCAAACCCTGCCGCATCGCCCAGGATGAAATCCGGGCCGGCAAAGTGAAGTGGGTGATTCCCGACGGCAAAGCCGCAGCGGCGGACGCAGCGGCCGCCAGCGAAATGCTGGACAAGCCCATCGGCCCGGATTAAGCACCGTATTTTCCGCCCGCGCAGTCTCTTCTCCCTCCGTTTAGACCAGCCGCGGATCATGGTCCAGTTCTCACTCCGCACGGAACACTTCCGGCGGACGGGTGGCGTATGAAAATCGCTCTCGGCGTCAGCGGCGGCATCGCAGCATACAAAGCAGCGGAAATCGTGCGCCTCTTGCAGGACCGCGGGGTCCGCGTGCAGGTCATCATGACCGAGGCCGCCCAGCAGTTTGTTCGCCCCCTCACCTTCGCGGCCCTTTCCGGCGAAAAAGTCATTACCGGAATGTTCACCGCCGATGCCGAGGAGCCGAACATCGATTCCGCCGTCGAGCACATCGCGGTCGCCCGATCCATCGATGCTCTGCTGGTCGCCCCGGCCACCGCCGATACCGTCGCCAAGTTCGCGCAAGGCATCGCCAGCGACTTTCTGAGCACGCTCTACCTGGCCACCACGGCGCCGGTGGTCCTCGCTCCCGCCATGAACGTCAACATGTGGGAGCACCCGGCCACCCAGGCCAACCTTGAAACCCTGCGGAAACGCGGCGCCAGGATCGTCGCGCCCGGCGAGGGCTATTTAGCATGCGGCATGACCGGCCCGGGACGACTCGCCGAAAACGAACTCATCGTAGCCGCCATCCTTGAAGCGCTCGGCGTCTCGCAGGACTTGGCCGGAGAGACCGTGCTGATTACCGCCGGGCCCACCCGGGAGAAGATCGATCCCGTCCGTTATCTCTCCAACCGCTCCAGCGGACGCATGGGCTATGCCCTGGCCGAAGCCGCGCTGCGGCGCGGGGCGCGCGTGCTCCTGGTCAGCGGCCCCACCGCCGTAAAGCCCCCCAGCGGGGCGGAAATCACGTCCGTGGAATCGGCGGCGCAGATGCGCGAGGCGGTGCTGAAGCTTCTGCCCGAAGCCAGCATCGTGATCAAAGCCGCAGCCGTGGCCGACTATCGCGTGAAGGAATCTGCCGGCCAAAAAATCAAGCGCGCCGGCCCGCTGACGCTGGAACTCGAGCCGACAGCGGACATTCTCGCCGAACTGGCGCAGGCCAAGACCTCGCAGATCATCGTCGGCTTTGCCGCCGAGACGCAAAATGTCCTGGAGAATGCCCGCAAGAAACTCCTCGCAAAGTCCCTGGACGCGATCGTCGTGAACGATGTTTCCCAGGAAGGCGTGGGCTTTGATACCGACCGCAACGCGGTCACCATCCTGACCCAGGACGAAGTCGTGGAAGTCCCGGAAACCTCCAAGTGGGAAGTTGCGCAGCGCGTGCTCGACCAGGTACAACGCCTGCGCAAGCAGCGCGCCGTGCTGAAATAACCCCGTCTTCCTGTCATCCTGAGCGAAATTCGTTTTCGCGCCGGCGCGAAAACGAGTGAGTCGAAGGACCTCGGTATTTCGCAAAGCCCCCTCCCATCGGGACAAAGACGCGAACCATACGGGATACGTTACAATTCTCTCTACCGATGGCGACTCTCGATCCCCAGATGAAGCGCGCGCTGGCTGCCCGCGTCCGCTACTACCATGAGCTGGGCATCTACGATTTTTACAAGCGGGGGTCCTCTGCCCCGGCAGGCGAAGTAGCCATCGCGCAACTTCCCCCTATCCCTGTTATCGAAGAAGACATGCCCAGAAAACCTAAAACCGTCGCCCCGCCTCCGCAGGAGGCCGAGATATTGGCCACCCCCAACCCGGAAGCGGGCGTGACGGATCCCGTCGCGGCCCTGCGCATCATCCGCGAAGATATCGGCGACTGCACCCGCTGCCGCCTCTCCCAGCAGGGACGCAAGCAGATTGTCTTCGGCGTGGGCAATCCCAAGGCCGAACTGATGTTCATCGGCGAGGCCCCGGGCGCCGACGAAGACCAGCAGGGCGAGCCCTTTGTCGGCCGCGCCGGCCAGCTGCTTACTAACATGATCAAGGCCATGGGCCTCGAGCGCTCCGACGTTTATATTGCCAACATCATCAAGTGCCGTCCCCCGGGAAACCGCACTCCCGAGCGCGACGAGTGCGATACCTGCTCGCCATTTCTCATGCGGCAGATTGCGGCTATCCAGCCGAAGTTCATCGTGGCGCTCGGTTCGGTCGCGGCCAAGACCCTTTTGGCCATCAATGCGCCCATGTCGGAGTTCCGTGGCCACTGGTATGACTTCCGCGGCACACAACTGGCCGTGACCTATCATCCCGCGTTCCTGCTGCGCGATCCCCGTCAGAAGAAAGAAACCTGGAAAGACCTGCAAATGGTGATGAAGGCCATGGGCCTGCCCATGCCCAGCAAGAGCGTGGAGTAGTCGCTATCTCTGTCATCCCGAGCGCAGCGAAGGACCTGTGCCTTTGTTAGCACAGAGTAACGATGTGGCGCGGGCGCCCTCGCCCGCGAAGGCCTGAGGCGGACAGGAGTGTACGCCCTCCACGGGCATCAGGCGCAATCCATTTTCACTCTGTCCTCCTAGGACCTGTGCATTTATTAGCACAGTAGGGTGGTGTGGCGCGGGCGCCCTCGCCCGCGAAAAGGTCCGACCGTTTTGCCCACAGTGGGATTCGTATCAGGGGCATCGCTTTAGCGATGCCGTTCCAGGCAACGCAGAATTTACGCGCCGGAACGGCGCCCGCGAAAAGGTCCGACCGTTTTGCCCACAGTGGGATTCGTATCAGGGGCATCGCTTTAGCGATACCGTTCCAGGCAACGCAGAATTCACGCGCCGGAACGGCGCCCGCGAAAAGATCCGACGGTTTTGCCCACCGTGGGATTCGTATCAGGGCATCGCTTTAGCGATGCCGTTCCAGGCAACGCAGAATTCACGCGCCGGAACGGCGCCCGCGAAAAGCTCCGACGGTTCAGCCCACAGTGGGATTCGTATCAGGGCATCGCTTTAGCGATGCCGTTCCAGACATCGCAAGAACTCACGCGCCGGAACGGCGCACCTACATTGCGGCTGACGCTGCGTGATCCTAAGGGCCACGATTTGCGATATGGCTGAAGCCATATCCTGATACGGATCGGCGGAGCTTTCGCTCCGCCGAGCAGGGGAGGACATCCTTCGACTTCGCTCAGGACGGGCTCTGCCCTACACATACATCCGATCAAACTATCACTCTGGCCGTTCGCTCTTCGGCGTAAGAAGATAGACCTTCCCACCCAATCCGCGAATAATGTCAATCGCATTCGCAACCGTCTCGAACGAAGCGACCTCGTCGCCTTCCACGTACACCACCCAATCTGCGGTCCGGCGGCGGCTGAACTCCTGCTTAAGTATGGGTGCCAGCTCTGCCAGAGAGATTTGTCTTCCGTTTAGAAAATAGAGGGGCGGCTTTCTATAATCGCTTTGCTTCACATGAACCACCAGCGGCTGTATTTTGAAAAGCGTTTCCGGCTTTGTCGCTAGCGTGCCTGCCTTGACCAGAAATACAGTCAGCCCTTGCGAAGGAATGTGGTCCCCCATCATCACCACCAATTGCAGGAGAACCTGTATGCCGATGAAGAACGCCAGAAACACTGCGAACGTTGGCGGTGAAAACCCGGTTAACGCCGGACGCAAAGGCAATTTCTGCGCCCATTGGAAGTATTGCCGTCCGGTTTGGGCCTCGGTGAAACGGACGGATGCTGCGCTGCGAGAGCGCCAATACCCGGCGCTAAGCAACGCCAGGAACTTGCTCTTGGGATGATGTTCCTCCTGCGAGGCAACGAGAGGCCCTCGCCGATCGATTTGTAGGGGTGCGGTAGGCCGTCCCGCCCAGGTAAAGCACACTCTCTGTTCCCATCGCCGTCGGCGCCGCCAGGCCATCCACGAGAGCAGGAAAACCATGGTTCCCAAGCAGGCGGCCACCAGGCCCCAGAAAACCAATGTTCCCAGCTTGCTCTGATATTCCGCTTCCAGAAACCCGTCTTCCAGAATCCACAACCGGGGATGGCCACCATTCAAACGGCTGGCATCGGTGAGGATATCGAGATCCAGGGAGTAACGCGTGCCCTCCTGAACTCGAAAGCCGCGCAAACTCCGCACCACCAGCGACTGGTCCTGAAAAAACAGCCACCCAGCACTTATATCTTCGGAAGGGTTGGCCACGACCTTATCTCCATGCGATAAAGCCCAGGAAGCAGTCAAAACAGAAGGAACGCCCTCACACTCCTGTACCCCCATGAGGCATGCAGCATGGTCGGGATCGACACTTCGCTCCACTGCGATATAAATCCCATACATGCTTTCCGCTGGAACCTCAAACTCCGGAATCCTGATATGTCCCCGCGCCAGCGAGATGGGAATATCCAAAACTACTTGTTTCGGCTTATTCCACCATGCCCAGATGAAGGGAGAGACAATCGCCATGACCACCATGACGATACCGGTCACCATTCCAGTTGGAAAGCGTTTTTCCACCCATATACTTAGACACCGAGACCGCTCTTTTGCGGTAGATGCCCAAGGTCATCCCTCCCCAGATGTTACGATCTCATCAGGCCGCTCCAACGGCCCGTCTCCCCGATGCCTGAATTCTGCGATGTCGCCCTGGCCGTGCCCCTCGACATGGTCTTCACCTACCGTGTGCCTGCGGGGATGGAGCCCGTCATAGGCGGGCGCGTGCTGGTGCCCTTTCGCCAGCAGCGTATGTCGGGCATCGTCACCGAACTGCACGACCGCCAGCCGGACGCCGGCGGCAAGAAAGTCCAAATCAAAAACGTCATCTCGGTGCTCGATGAAGCTCCCGTGCTCGACGAGTCGCTGCTCCGCCTGGGCCGCTGGATCGCCGACTACTACCTCGCCCCCCTCGGCGAGGTCTTCCGCACCATGCTGCCGCTGGGGGCGGAGTTCAAGCGCAGCATCGTCTATCGCATCGCCGAATCCGGACACATGGCCCTGCATCTGGCCGGGATGGCCGGGTCCTCAGCGCGTTCGCAGAAGACTCCCGAAGACCAATATGCCGAATTTCGCGTGCTCGACTACCTCGCCAATCGCGAGACCGCGAAGGAAGAGACCCTGCGCAATGCCACCCGGGCCTCAAAGGCGGTGCTCGACGGCATGGTGCGCAAGAAGTGGATCGCGCGTGAGGACTCCTCCGACGCCCGCAACGCCGAGCGCACCGTAAAGGTCGCCATACTCAAGCCGGTGGAAGGAGACGGCAAAATCCGGGCCAACGCCAACCAGCGCACCTTGCTCGATGCCCTGGCCAGTGCCGGTGGCCGCCTGGCTGTGGTGGAGTTGCAATCCCTGGGCGTGCCCCGCACAACCTTAAGCACGCTGGTGAAGCGCGAATTAGTGGAGATCATCGACGAGGCCGCCGACTTCACCGTCTCCACCATCAAGGCCCGCCCCTCGCCCTTCCACTTTGAGTTCAGCCCGGCGCAGAAGAATGCCTTGCAGCAGATTCAGGACGGCGCGGCTTCGGGGAAATTCTCCGGCATGTTGCTGCATGGCGTCACCGGCTCCGGCAAAACCGCCGTCTATCTCACCGCCATGCGGGCTGTGCTGGAGCAGAACCGCTCAGCCATCCTCTTGGTCCCGGAGATCGGCCTCACCCCGGCCGTGGCCGCCGACCTGCACCAGGTCTTCGGCGAAGAGGTCGCCATCCTGCACTCCGCGCTCACCGACAAAGAACGCGCCGAGCAATGGTGGCGCATCAAGCGTGGCGAGGCCCGCATCGTCGTCGGCACCCGCTCGGCGGTGTTCGCGCCGGTCAGCGACCTCGCACTCCTCATCGTCGACGAAGAGCACGATTCTTCCTATAAGCAGGAGGAGACACCGCGCTACCATGCGCGCGACGTCGCCGTGGTGCGGGCCAAGATGGCGAACGCGGTCATCGTGCTGGGCTCAGCCACGCCCTCGCTGGAATCTTATTTCAATGCTAAGAAGAACAAGTACGCCCTGCTCGAGCTTCCCGACCGCGTGCAGGCGCGGCCCTTGCCGGAGGTCGAAGTCATCGACATGCGCCAGGAATTCCAGGAAACCGGCCAGGAGCAGGTGCTTTCGCGCAGGCTGATCGAAGAAATCAAAGATCGCCTGGAACGCAAAGAGCAGGTCATGGTCCTGCTCAACCGCCGGGGATATTCGCCGGTCGTGCTCTGCCGCACCTGCGGCCAAACCTTGCAGTGCGAAAACTGCGCCGTGGCGCTCACCCACCACAAGCGCAGCCACAAAATGGAATGTCACTACTGCGGATTTCAGGCCAAGGTGCCCGATTCCTGCGCCAAATGCGGCAGCGAATACGTCTACTTCCTCGGCACCGGATCAGAAAAGCTGGAAGAGCTGCTGCACGGGCTTTTTCCCCAGGCGCGCATTGGGCGGCTCGACCGCGATACCGTGCGTGGACGCGAAGACCTCGAGCAGATGCTGGCCGCGCTCAATGAAGGCGAGCTCGACCTGCTGGTGGGCACGCAGATGATCGCCAAGGGCCACGATATCCATGGCGTGACTTTGGTCGGCGTGGTCGGCGCCGACATGGCGCTGGGCTTCCCCGATTTCCGCGCCGCCGAACGCACCTTCCAGCTGCTCACTCAAGTCGCCGGACGCGCCGGGCGCGGCGAGACCCCCGGCAAGGTCGTCCTGCAAACTTACTTTCCCGACCACTACGCGGTGCAGTATGCCGCTGCCCACGACTTCATCAACTTCTATGAGAAAGAACTGCGCTTTCGCAGCTGGATGCACTATCCGCCCTACAGCTCGCTGGCCAACGTCCTATTGCGCAGCGAGAAACTCGACGAAGCCCTGCGCTGGTCGGGCATCTTAGGCAAGTGGTTTGAGAGCACCCGCCATGAAGGGGTACGCGTGCTGGGCCCGGCGGCCGCCCCCATCCTGCGCCTCAAGAAGGACTACCGCTATCACTTTGTGCTGAAATCTCCCAGCCGCGAGAAGCTGAACGCCACGCTGCGCGCCATGCTGGCGCACGCCGCGAAGAATAAAATCCCCCGCACCCAGGTGATCGTCGACGTCGATGCCGTCTGGCTGATGTAGATGTTGTCATTCCGAGCGCGCTTGTTGCGCGAGGAATCCCTACCGGTTCTCGTCCCCTTCGCGTCAGCCGGAATGACGGCCCTCACAGCCCTTTCCTCCGCAGAAACTCCCGCACCACTTCCTTGGCGTCGCGATGCTGTCCGTCCACCGCATAGTTCATCTGCTGCATGTCGGCGGTGGAAATCTTCCCTGCCAAGGCATCCAGCGCCGCCTTCACCTCGGGATGTTTTTGCAGCATCTCCTGCCGCATCACCGGCACCGCCTCATAGGGAGGGAAATAGTGCTTGTCATCTTCCAGCACAAAGAGATCCAGCGCGGGAATCAGGCCGTCGGTCGAGTTCCCCGCCGCCATATCCACTTGCTTGTCCTTCAGCGCCCGCGCCAGCAGCCCCAGGTCCATGATGCGCGGAGGCTCGGCAAACTTCAGCCCATAGGTCGCGGCCAGCCCCTTGAACCCGTCCGGGCGCTCCATAAACTCGTAGCCGAAACCGGCCTTCCACTGCGGCGCATAAGCCGCGGCCTGCGAAAGCGTCTGGATTCCCAGCCGCCGCGCATCTTCCCCACGAATTTCCATGGCGAAGGTATCTTCGAATCCCAGCGGCCCGCCCAGGGTCAGGTGAAAGCGCTGCTCGTAATGGGACTTCACCCGCTGATAGACCGTGGCGGCGCTGCCCTGGGGAGTCTCCTTCAGAATCGCGGTCAGCGCGGTGCCGGTGTATTCCGGGTAAATGTCTATGCGCCCCGCCAGCATGGCCTGATGGCAGATGTAAGAACCGGCCAGATAGAAGCGCCGCTCCACCGGAAGTCCTGTTTTGTTCTCGATCTGCTGGGCGAAGAGTTCGCCTAGGATGAGTTGCTCGGTGAAGTTCTTTGAGGCAATGGCTATGCGATCGGAGCGCGGCGGCCGGCAGGATATGGCCGCCGCCAACAGAACTATCACGCTCAGCCGAAACCAGCGCCTCATAAGCTTTCCAGACTCCACATCATTGGACTTTCACCCAGCACTTCAAGCCTTGTCATTCCGAATGGCTTCAGCCATGAGGAATCTGTTGTTGCTGACTAAAAGCAGATTCCGCACCGCTGAAGCAAGTTCGGAATGACAAATACTCGGAGCGACCGTCAGCCCGCCGTCTTGGGGCTGATCCGCCTCTCCACCCATCCCAGCCCCACGTCCGCCAGCAATGCCAGGCCAGCCGCCGGAATCGCCCCGGCCAGAATCAGCTGATTGTTGACCATGGCCAGCCCGCGAAAAATGTATTCTCCCAGACCGCCCGCACCGATGGCGGCCGCAATCGTCGCCACGCCCACCGACAGCACCACAGCCACCCGTACTCCCGCCAAGATCACACTGGCCGCCAGCGGCAACTGCACCTGCCACAGCACCTGGTTCTCGGTCATGCCCATGCCCCGCGCCGCTTCCACTACCGCCGGGTCCACGCCCCGGATGCCGGTATAGGTATTGCGAATCAGCGGGAGCAAGGCGTAGAGCATGAGCGCCAGAATCACCAGCCGGTCAGCCCGCTCGCCAATCCACGGCGCCGGCAGCAGAAATCCAAAAAGCGCCAGGCTGGGAATGGTCTGAACAATATTTGCCGTGCCCAGGATCGGCTTATTCAGCCACTGCCGGCGGGCGATCAGAATGCCTAGCGGCACGCCCACCAGCACGGCCAGCAACGTCGAAATGCCGACCAGCCAAAGATGCTCGCCGGTCAGCTCCAGCACCTCGACGCGGTTCTGCAGCATGTATTGCAAAACGTTCATTGGAAAGCCTCGTTGTAGGCGGCAATCAGCGGATCGTTCGATTTCACAAATTCCCCCGGCGGCAGCACCGCCACCAGCTTGCCCTCTTCCATCAATGCAATACGGGTGCCCAGCAGCAGGGCTTCGCGCAAATCATGGGTGACGAAGACGACGGTTTTCTGCAGGCGCTTTTGCAGGGCCAGAAATTCATGCTGCAATTCATTGCGGGTGATGGGATCGAGCGCGCCGAAAGGTTCGTCCATCAGCAAAATCGGCGGGTCCGCCGCCAGGGCCCGCGCCACCCCCACACGCTGCCGCTGTCCTCCGGAAAGTTCGCGCGGGTATCTCTCCCCCAGCTCCGGGGCCAGGCTGACCAACTGCATCAATTCCCCCACCCGCGCTCGGATCTTTTCCTCCGGCCAGGCTTCGATCCTCGGCACCAGCCCGATATTGCGCGCTACCGAAAAGTGCGGGAACAGGCCGACCTCTTGAATCACATACCCAATTGTCCGCCGCAGCCGAATCACGTCCCACTCCTGCGTGGATCGTCCCTGCACCCGCACGTCTCCCTTCGAGGGGGCCGCCAGATGATTAATCAGCTTCAGCGACGTGGTTTTTCCCGAGCCACTCCGGCCCAGCAGCACCAGCGTCTCACCGGCCTGCACGGATAGGCTCAGATGGGAAATGAGCTCTCGGCCGCTCTGGACCTGATAGGAGACATCGTGAAACTCGATGACGGTAGAAGGAATGACGGCGGGACCGGCAGGTGTCGTCATAGCGGTTCTTTCCGAAGCTAGACTTTGTAGGCTGATTCGGGCAGTCCGGTGATGCGCAGCCCGCCACTGTGCACTTTATTGCGGATATTCAGACCGATCAGCAGCGCGGTCACCTGCTCCAGGATGCGGACATTTTCCAGGTTCCCGCCATCTATGGGACGGACCCCAGCAATCTTTGCCGCCAGCTCGCGCACCAACTTTCGCGCCTCGGGATCGTCGCTGCACACAACCACATCGCAGTCCACGGGGCCATCGCCTTCGAGCAGGGCGGAGGAAACATTCTGGAACGCCCCCACCACGGCAACTTCCCTGCCCAGAATCTCCGCGGTTTGCTGTGCCGCCGAGCCCTGCCACACCCCCAGGGTGCGGGTCGCGCGCCCGCCCACACTGGCCGCCAGCGGTACCGTCGCATCCACCACAATGCTTCCCGGGGTAATCGCGGTCTTCACCTGCTTTAGCAAGGCGGCGTGTCCTTCAAAGGGCACCGTCAGCACGATGACATCCGCTCCAGCGCAAGCCGCGGCATTCTCCGCTCCCGAAACCTCCGCCGCGCCGGACTGTTCTCGAATTCTGGCGGCAGCGGCCTCCGCCCGTTGGGCGTCGCGCGAACCGATCACAATTTTTTCTCCGGCGCGCGCCCAACGCAGCGCCAGTCCAAAACCTTCCGCGCCGGTCCCGCCCAGCACCGCGATGGTCCGGCTCATGCGAACTCCGTTTCCCGCAATTGCTCGGCGGTAAAAGGTTCGGAAGGCACTTTAATCTGGATCCGCGTGTACGGCGTGTTCCGCTGCGCCGGAATGCGTCCCGTCTCCAGAATCAATGCCTGAAAATCTTCCGGGCTCATATACTGCCCGGCCGTGGAACCGGCTTCGCGCGAGATGTTTTCTTCCATGAGCGTGCCGCCGTAGTCATTGGCCCCGGCATGCAGACAGAGCCGGGAGAGCCGCTTGGTCAGCTTTACCCAGGAAACCTGGATGTTGGAGATGGATCCCGCCAGCATCACCCGCGCCAGCGCGTGGACCTTCAAATGCTCGGCCAACGTCGGCCCCGGCCGCGACAACCCCTGCTGGAACAGGATGGTGTTCTCATGAATAAATCCCAGGGGAACGAACTCCGTGAAGCCTCCCGTTTCGCTCTGGATCTGGCGCAGCAGGCGAATCTGGTCGACCCAGTGGGCAGGAGTCTCGGTGTGGCCGTACATCAAAGTCGACGTGCTGCGGATCCCGCACTGGTGGGCGGTACGGATGACCTCTTGCCACTCCGCGACCGAAAGCTTGTTGCGCGAGAGCACGTGCCGGACTTCATCATCCAACACCTCCGCCGCCGTGCCCGGCAAGGTGTCCAGTCCGTTCTCCTTGAGCATCATCAGATACTCGCGCAGCGGCATGCCGGTCAGCTCCACGCCGTAAACAATCTCCATCGGCGAAAACGCGTGGATGTGCATCTTGGGCAGCACGCCCTTCACCGCCCGCAGAATGTCTCGATAATGGAAAGGCGGCAGCTCGCGCGGCAGCCCACCCTGAATACAAACCTCCCGCGCTCCCAGGTCCCAGGCCTCCTGCGCCCGGCGCGCGATTTCTTCCATGCTCAGGAAATACGTATCGGCCTCGCGCGGCCCGCGACTGAAGGCGCAAAACTTGCAGCCGACAAAACATACATTGGTAAAGTTGATGTTGCGGTTGACCACATAAGTGACGATGTTCCCCACCAGGTCGCGGCGCAGCGTGTCCGCCGCCAGCAGTAGCCCCAGCAGGTCATCGCCCTCCGCCTGCGCCAGCCGCAAGCACTCTTCCCGCGACAGGCCGCCGC
This sequence comes from Acidobacteriota bacterium, assembly GCA_018268755.1. Classification (GTDB taxonomy): domain Bacteria; phylum Acidobacteriota; class Terriglobia; order Terriglobales; family Acidobacteriaceae; genus KAN-5. The sequence continues at coordinate 44,647 of JAFDVW010000004.1, forward strand.
CGTCCTGCGCTTCCAGGGCCTTTTCCAAAGCCGTGCGCACCTCCGGCGACATGCCAGGGAGCACATCGCTCCATTCCAAAGCAGGGAAATTTTCCAGTTCTGAAGCGGTAAGAGTGCGGGCCATGGCGACCTCCTGGGAAACAGCCTGCTGCAGCAGGCTCAGCGAAACAGATCGTTCTGCGCGGGGCGAAGCAGTGGCCGGGCGCTGCCCGGGGCCGCCTCATAACGGAATCCGCGCACAATGCAAGCGGGCGTACGTTCTAGCTTGCCGCAAACCAGCCCGGCCGCGCAAGCCAGGGAATCCGCCACCGCATCCACACTGGCATTAAGCCGGTAACCATGGGGATCGCGCAAGCCGCGATGGTCCTGCAATGGCTTCATGCCGGCCACGCCGATAGCGGCCTCGGTCAACCCCTCCCGCCATGGCCGCCCAAAGCTGTCGGCAAGGATGACGGGAATGTGCACTCCCAGACGCTTTTTCAGCGCCCGATGAATTTTCGCCGCCGTGGCATCCGGATCTTTCGGCAGCAGCAGTGCATGCTTTCCGCCGTTGACGTTCGAAACATCCACCCCGCTGTTGGCGCAGATGAATCCGTGCCTTGTCTCCGTGATGAGCACGCCGCGCGTCCGCCGCACAATGCGCCGGCTCTCCGCCAGCGCCACCTCGACCACGCGGGCATCGAGTCCGTAACGGCTTGCCCACGCTCTGGACGCCGCCGTGGGCTTTACTTTCTCCAGCTCCACCCAGCGCCCTTCCGCTTTCGAAACGATCTTGTGCTTCACCACCAGAATGTCACCGGCCCGAAAAGTCTGCCGGCTCTGTTTCGCAGCGCGCTGCAGCAGTTCCGGCAGCGAATCCCCGGGCGCAACTTCTTCGCGCAAGCGAAGAGGGAGCACCCGCAACTCTGGCGTGGATCGTGGCATTATTCGTTGGCGGCCTTCGGCAATTCCAGAAATCCCCATTGCCGGACCAGTTGCTGCGAAGAGCGCTCGCCGGGGGCCTGCGCCAGTTCGACCAGGTCGGCGGGCTGATCGATGTCGAGGGCGATCCCGGAAAGCGAGAGAACCACACACGGCTGCTCCGTGGTGCGGGCCGCGGCGTAGTGGGGCTGAAAGCTGTCATTCCCAAAACGCAGCGGAAAAAGGCCCGCCGGACGTCGCAGTGCGGCATTGGTGCCGCGCCGGTCGCTCGCCGGCACCAGCACCGAGCCCTTCTCCGGCGCGGCGCTCAGAATTTCATCCAGCTCCGCCGCCTCGATCAGGGGAATGTCGCCGGGGATCACCAGCGTACTCTCGATCTGCCGCGACTCGCACAGCCCGGTCGCCCGCTCAATCGCGTCCGTCTCACTGATGTTCGCGTAGTCGATAATCACGTCGAAGCCGAACTCGCCGGCCAGATAAATGGCGAAGGAATCGCTGGTCACCAAACTCACCGGCATCTTCCGCCACCCGGCCAGCGTCTCCAGGATGTCGCGCAGCATAGCGTGCGCCAGCTGGGTGCGATCCGTCTGGTTGAGTACCGGCGCCAGCCGCTGCTTGGCGTTAGCCAGATTTTTTATCGGAAGCAGGATCATATCGAATCCGATGTCGCCGTCGTTTCGCTGGAAAGCAGCGAGAGCACCTCATGGGCCAGCGCCACCTTATCTTCCGGGGTCGTCATGATCGTGGAGGCGCAATGCACGCGGTAGCCGGCCTTTTGCAGTTCCCCGGCCGCGGCCGCATCGCGATGGTCCACCACCAGCACATCGAGAAAATCGTGATAGGCCTCGGCCACTCCGCCCACGGAGACCGGCCAGCCTTGCGCCGCCATCATGGCCCCGGCCGGCCCCGAGACCGCCGCGCCCCCCACAATCGGGCTCACCGCCACCACCGTGGCCGGAGTTTGCCGTAAGGCTTCCCGGATCCCAGGCACTGCCAGAATCGGCCCGATGCTGGTCACGGGATTGCTTGGCGCCAACAGCACCACGCTGGCCGACTGGATGGCATCGATCACACCTGGCGCTGGACGCGAGTTCTCGACCCCGGCAAAGCGCACCGAGTTCACCGGGTCCTGGTACCAGCGCTGTACAAAATACTCCTGAAAGCTGAGTTCCCCGATGGGCGTGTCCACGCGCGTATCCACCCGCTGGTCGCTCATGGGCAAAATGCGCGACTGCACGCCGAATTGTCCCGCGATCTCGGCCGTGGCCTCGTTCAGCGTCTTGCCCGACTTCAACAGCTGGGTGCGCGTGATGTGCACTGCCAGATCGCGGTCTCCCACGTTGAACCAGATGGGCTGGCCCAGCGTCTTCATGGCCTGCAGACAGAAGAACGTGTCGCCCTTCACCCCCCAACCGCGTTCTTTGCTGAGCAGGCCGGCCAAAGCATAGGTGATCGAATCCAGGTCCGGCGAGACATGCAATCCCCACCACTCCAGGTCGTCGCCGGTGTTGACGATGATGGTCAAATCGCGGGCCGCAACCACCTGCCGCAGTCCGTCCACAAACTTGGCGCCACCGGTGCCACCGGTGAGCACTACGATCATGCCGCCCTCCGCGCGCAGCCGTCTTCATCGGCGCTGGCCCGCACTTTCTCTGCGACCAGCCCCGGTCTCGACCACACCGCCGCCAAAAATTCGGGATAAACTGGTAGCCGTTGCCGCAAGCTTTGTCCTTTCGCCTGTGTACGCAATTGTAATTGTTCCACATGCGGCCAGGGCTTTTCCGGATTGATGAAGTCCGGGGTCAGCGGCGAAATGCCGCCCCAGTCATTGATCCCCGCATCCAGCAAGTCGTCGTAATACGGTGCGGAAAGGTTCGGCGGCGCCTGAATATTCATCTCCGGCAACAGCAACCGGGCCACCGCCACAGTGCGTAGCATCTCTCCCCGCGTCGGCTCCGGCCGGTCGTGCATGGGAATCCCCGGCTTCACCCGGAAGTTCTGCACAATCACTTCCTGGATGTGCCCATACTGCTGTTGCAGCTCGCGAATGGCCAGCAGCGTGTCGACCCGGTCTTCCGGGCTCTCCCCAATGCCGATCAGAAGTCCGGTGGTAAACGGGACCTGTTGCTTCCCCGCTTCTTCTAGGGTGCGCAGGCGTTTCGCCGGAAGCTTGTCTGGCGCATGATCGTGGGCGGCCCCGGGGGCCAGCAGCGAGGCGTTCGTGGTCTCCAGCATTAATCCCATGCTGGGCGAGACTGCCGCCAACCGCCGTACCCACTCCCCGCTGAGCAGCCCGGGGTTGGGATGGGGCAATAGCGAAGTCTCCCGCAGCACCATGGCGCACATGGCTTCCAGATACTGCAGCGTGGATTGGTACCCCAGGCGGCGCAGCGTTTCCCGCATCTCCGGAAAGAGCAGCTCCGGCTTGTCGCCCAGGCTGAACAGCGCCTCAGTACAGCCCAGCTTTTCCCCTTGCCGCGCTACCGCCAGAACTTCCTCCGGCGTCATGGTGTGCGCGCCGGGTTGCCCGGGATCGCGGCGGAAGATGCAATAACCGCAGTAGTCGCGGCACAGATTGGTCAAGGGAATAAAAACCTTGCGGGAGTACGTGATGACGCCGGGCTTGAAGCGTTCCTTGGCCTGCCTCGCCGCGGCCAGCAGCCCGGGCAACTCTGGCTCGGGACAGCGGATCAACGCGCAGGCTTGGGCGCGCGTCAACCCCTGCTGCTCCCCTGGGCGCAGGACTTCATCAATCCCGAATGGATAAATCTTGCTCAAGGAGTTCCCGTATGACGGAAATCATACATGAGGAGGCGCGGATTTCCGCCTGTAGAAAAATGGGTGCTCGCCGTCAGGCTTGCATCTTCCCGGTCGCGCCCCTGCCGGATTCCCCGCGATTGCCGGGTTTTCCCGTAAAATAGAAGGTTGGGCTGGCACGGAGAGCCAGCCGCACCGCATGCGTTTAGACCCTGTGGAATTTCGCAAAGCGATGGGCAGTTTTGCCACCGGCGTCACGGTCATCACCGTCGACTTCGAGAACGAAATCCATGGCATGACCGCCAATGCCTTTACCTCGGTCTCCCTGGATCCGGTGCTGGTGCTGGTTTGCGTCGACCGCAGGGCCCGCACCCATGCCCATCTGCACGCCCGCCAGCGCTTCGGGGTCAACGTTCTGGCCGCCAACCAACGGCCCATCTCCGAGTATTACGCCCGCCCCTTCCAGACCCACACCCATGCGGAAGAGGAAGCCGGCGCCCGCTTTGACCGCACCACCCACGGCACGCCTGTGCTGCATGGCGCCCTGGCCTACCTCGAGTGCCGCCTGCACACCGTACAGGACGCCGGCGACCACACCATCTTCATTGCCGAGGTAGAGGATGTCGTGGTGCGCAGCGGCGAGCCCCTGCTCTATTTCCGGGGAAAATATCAGGCCATCGGCCCGCCCATCGAGTAACCATCGCGGCAAATAAAAAGGCACGCGCTCGGCGCGTGCCTTATCTGTGGTCCCTGGCTGGCGATTATGCGTTGCCCGCCGACGCGGCCTTAGCCGCCTCGACCGGCTTGGCGGCTTCCGCCACCACCGGTTTGGTCTGCACCTGCGCCTTCTGCGTCCGCTGCTCGTTGGCCCGTACCTCTACGCTGCCCTTGAGCAGGGCCCCGTCTTCCACGCTGATGCGCTGGGTGACGACGTCGCCCGTGAGCGAGCCTTCGCTGCGGATGTCCACCCGTTCGCTGCCCTGAATATTGCCCTGCACCCGGCCCATGATCACCACTTCGCGGGCGTGAATGTTGGCCGCCACCACTCCATTGCGGCCCACGGTGACCCGGTGCTCCGGCACATGAATGGCGCCCTCGATGCGCCCGTCCACATACAGCGATTCGGCGCCGCTGACTTCTCCCTTAATGACCAGGGAACGGCCGATGGTCGCCTGCTCTACCGGCGCGCTCAACGTGTTGACGGAAGGATAGGCGTTCGGATTGGAAATGTACTGCGGCTTTTGCGTGCTTTGTTCGGATGGCTGCAACATGAGTCTGAAACCTTTCCTGGTTTCCGTGGACGCTGCCTTTCGCGCACGGGCTCCGGCGACGTGGTCTGAATTTCTTGCGGCCTATGGCCTAAGGTGACTATCGCACGGGAGGGAAAAACTCCGCAGGTTACCGAAGATCAGGGACTGGTGGGAAATAGCCCTTTCGGCACAAGGCTCGCCGGCTTCAACCGCTCATTCAACCCCCACACTTCTTTTTTAATCCTTGTCATCCTGAGCGCGTTGTCTTCAACCGCCCCCCTGACCTGTCATCCTGAGCGCAGCCCCTTCATTCACCTTCCCGACTTGTCATCCTGAGCGCAGCCGGTGCTTTGCGCAGCAAAGCACCGGCCAGTCGAAGGACCCCTAGCTTGCTGAAATCACCTGCGGCTTCGCCAGGAATTCTCTCCCAGCTATAGGTCCCCGAAACTCACGCCTGCAGCGTCTGCCCTAGCTCTTCCCACTCCGCCAACAACGCCTGCAAACGCTCGCGGTGCTCGCCTAGTTCCTTCGTCTGGCGTTGCGTCTCTTCGGCGCTGACGAAGTTCTGCAGGGCCGCCTCGCACTCTGCGATGGCCTCTTCCGTCGCGCTGATCTCCCCCTCAATCTCCTCAATGCGCTCTTCCATTTGTTTCCGCTTAATGGGATTCAGCCGCTTGCTTTTCGACTCTGCAGATGAGGCAGGTGGCGCGGCAGCCGCCGGCCCTGCGCCGTCCACCGGCGCCTGCGCCACCGCCTGCTGCAAGGCCGCCGCCCCACCCTCCTTGCGCCAGCGATAATCCTCGTAATTGCCGGGATAAATCTCCACCCGCCCGTCGCCCACCTCAAACACCCGCGTGGCCAGCTTGTCGATGAAGTAGCGGTCATGCGAGACGAACACCACCGTCCCGGTATAAGCGGAGAGCGCGTTCAGCAAAACATCCTTGGCCCGCATATCCAGGTGATTGGTGGGCTCATCGAGCAGCAGGAAATTCGCCGGGTGCAGCAGCATGCCAAGCAGCGCATAGCGGTTGCGCTCGCCGCCCGAGAGTACCCCGATGCGCTTGAACACGTCATCTCCGGAAAACAGAAAGCACCCCAGCAGACTGCGCAGTTCGGTCTCCGTCGAACGCGGTGATAATCCGCCCAGATCATCCAGAATGCGCGCGTCGGCGTCGAGTTCTTTGTACTGGTCCTGGGCAAAGTAGTCGGCCTGCACGTTGTGCCCCAGCCGATACTCTCCCTGGGTCAGCGCTTCCTGCTGCGCCAGCAATTTGATGAGCGTCGACTTCCCCGCCCCGTTCACCCCCACCAGGGCGATGCGGTCGCCCTTCTCGATGATGAAATTGACGTTGCGGAAGACTTCCTTCGCGCCGTAGGACTTGGCCACCCCGGCGAACTCCGCCACAATGCGGCCGCTCGGCTTGGGCTGCGGAAACGAGAAGTGCATGACCCGCTCTTCCTGCGGCAGCTCGATGCGCTCAATCTTCTCCAGCTCCTTGATGCGGCTTTGCACCTGCTTGGCCTTGGTGGCCTGGTAGCGAAAGCGATTGATGAACACTTCCAGCTGTTCGATGCGTTCGCGCTGCGCCCGGTAAGCGGCCTCCAGCTGTTCCAGCCGCTGCGTCTTCTGCGTCAGGTACTTCTCGTAATTTCCCGTATAAAGCTGAATGCGCCTGTTCCATATCTCAGCGATCTTGTTGACCGTGACATCGAGAAAGTAGCGATCGTGCGAGATCAGCACAAACGCATGCGGATATTTCCCCAGATACTCTTCCAGCCAGTTGCGGGCTTCCAGGTCCAGATGGTTGGTGGGCTCGTCGAGCAGCAGCAGGTTGGGCTCCTGCAACAGTAGCTTGGCCAGCGCCAGACGCATCTGCCAGCCGCCGGAAAATTCCTCGGTTTGCCGCGTCCAGTCTTGCTTGCCAAAGCCCAGCCCCATCAGCACCGCTCCCACCTGCGCCTCGATGGCATAGCCGTCGCGAGTGCGGAACTCGTGGTCGAGGCGTTGGTAGCGTTCCGCAATCTGCGCGTACTCGGGAGAAGCGTGGTCGATCTCCGACATCTTGCGGGTCAGTTCTTCCATCTCCTGCTCCATGGCGCGCAGGCTGGCGAAGACGGTCATGCACTCGGCAAATACGGTCTGCCCGGACAGCGACAGGCCATCCTGGGGAAGGTAGCCCGCGCTGATTCCCTTGGCGGTGGAGAGCGAGCCGTAGTCGAGGCCGTCGTGCCCGGCCAGGACCCGCATCAGGGTGGTCTTGCCCGTGCCATTGGCCCCCACCAGCCCCACCCGATCGTGCGGCGTGATGAGCCAGTTGGCCCCTTCAAACAGTAATTTGTGACCGAAACGTTTGCCGGCGGAAGAAAGCTGAATCATGGACCCTTCCATGGTCTCATGAGTCGGCCGTTCAATAAACATTCGCTCATCGATTACTGCTTAGACTGCTCGTGCAACCATTGACAAGCATAAGGGTGCTTGGCAGCAAACCACTTACGAGCACAATTATCCTTTAATGCCGAAACTGCAGCTGGAGTACCCTTACAAAATTCAATAATTTTTTGGTCGGCTACCAAATCGCCTGCATCACTCTCGTTATCATTAACAGCTGCCCGAGGTCCACAAAATTTAGGATCACTTGCGAATGAAGGCAGTTCGCAGAGTTTACGTCTTTTCACAATATCTTCATAGTTAGTCGCAGCATGCATCCAAGACAGCACTTCCCAGCATTCTGATGGCGGCAAAGGAAATTGCATCCGCTCAACTCCGTCGACACTACCATTTTGATATAAGGAACACTCTTCCTGTAGTGCCAGCAATCGCTGTTTTTCCTCTGCCTGTAGTGCTAGCAATCGTTGTTTTTCCACTTCCAGCTTTTTGGCTTGAATGTTCGCGCGCGAGACTACCCGGTTGATTTCTTTCTTCACGCAAGCATTTTGTACATCAAGTGGAAGCCCTCTTACATCAAACGAAACGACCATTGCCTCCTTGCGATACGGGGTAAACTCAAATAAAAGTATTTTTGCTTGACTCATCTTCTGCAAGAAAGCTCCGACCGAAGGACTGAACAAAGCTTCATTGCTTGTGGATCCAATCCAATTTTGCTTCATCGGTGCGCTGCTATCAAACCTGACTCTAACGCCATTTTGTTCATCAACAATCCTGCCAGCATCCACAAACACACTTGCACGCTCTCCTGTACATCGCACAATCAATTGGATCGTTGCCTCTTCCTTGGACATACGCATTGCAGTAACAGTTTGCACAGAATCAATCGGGTTTGTCTTTGCTGTTACCAGCCAAGTACCTTGGGCGTAGGCACACTCAATCCACACCAAGTTTGTTATCATCGAGATAATGATAACTACATTAAATATCTTGCTATTCATTAATGTTTTCATGCGTGTGTTTGCCCTCCCTAGCCGCTAGGCGTAAATTCTGTTATTTATGCCGTAATGAAATAGCATAAAAACACAATGACGTATTAACTTCCTAAACTGAAATACTATATCTGAAGTGTCGCTGATTTTATTACAGGTTGGATCAACTGAGGGAATGTCTCTACGAAGTGCGCAGCTCAGTGGGTTTTGTCCGGGCGGAAGCCCCGGCCAGCACCGGCGCCCCCAGAATCTCTTCCATGGCGCGGTCCACGACCACCGCCAGTTCCCGGGCATACTTCACCTCCCGCCCCTTGGCCAGGATCTTGCGGGCTTCCTCGGGAGTAAACCAGGTAGGATTGCGCAGCGGTTCATGCGATCCATGGTGCTGCGCCACTTCCATCAGGAAGGCCTTGATCACAAATTCCTGCACCCCGGGTGTCTTCCAGAACACGCCCTTGGAGTGGAGATAAAGATGGAAATGCCGGGGTTCGATCACGCCGCGCACCCCGGCCTCTTCCCAGGCCTCCTGCTCGGCGGTCTTGCTGTGCGAAAGGTGCGGCTCGGGAGTGCCTTTGGGAAAGGTCCACTTATTGCCACCGTTGGTGTTGACCAACAGGAATTCCACGCTCGCCCCACGCCGCCGATAACACACCGCCGCCACTTGCAGCGGTAAGGCATGCTTCGCTGTCCGCGTGGTCCCCATGGTCTTCGTCGTCTCCTTTGGCGTTCACACCCAAGGATATGCTACGACGACCATATTTCACCCAGGTTAAATTGCAACGAAAATTGTGCAGCAGGAATGGTTACCGAAGGATGTACCTGGCTACAGCCCAGCTCCATACACCGGAATCACCGCCCCGTTCACGTCTTTCCCCTCGGGCCCGGCCAGCCACACGATCAGCGAGGCCACTGACTCCGTCTTCACCCACTTGCCGAAATCCTCGCCCGGCATCGCCTTGCGATTGGCTGGAGTGTCCATGGTCCCGGGGAGAAGCACATTGGCGGTCAGCCCGGCGTCTTTATTCTCCCGGGCCACCGTGCGGACCAGAGAAACCAGCGCCGCCTTCGAGGCGCTGTAGGCGCCCACGCCCGGTCCCGGATCTTCCGCCGCCCGGCTGCCGATGGCAATGATGCGCCCTCCCCCCGCCTTCCGCATGGGAGGGATGACCGCGCGCAAAACATGAAATGCCGCCGTAACATTCATCTCGAACATCTTCTGGAAGGTGGCATCGTCGGTCTCCGCCACGGAAGTCCCTCCTGCGAAGCCACCCACCAGGTGGGCCAGGACATCAATCCGGTCAAAGCGCGCCAGGGCTTCCGCCACCGCCGCCTTGGCCGAGTTCAGGTCTTTGATCTCCGCCGGCAACGCCGCAAAGCGCGCATGCGCAAAGTCCGTCTGCTGGATCTTCGGGGCCAGTCCCACCACGGTCGCGCCCGCATCCAGAAGCGCGCGGGTCACCGCCGTCCCCAGGCCGCCGTTCGCGCCCGTCACCAATGCCACTTTGTCTTTTAGAAGTTCGCTCATGCGCTCAGATAACCACCGGCTCGCGTTCCAGGCGGTGCATGGTTTCCAGCACCGTGGCCATCACATTCTCATTGCCCACGGCGGTATTGATCATCAAGTGATACAGATAGCGGGTAGGCCAGTCGGCATGGAAATAGTGCTTAATGAACTCAATGCGGTCGCGGTCTACGCTATCGATCAATTCTTCCGCTTCCTTTTCCGATTTGCCCAGCGACTTCAGGCGGCGCAGCTTTTCGATGCGGGAAGCGTAGGTGAAAACGTGGAAGACGCCCGATCGTTCGCGCAGAAAATATGGGGCTCCGCGCCCCACAATGACGCAGTTGCCCCCATCGGCCGCCCGGTTGATGACCTGCTGCACCAGACTCACCATGGTATCGGCGTCGAACCCGGCGGAACCCGCCAGCGGCATGCTGCGCTCCATGCTGCCGCGTAGAAAAACCTTCGACAGGCGGCGAAAGCTGCTGTCCACGTGTTCATCGCAGCTCTGCACTACTCGCGGGTCCACGTTGGCGATCTTGGCGATCTCCTCGGTCAAAGCATGGTCCCACAACTTCCACCCCAGACGCGCCGCCAAAGCCGCGGCAATTTCGCCCCCTCCACTGCCGAATTCCCGCTCCACTGTAATGATTCGGAACATAGGTCCCCTTGGCCGACGGACTAGTGTACGGACATCGAGCCGCCCGGTTTGGTCTTCTTCATCAGAAAGACCAGAGGAATCATAGCGAGAATTGCGATTCCCAGCATCCAGAAATTATCGATGTAAGCCAGCATGGTGGCTTGCCGCTGGGTCGTTCCCTGAATCAGGGCATAGGCCCGCTGCGTGGCGTCGGCCGCGGAAAAGCCTTTGGCCTGCATGGCTGCCGTCAGATGTTGCAGCGTAGACTGAAAATTCGGGTCGGCCGGTGTCAGGTGGCTGGACATCTGGTTCAAATGATGTTGTGCCCGGCGGTCCAGCATCGTGGTCACCACCGAGATGCCGACGCTGCCCCCGATATTGCGCCCCAGGTTCATCAGGCCCGAGGCAGCATTGTTCTTCTCACGCGGCAGATAGGCATAGGCGGCGGTATTGATGGGCACGAACAGAAACGCCATACCCACCGCCTGGATCACGCGCGCCCAGATCACCGTGCTGAAATCCACATTCAGGTCAAAATTCGTCATATGGAACAGCGAGAAAGAGAGCACCACCAGGCCAAACACCATCAGGCGGCGCGCATCCATGCGCCCCAGCAGGAAGCCCACCAGGGGCATCAACAGCATGATGGCGAACCCGCCCGGCGAGAGCGCCATGCCCGCCCGCTCCGCCGTATAGCCGAGCAGCGTCTGCATAAACAGCGGCAGCAACAACGTGCTGCCCAGCAGGGCGAAGCCCAGCATGAACATCATGACATTGGCGGCGGTGAAGGTCCGCTCCCGGAACAGGTGCAGATCAATCACCGGGTCTTTGTGGTGCCACTCCCAGAAGGCCACGAAAATCAGCGAGGCCGCCGCTATCACCGACAGCGCCACGATGAAGTGCGATTCAAACCAGTCGTCTCTCTGTCCCTTATCGAGCACGATTTGCAGCGCGCCCAGCCCCAGCGCGACAAAGCCCAGGCCCACGTAGTCCACTTTGAGCTCGGAAAGCTTTTTCAGCTTCAGATAGGGCGGGTCCTGGATCAGCCGTGAGGTCAACAGCAAGGAGAGAATCCCGACCGGAATATTAATGAAGAAAATCCAGCGCCAGGTGTAGTTGTCGGTGATCCAGCCGCCCAGCGTGGGGCCGATGGCCGGCGCCATGACTACGGCCACCCCATACACGGCAAACGCCATGCCTCGCTTGGCGGGCGGAAAGGTGTCGGCCAGAATGGCCTGCTCGCTGGGTTGCAGGCCGCCTCCGCCCACGCCCTGCAGGATGCGAAAGAAAATCAGAGTGGCCAGGTTGGGCGCCAGCCCGCAGAGAAAGGAGCTGACCGTAAACAGCGCCACACAGCCCATGTAGAAGCGCTTGCGGCCGATGATGGAGGAAATCCAGCCGCTTAGAGGTAGGACGATGGCGTTCGAGACCAGATAAGAGGTGAGCACCCACGTGCTCTCGTCGGTCCCGGCGGAAAGGCTGCCCGCAATATGCGGCAGCGCCACGTTGGCGATGCTGGTATCCAGCACCTCCATGAACGTGGCCAAGGTCACGGCCAGCGCAATGACCCAGGGATTGATGGGCGGACGCCATTCGTTGGGCTTGGCGCCGTCCATAGTTAACGTTCCCGCACTCATCGAATCTGGACCTTGGGTTCCACCGACATTCCCGGACGCAGCACGTGTTCCTTGGTTTCTCCCGGATCAAAGGTGATCTTCACCGGAATGCGCTGCAC
>JAFDVW010000005.1 GCA_018268755.1 Acidobacteriota bacterium
CGCAGAGAACGCCGAGAAGATTCCTGAAAATCTTTCACCACAGAGGGCACAGGGTTCCACAAAGGACTGTTCTGGGGACTTTTAGTTTTTTCTTCGTAGGTTACTCCGTGCTCTCTGTGTCCTCTGTGGTTCAAAGTTTTGCAAAAATCTGCAAGCGCAGAATTCGCGGAGAATCCGCAGAGTTGCCGAGGACAACCAAAACAACCACCGGCGATGACTTCACTTGGCCAGCTTCAGTTTTTTGCGCACCAGCTCCACGATCTTGGCGTGGGTCTGGGCACGCGTGCCCCGGGCGTTCACCACCACCACGCGCTGCGGCTCGCGCTCTGCAATGGCCAGAAAAGCGTGGCGCACCCGGCTGAAAAACGCCCGGCTCTCCTGCTCAAAGCGGTTCTCGTCGCTCTTGCCCCGGCTGCTATGGCGGGTCTTGTTGCGGCGGCGGGCGCGTTCCACGCTGGCCGCAACATCGGAGTCCATCAGGATGGTCAAGTCGGGCCGCAAGCCGCCACACAGAATGTCATGCAGTTGCAGAACAGGATCGCTGCCCAGTTTGCGCCCTCCGCCCTGATAGGCCTCGGTCGAATCGGTGAAGCGGTCGCAGAGCACGATTTTGCCTTCGTGCAGCGCCGGCTGGATCACTTCCTTGATGTGCTGGGCGCGGGAGGCAAACATCAGCGCCAGTTCGGCCTGGGAAGAAAGCCCCGCCGTGCCGCTGTCCAGCAGCACATGGCGAATTTTTTCCCCGGTCGTGGTCCCGCCCGGCTCGCGCGTGGTGACCACCGAGCAGCCGCCGGCGCGCAGCACTTTGGCAAGCTTCTCCAGTTGCGTACTCTTGCCGCTGCCGTCGAGGCCTTCGAAGGTAATGAACTTTCCGCGCTGGGCGTGCGCTGACACGCAAAAATCATAACAGAGCTACGTATTGTCGAGCTGTGGTCTCAGTGAATCCTGTGCTCTCAGACTTACAAAATCTTTGAACCACAGAGGGCACAGAGATCACAGAGTAACCCACAAAGAAAAACCCAAAAATCGTTGGGAAAACCCTCCGTGGAACTCTGCGTCCTCTGTGGTGAGAGATTTTCAAGGATATTCACTATTCACTATACCGCGCCGTGACGCTCCCCGCCGCGCACTGGTAAGATGAATCCCTTCCCGGCCCTCGTATTTTCTTTTGCTTTAAGGAGCCTTTGTAATGAACGCACGGTCACGGTTGGTGTTTTCCCTTTTGCTCGCCACCACTCTCATGGCATCGCCGTCTTTTGCCGCCGACAAAAAATCCGCGGGCAAGTCTCCCGCCAAGGCTGCGCCACCCACTATCACGGTCGCGGTCGATGCCACGCAAGCGCCGCGCAAGATCTTTCACGCCAAGATGACCATTCCGGCCACGCCCGGCACGCTGACGCTGTATTACCCGGAATGGCTTCCCGGGGAACACGGCCCCACCGGCCCGGTGCAGGACTTGGCCGGCCTCAAGTTCACCGGCAACGGACAAGAGTTAAAGTGGCGGCGCGACCTGCTGGATGGCTGGACGTTTCATGTGGAAGTGCCGGCCGGCGTGACCAGCGTGCAGGCCGCGCTGGACTTCATTTCTCCGGCCGGCTCCGGTGGCGGACCTTACACCGGGGGCGCCTCGGCCACGGAAAAGCTCACCATCCTGAGCTGGAACACCGTGCTTCTCTATCCCTCGGGTTACACCTCGGATGAAATCAAGTTCCAGGCAAACCTGCAGCTGCCCGCGGGCTGGAAGTTCGCCACTTCGCTGCCCGTGGAATCTGCGTCCGGCACAGAGGTGCGTTTCAAGCCGACTTCGTTGACCCTGCTGGTGGATTCGCCGATTCTTTCCGGGGAATTTCTGCGGGTCGTTCCGCTGGCGGAAAATCCGCATCAGGAATTGGACATCGCCGCCGACAGTGCCAGCGCGCTCGATATTCCGCAGGAAGTCCTGGACCACTATCCTCTCCTCGCCGAGCAGGCCTTCAAACTTTTTGACGCGCGACATTTCGGCGTCTATCACTTTCTTTACACTCTCAGCGATCACGTCGCGCACTTCGGCCTGGAGCACCATGAGTCGGATGACAGCCGTGTGGATGAACGCGGCATGGTGGATCCCGACATCCGCCTGTTAGTGGCCGGTCTGCTTCCCCACGAGTATGTCCACTCCTGGAACGGCAAGTACCGTCGCCCCGCCGATCTGGCTACGCCTGACTACCAGAAACCGATGCAGACCGATCTACTGTGGGTCTATGAAGGGCTCACCTCGTATCTGGGAGATGTGCTGACGGGCCGCAGCGGCATACGCACTCCCGAGCAATCCCGTGACGACCTGGCCCTGATTGCCGCCGACCTCGACCATCGCTCCGGCCGGGCCTGGCGCAACCTGCAGGACACCGCCGACGGCGTACCCTCCATGCAAGGCGCGCCCAAGGCATGGGAATCCTGGCGGCGGACCCTCGACTACTACGACGAAGATGTCCTCAACTGGCTGTGGGTGGACACTCTGATCCGGCAGCAGACGCAGGGACAGAAATCCATCGACGACTTCTGCCGGATTTTTCATGGCGGGCCGGGCGGCAAGCCCGAGCTGAAGACCTACACCTTCGAGGATGTGGTGCAGACGCTGAATCAGGTCGCCCCCTACGACTGGCGGAAATTCTGGAGCGAGCGCTTGACCGGTCATGGCCCCGGCGCGCCCCTCACCGGCATTGAGAACAGCGGCTGGAAACTGGTCTATGACGAGAATCGCTCCGAGCAGATGCAGGCCACCGAAGGCGCGCGCCACTCCATCAATGCAATGTATTCCGTGGGGCTTGCCTTGCGGGACGATGGGACCGTCGCCGACACAATCGAAGGCATGCTGGCCGCAAAAGCCGGCATAGGGCCGGGAATGAAGATCATCGCGGTCAACGGCCGCCGCTTTACCGGCCGCGTCTTTCGCGATGCGCTGAAAAGCGGGAAGTCCAGTGCGGACCCTCTGGAACTGATCGTCCAGAATACCGACTACTTCCGCACCTTCCGACTCGACTACCACGGCGGCGAGAAATATCCCCACCTGGTGCGCGACGAATCCAAACCTGACATGCTCAGCGACATCCTGAAGGCGCGCTGAAGGAAACTGACGGCAAAACAGAAAGAGCAGGGCCGAGGCCCTGCTCTTTTTTACTTGCTGATCTTTCCCAAAACTAGAATTCGAAGTACCCGGCGTTGCCCTGACGCGTAGCGCCATCGGTGCCGGTGGCGGGCAAGGCGTTGACTACACCGTTCAAAGCCTCCCAGGCCGCCTGATTCAGGGAGGGATCGGCGCCCACCAGATCGCGAATCATCTGCCAGGCGGCAATATTCAGCGCGCCTTCCGGGGGAGGGCCCATGGCCAGGGAAACCGAGCATTGGGGACAAAAACTGATGCGCTGCGCCGAAGACTTCTGCCTCGGACGTACTCCCACGGTCTGCGCGAACAGATAAACCGCCACCGACTTCTGACCGGACTGAATCTCCCGATTACACCGAAGGCAGAAAGTATTCTCCAAGAGTCCCTCGCTTGCGGCCACGTTTCACACAGCATAGTGGCTTCCCCCAACGGGTGTGGGCAAGTATACAGAAAGATTCCTGAACTTGCAGTTGACCATGAACCGGTTCTTGTGCAAATGCGCAGGTTTTTTCGCGCGCCCTCCGTTTGCTGATCCTGGGAGAGCAATGGGACAATAGCAGCCATGCTTAAACTCTTTCGCGCAGCGGTACCTTTGTTCGCGGCCGGGGCAATGTTGCTGGGGAGCGTAGCTTCCCGGGCGCAACAAACGCCCGCGGCAAAACCTTCCACCACAAAAAAGCCGGCCACCACGGCCAAACCTCGCACCGGCACGGCGGCGAAAACCGCACCCGCGCCCCTCACCACCACCAAAGACAAGTTCAGCTATGCTCTGGGCATGGGACTGGGGTCCACGCTGCGCCGCCAGTCCGTGGAAGTTGATCCCGCGGTTTTGGTGCGTGGTCTGAAAGACGCGCTGGCCGGGGGAAAATTGGCCCTGACCGAAGAGGAAGCCCGGGCGGCCGTCATGGAAGTGCAAAACCAGCTCCGCCAGAAAGAAGAAGCTAAGATGAAAGCGGAAAGCGCAGCCAACCAGAAAGAAGGGGAAGCATTTCTGGCCGCCAATAAGGCGAAAGATGGGGTCGTCACTCTGCCCAGCGGCCTGCAATACAAGGTCCTGCAAGCCGGCAGCGGGCCCAAGCCGGCCGCCACCGACTCGGTGGTGTGCAACTATCGCGGCACCCTCATCAACGGTACCGAGTTCGACAGTTCCTACAAGCGCGGCGAGCCCGCAACCTTCCCGGTCAACGGGGTCATCAAAGGCTGGACTGAGGCATTGCAGCTGATGCCGGTGGGCTCCAAGTGGCAGCTGTTTGTGCCGGCCAACCTGGCTTATGGCGAACGCGCTCCCGGCCCGGAGATCGGCCCCAATTCGACCCTGGTTTTTGAAGTCGAGTTGTTGTCCATTGAGGACAAGACCAAGACGGAAAAGACGCCCGCGCCGGCCACCGAAGTCAAACCGCAAGACAAGCCGTAAGGCAAGCGCCGGCAAACGCCGCATAAACCGGAGGACCCATGGCAAAGAAATGCACGCATCTGGACCAGATTAAGTTCAAGCAAACCAACAAACACGTCTGCGAAGACTGCGTGAAAATCGGCGACACATGGGTCCACCTGCGCATGTGCCTGATCTGCGGGCATGTGGGCTGTTGCGACTCTTCCAAGAACAAGCACGCCACCAAACACTTTCACGCCACCCAGCATCCCCTCATGCGCTCCATCGAGCCCGGCGAGAGCTGGATCTGGTGCTATGTGGATGAGATCGAAGCGGGTGAGTTTCCCCAGTAGCTTCGGCCGGTTCAGGAACCAAGTTCATCTCTAGCAAGAAGCAGCGGCATCGGGCACTCTTCTAGAATGAAGGCGGGAAATCCTCGTTTATCGGAAGAATCAGCACCCGGAGAGAGTCCTCTCACCCGCTTCCATCCTTCCCACATTCATAAAGTGCGCGCCTGCCAACAGGTGGCCGCGGTTTGTTATCGTGTGGGCCGGCGGGGCATAGAATTTCTTTTGGTGCAGACTCGCGGCGGGCACTGGACTTTTCCCAAAGGCGGCGTGGAACCCGGCCTGACCCACGCTCAGACCGCAGCCCTGGAGGCCTACGAGGAAGCCGGCGTCCATGGGCGCATGGAGGAGGCCGCCTTCGCGCAATACACGCGCCGCCCCCGCGGCGGCAAACGTAATGGGCGCGAGGCTGGACTTCGCGTGCATGCCCACCTCTGTCAGGTGCTTCGGCTGGGACCGCCCCAGGAGTCCCGCCGCAGACGCACCTGGTTTTCTCCAGAAAAAGCAAAAGCGCGCCTATGCGAGGGGCGCACTTCGCACGATGGAGCAGAATTTGCGCGGGTCGTGGACACTGCCGTGGCTCGTATTCAGCAGGCGCACCGGGCCCTACGTCAACAGATGGTGCTTCCCGCGCCCGGGCCCTGGGCTCGCGACCCCTTGCAGTGCGTGCGCTTGGAGGGCGGGGCAGCCCGCCTGGCTTATGGCCAGGTGATAGAAGCCTCTTTCTTGCACTATGTGCGCACGGAAAGCCTGGAAGCCGCGCTCGCACCCGCCACCGGAGAAGAAACCGGCTGGACTGGGCAGACTTCCCGAACTTTACGCCGGCTGGCGGCGGCCTCCTCAGCCGCCAAAGTCATTGCCATTGACGAAGCCCGTTTTGGGGCTGGTTCTAAGCCGGTCACCGCCGCGAATAAGCCACCGCGCCCCTGAAACTCGTCCTAACCAACTCTCTTTCAGCGATTTGGAATGAGGTTCCCGCCCCTCGCGGCGCACCAAAGTAACATTGACCTCACCCTCGGACTTTGCCATGCTGCGCCTCATGCCTTCACGCAGGCCGAAGACGTCCCGGGGGAGCCGCCCGCCGCGCATTCGTGTGCCGAACCGCGAGAAGGCGCTCTTCGTCGTGGACAATAAGAGGTTTGTTGGGGTGCTGCAGCGTTTGTCCCTGACCGGAGGCTCGGCCGTGCTCGCCAAAGGTCCCATTCCTCCCGGAACCCACGCGGAGATGAACCTGAACACGGTTTTTGGCAAAGTGACCGCACAAATCGAATTTCTGCATACTGGGGCGGACGGCATGCCACTGGCCCAGGCCTTCCACTTCATTGCCATGGATGAAACCAGCAGCGACCGTTTCAGCGAGTCGGTGCGGCAGATGGAGGAGGCCGGCTTCAGCGATGCCGCCCCTAAACACGCGGCATTCGGCGACGTGGCTTCGCGCACCGTGGGCCGGCTGTGGGACAACATCCGCCAACTCGCCGATGCTGTCACTACGGGACGACGCAATTGAGCGCCTCTGGCGATTCTGAATTCCGGAATGGATTCAGGCCGGTCAATTCCCGCGCCATCTAGAACTCTCTCCTACCCCCTTATGTACTTCCGTGTAATTCCAGGGCCACGTCCTACCGTTATCTATCGGTTATCACCTGCCCACCTTAAATTTCACTTAAGGACTCGCACGTTGTCAGTCCCCCCATTCCGTTTCGAGGACAAGTGCGCATGCTTTCTCTGCTCTGTTGTGCCGGGCCTTTCCCCAAGGGGGGCCCATACCGCAAGTATCGGATGACCGGACGTAAAGCGGTCCACCTTACTTTTCTTGCCCTCATGGCGATGGGGTTAGCATCCTGTTCGCTTCCGGGTGGAGGAACAACCGGTTCTTCCAATAGCAAT
This sequence comes from Acidobacteriota bacterium, assembly GCA_018268755.1. Lineage (GTDB taxonomy): Bacteria > Acidobacteriota > Terriglobia > Terriglobales > Acidobacteriaceae > KAN-5. The sequence goes on from JAFDVW010000005.1 coordinate 6,749, forward strand.
GCATCCACCAGCAGCAAAGCCGCCAGCGTCACGCTGACGGTTGCGCCGGCCAACGCTACCGTCACTTCCGGGCAGAAACAGCAATTCACTGCCAAAGTCACCGGAGTGAGCAATACCGCGGTGACCTGGGTGGCGGACAAGGGGAGTATCAACGCCTCCGGCGTCTATACCGCGCCCCAAGTCAGCAGTACGACTTCCGTGGTGGTCGTGGCCACCAGTAAAGCCGACCCGCAAAAGGTGAGCTGGGTGCGCCTCACGGTTGCCCCCAAAACGACGACGGTAGAAAACGCCACCCTGGCGGTAAGCACCAAGACTTTACCGGCCGCTACCAGCAACAAGCCTTATAGCGCGGCGCTAGCGGCCGCGGGCGGCACGTCTCCCTATACCTGGAGCGTAACTTCCGGCACCCTGCCATCGGGATTGCAGGTCAGCGGCAGCGGCGCGATCAGCGGCACTCCGACCCAGACCGGGTCCTTTTCTTTTAACGCGCGGGTTACCGATGCCGCTGCGAAAAGCAGTACGCAAACTTTGACCTTGACCGTAGCCGCTGCGCCCCCCAGCAGCCCGCCTTCGGGATCCACTGATTTTGATGGTCCGGCGGAGTTGCCCCGGGCCTATGTCTCCAGCGCCCTGGCCGACACTCCGGCCCCAGGAAAGACCATCGCCGTCAGCGCCGGGGGCAACCTGCAGAACGCCTTGAACAGCGCCAGCTGCGGCGACACCATCGCCTTACAGGCGGGAGCGACCTTCAACGGCAGCTTCACCGTGCCCGCCAAGAGCTGCGACGACAACCACTGGATCATCGTGCGCACCAGCGCTCCCGACTCCAGTCTGCCCCCGGAAGGCACGCGCCTTACCCCCTGCTATGCCGGGGTCTCTTCCCTGCCTGGACGGCCGGCGCTGAATTGCAAGAGCACGGCGGTCGTCACCGCCAAGCTGAGCAGCACGCTGACCAACGGGGTGTTCACCTTCGCCACTGGAGCCAACCATTATCGCTTTGTAGGATTGGAGATCACCCGGCCGGCGGCCTCGAGCAGCCTGCCCATCGTCTACCAGCTGGCGCAGGCCTACAACACGACCGCGCATCACCTCGTCTTCGACCGGGTGTGGATGCACGGCAATGCCCAGGATGACACGGGGCACGGCATCCAGCTGAACGGCATGTCCCATGTGGCCGTGGTGGACTCTTATTTGAATGATTTTCACTGCGTGAGCTCCACCGGTTCTTGCACCGATTCGCAGGCCATCGTGGGCGGCAACAGCGATTATGCGGACGGTCCTTTCAAGATTGTGAACAACTTCCTGGAGGCGGCGGCGCAGAGCATCATGTTTGGCGGAGGCTCGGGGAGCACGGTGCCTGCGGACATCGAAATTCGCCGCAACCATCTGTTCAAGCCGCTGACCTGGCAGAAGGGCCGCTCCGGCTACGTGGGTGGCACAAACGGAAACCCGTTCATCGTCAAAAACCATTTTGAATTGAAAAACGGGCAACGCATTTTGTTCGAAGGCAACATCCTGGAAAACAGCTGGGGCGGCTTCAGCCAGGTGGGATGGGGCATTGTGTTGACCCCGCGCGGCTCCTGGGCCGCGGTGCAAGATATCACCATCCGCTATAACACCGTCAGCCACGTAGGCGCCGGCATGCAGCTGGCCGCCACGCAAAACGGAGAGAACGGGGTCAGCGTGGACTCGCTGGCCGCGCAGCGCTGGAGCATTCATGACGTGGTACTGGATGATGTAAGTGCGTCCACTTACAGCGGCTCGGGAAACCTGATTCAGATTTCCAGCGCCATGACCACTCGCACCTTGAACAACCTCACCATTGACCATGTCACCGGCATCACCGACCCCCAGCATGGGGTGTTGATTGTGGGCTCCGCGGCCGCCAATCCTACGCCGTCCAACATCGCCCTCACCAACAACCTTTTCCTGGCCGGGACTTACTCGGTTTGGCCTTCCGGCGTCACCAATCCCTGCTCGGCTTCGCTGCAGCCGATGCTCCTATTCAACGCTTGCTGGAACCCCTACGTGTTTACCAACAACGCGTTCATTCTCCCCTCGGTACAGGCCAACTCCTCCTGGCCGGCGGGGAACTACCTGCCCGCGAATGTGGCGGCTGTGCAGTTCACCAATTACAACAACGGCAAGGGTGGAGATTACACCCTGCTTTCCAGCAGTCCCTATAAGAATGCCGGCTCCGATGGAGCCGACCTGGGCGCTAATATCAGCGCCATCCAACAAGCGATCGCGGGAGTGAAGTAGCGGGCCCGGCCCAGCGCGTTATAGATCGCCCTCTACTCCCTCGAACAGATCGGTTTCCGGGGCGTGGGGAGCCGGCCGCGCCGACGCCACCAGGTGGTAGTACTCGTGCCTCCCGTGTTTGCGCACGTGCTCTTCCAGAATAGGAAACAGGGGATTTTGGCTGGTATGCGCCTTGAAGGCAGCCAGCTTGGCTTCCAGCTGGGGGGCCACATCCACCGCGGCCGTGATGGGCGCGTGAATGATGGGCGGACGTCCCGAGAGCGTGGTGTTGGCGGTGCTGTAATAGAGCTTCTGGGGACTGTAAGGGGCCAGGTTTTCCTTCAGCTGGTCTGGGTAACGGTTGCTGCGGCCCGCCCAGTGAAAAGCCAAGGTGGCAAATACCCCGGCCAGGGAATGGTCGGTATGCGCGGTCAGACCGCCTTCCGGGCCAAACGTCGCCACCACCTGGGGGCGAAATTGCCGGATGTGCAGGGTGAGTTCGTTCACCACGCGGTAAGCATCCAGGCAGTGCAGCTTGCCGTCGGGATAATCCAGCACAACCCCCTGGCTCACCTTAAGCAACTCGCAGGCGGAGGCAAACTCCTTGCGCCGCATGGCCGCCAATTCCTGATCATTGCGGGCTCCGCCGCGATTCGTGGCGGCCTGCCCCGGCGTGAGACAAATCACGCTGGTGGCCGCGCCGTATTCATGATAGTGGCGGAGTGTGCCTCCGAAGTTTCCCGCTTCATCATCGGGATGGGCCGTGACAACCATCAGGCGAAACATGAGTTCGATTTTACAAGAGAGATTGGGAAGGAACGGCTGCAAGCGCCCGGTTTATATGGCGAGAAACATTCAGGCCGGCGGTTGCCCGATCTCTTCCGTTGCGGCTTCCGCCGGCCCTTCCAGCATGAAGGCCAGCACCTCCTGGGGCACGGGCGCGCTCCACACCGGGGCAAACGATTGCCGATGTAAGGGAGATGGGCCATATTCCCGCAGCGCGGCCAGATGGCGGGCCGTGCTGTATCCCTTGTTGGAAGCCAGGCCGTACATGGGAAAAACCGGGTCCCATTGGCAGATCATGCGGTCGCGCTCGACTTTGGCGAGGATGGAGGCGGCGGCAATCGATACGGAAAGAGCATCGCCGTGGATGATCGGCTCCTGCGGAAGGTCGCAATCAAGGCGGACCGCGTCAATCAGCAGATGGTCCGGAGCGGGCTGAAGGCCCATCACCGCCTCCCGCATGGCCACGCGGGAGGCCTGATAGATATTGATTTGATCGATGCGCGCGGCATCCACGGCCGCCACCGCCCAGGCCACAGCATGTTCGCGGATCTTGACAGCCAACTCTTCCCGCCGCTCGGCAGGCAGCAGCTTGGAATCGCGCAGGCCGCGAATGCGGACCGCCGGGTCCAGAATGACCGCCGCCGCCACCACCGGCCCGAACAACGATCCCCGGCCGACCTCATCGACGCCCGCCACCCACTGTGAGCCGGAGGCCCAGGCTTTCTTCTCAAATTTCAGAGTGCAGCGAAGTTTTTTGAGTAAACGCAACTTGGCCGCGGAAGGGGAAAGCCGCTTCTCATCGGACTTTTTCTTGTTGGCCACGGAAAGCTGCTGAAATCTTCGCCGAGAGGACGCTGTGCATGCAAGGCGGAAATCCTGGGCAGATTTCCCCGGGTGGCCCCGCCTATCCCCATTTAGTAACCCTTTCGTGCTATTACCGCCGTAAATTGACCGCGGATTTTCCGGCTGTTACTTTCGATTGCAGTAGGTGGAAAATTCATCTGTTCCTGCAGACCCTATTTTGACGCGCCACGAAATACCTCTTTCTGTCGAACGCCTGAGCAAACGTGTCCATACGGCGATCCCATTGCGCGTGACCCGCTGGGACCCGGAGAACAAGCCGCTGCTCGATGTGGCGTGTACTTACGACATCTCGCCGCGCGGGGCGCGGATTACCCAGGTCTCCGGCGTAGAACGCGTGGGAGACATCATCGCCATCGAGCGGGGCCTGAATGGCAAGATCTTTTGCCGCGTGGTCTGGCTGGGGGAAGCGAATTCCGAACTGCGCGGACAGATGGGGATCGAGTGCGTGGAAAGCGATCGCACTATCTGGGAAGCCGAGCTGCACGAGCTGGAAGAAAGCTACGACCCCATTGTGCTCGACCAGCAGGGACGCCGCATTGCCCGGGGCGAGAGCAACCGCCGCCGCAAACCACGCTTCACCACCAAGGGCGTGGTGGAACTGTTCGACAGCAACACTCTGGGGAGACCCCTGGAGGCCGGGTTAGGCAACCTGTCGGAGATCGGCTGCCTGGTGCGCACGCACGACCGGGTCAAACCCGGGACCGACCTGAGGCTGGCGCTGGCGGTGGGAAATTACGACGTCACGCTTAAGGGAGAGGTACGGCACTCCATGCCCGACCTGGGTCTGGGGATAGAATTCCGTGAGATCCGCAAGGGAGACCGCCAAATGCTGCAATTCCTGTTGCACAAACTGGCGGAACAGCAATTCGAAGAGTCGTTTGAACTGGAACTCGGCGCGGCCGCGGCTCACCCTTAATAAAGACCAAATCAGCAGAGAGCAAGGCCCGGACAAAAGTCCGGGCCTTGGCATTCCGCGGAGAACCTAGGTGGTGGCGGGAGCTGCCGCGCTGGGGCGCTCGCGTTCCACGTCGCGCAGACGGGCCGCCTTGCCTTTCAGGCCGCGCAGGTAATACAGCTTGGCGCGGCGGACGCGCGACGAGCGCACCAGATCGACCTTGTCGACGACCTTGGAGTTTACCGGAAAAATACGCTCCACCCCGTGGCCAAAGCTGATCTTGCGCACGGTGAAGCTGGCCTGGGGGCCGTTGTTGCGGGCAATGACCACGCCTTCGAAGGCCTGTAACCGCTCTTTGTCACCTTCTTTGATCTTGACCTGCACGCGAACGGTGTCGCCGGGGACAAATTTGGGCAGATCGGTGCGGTTGGTCTTGGCCAACAGTTTTTCAATAATCAGGTTCGACATGACTGGTTCCTTTTCCTTCTCAAAATCTTGCAACTTGATCCAGCGGCCTTAGGAAAGCTTGTCCTGCGCAATCCCGGCCAGAATTTCCTGGTCTTCCTTACTCAGCGCCGCCTGGGCCAGCAGGTCCGGGCGATTGCGCAACGTCTTTTCCAGCGCCGTGCGGCGGCGCCAGCGGCGAATCTCTTCGTGGTTGCCCTGCACCAGGACCTGCGGCACGGTCATACCCCGAAAGTCCGCCGGCCGCGTGTAATGCGGATAATCCAGCAATCCACCCGAAGAGCAGGTCGAACTCGGTCCCTCCCCGGCCACGACCGGAGGATGGGCCGTAAAGGACTCCTGCCGCGCGGAGGCCTCATTCCCTAGCGCTCCCGGAATCAGCCGGGTGACCGCATCCACGATCACCGCCGCGCCGATTTCTCCCCCGCTCAGCACGTAATCGCCGATGGAGATTTCCCGGTCGGCCAAAAATTGGCCCACCCGCTCATCCACGCCTTCGTAGCGGCCGCAGATCAATACGATCCGTTGCAGTCCGGACAACTCCCCGGCCAGGGCCTGATCCAGTCGCCTGCCCTGGGCCGAGAGCAGAATGACGCTCTCTCTGGCCTCGCCGGAACGGCGTTCGCTCTGCGGCGCTACCGCCAGAGCTTCCAAAGATTCAAAGATCGGTTCCGGCTTCAGGACCATGCCTTCGCCGCCGCCAAATGGGCGGTCATCCACGGTGCGGTGCTTATCGTGCGTAAACTGCCGCAAGTCGTGGACCGCGATCTCCGCCAGCCCAGCTTCCTGGGCACGGCGGATAATGCCAAAATCCAGCGGGCCGCGGAAAAAATCGGGAAAGATCGTCAAAATGTCGATCTTCATTCGCGAACCCTGAACATCTCACCTTGCCGAGCGAAACTTACTTTCTCCGGGCCTTACCCGCGCCCTGCTGCTGCTTCTCATCGTCGCGGAGCGGCGCGTTGATCTGTAGCAGGCCTTCCGGCAATGCCATCTCGATCCGCTTGCCCGCGACGTCCAGCTTCTTCAGAAACGCCTCGGCAAACGGGACCTCATATTCCTTCCCCTCTGCCTTCACCACCAGCAGGGGAGCTTCCCCGGCACCGAAACGCACGTCCTGCACTGGACCAATCTCGCGCTCGCCGTCATACAGAACGCAGCCGGTGAGGTCGCTGATAAAGGTCCAACCCGCTTCCAGCTCTCCGCGGGCGCTGCCCGGGACCTGCAATTCACAGCCCCGCAAAGCTTCCGCGTCCGAGATGGAATCGACGCCGGCGAACTTCAAAATCAGGAACCCTTTGTGCGGCCACAAGCCTTCCACTTCCAATTCGCGGCGCGAGCCATTGGCGGCCAACGCCGAAAGTTTCAGGCCTGCCTGGAACCGGTCGGGAACATCGCTGTGCGGCTCCACCGCCACTTCGCCCAAGCGCCCTTGCGTCTTGACGACGCGGGCCAGCGTGATGAACTCGCCGCCTATTCCAGGATCTCCAGCACATAGCGTTTATGAGAGCGCACGCCGGTGGCGCTGATCAAGGTGCGCAGCGCACGCGCGGTGCGCCCATTGCGCCCAATCACCTTGCCCATGTCGCTCTCCGCCACTTCCAGTTCAATGACGGTCTCGCCGTCCTCGTCCACCTGCTCGACAAAAACCTCATCGGGAGAATCCACGAGTGCTTTGGCGATCTGCTCCACAAGCACGCGAACGTCCCCAGCTTGCTCGCTCATTTGGGGCTCCTACGGGTGGGTGAAATTCCCTGGCAATTCCACTTAAGCGGCGGGTCCGGCGCTAGCCGGGACCTGCGCCACCAGTTTACCGACGCGCTCGGAGAGCTGCGCGCCCTTCGAGACCCAATAGTCAATCCGGTCACGCTTGAGGTCGACGCTGGCGGGGACAGTGCGGGGATTGTAGGTTCCCACCACTTCCACGGAGCGGCCGTTGCGAGCCCGGGCCTTTTCAATCACCACGACACGATAATGCGGTTGTTTGCGCGCACCTACACGCGCTAGACGAATCGTTAACACTGAGTATCCTTGTTCCGGAAAAGTCCGGGGAGGTTGAGACAAACTCTTATTTTTGCAGAATTTAGGGCGATTGGCAAGGGTGCACTGCGGCTTTCCCGGAAAAGCATGATAGGGCCCCGGATTTACACAGATGGCACGGATTTTTCATGAATAACGGCCTTGCCAAAAGAGTTCCTGACGCCCCCGGTCGTGTCTCAGCAAATCTGTCTTTGTAAATCCGCGTTTATCCGTGAAAATCCGTGGCCAAAAAATCATCCCGTATTATGCAGGCCGGCAGCGATGCCATTGATAGTCGCCCCCAGGGCGTAGTTCAATTCTGCGGAATCCTGTCCGGCGCGCTTGCGGCGAAGCAGCTCCACCTGGATCAGACTCATGGGGTCGACGTAAGGATTGCGCAAGCGCACCGAGCGCAGCAAGACGGGATTGCCTTCCAGCAGTTCTGCCTGGCCGGTGATGGTCAGGATCATGCGGCGGCTGCGCTCGAACTCATCGGTCAGCATGGTCCAGACCCGCTCCCGCAGGGAGGCATCCTGCACCAGGGAAGCATAAACGCGGGCGATATTCAGGTCCGCCTTGGCCATGGCCAGTTCTACGTTACGAATAATGTCAGAAAACAGCGGGAAGGCGCGGAACATGTCGCGCAGCAGTTGCGCCTTTTCCGGGCCTTGTGCGGCAAAACCTTCCAGCGCATGTCCGATCCCGAACCATGCCGGCACTGCATGGCGGCTCTGCATCCAGCCAAAGACCCAGGGAATGGCGCGCAGGTCCTCGAGGCGTGTGCTGTGATTGCGGCGCGCCGGGCGGGAGCCGATGCGGGCAAACTCCAGTTGATTGACCGGGGTTGCCTGTTCAAAATATTCCAGCACATCAGGATTGCCGGCGATGTGCCGGCGATAGAACTGGAAGGCACGCTCCGACATCTCTTCCATGGCGCCGATCCAGCGGGCATCGTCATGCGGCTTCAGGCCACTGGGCCGGGTGAGCGCCTCCAGGCACGCTGCAATCATCAGCTCCAGGTTCCACTCCGCCAGCACCGGGTCCGAATATTTCCAGTTCAAGACCTCCCCTTGCTCCGTCAGGCGGATGGCGCCGGAAAAATCGCCCACCGGCTGGGCCAGAATGGCGCGATGCGTGGGCCCGCCGCCCCGGCCCACCGTGCCCCCGCGGCCATGGAACAGGCGTAGCTTGACATTGTGCTGGAGCGCGGCACGATGCAGAGAGCGGTGCGCCTTGTACAGCTCCCAGATGCTGGTGAGCATGCCGCCGTCTTTGTTGGAATCGGAGTAGCCGAGCATAACTTCCTGCCAGCGTCCCCAGGAATCGAGCAGTGGCTTGTATTCTTCCGCAGACCAGACTTTTTCCATGATGCCCGCCGACTGCCGCAGGCACTCGATGGATTCAAACAGCGGCACCGGCATCACCCCGGGATCATCGCCCCCGCCCGCCAATTGCACTCCGCCGATTTTGGCCAGCTTGAGCACGGCAAAAATATCCTGCTCGCTTTCCGCGCCGCTGATCACATAGTGGCGGATGGCCTGGGGAGGAAACGCCCGCTTTAAGCGGGCGATCTCCCGGTAGGTTTCAATCACATCGCGGGAGGCCGCCGGCAGGTTCCTTTCCGCTCCCGTAGCTCCGGCCGGCAACTCGGCCAGGGTCTGAGTGTGCAGGCGAGCGTGCTGGCGAATGTCAAGGGTGGAAAGATGAAACCCAAAGGTGCGCACTTTGCGCAGGAGAGGATCAATCAACAGCTCCGTGAGCAAGCGGCCCCGATTGGCGCACAGGCTCTGATGGACCAGCGCCAGGTCAGCCTCAAACTCAGAAGCCGTCGAGTATCCCTTCTGGCTGAGCGCCTCTTCGCGCGCATGGCGCAGCCGGACAATCATGAGATTCAGAAAGCGGCGGTACAGTTCGCCGTCGGAAACCCGGGCCAGGCGGTTCTGCTCGTCCCCGATCTGCAAGACGTAGTAGCCCAGCTTGGTGCGCAGGTCCTCGGACACTTGCACCTGGTGCGCCGACGGACTGAGCTGGTCAATGACCCGCTGCAATTCCTCAATGTAGTGGCCGATAATGAAATTACGCGCCCGCAACAGGGCCTCGCGGGTGGACTCCGGGGTGACGAAGGGATTGCCGTCACGGTCACCGCCGATCCAGGAGCCGAAATGCAGTAACTCGGGCAGCTGGCAGTCGGCAAAAGGAATTTGGTAGACGTCCCGGAAGGCCTCGACCATCTCGGCATAGAGGCGGGGCAGGCTCTCGAAAATCGACATAGGATAGTTGTCCAGTCCCATGCGGATTTCATCCGTGACCAGCGGCTTCTCCAGGCGGACTTCATCGGTCTGCCAAAGGGCGATGATCTCGGCAAAAATCAGCCGCTCAAACAAGCCGGCATCGCTTTCGGAAAGGGGTAAACGATCGAGCCGCTCCAGCTCGCGGGCAATGCGGCGACGCTTCAACAGCACGGTGCGCCGCGCCACCTCGGTGGGATGGGCGGTGAATACCGGCGTCACCTGTACTTTGCGCAAGGCTTCCAGCGCCTGTTCGGCGCTGAAGCCGGCCTCTTTCATGCGCTGCAGTGTGCCGCGAAAAGAACCGGCCAGGGGGGCCTGCTCGCGATGCAACTTGGAAGCGCGGCGGCGGCGCTTGCGATGGTTGGTTTCCGCCAGGTTGGCCAACTCGAAATAGATGGCAAAGGCCTTGGTGACGCGATAGGCGTCCTCTACACTTAGGTCCCCGACAATGGCCTGCGCCTGCGCCATGGTTTCGGCTTTGCCGGCTTTGCCGGCCTTGCCGGCCTCCGGAGCGCGCAGCTCTTCGCGATGCTGAATAAACAGGCGGCGCAGTTGTTCCACCACCTGGAACAACGGCTCGCCCGCCTGCTCGACCAGCACGCGGCCCAATAGGGTACCCAAGGAACGCACGTCACGCCGCAGAGGCAGCTCTTTGATCGGGTCGGAGGTGGCAGGGGTCAGCTCCGCCAGTCGGCGGGCCTGGTCGTCAGCACTCCACAAGGGGACGTCGGGCATCTTTTCATCATAAAGGATGGCACGGGCTTGCCGGCTGAGAGTCCGGCGGAAAGAAGCAGAAAATCTTCCCGGTGGCGCGGGCACTCCTGCCCGCGTTCCCAAGTCAGGTAGTGGCAGGTGTACGCACCTGTCCGGCGGACAAGAGTGTCCGCCCTAGAGCTTGGGCAGGACAATCCCCTTCTGCGATTGATACTTCCCTTTGCGGTCGGCGTAGCTGGTCTCACAGACCTCATCCGACTGGAAGAAAATGATCTGGCACAGGCCTTCGTTGGCGTAGATGCGCGCGGGCAGCGGCGTCGTGTTGGAGATTTCCAGCGTCACAAAGCCTTCCCACTCCGGCTCGAAGGGGGTGACGTTGACGATGATGCCGCAGCGGGCGTAGGTCGACTTCCCCACACAGATGGTCAAAATGTCGCGCGGAATCTTGAAGTACTCGACCGAGCGCGCCAGCGCAAAGGAGTTGGGCGGAACAATGCAAACGCTGCTCTGCACCGTGACAAATGACTTCTCATCGAAATTCTTCGGGTCCACGATGCTGGAGTTCACATTGGTAAAAATTTTGAACTCGTCGGCGACCCGCAAATCATAGCCGTACGACGACAATCCGTAAGAGATCACACCCTCGCGCACCTGCTTTTCGGAGAAGGGGTTGATCATGTCGTGCTCTTTGGCCATCTTGCGGATCCAGCGGTCGCTTTTTAGCATGCAGCTCCTTGGTTCAGTCGTTGGCGGTCAGCCATTGGCCGTTGGTCTTTGCGCCAGGAGAAATCGCCATCGACCAACGACGAACGGCTCATGGCGTCCCTGGAACAAGACTGGTCATCTTACGGGAAATAACCGGCAATTGACAATTGCCCTCTATCTCCCTTAGCATCAATCACTTGGTGGATGTTTCCGACTCCAACGCCAGGAGCGCCCTGTGATCAAGCTCGATATCATCAATGAAGTCGTCAATAAAACCGGGATCACCAAAACCAAAGCGGAATTGGCCGTCGAAACCGTCTTTGAGAGCATGAAGCGCTCGCTCGCTAAGGGCGATCGCATTGAGCTGCGGGGATTTGGAGTGTTTAACGTGCGCCCGCGCAAGACTGGGATCGGCCGCAATCCACGCACCGGCGCGGAAGTCTCCATCCCGCCCGGAAAGGCCGTCCGCTTCAAGCCCGGCAAGGAGTTGCAGTCCATCGACTAAGCGCTGCGGGCACAGGCCGCGCCTGTGCCCTGGCCTGACCGCCGGAACTCTGTGATGTCTGATACCACTCCCTCGTTTTCCCCACCCCCAGCGCTGTCCCAGCCGGTTGAGGTTTTCGTGATTCCTCGCCCCCGGCAGCACTACTGGCTGCATATTCTGCTGTTCCTGGCCACGACTTTCACCATGCTGGTGGTAGGGGCGCGCATGGAGTTTAATTTCCTGCACAACCTGCCCACGTTCTCGCTGAGCGATGACGCGCTGCCTTTCTTCCCTCTCTCCTGGGTAGTAGCTCAGCCCGCGCGCCTGCTGCTGGGAGTTCCCTTTGCCGCCTCGTTGATGCTGATTCTGTTGGCCCATGAAATGGGCCACTATCTGTGCGCCCGTTATTACCGCGTCTATGCGACCCTGCCATTTTTTATTCCTGCCCCCACGTTGATCGGGACCCTGGGAGCGTTTATTCGTATTCGCTCTCCCATTCGCACCCGCACCCATCTTTTCGATATCGGGATTGCCGGACCGATTGCGGGCTTTGTCGTGGCCGTCGCCGTTCTGCTGTTTTCCCTGCCCCAGACCAAAATCATCGCTTCCGTACTTCCCGATATCGAGCTGGGCTACCCGCTCATCTTTCACCTGGCGTGGAAGATCGTTCCGCATGGCGCCATTCCCAGCGGCACCGCCTGGCAACATCTGGATTTTTCTCCCACCGCCATTGCCGCCTGGGTAGGAATGTTCGCCACCGCGCTCAACCTTCTGCCCGGCGGGCAGCTGGATGGCGGACACATCGTCTTCGCCCTGGCGCCTAAGGTCCATCGCTGGGTTTCCCGTCTGACCATTCTCACGTTGGTGCCACTCGCCATCTATTGCTGGCTCGGATGGTTGCTGTGGGCAGTTCTGCTTGCCTTCACCGGCATGCGGCATCCCCAGGTCCCGGACTATCCCGGCATTTCCCCCACCAGGCGTTGGCTGGCGGCGCTAGGACTTCTCATGCTGGTGCTGACCTTGGCGCCCGCCCCCTTTCCCGGGGGCTCTCTGCTGGAGGTCGTCCATCAATATCTGCGCGACCGCGCTGCCGGCTCATAAAAGCCTGGCCTTCCCGATTTTCCCTTTGCGTGGGGCGAAGATGCCGCCCCCGTGGCCTTCGGGCGCAAAGCAAATCAAGGACTTATGGCCGGTAACTTGGGTAACGTTGGCCCCTCCCCCTGACCATGCTAGTCTCCTGTAAGAAGTATAAAAATCAGTAGTTTCCAAGGAATTGGCATGCGTCTTCACGGCTGGATGAGCCTGCTGGCGCTGGGCTTGGTGCTGTCCTCGGCCGAGGACACCCCGGGGTTTGCTCAGAGCGCATCGCCGACTTCTGCGCGAAAAACCGCTGCCATCCTCCCGATCACCACCTCTTCCGCCAAGGGGCGGACACAATTTGCACAGGCCGTGCTGGATCTGGAGAACGTACGCGAAGCCGAAGCCCTGCAAAACCTGCGCGCCGCCATCAAGTCGGATGGCAGTTTTGCGCAGGCCTTGATCTTGCTCTCCCATCTCAGCAGTGATCCGGAAGAACAATTGCGCACCCGCACCCAGGCGCGAGCGCTTGCCGCGCGAGTAACGCGGGGAGAACGGCTGCTGATCAGCTGGCTGGCGGGAGCGCAGGAAGGCAAGGACCTGCCTGCCATCGCCGCCATGAATGACCTGATGGCGGCCTATCCCCAGGACCACCGCGTGGCCTTCCTGGCCGGCCGTTGGCTGGTGCACAAAGAGCGTTATTCCTTGGCCACGACCGTCCTGGAACGGGCCCTGCGCCTGGCGCCGGACTATCCCGCGGTGTTGAACCAGTTGGGCTACGCTTACGCCTTCAACGGAAATTTCGCCAAAGCGTTTTCCGCCATGGACCGCTATGTGGCGCTGCAACCTGACCAGCCCAATCCGCACGATTCTTACGGCGAGCTGCTTCGCCTGGCGGGAAGGTTTGAAGACGCGATCCAGCAATACCGGGCCAGCATCCAGATCGATCCCAATTTTGGTTCCGAACTCGGGGTTGCCGACACCTACACCGTAATGGGCAAACAGGCGGAAGCGCGCGACGAATATGAACGCGCCATCGTTTTTGCCGGCGTGCCGGGGACCAAGGTTGCTTACGAGCTGCAGTCCGCCGTGACCTGGATTCGAGAAAATAATCTGAAACAGGCGACCCGCGCGCTGAACAACGTCGCCAAACACGCTCATCAGCAAGGACTGGCCTTTTGGGAAGCGGAGTCCTACCGCGTCCTGGCGGCTTGCGATCCCGACTACAAAAACGCTGGCAAATGGGTGCAGTCCGGCTTGAACGCCTTGCAGGAGGCGCATCCCCTGTCTCCCAGCGACCGCGAAGAAGAACACGCCAGGCTGCTGCGCATCCAGGCGATTCGGGCGGCCCAGGCGGGCGACCGCGACACCGCGGGCACAGCTGTCGAACAGTTGCAGACCATGTCCGCCTCCAGCCAAAGTCAGGTCGTACAACTCGCCGCGCACTCCGCCCAAGGCGCGCTCCTGCTGGCCGAACAGCAGTATCCCGAGGCCATTGCGCAGTTGGAGGAAGACGCCTCCGACCCGCTCAGCATGCGACTCCTCTGGCAGGCCTACAGCCGGGCCGGCCACTCCGAAAAAGCTACTGCGCTGGGAGAAAAACTCGCGGCCTGGTATATCCCCACGGCGGACCAGGCGCTGGTCGTGCCCCAGTTTCACACTCAGTTCGTCAGCGAGAACCAGAAACACCCTTAGAGGACCATGCCGCGCATTCCCATATTCCGGCTCGGAAGTTCCGCTGAAAAGCTTGATCCGCCCAAGCTCACCAGATACACACCTTCCTTGTCCCTGGAAGGGCTTCAGCTGGGGGTGGACAATCTGCGCACGGACGTCCACCTGAGTCCGAAATTCGTCGAACAGGCCCGCTTGCATATTGCCCGCTACATCGTGCGGCACGGCAATATGGAAGAGTTGCTGGCCGCCGAAATCCGAAACCGCACGGTGAGCTCGTTCGCCCCCCTGCGCGAGAAGGACCAGGCCAAGTCCGAGCCCACAGAGCTGAAGCCACTACTGGCCGCCTTGCATGTGGCCGCCCTGAATCGCGCCAAGAGCGCGGGCAACCTCTCGCTGGACTTGCTGGCGCGCGTGGCCATCATCAAATTTTTGCGGGTCGAGCTGCAGGCGCAATTTGCCCAGGTCCTGGAACGCGGCCGCATGATGCTCAAAAGCTATGAAGGCGTCCGCCAGCAGAAGGCGCTGGAATATCGCGAGCGGGTGGCCGGCTTTCAAGTGGCCAAGAAAATCATCCTGCGCAAAGCGGGCATGGAGCTGTTTCACACTCTGCGGGAGATTGAGAAGGAGACCCTGGCGCGCATGCGGCAGTCCTTCTTTGGCAGCCGCGGCGATGCGGAATACAAACTGTTTCTGGACCCGCTGCTCTTCACCGAAGACGGCCGCGACACGTATTTGAATGCCGACCACTATGTCATGCTCGGCACCTTCGACCGCGACGTGGATTGCTTCTCCAATGTCCGCCGCATTACTTGCGAGTTCCTCCAGTCTCTGGATCTGGGTTCCGACTCCGGCGACGAAGCCGCCCTCGATGGCTGGCTCAATGCCCCGGAAAATGCCCAGGAACTGGTGGGGACGGGCAATCCGGATGAATCGACCAAGGCCGGCCGCGGCCAGCAGGCCCGTCTCGACGAGTGGGTGGAGCGCCTGGAAAAAGAAGATCTCATGGAGCACGTCATCGCTTCCTATGAAGCCGTGCCGCTGCTGGCAGAATATTCACCCCGCATCCACGCCCAGCAGTTGAAGAACGCCCTCATTTCCAAAGAAGAGCGCGCCCGGGTGGAGAAGCTGATCGAAGACCACGGCAAGCTCTCGGCCGAGAGCCTGCACTCCGCGCAAGGCCGCGTTTCCAACTGCAGGGGGGCGTCCCGGGCCAAGGTGGCCGGACGGTTTCTGCGCGACTTCCTGCGCTACCATCGCGACCTGCGCCGCCTGGAGGCGCTGAACGGCGCGCTCGACAGCGTCAACCTGATCGGCAACGACAAGATGCGCGAGCTTTCCGCGATGAACGGGACCCTCTACGACTTTCTCCTGCCCGATGAGCAAAAACCGAGCGAGACCACCGTGGCGCGGCACATTATTCTCAAAGCCGACGTGCGCGACTCTACCCGGCTCACGAAATCACTTTTGGCCCGCGATATGAATCCGGCTTCTTACTTCAGCCTCAATTTTTATGGGCCGGTCAATAAGCTGCTCGCGAAATACGGTGCCTCCAAGGTATTTCTGGAAGGTGATGCCCTCATCCTGGCCCTGTTCGAAAATGAGGGCGAATCCAGCCTGCCGGTGGCGCGGGCCTGCGTGCTGGCGGGAGAGATCCTCGAAATCGTGCGGGGTTATAACCAGCTCTTGGAGCGCTCCGGACTGCCCACACTGGAACTGGGCGTCGGCATCTCCTACCAGGATTCCGCTCCCATGTATCTGATGGACGGCGAAGACCGCATCATGATCTCCGATGCGCTCAATGAGAGCGACCGCCTGTCCTCCTGCAACAAGCGCATGCGCAAACCGCTGCAGGCGCTCAAGAGTCCGTTCAACGTCTACGCCTTCCAGACCGCCAGCAGCGCCGAGGCCAGTGAAAACCCAGATGAGTTGATCATGAGCTACAACCTGAACGGCATCCGCATGAGCGAGGCCGCTTTCCGCCGCCTGCAGCAGGAAATTACCCTCGAGCCCTGCTCACTTGACCTGCCGCAACTGTGGGGAAATGAGAACTTTCAGCTCTACCGCGCTCTGGTGCCGGTAGGCAATGAGATCTTCCGCAAGCTCGTGGTGCGCGCCTCCCGCGTACCGCAGATCAATATCGAGGATTTTTCCCTGCAGCAGTGGACCGAACGGGGCTACTACGAGGTATGCACCAACCCCGCCATCTACCAGGCGCTGGAAGGCAAGGCCGCAGCCCGCTAGGCCTTCCCAAAAACTTCCGTAGCAACCATTGGTTTTGAAAGTTAGACGACTGGGCCGCGCGCCGTGGAGAGATTCAGCAGGCGGCCACTCGACTTCTTGCGCGACCCTGCTTCCCCGAGACTAGGGGCAAAATCCAGGGCGCCGTCGGGCGTAGTCTCCGCCTCCGCCAGGGCCAAGGCCAAGGCGCGGAAAGACCGCCCAATATCCTGGTTGTCCTGTAAAGCGACGGGAATCCCTTTATCAATGGCGGGCGCGATGGACTGGAAGTTGTTGGGCACTTTCCACAACAGTTTGCAGTTGGTGGCCTTTTCCACGTCTTCGTCGGTAAAACCGGGGATCTTTTTATAGCGATTCAGCACCAGTCGCACGCGGTCCCGTCCCGCCCCTTCTTCCAGGAAGGTGCGAATGCGGCCTGCGCTCCACAGCGAAACCACATCGGTCTGCGTCACCAGCAGCACGGCGTTCGACAGGTCGGCCACCAGGCGGGCGGTGGCATCCACGCGATTGGAGCAATCCACGACCACATAACGGAAGTGTCCCACCAGAAGATCAAAGAGGCGGGCCATCTCCGCCGCCGTGGGCGCCACGGAATAGGGTTGCTGCGGCCCGGCCAGCAATTGCAGGCCGCCTTTGCACTGGGTCATCAAGCCATCCAGCAACGATGTGTCCAGACGATGCAAGTTCTGCAGCGCGTCCACTACGCCGAAAGCAGGCCGCACATTCAGATGCAGTGAGCTGTGCCCGAGCGGGGCCATATCCACCAGGAGCACGTTCCCCTGCTGCAATTCCTGCAGGGCAATCGCGGTGTTCACGGCCACAGTAGTAGCGCCGGCGCCGCCTTTGGCATTGGTCACTACGAAGACCCGGGCCCGGCCTGAGGTGCCACGTGTCTTATTGCGCGTGGCGGCGTAGCGGGAAAAAGCATCGGCAATGGACTCCGCCGTGACATTACGCTCCAGATACTCGCGCGCACCGGCGCGCATGGCGGAGACGATGGTGGCGGGATTGTTCATCTCGCCGATGGCAAAAATCACAATCTCGCTGGTCGTGCTGTGAATCACTTCGATGGCCTCAATGGCCCGTTGCACGCCGCGGGGATCAATATCCACCAGCACCACTTCGGAATGCACATCCTGGATCTGCCGCAGAACGGCATCCGTAGGCCCGCTGGGAAAATTAAAATGGCTGAACACGGTGCGGCCCAACTGGCTGGTCTCCAGCCGCTGTTGCAGCACTGCCAGCCGTTCTTTGTCTTCGCTGAGAAGAGTAACCGCTATGCCGGGCATTCCCTGTGGCCTCGAATTCGTCCTAGTATCTGCATGTTATGAAGGGAACTCGTTGACGCCAAGTGACCTTGGTAACCCTAGGCCCACGGTCTATGGCCAAGCCTGCCACCCAGAACTCCCCCGAAAGGCGAAAGTCTAAGAACTACGCAGCGTGGGTCTATTTTAAGCCTAAGCAGCAGGCTTGAACAGGCGGAGGGGGAGGAAATCCGCGGGTAACCGGACCCTGGAACCAATCGTGGTGATTCCAGGCGAATTAGCGGAGCGCCGCGCTCCGGGGGCGAAACACGTGGGCAATCACGCCGGGTTCATCTTCGCTTCCGCTTTCGTGCAGGGCAGAGACCCGGTCATACTCCGGATTCACCGTCTCCTCGGGCAGAAACTCGTAGCCCTCCAGGCGTACAGCAACTTCCGACTTGCTGCCCAGACAAGGGGGCGAACAGCGCACCACTTTGCCGCGGGCCCGCACCCGCATATTCTCGCCCAGGGTAATTTCCGAGGGCATAACAAACACCATCTCCAGGGCGTCGCCTTCCGCGAGATGGAAATCCGTATAGAACAACAAGCCGCTCGCACTCATGTCGTGGGTCAGACCAAAACCTTCCAGCCCGTGGGCAGGCTGGCGTAGGGAAACCGGGCGGTAAAAATCAAACCGCTGGGCCCCACGACGCTCCAGTTGAACTGCGCTTGCACCCATAAATCCTCCGCGAGCCAAACCTATTCCGTGCAGGATGACGATGTTCTTGCTATCTACCTCACGAAATGCCCTCTCTTCTATTGGTGGCGGGACTCATAACCGGCGAGCGCCGCTGAGGGGCACGGCATGCCATCGCGTCTGCGTCCACCTCTAGGGGACACAGATATGCTGACTTTACTCCAGCTCGCGGGCGGACGGAAGTGTGAAGTTAGTGACTAGGAGAAAACCTGAGTATTAAGAATGTTTTGCCGGAGATGAATCACTCCCCCAAAGGCACTGCATCTTTATAGAATAGAGCAAGTGTGAGCCAGGCCAGTCATTCAGGATACCGATCCCAGACCGCGGATCCGTCCGTGCAGAACGCCAGCTTTCTCCCGGAAACCTTGCGCGCTTTGCGCCATCGCAATTTTCAACTTTTCGTCAGTGGTCAGCTGATCTCCCTCATCGGCACCTGGATGCAGAACATCGCCGAGGCCTGGCTGGTCTATCGCTTGACCGGCTCTTCCCTGCTTTTAGGGGCGGTGGGCTTTGCCAGCCAGATTCCGGTTTTCCTGATGGCGCCCCTGGGTGGGATTGCGGCGGATCGTTACAACCGCCATCGCGTGGTCATCGCCACGCAAGTCGCCTCTATGGTCCTGGGCGCGGTGATGGCCGCCCTCACCCTGACCAACACGGTGAAAATCTGGCACGTCTTTGTGCTGGCCGCGCTGGGAGGTGTGGTCAGCGCCTTCGATATCCCCGGCCGCCAATCCTTTCTGGTGGAGATGGTCGGGAAAGAAGACCTGATGAACGCCATCGCGTTGAACTCCTCCATGTTCAATGGAGCGCGCATCATCGGCCCGGCCATTGCGGGGGTGCTGATCGCCAAGATCGGCGAAGGCTGGTGCTTTTTCGCCGACGCTGTCAGCTATTTGGCCGTGATCCTCAGTCTGCTGCTGATGCGGGTGCCGCCGCCGGCTTACACCGCCCCGGTGGGCTCCCTGCTCGACCACATCCTGGAAGGCTTCCGCTTCGTGCAGACCACCAGGCCCATCCGCAATATCCTGCTCTTGCTTGGTCTGGTCAGCCTGGTGGCCATGCCTTACACCGTCCTGATGCCGATCTTCGCCCACCAGGTGTTGCACGGGGGCCCGCGCGAGTTGGGCATTCTGATGGGCGCGACCGGCCTGGGCGCGCTCAGCGGCGCACTCACCCTGGCCTCCCGCCACGGCGTGCGCGGCCTGGGACGCTGGGTGGCCTATTCCTGCGGCGGCTTTGGCCTGAGCCTGATTTTGTTTTCTCTATCGCGTCATTTCTGGCTTTCCGCGGCCCTCTTACTCCCTGTGGGCTTTTGCATGATGTTGCAGATGTCGTCTTCCAATACCCTGATCCAGGCCATGGTGCCGGACCAGTTGCGCGGGCGTGTCATTGCCGTTTATTCCATGATGTTCATGGGAATGGCCCCTTTCGGCGCGTTGTTTGCCGGGGCCATTGCCGACCGCGCTGGAGCGCCCCTGACTGTATCCATCGGCGCTGTGGCTTGCGTGGGGGGAGCGATTTTATTTGGCTTGCAACTGCCGCACATTCGCGCGGAAGCCCGCCGCCTGATCGTGGCGCAGACCATGGCCGGCGGCGAACCGGCGGCGGAAATGACTTCCCGCATCGTCGACAAGTAAGCCGCGACCAGTCCGGGTCAATTATCCCCTTGCCAAACCGGGCCCCCGGCAAGCAATATCATCGGGCGCTATGCCGGATTCCAGGACCCCGTCGTCTGCCTGCTCGCTTCCCCCTTCTACCCTCTCAGGGGGAATCCTTGCCCTGCTGGCCATCTCGGTATTCATCAACTACGTGGACCGAGGGAACCTTTCCATCGCCGGGTCGCTGGTGCAAACCGAATTCCAGCTCAGCCCGTCACAGTTGGGCATCCTGCTCTCTTCCTTCTTCCTGACCTACGCCTTCTTCCAAATTCCCTCGGGCTGGCTGGTGGACCGCTTCGACGTGAAGTGGGTTTTGGCAGGGGGATTCGCCCTCTGGTCCATCGCCACCGCCCTGACCGGCGTGGTCCATGGATTCGCCGCCATGCTGGTGATTCGCCTGCTGCTCGGAATAGGCGAATCGGTGGCCTATCCCTCGTACGCCAACATTCTCTCCCGCCATTTTCCAGAACATCGGCGCGGACTGGCCAACGCCGTAATTGCTGCCGGGCAGACCTGTGGCCCCGCCTTCGCCATGTTCGCCGGGGGGATGCTGATCAGCCAATTCGGATGGCGGCCATTCTTTATGGGACTCGGCCTGGTCAGCCTGTTATGGCTTTGGCCATGGCTTCAGAAGATGCCGCCGCGCGAGCCGCATCCCCACACCCGGGCCACCGGATCCAGCTTCCTTCCCGTACTGCGGCAACGTTCCGCCTGGGGAACCTGCATCGGCCTCTTCAGCGGCAATTATGTGCTGTATTTCCTGCTCACCTGGCTGCCGTTCTACCTGCAGCGGGCGCGGGGCTTCTCTCTGGCCGAAACCGCAAAGCTCAGCGGCGCCTTCTTTCTGCTGATGGCGACTTCCGCGCTCATCGTCGGAAAAGTTTCCGATAGCTGGATCGCTCGCGGGGGCAGCCCCACCCTGGTGCGCAAACTCTTCCTGTGCAGCGGAACCATTGGAGTGTGCTCGCTGCTTCTGCTCAGCTCGGTGATGCAAAGCAATTTGTTCGTGGTCCCCATGTTGCTCGCCAGCGTGCTTTACGGCTTCTACAATCCGCACGTGTTTGCCGTTTCGCAAACCATGGCCGGCCCAAAGATGGCGGGACGCTGGGTTGGGGTGCAGAACTTTGCCGGCAACCTGGCCGGGATTAGCGCGCCGTCCATTACGGGCTGGGTCGTGGACCGCACCGGACACTTTTTCTGGGCCTTTGTTGTCGCCACCGTGGTCGGTGGTATGGGTGTAGCGTCCTGGCTATGGATCGTGGGCCGAGTCGAGCCGGTGGACTGGAATCAGGACCCGCAACCGACTATTGAGCTGGAAGCACTTCCCCACGCAGAAGGATAAGCTTTCCTTCTACGTGCCCCACCCCCAGAAATTTCCCGTCGTGAAAGCAGGCAATACCTTCTTTGGCGGAATTTTTGACGGAGAAACGGCGCAAGAGCGCCCCCGAGTCAGGATCAGCTTCATACAATGAAGATTGCAATTCGTAGAAGGGCTTCCCCGGGTCAGCATTCCCCAGTTCGATTAGCCAACTCCCATCCGACGGCAACATTCCAGTCATGGCCATTCCTTTGGGAAGTTTCAGTTTCAGGCTTTCCACTTCCCCACCCGGCCCAATCTTGTAGATCGGAGAAGCGCCAAAACCGCGCGCGAAAAGAATCCCATCCTTCACGCCGATAAACTGCGCAAACAGTGAGACCACATCCACCGGCTGCGATTTGCCCGCAAGCGCATAGTCTTCTGAATAAGCAGGCTTGTTACTGATGTCTTTTGGCAGATCGATGAATTTCTGCAATTGCCCGCTGTCATCCAGCAGAACCACCTTCGGCACTTTGTTGTTCTTGTCGATCCCCGCGATCAAAAATCCACCTTCAGGGAAGGCTGCCAGCTGTATCGGCTCAACCGGCAAATCCAGCTTGAGACCACCTTTGTAAGAACCATCTTTGGAAAATCTGGCGATGTAGTCCCGTATTTCTCCTTTGATCCGGGGGAGCTCGCCTATCGCTTCTCCTTGCTCATTTTTTAGGACGACTTTTCCCTTGCTCGCGTTCTCGGTCCCCTTCACAAGAAGGAATACCTCTGCCCCACTCACAAAATAGTTCTGAACTCGCGGCTCAGGAATGTCATTCATCTTGTCCGCAGCAAACGTGGTTACTGTTCCGGACCGGAATCGTAAGATTTGTTTTCCATTTTCATTCACTACGAAAGCATAGGGGGCGCCATCCTCATCAAAAAACGAGCTACGACCGGGAGATCTTGCGAATAGGGGACGGAAACCTGAGAATCAGAATCCTGTGAAAAATGGATCTCATAAGCGGGGATCATGGGGGCCGCTAATCTTGTGGCTGGATGTTTCGTTTGCGCCAGACTGGCGGCGGAGAGACACGCAAAAGCAAAAACCTTCCACATAATGTAGAGACGTAGCTTGGCTATCTCACACTTTCAGGAAAATTCCCCGGCGGTACAGCACCCACATGGCCAGCCAGCAGACGAAGACAAATCCCAGCGCAAATAATAACGACGCAGTTTCCGGCGAGGCCAGCGGCGCGAAGATGCGGTTGTAAACCATGTCCGCATAAGTTTCGACGTGACCATCCGGTTGTTTGAGGCCAAAGCGAAATACGATGTGGGCCAGCATCCCGGCAAAGACGTAAGCCGCAATGGAATTCTTCCCGAAGACCAGGAACGGCATGGTCCAGCGGCCTCGACGTTTCTGTATGTCCACCACCCAATAGCACAGCGCCAAAACGACCAGCGCGAAACCCGCCGTAAAGAGCACAAACGAACTGGTCCACAATTTCTTGTTGATGGGAAACCAGAAGTGGAACGCTTCGCCAGCCGCCAGCCCCAGGACTCCCCAGGCCAGCATGCCGGCGGCTTTCGTCTTCTGATCATGCTCCGAGCGTAGCCACTCGCCGGTCAACACGCCCAGCAGGCTCGTAGCGAGAGCCGGGATGGTGCTGAGAATTCCTTCCGGATCGCGCGTGCCTTCATATAAGTGCCCCAGCAAAACCTTGCGGTCGAGCCAAGCCACGAGGTTGCGGTCGGGATCGAGCAACGGAATGTCGTGCGTGGGCACGCCGAATCCCGGCACCGGAACATAGCGCATCAAAATCCAGTAGCCGGCCAGGCAAGCTGCCACGGTCACAATCTGCCCGCGCTTGCCCATCCACAAGGCGAAGACCGCTGAGATGACATAGCAGATGGCGATCCGCTGCAGGACACCATAAATCCGCAGCGAGTGCAGGAAATATCGATTGGGAAAGCCATTCAGAAAAAGCCCGATGCCGAAGATCACCACGCCCCGCCACAACACATGCCCCATCAGGCGGGCGCGCGAAGCACCCCGCGCGATGCGGGAGCGGAAGGAAAACGCCATGGCCACGCCCACAATAAAGAGAAAGAACGGAAAGATCAGGTCGGTGGGCGTCCAGCCATTCCACTTGGCGTGATCGAGCGGCCAATAGATGGCCTTCTCATTGCCCGGATCGTTCACCAGGATCATGGCGGCAATGGTTGCCCCGCGAAAGATATCGAGCGAGAGCAAGCGTTCTGATGGCGGAGCTATGGGCGTAAGCGGCTGGCTTGGCGTCGAACTCGTAACAGTTGCCATAACAAAAGTCGGCAGGATTGTAGCACGGAGGGCGAATGCGCCCTCCGTACCAAGGAACTACGGCCGCGTATCCAGCGGATGCCTGGTCTTCTCGAAGTACTCGTTCTGCAGGGCCAGGCTGCTCTGGTCAGCCTTGACCGCGCGCGTCGCCTCGACAATCGCGGTAATCCAGGCGTTCATGTCGTAATCGCCCAGCTCCCGGGTCGCCACCGAACCGTCCCCGGAATAATGATTGGGGAAACGCGCATACCACCAGATGGCGGTATAGAGCGTGTCCGGCAGCTTGAGCCGGGCCTGGTCCGCGCCCGATTCGTTCTTCGCCCGATCCATGTGCACCAGGTCCGGACGCGCCACCAGCATGTTGGCCGTTTCCGCCTCTCCCGCGTGCATGTCCATGGAAGTTTTCTTGGGCGGGCCGCCCGCCGGAGGAGAAACCAGCCCCAGAATGTACACCACGTAATCGCGTGGCTTTTCCAATTGCGTCTGGGCGAAGAAGGGCAGCAGGTTTTCATTGCCGCCGTGGCCATTCACGATGATGACTTTTTTGCAGCCGTTGCGCGCCATTTCGTCGGTAGTTTCCTGCAAGAGTTCCAGTTGCAGGTGCGCACTGTAGGCGACCGTGCCCGGTTCCTGGCGCGCCTCAAAAATTTGCCCGAAATAATACTCCGGGAATACGACCGCATATTCTTTCTGCGCGGCCGCCAGCGCGGCATGACGCACGTCGAGCAGGTCTGTGCCAATCGGGAGATGGGGACCATGCTTCTCCAGAATCCCAAAGGGCAACATACAGGTCCCCTGGGACTGCTGCATCGCCGTCCGGAAGTCACCCGCCGTGAGTTCCTCCCAATGTACGGAAAGGGTCGATTGCCCCCACGCCGTAGTCCACCCAAGCCCAAGGATCCCCAGGATGATCAATACTTTCCGCATGGTTCTCCTCCTCAGCTTTCTGCTAACGCGCGCATTCTAGCATTCTTACACCGCAAGTGACTCCGGTAACCGCGGAAACGCCCAAAAGTGGAGTATGATGCGCCTGAAATAGGATGCACCATGAAAAAGCTCAAATTTGTGGTCTCTCTCACCACAAATGATAATGACTACCAGATGGAACAGGCGGCGGCCGCAGAAGAGACCGCGCGCAAGCTAGGCGTTGACCTGCAGATCGTCTACGCAGACAACGACAGCGTGTTGCAAAGCCAGCAACTGCTCAAGATCATTCAATCGCGCGCAGATTCTCATCCCGACGGCATTATTTTTGAACCGGTCGGGGGCACGGCGCTGCCGCAGGTGGCGCGGGCCGCGGTCTCCGCCGGCATTGGTTGGGTGGTATTGAACCGGGACACGGATTACATCACGGAACTGCGACATGCCTTCCGCGTACCGGTATTTGCCGTGACCTCGGACCATGAAGAGATCGGGCGCATTCAAGGGCGGCAATTCGCCTCCCTATTGCCCAAAGGTGGATCTGTGCTGTACGTGCAAGGCCCCTCGGAGAGTCTGGCCGCCAAACAACGCACCACCGGCATGTACGAAACCAAGCCGGCCAATGTGCAGGTAAAAGTGATCAAAGGGCAATGGACGGAAGCCAGCTCCTACCGGGCGGTGAGTTCCTGGCTGCGCCTTTCCACTTCGCACCAGATGCATATCGACGTGGTCGCCGCGCAGGACGACGCTATGGCGGTGGGCGCCAAAAAGGCTTTTCAGGAACTTCCCGACAATGCGGCGCGGGACCGCTGGCTAAGCTTGCCCTTTCTGGGCGTGGACGGCATGCCCAAAACCGGCCAGGCCTGGGTGCGCAGCGGCCTACTGGCGGCCACCGTGGTGGTGCCCCCCAACACCGGACAAGCTATGGAGATGCTATTTCACGCCATCCAGTCCGGCGCGCTTCCCGGGGAACGCACCATGACGGCGCCCAAGTCCTACCCGGCGTTGGAGTCCCTGGCGGCTTCCCAGGCGGAAAAAGTCCGCACCCTTTCCCACGGCGCCGGCACTTTGCGGTAAACCGGACTGAATCCAACGGCGCAGGGTCGGGCACGCGGTCTGCTTTCTGCTACAGTAGGGTGCGTTGCGAAACCGCCATGCCGACCCTGATCGCCCAGCCCACTCGCATTCAAGCCGCCGGAAACAAACCCAAACTCATCGACGAATACATTGGCCGGGTCAACAGCCAGACCGCCTCGGCCAGCGTCGCCCACATGCGTAGCCCGCAGGGCTGGGAAGAGCCGGGACAGACGCCCGAGTTCGATGAATTCACCATTGTCTTAAAGGGAACGCTGCGGGTGCGCCATCAAGGCGGAGAGATGGAGGTAGCCGCCGGACAGGCCGTCATCGCGCACCGTGGCGAGTGGGTGCAGTATTTGACTCCGCAGGAAGGCGGCGCGGAGTACATCGCGGTCTGCCTGCCGGCGTTTTCCATGGACACCGTCCACCGCGACGCGTAGCTGCGGTGGAGCGGAGGCGTGGCTGGGCCACGCCTCCCGATTTCCCACATTACGGCGCTTCGATTAACTCCAGCTTCCCCTCCCGGGTGCGGTGCAGCACCATGACCGCGCCCTCCGGATTGCGAAATACAAACACATCCCGGTCGCGAAAGTGGGCCTCTTTGATGGCCTCTTCCAGGGTCATGGGGCGTAAGGCCACGCAATCCTCGGAGCGGACCAGGTGGACCTCGGTCGTCTTGGAAACCAGAGGAAATTTATGTACCAGGACTTCGACGGCCGTGGCCTGGGTCAGGCCCACCGCCATGTGCACCTCTTCGGAAGTGCTCTTGCCATTCCACTTTTTGCGCTCATGACGCTTCTTGGAGACGCCGCGCTTCTTGTAGCGCACGGCCTGCTTTTCCAGGTGGTCCAGGGCCTCATTGATCGCCGATTTCATAGTGCTGGCCTGGGCCAGGCCGACCAGCGGGCCGTTACGCGGACTGATGGTGATTTCCGCCTTGTGGCGGTGCTTTTCCACGGCCAGAATGACTTTGCTGTTGAATTTGTCGCCCAGAATTTTGCGGATCTTGCTAAGGCCGGTTTCTACTTCTTTGCGGATGATGGGAGTGATGTCGTATTGCCTGCCGGTGTATTCCACGTTCATGAGCGCCCTCCTGGGTTCAGCTTGCACAACCTGAGGAACTACAGTCGCCATGTTCGGCCGGCTTCAGCCGGCGCTAGGTTTTTTTAACTCTCCGCTGGTGGGTGCTCGGAATACGCATGTCTTCCCGGTATTTGGCCACCGTCCGGCGCGTCACCTGGATGCCCTGGGATTGCAGCAGGCGAGTGATTTGTTCGTCGGTCAGCGGACGGGAAGGGTCTTCTTCCTCGATAAGCTTCTTGACCCGGCGCTTGAGGATGAGCAGCGAAGTATTGCCGCCTTCCGGGCCGTTGACGCTTTCGCTGAAGAAGTAGCGCAGCTCGAACACGCCCTGCGGCGTGTGGGCATATTTGTTCGCCACCGCTCGACTCACGGTGGAGGGATGCACGCCGATTTCTTCGGCCACCTCCTTGATCATCATGGGTTTGAGCTGATCAATGCCTTTTTCGAGGAAATCCTGCTGGCGCGCCAGAATGCAGTAGCAGACTTTGGTGATGGTCTGCTTGCGCTGCTCGATGTTTTTGATGAGCTGCATGGCGCTCTTGTAGCGCTCTTTCACATAATTGCGCGTGTCTTTGTCGTTGCTTTCCTTGGACAGCAGGCGCTTGTAGGCGGGGTTCAGACGAAGCTGCGGCACATCCTCTTCGTTCATCACCACCAGCCACTCGTCGCCGTGCTTGACGAAGGCGACGTCCGGCTCAATCAGGCGGGCCTGCACCTTGTTGTAACGCAGGCCGGGCCGCGGATCGAGGGTGCGCACATAGTCGAGGGCCGCCTGAATGGCCTCGACCGGCCGCCCCATGGCGCGGGAAATCTCTTTGAACTGCTTATTGGTCACGGCGCGCAAGTGCTGGTCCACCACCACGGTGGCATCGTTCAACAATTGCGCCGTAGCTTCTCCATTGCCGTTCTTGTGGATGGCAAGCTGCTGCTGGTGGTAACGCAGCTGATAGAGCAGGCACTCTCGCAGGTCACGGCAGGCTACGCCGGGGGGATCCAGTTGCCGCACGACTTCTAAGGCCTCATGCAAATCGGCCAGCGAAAATGTAGGCTGAAAGGCCGGCCGCGCCACGACCGGAGGCGCTGGGACCGAGGCCTGCGGTGTCGGGAGCGCCGGCGCTGGGGCCACTGCCGCTGCCGCGCTTACCGTGCTGGCTCCGTAATTCACACTCGTCGCGGAACTCTCCCAGGAACTCTGCGCCAGGCCGGCATCCGGCGCGGAAGGTCCTGCTTCTGCCTCGTCCTCCGCACTTAAATCAGCATGGGCAGACTCTCCCAATCCCAACGCTGCCGCTTCTTTGAAGACGTTCTCCGCCATGACCGCGTCCATCTCCGGCGTGGCCGGGGCGGTGGTCCCCATCAATTCCTCGTCACTGGCGATGAGGTAGCCGTCTTCGTTGAGGTTACCGACGATCAGGTCCGCCGCCTCACGCACTTCCGGACGAATCGAGAGCGAACCCAATTGCCAGCTCAGGTGGTCGGTCAGATTGCTGGGTTTTGAGAGGAAATTTTCAAAAGAAGGACGCTCAATGTCCTCCATCTCGCTATGGGTGCGGTACCCGGGATCAAGGTAATCCTGGAAAAACGAGCCGAAATCAATCTCTTCGAAGGGGTCCTTCTTCTCATCCGCGGTGATGGGGTTCTCTTCCGCGGCGGCCGGCTGGTCGCGCTCTTCTTCCTTGCGGCTGACATCGTCCAGCAGGGGAACGGTGTCTTCCAGCTCTTCCAGAACCGGGTTCTCCACCATCTCCGAATTGATCATGTCCTTGAGCTCAAGTTTGTTGAGCGCAAGCACACTCACCATCTGCACCAGTCCTGGCGTCAGGATCTGCCGTTGGGAAACTTTCAGGTGCAGCTTGGGTTGCAGTAATACCATGCTCGCTCGTTCGTCCTTGGTCGTTAGCCGTTCGTCTTTGGTCGTTGGCGGTTCGGCGTGCCCAACGACGAAAGACCACCGACTGCTCTTACACCAGCGAGAAACTCTCGCCCAGATACACCCGCCGGACTTCGGGATCGCTGCCCAACTGCTCGGGCGTTCCCTGGCGGAAAATCCTGCCCTCGTTAATGATGTACGCCCGGTCGGTGACCGAAAGCGTCTCCCGGACGTTATGGTCCGTGATCAAAACTCCAATTCCGCTGGCCTTGACCTCGCCGATGATCTTCTGCAAATCCAGCACGGCGATGGGGTCAATCCCAGAAAACGGCTCATCCAGCAGGATGAAGGTCGGGTTGATGCACAGGGCCCGGGCGATCTCCACCCGGCGACGCTCCCCCCCGGACAGCGCATACCCCCGGTTCCGCCGGATATGCTCCAGCCCCAGCTGGTCGATTAGGGTCTCCATCTTCTCCCGCCGTTCATGCCAGGAGATGGGCTGGGCTTCCAGGACCGCCAGAATGTTTTCCTCTACCGTCAGCTTCCGGAATACCGAAGCTTCCTGGGGAAGGTAACTGATGCCGTATTGCCGCGCCCGCAGGTACATGGGGACGTCGGTGATGTCCTCGCTATCAAGGAGCACCCGGCCCGTATCAGGGGGGATCAGGCCCACAATGCTGTAGAAGGTAGTGGTCTTGCCCGCGCCGTTAGGTCCAAGCAATCCAACAACTTCGCCCTGACCGACCCGGAGGCTGACCCCATTTACAACCCGGCGGCCGCGATAGGATTTGCCGATTTCGTCGGTGGCCAGCGTACGCATTTATCGTGCCACTCGCGTGCGGGTGACGGTGGGGGACGTCTGATTCCCTTCCACCAGCACCCTATCATCGGCCCTAAAGAAAGTCAACGAAACCCCGGTAATCTTGCCAAGTTCGGCATCAAAAATGCTAGGCGTTCCGCCGCTGAGGACAAACTTGTCATCCTCGGCTGTATAGACAAGCTCCTCCCCGACGGCCCGGCGCCGGGGCTGCGTGATCACCACATTTTGTTGGGCCACGATGCGGTCGATGCGTCCCGCACTCGTCTGGTTCCCGGATTCCCCCCCCCGGGGATGAAAGAACACGTCCATGGCGGCGGCGGAAATCACCAGGTCTCCGCCCTTCGCAACCACATCCCCCTGCAAGTGCGCCTTGCGGTCGCCATCGCTGTAGGTCAGCTGCGAAGCGGTGACCGCTACCGGCGTGATCTTCCCTTTCTTGTCGATCTGCACCAGGACCATAGAAACCCTCTGCCCAGCATCGGCCTTGGCCTGGATGGTGCGTTGCCCGCGATCAAACTCAATGGATGGCGCTTCCACGACGTTGGCATCCTGCCAGATGCGCGCCCCTCCGGTGTACAGAGCCACCGACGGAGTCTTATGCGCGGTCATGCTGCGCGCGGTCACGTGGATAGGCGAAGCGGAAGCCAGCAGCGCCCCATTCGGCTGCGCCTTCAGCTCGCTGTATGTGCTCTTCACATCTCCATCCGCCAACGCATCCCCGGTCAGGCGGTTCAGCCGCATGCTGCGCGCCGTGGTGGTCATGCCGCCGTCCACTACCCGCGGCGATCCGCTCAGGACCAGCACATGATCGGCGGGAGTGTAGCGCGCACGGTCGCCCCAGGCTTTGCGTTCCCCGTCAACATAAGCGACCTTCCCCTGCTGGGTAATGGAGCCGATGCCCTTGCCGGGAGTGAACGCCGCATCCACGAACTCGCTGGTGCTCACACGCTCCGGCTGCCCCGGACTGCTGTTCACGATGCGAGCATCGGGGGCCCCGTGGACCGCGACCAATTTTCCGGCTTTATCAAACTGCGCGGAGAATTTGCCGGCCGCCACCAGGGTCTGCTCTCCCTTTTGGGCAACGGAGCGAATCGCCAGCTGCGGCGGGCCCGAGGTTTCCGCGCTCCGCAAACGATGGCCACCGGCAACCTGGAAATCCATGGCGGGGGCGGTCAATTCCATGTCCTGCTCCCCTGCGGACGTGTTAGAGGTGGAGGCCGCCGTCTGCCGCTGCCAGATCTTCACGTTGTCCTGGGTGTGAACGTTGACCAGCTCGTTCTTGCCGCGGAAGGTCATCTGCACACGGCCGGCCGAGCCTTGCATGGGTTGCTCACCCTGGACTTGCATGCGCACATCGCCGGAGAAGGTAGCGCGGCGCAACGTGGCTTGCTCGCTGAGCACAAGTTCCAGCTCCTGGGCCTTCACTTCCCCGGATTGTTCGCCGCCGGCCTCCATCTCAACCTTGCCTTCGGCCAGCACGCGCTCAATTTTGTTGTCAGGACGTAAAAAAAGTGTGGCTTTGTCGGCGCGCGTACGGCGGGAACCGCTTACGACCTGCGGTTGTTCCAGCACGGCCATCTGCGGCTCTTTGGTAATGGTGCCGCGCGCCGCCGTCAAGGTCATGGGCGCCGGGCCGTGAAACTGTACTTCCACCTGCGACTGCAGAGTCAGCACCCGCTTCCTGGCATCGTAGGTCACACCCACCGCGGACCCGCCGGCCTGCGGCACCTGAAACTCCACGCGCTCCTTGGTATGGGCATTTCCGGTCTTCTGATTGAACACCATGCCGCTGGTCTTAAAGTGGAGGGGGTCTCGAAGTTCCTTGGGCGGGGCCTGATCGGGGCTGCTTCCGCCGCCAGGGTTGGGTTCCAGGTCGATCTGCACTTCCCCCTGCGCGGTCACATCCCCGGACTGCGGATCATATTCAAAATCCTTACCGTAGATCTGGTCGAAGCGATTGGCGTCTTTGCCGTAGATGGTGATGTTCACATCATGCAGCTCGGCGCGGCCGCCCAGTTTGTACTGCACCACCTTGCTGGCCTGGATTTTGAAGATGGTGCGCCCGGCCTCCGATTTGGAAACGGTAAATCCCTGCGCGCTCTGCTGAATTTCAATGCCGATTTTTTCCGGCACTTTGTTGAGTGTGCTCTCCAGATGCCTTTTTGCTAAGAAATAGGCCCCCACCACGACCGCGACCACCAGGATCGCGCCCACCGCGAACCAACGCCGCAGCCGAGTTACCTTTAGAGCCATGCAAGGATAGTGTAATGCACCGGAACCACGTGGGACGGCCTCCCCCTGCGCGGTCTGCTTCTTCAAGAGACAACGAGAGACTTCACGCTGTCGTCAAGGCCTCGCGCATCGCCGGCGCTTTCCCATGCCTGATCAGGGCCAGCGCCGAACCAACGTATAGGAGGATCGCGAGTACCCCCAAGACCGGCGTACCCCCGATCATGACCAGACTTTCCAGCGCACCGCCGACGACGGCGCCGAGCAAATTCATGCCCAGGGCCTGGCCGGGGTCGGCACAGGAACGGAAGCTGCGCGAAAATATCAGCCCGGAGAAGAATACCGGCAGCGCCGTCAGCAGCCCGGCTGCCAGGACTTTGGGAACGCTGGCCAGACCGTCCAACCGGGAGTAGGGGAAGAAGCCAACCAATCCCAGGGCCGCAAACAACAGCAAATAGGCCACCGGACGGGACACCGCGTAGAACATGACCAGCGTATTGGCCGCCATGGCCATAACCAGAAACGCTGCGATCACGATGGTGTTGGTGATCCAGGTGCCTCCAAACACCAGCGAGAGCTCAGTGATGCCTTTGGTCTCGAGCAACAGGAATCCCGCCCCTAGAAAGAACATGTGCAGCAACTCTCCCTGCACCAAGGTCTGCAACTTGAACAGACGGCGGCAAGCCAAAGCAGCCAGACTCAGGAAGGCCGCCAGCACGATGGCCACGGCGATTGGCATCCGCTTCCGCACCAGGAACAGAAACGGCCATTGATCGGTGGCCAAGATGACTGGGTGTTCCGGGGCCCGCAAGCGCTGGCTGACTTCCTTCAGCCCTGTCAGAAGCTCGGGGGGCGTCGTTTCTCTTTCCACAAAGGCCACTCCCGGACCATCGTAGTTGGTCTCATAAGCCAGCGGCGGCCTGCCAAACACGGTTTCCAACATGGCGTAAATGCGCTCGGAGACGAACGTCCGCCCGCTGGCGAAGGCCAGCATCATGGTCCCGTGAGGCCGCAGCAGGTGGCGAGCTTCCTGCAGGCTTTGCAGGGTGTAGACATTGTTCTCCAGTCGCACCGAGGAGTAGCTGCTCAACATGGTGTGCGAGTCGAGATAGCCGAAGATGATCAGATCGTACGAATTTGTGGTCTTCTTGAAAAAAGCGCGCGCGTCATCATTGTGCACCGTGACCCGGGGCGAGGCATAAGGATGCTCGGGATGAAATTGCCGTCCCAGTTGAATAATCAGCGGATCGATTTCCACCGCGTCGACGTGTTGCGCGTTGTGCCGCAAGGCAGCCGCCACGTCATTTCCCGTGCCAGCCCCCACAATCAGGACGTTCTCCGGCGCGGAGACCATGCGATAAGGCAGGTCGTAGTACCCCAGGGCCGAGTGATGCGGCTCCACGCCGGGATTGTGCTGCACAAACTCCGGCGATAGGTCCAAAGCTTTCTGGAAATAATCGTAGTTCACGCTGAGTACGAATCCGGGAGACTTCGTCCAACCCGCTGGAACGGAAAAGGGCGTCAGCGCAATCCGGTAGTAAGGAGACCACATGGCTTGCGGTCGCGGCAGACCCACGGCCGCCACCACCAGAGCAAAGATCACCAGGGTCTTCCTGTCGTGCGTAAAAAAGGGCAGCAGTAGCAGAAACCCGATCAGCAGCCAAACCCAGGGCGGCAGATAGAGGAAGCACAGGAGCGTAAACAGAAGTATGCCCGCCAGGCTGCCCAGCAGATTGATCCCGTATCCCTGGAGTTGGGGCAGTTCCCGCAGATACTCGCCGACGAAACCGCCCAGCACCAGAAAGATGCCCACGATCAAGCCGACAAAGGCCAGCACGCTGACCACATAGATCGCTCCAGCCAGGGCCGACACCTGCCCAAAACTGAACTGCCAGTAGTCCGCTGAGGGCATGGGCAAGTGGGTCAACCGCAGGAAGAAGGCGTTGGCAATCAATAGAAACAGCATCGCCACCAGGACGCCAAATGCCCGCCGGTTGCGGGTGGTCGGAGTACCCAGCATCATGCCCAGGCCAATGCCGAAGAAACTGGCGATCAACGCCACGTTTTTGAGATAGGCAAAGACCCGGATCTCCGAGCCCAGGTAGCGGATGACCACCAGTTCGAAAAACAACGCGGCCGCACTGGCCAGAAAAAGCAGCGGTGCCGCATGAGGGCGAGGAACACGGGACAGCGGGGAAATGGCGCCTTCCATCAGAAGCTCTCGTCCATATTGATCTCCAGCACCATGCGGGTCAGCTCATCCGAGGCTTGGTTCTTTCGGGCCCGCAAATCTTCCGTCTCTTTGCGGATGGCCGACAGCCGGTCTTCCTGCGCGTCGAGTTGCTTAGTATAGCGCTGCACCAGCGCACGTTCTTCCGCGCTGCCTTTGAGCGCTTTCATATTTTCCCGGATACGATTCTGATCTGCTGCGATCTGATCGTTTTCCTGCTTACGCTGCGCTAACTGGCTGTCCAGTTCATCGACCTTGTTCTTCCGCGCCAGGATGCGATCAAAGGCCTGCTGCATGGCGGGCGTGACCCGCTTTTGTTCGGCGAGAAGCTTGACTTGGTCAGAATCGAGATCATCCAATTCGAACCTGGCTTCTTGAGGATGCACCGACTCAACCGTTAACTCGCTGGTCTTTCCAGCCTCCACAACCACACGGAAGCGGTGAAATGATGCTGTAGACTCCTCTGGCTTCTGTGTCTCCTTGGTGAGACTCCAATTGTCTTCTGCAGGATATTCCACAATCACCTGACGAGAACTGCTGTCCGCATTATGGACTTTGTATTTCTTAACAGAATGCTCCTCGCTCATTGCAATGAGAACACCTTTGGCGATTTTGACGCGGCTATACGGCTTTTCACTGGATTCCGTTTGATACTTCACTTGAATGGAAGGATCGGCAGCGTAGGAAAGCAACCGGCGCTCATCGGGATGGATTGCGTCCATTACGCCCTCCCCGGCAAACTGGTCCGCTTGCAGTACATTGAAAGTGCCGGCATCCAGTACCTGGCCGCTGGTGTTCTTGATCCAAAGGGCCCGAAGCGGAGGCGAATTCTCCTCCCATATAGTGACTTTCTCCGCCTCAATATGGGAATGCAAAATCGGCACCAGAGCCGATTGGTTTCTTCCAATCGTGATTTTCTGCTTCACATCGTAGAGAAAAAAGTCACCCGCCGACTTTCCTTCAGCTTCAGCCCCCTGTCTAGACGCCAAGGCACTCACGGAAGCAGACTCTGTATTCAGTGTTACTGGTGCGCCGTTCACTGTAACCGCCTCAGAAACATTCCCCACCTGAAGCGTTGCGTCAATTTCATTCGAACGTCCAACCCCCAGATAAAAATTGGTCAATTCGAACCGGCTAAATCCGGGTGCATTCACAAATAATGCCGAATTCCCAGCCTGAATATTATCTAAACGGTAGTGTCCATGGGCGTCTGTCGTACTGACTTGAGATGCTCCGGTTTCCTCATTTCGAACTGTCACACGCGCACCGGAAATCGTTGCGCCTGTCTGATCTTTCACTGTTCCCTCGAGCGATGTTATTGCCATTCCCTTTCCGAGAACTCCGGGCGTCAGCAGGGCCAGACCTTCTACTGACTTACTTTCTATCGTCGCCTCGTGCGACTGCGGCGTCAGCAGCGCCGACTGGGGCAGAGGAATCACCGGACGCCTTGCATAGAAGGGCTGGGAAATGTCCTGAATAAACGATTGCGGCGCGCCCGCCACCAGCGAGAGCTGCACGTCCTTCCAGTCTTCGCCGATGGTATTGTCCACAATGGCCCAGCCTTGCAAAAGCGGCTTCTCGCCTTCTTTCTCTGGGAAGATGATGCGGTAGGTGCTCTTCCACACCGGCACCTCGCTGATATAGCTCACAAACACATCGCGGTCGCCGCTGCCGCTGGCGGTCAGCGTCATGCGCCGCACATCGCGCGCCCGCGAAGAGCTGATCAATGACAGATAGCGGCTGACCTCCTCATTCAGGTCTTTCTCCGCCAGGCGGACCGAGGTCCCGTCTCCCAGCTCAAAGTTCCGCATCTCGCCGCCGTCGGTCATCACGGAGATGGCAGTCACGTCGATAAGATTGCCCTTCCCGTCCTGTTTGCGAAGCGATTCCACGCTGAGCAGCTTGCCCGCTGCGGAACTCGATCCACTGCGCACTTCCACCCGCGCGCCCCGCATGGCATACAGAAATTCCGCCCGTGTTACCTGCTCGCCAAAGGGCAGGCGCAACGACTTCAGCCGCTCCGCCAGCGGCGCAATCGAGTTGTAGCGCACCGAGGAGATGCGCCCCTCGCCCATGTCCACCGCAGTCAGCGACTTCAGCACGTCGTTCAGCTGAGAAGTGGTGAAGTCAATATTCAGGTCCTGCGTGCCGTGTACCCGCGCCGTGTGCTCAAAGTAGCCGACGCCATTCTTGTACAGGACTACGCGCTTCACCGGCAGACGGCCCGCCTCAGCATTGTCTTTCGCGCTACTTGCGGCTATGGATGGGGAAGCAGGAGAAGATGCAGATTTGGTTTGCGCGAAACCGCAGATACCCAGCGAAAACAGCAGGGTGACAAACGCTACACGCCTTAGCATTGTGCCTCCTGAACAGCACAAGGGCCCCGGAAGCGCGGAGTCTATCACTCTCCCGGACAATGGTCGAGGGCTTTATGGCGTGAACAGCAGAGACTACGTTGCGGGATCGCGAATAGTGGCCAGAATAGAGATCGTGCCGGACAATCCAGGCATATCACTCATTGGCCACCGAACATTGACCAACGACCGACGACAAACGGCTGCCTTAGTACTCGGCCAATTCTTTCATCGCACGGTACAGGTCGGCGGTCTGCGGCAGGATAGCGTTTTCCAGGATCGGCTGATAGGCCACAAAGGTGTCCTGCGCGGCCACCCGCTTCACCGGCGCGTCCAGATGCTCAAAAAGATCGCCGGCAATGCGCGCCGCAATCTCCGCGCCGTAGCCCCAACTTTGCGCATCTTCATAGGCCACAATCACCCGGCTGGTCTTCTTCACCGATGCGGCGATGGCTTCCCAGTCATACGGGCTCAAACAGCGCAGGTCGATCAGCTCCGCGTGAATTCCCTGCTCGCGCTCCAGCTTCTGCGCCGCCTGTAGAGCGCGCGGCACCACCGCGCCATAAGTAATGACGGTGAGGTCGGTTCCCGGCTGCACAATTTTCGCCTTGCCAAACGGGATCATGTACTCCGGCCCGGGATACGGCGCGCGCCCAAAGGTCTCGCGATAGAGCCGCTTGTGCTCCAGAAACAGCACCGGATCGTCACAACGGATGGCGGTACGCAACAGCCCCGCCGCATCCAGAGCATTCGAAGGAAAAACCACGCGCAATCCCGGAATGTGGGTAAAAATGCTTTCTCCGCACTGGGAGTGGTAAATCGCGCCGCCGGTCAGGTAGCCGCCAATCGCCACCCGCACCACGCAGGGCGCGGAAAATCCGTTGTTCGAGCGCCAGCGCACCAGCGGCAGCTCATTGCGCAGTTGCATCATGGCCGGCCAGATGTAGTCAAAGAACTGGATTTCGACCACCGGCTTCAGGCCGCGCACCGCCATGCCGACCGCGCGGCCCACGATATTGGCCTCGGCAATGGGAGAATTGAAGACGCGCTCGGAGCCGAACTCCGATTGCAGGCCGGCGGTGAGCTTGAAAACCCCGCCTTTGCCCTTCACCAGCTTCTGCTTCAGATATTCTTCGCGGCTGCAATCGGCCACATCTTCGCCAAACACCACAACCCGCTCGTCGCGCCGCATTTCATCTCTCAGCGTCGCATTGATCAGGTCCGCCATGGTTTTGGCGTGACCATGATTTTTCTTGTGGTCAGGATTGGCCGGCGCTTCGAGCACCGCCTGGGGCTGCGTTTCAAATGCCGGGGAGGCCGGGTCGAGATGCGGAGAATACACATATTGCGTGACCGTCTCGGGCGCGGGCGGCACCGCCGCCAGCACGCGGTCGGTGGCCGACTGCAAATCCTCGTCGACCTGCTTCTCCAGCTGATTGATGCCCTTTTCGTCCAGAATGCCTTCGCGAATCAGGAACATCTGCATGCGCGGCACAGGATCGCGCGCCGCGTCGCGCTGCCGTTCCACCTCAGGGCGGTAGGCCCGCTCATCATCGGACAGGGAGTGCGAGTAGGGACGGATAACGTGCGCGTGCACAAAGGCGGGGCCATGTCCGGACCGGCAGTGCTTTACCGCACGCGCCATCGCGCCATAGGCGGCGAGGAAGTCCGTGCCGTCGACTTCTTCAAAGTGAAAATTGGGGAACCCGGCCACCAGACGCGAAATGTTGCCGCCCGCCGTCTGCACCTCTACCGGCACGGAGATGGCATAGCCGTTGTCTTCCACCACGAACACGACCGGCAGCTTGCGGATGGAGGCGCTGTTCAGCCCTTCCCATACTTCGCCCTCACTGGTCGTGCCTTCCCCAATGGACACATAGGTCACTTCGTCTTCGTGGAAGGCCACTTCCTTGAACTGACGATAGTCTCCGTTGCCCACCGAGGTGGCCCGGGGATGGGCCAGGCCGTATCGCGCCACCTCCCCACAGCCCACCGCATGCAACACCTGCGTGCCGGTGCAGGAGGACTGGGTCACAATGTGCAGATCGGGATAGCTCCAGTGCGAAGGCATCTGGCGGCCGCCCGAGCTGGGGTCTTCGGCAGCGCCTACACCTTGCAGCAACATGTCCTCCGGGGTGGCGCCCAGGGCCAGACAGAGGGCGCGATCGCGATAATAGGGGAAGAACCAGTCGTAGCCGGGCTTCAGCGCCATGCCCGCAGCCACTCCGATGGCTTCATGGCCGGCGCCGGAAATCTGGAAGAAGATTTTTTGCTGGCGTTTGAGGAGAATTTCCCGGTCGTCTACCCGGCGGGAAGTGTACATGTGCCGGTAGGCGTCAATGAATTGTTCGCGAGTCAGGCCCTCAAAATTCTTACGAGCCTTCGCGGCCAGTTTGGGGTCCGTCTTGGTCGTCGCCATCCAAAATTCCTGCTCCCGCAAGTTAGAGGACCGCTCAGGCATTGTAAATCTTTCGCCAGCGTTGGCAAACATGGAAAATGCCTTTGCCTGGAAGCTGTTAGGCTTATGGCCATTAGCCGTTAGCCATTGGCCGTTGGCTCATCAAACACCTTTCCACTCGGGGCCAAGCGAACGGCTAGCGGCCATCAGCCATCGGCCCAAGCCTCCAAGCTGCTATCCTAGATATGCCTGCATGATCCAGTTTCACCGCCAATTCGATCCGCGCCAGGTTCAATTCCTTATTTTCGATCTCGACGGCACGTTGATTGATTCCCGGCTCGACCTGGTGCACTCGGTCAATGCCACCCTGCGCTTCATGCGCTTGCCCGAGCTGCCGGAAGATGTGATTGCCAGCTATGTGGGGGACGGCGCTCCCACGCTGATCCGCCGCGCCCTGGGCAGCGACCTCGGCAATGAGGCAAGCGTTCCCCAGGCTCTGGTGGACCAGGGGCTGGAATTCTTCCTTTCGTACTATCGCGAACACAAGCTGGACCATACCCACCTCTACGAAGGCATCAAGGAGGCGCTGACCACCATTCGCGCCGCCAACGGGCACATTCGTAAAATGGCCGTTCTCTCCAATA
Source organism: Acidobacteriota bacterium (assembly GCA_018268755.1). GTDB lineage: Bacteria > Acidobacteriota > Terriglobia > Terriglobales > Acidobacteriaceae > KAN-5. Next base: position 46,098 of record JAFDVW010000005.1, read on the forward strand.
AGCCGGTGAACCCGTCTCGCGCCATTGTGGAAGCGCTCGGACTGGGTGAGTTCTTTTTGCAGGTCTATGGCGGAAACAGCTTCGCCACCAAGAAGCCCGATCCGGAGGGCGCGCGCGCCCTATTGCGCGAAGCCGATGTGTCTCCCGAAGCAACCTTGATGGTGGGCGACTCCGCGGTCGACGTCACCACCGGCAAAAACGCCGGCCTGTGGACGTGCGGGGTGACTTATGGCTTCGCGCCGCACACCCTGCGCCATGCCCCGCCGGACGTAGCCGTGGACCATCCTCAAGAACTGGGCCGGCTGTTTAGCCCTTCTGTTTAGCACATGGCCTGCGTACAATACGGATTCGTCCTTCCATGAAACCTGATCACTTCGGCTTCACTCCCAAAGAGCTGCGCAAACTGCGCGGCCTGAAAAATCCTTACGGCATCCAGAAGTTTCTCGACGACATGCCCTATCACCTGGCCGACACCGGCTGGTCGCCGCGGGTGGTTTTGCGCGAGAACACCTCGCACTGTTTTGAAGGGGCCATGCTGGCGGCCGCCGCGCTGCGGGTGAACGGCTACAAGCCGCTGATCTTCGACCTGGAAGCGGAGAACGACACCGATCATGTGGTCGCCATTTACCGGCAGGACGGGCATTGGGGCGCGATCGCCAAATCCAATTACACCGGCTGCCGCTACCGGGAGCCGGTCTACCGTTCCCTGCGCGAACTGGCCCTGAGCTACTTTGAGGTTTATTTCAACCTGCGGCGCGAGCGTACCCTGCGCACCTTCTCCAATCCCGTGCACATGTCCCGCTTCGACCACCTGGACTGGATGACCACGGAAAACCCGCTGTGGTTCGTCGCTGAATATCTGTTCACCATCCGCCACTTCAAGTTGCTCCGGCCCGGCATGAGCCAGCGCCTGCACCGGCTCGACGACCGCTCCTTCCGGGCCGGCTGCCTGGGGCGGGCGGAGAAGCCGAATTCCAAGTAGCCATGCTTCGCTCCCCGATCCGAACTACGGTGACTTCCGTGCTGTTCCGGGTCCATGATTTTAGTGGGGGACCCGGCTAGAATCAGGGGTGAGGCGTTGTTCATGAAAGCCGCACTATTCATCTTTTCCCTCTTGCTTGCCACTGCAGCGCTGGCGCAAACGCCCGCCGACATCACTTCTGAAGCGCACCACAGCCTGCTCCTGCAAAACGAGCAAGTGCGCGTTTTTGGCGTGCGCCTCAAGCCAGGCGAGCAGGCCTTCGTGCGCCGGGAGCACAGCTTCATGCTGGTCACCTTGCAGGACTGCGAACTGGTCATCTGGCGGGAAGGCCGTTCGGCGGTGCAGAGCTACCAGCTATTCCAAGGCGACGTCCGTTTCTTCTACGCAGGCCGCGCCCTCGGGGTGCGCAATGATCGCAATAGCACCTACCGCGGCGTGGTGGTCGAGTTTCTCGATGCGAATGACTCCACCTACGGCTACCAACCCGGCTTGGGCGGCTACGATTACGGCGACAGCGTGCTGCGGCCGCCGGTCGATCCGCACGCAAAATTTGCCAACTCCATTTCGTTTGGAGCGGCCACCGCCATCGACGTGCAACTGCTTCCCGGCGATCCGCTGGAAGCCCCGGAAAAACCTGCCGCCGAGTTATGGATCCCGGTCACGGACGTCGATTTGAAGTCGGGGGAGTATCACCGGGTACGAAAATCCGCAGCAGACGTGACCTGGATCGACCCGGGCAGAAAGATTCGCTTCATCAACGCCGACAACGGCCCGATTCGCCTGACCGTGGTGCGCTTCGAGGTGCGGGAAGAAAAGGCCGCGCCCCAACCGTAAAGATCCCCGTCTTCTGATTTTGTCTGGGATCCTGCGCAGACAGCAAAAGGCGGCTGCGCGAAACGCAGCCGCCTCTGGAAATCGGGTCCCGCAAAAGAGCTGTTACTTGCCTTCGGCCACGTGCAGGCGGGCTTCGGCGCGGTGCAAAGCATTTTCCGCGCGGGTCACCTCTTCCGGCGTATTGGCCGACTGCAAGTGCTCCTCCGCCCGCTGCTTGGCCGTTTGCGCGCGTACCGCGTCGATTTCATCGGCGCGTTCGCAGGTCTCGGCCAGGATGGTCACTTTATCGGGCAGGACTTCGGCGAATCCCCAGGCCACCGAAAGGTGGTGGGTGGCGGAGCCGTTGCGATAGGTGATTTCTCCGACCGCAAGTTCGGTGATGAGCGGAGCGTGCCCGGGCAGGACCCCCAGATAGCCGTTCTTGCCGGGGATCTGCACTTCTTCCGCCACGTCCTTCACCACCATTTTTTCCGGGGTGACGATTTCGAGTTGGAAAGTATCTGCCATCTTGGTCGTTGGTCTTTGGTCGTTCGTCCTTAGCGCAACGACGAACGACTAACGACAGCTTCTTACGCTGCCGCCTTCATCTTCTCCGCGGCCTCGAGCACTTCGTCGATGGTGCCCTTCATGTAGAACGCCTGCTCCGGAATGTCGTCGTACTTTCCGGCCACGATGTCCTTGAAGCCTTTCACCGTATCGGCGATCTTCACGTAGCGGCCCGGCGCGCCGGTGAACTGTTCTGCGACGTGGAAGGGCTGCGACAGGAAACGCTGGATTTTGCGGGCGCGCGCCACTGTCAGCTTCTGCTCTTCGCTCAGTTCGTCGATGCCCAGAATGGCGATGATGTCCTGCAGGTCTTTGTAAGTCTGCAGCGTCTTCTTCACCGCCTGCGCTACGTCGTAGTGCTCCTGGCCCACAATGCGCGGATCGAGAATGCGCGAGTTCGAGGCCAGCGGATCGACGGCGGGATAAATTCCAATTTCCGTCAAGGCGCGGGACAGCACCGTGGTCGCGTCCAGGTGGGCAAATGTCGTGGCCGGCGCGGGATCGGTCAAGTCGTCGGCGGGCACGTAAATCGCCTGCACCGACGTGACGGAACCTTTCTTCGTGGAGGTGATGCGTTCCTGCAATTCACCCATTTCCGAAGCCAGGTTCGGCTGATATCCCACGGCGCTGGGCATGCGGCCCAGCAGCGCCGATACTTCCGAACCCGCCTGGGTGAAGCGGAAGATGTTATCGATGAAGAGCAGCGTGTCCGCGCCTTCGCGATCGCGGAAGAACTCCGCCACGGTCAGACCGGTCAGGGCCACGCGTAAACGCGCCCCCGGCGGCTCGGTCATCTGCCCGTAGATCAAAGCGGCCTTCGATTTCTCCGGGTTGCCCGGCGAAATGACGCCCGATTCGGTCATTTCCACCCACAAGTCGTTGCCTTCACGGGTACGCTCCCCCACTCCGGCGAACACGGAGTAGCCGCCGTGCTGCTTGGCGACGTTGTTGATCAGCTCCATGATGACGACGGTCTTGCCCACGCCGGCGCCGCCGAACAACCCAATCTTGCCGCCCTTCAGGAAGGGCTGCACCAGGTCGATGACTTTCACGCCGGTCTCGAACATCTCCGCCGTGGTGGCCTGCTCGTCAAACAGCGGCGCGGCGCGGTGAATCGGGTTCTTCTCCGTGTGGGCGATCGGTCCCAGCAGGTCCACGGGCTCGCCAATCACGTTCATGACGCGGCCCAGCGTGCCCCGGCCGACCGGCACCGAAATCGGCCCGCCCAGATTGATGGCCTTCATGCCGCGCACCATGCCGTCGGTGGCTTCCATGGCCACGCAGCGCACGCGGCCTTCTCCCAGGTGCTGCTGGACTTCCAGCACCACATTGATGGGAGACGGCACATTGAAGCCCTCGCTCACCACACGCAGCGCCTGGTAAATCGGCGGCAGCGCCGTTTCGTCGAATTGCACGTCCACCGCGGGGCCGGCAACCTGAATTACGTGTCCACTCGTATCTGGCATAAATCCTCAGCTCTCCTATGTAGGCCCAGACGTCCTCGTCTGGGCGGGCGGGCCTTGCTCGCCTGTTTCGGCAGGTGAGACACCTGCTGCTACATGTTCCGTTGCTTACAATGCGGCTGCGCCGCTCACAATTTCGATAATCTCATTCGTGATCTTCGCCTGGCGGGCCCGGTTCATGGCCAGCGTCAGCGAACTGATCATGTCGGTGGCATTGCTGGTGGCCGATTCCATGGCCGTCATGCGCGCGGCGTGCTCCGCCGCCACCGATTCCAGCAAAGCGTGGAAAATCTGAATGCCGATGTACTTCGGCAGCAGGGAATGGAACAAGTCCCCCGCCGGCTGCTCGTAGATATAGTCCACGGGGGCAGTGGCAAAGCGCGCCGCCGCCTCATCCATGGCGCTGGTGTCGGTAGGACGCAGGCTCACGCCGGCGCCTTTGGCCGCCTCAAGCGCGCGCTCTTTCTCCTCCAGCGTCATGCCTTCGGCCTGGGCCACGGAAACTTCCCCGACCTTCTCGATGGGCAGTACCTGCTCCACTACCAGGCGCTGCGCGATCACCGACTTGAATTCGTTGTAAAGGATGTAGACGGCGTCGATTTCTTCCTTGCCATAGCGCTCAATAATGCGCTGGGCCAGCTCGGCCGCCATGGGATATTCGATCTTGTTCAGCACGCCCACTTGCTCGCCGACAATGGTGGTGGCGGCCGCATCGGTGGAGTCCGCCTGACGGGGCTGAGCTGCTTTAAAGCGCCGCTTCAGGAAGTCTCGCCCCTTGCGGCCGATGGCCTCAATCTCAATGTTCTTGCCGGACTGGGACTCCAAAAAGCGGGTCGCGGCCTTCAGAATATTGGTATTGAATGCGCCCGCCAAGCCTTTGTCGCCGGTGACCACAATGAGCAGAATGTTTTTCTCCGGCCGCTGCGCCAATAAAGGATGACGCGGCTCGCCGGTCTCTGGATCGTAAATCTCGGCGCGCGACACCAGGGACTTCAGCACATTGGAAAGCATGCGGGCATAGGGACGCGCCGCCAAGGCGCGCTCCTGGGCGCGGCGCAGCTTGGCCGCCGAGACCATCTTCATGGCCTTGGTAATCTGCCGCGTGTTGGTCACGCTGCGGATACGGCGCCGGATATCGAGAATATTTGCCATAGAAAATCAGCCGTTCGCTGTTGGCCCCGGGGCCGCCAGCTACTTCGCGACTGCCGCTTTCTCCGCCACGAATGCTTCCTTGCACTCCTTGATCACGCGCGTCATCTCGGCCTTGATGGCGTCATCCAACACCTTCTTCTCCATGATGGTGCGCAACAGGCCCGGGTTCGAGGTGTCCACGTACTGTAGGAGCTGGGTCTCGAAGTTGAGCACCTGGTCAACCGGAAGGTCGTCCAGGAACCCGCTGGTGCCTGCGAAGATCACCAGAATCTGCTTGGAGAACGGCAAGGGCGTGAACTGCTTCTGCTTCAGGATTTCCACCAGGCGCTGTCCGCGATTGAGCTGGGCCTGCGTGGCCTTGTCCAAATCGCTGCCGAACTGGGCGAAGGCCGCCAGTTCGCGGTACTGCGCCAGCTCCAGCTTCAGGCTGCCCGCGACCTGCCGCATGGCCTTGATCTGGGCGCTGCCGCCCACGCGGCTGACGGAAAGTCCAACGTTCACCGCGGGACGGATACCCTGGTTGAACAGGTCCGTTTCCAGATAAATCTGGCCGTCGGTAATGGAAATCACGTTGGTCGGAATGTAGGCGGAAACGTCGCCCGCCTGGGTTTCGATGATGGGCAATGCGGTAAGGGAGCCGCCACCGTTTTTGTCGCTCAGTTTTGCGGCGCGCTCCAGCAGACGCGAGTGGAGATAAAACACATCGCCGGGATAGGCTTCGCGGCCCGGCGGGCGGCGCAGCAACAAGGAAATTTCCCGGTACGAGGCGGCATGCTTGGAAAGATCGTCGTAGATCACCAGGGCATGGCGCTTGGAATCGCGGAAATATTCGCCCATGGCGCAGGCCGCGTAGGGCGCGATGTACTGCATGGGAGCGGGCTCGGAGGCCGAAGCCGCCAGGACAATGGTGTATTCCATGGCCCCGTAGTCGCTGAGCAGCTTCACCACCTGGGCAATCGAGGAGCGCTTCTGCCCGATGGCGCAGTAAATGCAAATCAGGTCATTGCCCTTGTTGTTGATGATGGTGTCGATGGCCACCGCGGTCTTGCCGGTCTGGCGNNCAGCTCGCGCTGGCCGCGGCCAATCGGGATCATGCTGTCGATGGCCTTCAGTCCGGTCGCCATGGGCTCACGCACGCCCTGACGGTCAATGACGCCCGGGGCAATACGCTCCAGAGCAATAAACTTGTCGGTCGCGATGGGGCCCTTGTCGTCGATGGGCTGGCCGAGGGAGTTGACCACTCGTCCAATCATGCCTTCGCCCACCGGGACACTCATGATGCGGCCGGTGCGCTTGACCTCGTCGCCTTCTTTGATCTCGGTGTATTCCCCTAGCAAGACCACGCCCACCTGGTCTTCTTCCAGGTTCATGGCGATACCGGCCACGCCATGGGGGAAGGAAAGCAGCTCTCCCGCCATGACTTTGTCGAGGCCGTGCACGCGGGCGATACCGTCACCCAAAGTCAGCACGGTGCCAACTTCATCTACGGTGATCTTGGATTCGTAGTTTTCAATCTGCTGCCGGATCAGCTGTGTGATCTCGTCTGCCTTTATTTGTGCCATAAGAACTCTGTCTTGCCCAAAATTTGAACTTTGCTAGTTGCCGCTCAACTGCTCGCGAATCTTTTCTAGCTTGCCTTTGACCGAGCCGTCGTAAATCGTGCTGCCGACCTTCACCACCGCCCCGCCCAGCAACTCGGCGTCATGCGCATAGGTGGCATGCACCTTCTTACCGGTCAAGCGGGCCACCTGGGCCTCCAGCGCGCTTTTTTCCTCATCGCTCAACTCGCGGGCGCTGGTAATGGCGGCATCGGCGAAACCCAGTCTCTGGTCGAGCTCCTGCTGCAACTGCTTCACGATCGCGCCCAGGAACAAAATGCGGCGATGGTCAATCAGTACGGCCACAAAATTCCGCACTTCCGCGACCATCCCCTCTTTGGCCACGACGGCATCCAGCAAGGAACGCTTTTGTTCGGCGGGAATGGAAGGCGCCTGCCAGACTTCGCGCAGCTCCTTGCTCTCGCTCAGCAGGTCGGCCAGGGTCTTGAGCTGGCGGACGGTGGCGGCGGGATGCAGCTTGCGGTCCAGCACCACATCGGCAAACGCGCGCGCGTAGACGCTCACTACGGAAGCCATGGTTTATCTTCCGTCCTTTCCGCCGGTCTGCGAGGACAACTGCCCGGCGAAATCCTGCACCAGGGACTGGTCCGTTTTGACATCCACCTGGATCTGTTTTTGCGCCAGAGAAACCGCCAGGTCGGCGGCAAAGGCGCTCAGGTCGCGGCGCGCGGCCTTGGCGGCGGCGGAGATTTCCTGCTGCGCGCCCTGCACGATCTTGCGCCGGTCTTCTTCGGCGGCGGCCTTGATGCGGGCCTCTTCCGCGGCCGCTTCTTTTTCCGCGTCCATGTGCATCTGGCCGATTTCCGCGTCCAGGCGCATCAGACGCCTCTCCACATCCGCCAGACGGCGCTGCGCTTCCTCGCTCGCCTTGCGCGCCTCTTCCATGGCTTTCTGGATGGCGGAGGTGCGATCTCGAAAGACCCCCGGCAACTTCTTTCTCGCCACCCAAGCAAGGCCGATCGCGATGACCGCGAAGTTTAAGATCACGCTGAGCCAATAGGCATGATCGAGACTCAAGCCCGTCAAGCGCGCAATCAGCTGGACCGACGCGGAATGTTTGAACTTGGCATGCTCATCTTCTCCCGCGGCTTCGCGCGACTCATGGACCAGCTCTTGTGCCGCGGAACGAGGCTGTTCTCCTGCCGTGGTCTGTTGCGGGATTTGTCCCGGCTCGGCCGTCTGTGCCTCCAGCCGCCCCGTAGCAGTCCAACACAAACCGGCAAAAAGCAGCGGCAGTAACAGGCCGGCGCTAGCGCGCCCTATCCATCCCGTCTTCTTCATCGCGCGCCTCCTACCGTCCCGGGACGCAACACAGTACGAATAATCTCTGCCGCCAACTGGGCGCTCTCCCCTTGCAGGGCCGCTTGGGCAGCCTGCTTATCTTTCTCAATCCCGGCACGGGCTTGCTCAATCTCGGCGTCAGCCTGGCGGCGGGCCTCCGCCACCGCATCAGCGCGAAGCTGAGCGGCCTGCTTCTGCCGCGTTTCCAGCGACTTAAACACCGCTACGCGGGCCTCGCGCAAGCGCTGTTCGTACTCCGCCGTCCGCGCTTCCGCGGCCGCAATGTCGGCCCTGGCCTTCTCTACGGCCCCTTCCGTCTTGCTGCGGCGCTCGGCCAACACTTTCCCTAAGGGCTTGTGCACCAGCACCGTATAGATGGCATACAGCAGCACCATAAAAATTACGGTGGGGATGCTTCCAAGCAGTAATTCGCCTAGCTGTCTGAGCGTTTCTTGCATGTTTGGGCTTGAAGATATCCGAGCAACAAGAGGGCTAAAAAACCATTAAAATTAACACCTTGCACGCTTTAGTGTCAATGGCCAAAGAGCAAAGAAATCCACATCTCTCCAGTTTCGGATTGGGATGTCTCAGATATAGAAAAACCCTTAACAAAATCGTTTAAACTTCCCTTGACTTTCCTTCGGAGGGGACTAGCATAAAAGTATCACCTCCGATCCACTTCAGGATCGAATGGGCCGTTAGCCAAGGAATGTCACCGCTTCTTGGTTGCCGGCCCGTTTAATTTGCGGCGGATTTCTAGAGAAGGCCGGGTGTAATTTTGAAATCGGGTAATTTTGCAATTTGAAACCCGATTCACCAGATAGGGCACTAACAACACGGAGGAATCTTCCAAAAAACTCTGTGCACTCAGCGTTCTCCGCGGTTTAAGATTTGCGGCTCAAATTACAAAATTACCCGATTCCCAAATTACACATCCCCCACAATCCACTCTTTCACCTTCCTGATCACCGATTCCGGCGCTTCTACCTCCAGATCGACCCAGCCCTCCTGATAGGCACGAGAATAGACCCGCGAGCGGGCCTCCAGCAGGGCCAGGACCTTGCCTTGGTCCTGAGGAATGCGCAGGCGAAGCCGCGCCGGTCGGTCGGCCTCGAGCACCTGGTCGATGCGATCCAGTAAAGTGCTGATACCAATACCTTTTGCCGCCGAGACGTGCACCATCTGGCTGTCATCGCGCAGAGCGTCCCGCTGCGCGGCGGGAAGTAGATCTACTTTGTTCTTCACCCGCAAGCGCGGCTTTTTCTCCGCCTCCAATTCCTTCAGGACCCGCTCCACCTGCGCATCCTGCTCGGAAGAGAGCGGGCTGTTGGCATCAGAGACCTGCAGCACCAGGGCAGCGCGCTGCACCTCCTCCAACGTGGCCCGAAAGGCGGACACCAGCGTGTGCGGCAGGTTGCGGATGAAGCCCACCGTGTCCGAAAGCAGAACTTTGCGCTTGGAGGGCAGCTGCACGGCGCGGATGGTGGGATCGAGGGTCGCGAACATGCGCGGCGAGGCCAGCACGCCGGCTTGGGTCAAGGCATTGAACAGCGTGGACTTGCCCGCGTTCGTGTATCCCACCAAGGCCACCGTCGCCACCGGCACCGACTCCCGCCTCTGCCTCTGCTGAGAACGAATGCGCCGCACATTCTCGATCTGCTCTTTGACGTGGCGGATACGGCGGTAGATTTTGCGACGATCAGTTTCCAGCTGGGTTTCACCGGGGCCGCGGGTGCCAATGCCACCGCCGAGCTGCGACATCTCAATGCCCCGCCCGCCCAGGCGGGGCAGCAGATATTCCAGCTGCGCCAGCTCCACTTGCCATTGCCCTTCCCGGGTGCGGGCGTGCTTGGCGAAGATGTCGAGAATGAGCTGTGTGCGGTCGATGACCCGGGTATGCACGGCGCGCTCGATATTGCGCTGCTGCGAGGCGGTCAGATCGTGGTCGAAGATGATCAGGTTGGCCGAGACGGACGCCGCCGCGCCGGCAATTTCTTCCAACTTGCCTTTGCCGATCAGGGTCGCGGGATCAGGACGGTCGCGGTGTTGCAGGAACTCGCCGGCAATTTCCGCGCCGGCACTGGCCGCCAAGGTACGCAGTTCAGCCAAAGACTCTTCCGCGCTGAATTCCGGCACACTGGGCGCGCTGGCCACCAGAGAAGTGGCCGCATGATCGCGCGCGGCTTGCGCCGCCGCAGTCAAAGAGCGCGCGGAGCCGCCGCCGCGCGTCCGAGTGCGATACTCCACTCCCACTAAAAAGACACGTTCGCGCAGACCCGCGGCAACTGGAACAGGCTCATGCCCCGCGGCTGCGACTTTCTCCCTGGGCAAGCTGGATCCGCGACCTGGCAATACTACCCTTCGTTGTTCGCAGGAGTGGGGGCCGGCGCGCTTGCGCTATCGCCGTGTGCGGGCGCGATGACGGCGGACGCCGCCCGTTCCGTGTGCCCATGGGACGAGCGCCCCATGGTTACTGTCGAAATGGCGTGCTTGAAAATCAACTGTTCCTGATTGTTGGTCTCCAACACCACGGAATATTTGTCGAATGACCGGATGCGCCCAGTCAATTTCACCCCGCTCAGTAAATAGATCGTAAGATTGCTTCTTTCTTTGCGGGCTGTGTTGAGAAAAGTGTCCTGGATGTTCTGCGCCGCCTTGTTTTCCATGCCGATCTCCTTGCCAGCTAATCTTTACCAACATGGCCAAATCCTCCTGCCTGATGGGCGGGAGGCGGGGGGCAGCTCGAGAAAGCCTGCCGCGCGGGGCGCCACGCAAACTCCGAGCAATGTAAGTACAATACGGCGTTGGCTGTGAGTTTTCAACATTTCACGGCCCCAGGGTGGGAAAAATCGCCCGGATGGCGTTGGCAAACGCCGGTTCCATACTCCGGTTGCCACAAATAGTAGCGAGTGCCGACCTGCCCACCCGCCCAATTGTCCATTATTTGGACAATAGCGAAAACTGGTACCTCGACTAACGGAGGCTTTCATGCACGATTTCCTGGCAGCATTCTGGGTTATGCCCACACACACCGGCACCGAGAACCTGGCCATCGTCCTGCGTTGGATCCACTTCCTGGCAGGCGTTCTCTGGGTCGGATTGCTGTATTTCTTCAACCTGGTGAACGTCCCCTTCATGAAACATGTGGACGCAGGGCTGAAGCCCACCGTCCTTCAGCATTTGACCCTGCCCACGCTGCATTTGTTTCGCTGGAGTTCCGTGGTCACCGTATTTATGGGTTTCTGGTACTGGGCCCATGTGTTTGTGGGGCCCGACGCTCGCCTGGCGGAAAAGAGCCCGTGGGGAACCATTGGACTCTTCCTGCTGGTCTGGCTGGTGGCCTTCGGCATTTATTTCCCGGTGCTGATGAAGACACCCAACCCCTGGCTGTTGGCGGTGGTTGTGCTGGCCGTGGTGAGCGCAGCCAGCTGGATCTTCGTGAAGTTCACTCCGGTGGGCGGGGACGATAACCACGTGCTCTCCATTGGAATCGGAGGTGGGATTGGCATCTTCATGATGCTGAATGTCTGGGGTATCATCTGGCGTTTTCAGAAGAAAATCATCCGCGGCACCCTGGCTGGTTCCCCGCCGGCCGACGCGGCCCTGCTGGCGCGGCGGATTTTTCTTGCCTCACGCACCAATCTCTACCTGTCCATCCCTATGCTTTTTTTTATGGCCGCCAGCTCCCACTACCCTCTGTTTGGGGGATAGGATCGCAAATAAAAAGGCCTGTGAGAAATCTCACAGGCCTTTGTCTTCTTGAGTTGAATTAGAAGACGAGTTTCAAGGCCACTTGCAGTTGCCGCGACGAAGTCGTGCCGTCAGAGCGGCCCACCGTCGCCGTGCTCACCCCGAAAATCGAATCCTCGATCAGGTTATCGGGGTTCTGGAACTGAGGATGGTTCAGAATATTGTAGCCCTCGAGGCGTAACTGCAGCGAGAAACGCTCCGTGATGTTCATATTCTTCAACCAGGTCATGTCCATGTTCACATAGTTCGGTCCGTAGAACTGGTTGCGGCCCACGCTGCCGGGACCTCCCCATGCCGGTTCAGCAAAGGCGCTGGGATTGGTAAAGTACACCTTGCCAAAGACCACGCCCGGATTGTCTCCCGGGGCGAAGGGGTCCCCGACCAGGTCGGCCCAGGCGGGAACACCGGTCCGCTGCGTGTCATAGGCTTGCCGGATCTCAAAGGGGTGTCCGGTCTGCGCGCTGATCAGCCCCGAGAACTGCATTCCTTCGAAGACCTTTCCCAGAACGCCGGAGTTGATGAACGAACGGCCCTTTCCGAACGGAAGCTCCCAGGTGTAGTTGATGACCGCGATGTGCCGGATATCGTTGTCGGAGTTGCCACGGTCCTGCCGCAGGTCGCGGGAGTTACGCGGATAGGTCCGGTTGTTGGCCGCGGGGGCCAGGGGATCGGAAGAATCGTCAATCCCGTGCGCCCACGTGTAGGAGCCCTGGATACTAAAGCCATGCTTCATGGCTTTGGTGACCTTCACCTGCATGGAGTGGTAGATGGAATTGCCATTGGATACCTGGTAGAACGGCTGATACAGGGCGTTGTGCTCCACCGCGTTGAACGGGAGGTAACCATAAGTGCCCCCGTAGTACAGAAGGGCACTTTGAACATCCGTAGGGCTGCACCCATATTCGTTCTCGGGATCGCTGCAGTACTCCACGAGTTGCGACACCAGCGCGGGATCCGGAGGGTTGCCGTCCATCTGGCGGTAGATATGGGTCCCCTTCGAGCCCACATAAGCCAGATCCAGGCTCAGATCGGGAGTCAGCTCGCGCTGGATGCCAAAATTCCAGTTATTACTGGAACTGTTACGGAAATGGGGATCGAAAATCACTGGCGCAAGCAAGGCCCCATCTTCAATGGTCAAAGACGGAACCGTGTCGGGAACGACCGCAGGAAATTCGGGATCAGACATGGCCATGCCGAATGGATAGTTGACATAGTCCTGTTCGAAAGGAGGATTCCCACGCGCATTGCCGAACAAATTCCCAAACACGCGATCATGAAAAATTCCAAATCCACCACGGATCGCAGTTTTTCCATCGCTCCAGGGGTCCCAGGAAAAACCAAAACGGGGTTCGATATTGGAGTAATCCGTGTTGTAAATCTGCTTTCCCGTGCCCGGTCCAACAATGGACATGACCACCGGATAGGACGCAGGGCTGGTCAAGAGATTGGAGAAGTTCGCATTCTCTTCATACGGCACTCCATCCAGTTGATAGCGCACACCCAAGGTCAGGGTCAGGTTGCGGCGGACCTTCCAGCTGTCCTGCCCAAACCAGCTGTATTCATGTTGACGGAAATTCTTGTTGTCGCTTCCCTGGCGTACTCCATCTTTGTTGAAATATTCCGCAGCAAGATCCTCGGCAATGATTCCATAGAGGGCCGACGCGGCATTCTCTAACGAGGAAGTGGAGCCGGCCACATCGATGGGATTTCCGGCTGGTCCGTAGAAGCTGACATTCTGCGTGTAAATCTGCCGCCGGGAATAAAATCCGGTCGGCCCGCTCTCACGAATATTGCGGAAATCTCCGCCAAACTTGAAGGTGTGGTTGCCCCGCACCCAGGTCAGCGCGTCCCCATAACTCGTCGTGCCGGTCTTGCGGAACTGCCCGTTGGAAACCAGACTCAGGCAGCCGAAACTGGTAAACGGATCCATGTTGTAGTCGCGGCCGTTGCCGAACTGGTCGACTGGGCTGACGCTATCCAGAACGTCCAGCCCCGTGCAACGGAATCCGGCGAAAATCTGGTTCCAGCCAAAGCTGAACACATTCACCAGATTCGGCGTCAGGGTGGAGCTCAAACTCCCGGTCGCGGCCTGACTGATGGACTTTGACGAGGTGGCTCCGGCGTTCCCCCCAAAAGGCAGGGCGTCGTGGAATGGATCGGGGTCCGAGGCGTTGTCATACCCGTAGCGGCCAGTGAACACATGCTTATCGTTAAAGTGGTGGTCAATCTTCGCTACAGTCTCGTAACTATTCAGTTGAGACCCCGTCGGGTAAAAGATGGTTCCTGTAAAGCCATCTGCCGACTGCGCCGGGTTGGGATACAGGGCAAATATGCTCTGCATGGTGGGATCCAGAATGTAATTGGAGGGATTCTGCGGCGATCCAGGGCGAAGATCAACCGGGACCGAGTTCCCATCGCCATCGATATAGGTGAACACCCCATCCTTGAATCCCTGGGTGGGTACCGTGGCGGCATTGGTCAGGGTAGTGCGGAAACGCTTAAATTCCTGGTTAAAGAAGAAAAAGGTCTTGTCTTTGCGAATGGGGCCACCAATCGCATATCCAAACTGGTTGCGGACGTAAGGGTCCTGTGGGTCGGGTTCGCGGTTGAACCAGTCGCGGGCGCCGCCAAAGGCAGTGTAGCGGCCAAACCAGTAGGCGCTGCCATGCAAGGAATTGGTCCCGCTCTTGGTCACCACATCGACGATGGCGCCGGTGTTACGGCCAAACTCCGCATTGAAGTTGTTGGTAATGACGCGGAACTCCTGCGTGGAATCGGGATTGGCGCTCAACACTCCGCCGATGCCGCCCGGAACCGAGGTATCGTTGTTGTCGACGCCGTCCAGAAGGAAGTTGTTATTGCGTTCGCGAGAACCGTTGACGGTAATTCCGCCCAGCGAGGTATTGGTCTGCGAAGTTCCCGGCGAGAGCAGCACCAGGCTGTAGGGATCGCGGGTAATCAACGGCATGTCCTGGATCTGTCGCTGCGAGACCAGATTGCTGACTTGCGCGGTCTCCAAATCCACCTGCGGCAGCTGGTCGGCGCGGACCTGCACCTCTTCGCTGGCCGCACCCGCCTCCAGCACCGGATTGAGCGTGATGGCCTGCGCCACCGTCAATTGCAGGTTGGGCACCCGGTACACCTTAAAGCTGGCCTTCTTCACGGTCACTTCGTACACGCCGACCGGAAGATCGGTGACGCTATAGCTTCCCGAGCCACTGCTGGCCACGGTGCGCGTCAGGTTGGTACCGACATTCCGGACCGTGACATCGGCGCCCTGCACCACTGCGCCGGTGGGATCGGCCACGGTACCGGCAATCGAGCCAGTCTGGGCAGTTGCGACCAACGATACGGCGAGCACGACACATACGCCGAAAATAAAGTTCTTTACCAAATGCATAGTTTCTCCATTCGAAATCTGAAACCTATCTCTGGGTTCCAAGTGGCAGGTTGCCTGGCATAACAAACATGCAAGACTCGCAAAAGATGACAGTTGAACAAAACATGATGGCAATTACATCTCCATAAACTCTGCCCTGTTTATGAATCGTCTATGTTGAATATTTTCAACGGGTTAACAGGGATTGCGAGCGATCTCGGAATGGCCTGAATCCTGATTTTTGAATTTAACAATATGAATTTCAGAATTCACTGTCCAAATTGTAGAACTTTGATTCTATTGGGTTTCTGACGTACCATCAGGCGACTTCCGCAAAGGTAGATCGATGACCCAAGCTTCCCGGCACCGCCATCCAGGGTTCGACAAGGGCATTGCGTGCTTCAACGCCGCAGGCTTTTTTGAGGCGCATGAGCACCTGGAAGACGCCTGGAGGGCCATACCGGCAGCGCAGGGCCCGGAAAAGCTGTTTGTGCAGGGATTGGTGCAGGTGGCGGTAGCGTTTCACCACTATTCGACCGGCAATCGGGTAGGGGCCCGCTCGGTCCTGGGGCGCGCGGTGCGCAACCTAACTCAGAACGCAGCGCACTGCGGGGGACTGGAAATCGAAGACTTGCTTGCGTCGTTGCAGAGATGGCAGATGACTCTCGCCGAGGATACCTCGACTTCTCTGCCTTTTCCCGTTCTTACGATAAGGGAATAAGACTCGCCCCGGCAAGCGCCATCACCTGCGGCGTTTGCGGGCGACTGGCTGGGCCGGCACTTCGCCGGGGGCCAACACCCGCCGTACGATGGGCGTATTCAACTTGTATTTGCGCTCCAGCACCTTCCCGGTGTCGTCCGTGACATGCACCGTGAACACCGGCAACATACCTTCTTTCTCAAAATTTTCCTGGGACACCGTAGCCGGCAGGGCACCCTTCAAGTTGCGCTCACGATAGGCCGTCTCATACCGGTGCCGCTTTACGTTCCAGGTAAATACCCGAATCTGGTTGAAGTCGAAGGGTTGGCCGTCCTTGGGCTCATTCAGCAGCATGAGGTACTGAGGCACCTTCTTGTCGCCGTCCACCACTTCATTGAGCACAAAGGAAGCCACAATCCGCTGGCCTTCGGCGTATTGCGCAATCTCGATGGGAACATCTACGTCCAGCAGGCGGCCCAGAACCCACCCCACATGGCCCAAGGGATCGCGAATCAACCACCAGTCCTCCATGACCGGCGGAGGAGCAGGCTTACCCTCCGCGGGGGCTTTGGCGGGCTGGGCCCCGGGCAGCACCTTTTCGCTGGTGGCCCGCTTCCAAAGATCGACTTTGGTGCCCTGGCTTAGCTGATAGAGATGGTCGGAGCTGCGCGCCGGGGAAATATGCAGGTTGGTGTCGTTGCGGGTGATGGCCACGGTCTGGACGGGATCGCGGGCTTCGTCCCTGGCTAGTTTCTGAAAAGCTTCAAAGACCTGCTGGGTCACCACGTAGCGCTGCTCCAGCCAGCCTTCCGCGCCATTGGCGGTGCGCACTTTCACGAAGCGGCGATCGCGATCCAGCACTTCCAACCGCTCGGCGTTTCGGACAATGGCGACTTTGTTGAAAACCGCCGCCACCTGGTCACGCAGGATCGCTTGTGGGGCGGAAACATACGCGACCTCGCGGCTCTTGCCTCTGCCTCGGTCGCAGCCGCACCACACCACGGCAAGCAGCAAAAACACCAGGGCCGGGGTTCGAGCCAGGGATCGCATGGGGAACTCAAAACCAATATAGCGTATGCGCTGGGCGAGAAAAGCCGGTCCCTGGTTACGAAAGAGAGACACCGGCAGAGGAAGGCCAGTGAAGGGAAAAATCAATCCCCAAAACAGATGCCGATGGAGCGGGCCGTACTCACCAGTTCTCCGTGGGGATCCACGCCCTTCATGCGGCCGATAGTCTCGGCAATATCCACGGGTTCAATCCGGTTGTTGCGCAAGCACACGGTCTTCCCGAATCCGCCCGCCGCAACCAGATCGACGGCAGCCACGCCAAAGCGGGTAGACAGGATCCGGTCATAGGCCGTAGGCGACCCACCGCGCTGAATGTGGCCCAGCACGCTGACCCGGACCTCCTTCCCGGACTGCACGGAAATCGCATTGCCCAGAACGTTGCTGACCGCTCCGCTGCGCCGGTTCTCTTTCAATTCCGGAGGCAGCTCGACCCCTTCCGCAACCACAATAATGGTGAAGTTCTTATTGTAGGTTTCACGTTGGGCGATATATCGGCAGATGCGGTTGATGGTGAAGGGGATTTCCGGAATCAGAATAATGTGGGCGCCGCCGGCAATGCCGGCCTCCAGCGCAATCCAGCCCGCGTCCCGGCCCATGACCTCGACCAACATCACGCGATGATGAGATTCCGCGGTGGTATGGATCTTGTCGACGGCATCGGTCGCTGTGGTCAGCGCCGTATCAAACCCGAAGGTGACGTCAGTGGCGGAAAGATCATTATCAATCGTCTTGGGCACCCCGACGATGTTCACCCCTTTATGAAACATCTCCAGGGCAATTTTGTGCGAGCCATCGCCGCCGATGGTAATGATGGCATCAATGCCCAGCTTGCGGGCATTGCCGATGACCTCCTGGGAAATATCGCGCACCACTTCCTGGCCATTCTCGATGGTCTTGTACTGAAAAGGATTGCCGCGATTGGTGGTGCCCAGGATGGTGCCGCCGCGGGGCAGGATGCCGCTGACATGCTTGAGCGTAAGCTCAAAAGATTTTTCCGGCCAGATCAGGCCGTCGAAGCCGTCCGGAATGCCGATGACCTTCCACTTGTGTTTCAGAATGGCGCACTTCACCGCCGCGCGAATGACGGCATTGAGACCGGGAGCGTCACCGCCCCCGGTAGAAATACCAATGCAGCGAATTTCAGACATAGTGGCGTGCCAGACTTCTAGTTCACGGTCAGGGTAGTACTCCCCGAGATCGAGCCGGAAGTCGCGGTAATGGTTGTTGTGCCTGTGCCTTGGGTTGTCGCCACGTTGCTCGACATGGTGGCCACGGATGTGCTCGATGACGTCCAGGTCACCGAATTCGTAATGTCATATTGCGTGCCGCCGGAAACCGTACCCATGGCGGTGAATGTCACCGTCTGGCCTGAGGTGCGAGTGGGATTCGTCGGCGTGACCGCGATGGAAATCAGGTTCGTCAAAGACACGGTTACGGTTGTGGAACCACTTACGGTTCCCGACTGCGCTGTAATGGTGGCAGTTCCCAGGTTCAGGCCCTTGATGAGCCCCCCCGTCGAAATACTCACGGCCGTATCATCGGAAGTCTGCCAGTAAACGCCGCTGGTCAGAGTCTTGGTGCTGCCATCGTCGTAGGTGCCGGTGGCCGTCATCTGCAGGGTGCTGCCCTGCTGAATGGACGGGGTCGCAGGCCCCACGGTCAGAGTGGTGAGGGTCGGATTGACAAAAAAGCCCCGGCAACCCACCGCGGCAGCAAGCAAAACGAGGGTCGTAACTGCAAGGAATAGCTGGACTTTGCGCTTCGTACTTGGCATCTTTGAAAGGCCCTCAGGGACGCGCTGGCAGGCGGCGTCCAAAGCAGCGCAAGCAAATTGTAGCAGAGAGATACCGCGCTGACATCTAGGCCTGTACCTCCGTGCGTACCGGTGCGTCTCCCGCAACCTGCGCTTACGACAGGAACGCAGTCCCTCCCGCGCCTTGCAAGAGAATCTCGCATACCTGGAGAAAACCTTGTAGTATGGCGCAGTTCCGCTTTTATCGAAGCCTTTCTCTCGCGCATGAAACGCTATTGGATCCCTTTTCTAGTATCCCTATTCCCTATCCTGACCTTGCCCACTTTGGGGGCCCAGTCTCCCCCTAAGCTCCCAAAAACTTCCGTTCGCGCCGAAATACAAGCGCCCTCGGTGTGCGCTCTCTGCATTCGCGCCCATATGGAGTTTCTGGCCTCTGACGCCATGCAGGGACGGGGCAGCGGCAGCCACGATGAACAAGTGGCAGCTACCTATATCGCCTCCGAGATGCGCGCTTTTGGCATTGCTCCGGGAAATGGCCAAAGCTACATCCAGGCAGTGCCGTTGCTGCGCCGAAAGCTAAGCGCGCCCCCCGTGCTCAAGCTGGGCGCAGACGCATCCCTGATTTCCTGGAGCTATGGCGACGATTTCGTGGCCGCCCGCCTGAGCCAGCCGGGATTTTCCGGGCCCTTGCAGAAAATCCGCGCGGATGCCGCGCTAAAAGACGACACCCCGGAAGAACCCATGGTCACTCCGGGGGCCGTGGTCCTGGTCATGGGTGGATCCTCGGCGGCCATACGCCGCGCCGCCTTTGGCGCAGCCTCGGCGGGCGCCGCAGGGGTGCTGATCGCCGGCCGGAAAGAAGACTTCGCCGAAGGGAACAAACTCCCGCAACTGCCCGCACGCTTTCAGGGAAGCGCTACCCCAGACATGGGCGGCGACATCAATGTGCTGCAGTTAAGCGAAGAAGCGATGGCCCGCGCACAGCAAGCGGCGGACGGCACTCAGGTTTCCCTGGAGGCGCCCTCTCGCCAAGAGCCGGCCTACACCTGGAACGCGGTCGGGATCATTCCCGGGGCCGACCCCACGCTCAAGCAGCAAGCTATTCTTTTCTCCGCCCATCTGGACCATGTGGGCATTGGGCAGCCGGTAAACGGCGACGCTATATACAACGGGGCGGATGACGATGCCTCAGGAGTGACCGCCGTGCTGGAAATTGCCCGCGTGCTGGGCCAATCTTCTAAGCCCAGGCGGACCGTGATCTTCGCGTTTTTTGGCAGCGAGGAGAACGGAGGCATGGGCGCCACGTATTTCCGCGAGCATCCGCCGGTGCCGCTGCCCAACATCGTGGCCAACCTGGAGTTTGAAATGTTGGGCCGTCCCGATCCCAAGGTGCCGGCCAACACCCTGTGGCTCACCGGCTGGGAACGCTCCAACCTGGGCGCCACGCTGGCCCAGCATGGCGCCAGGCTGGTCCAGGACCCACGGCCTGACCAGGATTTCTTTGCCCGTTCCGATAATTATGTGCTGGCCAAGAAAGGCGTGGTCGCCCACACCATCTCGAGCTTCGGTTTGCATGCGCAGTACCACCAGCCCAGCGATGACCTGGAGCACATCAACTTCCCGCACATGAATTCCGCGATTGGATCGTTATTGGGGCCGGTCCGTTGGCTGGTGAACTCCGGTTTCACGCCGCAGTGGAAAGACGGGGGAAGGCCGTAGGCAGCCGTTAGCCCTTGGCCCTTGGCCCTTTGGCCTTTGGCCTTTAGCTAAAACCTTAAACCGCAGAGAGCGCTGAGCACGCAGAGTTTTCAAGAAATTTCCTCTGGGTGTTTACGAACTTCTTCTTTGCGAACTTTGCGGCCCCTGCGGTTGAAGGTTTTGGCTAACGGCCAAAGGCTAGACTAATGGCTTCTCTTGGCTCTTGCGATGCGGCCGTCGATGGGTTTGCGGCCAGCGAAGCCTTCGCTGACGCCATGCCAGTGAGTAATGTCGGCTTCGCCCAGTTTCCAGCACAGCAGCACAATCTGGCCGTCCACTTCGCAGGGGAAGTCGAGCAGTCCGATGTCGAGGTCCTTGACCTGCACCCCGGTAGCATCAATTTCCGCCAGGGCGTCTTTGACCTGCTGCACGGCTTTTTCGTGTTCCGCCTTGCGGCGGGCCAGCGGCACAATATCCAGATACATCCCGCCGCGCAGAAAGACCTGATGGGCGACTTCCTGCATCTCGGCGTCCACTTCTTCGATCAGCTTTTTGCCGGCAATGGCCGTCCGTAGCAGGGACGCCAACACCGGCAGGAGCATCTTGGCTTCGTCGAGAGTGAAGGTGCGGTCGGACATGGAAATATATTACTGCATGAATGAATCGCTGGCCTTTGGCCGCTAGCTGAAACTACCAACGACCGACGACGAACGGCTGCTCTAGCGGATCTCCAGCATGCGGTCGAGGGCCACTTTGGCCCAGTGTTTTACCTCGTCTTTCACCTTGATTTGGTTGACCACATTGCCCTCTGCCAGATTTTCTAGGGCCCAGCACAGGTGCTGCGGCGAGATGCGGTACATGGTGGTGCACAGACAGCCGGAGTCATCCAGCGTGATGACCTTCTTGCCTTCCGCGGCAAACTCCTTGCCCATGCGGTTGACCAAGTGGATCTCCGTGCCCACTGCAAAGCTCGATCCCGCCGGCGCCTCACGAATCATCTTCAGCAGACCTTCGGTCGAGCCGATGCCATCCGCCTTCTGGCAAACTTCCCAGCGGCACTCGGGATGCACGATGACGCGAATGCCAGGAAATTTGGCGCGCACCTGGTCCACGTGCTCAGGCAAAAAGCGCTGATGCACGGAGCAGTGCCCTTTCCACAAGATGACCTTGGCGGCGCGCAGGCGCTCAGGCGTTACGCCGCCGTTGAGCATGTAGGGGTCCCAGACGACCATTTCGCTCAACGGAATGCCCATCGCGTAGGCCGTGTTGCGTCCGAGATGCTGATCGGGAAGGAAGAGCAGTTTGGGGCTTTTGGCGAATCCCCACTTCATGGCCGCGGAAGCATTGGAGGACGTGCAGACCACGCCGCCCCGCTCGCCGACAAAGGCCTTAATGGCGGCCGTCGAATTGATGTAGGTGACTGGCGTTACGCCCGAACCGGTGTCATCGGTCACGCCGGCTCGCACCAATTGTTCCCAGCAATCTTCTACCTGGGTGATCTCGGCCATGTCGGCCATGGAACAGCCGGCATTAAGGTCAGGAAGCACTGTAATTTGCCCGGAACGCGCCAGCACATCGGCGCTCTCCGCCATAAAATGCACGCCGCAGAAGACAATGTATTTGCCGCCGGCCTTGGCGGCTTCCTGCGCCAGCTTGTAGGAGTCGCCGCGAAAGTCGGCGAAGCGAATGACTTCATCCCGCTGGTAGTGGTGTCCCAGGATGACCACCTCGCGGCCCAACGCTTGTTTGGCCGCACGAATACGCGCGTCCATGGTGTGGTCGGGAAGGACCAGATAATTCTCAAGACTGCAAAGTTCCGTTGCCGTTGCCAAAGTTCTGTCCTGCTTTCAGCCCCAAAGAATGCTCTGCCCGGCAGGGTTCCCTGCCTCGCGATGGCACGCTCTGGAACGGGGATGTTGAAAGCCCTTCAGCGGCTCCAGCCGGCTCGCTGCGTCATTTTCACGCCCAGCCTGCGGGGATGTTGAAGCCACTTCTTGCTTATTTCACTTCGTTGGATGCACAGGACCACGGCGAAGATACGAAAAGTATCGTAAGTTTTTAGCCACCCTCGGACTCCAACGGTGGCCTGGGCTCCATAGGTATTGTGCACCGGAAAAGCGCTGGTGGCAAGGGATTTAGGGGGCAGGTCGTCGTTGGTCGTTGGTCGTTGGTCGTTAGCCCTTAGCCGTTAGTCGTTAGCCGTTAGTCGTTAGTCGTTAGCCGTTAGCCGTTAGCCAAACCTTAAATCGCTGAGGGCGCGGAGTATACAGAGAAGATCGAGAGAAAGAACTTATGTAGGGATAGCCGTCTTTACGTGGCTTGAGTGGCAAAATCTTACAACGCAGAGAGCACTGAGGTAACGGAGAACGTTGAGCAAATCTTAATTCTCTGTTTTTCTCCGCGAAGCTCTCTGCGAACTCTGCGGTTTAAGATTTTTTAGATTGGGCGGTCGTCCCTACGTAGTTCGCACTCAATGGTCATGGCTTAGCTAACGGCTAACGGCCAAAATGCTAACGGCAAGCTAATAGATCGTGTATCCCGGCGCGGCGTTGCGCACGTCGGGCTTCGAGGCCATCAGCAACAGCGCCCCGGCACGCTTGAAGGCGCGCAGATCTTCCAGACTGTGGAATGACTTGGTCACGTAGTCGTCGGGCGTGGGCGTGTCGTCGGGAATCTGCACCGCCTCGACATTTTCGAACGCGTGCCTCTGGAACAGCTCGACATACTCCGCCGCCGAGCGCACGTGCACCGGCACTTTCAGCTTGTCCACCCACTGCAGCGAATACGGATTGTCCTTGTAGAGATTGATCAGAATGAACAAACGTCCGCGCGGCGCCAGCACGCGAAATAATTCCGCCAGCGCGCGCTCCTGGTCCGGGTAGTAATAAAACGACTCCACGGAAAGGACTTTGTCGAAGAAGTTTTCTTCCCAGGGGATTTGCTGCGCCGATCCCCAGACGTAGAGAATATTGTCAAAGTCTTTCGAGGTCGCCCGCGCCAGCCGCACCATTTCATCGGAGATGTCCAGCCCTACCACCTGCCCGAAACCTTCCGGGCCTTCTCCCACCAGGCGCGCCAAAAGCCGCGTGGCCCACCCCGAGCCACAGCCGAGATCGAGCACGCGTTCGCCCGGACGCAGATCCATGCGGCGGATGGTTTTCTCGGTGATATCGAGATGGTGCTGCTGCATCTTGTCGCCTTCGCCGGCTTCCGCCCAGCGATTGAACTCCTGCTGCAGCTTTTCATCGGGGGTGAGGGGCTGGTCAGGCATGGAAATATTGTAGCGCTGCACCCGGCCGCCCAGATCAGGACATCTGGACCTACATATTTTCGTGCCCCCATACCCATTCGGGAATGGATTGTCGAGGGCGATGAGCCCGCCGCGACGGCGACGCAGCCTGTGTGCTACAGTTCCATCCTCATGCTGGAACCGCAGGCGCAACCTGACCCGCAGCCACTTTTTTACTGTGCGCGCTGCGCCCGGGAGATCGCCGATCCCTTAACTTGCGGAGACTGTGGCGCCATCATTTGCCGCACCTGCGGAACCCCATTAGAATCGCCCGACGAGCTTGGCATCGGATAATTCATGGCCCCTGTGACCTCTTCTTCCCCGACCTCGGAAACTTCGCAACCCACACTGGTACGCGGCCTCAGCTTGCTGGATTCCGTGCTGTTGCTGGCGGGTGGAATCATCGGCTCTTCGATTTTCCTGACCGCGAAAGACATTGCCACGCCTTTGCCGCATCCCGTGCTGTTCCTGCTGGTGTGGGTGCTGGGCGGCCTGATCTCGCTTTTTGCCTGCGCCGCCTTCGCCGAGCTGGGCTCCATGTTCCCCGACTCCGGCGGACAGTATGTCTACCTGCGCGAAGCTTACGGAGACCTGGTGGCCTTTCTCTATGGCTGGATGTTGTTCTGGGTCTCGAACGGCGGCACCATTGCGGCCCTGTCGGTGGCTTCCGCCGCGTATCTGGGCTCGATCTTCCCTTTTGCCTCGCAGGAGCATGTGGTCTTTGTCGTCGCCGGAGTGGCGGTTTCGCGGGCCCACCTGGTGGCCCTGGTTTCCATTGCGCTGGTGACCTACATCAATGTGGCGGGAGTGCGCAAAGGCGCCATCCTGCAAAATGCCGCTACCTGGGCCAAGTTCGTGGCCATGGCCGCCTTCGTGATCCTGGGATTCACCATCGGCAAGGGCGACTGGTCGCACTTCAGCGCGCAGGCCTCAGGCATCAGCGGCGGCCTCACCATGGGCCTCACGCCCGGGCAACTGCTCTCCGCCTTCGGCGTGGGCTTGATCGCCGTCTTCTGGGCCTATGACGGATGGGTCTACATCACCTGGGTGGCGGGCGAAGTCAAGGAACCGCGCCGTAATGTGCCGCTGGCCATGCTGCTGGGCATTCTGCTGATTGGCGTCATCTACATGGCGATGAATATGACCTATGTCTATGCCCTGCCGGTCACGGAGATCGCCAAGCACGACACCATCGCCAACGCGGCGGCGGTGGCGCTGTTTTCTCCCGGCGCGGCCACCTGGCTTTCGGCGCTGATCGCGCTCTCCTGCTTCGGCGCGATGGCGAGCTGTACCCTTTCCGGGGCCCGCGTCTACTACGCCATGGCGCGCGACGGCGCCTTCTTTCAGAGTATGGGAGAACTCCATCCCAAGTGGCGCACCCCGGCCTTCGCCTTGATTGGTCAGGGAATCTGGGGGGCCGTCCTGGCCCTGAGCGGCCGCTACGATCAGCTCTATACCTACGTGATGTTCATGATGGTGCTTTCCTACACCCTGACCGTATTGGGCATGTTTCTTCTGCGCTGGAAGCGGCCCGACGCGCCGCGTCCCTGCCGCTGCACTGGCTATCCCTGGCTGCCCGCAATTTATGTGCTGATCGGCGCGGCCTGGACCATCAACACCATCATCACCCGGCCCACCGAAGCGCTGGCCGGGACGGGCATCGTATTGATCGGGGTGCCGGGCTATCTCTACTGGAAGCGGGCCGCCAAGAAGACTGCCAGCTAGCGGCGTTGGCGCAAACATTCCTCCTTCTTTACAATCGATCCCTGCAAAGCGCTTACGCACACTGGAGCCGAAGCCATGTCTGAACCTCTTCTGATCGCCAAAGGTGACGAACCTCTGTACCTGTTGCCCAACATGGCCAACCGCCATGGCTTGATCGCGGGCGCAACCGGCACCGGCAAGACGGTCACGCTGCAAGTCATGGCGGAAGCTTTCAGCCGTATCGGCGTGCCGGTGTTTGCCGCCGACATCAAGGGCGATCTCTCCGGCATCAGCCAGGCGGGTAAGGACAATCCCAAACTTGCCGAGCGCGTGAAGACCCTGCAACTGGGGAACTTCGACTTCTCCGCTTGCCCGGTGACATTCTGGGACGTCTTCGGCGAGCAGGGCCATCCCGTGCGGGCCACGGTCTCGGAGATGGGGCCGCTTCTGTTCAGCCGCCTGCTGAACCTGAATGACACGCAATCCGGCGTGCTGACCCTGGTCTTCAAAATCGCCGACGACAGCGGCATGTTGCTGCTCGACTTGAAAGACCTGCAGGCCATGCTGCAGCACGTGGGGGAAAACGCCAAGGAATACCAGACCCAGTACGGCAACATCTCTCCCGCCAGCGTCGGCACCATTCAGCGTGGCCTGCTGACGCTGGGACAACAGGGAGGAGACAAGTTTTTCGGCGAGCCCGCGCTCATCCTCGACGACCTGATCCAGACCGACGGCAACGGCCGCGGCGTGATCAACCTTCTGGCCGCCGACAAGCTGATGACCTCGCCGCGTGTCTATGCGACCTTCCTGCTTTGGCTGATGTCGGAACTCTTCGAGAAGCTTCCGGAAGTGGGCGACATGGACAAGCCCAAGCTGGTCTTTTTCTTTGACGAGGCCCACCTGCTGTTCAATGACCTGCCGCCCATGCTGGAAGAAAAAATCGAGCAGGTGGTGCGCCTCATCCGCTCGAAGGGCGTGGGCATTTACTTCGTCACCCAGAACCCTACCGACATTCCGCAGGTCATCCTGAGCCAGCTGGGCAATCGCGTACAACATGCGTTGCGGGCCTTCACTCCAATCGATCAAAAGGCAGTGCGAGCCGCCGCCCAGACCTTCCGGCCCAACCCCAAGCTCTCCGTGGAAAAGGTGATCACGGAACTGGGCGTGGGTGAAGGGTTGGTGTCTTTTCTGGATGACAAGGGCACGCCGGGAATGGTGGAGCGTGCGCTGGTCTGCCCGCCGCACAGCCAGATTGGGGCCATCACTCCGCAGCAACGGCAACAGCTCATACAGAACTCGGTGGTTGCCGGGGTCTATGAAAAGGCAGTAGACCGGGAATCGGCGTATGAAAAGCTGAAAGGGCGTGCGTCGTCTGCCCCGGCGGCATCGCCAAGGGCACAATCTCAGCCTGCTCCAGCGCAGGCCCCCTCCGGCCCTGCTTCTTCCAGCCCGTCCTGGTACGACACCATTTCCACCACGGTGGGCAACCTGGGGCTGGGCGGCTCCACGGGCCCGCGCGGGGGACGCCGCAACGACACTGTGGTGGACGCCATGGTCAAGAGCGCCGCCCGCTCCATCGGCAGTTCGGTGGGCCGGCAACTGATTCGCGGCGTCCTCGGCTCGCTGCTGAGCGGACGCTAAGCTTCATGCCCATCGCGCAAAATATCGTCCGCATTCAGGGACAGATTCACCAAGCCGCCCGCCGCGCGGGACGTATGCCGGCGTCGGTCGCGCTCATGGCCGTCAGCAAGACCTTCCCTGCCGAAGCCATTCGCGAGGCCTACGCCGCCGGCATACGGGTGTTTGGCGAAAGCCGCATTCAGGAATTTTCCGGGAAAGCCGGGGCCCTGGATTTGCCCGGCGTGCAATGGCACATGATCGGCCACCTGCAATCCAATAAAGCCGGGAAAGCCGTGGAGCTGTTCTCGGCGGTCGACTCGCTCGACTCGCTGCGGCTGGCGGAAAGACTGAACGCCGCCGCGCAATCGCTGCAAAAGAAGCTCACCGTGCTGCTGGAAATCAATGTGGGTGGCGAGGCCGCCAAGAGCGGCTTATCCGCGGAATCACAGGGGCTGGAAGATATCCTGCTGGCTGCTCCGCGATTGGCCAACCTGGAAATCTGCGGATTGATGACGGTGCCTCCCTACACCGAAGATCCCCAAGGGGCGCGGCCCTACTTCCGCAAATTGCGGGAGCAACGAGATGCCATTGCGGCGCGAAAGTTGCCGGCCATAAGGATGGACGTGCTCTCTATGGGCATGTCGCACGATTTTGAGGTAGCGATTGAGGAAGGTTCCACCTGCGTGCGGGTAGGGACGGCGATTTTCGGGGCAAGAGACCTAACAGCAAAACCTTAAACCGCAGAGAGCGCAAAGAAAAACGAGTTCGCAGAGAAAACAATCGGGCGCCAGTAATTTTGCATTTTATCTACTATCGATTTCAGCGAACTGTGCGGAACCTCCGTGGTCTCTGCGATTAAGGCTTTCTGTGATTGCGAAAAACCTTAAACCGCGGAGAGTACAGAGAACACAGCGAAAGCTGCAGGAAAATAAACATGGACCATGTAGGGACAGCCGCCCCTTCGACGATGCGCAGGGCAAGCCCCCGGTTGTTCAGCCGAGCGCAGTTCGACAAAGGGCCCTATGTTTATTCTGTGAAACTCCGTGCCCTCGGTGGTGAAAACCTATGATCCCAGTCCACGACACGCCCGCCGGGGCCACCTTCGCCGTCAAAGTCCATCCCCGGGCCAAGAAGAACGCGATTACCGGCGAAGTGGGCGATGCCCTGAAGGTAGCGCTGAGCGCGCCGCCGGTCGACGGCAAGGCCAACGCGGCCTGCATCGAGTTCTTCGCAAATCTTTTGAAGGCCCCGCGTTCCTCCGTTACCATAGCCTCCGGACAAAGCAGCCGGAATAAAGTCGTCCGCGTGGCCGGGATCGCGGCGGAAGCGCTGCGCAAACGATTGGGCGAAATTGTGTAGACAAGAGTCCAGCTGTCTCAGGAGCACACTTGACCTTCTCCGAACGACTGCATGAGATCCGCACCGGCTTTGAGCGGCCCTTCTGGGTCGCCAACATCAGCGAATTGTTCGAG
This sequence comes from Acidobacteriota bacterium, assembly GCA_018268755.1. Classification (GTDB taxonomy): domain Bacteria; phylum Acidobacteriota; class Terriglobia; order Terriglobales; family Acidobacteriaceae; genus KAN-5. The sequence goes on from JAFDVW010000005.1 coordinate 74,408, forward strand.
CGGCTCTCCTACTATGCCGCCTTCGCTTCCCTGGCCCGCTACCTGAATGAAACCTTGAACTTCGGCACCGAGCGGGCCAGCAGCCTGACCGGGCTCTTCGGCGGGCTGGTGTGGTTTCTGGCCGCATTTGGCGGGGCCCTGGCGGACCGCATGGGGTTTCGCCGCTCGCTCTCACTGGCCTACCTGATCCTGAGTTGTTCCTATTTCCTGTTGGGCTCGATCGGCGCGCCGTGGCTGGCCCCGGTGCGTGATGCCGTGCCGCTGGTCGTGCTGGTAACGTTTGTGCTCATGCTGCCTGCCCTGGGCGTGGCGCTGGTCAAGCCCTGCGTGGTCGGAACCACGGCCCGGGCTTCCAAGGAAAGCGTCCGCTCCATCGGCTATTCGATTTACTACACGCTGGTGAATGTAGGCGGAGCGCTGGGACCGCTGCTGGCATCCTGGATCCGTCCGCACATGAGCGTGGAAAATGTCTTTCGCATGGCGGCGCTGAGTGTCTTCCTCATGTTTTTTGCGGTGTTGTTCCTGTTCAAGGAACCCCGCCGCACGGACGAAATTGCCACCACCAGCCTGGGGCAGGCGGCCAAGAACTTCCTGACCGTCGTTTCCAACCCGCGCTTCATGCTTTTCCTGATCATTTTTTCCGGGTACTACATCGTCTTCTGGCAACAATTCATCATTCTGCCCATCTACATTCACGATTACATCAATCCCCATGCCAACACGGAACGCATTCTGGCGACGGATTCATTGGTGGTCATCGCGCTGCAATTGGTGGTGACCCTCGCCATCCAGAAGATGTCGTCGCTGAAGGCCATCACCCTGGGCACGCTGATCTCCGGGCTGGCCTGGATCATTCTGGCGCTCCAACCCTCCGTCCTGATGGCGGTGGTGGCCATCGCGTTCGTGGCCATCGGCGAGATTACGCAGCAGCCCCGCTACTACGAATACATCTCCCGCCTGGCCCCTCCCGGACAGCAGGGTACGTATATGGGATTTGCCTTTTTGCCCATCGGGATCGGCTCCCTGGTGGCGGGCTGGCTGGGGGGGAAGTTGATGCGTCATTTCGGTGAGGTGATGCACCAGCCGGCGCTGGTCTGGTGGGCCGTGGCCGGCATTGGCGTGCTGACCGCGGGACTGCTGTGGTTGTATGACCGCTTTTTGAAGGTGGAGGCCATGCCGCAGCCGTAAGGCCAATTAGAAAATATTCATCCTAAGCTGCGCATTCCTTCGGTCCGGTGCGCAGCCTGAAGCACGTCTTCCCGGCCATGCCTGGAGGATTGCAGATGATGGCTGCCCAAAATTGCTTCCCTTGTTTACAATAGGCAATTGCCCATGGAACTCGCCGCCATTCAGTCCGCTCTGCGCGACCGCAACATCGATGCGTGGCTGTTTTATGACCACCATCACCGCGATCCCATCGCCTATCGTGTGCTGGGCCTGCCCAAGGACAGCATGGTTTCCCGCCGCTGGTTTTATCTGGTTCCTGCGGAAGGCGATCCTATCAAGCTGGTCCACAAAATCGAGCCTGGACATCTGGACACGCTTCCCGGAATCAAGCGTTTGTATGCGGGATGGCAGGAGCTGTTCGCCCAAGTCAAGCTGATGCTTTCCAATCACCGCGACATCGCGATGCAGTACTCGCCCAACAATCTGGTGTTTTATGTCTCGCTGGTGGATGGCGGGACCATCGATCTGATTCGCGGTCTGGGCAAGAACGTGATCAGTTCGGGCGACCTGGTGGCGCAATTTGAGGCGACCTGGACGGAAGAACAGGTCCAGTCGCACTATGCGGCCCGCGATGCCATCGATGCCATTACCGCGGCCGCGTTCCAGGAAGTCGGCCACCGTGTCCGCCACGGCGGCATCAGCGAGCGCCAGCTGCAGGACTGGTTCCTGGAGGCCTTTCGCCGCGAGAACATCGAGACGGAAGATCCCCCCATCGTGGCGGTCAACGCCCATGCCGGCAATCCTCATTTTGAAACCCGTGCCGCCGATCCCACCCCCATCACGGATGGCTCCCTGCTTCTGCTCGATGTGTGGGGCAAGAAGAACACGCCCAATGCCGTGTACTACGACATCACCTGGGTGGGCTTTGTGGGCAAGGCCCCGTCGGAAAAGATCCGCGAGGTCTTTGAGATTGTGCGCGGCGCGCGCGATGTGGGCATCAAAACCGTGCAGGACGCGGTGGCCGCCTTCCGTCCGATTGCCGGCTGGGAAGTCGACCGCGCGGTGCGGGGACACATCAAGAAAGCGGGATACGGAGATTACTTCATTCATCGCACCGGCCATTCCATCGGCATGGAAGTACATGCCAATGGGGCCAACATGGACGACCTGGAAATCCACGATGAGCGCCAGATCCTGCCCAATTCGTGTTTCTCCATCGAGCCGGGCATCTATTTGCCGGAATTCGGCGTCCGATCGGAAATCAACATGCTGGTCCGGCAAAATGCCGCCGAAGTCACAGGCAGAATCCAACGCGAGATCGTGATCATCTGATGGCCAATTCCTCGCCGAACAAACAGAAGCCGGAGTCCTCTACCCCGGCCCCACCCCTCACGCCCCTGACCATCGCCGTGCCCCTGGTGGCCTGGCTGGTGCCCGGAGCCGGCCATCTGATCCAGAAAAAGTGGGTACGCGGGGGCCTGATTCTGCTCTCCGTCTCCGCCATGTTTCTGCTGGGGTTGTCCATGCAGGGCCGGATTTATCAGCTCAATGGCGGCGATATTCTGGACATGCTGGGCTTTGTGGGCGACCTGGGGGCAGGGGGCCTTTATTTGGGGGTTCGCCTGCTGGACGCGGGCAACAGCGCAATTTCGAACGCCACCGCCGACTACGGCAAAGTTTTCATGATTGTCGCCGGCCTGCTGAACTTCATGTGCGTCGCTGACGCCTATCACATCGCGATTGGAAAAAAACCATGATCGCCGCCGTCACCAACGGGATCCAGCTCTCACATTTTTCCGCGGCGGTGCTGTTTTCTCTCTTCGCCTCCGTCGTCTTCGGCATCACCCACCGCAACACTCCCAAAGAACAGCTACACTATGGCCTGTATTGCTTCGCCATGTTTGTGGGCGGGGTCTTTTTGGCGGGCTGGCTGATGTGGCTGCTCAGGCACTAGAGCGTCGTTAGCCGTTGGTCGTTAGCTATTAGCCGTTGGCCGTTCGACATTGGCCCTAAGCTCATCCACCTAGGAGCCGAGGGGTGTTGGCTAACGACGAAAGACCAACGACCTATCTACCGCCGCCCATCTTCCCAAACAAAGGCATCGAAAACGCGTTGCGTGGTGAACCCCAGCCGCTGGTAGAGGGCCACGGCGTTTTGGTTGGCTTCGGTAACGGTGAGGGAAAGCAGGGTGAAGTGCCGTTGCCGCAAGGTCTCGACGGTGGCGGCAATCAGGGCGCGTCCCAGGCCAAGCGAACGGAATTCCGGCAATACGCACACCTGGGTGACATGGCCCACGTCCTCGCGGACCCGCGAACACAGAATCAGCCCGGCCAGAGTGCGGGTGCGCTTGTGCACCGCCACGAAGGAAGAATCGGCATCAAACACGCCGCAACCGGGAAAGCGCACGATATTGTTCAGAAAGCGCAGAGAGCCGCTCAGGCTGCGGTACTGGTCATTGATTTCGGCATCCACGTGGCCGCGGTAGGCGCTGGTGATCAGCGCGGCTGCCGCCTGATAGTCGGATTCCGTCCAGCGCCGAATCTCCATTTCGTTTTCGCTCTGCGGCGGCACGGGCGCGGGCGGTTGGGCCAGCGGCAACACCATGAACAGGCGCTTGTGCTGGCGAAAATGCTCCTGCAAAAACGGCCCGGCCACCACATCGCTTTCATAGGCCAGCAGCTGGGCCTCGATGCGATGAATGCCGGGAGACTGCTGCAGAGTCTCAATCACGTGGGTGAGCAACTGCCGCTCGACGCCGCGGGGATCGGGCAAGCGGCTGCCGTTGGTGACATAGAGGTCGCCGATGACCCCCTTATTTCCCTCGTACACAAAAAACGTATAACCGAAGATTTGCCCGCGCTCGATGGCGGCATATCCCGGCAGGATCTTGGAATCTACATAGCGCAGGATCATCTCCGCCGAACCGCGGTAGTCCCAGGTCAGCAGGCGCGCCCAAACAGCGATTTCATCGTCCAGCAGAGGACGCAAATCGAGCGCAGCAAAGTGCCGCAGGTCCAGTATCTCCACGCAAGGGCTCCCGGAGGGTGCGGCCGGCCGTCACGGGGCCGCCGCGAAGTTGGAGTGTATTCGTTCCCGGCTGTCGCTGGCAAACGGGAGGGACATGGGGTGACACTAGCCGGGCCGGTGCTTCGCACTTGGCACTGAAGCTCCAGGCTCATGGCTAAGTGCCAAATGCTTAGTGCTCGCTAGGGGCTTTCCGGTGGGGCCGGCGGGCCAATCCAGAAGTACTCCAGCTGCTGCGCGGGAAAACTCCCCAGATGGGCAATCTTGCGGCCGTCTACAAACTTGGCGGCCTCTTTTAACCGCCGCAGGGGCACCACCAGGATGTGGTTCTGCGCCGGCGCTCCCCCCACTTCGTAGCGCACGATGACCTGGTTGCGATAGAAATGCAGGCCATATTCGGTCTCGCGCTGCACTCCGAAAACCGCCACCGGCAAATGACCATTCTCCGTGCGCTGAATTTCTTCCGCCACCGGACGTGAGGAGAGCTTCGCCTCCAGGGCAGGAGCGCCAATTTTCAGGATCGCCGCGACCGTCAAAACCACCGGAACCAGGGTGACAAAACGCAAAGCGCGCAGTCCCAGGCGGCCACGCAGCGTGATGGTGGTTCCCAGCGCGATAAGCAGCGCCAGTGCTCCCGCCACCCAGGTGACCATGCTCCAGGGCATGCGGTTCTGCAGGACAAGATACTGGATGGTCACCCCCGGCACCAGCAGAGCGGAAGCCAGCAACGCGTGCGGCACCACCAGCCAGGGGCTGGGTCGGGATGCCTCACCGTCTCCCGCATGGCGACGGATGTATTCCGCCAGCAGCAGGGTCCCGGCGGGAAGCGCGGGAACGATGTAGCCGGGCAGCTTGGACTGCGAAAGAGAAAAGAAGGCCACCGGGGCCAGCAGCCAGAGCAGCAGAAACACGCTGAAACTATCCTCCGAACCCAGCAACGCGCGCTTCTCCCGCCACCAGGCGCCCGCGACTTCTGCAATCGCCGCCCCCACAAACACCGACCAGGGAAGCAATGCTACCAAAACCACGGGGACGTAATACCAGAATGGCGCGGTGTGGTGATAGACCGGCGTACCAAAGCGGGCGAGGTTGTGCTCCAGAATGAAGACGCGGAAAAATTGCGGATTGTGCAATTGCACCAGCCCGTACCAGGGCGCAGCCAGCAACACGTATAGGAGAATTCCGGGTCCCCAGAGCGTCCGCCACAGCAAGCGCCATTCGCCCTTGGCTGCCACGAACAGGCCGATCACCGCCGCGGCCAGAAACGGCGCCACCGGGCCTTTGGCCAGAGTACCTAAGGCCAGGCCCACATAGAAAAGCGCGAGATACCCTCGCTGGCCGGCTTCCTGCCAGGCAAACCACGCCAGCAGGGCCAGGGTGAAAGAAGCGGCCAGGCCCATATCCATGGACGCCGCGCGGGCAAACCCCAGAATGCCGGCGGCAGCGGCCGTGATTAGCGCGCCATCGAGCGCAAAACCGGGGCGAAAGCGGCGCAGGAAAAAGTACACCGCCAGCACCAGGACGGTGGCATTGACGGCAGAAGGCAGGCGCGCCGCCCAGTCGCTGACCCCAAAAACGCTGTAGGCCAGCATGGCCTGCCAGTAATAGAGGACGGGCTTTTCCAGCCAAGGCTGGCCGCCCAGGGTGGGCGTGATCCAATCATGGCGCTCCCACATCTCGCGGGCCACCTGCGCGTAACGCGGCTCATCGGCGCCGATCAATCCGAAGTAGGCCAGCCCGAAGAAAAATAAAAATCCGCAGAACCCCAGCAGCAGCAGCCAGTCCCGGCGTTCCGAGCTTAACCCCCAGCCTGTGGTCTTCATGCCAGCCGTCCTGTCCTGTTCCTGGAAGCGCGCCAGAAAGGATCGATGGTGGGATTACGAAGTTTTGTCCAGTTGCAGTTGGGCCAGAACGCGGGCCACGGCGGCCGGCAAAGGGCCGTCGAGGGAACAGCCACTGGCGCATTCATGGCCGCCCCCGCCAAAACTTTCCGCCACCGTGGCGACGTTCAAGCCGCCCTTGCTGCGCAGGCTGACGCGATAGCGTCCGCCGGGCAGCTCACGGAAGAAGGCCGCCACTTCCACGTCCTGAATGGAGAGGGCATAGTTCACCAGACCTTCGCAGTCCTCTTCCTTGGCGTGCACCTGCTCCATCTGCTCCTGGGTCACGTAAATCCAAGCCAGGGCCCCTTCGCGATGCAAATGGGAGAGGGCGGCCCCCAGCAGGCGCATCTTGGCAGTGGAGTGGGCGAAATACACATTGCGGGCACAAAGCACCGGGTTGGCGCCGGCCAATACCAGCTCCCGCGCCAGGGCGAAGGTACGGTCATTGGTGCCTTCAAACATGAAAGATCCGGTATCGGTCAGCAGGGCGGTGTACAGGCAGGTAGCAATTTCCGGGGAAATTTTCACCCCCGCTTCACGCGCCAGGCGATACACCAGCTCCGCTGTGGCCACCGCGGTGGGATCAATCCAATTTACGTGGGCGAATAGCTTGCCGCTCAGGTGATGATCAATGCTGATGAGATAACGGTTTTCCAGACCTTCCAGGCGGGTGCGCTGCACGCTGTCGCATTCCAGGATAATGGCGGCTTCATAGTTGCCGTTGACCCGATCGGCCTTGACCACCTGATCAGCAAAAGGGAGAGGCTGATAGATGCGGGGAACGCCGTCGCGCAGCACCACTTCCGCGCGCTTGCCCATGGCGCGCAGGACCTGGCAGCAGGCCAGGACGGAGCCTACCGCATCGCCATCGGGCCGGGCGTGCGAGGTCAGCACAAAGCGGTCCCGCCTTTCGATTTGCTGGAGTACCTCTTTCAGCATGGCCGAGTCCTAATTAGCGAGCCCGTTTCTTCGTGCGCTGCAACAGCTCCTTTACCCGCGCCTCAAACTGTGGGGAGCGGTCCAGATAAAAATGCAACTCGGGAGCACGCCGCAAGCGCAGACGCTCCAGCAATTCATGCCGGATAAACCCCACCGCCGCCCGCAGGCCTTCCAGAGAGCGTTCGGCTTCCTGCTCATCGCCATCCACATTGACCAGGACCCTCGCCGAGCGGCCGTCCGTCGCCAGTTCCACCCCATTTACATTGACCAGTCCGATGCGGGGATCGCCCAACTCCCCTTCTACGATGGTCTCAATTTCTTCCCGCAGGGCCTCGCCTAAACGCTCCCGATGGTACTTTTGACCACGGTTCTCCAAGTTCCACATCCTCGGGTAAAACGAATGAGGATATCAGAAAAACCGGCTTTTGGCGCTGGTTTTACGCCGGTCCGCGGGGGCGAGACCAGTCCTCCAGGCACAGCGGTCCTTCCGCCTATCCCGTAGATTTAGATGCACAAAGCCGGTCCAGGAAAGAACTTCCCTGCCGCTCAGGGGTTACAGGAACTCGACAAAGGAATCGGCCAGGTCCGCGCCCAGGTTGTTGGCGATTTTCACGGCCTGGCGTTCCACATTCTTCATCAACCCGTCGAGATAATCGCGCGAATCGGAAACGCTGACCACGCCGATGGTGGCGCGGTTCCACAATCCCGACGCCTCCAGCTCAGCCACGGCAACGTTGAAATGGGCGCGCAGCCGGTCTTTCAGGCTGCGCACCACTTGCCGCTTATCTTTCAGAGACTGGGCCGCTTCAATGCGAAATTCGAGGGTAAGAAAAGCAATCATAAACAGCCAGTGGCCGGTGACTGCGGCCCAAAACCGGCCGCCGCCCACCAGCCACCAACCACTCTAGGCAAACAATTCGGTCGCGACCTTCTCGGTGACAAAGGCTTCGATGACATCGCCGGCCTTGATGTCGCCGTAGTTGGCGATGGAAATACCGCACTCCATGCCATGGCGGACTTCGCTGGCGTCGTCCTTGAAACGGCGCAGCGAGCCGATCTTGCCCTTGAAGACCACGATATTGTCCCGCAGCAGGCGGACATCCGCGTCGCGTTTGATGATCCCATCCACCACCTGGCAGCCGGCAATGGTGCCGACCTTGGGGATGCGGAAGGTCTCTTTGACCTCGGCGCGGCCCTGGTAGGTTTCTTTGATGGTGGGTTCGAGCAGCCCGGTCATAGCGCGCTTGATCTCATCCTGCAGCTCATAAATGATCGAGTGCAGGCGGACATCCACTTTCTCCTGCTCGGCCAATTCCTGCGCTTTGCGTTCCGGTCGCACACTGAAGCCAATGATGATGGCGTTTGATGCCGCGGCCAGCAATACATCGCCTTCCGTGATAGCGCCCACGCCGGCACGCAACAGCTTCAGGCGTACTTTCTCATTAGAAAGCTTGGAAAGCAGGTCGGTGAGCACTTCCACCGAGCCCTGCACATCGGCTTTGAGGATGACATTGAGTTCCTTGATGCCGGCGGTCTGCAACTGCTCGGCCAGGCCTTCCAGCGAAACGCGCGAACTCTTGGCCAAGGCGGCCTCGCGCGCCTTCTGTTCGCGGTACTCGGAGATGCCGCGCGCTTTGTCGCGGTCCGCTACCACCACAAACTGGTCGCCAGCCTGGGGCAGGCCTTCCATCCCGAGGATTTCCACGGGCGTGGAGGGAGGAGCTTCCTGCAGCTGTCGTCCACGATCATCCAGCATGGCGCGGACTTTGCCGAAGACGTTGCCCACCACGAAATTGTCGCTGGTGTGCAAGGTGCCGTTCTGCACCAGCACGGTGGCCACCGGACCGCGGCCGCGGTCCAATTTGGCTTCCAGCACGACGCCGGTGGCGGCGCGGTCCGGCGTAGCTTTCAGGTCCTGCAGATCGGCCACCAGGCAAATCATTTCCATCAGCAGGTTCAGATTGGTTTTCTGCTTGGCGGAAACATCCACGAACACCGTGGTGCCGCCCCAGTCTTCCGGCATCAGGCCGCGGTCCGCGAGCTGCTTCTTGACGCGGTCCGGCATGGCGCCAGGTTTGTCGACCTTGTTCACCGCCACGATAATCGGCACTTCGGCGGCGTGTGCGTGGTCGATGGCCTCAATGGTCTGGGGCATTACGCCGTCATCCGCCGCCACCACCAGCACCACGATGTCGGTAGACTTGGCGCCGCGAGCGCGCATGCGCGTAAAGGCCTCGTGACCCGGCGTGTCCAGGAAAACAATCTCACGGCCATAAGCCGGCGAATCTTTGTCCTGAATGCTGACCTTATAAGCGCCGATGTGCTGGGTAATGCCGCCGGCCTCGCCTTCCGCCACGCTGGTCGAGCGGATCGAGTCCAGCAAAGTGGTTTTTCCGTGATCGACGTGGCCCATAATGGTGACCACCGGGGGCCGCGCAATCGCTTCGGCAGCAGCACCTTCGTCGGCGGCCGCCTCGGCGATATCCTTGGTGGCCTGCTCTTCAAAGGTGATGACGTTGGTGTCGGCGCCAAAGAAGCGCGCCATTTCGCCGGCCAGTTCGGCATCCAGAGTCTGGTTGATGGTGGCAAAGACCCCGCGGCCCAGCAGGCGCGCAATCAGATCTTTGGCGCGGACCTCCAGCTTCTCGGCCAGGTCCTTGACGCTGATTCCTTCCGTAATGGTGATGCTGCGAGTAATGGGCAGCGGCTCATTCGACACCGTCACACGCGGCGGTGGAACGTAGCCCTTCATCGGGCCTTCTTTTACGCCACGCGGCACATAACGCTGCCCCGGCCGGCGGGCGGGCCCTCCCGGACGGCTGCCGGGACGTGAAGGGCCAGGAGGCGGCAGAGACGCACCCGGTCCCACGCCCAGGGGACGGGCCCCAGTGGGCGACTGCCGCGTGGGATGCATCGGCCGGCGCTCGCCTGGACGTAAGGGGGGACGGCCGGTGGGCGCGCCGGGGCGCGGCCTTTGAAAAATTGGTTGTCCGGGCACCGGGCGGCCGGGCACCGGACGGGGTGGAGCAGCCGCCGCTCCCGGAGGCGGAGTCGGGGCCTTATAAACCGGGCGGGGGCCAGTCTGCGGCACAATCATGCGCGGCCCCGGCGGGCGGTTGACAATGGGTGCGTTGGGAACCAGAGGCGGACGCGGCGCAGCCGGCGTCTGGGCCACGGGCGGGGCCGGCGCAGCCGCTACGGGAGCAACCGGAGGCGCGGGCGGCGCCACTACCGGACGCGGCGGTGTGACCGGCGCGGGCGGCGTAGCCGCGACCGGCGGCTGGGGCGGCGGAGGCGCAGGCGGCGCATAGCTAGGCCGGACCGGCGTGGTCGGCATAATGACCCGCGGCGCTGCGGGCGCAACCGGCGCCACTGGAGGCCGGGGGGCAATGGGCGCCGCCGGCTTGACGCTGGGGGCCGGAGGAACCACGGCCGGCTTGCTTTCCACTGCAGGTGGAGGCACGACCGGGCGTGGTGCAGGTACGGACGAAGTGGGCAATGTGGGGGCCTGCTTGCTGATAATGGCTTTCAGAACATCTCCGGGCTTGGAGATGTGCGAGAGGTCGATCTTGGTCTTGATTTCGTCGCCTTCCGCACGTGCCGGACGCGACGCTTTACTCGCGGAAGACGATTCACTGCCGGCGCGGAAGTGGGCCCGCACTTTGTCAGCTTCGTGGTCTTCCAGAGAACTCGAATGGGTCTTCTTCTCGGTGACTCCAATCTCTGGAAGTACGTCAAGAATGGCTTTGCTCTTGACTTCCAGTTCTCTGGCCAGATCGTTGATTCGAACCTTGCTCATCCACCCTCGTTTTCTTCCGAACTGTCCCGTTAAGTCTTCATATCAACTCCACGGCAGCAGTTTCAGTTCTGCTTTCGGTTCCAGGCACATGCGCACCTAGCTCTTGCTTTCCGAATCTTGGTTTTCGGCGGTCGGATCCTGCGCCACCGGGTCCTGCGCGCTCTCCGCTTGCGGATCGGCTTCCGCAGCCACCTCGGGCTGGGCCGGGGCCGCTTCCACTTCTCCACTCACGGCTGCTTCGCCGGCGGCCGGCTCTTCCCCAGCAGCTTCGCCTTCGGGAAGGGCCACCACTTCTCCACCCTCTAGACTGGAAAAGTAATTATTGACCGCGACACTGATTTTTTCCACTGTTTTAGGCCCAATTCCCTCAATCGCCTCCAGTTGTTCCGGCGTCATGTCGGCCAGGGCCTCGACCGTGGTCACCCCGGCGGCGCTGAGCTTCTCCACGACCCCTTCACCCAGGCCGGGCACGCTTTCCAGCGGCGTAGAGGTCATGGGCACCAGCGCAGACATCTGCTGTTCCACTTCCTGGCGCTTTTCTTCCTCGCTCTTGATGTCGATCTTCCACCCCAGGAGCTTAGCCGCCAGACGGACGTTCTGCCCTTTTTTGCCAATGGCCAGGGAGAGCTGGCTATCATCGACCACCACTTCCAGGTGTTTCTCTCCGGAGTCGATGACGGTGACGCGGCTGACCTTGGCCGGCTGCAGGGCCTTTTCCGCGAAGGTCACGGCATCTTCGTGATACTCGATGATGTCAATCTTCTCGCCGCGCAGTTCGCGAATGATGGACTGCACGCGCATGCCCTTCATGCCCACGCAGGCGCCCACCGCGTCCACGTCTTTGTCCTTGGACATGACGGCGATCTTGGTGCGTTCGCCGGCTTCCCGGGCGATGGCCCGAATGACCACGGTGCCGTCGTAAATTTCCGGGACTTCGGTCTGGAACAGGTTTTGCACCAGCTCGGGCGCGGCGCGGGACACCACCACCGCCGGCCCTTTGGCCGCCCGTTCCACGCGCGCAATCACCACCCGCACCCGCTCGCCCATGGCGAAGGACTCCAAACGGGACTGCTCTTTGCGTGGCATGCGGGCTTCCGCCTTGCCGATGTCGAAAATCACGTCCGGGCCTTCCACGCGCTTCACCATGGCGTTGACGATCTCGCCCACGCGCCCGATGTATTCGTTGTAGACGGTATCGCGCTCGGCTTCGCGCACCTTCTGGAAAATCACCTGCTTGGCCAGCTGCGCGGCGATGCGGCCCAAAATGCCTTCCGTGGCCTTGGGAATGCGCAGTTCTCCCCCCACTTCCACGCCCGGGTCGGCCTTGCGGGCCTCTTCGAGAGTGACCTGCACGAGCGGGTCTTCCACCTGCTCGGGGCTTTCGACTACGGTCTTGACTGCGTACGCATTGATCTTGCCGGTCTCTTTGTCCAGCTCGGCCCGCAGGTTTTCCTGGGTCTTGTAGTATTTGCGCGTGGCGACGACAATCGCGTCCTCCACCGCACTCACGACGATCTGCGGATCAATGCCTTTTTCCCGGCTGACGGCGTCGATGATGTTGTAGAGTTCGCTTGCCATAGAAGTTCCAAAAACAATTTTGTAATTTAGTAATCGGGTAATTTGGTAATTTAAAAATCCACGCCGTGAGTTCGCCTGAAATTACAAAATTACCCGATTACAAAATCACAATTCCTAGATCTCCGGCACCAAGTTGGCCTTCTCTACGTTGGCCAACTCAATTTCCACCTTGCTTTCGCTGGTGCGGTTCTTCTTGCGTTCCCGGTCCAATTCCAGAAAAAGACGGCCCTGCTGAAAGCCGGTAAGCCGGCCCTCGAAGTGGCGGTTCCCATTCACCGGCTCGCGCGTCATCAGCTTCACCTTGCTGCCGGTGAAGCGCTCATAATCGGCGGCGCGCAGCAATTTACGGTCTAACCCTGGGGACGAAACTTCCAGGACATACGAGCCGCCTGGAACGATATCTTCGACATCTAAGATGGTGCTGACTTCCCGGCTAAAGTTGGCGCAGTCTTCGTGGGTTACGCCCCCGGGTTTATCGATGAAAATGCGCAGCAGGCGAGACTTGCCTCCCCCGCGATACTCGACCTCGACCACTTCGAGTCCGCTGGAGGCCGCCACGCGCTCCGCAATCCCTTGCACTTCGTCAATTCCAAATGCCATGGAGACAACAACTTAAAGTCCCTCTGTCGTACCCAAAAGGGGGCACAAACTAAAATGTGGGCTTGCGCCCACTGGTGTGTCCCGCCAATCCCTGGTACTACACAACAGTTTCCAGTCACCAATATACGCCGCCGATGTACAAAAGACAAACCGGCGAATGGGGCAAAATCGCAATTAAATGATCGATTTAGTTAGATGCAGTCCCTCTCCGAAAAGGAGCATGGGCTCTCTATAATTGAGTCGAGCCCCACTGGCGCATCGGGCAACCGGCGGCTGCATGCTATTTCGCCCACCCCGTCCTCATCATCCCGCATTACCATCACAGGAGAGCATATGACAAAGTCCCGCGGCTATGCCGCCCTCCAAGCCAACCAGCCTCTACAGCCCTTCTCATTTGAGCGCCGCAATCCTGGCCCGAACGACCTCCTGATTGAGATCCAGTACTGCGGGGTTTGCCACTCCGACCTGCACATGGCCAGAAATGAATGGGGCGTTGGTGTCTATCCCATGGTTCCCGGGCACGAGATTGTCGGCCGCGTCACGCAGGTAGGGAGCTCGGTCAGGAAATTTAAAGTTGGCGACGTGGCGGGAGTAGGGTGCTTCTTGGATTCCTGCCGCACCTGCGAAAACTGCCGGGCAGGAGAAGAGCAATACTGCAATCGCCAACTGGTCCTGACTTATGCCAGCGCGGACAAGGATGGGCGTATCACTTACGGCGGATACTCGAACAATCTCGTGGTCGATGAGAATTACGCGCTGCGGATTTCCCCCAAGCTGGATCCCGCCGCCGCCGCGCCGCTGCTTTGCGCCGGTATCACCACCTATTCTCCGCTCAAGCATTGGAAGATCGGCAAGGGACACAAAGTCGGCGTGATCGGACTGGGCGGACTGGGCCACATGGCCCTGAAGCTTGGCTGCTCTTTCGGGGCCCGCGTGGTCCAGTTCACCACTTCCCTGAACAAGAAAGCCGATGCCCTGAAGCTGGGCGCCGACGAAGTGGTGCTCTCGACCGACGCCGACGCGATGCAGGCCCACGCCAACAGCTTTGACCTGATCATTGACACCGTCTCCGCCCCGCATGACTTCAATACCTATATTTCCCTGCTCAAACTCAACGGGACACTGGTACTGGTGGGGCTGCCGGACAAGATTTCCGAGCTGCAGCCGTTCAACTTGGTCCTCAAGCGGCGCAGCCTGGCGGGTTCGGCCATCGGCGGCATCCGGGAGACCCAGGAAATGCTCGACTACTGCGCCGAACACGGCATCGCATCCGACATCGAGCTGATCCCCATTCAGAAAATCAACGAAGCCTACGAACGCATGCTGAAGAGCGACGTAAAGTATCGTTTCGTGATTGACCTGGCCTCCCTGCCGAAAGAGTAAGGAAAGAGACCACGAAACCAAGGCGCGCCTCGCGGGCGCGCCTAACTGTGGCCCCCTCCCTCAGGCTCCCCACCGACCGGACGAGCAGCTCCCGGGCACGGCGGCCGTCCATTTGCCTCCGGCCTTCCACGTCTCTAAAATAGAAACAGTCCACTCGCGGCTGAAAACCTATGATTCATTTTCCTGTTCCTGAGGCGCTTACTTTCGATGACGTGTTGCTGCAGCCCGCCCGCTCTGACGTGGTCCCGGCGCTGGCCAATACGCAAACCCAGCTCACACGCAACATCCGGCTGAATATCCCCATCATCAGCGCGGCCATGGACACGGTGACGGAATCGCACATGGCCATCGCGCTGGCCCAGCAGGGCGGACTCGGGATCATCCACCGCAATCTGACCATCGAACGCCAGGCCGATGAAGTAGACAAAGTAAAACGCTCCGAGAGCGGCATGATCGTGGACCCGGTCACCATGTCGCCGGACGCCAAAGTTGCCGACGCGCTGGAAGTCATGCGCAAGTACAAGATTTCCGGCGTGCCCATTACCAAGAATGGCCGCCTGGTCGGCATCCTCACCAACCGCGACCTGCGCTTTGAAAGCCGCTTCGATGTTCCCATCAGCCAGGTGATGACCAAGGAAAACCTCATCACCGTGCCGGTGGGCACCACGCTGGAAGATGCGGAAAAAATCCTGCACGAGCACCGCGTCGAGAAACTGCTGGTGGTGGACGACAAGTACATTCTCAAGGGCCTCATCACCGTCAAGGACATCCAGAAGAAACTGAAGTATCCCAACGCCGCCAAGGACTCGCAGGGACGGCTGCGGGTGAGCGCCGCCATCGGCGCCACCGGCGATTACTTCGAGCGGGCCCAGGAATTGGTGAAAGCCAAAGTGGACGTGCTGGCCATTGACAGCGCCCACGGCCACTCCTCGCGCGTGCTGGAGGCGATCAAGACCATCAAGGCCAAGCTGCCGGAAGTGGACCTGATCGCCGGCAACGTGGGCACCTTCGAAGGCGCCTGCGAGCTGGCCCGCGCCGGCGCCGACGCCATTAAGGTCGGCATCGGCCCCGGCTCCATCTGTACCACCCGCGTGGTGACCGGCGCCGGCGTGCCCCAGATCACAGCCATCGCCGAGGCCTACCGCGCCACCCGGGAAGCAGGCATTCCGGTGGTCGCCGACGGCGGCATCAAGTACTCCGGAGACGTGACCAAGGCGCTGGCCGCCGGCGCCAGTGTGGTCATGATTGGCTCCATGTTCGCCGGGACCGACGAGAGCCCGGGCGAGACCATCCTGTATCAGGGCCGTTCTTTCAAGTCCTATCGCGGCATGGGCTCCTTGAGCGCTATGGCTGCCGGTTCCAGCGAGCGCTACTTCCAGAGCGCGGACAACGAGGGTTCGGCCAACGGCGGGGAAGACAACCGTCTGGCCAAGCTGGTGCCCGAAGGCATTGAAGGACGGGTCCCCTATCGCGGATCGGTGGCGATGATTGTGCATCAGATGGTCGGCGGCCTGAAATCGGGGATGGGATATTGCGGTTGCGCCACCATTCCGGAGCTCACGCAAAAAACCCGCTTCGTCCGCATCAGCGTGGCCGGACTGCGCGAAAGCCATGTGCATGATGTGGTGATTACCCGCGAGGCCCCGAACTACGCGGTGGAGTAGGCCATGGGTCCGCGGCGCGATGCATCTCCTGGAGGCGGTGCCGAGAGCAGGGTGAGGATGCGAAGGAAAGCTGGCATTTGACTTCCGAAAACAAACATATTCTCAAGACGTGGATCGCGGCCGGGCTGTGGATCGGCATCATCATCACCGAGTCCACCAATTGGGCGTCCTCGGACCACACCAGCCGCATTCTCTATCCCATCTTTCATTTCCTGCTGAACATGGACCTGGTGCGCTTTTCTGAAGTCCACCCCTACCTGCGCAAGGGCGGGCACTTTGTCGGCTATTTCACGCTCAGCGTGCTGCTGTTTGGCGCATGGCGGGCCACTCTGCCGGCGGCGTCGCGCTGGACGCTGCGCTGGGCGGGCATTGCTTTTTTCATGTCCGCTTTCATCGCCGGCATGGATGAGTGGCACCAGACTTTTCTGCCCTCCCGCACCGGCAATTTTCACGATGTTTTGCTCGATAGCTTTGCCGCGCTGGTGGCGCAGCTGGTGGTTCTGGCCTGGATTCGCCTGCGCCGGGGCCGAGACAACGGTGGCATGCCCATCCCCTCACAAGCGGTTTCGCAATAGCTTCGCGATGGAAACTCAGACGTGAGGAGAAAAAGCCGGTATGGCTCGGGAATATCCATGGCCACAAGCCAACGGCGATAGGCTAAAAGCCAACGACCGCCTCAGTACATGGCGTCGTACTTCGTGACGACCCACTCGCCCTTGTTTTCCAGGGTCACGGAGAACAGTTCTTTGTAGCTGCCTTTTTGCCCGGGGGTATTGCGGCGTTTGCCGCGGTAATGCAGGATGCGCAGGGGCGGGGCGTCTTCCCAATCGACAATTTCCCAGGAAATCAGTGGGTGCTGGGCTTCCGAGTCACAGATGAAAGCCGCATATTTCTTGCGATAGTCCTTGAACCAGTCGGCGAGTTTTTCCCGGCACTCCCCGTCCCGCAGGGCGCGGATGAAGTCGGTGGCCACGCGCTCGGAGGCACGGTCGCGCAGCGGATTCAGCTTGATGGAGACCGGAACCCCGGAAAGCGGGTCTTTTTCCGGCGAGACCGCCAAGACCGGACCCTGCCCGTTGAGCCAGATGAGATAGCCGAAAAAGACCAGCAACAGCAAGGCCCCGGCGCCCACAGCAATCGCGATTTGTGTCCGGGAAAAGCCCATTTTGGCTGCCAGTGTATCGCGGGCAGACGGGGCCGGGGCAAGTTACGGCAGTCAGCCGCGGCGGGCCATGTACCTCCGGCTGGGAGAGCGCCTGCCGCTGGGCGCAAAGAAAAAGCGCACCCTTGAAGGGTGCGCTTGCAAAATGGAGGAACGGAGAAAGCTTACTTCTCTTTGTCTTCCTTGGCTTCCTCAGCCGCGGCGGCCTGCTGGGCCTCCGCTTCTTCCATGGCTTTCTTGGCTTCGGCAGCGCGCTTGGCGCGGGTCTCGGCGCGCTTCTGCTTCTTTTCTTCCTGCAGCTTTTCGCTGCCCAGAAGTTCGATGAAGGCCTTTTCCGCCCCATCGCCCTTCTGCCAGCCGATGCGGGTGATGCGCAGATAACCGCCGTTGCGGTCGCCAAAACGCGGGCCGATGGTGTCAAACAGCTTGTTCACCGCCTCGCGCGTCATGAGGTAGGAGAGGGCCTGGCGGCGGGCCGCCAAGTCACCGCGCTTGCCGAGCGTGATCATCTTCTCGACAATCGGACGTACGGCCTTCGCCTTGGGCACCGTGGTCTCGATGCGCTCTTCCACAATGATCGAGGTCACCATGTTCCGGAACAAGGACCGGCGGTGGCTCGTGGTTCTTCCTAATTTCGCTCCTGCTACTTTGTGACGCATAAGGATCCTCAGTGGCTAGTAACTAGTGGCGGTAAAACCGGTGGCTGGTCACTAGCAACCAGCCACGCTCCACTGGATTTAGAAATCGTTGTCCGGACCGTAGGCGGAAGCCGGCAGCACCTGGTTGGAAGTCGGACCGGGCACGGCGTTGCCGTGCTCGTCGATCTTCATGCCCAGGCTCAACCCCATGGACGAAAGGATCTCTTTGATCTCGTTCAGGGACTTGCGGCCGAAGTTCTTGGTCTTGAGCATTTCCGCTTCCGTCTTCTGCACCAGCTCGCCGATGGTCTGGATATTCGCGTTCTTCAGGCAGTTGTAGCTGCGCACCGAAAGCTCCAGCTCCTCGACCGAGCGGTTCAGATTTTCGTTCTTGATCTCGGGCTTGCGATCGTCGGAAGACGACGTGGTCTCGATATCTTCCTCGAAATTGATGAAGATATTCATGTGGTCCTTCAGCAGCTTGGCCGCCAGACCGATGGAATCGGCCGGGGTGATGGAGCCGTTGGTCCACACTTCCAGGGTCAGCTTGTCATAGTCGGTGATCTGTCCCAGACGCGCCGCTTCCACCGTGTAGTTGCACTTGCGCACCGGGGAATGGACGGAGTCGATGGGAATGAAGCCGATGCCCAGGTCTTCGTCAAAGTTCTTGTCGGCGGAGACGTAGCCACGGCCGCGCTTCAAGCGCATTTCCATGTCCAGCTTGCCGCCTTCGCTGACGGTCGCGATGTAGACGTCTTTGTCGAGCACTTCCACGTCCGCGTCGGCCTCGATCATGCCCGAGGTGACCACACCGGGCTGGTCGGCGCGCAGGTAAATCGCCTTCGGAGCATCTCCGCTCAACTTGAAGGGAATCTGCTTCAGGTTGAGGATGATGTCGGTCGCGTCCTCGACCACGCCGGGGATCGACTGGAACTCGTGCAGCACGCCCTCGACCTTCACCGCAGTGATAGCCGCGCCTTCAATCGAAGACAGCAGCACGCGGCGGAGCGCGTTGCCGATGGTGGTGCCAAAGCCGCGTTCAAACGGCTGGGCCCAGAAGATGCCGTACTTGTCGGTGAGGGTGGAGGTGTCAACCGCGAGACGTTTCGGTTTTTGAAAACCCTTCCAAAGCATGTGTTTCTCCTTCGGCCGTTTGGCTCAGTGCCGGCTCCCTGAACAGGTCCAGGTTCAGGTGGGTGCCCCATTCTTCTCCGCGTTCTTTGCGGAGAGGGTGGGGCTTTTTCGCCGGACAAAGGCTGATCTGGCACGAAAAGCGGACCCAAAAAACCGCCCTTGGCCGTTGGCTCTTAGCCATTAGCTCGTCTGCTTGAGCTAACGGCTATCGGCCAAAAACCATTGGCTTACTTGCTGTACAACTCGACGATCAGCTGCTCGTTGATCGGCAACTGAATATCTTCGCGCTTGGGCAATGCGAGGACCTTGCCCTTGAAATTGTCGCGGTCGATCTCCAGCCAGTTGGGCGCGGTCTGGT
Source organism: Acidobacteriota bacterium (assembly GCA_018268755.1). GTDB lineage: Bacteria > Acidobacteriota > Terriglobia > Terriglobales > Acidobacteriaceae > KAN-5. The sequence goes on from JAFDVW010000005.1 coordinate 93,737, forward strand.
GGCTGGCGAATTCCTTCGCCGGCTCCAGGATGACCAGCTTCTTGCTGTTGTCGCGCACCGCGATCTCTTCCCCGACGTTCACCTGATAGGAAGGAATGTTGACCTTGCGGCCGTTTACGGAAACGTGGCCGTGGCGCACCAGCTGGCGCGCCTGGCGGCGGCTGATGCCGAAACCGAGGCGGAACACCACGTTGTCCAGACGGCGCTCCAGCTGCTGCAACAGCACTTCGCCGGTCACGCCCTGGGAAGCGGCGGCCTTCTCGAAGTAGTTGCGGAACTGGCCTTCCTGGGTGAAATAGATACGCTTGGTTTTCTGCTTCTCGCGCAACTGCAGACCGTAGCCGACCACCTTGGTCTTGCGGTCTTTCCCGTGCTGTCCGGGGGCAAAGTTGCGCTTCTCGATGGGGCACTTATCGCTGAAGCATTTCGGGCCTTTGAGGAACAACTTAATGCCCTCGCGGCGGCACAGACGGCAAACTGCATCGGTATAACGCGCCAAGTTTCTTCTCCTTTAGATGACCGGTTTACAGGTTTGGCTTCACCCTTCGTCCCGGACAAAATCAATTTTAAAATTTCAAACTTGAAATCTTAAAATTTCTTACACCCTGCGGCGCTTGGGCGGACGGCAGCCGTTATGCGGAATCGGCGTCGTGTCGCGGATGGCGCGCACTTCAATGCCGGCGGCCGCCAGGGCGCGCACAGCCGACTCACGTCCCGAGCCGGGGCCGCTGACCCGAACTTCCACGGCGCGCACGCCGTGGTCGCGGGCCATATTGGCCGCATTCATGGCCGCCTGCTGCGCCGCGAAGGGAGTGCCCTTGCGCGAACCGCGGAAGCCCAGCGAGCCGGAGCTCTTCCAGGAAAGCACGTTGCCGGCAGGATCGCTGATGGTGACAATCGTGTTGTTGAACGATGCCTGGATGTGCACCACGCCGAATGGAACGTGTTTCCGTTCCTTCTTCTTGAATACTTTTTTCTTGCCGGTCGCTGCGGCGCCGGCTGCTGGTTTCGCCATAGTTAGCCTTTAACTCTTGGCCTTTAGCTTTTAGCTCAAAATCGCCACGGCAAGCCAATGGCTAAGAGCTAACCGCTAACGGCGGGTTTAAGTTTTTGCCGTCGCTTTCTTCTTCTGGGCGACTGTGCCTTTGCGCGGTCCCTTGCGGGTGCGGGCATTGGTGTGCGTGCGCTGTCCGCGTACCGGCAGATTGCGGCGGTGGCGATATCCGCGATAGGAACCGATTTCGATGAGCCGCTTGATGTTCATCGAAACTTCCTTGCGCAGATCGCCTTCGACCAGCCCTTCGGCCTCGATCACCTGGCGGATGCGATTGACCTCTTCTTCGTTGAGGTCCTGCACTTTTTTCATGGGCTCCACTTTCGCCTGGTCCAGAATGCGGGCCGAGCGCGGGTTGCCGATGCCATAGATATAGGTCAGCGCGATATGCACATGCTTTTGCCGTGGCAGATCGACGCCTGCAATACGTGCCATGTTGCTCCTTTACCCTTGCCGCTGCTTATGTTTCGAGTTGACGCAGATCACCCGCACCACACCCTTGCGGTGAATGACCTTGCACTTGTCGCAAATTTTCTTTACCGATGCTCTGACCTTCATAATTTCCTCAGCTTCCAGCTGCTGGCTTCTAGCTAAACCGTTTGGCTAGAGGCTAGGAGCTAGCGGCTACTTGTAGCGATACACAATTCGTCCGCGGTTCAGGTCGTAGGGCGAGAGCTCCACCGCGACCTTGTCTCCCGGCAGGATGCGGATGAAGTTCTTGCGCATTTTGCCGGAAACATGCGCCAGCACCTGGTGCTTGTTTTCCAGCTCCACCCGGAACATGGCGTTGGGCAGTGGTTCGACGACCACCGCCATGACCTCAATCGCGTCTTCTTTGCTCATTCGCTCCTTAAAACCAGCCGTGGGCCTTGGCCTTTGGCCAAAAGCCAGGCTGCATTACTGCGTCAAAATCAGGGGCCCTTCCTTGGTCACTGCCACGCAGTGCTCAAAGTGGGCGCTGCAGGCGCCGTCCACGGTCACCGCGGTCCATTTGTCGTCCAGGACCCGCGTTCCCGGTTTGCCGGCATTGACCATCGGCTCGATGGCCAGCACCATGCCTTCACGCAGTCGAGGACCATGCCCGCGGCTGCCGAAATTCGGCACCTGGGGCTCTTCATGCAGCCGGGTCCCGATGCCGTGCCCCACAAACTCCCGCACTACGCTAAAGCCGTTGGCTTCCACGTATTCCTGCACCGCCGCACCCACGTCCCCGACCGTATTGCCCAGGCGCGCTTGCTCAATGCCTTTGTAGAGCGCTGCTTCTGTCACATCCAGCAGCTTCTTCAGCTCCGGCGTGATCGAGCCATCCACCGGGACCGTGATGGCCGAATCTCCATAATAGCCGTCCACCACCACGCCGCAGTCGATCGAAACAATGTCACCGGCCTTGAGCACCCGCTTGTCGGACGGGATGCCGTGCACGATCTCTTCATTCACCGACGTGCAGAGCACGCATGGGTAGTCGTAATACCCTTTGAAGGCGGGCTTCGCGCCCAGCTCCTTCATCTTCTGCTCCGCCGCCCGCTCCAGGTCCATGGTGCTGACCCCGGGGGCGACCAGCGTGCGCAGATGGTCCAAAACAGCACGAACGATGCGGCCACTGCGCCGCATCTTCTCAATTTCCGCCGCCGATTTGCAGACGATCGACATCTCTTAGCTACCGCCCGCCGCAGCCGGACTGTGCGCTTCAATCTCCCGAATCAAATCCTCGGTGACCTTGTCCACCGGCTGGTCGGCATTCACGATCTGCAAGCGGCCTTGGCCCTGGTAATACTCCGCAACGGGACGGGTCTGGCGCTCATAAGCGGCCAGCCGGTCCTGAATCACTTCTTCGCGATCGTCACTACGGATTTCCAGCTTGGATCCATCGACATCGCAAATGCCTGCGACGCGTGGCGGCTGAAGATAGACGTTGTAAATCCGTCCACAGGCGGGACAAGTTCTACGTCCGGTGAGCCGATGCAATAGCTGATTATAGTCCACGTCCATGCGGATCACAATCGGCAAATGCTTGCCCTGGCGCAGGTTATCAAAGAACGGCTGCTTCAGATACTCATCCAGCCACCCGGCCTGGGCCGGGGTACGGGGAAATCCATCCAAAATATAACCGCGTGCACAATCGGCGCGGCGGATCCGCTCCGCCACCATGCGGTTGACCAGATCATCCGGCGCCAACCGTCCGGCCGCCAGCTGGGAGCCCACTTGTTTCCCCACTTCCGTGCCGCGCTGCACTTCTTCCCGCAAAAGATCGCCGGTCGAGATCTGTGGAATCTGATAATGCTGTACGATCCGCTTGGACTGCGTCCCCTTCCCGGCGCCGGGAGGGCCCAACAAGATGATCGGTCCTACGTTGCGCGAAGTTTCGTCCGTCATCAAGCTGGCCCCTTTACTACCGAAACTCTGTTCCCACCGGCCTCCCTTATGAGTCCGGCGGGTGGCCTAGCCTAACTGCGTGTTACGACCATGTACGACGGCCCCGGACACGCCCGCTGCGGGGGGTAAACCCATCGTAGTGGCGCATGATGAGCTGCGCCTCAATTTGGTTCACCGTGTCCATGGCTACACCCACGACGATCAACAACGAGGTCCCGCCAAAATAAAACGTCACACCCAGACCGTTGGTCACCCAGGTCGGCAGGTGCTCAAACCATGCGCCCAGAGCGCCCGGCAGGTGGTTCAGCTTAATGCCCGCGATCATCCACTCTGGAATGAAGGAGATCAGGATCAGGTACAGCGCGCCCACCAAGGTGATACGGGTCAGAATCTCATTGATGTGGTCGGCCGTACGCTTGCCGGGACGAATTCCCGGAATAAATCCGCCGTACTTGCGCATGTTGTCGGCCACTTCGCTGGGATTGAAGACAATCGACACGTAGAAGTAGGCAAAGAAGATGATGCCCACCGCATACAGCACCGTGTATAGGGGCTCGCCCCAACCCAGGGCATGCATCAGGCCACCCAGGTAACGATTGTCGCGCAGCCCATAGCCCAGGGTCTGCGGTAAAGTCAGAATCGACGAGGCAAAGATGACCGGCATGACGCCGCCCGCATTCACCCGCAGAGGCAAGTGGGTGGACTGTCCGCCCATTACCTTGCGTCCCACCACGCGCTTGGCATACTGCACCGGGATGCGGCGTTCGCTACGCTCCATGTAGACGATGAAGGCGACGACCACAATCATCAACGCCAGCAGGATGACCACCGCCGGGACGGTAAACGCCCCCCAGCTCTGGTTTCTTACCTTGTCGTAAATATCGGCTACGCCCCGCGGCAAGCCCACCACGATACCGGCAAAGATGAGCAGCGACATGCCGTTGCCGATG
>JAFDVW010000006.1:0-128 GCA_018268755.1 Acidobacteriota bacterium
AGGCCCCATTTGATGTTGGGCAGGCTCACCCGGAAGAAGGTCTGCCAGCCACTGGCGCCCAGCGCCAGGGCGGCTTCCTCTTCTTCTTGTCCCTGGGCCTGCAACAAGGGGATCAGCTCACGCGCCAC
>JAFDVW010000006.1:147-158512 GCA_018268755.1 Acidobacteriota bacterium
GATGCCCGGCACGGCAAAGATGATTTGGACATCGTGCTCCGCCAGCCACGGCCCCAACAGGCCCTGCAAACCGAACAGCAAAACATAGATCAACCCCGAAACTATGGGAGAAACCGAAAAGGGCAGATCAATGAGCGTGATCAGCAGGCTTTTGCCGAAAAATTCAAATTTGCCTATGGCCCAGGCCGCGGCCACGCCAAACACCAGGTTCAAGGGCACGGCAATGCCCGCGGCCAACAGAGTCAGGCGAATGGCGGCCAGCGCGTCCGGACTGCGCAGGCTGTCCCAATAAACCTGCAGGCCCTTGGCCAAGGCCTGCGAAAAGACGATGCCCAGCGGCAGGAAGAGGAAAAACACCAGAAAAGCCACCGCCGCCCCGATCAAGGTCCAACGCACAGCGCGCGACTCCGTGGCCGCAGTGCCGGCACGGGAAACAACCGGAGGATGAAGGGTCGTGGTTGCCATAGGATGGCCGGACTAGGCCGGCGTGCTAACCAGTTCCTCTCCAATCTCTTTTTCCGCGCGCTGTTCGCGGTTGGAACTCCACTTCTGCAAGAGGTTGATGGGCAGCAGCATGATCAGCGAAATAACCAGCATCACCACCGCCATAGCGGTCGCGCCCGCGTAATCGTATTGGTCGAGCTTAGTAATGATCAGCAGGGGCGTAATTTCGGTCTTCATCGGCATATTGCCGGCGATGAACACCACCGAGCCGTACTCGCCCACGGCGCGGGCAAAGGCCATGGCGAATCCGGCCAGGGCGGCGGGAAAAATGGTGGGCAAAACCACCCGCGAAAAAGTCTGCCAGCGATTGGCGCCCAGGCTGGCCGCCGCCTCTTCCAGTTCTTTGTCCATGTCCTCCAGCACCGGCTGCACGCTGCGCACTACAAAGGGCAGTCCGATAAACGTGAGGGCCACGGCCACGCCCAGGGGCGTGTAAGCGACCTTAATGCCCAACTCCGCCAGTGGCTTGCCCAGCCAGCCATTGGGGGCGTAGATGGTGGTCAAGGCAATACCGGCCACCGCGGTGGGCAGGGCAAACGGCAGGTCCACCAGAGAATCAAACAAACGTTTTCCGGGAAACTTATAGCGCACCAGGACCCAGGCGATCAGCGAGCCAAAGAGCAGGTTGATCAGGGCGCCCACCAACGACGCGCCAAAGGTCAGCTGGTAAGAGGCCAGAGCGCGCGGCCCGGTTACCACGCGCCAGAACTGCTCCCAGGTCAGGGAGGAGGCTTTCAAAAATGTAGCGGCCAGCGGGATCAGCACCAGCAGACTGAGATAGGTGATGGTGTATCCCAGCGCCAGGCCAAAGCCAGGGAGGACGCTCTTTTTTTTCCAGCGAAATGCCATGGTTCCGTTGAAAACGGTCTCCGCTTAATTCGGTTGGTAAATCTGGTCAAAGATGCCGCCATCGCTGAAGTGGGTCTTCTGCGCCTTTTGCCAGCCGCCAAAAACTTCATCGATGGTGACCAGCTTGATCTTGGGAAAGGTGGAGGCATACTTTTTTGCCACCAACTCCAGGCGCGGCCGGTAATAGTTTCGCGCCACAATTTCCTGCGCCTCCGGCGTATAGAGATACTCCAGATAAGCCTGGGCGACTTTGCGGGTGCCTTTCTTATCCACGACCTTGTCCACGATGGCTACGGGAGGCTCGGCCAGAATGCTCAGCGAGGGCACCACGATTTCCACTTTGTCCGGACCGAGTTCCTTCAGGGAAAGAAACGCTTCGTTTTCCCAGGCGATGAGCACGTCGCCAATCCCGCGCTGCACAAAGGTCGTGGTGGAGCCGCGCGCCCCGGAATCGAGCACCGGCACATTCTTGTAGATCTGCTTCACGAACTCCTGCGCCTTCTGCTCGTTGCCTCCCGGCTGTTTGAGGGCATACGCCCAGGCCGCCAGATAGTTCCAACGCGCCCCACCCGAAGTCTTGGGATTGGGCGTGATCACCGAGATTCCCGGCTTCACCAGGTCGCTCCAGTCGCGGATATTTTTGGGATTGCCCTTGCGCACCAGAAACACGATGGTCGAGGTGTACGGCGTGCTGTTCTGGGGCAGGCGCTTCTGCCAGTCGGCAGGCAGCAGCCGGGCGTTCTGCGCGATGGCATCGATGTCATAGGCGAGGGCCAGCGTCACCACGTCGGCCTGCAGTCCATCAATCACCGCCCGCGCCTGCTTGCTGGATCCTCCGTGCGATTGCTGCACGGTGACGGTCTGACCCGTCTTGGCCTTCCAATACTTGGCAAAAGCCGCGTTATAGTCCTGATAGAGTTCGCGCGTGGGGTCATAGGAAACATTGAGCAGCTCCGTCGGCCCCTGCGCCCACGCGGAAAGAGTCAACCCCAGCAAAATTACCAAAACTGTCACTATCGTCTTCTTCATAAGTCCAAGCCGCACCCTTCCCTGTCCTTTCTCGAGCAAAAGCAAAACGGCCCCAGCGCGTTTGCCGTGGGCCGTTTGAGGAACTTGAATGTGGATCGCAGCTACATTCCATCCTCGGGCCCGCTGGCCGTACACAGACAGCGACAGCACAGACATGGCGTAGGAATGGCGCGAAAATGCATAGGCGGAGTATACGGAAAGTCGCCTACAAAGTCTACTATCTATATAGATATTACTTGCCGGTAGGGGATTGAGCCCAGCTACTTGCCGCCCCGGGCGCTGGGGGCCAGCATGGGAAGCACGCTGCCTTCTCCGCCCTTCTTGCGCCGGGAACGCGCCGGCCCCGTCCTGGAACCATGCGCAATATCCGCCAGAGTGGTATGGTCGAGGATTTTGGCGGCGGCATCGCGCACGTCCAGAAACACTCGATAAAGGGCGCGGTGCTCCACATCACGGTCAATCAAGGCACGCAGTTGCTCGGCATCGCCAAAGGGGGCGAGGGGCCCGTCAATGAGGCGGATAATCTCACTTAGGCGGACCTCCGCGGGAGCGCGGCGCAACTGGTATCCGCCCTTGGCTCCGCGTACGCTTTCCACGATGCGGGCATTTTTCAGCTCCAGCAGGATCAGTTCCAGAAACTTCTCCGGCAGGGCCTCTTCATAGGCAATATCGCGGATGCGGATGGCGCCCTGGTTGTAACGGCGGGCCAGCACCATCAGGGCCTGCAAGGCATAGAGGCCTTTTTGCGAGATTTTCATAGCGTCCTATCTTGCCACAGTTCGGTCCGGGACACGAGCCATCGCCTTCACTCAAGCCAGGCGCAGCACCTGTACGGTGACATTGTCGGGCGCGCCCACAGCGCGGGCCGCGCGCACCAGGCGACGGCAGGCGGATTCCGGGGCTTCCTCGCTCACCGCCGCCAGGATCTCCGCTTCCCGCACCACGCTCCAAAGTCCATCGGTACACAGCAGAAGGATGTCGCCCGACTCCAGGGAAATGGGACTCTCCGGGGATTCGGGAGAGATCTCCGCGCCTGCTCCCAGGGCGGCAGTCAGAATATTGCGCTGGGGGTGGGACTCGGCTTCTTCCGGCAGGATAATTCCCTGCTCCACCAGGCGCCCGACGTAGGAATGGTCGCGGGTGAGACGACCGATCTTGCCGTTCCGCACCAGGTAGAGGCGGCTGTCGCCTACGTGGGCGTAATACAGATTCTTGTCCAGGACCACGATCGCGGTGCTGGTCGTGCCCATATTGTGAAAGACGGGGTTCTGCCGGGCATGCTCCAAAATGGACTGGTGGGCAGCGCGGAAACCGGAGATGAGATTGGTCCGCGGATCTTGCGGGGAGGCGGCATAGGTTTGTTCGATGGTCTCCACGGCGATGCGGCTGGCCTCCTGGCCGCCTTCATATCCGCCCATCCCGTCAGCCACGATCGCCAGACGTCCTTTCAGGCGGAAGTCGGCATCGGAATCCGGCTCCCAATAGGAATACCGGTCTTCATTGTTCTGCCGTTGGCAGCCCAGATCGCTTTCTCCCGCTTGCTCCACTCCCGCACGCGGACGCATCACCAAGTAGGCCCATTCTTGCAGCTCAGATTCAACGCACACCCCTTTTCTGACCCGGCGTGAAGTGCATTATATCTTGCTTCGCCGCCGGCGCAGGCCGCCCCTCGCCGGCGAGGGACATGACAATTGTCAGCGCGGCCTGGTGATGAACTCCACTTGTGGGCCACGGCCGCGAGAGCCAAGATGAATGCCTCGGCGGAAGAAACCGCGAGAAGGGGAACCTGGGGTGAAAATTCACGACTCTAAGCTGGGCTGGACTCTGGTGCTGTTGGGCGCGCTCCTGTTGCTGTGGTCCGGCAAACTAGGCCTACTCATCGTGGTCGCGCCGGCTGCGGCGCTTCTCGCCTGGGGCATCACTGGGGAGTCCCCCGCCCCCTCTCGACAACGCCGTTTAAAATAGGAGAAAGCATGGACCATCTCAGCCAGCCACTGGCCGTGGGAAAATCACGATTCCCCGGCAAGACCGACCCCAAGTGGGTCCCGTTTATCTGGATCCCCTATACTCTTTTCTTCCTCTTGAAGCCGGTTGTGAGCCACGCTTCCGGGCGCGAGTATCTGGCAACGGCCGTCGGTTTCCTCGCCTTCCTGCCCCTTTTCGTCGGGATCTTCTGGCTCAAGAAGCGGGCCGCCTGGCTGTGCCTGGCGGGCGTGGTCCTTCTGGGGATGATCTTCGCCCCCTACAACGGCGGAGCTGCCACGTTTTTCATCTACGGGGCCGCATTCAGCCCTTTTCTGGCCAAATCGGAATGGAGAGGCGCGCAAGCCATCGCCGTGATTGTCAGCCTGGCCGCGCTGGAAACCTGGCTACTGCACCTGGACCTGGTCTTTCTGCTGTACGCCGGGGGCTTCGCCCTGGTGATTGGCGCGGGCAATATCTTTTTTGCGCAGCGCAGCCGGGCCAACGAAAAGTTGCGGCTGGCCCAGGAAGAGATTGAACATCTGGCCAAGACGGCGGAACGGGAGCGCATTGCCCGCGACCTGCATGACGTCCTGGGACATACGCTTTCTGTGGTCATCCTGAAATCGCAGCTGGCCGGCAAGCTGCTGCACCGGGACCCTGCGCGGGCGCAAACCGAGATCCAGGAAGTCGAGCAAATTTCGCGGCAGGCCCTGGCGGAGGTGCGCCATACCATTCGCGGCTACCGGGCCAACAGCCTGGAGCAGGAACTGCAGCAGGCCCTCTCTGCCCTGGAAACAGCCGGCGTGGAGGTGCAGACCGAGACCCGTAAGCTGGACCTCACCCCGACCCAGGAAGGGGTCGTGGCCCTGATCGTGCGCGAAGCCGTCACCAACGTAGTACGGCACGCGCAGGCGCGGCATTGCCGCGTACGCCTGCTCCCCGAGAATGGGCAATGCCTTCTCGAGATTGCTGACGATGGCCAGGGCGGCGCTGCCCCGGAAGGCAGCGGCCTGCGCGGCATGCGCGAACGCGTGGCCGCGGTGGGCGGCACGCTGGTGCGAGACACCCACATCGGCACCCGCCTGACCATCCAGTTCCCCATCACTTCCCCGGATGCGGGAGATCTGCAGTGACACCGCCCCTTAAAGAAGATCGCAAAGTAGTGCGGGTGGTCATCGCCGAGGACCAGGGACTCGTGCTGGGAGCGCTGGCCGCGCTGCTCGAAATGGAAGGCGATATCGCGGTCATTGGCAAGGCACGCAACGGAAAAGAAGCGCTCGAAATCGTCCTGGCCCAAACGCCAGACGTGTTTATCACGGATATTGAAATGCCGGAAATGACCGGACTGGAAGTGGCGGCCGAGTTGAAACGGAGCAAGACCGGCACCCGCGTCATTATTGTGACCACCTTCGCGCGGGCCGGCTATCTACGGCGGGCCCTGGATGCGGGCGCCTCCGGGTACCTGTTGAAAGACGCGCCTGCCGAAGACCTGGCGGAGGCGGTGCGCCGAGTGCAGCAGGGTTTGCGCGTCATCGCTCCCGAGCTGGCCGCGGAGGCCTGGGGCGAGTCCGATCCTCTCACCGACCGGGAACGGCAAGTTTTGCGTCTGGCCGGGGAAGGCCGCAGCAGCGGCGAGATCGCGGCCGAGCTGGGCCTCTCCGAAGGCACGGTACGCAATTATCTCTCCGAGGCCATCAGCAAACTGGACGCGGGCAATCGCGTGGATGCCGCACGGATTGCCCGATCGAAGGGATGGCTCTGAACCCCCGCCGCGTACACCGCGGCAGCCTTACCTCCTCACTTCCGTAATCCGCTGAGTTACGAGTGAGTGCTCCGCTTCCGGTCTGATGTTTAGAAGAGATTCCAGGAAGCAGATGCTGACCTTCCCGTAGCATCCTCCTCACTTTCCGCCGCCCCCGCAAACCCTTTGTGGGACGCGGGTTTGCGCGCCTGCCGCGATCCCCAGAATTGGCCATTGCGGTGCAGGCAAACACAGCAGCCGGTGGGCCCTGGTGAGCATGAACAATCCCGGCCACGATAGGAGCAAGAATCCTGACTATGCGACCTCTCACTCGAATTCTGGTTGTAGAAGACCATACTTCCTTCTCCCGAAACTACGTTGAGGCACTGGAGGAAACCGGACACGCCGTGCTCGCGGTCCGCGGTCCGGAACAGGCCATTGCCGTCGCCAATGAAACCCGCCCCGACCTCATCGTCCTGGACACCGCATCGGCGGAATCGACCGCTGTCCAGGTTTTGGGCGCTCTCAAGAGCCACACCGAGACTTCCGCCATCCCGGTGATCGTTATCAGCAATGTTCCGGAGAAAAATGCACTCCCGCTTCTTGACTCGGGAGTGGCAGCCTATCGGAACAAGGCCGGGCTCACGGCGGAAGTGTTCACGGAGACAGTGCGCCGGGCGCTGAAGAAACCGGCGCCGGGCCTCTTCCCCGGCCATCGCGCTCACGCCTGAAGTCTGTACGCTTTCCTCCTCCTCGGCAGGTCGGCCCAGAGAAACAAAGAGCAATCTTTTCCCGCCTCTGGGCCGGGCTGTTTTGCCGGGCTGGCCCGGTGGCAGATCTTCGTGGTCGATCACATTGCCAAACCCCGTATCCGGGACCGCAAACTTTAGCCCTGGAAAGAACAAATCCGGGAGCTCGCCCAACGAGAGCACGTTCACTGCAAGCTCTCCGGCATGGTCACCGAAGCAACTGGGGAGCACTGGCAGGAACCCGACCTTCGGCCGTGCTTCGACGTGGCCTTGCAAGCCTTCGGGCCCGAGCGGCTGATGTTCGGCTCCGACTGGCGGCCATGCTGTTGGGGCGCTTATTCGCGCTGGGCGAATATAGTGCGCAGCTGGATCGCCCCCTCTCGCCCAGAGAGCAGGACGCCATTCTTTCGGAAAGTGCACGCCGGGCCTATTCCCTACGAGGGTAGCCGGGCGGCGAACCCCGCGTCATTGCTAATATCCCAATGAGGGATTATGGTCCTGATCTTGATGGGTGTGTGCGGCAGCGGCAAAACGACGATTGGAGAAATGCTTGCCCGGCAATTGGATTGGCAGTTTGCCGATGGCGACGACTACCATCCCGAAAGCAATCGGCAAAAAATGGCGGCAGGGATTCCCTTGCAGGACGCCGACCGCGCCCCCTGGCTGGACAACTTGCACCGTCATATCCTGCACTGGGTGGAGTGCGGGCAAAACACGATTCTGGCCTGTTCCGCGCTGAAAGAGGAATACCGGCAATGTCTGCGGGGGACACTGGGCCTCCACCAGGTGCAATTTGTGCTGCTGCACGCGCCCCGCGAGGTCCTGGCCGAGCGCCTGGCCCATCGCTCCCACGCTTACATGAATCCCGCCCTGCTCGACAGCCAGCTGGCCACCCTGGACACTCCGGCCGATGCCTGGCAGGTTTCGGTCGCCGGCACCCCGCAAGAGGCCTGCCAGGCCATCGTCGCCCTGCTGGGCGCGGCTTCCCGGTCTGCCGGAGGCCCAGAGCGCCATTGCGCTCCGTAAGCAAACGATGTAAAAAGAAAGTCATCCGCGGGCCCCACGCGCCGCTATTTCCGCTAGGTTTTCCGAGGCACCTTGAAGAGAAGTGGATTGCTCAATGAAGAACGCCGCCGCTCCATTCTGGCAATTGTGAATCGCGACGGCCGCGCCCTGGTCACCGAGCTCGCCCGCCAGTTTGAGACCTCGCAGATCACCATCCGCAAGGACCTGGAGATCCTCGATACTCAGGGCCTGCTGCACCGCACCCATGGGGGCGCGCTGCCCGTACACCGCGGCTCCCTGCAGGACCCCACTCTGATTGAGAAGGAAAAGCTGCACCGCAAAGAAAAGGTGCGCATTGCAGAAGCCGCCAGCAAGATGGTGGAAGAAGGCTTTTCCGTGCTGCTCGATTCCGGCTCCACCACCACCGCGATTGCGCGCACCTTGAAGGGCTTCCGCCGGCTGACCGTCATTACCAACGCCATCAACATCGCGGCCGAGCTGGCGGGCACCGAGGTCGAAGTCATCCTGACCGGCGGCACGCTGCGCAAGAATTCCTTTTCCCTGGTCGGTCCGCTGGCCGAGGAGACCCTGCGCCAGCTAAACGCCGATATCCTCTTCCTCGCGGTGGACGGGTTCGACTCCCGTCTGGGACTGTTCACTCCCAACCTGGCCGAAGCGCGGGTCAATCGTGTGATGGTCGAGATCTCACGCAAGGCGGTGGCCGTGTGTGACTCCAGCAAGTTTGGCCGGCGCAGCCTCTGCTCCATCGTGCAGCCCGCTTCCATCCATGAGGTCATTACTGACAAGCAGATTGCCAAAACCGATCTGCAAAACCTGAAAGATGCGGGTGTGAAAGTATCTCTAGTCTGAGGGTCGGCACGCGAACGCCCAGCCTGGCCCGCGCCGGCGACCTTGCCTCTATAAAATCGCTTTCCGTGAAGGACCTTCCGGGCCGGGAAGTTCGCCGAACTCTACGCGGTTGGAAAGCTGGCGCCCTGGAAGATATGGTCGCCGCCCATCTCCCTCTTCCAGGGCGCAGAACGCCTTAGAGCGACCAGCCCCCATCGATGATGTGGATCTGCCCCGTGGTGAATGCCGACTCATCGGAAGCCAGATAGAGCGCCAGCGCTGCAATCTCCTCGGGATGGCCCAGACGGCCCATGGGCTGACGGGCGATGAAGGCGGCCCGCGCTTTCTCCAGATCGCCTTGCGCGGCAATGCGCTGCTCCAGCGACGGCGATTCCACCGTGCCGGGACAGATGGCGTTGCAGCGAATTCCCTGCTTGATGAAATCCGCGGCGATTGCTTTGGTCAGGCCGATGACCGCAGCCTTGGTGGCGCCATAGACGAAGCGGTTGGGCGCGGCTTTGACGCTGGAGGCCCCGGAAGACATGTTGATAATGTTGCCTCGGCCGGCCTTCAGCATGCCGGGAATGACGGCGCGGCAGGTGCGGTACATGGACTTCACGTTCAGATCAAAAGAAAAGTCCCAGTCCTTGTCTTCGCACTCCAGGATGGTGCCGTGATGCACAAAGCCGGCGCAATTGAACAGAATATCGATGGGACCGATCTCGCCCACCAGGCCCTCGATCGCTTTTTCGTCGCGCACGTCCAAACGCCGGGTCTTGATCTCGGGGCGCTCGGCGGCCAGCGCATCGAGCGCGGGTTGATTGACGTCGGTGGCCCAAACCGTGGCCCCTTCGTTGGCGAATACCAGCGCGGTGGCCTTGCCAATGCCTTGTCCGGCGGCGGTGAGCAGTGCAACTTTCCCTTGCAGTCTCGCAGTCATGAAGAGGTCTTCTACCCGGTCCTTGGAATCTTGATTTTGGAGCGCGTCGATGCGGTGGGATTCAGGTTCGCTACAAAAACACCACCATCGATACAGTCTCTACCCTACTGCAAGAATTGTATCGCGGAGGGAGAAGGAGATACGAATCCCAAGACCAAGAAAGCAAAAAAGTTCCGCATCAAAAGCGGGGGCTGCGGGCATCTTATGTAGAGTTTCCCCGGGACGTGCATGGCAGCCACCCACAATATCGTTATTCCTCAGTCGGATTTGCTCGGACAGCTGGCGCAGGCCCGGCGCCGGACCGATCAGCTGTTCGCCATCGTAAGGCCGGAGGCCCTGTATGACCGGCCAATCGCAGAACGCCACCGCATCATTTTTTATGTCGGCCACCTGGAGGCCTTCGACTGGAACCTGCTGCACGAACGAGCCCTGGCCATTCCTCCCTTCCAGACGGAATTCGATAAGCTGTTCGCCTTCGGGATTGATCCGGTCGATGGTGGACTGCCCTCGGACCAACCCGCCGATTGGCCGTCCCTGCCGCAAGTGCGGCGTTATGTGGAGCAAGTCCGTCAGACCATCGACGACGGCATCGCGGAGCTCATTGTCGACGAACAGCAGCAAGTTCATGAGCTCTCCCTCTCCACCCTGCTGCATGTCGCCATCGAACATCGCCTGATGCATGCTGAGACGCTGGCCTACATGCTGCACCAGCTTCCCTACGAGCGCAAAATTGCGCACCCCGATCCTCCGCTGCGGCCGGGGGCAAGGCCCGCTTCCGGCATGGTGCGCATTCCCGCCGGAGCCGCAACGCTCGGCCTCTCCCGCGCCGGCCAGAGCAAATTCGGCTGGGACAATGAATACGAAACACACACCGTGAAGGTGGATGCGTTCTCCATCGATCCCCACATGGTCACCAACCAGCAATTTCTGGAATTTCTCGAAGCCGGTGGCTACCAGGATTCTTCGCTATGGAATGCCTCAGACTGGGACTGGAAAATTGCCGGCGAAATTCATCATCCGGCGTTCTGGAAGCACTGGGGTGGGCGTTGGCTTTGTCGCACCATGTTTGAAGATGTCTCCTTGCCACTGGACTGGCCGGTCTATGTGAGCCACGCCGAAGCCAGCGCCTATGCCCGCTGGGCAGGAAAGGAGCTGCCGACCGAGGCCCAATGGCACCGGGCCGCTTACGGCACGCCGGATGGCGAAGAGCAGGATTTCCCCTGGGGTAGCACAGCGCCCGGCCCACAGCACGGTAACTTTGACTTTCATCGCTGGGACCCTGTCCCGGTCGGCTCCTACCCGCAGGGCCGCAGCGCCTTCGGACTTTACGACATGCTGGGCAACGGCTGGGAGTGGACCTGCACGCCCTTCGCCCCCTTTGCCGGCTTTCGGCCCTTTCCCTTTTATCCCGGCTATTCCGCCGACTTTTTCGATGGCAAGCACTATGTGATGAAGGGAGGATCGGCGCGCACGGCCGCAGGGCTGTTACGGCGCTCCTTCCGCAACTGGTTTCAGCCCCACTACCCCTATGTGTATGCGGGATTCCGCTGTATCACCCAGAAATGAGGCCCATGCTGATTCACGCCGTTCGCACGCCCGCTTCCACGGAAATGGCCGCCGATATTTATGCCGGGCTGTCCCGCCCGGGGCAGAAAGAGTTGCCCTCCAAATATCTTTACGACGAAGTGGGATCGGCGCTGTTTGAGGTCATCTCCGCGCTTCCGGAATACGGCGTGACCCGCGCTGACGAGCGCCTGCTGCGGCGCCATGCCACGGAAATCGTGGCCCACCTGAAGAGTCCCGTCATTGTCGCGGAGCTGGGCAGCGGCGCCGGCAAAAAGACGCGCGGACTCCTGCAGGCTTTGTCCCATCACCACCGCCAGCGCACTTCGTACTACCCCATCGAGATCTCCGCCAGCGCGCTGGCCATGTGCGAACGCGAGCTGCGCGACATCGATTGCCTGCATGTGGTGGGCTTTGAGCGGGAGTATCTCGATGGCCTGCTGGAAGTCGCCGCCCGGCGGCGGCAGGGCGAGCAACTGCTGGTGCTATTTCTGGGCGGCACCATCGGAAACTTCGAGCATCCCGCCGAGGAGCGTTTCCTCCGCCAGGTGCGCGACGTCCTGCGGCCGGGGGACGCGCTTCTGCTGGGCACGGATCTCCACAAACCTCTGCCGGTGCTCCTGCAAGCCTACGACGATCCTTTGGGTGTCACCGCCGCCTTCAATCTGAACCTGCTGGCCCGGGTAAACCGCGAGCTGGGCGCTAATTTTGTCCTGGAGAACTTCCAGCATGAGGCCCGTTTCAACACCGCGGCCAATAGCATTGAAATGCATTTGCGGTCGAAGGTCGCGCAATCGGTGACGATCCCCGACTTGGGGCTGACGATCACCCTGCATCGCGACGAAACCATCTGGACCGAAAGCAGCCACAAATATACCCGCGAGGAAATTCTTCGCATGGCCCAGGTCTCGGGGTTCCACTGTCGGGGACAATGGATCGACGGCGAATGGCCCTTCGCCGAGAGCCTGCTGATCGCGGAATAAGCGCAGCATGGCCCATGCCTGGCTGCGCCGCGGGAAGATGGAACTCAGGACTTCTTCAGGAAAGTCCCCTTCTCCAGCTCCTTGAAAGCCTGCTGCAACTGCTCCTGGGTGTTCATCACGATGGGGCCATACCAGGCCACGGGCTCTTCCAGCGGTTTGCCGGAGACCAGCAGAAAGCGAATGCCGTCCTCGCCCGCCTGCACCGTGACTTCGTCGCCGCTGTCGAAGAGAATGAGCGAACGATTGTCGGCCTCGACGGGCGGGTTCGTGTCCGCCCACTTGACGCCTTCGGTGGGCACGGCCAGGGGGCCGGAGGCATTGCAGAATTTTCCCGACCCGGCAAACACGTAGGCAAAGGCATGCCGCGTCGTTTCCACCGGCAGCGATTTGCGTTTGCCGGGAGAGACCGAGACATCCAGATAAATTGGCTCGGCGGCAATGCCATCCACCGGCCCTTTCTTCCCCCAGAAGCTGCCGCAGACCACGCGCACATGCGTGCCGTCATCGTCGGTAATCTGGGGGATCTCGGCGGCCTTGACCTCCTGGTAGCGCGGATCGGTCAGCTTCAGGGACGCGGGCAGATTGGCCCACAGTTGAAATCCGTGCATGCGGCCCGCGGTATCGCCCTTGGGCATCTCCTGATGAATAATGCCGCTGCCCGCGGTCATCCACTGCACGTCCCCGGAAGAAATCACACCGTGATTGCCCATGCTGTCGCCGTGTTCGACCGTCCCCGCCAGCACGTAGGTGATGGTCTCAATTCCACGGTGCGGATGCCAGGGAAAGCCCGACAGATAGTCTTCCGGCACATCGTTGCGGAAATCATCGAGCAGCAGAAAGGGATCAAAATCTTTGGTATTGCCAAATCCGAAGGCACGCCGCAAGTGCACACCCGCCCCCTCCGTGGTTGGCTTGGATTTCACGAGACGCTTGACCGGTCGAATCGACATGAAACTCCCCCTGGATAAACTATTGGTTCGCAACCTGGAGCCGCCCGGCTTCCATGGCTGCCTCCGCCTGCAAAGACTCTAGATCCCGCGCTATGGTCGCCACCGCCAGCACGCGCCCGCCGCGCTGATAGGAGACGGCACAATCCCGCTTTTCCAGACTGCCCTTCACTGTAATGGAATCCCAGCGCTCGGCGTGTCCTACATAGTTGATGGCCACATCATAGTGCTGGCTCCAAAAGAACGGCACGGCATCATACTTCTCTTTGCGCCCCAGAATGTTTCTGGCGGCGACCTGTCCCTGCCGTTCCGCCACCACCCAGTGCTCCACGCGGATGGAGTCGCCACTGTGCGGATCGGGCCAGCGCGCGATATCGCCGGCGGCGAAAACTCCCGGCGCGCTGGTTTCCAGGTATTCGTTCACCCGGATCCCGCGGTCGATGGCCAGACCGGATTGCTCCGCCAGGGCCAGCGCGGGGCGCACACCCGCGCCCACTACCACAAAATCAGCCGTCAGGGTGGAACCGCCACTTAACGTGGCGGTATTTCCCTGAAAGCTGCGCAGGGTCTCCCCCAGGTGGAAAATGACGCCGTGCTCCTCGTGCAGGCTGCGAATGAACTTGCCCACTTCCGGGCCCAGCACGCGCTCCAGCGGCTGCTTGTCCGGGGCCACCACATCCACGGCAATCCCCCGCGAACGCAGCGCAGCCGTCACCTCCAGCCCAATAAAGCTGGCGCCGACCACCACCACCCGTTTGGCGGACGCCGCCCGCTCAAGAATGGCTTTGCTGTCGGCGAAGCTGCGCAGATAAAAGACCTGACCCGGCACCACCCCTTCAATCTCCAGTTTCACCGGGTCCGCTCCGGTCGCCAGCAGCAGGGCGCCGTAAGGGTAGGTTATTCCGTTTGCCAGATGCACCCGCATTTGCTGCGGATCGAGGGCGGTGACCGGCGAGCCAAGCAGCAGGTCGATCTTGTTGTCTCTATAAAATTCAGGCGAGCGCAAGGGAATCCAGTCTTCCTGCGCGGTGCCGGCCAGATAATCCTTGGAAAGATTAGGGCGGTCGCAGGGCGGAGAATCATCGGCGCTGATCATGGTTAGCGGTCCGGTGTAGCCTTCACGGCGCAGCATCTCCGCCGCCGCCAGCCCGGCGGCGCCACCCCCGACAATCACCACCGAAGGGGGATGCCCGGAAAATGCAGGCTTCTTCGCCGCCACAATCTTCTCGCGCACAAACACTTGCTCGCCGGCCTTCTCCACCCGCCAGCAGGAGATGGGATCGAGAGCGGGGGCGCGCACGGCCTCCCCACTGCGCAGATCGAAGCAGGCATGGTGCCAGGGGCAACGCACCGTCGGTCCCACGATGAGACCCTCGGCAAGCGGCCCATGATAATGCGTGCAATTTGCGCCGACAGCGAAAAACTCCTCTCCCTGCCGGACCAAAATCACATCTTCTCCATCCACTTGTCCGGAAACAGGAGCGCCGTCCGGCAGGTCACCGACGGAATAGCCTTGCTTGAAATCGGGTTTGGCTGCGGGTTCCATAGGGGGATACTGTCTTTCCGGCATGAAAATCGGCAACGCGGGATCCATCGCCCCGCCTCTACTTGTACCACCACGGTCCCATAGATGACGGCAATTCAACCCGCGGTTGCACAGCAAACCATTTTCCGGCCCAAACACTCCGGCCTTCGTGATCTCTCACGAAGGCCGGAAATATCCTGGCGCCACCACCATTCCCTAGGCTGCGGCCTGGTTGCTGTGTTTAAGAAACGCCAGCAGGTCGGCATTAATCAGCTCTTTGTGCGTGGTGCACATGCCGTGCGGCAGCCCAGGATAAACCTTGAGGGTTGCGCCCGGCACCAGCTTCGACGAGATCATGGCAGCCGCCCCAATGGGCACAATCTGATCGTCGTCCCCATGCAGGATTAGCGTAGGCACATCGAACTTCTTCAGGTCTTCCGTAAAGTCTGTTTCCGAGAAGGCCTTGATGCAGTCATAGGCGGCCTTGTGCCCGCCCAGCATACCTTGCAGCCAGAAAGAATCCATGGTGCCCTGGGAAACGCGAGCACCAGGACGATTCGCGCCATAGAACGGCAGGGTCAAGTCCTTATAGAACTGCGAGCGGTCATTCGCCAGGTCCGTGCGGAGCTGATCGAAAGCCTCAATGGGCAGTCCGCCGGGGTTAGCCGCGGTTTTCAGCATGAGCGGGGGGACCGCGCCGATGAGCACCGCTTTGGATACGCGGCTGGTGCCGTGGCGGCCGATGTAGCGCGCCACTTCTCCACCGCCGGTGGAGTGTCCGACATGGATGGCGTCTTTCAGATCAAGCTTTGCCGTCAGCTCGGCCAGATCGTCGGCATAGGTATTCATCTCGTTGCCATCCCAGGTCTGGTCGGAACGACCATGGCCTCGACGGTCATGCGCGATGCAGCGATATCCGTGTTCTCCCAGGAACAACATCTGAGCGTCCCAGGCATCGGCGGTCAACGGCCAACCGTGGCTGAAAACCACCGGCTGTCCTTTGCCCCAGTCTTTGTAATAAATCTGTGTTCCGTCTTTGGTGGTGAATGTAGGCATTGAATTTCTCCTTCGGGTTCGGATGACTTTGAATTTGGAACTATGCAACTAAACTGCGGGCGCGCGTTCGGGACGGAAACGCAGGGTGGCCAGAATCCCGATCGCCAGAAAAGCCAGCAGCACGGCCAGTTGCGCGACCAGGAACGGCGGCTCTTTTTGGGTGGGGGCCAGCGCTTTCAGCGCCGGGACTTTCAAAAACGACTGCACGACCAGAACAAATACATTCAAGTAAAGCGCAATGGCCGATCCCAGCACATAAATCCATCGCCATGAGCCGGCCATGCGGAAGGTGTAGCGCGCCGGGATGGCCAGCGCCAGAATGACCAACGACAGAATGCCGACGATGTGCGACGGCAGCAGATGCTCAAAGGGAAATCCGAATCCCGTTACGCTGGTCAACACGGTGGTGACGAGAAAAATCAGGGTGATGCCATCCAGACGTTTGCCGGCTAACAACCCATACATGACCACCAATCCAGACGCGATCCCCACCAGACTGATCAATACATGCAACAAGGTGAACGTAGCTAACGACATACCCAGTACCATGCGCCTGCTCCTTCTCTTGGTTTGCAATGCTACGGCAACGATAACCAGAAACTTTCTTCCCACCCACCGGCTACACCGCCGGACGACGTGGGTGCCCACTGTCGGGCATGGCAGGGCCACCCGCCTCAATGCTTGCCTAAATTGTCTTCCTGCCTCGGCGGCGGTCCGAACCCATGTTCTTCCAATATTTTCAGTATTTGTTCCCAACTGCAGGCGCGGGCCGTCAAGTTTCGCGGCAGCGGAGGGAAAGCAACATCCACGGCTTGAGCGCCCTCTGATTCCCTTTGCATCATGCCCTACTTTGCAACGTCCGACTCCGGCCCGCATCCCGCGATAGCATGCTTTTTCTTTACCACCATACGCACATGCGAAGCTACCTCAAAGGTGGTATTCGCCGGCTTTCCACTCGCACCCTTATTTGGACTTCCTACCGAACTGACTTGGGCATGTCTCCGCCTTACCCCCGCCCCCCGGGAATCATGATTTCGCGGCGTCCATAGAAATACGCATCCAGGGAAAGCCAGCCCGGCCCGAGGAAGACTACGGCCACGGCCGTCGCCGCCATGTGCACCGCCCACAGGCTCCCGTGCGCGAGATTCGACGAAACCACCGGCAGCCAGGAAAGGGCCAGTGCCACACTTCCCAGGCCCACCATCGTCCCCGCCAGCGGCGTCAGGAAACCGATCAGTAGGCAGAGGCCGCTCGCCGTGGCCAGCAAAGTAACCAGCCACATGCCGAGACCAAAGTCTCTCCATCCCGCCAAACACCCCGCGTATTTCACCGCAAACTCGGCGCCGGTAGCAACCCGCAAAAGAAGAAGCCCGAGCCCGGGCCAACTATTGGGGAAAGTAGAGAATAGCCTTTGCAGTACGGTCCCCTTTCCGCCAGTGCCAGGATGGCAGCACCATGAATGCATGCTAGGGCAAGCGAGAGGATCGGAAATCCCGCAATAGGAGAGCTTTTTTGTACCCCTTTTGGGGTACCCGCGGGGCGGAGGGTCAGAGGTGAATGATGCCGCGGCGGACCGCGATGGCCACGGCCTGAGTGCGATCGTTGGCCCCGAGCTTTTCCATGATGTGCTTAATGTGGACCTTGACGGTTTCTTCGGAAATAAACAATTTCTCGGCGATGTCACGATTGCGGTTGCCGCCCGCAACTTGCTGCAGGACTTCCACTTCCCGCTCGGTGAGGGACTCATCACTAAGGTGCTCGGCCAGCTGCGCCGCTACTTCCGGAGGTATGCGCTTCCTGCCGGCATGCACCTGGCGGATCACTTCGGCCAATTCCCGGGGCGGCGTGCTCTTCAGCAGGTAAGCCCGCGCCCCGGCTTCGAGCGCGCGCTGGATCTCGACGTCCCCCTCAAAGGTGGTGAGCATGATGATGCGGGCCTGGGGAAATTCGGCGCGAATGGCCATCAGGGTGTCGATGCCGCTCATGTCCGGCAGGCGCAGGTCCATAAGGGTGACATCGGGTTGATGGGCCCGGAAATGCTGGAGGGCTTCCCGTCCACTGGAGGCCTCGGCCACCATCTTCATGTCGGACTGATTGTTAATCAGAGCGGCAATCCCTTCGCGCAGCAAAGGGTGGTCATCGACCGCTAACACGCGGATTGGTAGAGGCTGACTCATGCTCCACGTTTGCCTTCCGGCCCCTTGCCGGTGGCAGGACCGCTCGCTCCGCGCCAGGAAAACCCGCGACGGGAAGCGCCTCGGACGAAGGCAATCTCACCGGGCACCGAGAGCTCGACTTCCGTGCCGGCCGCGGCGCGGCTCCATACCCTCAGCTTGGCGCCGATCCGCTCCGCGCGCTCCCGCATGCCGGAGAGCCCCCAATGGCCTTCCCGCCCGGAACGCAGTACCTGTTCATCGATCCCCGCGCCGTTGTCCCGCACCAGCAAGCGCAATTGGCGTGCCGAGTATTCGATTTCCACCTCGATGAGGCTCGCTTGGGCGTGCTGGAAGGCATTGACCACCGCCTCCCGCCCGACCCGGTACACTTCATCGCGAATCATGGGATGGAGCAAGCGGGGCGGTCCCTCCGCCACGATACGGAAATCCACTCCTCCCGGCGAGCCCAGTTCCTCCGGCACCCGCGCCAGCGCCTGTTCCAGGTTTCCCGCATCACCGGCGGTGGAGCGCAACCCCCGCACCGCGTTCCGGCCCTCTTCAATCACCTGCTGCATGAGTTCCAGGATCCGTGTCAGACGGGGCCGGGCCGGGGACTCCGCCGGAACATGTTCCACGGCCACATGCAACTGCAGAGAGGCGCTGAGAAACCCCTGCAAAAGAGTATCATGCAGCTCCTGGGCAATCCGGGTACGCTCCGCCAGCCGTTCTTCGAAACGTAAATTCATCCGCCGCGTCAGCTGGTGCAGACGCAAACGGTAGAAGAGCAGCACCAGGCCTACCCCGCCTAGCGCCGCCGTGCTGCGAAACCATCCCGTCTGCCAGAACTCGGGCTCGATCTGCACCGCCAAGCTGGCCTCGTTCCCGTTCCACTCCCCGTCACTGTTCGTGGCAACCACACGGAAACGGTAATGGCCGGCCGCCAAATTGGTGAACACGGCTTCCCGGGCCGACACCGGATCACTCCATCCTCGGTCAAAGCCTTCCAGCATGTACCTGTACTTCACGCGCTCCGGTACTGCCAGGCTCAACCCGGAATAATGGAAGGTGAGGCGGCGCAACTGCGGAGGAATTCGGATGTCTCCTCGCAGGGGCCACGCCTTGCCATCCGCCTGTACCGATTCAATATGCACCAGTGAGGGTGCAGCGTTTCCCCCAATGCGGGAGGGCGTCAGCACTGCCAATCCTCGGTCCAGCGCAAACCACACGCGGGCGAAGGAGTCGCTGACCACCGAGCGGCTTCGCTTCACCCCTTCGGCGCTGGGGAGCCCGTCCGCCCGGGTGAACTCACGCAGGTCCGCAGCCTGCAAACCCCCGTCGAGGAGCGGCCCTCGTTTGACCTGCAAGACATGACTATTGGTGGTAACCCACAGGTTGCCGCGCCCATCTTCGGCCATTCCCAGGATCGGCGCGCGCAAAGAGTCAGGCAGCTGCTGCGGGGCCACGATGTGTCCTGAACGGACAAAGGCCAAGCCGGCGGAGGTGCCCAGCCAAAGAACTTCGGAGGAGTCCGCAAACAGGCTTATCACCTCGTCGGAGGGCAAGCCGTCGGCGATCTTGTAGGTCGTCCACTTATCCTTGGCAAAAGAATTCAGCCCGCCGGTAGTGGCCACCCAGAGGACCCCATCGGAGGTTTCCCCGATGTCATTGACCGTGTCGGCGGCCAGTCCATTGCTGGTAGTAAAGCTGGTGAAGGCGCCATTCTTCAGACGGCTTAAGCCCCCGCTCAGGGTCCCGGCCCACACCGCACCCTCGTGGTCCAGATACACGGCATAAACGCTGTTCTGGGCCAGTCCTTGGGCTTGGGTGTAAGTCCGGGCAACCACGCGCCCTCCCTGATCTTGCAGCCGGGTCAAGCCGCCCCGCTGCCGTCCCAGCCAGACCTCGTGGCCGCGCCCGGCGATCGAATAAACCACGTCCTTGTCGAGTCCCGCCTGAGTTACGCTCTGGATCTTTTCTCCCTGCAGCCGCCGCAGCCCACCCTCGATCGGCCCTACCCAGGCGCGTCCTGTCTCATCTACGTAGACCGGGCCCGCCCCAAGCGGGGGCAGGCCTTCGGTGGCGCGGTAGGTGACAAAGGCGCTGTCCCGTAAGCGCTCGATTCCCTGCGCCCCGCCTACCCACAGATTGCCTTCGCGATCTTCAAACAGCGCGGTCACCGCGCCGAAGTTCGTCCGATCGGGGCCAGGATCAGCGGCCAGTCCCTGGGAGTTCCAGCGAAACAGTCCCTCGGAAGTGCCGATCCAGATGTTGCCATCGCGGTCCCGCGCCAGGGCCAGCACCTGCATGCGGCGCAAGGCTGACACTTCCTGCGAGACGATCGCTTCTCCGTTCCAGCGCAACACCCCATTGTCGGTACCGATCCACAGTCCGCCATCGCTCAAGGGCAATAGGCAATTGACTTTCTGGTCCGCAAGGCCGCTGACCGTCACCGGCTTGCGCTGGCCATCCAGGTAAAAGAGCCCGGCGCTGCGCGTTCCCATCCATATTTTCCCATCGGAGGTCTGGGCCATCGCGATCACCAGCGATCTGGGAAGGGCAGCTATGGAGGCCAGCACGGTGGGTTTCCCATCTTTATGCAGTACGGTGCCGGTGCTCAGCGTCGCCATTAACAAGCCGCCATCCTTCCCCGGGGCCACCGCGGTCACACCGGCATCGTTCAGCAGCATGTCGGACATCATGTTTTCGAAATTGCCTTCGCGATAACGCAAGACCGACGAGCCTTGCAGACGGACCCAGAGATTTCCGTCGGCCTGGGTCGTCAGGCTGAGGACCGGGCCGGGCAACGGCTGTCCTTGCGAGGTGATGGGGAAAGTGGCAAAGTTGAAGCCGTCAAAGCGGGCCAGGCCTTTTTCGGTGCCGATCCACAGATAGCCATCGGCGGTCTGGCCGAAGGCGTATACCGGTCTTCCCGGGAACCCGCGCTCCGCTCCCCAGTACTCGCGCAGATACTGCGACATGGCCCGATGAGGATCCACCGCATGCAGGGAAGGAAGCAGCCAGCAGAGGGCCGCCGTCACCAGCAGCCAAACCCTGGGGCGCCGGAGATCAGGGGAAGTACGCAAACTTCTCAACGACGACTTCGGCTTCATTTTGCAAAGGGACCCCAGGGATCCCGAATACATACAAGTTTATATGGAGCGTCTCTTTTCCCGGCGCCGGCACGCCCGAACTGAAGACATGTTGGAAGACCACCCTACCCTGCTCCGGGTCCCGGCCCTGCACGGTCTTGAAGGAGGCGCGACCCGGCTCCCAGCGTAAGACGTGGGTCAATCCCCCGGCGGGCGCCAGGAAGCGCGCGGTATTGGCGGGCACATAATAAGGTTGCACTACGTATTGTGCATTCTGGCTGCCCGGGTCGCCCCATCGGCTGATCTCAATGTCCATCTCGCGATGATTCTGCTCCGCTCCCAAATCGTCCCAGGTCAGCATGCTGAACACCGCCGCGGATTCCAGCCGGGAGGTGTCCCGCACCACAAAAACATAGGAGCCATAGCCCAGACTGCGGGTGAGCTTGACTTCGGCGCAGGTCCAGCCTTTCTTACCCTTGGCAATGCGCAGATGCAGCGCCCCATTGGCGTCCGTCCAGGCATTGGCGGGGTCATAGGAGTTGATGCGGCCGCCGCGCGGGCTCACCGCAGCACGGGCTTCCCATTCGTAGCCCCCGAAGCGCAAGGTCTGGGTCGGGAGCTGCGACTCGCCCTGTCCCTTCACGGTAGCGATGGCGATCACGTCTCCGCCCGGCTGGGGCAAGAAATCCAGCGTGGCTGGCGGACGATACGCGGGGTTCACCAGCAGCGCAGCGTATTCCGTACCCAAATGAATATCGCTCTTCCAGCGGGAGTCCGCCTGGATGCTTGTGAAGGGTTGGTTGGCCAGGGGCTGCACCCACCAAACTCCGCTCCGGGCATACAGCACGATCTGCTGGCCCGCCCGCTGACCGCCCACCCGCCCTTCGATGACAGCTACCTTGTCGGGACCGCCCACATCCGCCGGCGGCACCTTGGTAAATTCAATGACCGGCGTTGACGGCCCGGCTTTTCTTGCACAGCCGCTCAGAGTCACGAGTAGACACAAAACTGCCAGCCATCTCTTCCCGGGTGCGCGTTGCGCTGCCCCCCATAAGCTGCCCGCCTCGGCGATAGACATCGCTTCCATGTCCAGGTCCTTTTCGCTTGCAGTAGGCCGCGTGGAGCTCACTGGGTGACACCCCGACCCAAACGGCGTGAAAATAGGGCAAGAAATCTAACCCGAAAAGCTGTCCCGAGACATTATCGCAGGCGAGCAGTCCGGGCAAGCCTTCGGCCCCCATCTCCGGATGTCTTACTCTCCGAATCAGGCAGGAGAGGATTTCGTGGCTGCGAGCTCCCGCGCCCGGCGCGCCTCGTAGACCTTCAGATGAGCGTAAGCCACGCGCAGCATGGGCACCGGGGTCCCTTGGGCCCGCTGGATCATGTCGCCGATCAGATGGTCGGCCTCGACCCGCGCACCGTTCTGCAAGTCGCGGAACATCGAGGCCGCTATGGGGGAGCCGGCAGCGGTAAAAAAGGCGCGGTTGCGCGCCAGAAAGCTTTCGCTGGGGGGATGTCCCTGGCCGGCCGAGACCGCGGAGCACTCCTCCAATAGCTGCAAAGCCAAGCCCGAGGCCCCGCCCGCCACAATATCGCCAATTACGGCGCGCATCAGGCAGGTAATGGCCGCTCCCACGGAGATGAATACCCACTTTTCCCACATTTCCTGCATCACCTGCTGGGTAAGGCGCGCATCAAAACCAGCGTCGGAGAGCGCTACCGCCACTTTCTCCACCCGGGCCGAGCGCGCGCCGTCCCGCTCCCCAAAGGAAAGATCGTGGGTTTCATTAAGATGGAGAATCCTCCCCTCGGCATCCAGCGTGGAGGAGATATAGCACTGGCCGCCGAGGACGTGCTCCGCTCCGAAGCGGGCGTCGAGGACATCCAGATGACGCAGGCCGTTCAAGAGGGGCACAATCAGGGTTTCCGGCCCGACCGCCGGGGCGAAGGCAGCGACGGCATCGTCCAGATCGTAGGCCTTGCAGCTCAGAAGCACCAGATCGAAGGTCTGGCGCAGGTTTTCGGCCAGCACAGTTGGGGGATGGGCGATTGCCAGATCGCCCCGGCGGCTCTGCACCACCAGGCCGTGCGCGGCCAGCTGTGCCGCGCGCCGCGGGCGCACGAGAAAAGTCACGTCGCGCCTCGCCCCCAGCAGCCTCCCGCCAAAATAGCCCCCCGTGGCCCCCGCTCCTACCACAAGAATTCGCATCCCGCTCCTCTTTCCCTCATCCAACACAACGCAAGGCAGATTTACGCCGGGTGCAGCAAGAAAGCGCGGCGCAATAAAATTCTATCGGGCGTCAGGCAAAACGCGAATTTTCTATACAGGAAATTTCAAAAATGTACTACCATTTTGTTCATTGAGGAGGGCCGGTTTCCCTGATGGAAAAACCTATTCTGGAAGTGCGCCAGCTGGTGAAGGATTTTCCGGGCCAGCGCGCTCTGGACGGCATTTCGCTATCGGTCCCCAAAGGAAGCTTCTTTTCTCTGCTCGGTCCCTCCGGTTGCGGCAAGACCACCACGCTCCGCCTGGTGGCGGGATTTGAAGAACCCACCTCGGGCGATGTTCTGCTCAACGGCGAAGTTGTCAATCATCGCAAACCCTACGAACGCCGTGTCAGCACGGTGTTTCAGAACTATGCCTTGTTCCCCCACCTCACGGCGCGCGCCAACATCGAGTTCGGCCTGCGGCGCCAGGGGATCACGGCTTTCGATGCGCGCGTGGAAGACGTGCTCAAGCTGGTAGGTCTGGCGGCGAAGGAAGCGCGCAAGCCGGCCCAGCTTTCCGGCGGCGAACGGCAGCGGGTGGCTCTGGCGCGTTCGCTGGTGCTCGCCCCCGATGTGCTTCTGCTGGACGAGCCGCTGGCCGCCCTCGACCCGAAACTGCGCAAGCAGATGCGGGTGGAGCTGAAGGCCATTCAGCGCCGCGCTGGCATCACTTTCCTGCTGGTGACCCACGACCAGGAAGAAGCGCTTTCCATGTCAGACCAGCTGGCGGTCATGAATGAAGGCCGCGTCGAGCAGGTGGGAACGCCCGAGGAAGTCTACTTCCAGCCCCGCACCCGGTTTGTGGCGGGCTTTTTGGGGGCAGTCAACTGGATCGGCGGGGTAGGAGTCCGCCCCGAAGCCACCCGCATCGCCCGCATTCCGGAAAACCACGGCGCGCGCTCCACTCCCGCCATGGTCACCGACTCGGTTTTCCTGGGAGATTGTTTTCAAGTCCTGGTACGCCTCGACAGCGGCGAGGAGGCGGTAGCGCAGGTGCATCGCAGTTTTGCCACGTTTATGCCGGGCGAATCGGTGCACATCTGCTGGAGTCCCGCGGATGAAATCCTGGTTCCATGAAGCTGCGCTTCTGGTTTCTTCTTCCATCCCGGATCTGGATGGTGGCGCTCTTCGCAGCGCCCTTTGCGATTGTTCTCGCTTATAGTTTCCTGACTCGCGGCACCTACGGCGGCGTCGAGAAGCCGTGGACCATCGAAGCCTACCAAAGGCTGGCCGACCCGCTATATCTGACGATTCTGTTGCGCTCTTTTCTGATGGCGCTGGCGGCGACGGTGCTGTGCCTGGTATTTGCCTTTCCAGCCGCTTTGTTTATTTCCCGGGCCACCCGGCACAAGAACCTTTACCTGCAGCTGGTGATGCTGCCCTTCTGGACCAGCTTTCTGGTCCGCACCTATGCCTGGCTGTTTCTGTTGCGCGACACCGGTCTTATTAATATGACGCTGCAATCGCTCGGGATCATCCACGCGCCGCTGCAGCTGCTGTACAACGACGGGGCGGTCCTGTTGGGCCTGGTGTACGGATATCTTCCCTTCATGGTGCTGCCGATCTACGCCACCCTGGAGCGTATGGACCCGTCCCTGATCGAGGCGGCGGCCGACCTGGGCGCGCGGCCCATCGCGACCTTGTTTCGCGTGATTGTGCCGCTTTCGCGGCCCGGGATTGTGGCCGGTTCGGTGCTGGTCTTTATTCCCTGTCTGGGCGCCTACCTGACGCCGGACCTGCTGGGCGGCGGACGCACCGTGCTGGTGGGCAATCTGGTGCAAAACCAGTTCACCAACGCCCGCGACTGGCCCTTCGGCTCGGCGGTCAGTATGTTGCTGATGGCGCTGGTCACGTTGCTGGTGTGGGGCCTGCTGCGCCGGGAAAGCGAGCAACTGGGATGAAGCGCTGGCTGGCGGTCTACGCGGTGGCGTTCTTTGCCTTTCTGCATCTGCCCTTGCTGACGCTCTCAGTGTTCAGCTTCAATTCCTCGCGCTTCACCACCTGGGAACATTTTTCGCTGGACTGGTACCGGGCCATCTTTCGCGATCCGCAGCTGATCGAAGCCACCTGGAACAGCGTGATCGTGGCCCTGGTGAGCACGGCGATTTCCACGGTGATCGGCACGCTATGCGCCTATGGGCTATGGAAGCGCGGCTCGAAATTGCTGACCGGATCGCTTTACCTTTCGCTGGTCACGCCGGAAATCGTGACCGGCGTTTCCCTGCTGGCGCTTTTCCAGTGGAGCTTCCGCTCGATGCACTGGCACCTGGGCCTGTACACGGTGGTGCTGGCGCACGTGGCCTTTTCCATTTCCTATGTGGTGATCGTGATCTCGGCGCGCCTGCGCACGGTGAGCCCGTCCCTCGAAGAAGCCGCCATGGACCTGGGCGCCAACGAGTGGGAGGCGTTTTTCTATGTCATGCTGCCCGCGCTCGGCCCCGGCATCATCGCGGCGGCGCTTTTGGTGCTCACCGTCTCGTTTGATGATTTCGTCATTACCAGCATGGTGGCGGGGGTGGATTCCGAAACTCTGCCCATGGTGATCTATGCCATGGCGCGGCGCGGGGCAAGCCCGGTGATCAACGCGATTTCCGCGCTGGTCACGGTATTCTTCGGCATCCTGATTCTGATTTCACAGCAGGTGCGCGAGGCATGAACCGCCGCTACTTTCTTCTAGGAAGCCTGGCCACGCTGGCGGCCTGCAGCCGCGATCCGCGTCCCCGCCTCAATGTCTATAACTGGTCGGCTTATGTGGCGCCGGACACCATCTCCAACTTCGAGGCGGAGTTCGGCGTCAACGTGCGCTATGCCACTTACGAGAGCAACGAGGAAATGCTGGCCAAGGTGGTGACGGGAAACTCCGGATGGGACATCGTTTTCCCCACCCACAACCGCCTGCAGCCCATGCGGGAGTATGACCTGGTGCAGCCCTTGCATCACGAATGGTTGCCCAATCTGCAAAACCTGGATGCGCGCTTTGGCTCGCCGGTGTGGGACAAGCACCTGGAATGGAACGTTCCCTACATGTGGAGCGGAACGGGCATAGCCTACAATCGCAGCCTGCAACCCGCGCCCACCCGCTGGGCCGATTTGTGGGACTCGCGGCTAAAGGGCCGCCTGACCATGTGCGACGATCCGGAAGACATGCTGGGGGCTTGTCTGAAGAAGTTGCACCTCTCTTTCAGCGCTACCGACCACGGCGAATTGCTGCGGGCCGAGAAAGAGGCGCTGGCCCAGAAACCGCTGGTGCGCGCTTACCTGAACGCCGAAGCCCGCGATCAATTGGTGGCCGGAGACGTGCTGGCCGCGCAGATGTGGTCGACGACCACGCAGCAGGCCATCGACGTGACGCCCAGCCTGGCCTTTGCCTATCCGGAAGAAGGATTTCCTTTCTACTGCGATTGCGCGGTGATTTTGCGGGAGAGCGAGCGCACCGAGCTGGCGCACAAATTCCTGAATTATCTGCTGCGGCCGGAGGTTTCGGCGGCAGTGGTGGAGTACACGAAGACCGCCACCGCCAACGGCGCCGCCGTGGCCCTGCTGCCGGAAGCCACGCGCAACAGCGCCACGCTCTATCCGCCGCCGGAGATCTTCGAGCGCGGCGAGTGGCCGCGCACCCTGCCCCGCGACGCGCAACGCCTGCGCGACCGCATCTGGACCGAGATCAAATCGGCGTAATCCTTAAGCCTTAAAATCTTAAACCGCAGAGATCGCAGAGCACACGGAGAATGCTTACTCCAGAACTCTGTGGAACTCCGTGCTCTCTGTGGTAATAACCATTCCTACCAACCACAGAGGACACAGGGTTTCACAGAGGTTTCCGGCAAATGCTCTGCGTTTTTCGGCATTCTCCGCGCTCTCGGCGGTTTAAGATTCTAAGAACGTAACTCAATTCCCAGCCCGGCGGTAGGTGAGCACCGCGGTACTGGTTTTCTCCGGAAGCGAAATCCGCAGTCCGGGCTTCATCAATTCTTTCCCGCTCAATAGCTGCGTGCTTCCAGTATCGATGTTCTTCACCTCATAGCGAGCGCCGGCATCGAGGCCGCGCAGCTGCAGCTGGGCGTTATCAAACGGGCTATTGGTACGGCGGAAGGCCTGGACCATCCCTTCCCCGGCTTCCGGCTGATCGAACTGCCAAGCCATCCAGGAGGAGTCCGAGGAGTCGTAGGCAGTCAACGGGTAGTAGTCGCCCAAATAATTGGCGGCCACGCTGCGCCACTGTGCAATGCCACGGCGCATCCATTCATAGTCCAGGTCCGTGCGCTGCACGTTCCAGCCCAGGTTGACCTGCGGTCCCCAAGCGCTGCGGAAGACGTAATCTTCCCGCGAATTGTTGGGCGAACCATAATAGGGGATCCAGAACGACATGCCGTAGGTGATGTTCTGCTGGCCGACCGGTTCGTAGGAGTAGTCGCTGCGATGCATGGGCAACGCGCGGCGCAGAGTTTCCAGATCGTTGCGGCGGCCGCCGGAAGCGCAGGTGTCGATGACGATCTTGGGATGCCGCTTCTTCAATTCATCCAGATAGGTCAGGAAACCGGTCACATATTTATTCTCCGTGATTCCCTGCCGGTCGGGGGCATCGGTTTCCCGCCAGAACGGCAGCGGTTCGATGTTGAAATCGATGCGGTATACGTCGATGTCCTGCTCGCGGATGAATTTGTCCAGATAGGTCACAATCCAGTTCACCACCTCGGGATTGCCCAGGTTCAGCAGCCGCTGCCCGTGGCGCTCCTGCACGCCGGCTTGGAGCAGCCAATCGGGGTGCTGCTTCCAGAGCCAGGAGTCTTTGGTGACGCGCTCGAATTCAAACCACACGATGGGCTGAACGCCCAGGGAATGGGCATAGTCGTCGATGGGGCGAAAGCCATTAGGCAAGCGCTTGGGGTCGACCTCCCAGGTGCCGGTGTTGGACCAGGTGCCGTTGCTGACGTACCAGCCGGCGTCCATCCACCAGTAATCAAGCTGGATTTTTTCGTCGTGATAGCGCTGCAGGAAGAGCTTCTGGTTGGCTTCGGTGGCGCGGGTCATCTCGCCCAGCCAGAGGGCGCTGGAGGCGGCCAGCTTGGGCGTGACCGGCTTGCCCTCCTGCATGGGAACGTTGTGCGCCAGCATCCATTTGCGCCAGATGTTCTGCCCGCGCAACCAGTCGCCATCCCAGAACAGCAGCGCGACCAGGGGGGTGCGGACATTTTCCCCAGGCAGCAGCTTGAAGTGAGTGAGTTCCTGGCCGGCGCGCACTTGCAGGCCGCGGGCCTCGTCGCGATTGAAGTCAGCCGCCCATTGCCCCGGCCAACCCAGGGCCACGATCACCCCCTGATCATCCAGATCCAGGTTGAAGTAGCAGAGCGAGGCATCCGTGGGACGGCCGCCGGAGGTGGCAATATGTTTTTGCGTGCGGGGCGTGAGGCGGGTTTCAAACGGCTCATAATCCACCGGCCCAGCCGGGCTGCCCCGAAAATGGTGCAGGGTATATTCCGTGCCGGCGGCGCGCTCAAAACGGGTGTCGATGGCGCGCAGGTCTTCCAGAATCGGCGTGTCCTTCGAGCCGGTATTCTCAAAGTAGACGGTCCACTCGACGACCGGGTAATCGTTGTATTCGACGCCGACCCAGCGCACCACTAGACCGGTGGTGGGGTCAGTAAAGGAAGTGGTGTATTCGGTGCGCTGCGCGTCGAGCGACCGCTGGCTGGATTTCCTTGTCCAGTGCGGCAGAAGCTCGCGAGAGGGCTTTCCTCCATAAACAAACGAGAACGGAAGGTCCGCAGTCCACGATTCCGCCGGACCGATGGGCAATTCATCCAGCCAAAGGCTCTGGCCGTTCTCGAGAGTCACGCGGGCATTGGCCCAGACGGCCTGGCCGCACCAGCCTTCCGGAATATCTTTTCCGCTTTGCAAGGTGAATTCCCTGGCCCCATTGAGATTTGCCTGCACCGGCACGCCGGGCGTGACTACCTCCACGACTTTTTCCGCCAGCACCGTCTTGCCGCCGGCCAGTACGGAGAAGGCATATTTACCACTGGTGAAGGCGCAGCCATCGGAGAAGCCGTCCAGACCCACAATTGCTTCCAGAGAACGGGCCGGCGCGGTGAGGTGCACGGTAATGGTCTGGGCTCCGTCGGCATACAAGCCGCGCTCGTATTGCGTGCTGGAAATGCGCAGGGGACGACCGTCGTGGGAATTCTTCTGAATGCTTCCCCGGCCTTCCACGCTCAGATAGTTTCCGGAGGAAACGGCCGCCAACTTACCGCTGAACTTAGCAGCGGCCCAGCGCTGCGCCTGGGCCTGCTCCTGCGAGTTCACGCTGACCGCAAATAAAGGACCGGCACACAAACTGGCGGCCAAAAACACAACAACGGCGATAAACCGGGACGAACGCGGCATTGAAATCCTCCCCACGAAGTAGGAACGCACCCTTACGATTGGTTATTCGCGGCTCTTCTTATAAAGGAAGAGCGCGGAATCCGGCTTCTGCCTGAGCACTACCGGCAGCCCATCCTCCATCAGCGCCTTGCCGGAAAATTCCTGACCGCCGGGCGCATCCAGATTGGTCACGGTGTAACGCGCACCGGCATCCAGTCCTTTGAGTTTGAAGTTGGCGGTTTCGTAGGGGCTGGCCGAGCGGCGGAAGACTTCGACAAACCCTTCTCCTACCTCGGGACGATCAAATTGCATAGCGGCCCATACATCCGTGCCCAGGCTGTAAGGGGTGAGCGGATAGTAATCGCCGAAGTAGTTGGGCGAGACGGCGCGCCACTGGCGGACCAGAGTGCGCAGTTCGTTGTAGTTGAGGTCTGGGTTGCGCATGTCCCAGGTGGTGATGATCCCGGGGGTCATCTGACTACGGAAGGTATAGCGGTCCATGCCGCTGACGCCGGTGCCGGTGAAGGGCATCCACAGGGCGCTGCCGTAAGTTTGCATCTGCTGGCTGAAGGGCTCGCCCGCCTCCAGCAGATAGTCGCTGCGCGTGAGGGCGACGGCGCGGCGCAAGGTTTCCACATCATTCCGGCGTCCGCCGCTGGCACAGGAATCGATCAGCATGTTGGGATGACGGCTGCGCAGCCCGTCCCAGTAGGCAAGGTAGCCGGTCACATAGCGGATCTCGGTGATGCCCTGGCGGTCGGGCGCATCGTTGGCCCGCCAGAAGTTCAGCGGGTCCATGTTGAAGTCCTGCCGGTAAAGATCGACACCCTGCTCGGTGATGAAGTTGTTAACGTGGTCGGTCATCCACTTGAGGGCATCGGGATTGCCGAAGTTAAATAACCGCCACTCGTTGTCGTAGAGCTGGTCGCCGGGCTCCGACTTAGCCGAAAGCAGCCACTCGGGGTGGTTTTCATAGAGCCAGCTGCCTTTGGTGACACGCTCCGGCTCAAACCAGACGATGATCTTCACGCCCTTGGCGTGAGCGTGATCGCTCACCGCACGCAGTCCCTTCGGGAAGCGCTTGCTGTCCACCTCCCAGGTACCGGTATTGACCCAGGAACCATTGTTGGGATACCAGCCGGCGTCCATCCAGAAATAATCGGGGTTGAGTTTTTCCTCGACGTAGCGATCGATAAACATCATTTCGTCTTTATCGGTCGCCTCCGTCATCTCCACATATTCGCGGGAGGTATTGGCGGCCATCTGTGGCGGCGGCAGCTTGCCACCGGGACGCGGCATGCTGTGGGCCAACATCCAGCGCCGCCAGATATTTTGCGAACGCGTCCAATCGCCCCGCCAGAACTGCAGGACGATAAGCGGCGTGCGCACTTCTTCTCCGGGCAACAACTTGAAGTGCGTGAGTTCCTGACCGGCGCGCACCTGCACGCCGTTGGCGTTGTCGCGGGCAAACTCTCCGGCCCACTGCCCGGGCCAGCCCACGACCACGATCACGCCTTCGCCCGGCCACTCCAGATTCATGTAGGAGAGGTCTTTATTGGTGGGACGGCCGCCTTTTCCGCCTAATTGCTGCACCGAGTTTTTAGCCAGCGGGGTCTCGTAAGGCTGATAGTCATTCGGCGAGACCGGGGTCCCTTTGTTGTGGTGCAAGCTAAACTCGCCGTCGCCGTTGCGCTCAAAGCGCGTGTCCAGCGCTTGAATGTTCTCCAGGATCGGCGTGTCGGACGAACCGGTGTTCTTGAAATACAGCGTCCACTCTACGGTGGGAAAATCCTCGTACTCCACCGCCACGCAGCGCAGTTCGAGACCGGTCGCGGGATCGCGATACACCAGCGTACGCTCGATACGCTGCGCATCCAGACGGCGGGAGCTGCGCTTGAGGTCCCAGCTCTTCAGGAATTCCGCCGACTTCTTTCCACCGTAGACAAATGAGAAGGGAGCTTCCGCGGTGTAGCTGGCGCGCATGGGGCCGATGGGCAGATCGCCCAGGGCGACTTCCCGGCCGCCGGCCAGGGAGGCTTGGGCGTCGGCAAAGTCCACCTGGTCCCAATCCGCCTTAGGGGTGGCACTGATGATGTGCAGGGTGAAATCCGTGGCCCCGCCCAGATCAACGGCGATGGGGATGCCCGCCATGCCTTCGCGCATGACCGAGGAGCGGAAGACTTCCTTGCCCTTCACCTCGACGGCTGCGATGACCTGGCCACGTCCCAGACTGGAATAGTAGGTAATGTCGTTGCTGTCCACGCCGACCGTGGCGGTGAACCGCTTACCCGGCGCGGGAAGGTGCACCTGCACCGTGCCGGTGGAGGGCACGTGCAATCCGCGGGCAAAGGATTGGCCGGCGATTTTCAGGGCGTGGCCCTGGCGCGTGTCTTTGCCCAGCAAGCCGGATTTGATCTGGGGTAGAAGATATCCCAAATCAGGGTTCGCCTGGGGCTGGCCCTCGAATTTGGAGGACACCCAGCGGCGCGATTCCGCGAGTTCCGCCGAGGCGACTTCCGTGGCTTGCAGTTGAGAAGAGAGAGAGAACAGACAAATGACGGCAAATGCGGAGACGGCGCGGAGCATTTTCATGGCCCGGGGATCCTGCGCTCTGGATTACGAGTTGGCTACTCGTTTACAACCACATCATCTGCGTATGACAACCTGGTCACACCAGTGCGCCCTGGGGGCGCTTGCCCTGCACGATATCGCGGGCAGCTTCGGCAGCCTGGGTTTGCAACATGTCCTTGGCGCGCTCGGAGGCGGAAGCGGCGTGACTGGTGAGAATCACATTGGGCAGCCCGCGCAAAGGACTGTCCACCGCCAATGGTTCCTTTTCAAAAACATCCAGGCCCGCGCCGGAAAGTTTTCCCGACTTCAACGCGGCCACCAGGTCCGCTTCGTGGACCAGCGGACCGCGCGCGGTATTGATGAGGATCGCTCCCGGTTTCATCAGCGCCAATGTCTTGGCATTGATGAGGTGGCGATTCTCCGCGGTCAGGGGGCAATGCAGCGAGATAATGTCGGCGGTTCGCAACACGGTGTCGAGCGAGGCGGACTCGACACCGTGCTTGGCGAATGCAGCGCTGGGGGTAAAAGGGTCAAAAGCAATCTGACGGAAGCGGAACGGCTTGGCCTTTTCGCTGACCTTGCGGGCAATGGAGCCAAAGCCAATCATGCCGAAGGTGAGATCGGAAAACGCCGGAATGGGCAGGAACGGTCCGATGCCCCATCCCCCCTTCACCATCTGATGGTGGTCCTGAGGAATGCGGCGGGCCAGGGAGATGATCATGGCCAGGGTGTGATCGGAAACCTCTTCCTGACAATAGGCAGGCACATTGGCGGCCATGCGCCCAAGTTCCTTGATGGCCGGGATATCAAAATTATCCACGCCGATTCCATAGCGGACCACGCCGCGTAAATTGGGCAAGGCCTGCAGCACTCGCCGCGTGATGGGGGCCCATTGCACCAGCAACACGTCCGCCCCCTGGCAGCGCTCGATCACGTCATCTTCGGTTTTGCAGGGCGGCTTCACTTCTTCCAGCGTGATGCCCGCACTCTCCAGAACATTCCGCTCCAGGGCAACCGATGGAAACACGTGGTCACTGATCAGGACTTTAGGCAACTTTCCCCCTCTTGGTCACGAGCGCGGGTGGGCCGCACAACTCGATTTTCCAGTATTGACAGGGCCGGCCGGGGCGTCAATCGGTTGTTCTTGCTATTGAACAGAAACCCCGCAGGCTGCAGGCCTGGTCCCCCAAAACCCGAT
This sequence comes from Acidobacteriota bacterium, assembly GCA_018268755.1. GTDB lineage: Bacteria > Acidobacteriota > Terriglobia > Terriglobales > Acidobacteriaceae > KAN-5. Next base: position 33,498 of record JAFDVW010000006.1, read on the forward strand.
ATATTGTTCTTCGTATTGAACACTGCCCCAGGGAGCCCGCGGGTTGGTATTGAATAGTTGGGTTGCAGTCATCGCTTGGACTTTAGGTCTCCCAGAATTAAGAATGCTGAGAACCCCAGAAAACCGCGCGGGCCAACGCCCCGCCCGGAAGCAGCCCCTTTCTACATTTCCATTCGCGAATAGCCCCAGGATTCCTGCATGAACATATTGATAACAGGCGGCACCGGCAATATTGGCTCTCGATTACTCATTCCTCTTGTGCAGCGCGGCGATCGGGTCTTCCTGCTGGATGTTCGTTCCCGTCCGCACGTCGAAAGCCCCGAATCCAAGCAAGTGGAAGTCATTCAGGCCGACCTGGGCGATCGGGAAGCCATGTTTGAGGTGGTCCGTTCGCGCCAGATTGACAGCATATTTCACCTGGGGGCGGTGCTCTCCTCCAATGCCGAAGACCAGCCCTCCGAGGCCTGGAAAGCCAATATGGACGGCATGGTGCACGTGCTGGACGCCGCCCGCAGCCATGGGGTGAAGCGGGTCGTGTTTTCCAGCACCATCGCTTCCTATGGCGCCGGTCTCGCCTCGCCTCTGAGTCTGGACGCGCCGCAGTGGCCGGTCAGCCTGTATGGCGTGACCAAGGTGGCGGGAGAGCGGCTGGGAAATTACTATTTTCACCGCTTTGGCCTGGATTTCCGCGCCATTCGGCTTCCCGTGGTGGTGGCCGCGCGCGGGGCCGCGGGCGGGGCCAGCGCGTTCTGTTCCGCAGTGTTTGAGGAATCCGTGTTCCACGGGAAATATGAGTTTTACGTGCCGCCCGAGACCCGTTCTCCCATGCTCTACATCGGCGATGTGGTACGTGGATTCGTAGACCTGCACGACGCTCCCGTGGCGGGTCTGCGCCATCGCGTGTACAACATCACCGGCATGAATCCATCGGCGGAGGAGTTGGCCGCGGCCGTCCAGAAGCGCCTTCCCCAGACCCGCATCAGTTACCAACCCGACCCTCTGCGCACCGCTATCGTGCAGAGTTGGCCCAGTCAGATTGACGACTCGGACGCGCGCCGGGATTGGGGCTGGAAATCCACCTGGGACCTGGATCGCATGGCGGACACCATCATTGAGGCATTGCAGAATGAGCTTGCGGGTAAGCAGTAAATACGCAGAAATTTCCGAGAAGGCGCGCTGGGGCCATACCCATGGCCGCAGCCTGTTGCACCTGGGCCCGGCGGACGTAGAGGCCGGCCGGCTTTACAGCTATGGCTTTCGTACCCAGACCATCGGCGCATTTCACGGCGCCAGAACTGCTCTGCTGGGAATCCTGGAGAGCGGGGTCTCAAAGGACGCCGAATCCAGCGTGCAGCAGGCCATCATTCTGCTCAGCCAGCTGGAAGCCAGGGCCATGGACGAGGTGCCGACGGACGCGCGCGTGGTCATATCGACTTTGTACTTTTACGATTTGTGGATCCACGAAGTGCTGGGCGCGCTCGACACCGCGTGCGCCCGCCGGGCCCACCCCACCATCGAGCTCATCCGGCAACATTTTGTAGAGAATATCCAGCCGGTAGTCGCGGGCAATGGAATTTACGTCACCAACGATACCGACCTTCCCGAACAGGGCAGCTTCACCGTCCCAAATCTCAATATCTTCATCCGCCCCATCGTCTACGGCGACTATCACTCCTGGAACACCGGGCACTTGTCTCCCGAGCAATATGGAGTGGCGGTGCATCGCCATCATCTAGGCGCGGAAATTCATCTTGGCTTTTCGCATGTAAAGGGCGAAACGATTCTGGGCGACGCTTTTGCGGACGTTCGCGAAGGTTATGCCATGCCCATTCCTCCCAACACGAACCACGGCTTCCGCAACACTTCGGGAGAAGAACACATTGTGCCTTTCATCTTCGGCTCGCAGCGGCTGGGGGGGTGGGGGGTGTTTTTCGATGTAGAACCCCAGGGAGACGTGCCGGTGCAGCGCGCCGAACACGCTCTGGATTCGGCAGCCATGAACCACTCGGTTTTTCTCGACCGCGAGATCGCCAAGATGGCACAGGGCAAGGGGGCGGAGCGAACCCTCCTGATTCCGGCGGAACGGGCGGGAAACTGCGAGATTGGCGGCCTGGAATTGGCTTTGACCCGGACCGGCACTGCTCCCATGGAGTTGACCGGCCCTGACTACAGAATCGTCTCCGTGCAGCATGGCGCGGGCAAGGTGCGGATTGGGGAGAGCGAGGTCGAGGTGAGGGCGCGCGACCACTTCGGCATACCGGCTGACATGCCCTGCACCCTGACGCCAAACACCCCGATTGTGTTTCTGGATTCGCGTATTCTACCGCTGACGTAGAAAGTCCATTTGCAACAAGAATAAACACTCCACGACGAGGGTCCTTACCATGGCTACAGCAACACTGATTGGAGCATTGATCGTTGTGCTGGCGGGGTTGGTACAAGGCAGTGGGGCTTGGCCCATGAAGTTCATGCGCAAATTTCAATTCGAGCACTGGTGGTTCGTGGCCATGCTCATCGGATTGGTCATAGCCCCCTGGGTCATCACCCTGTTGTTCTGCCCCAACGTCGTGGATGCCTATCGCAGCATTGATGTCAGCACATTGCTCAAGGCCAACGCCTTTGCCCTGGCCTGGGGTATCGCCAACGTCCTGTGCGGACTCTGCTTTGTCCGCATCGGGATCGCGCTTACTGGCGGCATTCTCACCGGGCTGGGAGTTTCGGTCGGGGTGACGCTACCCATGATCGTGAAAGGCTCCGGACTCTTCAGCGAAGCTCCGGACATCGGTTCAGCCGCGGGCAAGACGGTATTGCTGGGAGTGGCCGTGATGCTGGCAGGGGTCGTGGTCGCGGCACTGGCGGGATTTGGCCGCGACCGCGAATTGCAGAAGACAAACCAACCGCGCACGGGAAGCTTCCTGGGGGGACTGGTGATGGTGGTGATTGCCGGGGCCCTCTCCGCCGGCATCAGCCTGGCCTTTGTGTATAGCCAGGGTCCGATTGTTTCCGCCATGACGGCGCGGGGCGCGGGAGAGATTCCCGCCAACTTTGCGGTGTGGGCCATCGGCTTACTGGGCGGCGCGTTGGTCAACGTGACCTATCCGGCATACCTGATGACCAAGAACAAATCCTGGCATGTGCTGTGGGAGTCGAGCGGGGAGCTGGGGCTGGCCGTGCTGATCGGCATCAATTTTATTATTGGCGTCGCGCTGATGGGGAAAGGCATGCTGTTGCTGGGCCCACTGGGCGCTTCGGTGGGATTCGGCGTGCAGCAGGCCATGCAGATGGTGGGCAGCCAGACGGTGGGATTCGCCAGCGGCGAATGGCGTGGGGTGCTGGGGACCCCGCGGCACCAGATGTATGTGGCGATCGCGTTGTTAATTGTGGCCGCCATGGTCATGGCCTTCGGCAACACCCTGGCCAAGGCCTAGGCGCCTTTCACTTCGCAGAATGCTTGCGGAGCGCGTCCAGCGCTAAGTCTCGCACGGCCGCCGGGCCCAGCTCGGCGGCGCGCTGCAAGGCGGTTTGCGATTCTTGCTTCCGGCCGGCCCCGGCATAGGCCAAGCCGAGCCGGAGATACTGCACGCCATCCGGCCGCAGGGTCAGGCTGATCTCTTTCTCAAACTCTGCGATCGCCAGGGCGGACTGGCCGCGCTGCAAAGCGACAGTGCCCAAAACCTGGTGGGCGGTCTTCTCCATGCCGCGCTTTTCAAACTCCCAACGCTCCAGCGAAATCTTGCGCGGAACCTGGATCGTCTCCACGAGATGCAGCATGCGCTGCGCATATTCCTCGGCTTTGGCCAATAGGGCCACGCGGTCCGGCCGCTGCGCCGCGCGGCTGGCCATGGCTGGGGCCAGAGCAGCCAGCGTGCTCAGGTTGTCAGGATTCGAGACCAGTGCCTGTTGTCCGGCGCGCAACATGCCGTCAAAATCGTCGAGCTGTTCATAGGCGCGCATCTCATATTGATAGGCCGTGCCCAGCAACTCAGAGCGAGGATAGCCTTTGGCGAATGCGTCCCCGCGAACCAGCGCCTCCCGCGGACTCTTGGCGGCCAGAATTTCCAGATAGGCGTCGAGCTCTTCCTGCGATCTCGCCTGCGGCGCAATTTTAGGATTTAGCACCGGGCCGAACTGCGCCCAGGCCACCCGAATGGGAGCCAGCAGCAGCACGATGACCCAAGCCAGACTGCGCGCTCTAGTCCGAACCATAGACCGCCTTCAGTTTCTGAAAAGTCTTAAGTTCGGCCTCAGCCGCCGATTTATCTCCCGCCTGGCGGTAGAGTTTAAACAACAGATAGCGCGGGTTCGCATCTTCCGGACTCAGCGTGGCGGCGCTGCGCGCTTCACGCAGCGCTTCCGCCCGGTTCCCCAAGCGGTCCTGCACCTTGGCCAGCAGCAGATGGTTCGAGGCTTCGCCGGGGCCCGCCTCCACCGCCTGGCGGGCATAAGGAAGCGCTGCCTGCGGGTCGGAATCGAGGACCAGGCGGGCAATTCCCTGATACGGTTCGCCAAAGGACTCATGGTTCCGCTCCATGACCACGATGGCCTGCTGATAAGCAGCCCGCGCCTCGGCGGGCTTTCCCAACTGCTCGAGAGCACTTCCCCGCTGATACACGGTCTTCCAGTCTTCTGGATTCAATTGCGCGGCCAGGTCCAAATATTTAAGCGAATTGGCCGCATCCGACTGGATGGTGAGGTAGTACAGGCCGAGATAATATCTGGGCTTGAAGTCCTGCGGGTCCTGCGCAGCGGCCTTGTTCATCTGCTGCTCGAAAAGGACGAACTGGTTCATGTCGTAATAGGCAAAGGCCAGCCCCTCATGCAGGAGCGCGGTATCCATGCCCAGTTTTTCCGCGGTGCGCAGAGCGCGGACGGCGGCGATGGAATCATGCAGCTGAAAGCGGGCGATCCCGATCCAGTAATAGTTGGCCGGGTCGTTTAAATTTTGCAGGCTGAGTTTTTCCCCCAGCTCCGCCACCTGAGGCCATTGCTTTTGGCGGACCAGCTCCATGAGATCGCCGCTGGATTGGCCGCGGGTATTGCCTATCCCGGGAAGAACCGGGACTTGGGGGAGCGGCGTGTCCGGCGGTTGCTGGGCAAGCACGGGCGACAGGAGCGCCCCCAGCACCAGGGGTAGGAGGAATTTGCAGCCGGCGAGCATTGGTCTTGGGTAGCACGCCATACGATCACCCACTCCGGCGGGCCGCGCCGGCAGGAACCTTTTGCGACTTGATGATGCCCTCGCCTTCACGGATGGTTAGAATCTGGTTTGCTTCCACTTTGGTGAATTGCTCGCGCTGGCCCGTTGTCGGCCAGCGCACCTCAATTTGATCGATCTGTTTTGCCATGCCAACCCCAAAATGCAGGCGCAGGTCGTTTTGCGACATGACACTGCCGCCGCTGCGGACCTCATCCATTTGTATATGGTCTCCCACCGTGACGATGATGCGCGCTCCAATCGCGGTGCGATTGCACTTTGTACCTAACAGCTTGATTTTGATCCAGTGGTGGCCGCTCTGGTTTTCATTGCGCAACAAGGAGGGCGGATCGTTCATATTGAGGACCAGCACATCGACGTTCCCATCGTTGTCGAAATCGCCGAAAGCGCAGCCCCGGCTGGAGAACGGCTGCGTCATTCCCGGCCCGGTCTGCGTGGAAACATCCTGAAACTTTCCGTTCCCCAGATTGCGGAACAGAAAGCGCGGAGACTTATAGAACGAACCGATGCCGGCGTTCTCCACCTCGGGGTAAGGGTGTCCGGCCACATAGAAGATGTCGGACCAGCCGTCATTGTCGCAATCGACGAAACCGGCCCCCCAATTGACGTGTTGGAGATTGCGGGCGACGCCGGCGGCGTAGACCTTGTCGGAAAACGTGCCGTCCTTATTATTGTGATACAGGTTGTTGGTGTCGTTCTCGAAGTTGGTCTTAAAAATATCGAAGCGGCCGTCGCAGTCATAGTCGCCGATGGCCACGCCCATGCCCGCCTGGTTCCGGCCATCTTCACTGCAAGCGCAGCCGGTTTGCATGGCGATCTCTTCGAAGGTGCCATCGTGCTTGTTGCGGAAGTAGAGGCTGGGCTGGGAATCCACTGCCACGTAGATATCCGGCCACCCGTCATTGTCCAAATCGGAGACCATCGAGGTGATGGAATAGCGCGGCCCCGGCTTGAGGATCCCCGCCTTCTCGGATACGTCGGTAAAGGTGCCGTCACCGTTATTGTGATACAGGATGTTTTTTCCCCCCGGCAGGCCCATGGGGCCACACGCTACCGGCAGGCTTTTCCATTGGCAATAGCTCTTCTGCCCCGGCAAGGGCACAGAATCGAGATCGAGATCGACATAATTGCAGACGAAAAGGTCGAGCAAACCGTCCCGGTCATAGTCCAGCCAGGAGCAGCCGGAGCCCCAGCGCACCCGCTCTTCCCACAAGCCGGCCTTCACGGTCACGTCGGTAAAAGTTCCATCGCCATTATTGTGGAAAAGAAGATTGTGTCCCCAGCAGGTGCAGAAGAGGTCATCCCAGCCATCATTGTCGTAGTCGCCGACACAGACGCCCACGCCCCAGCCGGTGCGTGCCAATCCGGACGCCGCGGTTACATCGCGGAAGGTGCCGTCGCGATTGTTCTTGTAGAGATGCGAGGTGGGCGCGTTCTCTTTGCTGTAGGTTTCACCGAAGCGCACCCCATTGGTCAGAAAGATGTCGAGCCAGCCATCGTTGTCATAGTCAAAAAATGCGAGACCGCTTCCCTTTGCCTCAATCAGATACTTTTTGCTCTTAACTCCGCCCCATATGTTGGGAATAGTCAAGCCCGCGCTCTCGGCGACATCGACGAAGGTGACGGGAAAAGAGGGATCGGGAGCGGCGGTGGTGAGTTGCGCCGGGGCGCCCCAGCGCCAAAGCGGTGTGGTCAGGGCGTCCATGAGGTTTGCCCCCAGCAGCACGGCCGAGGTCCCCAGGAAATAACGGCGCGAGGCTTTCATGGTCAGCGCGGCACCGCCGGTTGGGCTTTGGGAGTGTGCGCTTCCTTGTCCATCCGTTCGTAGATCGCAGTTTCGTTCTGCGCCTCCTGCGTGAGTCCCAGCTGGCGGTAAGCGCGGGCCAGCTGGAAATGAATGGAAGCGTCCTCGGGATCGAGGGTATTGGCTTGCTTGAAGTCGGCCACCGCATCCTGGGGCTTGCCTAACGCCAGCAGGGCCCGTCCGCGGATGGCGAGCGCGGAACCCACGTCGGGCTTCACCGTGAGGGCGCGATTGCACAACGCCAGGGCCTCTTCCGGATTCTCGTTGAGAACAATCCGCGCCGCTTCCCAGGCCGAGCGGTAATCGTAGGGGTTCATCTTGAGGGCTTCGCGATACTGCGCCAGGCTCTTATCGAAATCCCCGTTGGCCCACAGCGCGTGGGCATAACGATAGTAGAGGTCGGCGTTCTCCGGGGCCCGCTCGATGGCGCGACGATAGTGCTCGACCGCGTCGGGATAGACCTGCTTGATTTCGGAGAATTTCCCCAGCAGGAGTTCAATCAAATAGGAATTGGGGTCCACTTTCTGGATTTGCCCGATGGTCGATTCCGAGAGCCCGGAATAGACCAGCCCCAGACTGTAGAGAACTTCCGTATTCTTCGGGTCCTGCTGCTGCAGCGGCTCGAGAATTTTCAGAGCGCCCTTCAAATCATTCAACTCGACCAGGCTACGGGCCAGGTAAAGCTTGACGTTGGTATCCGCCGGATTCAGGCGGGCCGCGGTTTGCAGCGCCTTGCGCGCATTGCCATAGTCGCCCAGCTGATAATAGGAAAACCCCAGCAGTGCGTGCGACGGGGCCAGCTTGGGGTCCAGTTCGCAGGCCCGGCGCAAGGCCTGAATGGCGTCGTCTAAACGGCTTTGCTGGTGATACAGCCTGCCAATGTTGTTGTAGACCACCGCCATCCGGGGATCAACTTTCAGGATCTCCTGATATTTCTGGATGGCGCCGTTGAGGTCACCCTGCTGCTCGGCGCTTTTCGCCTCGCCGTAGAGTTGCTGGATTTTCGAGTCGGCTTGCGCCAGGCCCAGGACGGGGAGCAGGAGCAGCCACAATCCCAGCCACGAAATGAACTTGAAGGATGAGCCCATAAATTCCAAAGAAATGCTACTGCATCCCCGCCCCATCAGCAATTGTTCCTAAACGAAAAAGCCTCCGCATGCGCCGATACGCATGCGGAGGGAAGGTGCCGCTCGTTGGAGGTTAGAAATTAAACTTCAACCCGAACTGGATGATGCGCGGTGAGTTGGCCTGGCCGGTGACCCTGCCGAACCCTCCGTTTTGCACATCACTGAAGTTCATGTCCGGAGTCGCAAATACCGTTCGGTTGAAGGCATTGAAGAACTCCGCTCTGAATTCAATGTTCGTGGTTTCGGTGATTTTGGTTTGCTTGAACGCCGAGATGTTCTCGTTGTAGAAAGCAAAGCCACGCAGATCAGAGAGGACCCGGGGCGAGTTGCCCAGGGCATACGGACCTGCATCTTCAAAGGCATCCGCGTTGACATAGTAGTCGGTGTACGGGTTGAAGTTGCCGCCGCTGAAAGCCTTGGGATCCACACCCGACACACGATTCGGACGAGACTGACCGTTGAAGATCGGGTTGGCCGATCCACCGGTGATCGGCAGATAGGACCCGGCGTTGTACGACATGACCGCGCCTGCTCCCCAACCGCCCACGATCTTGCCGATCGGGCCACGAACATTCAGGAACTTCTTGCCCGGGCCGATAGGCAATTCATAGGTGGTGGAGATGGACAGGGTGCGCGGGCTGGCGCCACCGTTGGCGTCCGCACCGAGCAACTGACGCTCTCTGCGGCGGTTGTTGGTATCCAGCGGGTTGGCGCTGAAGGTGGAGAACTGGTCCAGTCCGTCTGTGAGCGTCTTGGACCAGGTGAAGCTGGCCAGGAAGGTCAAGCCGTCGGAGAAGTTCTTCTGTCCACGCATCTGCAAGGAGTGGTAGTTAGAGTGCCCGGTGTTCTGGGTGTTGGCGCTGATGTAGTGGAACTGCGGATACGGCCGCAGGGCCTGGGCCACCGTACCGGTAAAACCGGGGTAGGGGGAGGTGATGCCGGCATCAATCGCTTCCTGCGAATTGATGTCCGCATTCAACACCGAGCCGAGGCTCAAGTATTGCGAGGGCACCTGGTTGACGTTCAGCAGGTTGGCGCCGATGCGGACGCTGCTGCTGCCCACATAGCTGGTTTCGAAACCCACCCGCCACGGCAACTGGCGTTCCACGGTCAGGTTCCAGTTCATGGTGTAGCCCGTCTTGCCGTCGATGCGAGCCATGTACTGCACGTCCTGGTTGTTGGCTGCATCACGCGTACGGGGAGGAGCCTCACCTACCGGAGGAATGCCCACATCCCACGTTGGCTGCAAAGCGGCCGGCGGTGTGTAGCCGGTATCCAGCGAGATGAGGTTGTCCTGATACTGGAAACCGGTCAGATAGCTGGCTGCGATTTCCGGCCCCATCAGGGTGCTGGCGCCGCCACGTAGGCTGGACTTCCCGAAGCCGCCGCGTACCACCGTCTTGTCGGTCAGGCGATAAGCGAAACCGAAGCGAGGCTGCCAGCTGCCCCAGTAAATGTCAGCAATACGACTGCGGCAGAGCGAAGCGCCACCGTCGGCGATGCAAGGACCGCCATTGGTGCCGGTATAGACCAGTGATCCCAACAAACCATTGGCCCCCGGATTAGGAACCGATGGATCGAAGGTGGAGAACATATTGGCGGGATCGGTCACAGGAATCGAGACGTCCCAACGCAAGCCGATGTTCACCGTCAGCTTGGGAGTGACGCGGATGTCATCCTGCACGTAGAAGGCGCGGTACCCGGTTTTGACCAGACGCGGAGGAGCAAATCCGGTGCGGCTCGCCGAGTTCACCAATCCCAGGTAGAAGCTGGCAAAACCGTTGCCGGTCAGCACGCTCTGTCCCGGGAATGCGGTAGCGGCGTTGACGAAGCTATAGGTGCCGATGTTTTGCGAAAAGGCATCACGCTCGTCTTCCCAGCGCATTTCCGTACCGAAACCCAGAGTGTGTTTGCCTTTCACCCATTTCAAGTTGTCGGCAAAGAAGGTGCAAGGCCAGCAACCGCCGCTGTTCTGGTTGTTGTTGGCGCCGCCGCCGAAAGTGGGCATGTTCTGCACGGCGATGGCGGGATAGGGCAACCCGGCCGTGGCCAGAGGGCTATTGAAGCTGTCCGGCACCAGCGGGAAGAAGATACGCACGCCCTGGGTGTATTGCACCGAGAATGCCGTCTGATTGAACAGGTTGGATGTAATGGTGTGGTCGAGAGAAATGCGCGGCTCCCAGCCTTGCACATTGAAATTGTTACCAGTCCCCAAAACTCCGGAAATGATCGGAGAAGTCGGAGTGTTGAACTTCATCTGGTAGTGCGAAGCATGCAACACCAGTTTCGGGCTGATGTTGTGATCGATCTTGAGCAGCCAGATGTGGTTGTTCTGCGGCGCACTGGATGGGATGGCGAACGCATTCTGAATGACCCCAGGCAGAGTGGCCGTGGGAATGAGTTGCAAGTAGGGATTGCTCAGAGTGCTGAGCAGGTTAGAGGGGACGATGTTTCCCGCAAAAGCAGTGCGGCAGGGCACGCCGCCCACGGTCTGGCTGGTCGTGGGGTCGAAGATCTGGCCTTGCAGAACGGTCGAGTCGTCGCAAGGATTGATCAGATTGACCAGGGGGCTATTGGAATCGTTAGGATCCGAGTGCACTTGCACCGGGCCGCCCAGCAACTCGGAAAAGTCTCCGTTGGCCATATTGGCGGTGGGCAAGGTGATCTTCGAGGTATTCGCGCTGCCGCCACGGAAGCGGAACCAGTTCAGCGTGAAGGAGAAGAAGGTCTTGTCCTTGCCGTCGTAGAGTTTGGGGATGATCACCGGACCGCCGATGCGGAATCCGAATTCATTCTGCTTCTGCGAGCTCTTGGCGCCGCTGGAAGAAGCGAAGTATCCCAGAGCGTCGAGAGCGTTGTTCCGCATGAATTCCCAGGCGCCACCGTGGAACTGGTTGGTGCCGCTCTTGAAGTGGAAGTTCAACAGGCCGGCACCACGGCCGTATTGCGCGGAGTAGGCGTTGGTGTTGATGGAGTATTCGTCGACCGACTCGAAGGGAGGCTGCAGGCCTTCCTGGCGGCCGCCACCGTCGGCATTCATGTACGGGATGCCGTCGTAGTAGAAGTCCTGGCTGAAGTTCGGCGCACCGTTGATACGGGCGGAGAAGGTGTCGCCGGTTACGCCCGGGGCCAGGGTAAGGAATGCGTCCACCTGACGCGCCCCACCCGCAACCTGCAAGGGGAGCTTGGACAAAGTTTCCGCCGGCAGCACCACGCTGCGGTCGCCCTTGTCTTCGGTAATGGGAGCTTCCGACGTGGCTTCCACGGTCAGAATCTCCGAAACCGAGCCCACCGTCATCTTGATGTCCACGGTGACGGATTGACTGACGCTGACCCGGATATTTTCGTTGACGGCTGTGCTGAAACCGTCCTTTTCAGCTTTCACCGTGTAGGTACCGATAGCCAGGTTTGGAGCCTGGTAACCGCCATCGGATTCGCTGAGCAGCGTCTGCTTTGCGTTAGTCGCGGTATTGGTGACCGTGATTTTCGCTCCGGCAATACCAGCGCCGGACGCGTCGGTGACCAACCCCTTGATCGATCCGGTCGCAACCCCTTGAGTCCACGCGGACTGTTGCGAGCCAACCACGAGGCATGCAACCAGGCATACCATCGCGACAATCTTCAACCTGCGGAATTCCCCCACGTTAACCCCTCCTTAAGACCCAAACGACTGAGTTGAGTCAGCCCTTTTGCAGGGCTTTTGTTTGCCACCTGCGGAATTACGGCTTAACCCCACTGCAAGCCGATCCGACTAATAGAAAAATACGATGCACAGTGGCAGTCTCTATTTAGAAAACGGCATCCAGCACTGTCAAGGAAGTTCAATACCGTGAACGAAAGGTGCTCTCACGATGCCTATTTCGCTGTAAATTACAGACACACAGACATTTTTCGACGTTTAAAAACACAACGCTGGGGGGCAAAAATATTCCCAGCAAAGCAGACTTGGATGGTGAAAAAAGAATCGAAAAAGAACAGCCCCAAGGACACTGGTTAGGCAGCTCGAGCCGACCGGACCGCGCCGAGAAAACGACTGGCCTGGGCGCTGATGGCAGCAACATTTCCCTGCCGCAACGCTTCCCGGTTAAAGATCTTTTCCCCTACCCCCACGGCGGTAGTTCCGGCACGCAGGAAATCGCCGACGTTTTCTTCGCTCACGCCGCCGGTGACCACAAACTCTATCTGCGGGAATGGGCCTTTGAGAGCGCGAATATATTTCGCTCCTCCGGCGGAATCGACGGGAAAGACTTTTACCAGGTCGGCGCCACACTGCCAGGCCTGCAGCACCTCAGTCGGAGTAAATGCGCCGGGCATACAGATTTTACCGTAGCGGCGGGCCATTTCGATGGTGCGAGGATCCAAGGCCGGACTGACAATGAATTGCGCGCCCGCCAGCAGAGCGGCGCGGCAAGTTTCGGCGTCCAGCACCGTGCCGGCGCCGATCAACAATTGATCCCCATAACGCGATTGCAGCGTCTCCATAACGCGCAACGCATGAGGGACCGTCAAAGTAATTTCCGCAATGGGAATGCCGCCTTGCAGGGCCCCCTCGGCCGCGCAAATGGCTTCCTCGCTGGAAGCGGCACGAATCACCGGAATCACGGCAGTTTCACGAATCAGTGTCAGCGCTTTGTCTTTGGTCCAGGAAATGACAACACCTCTTACGATGATTTTTTGGTTGCGATCTCTTCAAAGTGCGCGCCGGACTCGAAGCGCGCGCGCAGTTCACGCATCTGCGCCAGCACGGAGCCGCTCTGGCTGGTGAAGGCGCGCGCCAAAACCAGCAAACCCAGGAGCGAATCTTCCTCCATGGGGCAGAGGCGATATCCGGTTTGGAAGCGCTCCTCAATCAGCGTGCGCAGCAGAGAAATTTTCCGGCCCAGACCTCCGGAAACAACGATATTCTTCCACGTCTTCTCCGGCCAGACGCGCTCGGCGCAGGCGAAGTAGTTCTCCGCCATGTTGGCGAAGGCGGCGCGAAATAAAGTGCCCACGGTAAGATTGCTTTCGCGAATATTCTGGATGGAGCCTTTTTCGCCCATCGGCCCGGGGAAAAAACTCAGACGGACGTCAAGATCGTTGGGCGGCGCACTCTCCGCCGCGCTGGTAATGTACGCCCAGGGGTCCTGTAGCGTGACGCCTTGTGCCTGCGCCAGCTCGCTGAGCAGGTCGACCAGCACATTCAGGGCGCGTCCCGCCGGCAAGTGGGAGAAGGTGTTGGTGAACTTGCCATCGAAGAAGGGCCGGGTCTGAAAGCTGCCCAGCGCGAGATGGTCCACCAATCTGCTGGCCTGCGAGCCGGTGGAAATATTCAGCGACAATTCTTCTTCTGCAAGAAGCGCACCCGCCAGCGCGCACTGATAATCTCCGACCGAGGTGTAGAACGGCACCTTGCGGCCGCGAATCGTGCACCTCCCGACAATCTCGCCGTGCTTGCGAATCTCCGGCCAGCGCAACTTTCCCAGGCCCAGCTGCGCGATCACTTCGTCATGCCATTGCATGCGAGTGAGATCGAGCAGCTCATAAGCCATGGCGTTGGTGGCCTCGACAGTGGGCGGAGAACCGCACAGCGCGCTGATGACGAAGTCGGATAGCGACAGGGGGACCAGGCCTTCGCCCAGCTGGCGCTTCTCCGCCATCCAAAACAAAAAAGACATCGGGGCGCCGGGCGGCAGTTCGTTGCCTAAATCACGCTTTTGCTCCGGTGTGAGGCGGGTCTTCAGGACTTCGTAATAGCTTCCCTGCCCCGAGGGATGCGGCTCCAAGGCGCGCTGGTCGCGCCATCCAATGCAATTCGAACGCAACTCCCCCTGCGGCGTGGTCAAGACCAGGCAGGACATCTGCGTGCACATGACGACGCCCTGCACGGAGTCGTCCGCCAGTTCATGAAGCAGCATCTCCACCATGCGCACGATGGCCTGCGCATCGAATTCGCAGCGCTGCGGCCCGAACTCCGCGATGGGCTCTGGAAATGGGAACCGCCGCACGCGCTCAATGCGGCCCGCCTCCAGATCAAGAACGGCGCCTTTGACGAAGGAAGTGCCGAGATCTATACCGATGAACGACAACCCTGCTCCTTAGAATTACTCATAGCCGATTTCTTTCAGTTGCGCGGCAAAATCGCCCGGCAGTGCCGTCGGCGCGCCGCCCGTAGCCCCATAGGCAACCAGGTTCAACAGCATGCGGTCGGCAACCGGATGCTTGTCCACGTGGTCCAGAATGGGGAAGGTGTTCAGAATAAATTTTCCGGCGCCCCACTTGTATGCGCCCAGCAGAATTCCCGAGGCATAGCCCCCGGGCGTGGAATACCCGGCGGCAAAGGCCGCGGAGACCACTTCCTGTGGCGTGTCCTGCCCCTCAAACAAGAAATGCGGGAGCATGGGGCCGTAGTAGTACCAGTCGAGAATACCCTTCCCCTGCAGGCCCTCGAAAATCGCATGCGGCTTGGCCACGCACTCCTTGTGGTAGAGCCAATCATTGAATTCGTATACCCGGCCCTTTTTGGCCAGAGGCAGCCATGCGGTGGAATCTTTCTCCCGCTGGAAGGCCTGGGGCGAGAGAAAGACGACCGTGCTTCCGCTCGCGATGCGGGCCGCCAAAGCCTTCCAGTCCCCGGCCTTGGCAGTGGTGGAAACATTTCCCACCAAAATAAGTTCGCGGGTCCCCGAAGCCGCATTTTGCCAGGGCGCCACCGTGGCGCCGCGTGCTGTCAACCACGACTCGACCTCTCGCGGCAGCCCCCAGCTGGTGATTTTCTGCGTCAGCCTGGGAAAATTCGCCGGGTCGGACACATGAAACTGCCAGGAAGTTTCCGGAGGCGCAATTCCCTGCTCGATATAAGGAACTAACTCATACGCACCCTCGGGGCCTTGTAGCGTGACTTGCTCCTTCAAAACAGGTATGGCGAACGACGCATCCTGTCCCGCAGGCGGATGGGGAATGGCGATGCTGGCGTTTTTCTGCCACGCGATTCCGTTGGGTCCCCAGAGGCGGAACTGCGCCCGGTAGTCGCCGGGCTGCACTCGATCTTCATTGGCCAGGACAGCCTCCACGCGGAAGGGACGCCCGGCATAGACGTGCGTCGGCTCCACGAACAGGCACCAGCGCACCGGGGCCCAGCCATTGCACAAAGCATCGAATGCCCCGGGCTTCCAATCCCGCCAGAACCGCCAGATGCCCTCGCCGGTCAAGGCGTGGTCCAGCATGCCGGTGAGGTTGTAGCCGCAAATTTTGGGATTGGAGCGAATCAGATTAAATCCGTGCAGGCGGTGCCGCGCCATGGCAGCCTGGCTGGCATGCAGCAGATTTTCCGGAAAGGGATAGGCGGCCTCCATGCCAAGCCGCGCCCAGTCCGCGATCAATTTGTCGGCCATGGAGCGAACCTGCTCGTAATCTTCCGCCTGGGGAGAAATGCCCGCCTGCTCATACATGCGGGCCTCGTGGATCACATCCATCATGCTGCCGATGCCGTACTCGGAAAGGAACACCGGCTTGCCGCCCTCGCCCAACGTGCGCATCATCTGGTCGACTTCCGGAGTCTGTGGGACTCGCGGATACAGATGGAAGTCGCCGGCATCGATGTTGGAGGGATATTTGGTGGGCACCTTGGGACCGCCCGGCCGTTCTTTCCCCCAGACGTATTCCCACTCCGTGCCGCCGGGATTGCTGGCCGAGCCCGTGGCCAGATCGCCGTCGAAGCGGCCGCTGGAGAGCAGAATCAGGCGCGTGTCATCGAGTTTGCGCACCAGGGGTAGCGCCGCCACGGCTTCGCGGTGCACCGCGCCGTCTTCGGTCTCATTCAGCATGCCCCACATCACCAGGCTGGGATGATTGCGGTCCCGCAGGAACATCTCGCTCACCGAAGCCTCGTAGCGCTCCTTCATCTTGGGCGAGTCCTTGAGCACCCAGCTGGCGGTGGCTTCTTCATAGATCATCAGCCCAAGCTCATTGCACAAATCGAACTGGTAGGGATGGGCCGGCCCGGAGATGAAGCGCACCATGTTATAGCCACAGGCTTTGGCATTCAGCATGTCCTTGCGCAACAAGTCGGGATAATTGCTGGGCGGGACCACCATGCCCAGCGGGCTATGGTTCCCGGTGTGCGTGCTCTTCACAAAAATGCGCCGCCCGTTCAGCCGGAAGTATCCATTGACCAGACGAAAATCCCGGAAGCCGAAGCTGGTGGAAAATTCGTGGAGGCCTTCCGCTTCTTTCACCTCCACCTGCACGCTGAGCCGGTAATAGTTGGGATCGTCAATGTCCCACAGGCGATGGTTGCGAATGGTGAATTCGTGGGCAACTTCCTTTGCCCCGGGCGGGACCTGGAGATCCACAACATCGGTTAGCACCGCCTGACGAAATGTGGGTGAAGTGACAACCAGCGTCAGGCGCGCCGTAGCCGGCTTCTTCAGAGAATTTTGCAGGGTGATGGTGAGCGGGACCCTGCCGGTTTTCCAGTCCGGGCGCGGGAAAGCATCGCTGACGCGGACCGCTGGCGCGTAGAGCAACTCGACGGACTCAAACAGACCGCCGAAATCGGGCAACGAACCGTTGCCATACTTCACGAACTTATTGCGATGCGGGGTTTCCGCCAAAACAAACCCATCGATCGGTTCATCAATCGGGTTCAACACCCGTACCGCCAGCCAGTTGGCTTGATCGGGATGAATGGCCTCGCTTGCATCGAGGGTAAATGGGCTCTCGCCCCCTTCGTGCGATCCCAAGTGCGCCCCGTTCAACCACACATCAGCCAGGTAATCGGCGGCGTTCAAGCGCAATAGATATCGCCCGCCCGCATAGGGATGCTTATGCGGATTAAATTGGAGCCAATACCAGGCCACACCGTGGTAGTGCGGAAAAGCCTCCTGAATAATGCCGGGAACGCGCGTCTTCTTGGCGCCGGATTGCGGGGACTGAAACCATTTCTGCTCGCGGCCGACATTCTGCGGGTCGGTGGCGATCAGCCAATCCTGGCCATCCAGCAGAAGCGACAGAGTGGAGGCGCCGCCCTTTGCAGAGGAACTGGGCAAGGCCTGGGCTAGAAACGGCTCTGCCAGCCCCGCCCCCACGAACGGCGCTGC
This sequence comes from Acidobacteriota bacterium, assembly GCA_018268755.1. GTDB lineage: Bacteria > Acidobacteriota > Terriglobia > Terriglobales > Acidobacteriaceae > KAN-5. The sequence continues at coordinate 50,724 of JAFDVW010000006.1, forward strand.
GACCCCGACTCCCGCACTCCAGCGACTGGCAACTTCCAAAAACCGGCGACGATGCATGGTTCTCTCCTGGCCCTGCGGATAAACGGCTAATCCAGCAAACGCGTGTCCACGCCCAGTTCTTCCCCAGCCTGATAGAGGGCGGTAAAAGACAGCTCGGGCAACGGAATTCCATTGCGCAGCGCATCTTCCCGCCGCTCCCACTCCAACTCCCCCGGCACATAGATGCGGTCTGAACCTTTTGCTTTGGGAGCGTTGTGCAATTCCTGGATGGCGGAGTCTATGTGCTGCTTGAAATCATCGAGCGGGAGAATGGCCGCGGGGTTGATCACCAGAAAAGACTGTCCCAAATAGGCTTTCTCTCCCGGATGCAGCTTCCAGCTTTTCACCTCGCTGAGGATGCCGGCCCCGGTCAAAGCCCCGGCCAGCACTTCAATCAGCAGCGCAATGCCGTAGCCCTTATGCCCGGCCATGGGCGTCATGGAACCTGTGGCCGGCCAGTTGGTCGGGTCGGAGGTCGGCAAACCATCGGCGTCGGTGATCCAGGTAGCAGGAATCTCGTGTCCCAGAGCCTTGGCGGCGAAAATCTTCCCGGCGGCCACCGCGCTGAGCGCGATGTCGAGGAAAATCGGCTGTTCTTTTCCCGCCGGCACCGCATAGGCGATGGGATTGTTTCCGATGACGTGTCCGCGCGCCCCGGGGACCACCATGTTGGGGTCGGCATTGCTCATGGCGATGCCGATCATGTCGTGCTTCACCGCCATATTGGCGTAATATCCGGCCGCGCCGAAGTGACTGCTGTTGCGCACCCCCGCCCAGGCAAAGGTTTGCTTGCGGGCTTTCTCGATGGCCAGATTCATGGCCATGCAGCACGCCGGCATACCCATGCCTGCGTTGGCATCGATCACCGCCCAGGACGGACCTTCCCCGGCCAGCCTTGGCTTGCCCGCAGGATCGATGCTCCCCGACTTGATGGCCTGCACATAGTTCAGGATCGCGACCGTACCGTGGGAAAACGTGCCCCAGGTATCGGTCATGACCAGCACATCGGCGACGGTGCAGGCATCATCGGTGCTCAACCCTGCCTTGACAAAAATCTCGACGCAAAACTTGATCAGGTTCTCCGGCAAAATACGCTTCGCCATCTCACTCTCTCTTCCTGCTTATTTTTTCGTCAGGTATTCCACGCCGAACTTGGCCTGCGACTCACCGCGGAAGTCGGAAATCAGCGACATCAGCGAAGTGGTGCCGCCATCGAGGACAATGGTCTGCCCAACCATGAAAGTGGCTTCGTCTCCGCATAAAAAGGCGGCCAGTCGGGCCACATCCACGGGCACACCATAGCGGGCGGCGGGCACGGCGTTGTAGGCGTCCTTTTTGGCCTGCTCTTCGCTGAAGCCGGGGATCACCTTGAAGTAGTTCTCCACCGTCACCCATCCCGGCGCAATCGCATTCACCCGCACTCCACGGTGGGCAAGTTCCACGCCCAGCGCGCGCGTGGAGGCAATAATCGCGCCTTTGGTGGCAGCGTAGGCGGAGTGCTCGGGCGCGCCTTGCAAGCCATGGATCGACGACAGATTGCAGATGGCCCCGCCTCCGTGCCGCACCATGTTCTCCACAATTTTCTGGGTGAGGAAGAAGGGACCGCGGAAGTTGACGTTGAACAGCCGGTCGAAATACTCCGGCTGGATCTTGAGGAAAGGGCTGTTGAAGGTGATGCCGGCATTGTTCACCAGACAATTCACCGACCCGAGGAACGCAATGGCTTTTTCCGCCAGCCCGGTGGCCTGCTGCAGGTCATTGAAGTCCGCCTCTACCACCAGGGCTTTGCGTCCCATCGCCTGGATCTCGGCGGCGGCGGCGTCAGCGCTGTCTTTGTGATGGCTGGCGTGCAACACTACGTCCGCACCCTGGCGGGCAAATTCCAGCGCGATTTCGCGCCCAATGCCCGTGTCCGCCCCCGTGACCAGCGCTTTTTTGCCGGCAAGTCTTCCGTTGCTCATAAAGCCTCCGATGTGGAACCTGCGTGCCTCACTCAGTGCGCCGCGTAGTTGGCCGCGCCCATCATGACCGTGGCCAGCAGCAGCACCGCGACTCCAATCACATTTGTGGCGAAGACCGGGCGTGGCGTGGCCCGCCATTCGCCGGTCCATATGCCGGCCAGGTTGCCCACCACGATCATGGTGATCTGAAAGAGCGACCAGCCGACCGAAACGCCCAGAACGCCCAGATACACGGTGCCGCTGCTATAGATCGCGATAGCGATCATCCAAATCGCCCCGCCCAAAATCGGATTGCGAATTTCACCGATATTGCGGCCGAAATTCCCCCAGGTATGGCGCGTGGAAAGCAGATAGACGGTGTAGATGAGGTTCACCACCAGCCCTCCCGCCAGGGCGATGGGCCAGACGGAAAACACGGCCCAGGAGGGGGCCGCACCCTGCGCTTCCGCCAGCTTCACGATATCGCCGCCGAAAGCCAGCGCGATGTTGAGCAAGGCCGCCAGCAGCCCGGAGACCACGGCCAGCACCATCACGCCGAGGTATGCATTGCCAGAGCGGTTGACTCCGGCAGCGCCGGACGAGGATTTTTCCCGCCGCAATCCCGCCCAGCCACACAGCGCAACCCCCACCAGCATGACGACCGTGGCCCCCAGCAGCAGCTTGCCGCTGGTCTGCGCGAGCTGTTCCGAGTGCTGCAAGAACAGTGGAGTCAGGGAACCAAAAGCGGCGCACAGTCCATTCAGGATGGAGCCGGTAAGGGCCAGGCCGATTTTATCCACACAAATGCCCGCGCCCAGTTGCGCCACGCCCCAGAGAATTCCGTACAGAAACGGCTTGGCCAGGGTGCTGGCAGGGGCGGCGGCATAGACCGCGCTCAGGTGAGGCAGCAGAAAAAACGCCAGGCAGAAAGGAACGATGAGCAGCGAAACAATGGAGTAGACGAGCCAGAAGTTCTCCCACTTCCATGCCTTCATCCACTTCATAGGGACGAGGTTGCCCCCAATCATGGTGCCGGCCAGCAACGTTAGGGCAAAGCCTTCCACGAGACCCATGCACTTCCTCCACCTTGAGGTGCCAGCAAACTAGGCTGGTGTCGATCTCACACTTCCCTTACCATTCGCGAGCGAACCCCGCGGTCCACCCGCCATCCACGACCAGGACATGCCCGGTCACATACGAGGCTTCGTCCGACACCAGAAACAGGACGGCATTGGCAATGTCTTTCGTGTCTCCCGGGCGCGCCAGCGGAACGTGGCTGAGCAAACTCTCCGAGAGTTGCTTGTCTTTGTAGAAGAGGTCTTTGGTGCCTTCGGTGAGGATCGATCCCGGGGCCACGCCGTTGACCCGCACGCCATATCCGCCCACTTCGAGGGCATGCGAGCGGGTGAAATTCAGCATGCCGGCCTTTGCCGCGGAATAGGCGCATTGCAGGCGGATGGGGACCAGGCCCAGCACCGAGCCGATATTCACGATCACGCCCCGGCCGCGCTTCACCATGCCGCCGGAAAACACCCGCGAACAGAAAAACACGCCGTCCAGATCGATGCTTAGGATGCGGCGCCAGGCGGCATCGCCAAATTCATGCACCGGATGGCGGCCGTCTTTCCCGGTATTGATGCCGGCGTTGTTGATCAGAATGTCGACCGGCCCCAGGTCTTGCTCGACCGCCGCGGCCATGGCATTCACCGATTCGGCGTTCCCCACATCGCCGGGAAAGAATTTGGCAACACCCCCGCGCTTCTCAATTTCGCGGCAAGTCTCCACTCCCCGGTCGCTGACATCGTTGACTGCCACGGTGGCGCCATTTTCCGAGAGCAACAGCGCGATGGCCCGCCCAATTCCTCCGGCGGCACCGGTCACCACCGCAATTCGTCCCTGCAAATCGACCTTCATAAATTTCCTTCCGCTTAGTTTTTCGCCTGGTTGGCGGCAAAACCCCGCAGCTTTTCGCGGAAGCCGGGCCGGCCCAGCACTTCCACATTCACCACATTGCGGGGGACCATGCCCTGCGCCACCCGCAACATATTGTCCACGATGACGTCGCGGACCGCCCGGGCGGCGCGCCGCGTGCTGGGCAGCCAGTGTGGAGTGAGGATCACGTTATCGAGCGCCAGCAAGGGGCTGTTGAGCGGGAGGGGTTCGTGCTCGAATACGTCGAGCCCCGCCCCGGCGAACCAGCGCTCCTGCAAGGCGCGCACCAGAACCTCTTCCTGGATCAACTCTCCCCGCGCCACATTGATGAGATAGGCTGAGGGTTTGAGCAATTTCAGTTCGCGCTCGCCGAACATGCCGCGCGTCTTCTTCTCCAGCCGGCAGTGCAGGCTGAGGAAATCGGCGGAGCGCAACACGGTGTCGAGATCCGGCACCAGCTCTACCCCGAGGGCCTCGGCCAGTGTGGGGTCGGCGCTCGGCGAGTAGGCGAGGATCTTCATATGGAACGGCGCGGAGAGCCGCGCCATCTCCATGCCAGTTTTCCCCAGACCGACGATGCCCAGCGTCTTGCCTATGAGGTCGTCGCCGAGAAACTCCGGCTGACGGTCCCAGCGCCCGGTGTAGACCAGCCGCTGCTGCTGCAGCACTCTCTTGGCCAGCATCAGCATCATGGTGAAGCCGGCAGACGCGGTGGAGTGCGTCAGGGTGTCGGGCGCGTTGAAAAGCAGAACATCGTTTTCCGTGCAGGCGGCTGCATCAATCTTGTCGCAGCCCACGCCGGCGCGGCCGATTGCCACCAGGTTCTTTGCCCCCCGGGCAAACGCCGAGGCCTTCACCCAGGGACGGAAAATCACGATGCCGTTCGCCTGTGCGACGTGCTCGGGAGTGATCTCCAGCGAATACAAGCGGTCCCAGTAGGTCGCATCGCCCGGACGCGGACTCTGGTCCTTAAAGAAATCGATCTGCACCATGCCGCTCGAGCGCAGGCGTTCGGCGCCGATATCGGCCACCAGTTCTCCCTGCTCGTCGAGATAGTCCCCGGTGAAATAGAGCTGAAAGGGCCGCATGCTCAGGCTTTCCCCTTCTCCGTAGACACCTCAATGCGCGCGTCCGGACGGGCGAGGAACTCTGGGCGCATGGCGGTACCCAGGCCTGGCTTGCCGTTGAGCGCAAGATGTCCGTCCTGGACCATAAGCGGATCGGTGACTACGTCGTTGTACCAGCCTTCGATATACCCGCGCACCACTTCCTGGATCATCGCATTGGGAACATGCAGCATCATGTGCGCGGAGGCCCACAACGCTACCGGCCCGATGGTGTCGTGCAACGTAACCGGCAAATAGTAGGTGTCGGCCAGGCTGCATATCTTGCGGGTCTCGGTAAAGCCGCCGCACCAGGAGAGGTCGGGCATGATGATGTCGGCGGCGGGCCTTTCGATGAAATCGCGGAAGCGGTAGCGGGTAAACAGGCGTTCACTCTGGCAGATGGGGACCTTGGTGCTCGCCTTCAGCCGCACGTAGGCCTCCGCATTGTCGGGTGGCATGATTTCTTCCAGCCACAAAATGTTGTAAGGCTCCAGAGCGCGGGCAATGCGGGTCGCGCTGGGCAGGTCCCAACGCGAGTGCCCTTCGATGGCAATGGCCATGGCCCCGTTGGTAGCTTTCTGCACCTCCTCCACCACGGAGATGCCCCGCTTCAAATCTTCGTCACTGAGGTAGTGACCCAGGGTGCCTGCCGCCGTCGCCTGCCCCCAGATGAGAACTTTGCCCTGCGGGTCGGCGGGTCCGGCCAGCGTGGTGCCGAACTGGTCAAAGGGCCAAATCTTCAGCGCTTTATAGCCCTGCTTCCACAGGTCCTGCGCCAGTTCACCGGCCCGGCCTTCCATCCAAGCCATATCGTTGGCGTATTTTCCGGAAGCGACGCAGGTGTTGTAGACCAGAATGCGCTCCCGGTTGCGTCCACCCAGCACGTTATAGATAGGCTGGCTGGTGTGTTGGCCCAGCAGGTCCCATAGCGCGATGTCGAGCGCGGACAAAGCGCGCAACTCCGCCCCGGCAAAGCCGCAGAAATTCACCAGCGAGAACAGGTTGTTCCAGTGGTTCTCAATGTCGAGCGCGTTGCGGCCCAGCAGGAGCGGCGCATAAAGATCATGAATCACCGAGCTCACCGCCCGGGGCAGATAATAGGTCTCTCCCAATCCGATGAGCCCTTCATCGGTATGCACGCGCACCCACAGGTTGTTGGGCATGGCCTGCCGCGACTGCGGAGCATTGCTCCGCTGCCACACCGTGTCCGACACCGCCTCAAACCAAATTGTCTCGAGCTTCGTGATCTTCATGGATCCGCTCTGCAGCCTACCCCTTGACCGGATTGGAGAGCCGGCCAATGCCATCAATTTCCACCACCACTTCATCGCCCGCCTTCAGAAAGACCGGCGGCTTGCGCGCAAATCCCACCCCGTGCGGCGTTCCCGTGCTGATCACATCGCCGGGCTCGAGCGTAATTCCGCGCGAGATGAAGGCAATCAATTCCCGCACGCCGAAGATCATCTTGTCGGTGTTCGAATCCTGCAATTTTTGTCCATTGACCAGGCAACGGATGGGCAGCTTTTGCGGGTCGGGAACATCTTCGCTGGTCACGACGTAGGGCCCCATGGGGCCGAAAGTGTCCTGACTTTTTGCCCGCACCCACTGCCCGTCGCCGCGCTGAAAGTCGCGCGCGCTGACATCATTCAGGCAGGTATAGCCGGCCACATAGTCCAGCGCATCTTTGGGAGAGACGCCCCGGCAACGTCGTCCGATGACCACCGCGAACTCGGCTTCGTAATCGACCTCTTTGGTATCGGGCGGCAACACAATCGCCTCGCCATGGGCGATGATGGCCGAAGTCAGTTTGGCAAAGACCACCGGACGCTCCGGCAGCGGGGTGTTGCTCTCCTCAGCGTGGTCTTTATAGTTCAGGCCGATGCAGAGCACGTTGCGCGGGGCGAAAGGAACGCCGATTTTAATCTGCGATTCAGGAACGGCGTGCTTCTTCAGTGCGTCGGCGTCCTTCAACAAGCTTCCGACAGCGGCGCGCACCGCGTCCAACCCGCCCGGCGAAGTCAGGGCTTCGCCCAATGTGAGCGGCACTTTGGAATTCTGTAATTTCTCGAGCACCACAATGCCCGCCGTGGTCTTGACCGCCAAGCGCGGCCCGGCGGAGGTCATAGCCGTCAACAGAATCATGATTTCCCCTTCAGAAAATGTCCAATCGACTTAATCAAAAATCTTGCCGGCGGAAAAACCGCCGTCCACTACCAGTCCGCTGCCGTACACGTATTTGGCTTCATCGGAGGCGAGATACAGCGCGGCATAGGCGATGTCTTCCGGCGTCCCCAGCGTGCCGGAGAGCTGGCGCTTCTTCAGGTTCTCCACCGCCTTCTCCATGTTGTCGGCGTAGTGACGCTGCAGATAGCCTTCGACAAACGGCGTATAAATGGTGCCCGGCACAATGGAATTGACGCGGATACCGAAACGGCAATAGTCGACCTGCATGGCGCGAGTCAGGGCATAGACCGCACCCTTGGACGCGGTGTAGGCGGCGCGCTGCGCCAGCCCCAACACCGAGACACCGGAGGCCATATTAATGATGCACCCCGCCTTCTTCCCGATCATGTGCGGCAGCACCGCTTTGCTGGCACAGTAAATCCCCTTGGAATTCACCGCCATGACGCGGTCCCATTCCGACTCCGCTGTCTCATGCAGCGTGCCAACGCAGGAAACGCCGGCATTGTTAAAGAGGATGTCGATGGCGCCAAAGCGTTCGAGGGTCGCGTTGGCCATGGCGTCCATGTCACTCTGCTTAGCCACGTCTGCCTTCATAAAGAAAGCGCGGTCGCCCAGTTCGTCAGCCACGCGCTTGCCATGCGATTCATCCCAGTCAATGACCGCGACTTGCGCGCCTTCCTTCACAAAGACGCGGGCGGAGGCCTCGCCAATGCCCGAGCCCGCCCCGGTAACAATTGCCGTTTTTCCTTTTAGCCGCATAAAAGCTCTCTTTTCTCTTCGCTCTCGATCACGCGTCAGACTTCCGGGCCCAGCAGACGCCGCGCCACTTGCAGCACGGCTTTCTCGGGACCACGGAAGGCCCACACCTGCGACTCGTCTTCCGCGCGGGCCGGGCCGTCCGCTGCGGTGACGGCGGGAATGTGATATTCCAACTCGCTGAAAGCCCCCAGCTGGCTGTTCACATTGCAGGCCTGGAAGGCGAAGCCGAAGTTTCTGGTCTCGGCCCAGGGTACGTCGACATACTCGCCGGAGGGGTTGACCCGGAAATTGCGCACCACCAACGATCTTTCGGGCCCATTGGCATAGAGATATCCTACGCGGCCGGTAATGCCCACATCGCGGATGCCGAGCTTGTGTTCGCCCGCAGCGTTCATCTTGTAGCGCACCAGATGGTCGCCGACAATCAACTCCTCGGCCGTGATGGTGCCCATATAGATTTTGGGCTGGGTGCGGGAGAGTGTGGTGACCAGCATGTCGCCCCCATGGGGAAGCTGCAAAAGATTCCACAGGCCGATCGGCGCCGGTGTAGCCAGCTTGGTCAGCACTTGCAAGGTGGTCCGCAGCGTGTAGCCCGCGAACTTGAGGCCGGAGCTGTTGGCCTGGTCGTCATAGCGCAATGGATTCACGGCCGGGGAAATCGCCTTGCTGATTTCGAGCTCCACTTTTTGCTGGGAGCGCGAGAGCGTCAGCGCGGCGCGATTCACCAGCAGCGGCAGCGAACCTGGTTTTGCCTCATAGCGTCCGGGATCGAGTTCGCGTTGCTGAAAATAGCGGTTGAGGCTGGGAAATTCCGGAAAGAAAAAATCCACTTCCGGCGCCAGCCAGGTGCGATCGCCACCTGAATTGTGCCACTGTTCTCCGCCATAGAATTCCTTGGCGGTGGCCACGCTGCCCAGCGCGGCATGGGTCCACAGAAAATTTTCCTCATCGCCGGGAGCAAACAGCCCCAGAATGCGGCCGCCATAGGGCAGGACCAGCACAGTGGATCCGTCCTCGGCTTGCCAGGCAATGGTTTCTTTTCCCGCGGCTTTTAGCGTATCGATCAGCGCTTGACGTTTCATGAGGCCTTCTCGAAAAGGAATTCTTCCCCTGGCTTCAGCAAAACTGTGCGGGTGGCTGGAACCAGTTCCTTACACCGCTCCAGGAACCGCCCGGGCTCTCCATTCTGCTCCACAAACATCCAAAAGTGGGTCGGCATCACCACCTGGGGCGCAACCAACCGGGTCAGCTGGGCGGCTTCTTCGGCGTCGAGATTGCCGAAACGCCCATTGATACAGGGCAAAAGCACGTCCGGGCGCAGCGATAAAGCAGGTTTAAATTCCTCCGCACGAAACGCGGTGTCCCCGGTGTGGTACACCCTGATGCCCTCAAACTCGAGCACGACCCCGAGCGCGTCCGGAGCCAGCTCACCGTGGTCGGCGTAGACGGCATGCACCTTTACCGAACCGTGCGTAAAGCTCTTCCCTTCTTCCATCAGGTGACAGCGCTCTTTCCCAATGCCCAGCTTCTCGAACTCCTTCATGCACTCGATGGGGCCGGCAAAATGGGTCTGGGGATTTCGCGCCAGGATGGGGAGCGCATCCGTATCCATGTGGTCGAGGTGCTCATGGGTGCAGATGAGCAGGGCGGCCTGAGCGTCTTCGGCGCGCAGCGGCGACGGCATCATGCGCTTGAACCCGATCAGGCGCTCGACGACATCGGAAAAATAAGGATCGACGAGCACCACCTCTCCGGCGCTCGATTTGAATGCGAAACCTGCCTGGCAGAGCCAATAGATCGCGAGCTGTCCGGGTGAGACCTTGCGGCCGGCCAGCAATTCCGCAACACTAGCCATTCGCTCTCCTGCGGCCGCTCTTGGCCGCGGGCAGGCCTTCCAGGAACTGCCCCGGATTCTCGATACGCTCCACCAGCTTGCCCAGGAACTCGGCCCCTTCGGCGCCATCCACCACACGATGGTCCACGGTAAGGTTCAGCTTGATGGTCGGCTTCACCACCAGCTTGGCGTCGGCCCAGGGACGATTGCGCACCCGGCCCACGGCCAGAATGAAACTCTGTCCCGGGGTGATGATGGCCTGAAACTCGTCTACCGGATACATGCCCAGGTTGCTTAGCGTGCCGGTGCCGCCTTCCAGGTCGCGCAGCGACAAATTGTCCTGACGCGCTTTGCCGATCAGTTCATTGCGGCGCTCGACCAGGCCAAATAAATCGAGCCCCTCCGCAGCCCGCAGGACCGGGGCAATCACGCCTTGCCCGGTCGCCACGGCTATGCCCAGGTCCGCCGAACTTCCAGGATGCAAAGCGCCATCCCGCCAGGAAGCGTTGATCGCCGGATAATCTTTGATCGCCGATGCCAAACAAGCCAACAACAGGTCCGTGATCGTGAGCTTGACGCCGGTCTTGCCAATGACCGCTTCCTGAAGGTTTTCATGCAGCGAAAGGAGGTTCTCCGCCAGCACTTCCACGCCCAGAGAGAAGGTAGGCACGTTCTGGATGCTGTAAGTGAGGCGCTCGGCGATGATCTGACGGCGTTTGGAACCGGGAGCTGCCTTTTTGGCCGGGGCCGATTCGGAGGCGCGCCGCACATCGTCTTCGGAAATGCGCCCATCGTCAGTGCCGCGCACCGTGGCTAGATCCACTCCCAGCTCTTTGGCCAGGCGCTTGGCGCGGGGCGAGGCCTGCACCCGGCCATCATTGCTGCGTGCCGGGGCAGCCGTCTCCGACGTAGCGGGCGCGGCGGTCTCGACGGGGGCCGGAGCGGCTTCGGCTTTCGCCGGAGCGGGAGCGGGCGACTCCCCGGCTCCTTCCAGATAGGCTACGGGAGTGCCGACCGCCACGGTCTCTCCCGGCGGAACCACGATTTCCTTCAGCTTCCCTTCTACCAGAGCCTCGACTTCCATCTCCACTTTGTCGGTCGAGACGATAAACAAGGGCTCGTTCTTGCGCACCACATCGCCGGGCTTTTTCAGCCACTCGCTGATTGTGCCCTCGGTCATGGTGAGTCCAAGCTGGGGCATGACAATCGAAATGCTCATAATTCTCCTGTAAAGACACACGTCCGCCCAAGATCCTCGCGTTGCGCGAAAGAGCGGAGGTTAAGATCGGTCTTTGGCCACGCGGGCCACTTCGCTGACGATGCGGTCAACCGATGGGATCAAATAGTTGTCCAAAGACGGACTGAAAGCATGCGGAGCGGGCAGCGCACAGATTCGGTGAATCGGCGAGTCCAGATCGTAGAGCGCCTGCGTGGCCACGATGGCGGCAATTTCCGCCGACACTCCGCAGGCGGCGTAGGCCTCGTCCACGATCACCAGGCGGCCGGTTTTGGCGACGGAAGTCAAAATGGTTTCGCTGTCGAAAGGCGCCAGGGTGCGCGGATCAATGACCTCGGCGGAAATGCCCTGCTTCTCCAGCAGCGTGGCCGCCTGCAGGGCGCGATGCACCATCTGGCTCAGCGCCACGATCGTGACATGTTCGCCCGTCCGCTTAATCGCAGCCTTGCCAAAAGGAATCAGGTATTCCTCTTTGGGCACCGGACCTTTAACGCCATACAGGCCCTTGTGGTCGATGAAGACCACCGGGTTCTGATCGCGCAGCGCCGTCTTCATCAGCCCCTTTACGTCATAAGGCGTGGAGGGCAGGGCGACCTTCAATCCGGGAATGTGCATAAAGAAGGAATAGAAGGTATGGGAGTGGTGCGGACCGGTGCTGCGCACCCCGCCGCCGGCGGCGCGTATCACCAATGGGACCTTGAACTTGCCGTCAGAAATGTAATGGATGGTGGAAGCCTGCTGAATGATCTCGCAGATGGCTTCGAGCACGAAATCCAGGAACACGATATCCACCACGGGATGGCTGCCGGCCAAAGCGGCGCCCACGCCCAACCCGGCCTGCGCGCGCTCGGCAATGGGCGTGTCGCGCACGCGATCGCCGCCGAATTCCGCCCACAACCCGCGGCTCTGTTGAAAGTTGCCGCCGCGCGGGCCAATGCCCTGCCCGATATAAAAAATGCTCGGGTCGCGCCGCATTTCCTCCTGCAGGGCTTCTACGCCCGCCTCTGCATACGTGATGACCCGCTGAGCATCCTGCGAGATCTCCGGTTCCGCCTGGGACACTGTCTTTGATCCTGCCATTTTTCTTTTCCGAATCCCCTAGTTACTAAAAACGTGGTCGAGGGCCGTGCTCACATCCGGCTGCGGACTCTTTAAGGCGTACTCCGCAGCGTCGTTGATCACTTTTTCGACGTCCCGATCCACTTGTGCAAACTCCTCCGCTGTCACCAGGGAGTCCGCCAACGCCTTGTCCCGCAATCTGCGAACCGGATCCAACTCCCTCCACTTCGCAATCTCTTCCTTGGCGCGATAAGAGGTGCCGGCATCGCCCTCGTGATGCCCGAACCAACGATAGGTCCGGCATTCCAGCAGCGTGGGACCTTCTCCTCGCCGCGCCCGCGCGACCGCTTCCCCCGCGCGCTCGTAAACTTCCAGAACATTGTTTCCATCCACCTGGTAGCCAGGAATCTTGTAGGCGGCCGCGCGGCTGGCCACGTCGGTGTTCTTGGTGGCCTGCTCGAAGGGCATCTCGGTGGCGTAAAGATTGTTTTCGCACACGTAAATGACCGGCAGGTTCCAGGTGGCGGCGAAATTCAAGCCTTCATGGAAGGCGCCGTTGTTGACCGCGCCGTCCCCGAAAAAGGCGACGGCCACCTGGTCGCTCTTGCGCACCTTCGCGCTCAGAGCGGCGCCGGTGGCGATCAGGATCCCGGGAGGCACCACGCCATTGGAGCCGAGAAATCCCACTTCCGGCTCATACAGGTGCATCGTGCCGCCGCGTCCCCCGGAGCAGCCGTCAATCGCACCCATCAATTCCGCCATCGAGCTGCGCGCGGAGATTCCCTTGGCGATGGCGTGCCCATGCCCGCGGTGGGTGCTGGCCACGTAGTCGTCTTTCCGCAACTGGGCGCAGATCCCGGTGGCGATGGCTTCTTCGCCGATATACACGTGGATAAAACCGGGCATCTTCCCCGAACGGAAGATTTCCCGCGCTTTCATTTCAAATTCCCGGATTTCCACCATGCCCCGGTACAGCGACAAAACTAGTTCTTTGGAAGGCTTCACCATGGGTCCCTGACTTACAGACTTTGAACGGCAAGCAGTGGTCTCGATGTCATGAAATCTTACCCGCCGACTCACTTTTTTAGAGGCTGGGGTACGCAGTGTCAATCGATTTCAACCTATTGAACAGACACTGCTTGTCCGAGATTTTGTAGTTAAATGGCGGACGCGGGGTGGGTTTAAAGGTTGACGGGGTAAAATCCGGTATGATAAAAACTGCTCGCCTAGCTGGAACCGGTTAATGTGGGGGATCATTTCCTCATTCCGCTTCCGCTTGGTACACGGGCCCAGGGGATTTAGCGCCGCCCGCTGTGGATCCGCACGAAGCTCGCTCCATGACCATTGAGCGGGCCAACGAGGAATAGACCGACGAAGGTCAGGGCGAACCGCATGGGCAAACAAGATACGGGTACTTTGACGACCGGGGAACTTCTCGAGGGCCAGGATTTTCGATTACCCGCCGTGGATCGGGCCATGAGTTTATTTGAATTGCTGGCCCGTTCGCAGAATGGCATGACACTCTCCGAGTTGAGCCGCAAGCTCAACATCCCCAAGAGTACGACCCACTATCTTATCTACACCCTGGTTTCCCGCGGTTACGTACAGCGTGGGCGGGATGGACGCCACTACCTGCTCGGCCTGCGTCTGGCCGATGTCGCCAGCGCCAGCCCGGCTGAACTCCACTTGCGCACTCTGGCCATGCCCTATCTGCGGCAATTGGGCGCGCGCGTGAACCTGACGGCCACCGTCACCGTGCTGCGCGGAGCCGAAGCCGTCATTATCGCCAAAGTGGATTCCTTTCAGGACGCGGGCGGCGGAGCCTGGATCGGCCGCCACATTGACCTGCACTGTACGGCGCAAGGCAAAGCCCTCATCTCCGCCATGTCGGAGGCGGAATTGGACAAACTCTTCGGCGGCCGTGAACTGGCGCGCTTCACCGCCAAAACCATCTCTTCCTTGACCGCCCTCAAGACCCATCTTGCCCAGGTCCGGGAAAACGGCTTCGCTTCCAATGATGAGGAGCAGGTCGCCGGAGTTCGCGCCGTGGCCGCCCCGGTCGTGGATGGGGAGGGAGTTGTAATCGCGGCGGTTTCCGTGCGTGGTTCCACCCAACAGATTCCCACTACCCGCTTCCCCCAGCTGGGACGCGACCTCATGGCAGTCTCGCAGGACATCTCCCAGCAGCTCTGCGGCGGCTAGCCCGCTTCATGCCGCTTGTGAGCGTTCGTGCATCGCTAGTTTCTTGCGATGCCGCTCCTGCTGTTCCTGGGTCACCTGGTCCAGCCCGACCGCCACGATCAGGGCAATGCCCTTCACTACCTGCGCATAGTGCGGATCGACCCCGACCGAGATCAGCCCGCTGTTGATCACACCGAGCAACACCACGGCCAGCAGGACCCCGGCCACCGTCCCTTCTCCTCCGGTGAAAGCGACCCCTCCTAAAATCACCGCGGCAATGACATCCAGCTCGAAGCCCACGCCGAAGGTGGGCGCGGCCGTGCCAAAGCGGCTGGCGGCGAGGACGGCGCACAACCCGATCAGCGCTCCATTCAAAGTGAAGATGGCGAGCACCATGCGCTTGCCATCAATGCCGGCGGCCTGCGCCGCCTGAGGATTTCCCCCATAGGCGAAGAGATGTCTTCCCTGCCGCGTGGAATGCATCACTACATGCGCCAGCACGGCGAGAATCAGCAGCATCCAGACCGGCATGGGAACATCCAGCCAGCGGGCGCGGCCAAAGACAGAAAAGGATTCCGGCACGCCGCGGACCCCGAAGCCGTTGGTCAGGCGCAGCGCGAGTCCGCGAAAAATCGTCAGCGTGCCCAGCGTAATAATGATGGGCGAAATGCGGATGCGCCACACCATGAGTGCATCGGCCAGCCCGAGAAGCGCTCCCAAAGCGACCCCGGCGATCCAGGCCAGCGGCGAAGGCACTACCTTGGCCAGCATGGCGGCCGCGACGGCACATAGCGCATATTGCGAGCCGATGGAAAGATCGATATTGCCGCTGATGATCAGGCACGCCATTCCCAGGCTGGCGATGCCCACGAATGAGACCTGCAGCGCCACCACCAGCAGGTTGTCCACGCTGAGAAACTGCGGACTGACCAGCGAGACCAGCAGCAATACCAGAATGACCGTGGCCAGCAGTCCCAGATTGCGGCCGCCGGCCAAAGTTTTCCAGGCGATGGAAAGCGAAGCAGCAGGCTTCACGCAGACTCCCTTCCAAAAGACATTCCGGTCATGCATGCCACCACCTGTTCGCGTGAAGTCTGGGCCAGCGGCGCATCCAGGGTGACGCTGCCCAGGCGCATGGCCACCACGCGGTGGGCCACGCTGAAAACGTCGTCCAGATTATGGCTGATCACGATGACTGCCACCCCCTGCGCGGCCACCCGCTGGATAAGGTCCAGCGTGGCGTGGGTCTGGCGGATGCCCAGGGCCGCGGTGGGCTCATCAAACTGAATCAGACGATGGGCGTTCACGGTGGCGCGGGCAATAGCGATGGCCTGGCGCTGGCCTCCCGAGAAGCGGCGTACCGGGGTAATCATGTCTTCCATCGTGCTACCCAGTTCGGAGAGGCGCCGCCGGGCTTCTGCAATGGATTTCTGGGTATCCACGAACTTGAGCGGGCCAATGCGCAAACGAATGGGCTCCTGCCCCAGCATGACGTTGGCGGCCGCACCCAGATTGTCGCAGAGCGACAAGTTCTGATAGACCGTCTCGATGCCGAACTGCCGGGCTCGCGCCGGTGTGAGGTGCATCACCTCGGTATCGCCCAGCCAGATGCTGCCTTCATCCGGGTGATGGAGGCCGCTGAAGATTTTCACCAGCGTGCTCTTGCCGGCGCCGTTATCGCCGACCAGAGCCACAATCTCGCCCGCCTGGAAGTCGAGCGAGACCTGGTTCACCGCGCGCACTCCGCCGAAGTATTTGGTGATGCCCGCGCAACGGACCAGGGCCTGGCCGGCCTTGCGATCGTCTGTCATCGCCACCACTCTGTGTCCTTTCCTGAAAACCGCTAAAGCGAAGGCGTCTGCAATGGCACATCGCTATAGCGCATGACCGCAGGGTCACTGTAGAAGTGCGCGAACTCCGGCGACTGCGCGTTGCGGGAAATTCGCTCGAACTCCGCCACGTTATCTCTCGTCACCAGTTCGCTGCCCATGATGCGAGTGGGGAATATCTTTTCTCCCCGCAGGCAGCGGGCCAGATCGCGAATGGCCTGGGTGGCGCTGAAAGAAAAGAAAAAGAAGGCGCAGCATTGATAGATGCCGCCTTCGGAAACTTTTTCCATGCCCAGGCGCGTGCCGTCGGCGCTGCCCACAAAGAATTTGTTGGGATCGCGCTTGCCGGCTTCGCGCGCCGCCGTGTAGGCGCCCACGCCCGGATCGTCGCCGAAAGCCAGCAACACCGAGATGTTGGGATGGGCCTGCAGCAAGTTGGCCGCGGCCGAGGCTCCGCGGTCCGGCGTATTGGCTTCCACCTCGCCCGCAAACACGGCCCCCGGACAGTTCTTCTGCACACCGTCTTTGATCCCATTGCTGCGCACGATGAGCTGCGGATCCGTCAGATTGGTCAACAGGCCGACCTCGGCTTTGCCGCCCTGGTTTTTGTGGATCCACTCCGCCGCGAAGCTTCCCACCTTGTAGCCGGCGCTGTACTGATCGAGCACTATGTTCTGGGAGCAGCCTGTAATCGGCGAGGCGCTATGGTTGAACAGGCATACTCCTTTCCGATGGGCCTCGGCGACAATGCGCTCCATTCCTTCCGGCAGCACAAACATGAACACTCCGCCGAAGCCCTGCGCGATGAACATTTCAATGTCCATGGACTGCTTCACGAAATCGCCGCCCGCATCCATCAACACCAGCTGCAGGCCGATTTCGGGGCGCTCGGCCTCGCGCTTCATGTCGGCATAAAATTCATTGAGGATTTCCGCTTCATAGGGAATGGAGACGCCGATGCGGCGATGCACCGGCAGGCGATTGCATGCGGTCGCGCCCAGCAAGGCTGCTCCCCCGCAAGCCGCGGCCAGATCCACAAGAAATTTTCGCCGGTGCAGCCGTGGTGAGAGCAGAAGGTCCCCCGAGTGGTCTTAGAGCAATACTTCTTCCCGCGCCAGCCTACCTTTTCTAAAAGGACGGCGCGGCAGAGTCAACGCCGTTCAATACCTTGAACTCTCGTTCTTCTTCCCGGGCGTGGGCCTGAAGGTCGCGCGGCAAATAGCGCAGCATGGTCAGCACCATCACCAACAAGGCAAGAAACAATAATAAGGACATGGCGGAGAGCGCATACCCAATGCCCCAGGACGCTTTTTTCATCCCGATGAAGAGAATCCCCAGGCTACCCGCCAATGTGCCCGCCAGATTGTAAGTGCCGTAAGCCATGGCCCAGCGATTCGGTCGCACCACCGAACAGAAAAGCGGCATGGAGTTGCCTTCCAGCATGCCGCGGGCCACAGAGTAGATGAGCAGGTTGCCGGCTACGGCAGAGGCCGTGGGCAGGAATCCCATGGCCAACATGGTGGGCCCCATGACGGCGAAGCCCAGGACCTGCACCGCCATGCGTCCTCGGACGTCGCGCTTGCTCCACCAGTCCGCCAGCACGCCGCCGCCTATGCTGCCCAGTAAAGCTGGCAGCGCGGCAAACAGGCTGATGACCGATCCCGCGGCGGTGAGGGTCAGGTGAAACCGCTCATAGAGATATGTGGGCAACCAGGAATGCGCCGGCCAACTGGTGAGCGACAGAGCAAAGGCCAGAAACATCAGCGCCAGCGCGGTGCGCACACGCAGAATGCCCGCCAGCTTTTGGAAGAACGGCTCTCCCTCTTCCACGGCCGTCTCGTGGCCGGCCATGGCCGGCTGTTCCCGCAGCACTACTGCTGTGAGCACCGCCGCCAGCACGCCCACGCCTCCCAGCACAAAAAATCCGGCGTGCCAGGTGTAGTGGTCGCTCATGAATCCGCCAAACCATGCGCCCAGCCCCGCGCCGGCGGGAAGTCCCGTAAGCACCAGGGCATTGGCGGAAGAGCGGGTTGCACTGCTATGAAAGCTGGCTACGTAAGCCAGCGCGGGAGGAAGAAACAAGGCCTCTGACAATCCCAGCAGCACGCGCAGGCTGAGAAGCTGCGCTCCGGTGCGCGCCAACCCGGTAGCGAAAGTGACCACGCTGAAGATAATCAGGCTGCCCAGAATCACCTTGCGCCGCGACAGCCGGTCGCCCAGATATCCGCCCAGAGGAGAACAGAGGGCATAGGCCCACAGAAACGTCGACCCCACCAGCGACAGCAGGATGTCGGACAGGCCCATCTCCCGCTTCAGTACGGGAAGCACCGTGAAGATGGTCATGCGGTCGGTATAGTTCAGGCAGGCGATCAACCAAATGACGGCAACCACGATCCACTTGTAGATTCCCGGGTCCCTGGGGTTCAAAACTGGCTCCTGACCGATCGTTCTTATTTCCTGGGCAATGCAAATGCCACGTACACGCCCCCGGAAGGGGCCTTTCCCGCTTTGCCTCCGCCGGCGGCGATCACTACATACTGCCGCCCGTCAACTTCGTAGGTCGCCGGGGTAGCATTGCCGGAGAATGGAAGCAGCGTCTCCCACAGCAACTTGCCGGTGTCTTTGTCGAAGGCGCGCAACTTCTTGTCGAAATTGGTGGCGCCGATGAACAGCAAACCACCCGCCGTGACCATCGGCCCGCCATAATTTTCCGTTCCGGTATTTGTCTGGCCCTGCGCGGCCAGCTCCGGATATTCCCCCAGAGGAATCTTCCACACGTATTCGCCGCTATTCAGGTCAATGGCGTTGAGCGTTCCCCAGGGAGGCGCCACCGCCGGATAGCCTTCCGGGTCCAGGAACTTGTGGTATCCGGTGAAGTAATACTTCGCGGTGGCGACTTCCCCGGAAGTCAGTTCCCTCTTCTCTCCCGTCGTCAGATACGCGATCAAGGCGCGGACTTGCTCGCCACTCAGCGCGGGAAAGGCCGGCATGCGGCCCTTGCCATGGGTGATCGTATTTTCGATTTCCATGGGGCTGGTATGTTGTCCAATGTTGACCAGCGAGGGGAACTGGGGCGGCGAGCCGGCACGGTCCGCGCCGTGACAAACACTGCACTGGCTAAGATAAAGTCCGTGGGCATCCTGGGCTTTGCCGCCCGACGATTTCACCAGGGAGCCGGTCCAGGCCACATCGTTGGAATTCACGTAGAGCACGGCGGTCCCGGGATCCACCGCGAAGCCACCCCATTCCGCCCCGCCGTCAAAGCCGGGGAAGATCACGGTCTCCTGATTCGCCGTCAGGGGCGCGAACTGCCCGGCATTGCGAAAGGTGGCAAACTCCTTCACCGCCCAGGCGTGCGCCGGGGAAGTTCTCGTGGTGAGCAGATCGCTGGTCAAGGATTGCCGGGCGAATGGCGCTGGCTTGGCGGGCAACCCCTGGGTGTTGGCGGTCCACTCCTCCGGCACGGTGCTGGCCGGATATTTTTTGTAGGTCAAGGGAAACAACGGCGCGCCATTGCTACGATCGAAGAGGTAAACGAATCCCTGCTTCGAAGTTTCGGCGATCGCGTCCACGCGCTTGCCATCATGCTTCACTGTGACCAGAGCTGGAGGCGAGGGAAAATCGCGGTCCCAGAGATCGTGCTTCACCGCCTGAAAATGCCAGATGCGCTCGCCCGTCTCCGCATTTAATGCAAGCAGCGAATTGGCAAAGAGATTGTCGCCCGCCCGGTCCGCACCATAAAAGTCGGAGGCCGCCGAACCGGTCGGCACATAGAGAATGCCCCGGGCGACATCCAGCGCCATGCCCGCCCAGTTATTGGCCCCGCTGCTGTAGGTCCACGCGTCTTTTGGCCAGGTGTCATAGCCATATTCCCCAGGATGAGGAATGGTGTGAAACGACCAGCGCAATTTTCCCGTAGGAATTTCATAGGCGCGAATATCGCCGGGAGGGCCGGGCAATTCTTCCGGTAGCCGTCCACCTACGATGATGAGGTCTTTGTACACAGTACCGGGGGTGGTGAGCGCAATAAACTGGCGCTGGTAATCAGGGCGGCCCAGGTCTTTGCGCAGATCGATGCGGCCATTTTCGGCAAACTCCGCCAGCGGTTTTCCGGTCTCCGCATTCAGCGCATAGAGAAAGTGCATGATGCCGACCAGAATGCGGCGGTCTTTTCCCTTCTGCCAGAAAGCCAATCCCCGCGCCGGCTGGGTGCCCGCAATCCCAGAATCAAACTTCCACAGCTCCTTTCCGGTCGCGGCGTCGAGGGCAAATACTTTTTGGGTCGGGGTCACGCCATACAGCACGCCCTCCACTACGATGGGGCTGGTTTGCAGCCCGCCTTCTTCGCCGGTGTCATAGCTCCAGGCCATTTGCAGGCTCGACACATTGTCGCGGTTGATCTGCGCCAGCACGGAGTAATGATTGTTCTCCGGGTTTCCCCCGTATACCGGCCAATCCAATCGGCCGGAAGCTGCGCTTTGCACTTGCTGCGAACTCGCCATAACGGACAGGCCCAGAAAACAAATCACCGCCGGGAAGAACAATCTCATGGTTCCTCATGTGCGGCGTTCTGCGAATATCACACCCAGAACGCCCATTCAATGTTTTATGCAGCGCGGCCCCGAAATGCTGTTCAATAACCGGAACACTCCGGTAAATGCCTGGCGGGAAGAGGCATACTTGCCGCCGGATTTCGCTGCCCCTGCCCAGGCCTAGGAAGACTTCCAGCCGGCTGGAACAGCGCACCGAATTCTACGACATGAGCCACAAATTCTTGCCGCGCTTCGCGAAAAATCTACGTGGGCTGCTGCTGATCGCCGCCGCCGCGCTTTCCCTCCCCCTTTATGCGCAATCTGGAATGGACCCCGTGAAGCGAACCACCGACGTCATTTATGGCCGCAAGGCCGGTATGGCGCTGACCCTGGATGTCTTCGAACCGGCCCATAAAAACGGCGCGGGCGTGGTGTTTTTGGTTAGTGGAGGATGGGCCTCCAGCCACGACGACCTTACCATGGTGCATGTGACCCCGGAGAATTACACGCCCTACCTACGGCGGGGATACACCGTGTTCGCCGTGGTGCACGGATCCATGCCGCGCTTCAACGTGCCCGACATTATTCTCGACGTGCAGCGTGCGGTGCGCTTTATTCGCCACAATGCCCCCCAATATGGCGTCGATCCGAACCGCCTGGGCGTTCTCGGCTCCAGCTCCGGCGGTCATCTGGCCCTGATGATCGCGGTGCAGGGCGGGCCCGGCCCCGCGTCCTCTCCTGATCCCATCGACCACGAAAGCAGCGCCGTGCAGGCGGTAGCCTGCTTCTTTCCGCCCACGGACTTTCTGAACTGGGGCGCGCCCGGCGTCGATGGCGTAGGCCGCGGCCCGCTCTCGCCTCTCTTTGCCGCTTTCGGCTCGCTGTCCGACACCGACCTCGGCCGGCAAATCGTGGGCAAGATGATTTCTCCCATTTACTACGTGACCGCCAAGCTGCCGCCGACTTTGATCATTCACGGCGACGCGGACACCGTCGTGCCCCTGCAACAGTCGGAAAGTTTTGCCGCCAAGGCCAAAACCGTGGGCGCGCCGCCGGTGAAAATCATCGTGCGCCCCGGCAAAGGCCACGGTTGGGGAGACTTCTGGAAGTCGCAGGAAGATGTCGAAGCCTTTGCCGACTGGTTTGATCAGCACCTCGGAAAACGCTGATCCGGCGCACCCACGATTCCCATGATCAATCGGAAAGATTTTCTCAAATCGGTCGCATTCGCCGGCGTCTCTCAGGCTTTGGTCCGCCCCGGAGACTTACTGGCCTCGACCGCAAGCGGGAAAGAAGTCGTTGTTGCCAACTCCGACTTCCGGCTCACACTCGTCGGGCATGGAAGACTGCATGGGCACCTGGTGCACGTCCCGTCAGGCATCACTCTGGCCGACGGCGACTACTCTTACTCTTTCGGCGATCCGGCGTTTACGTCCATAACGCAGGCAGGGCCGTCGGTCACACTGCGGGGCGTCACTTCCAGCGGCATCGCGGTGGTTCATGAATTCAAAGCGGGGCCCGGCTGGATCGAAGAGAAAATCACTGCCGCGAACCAAAGTTCCCACCCGGTGAGCGCCCCTTTCCGTTGTGGATTTGTGTTGCCGGTCACACCGGACACGCTGAGGAGTTATACCTTCACCGCGGTGCCCTACCGGCGGGAGCCGCGAGGAGACAAAAATCAGTACGCCGATTATTCCCTCGAGGACATTCTTTTCCGCCGGCGCACGTGCCGCCTGCGCGAAGATCCGCCGCGCTCACAGGCGGTCTGGCCGCGCCAATACGAAGACTATGCTTCCGAAGGCTGGGCCTTCACCGACGGCCGGCACGGTTTTCTGGTCACCAAGTACAACCAGAGCGCGCGCGAATATGCCATCCTCGACCGCGTGCCGCTCGACGGCAACCGCATTGGCCTGCGCTGGGGCGGGGCCGGTGTCAGCCATGGCGATCCGGAAGGGTATTTGCATCTGGAGCCGGGGCAAACGCACTCCTTCGGCGTCACTCGCCTGACCGCATTCCAGGGAAATGCCAATCAAGGCTTCTACACTTTTCGCTCTGAGATGGAATCGCGAGGGCATGGTGTCCCGCAGAATTTCGATCCTCCCGTGCACTGGAACGAGCTCTACGACAACAAGCTTTGGTGGCTGGGAGAGCCGGCGTACTTGGAAGCACCCAACCGCGAAAAATATTACCGGCTCGAGGGCATGAAGGAGGAAGCGGCCAAGGCGCGCGCCATAGGCTGCGAAGCTCTCTATCTCGATCCCGGCTGGGACACTCCCCAATCTTCCAAAATTTGGGACGCCGGCCGCCTGGGCGCGCTGCCTGACTTCGTGAAGTTGCTGCAGAACCAGTATGGGCTGAAGCTTTCCCTGCACACCCCTCTCACCAATTGGGTGGATTCCCACTGTGACATCATTCCCGGCACGTTGCGCAAAGATTCACACGGCCAGATCATTCCATTTTCTCCCTGCGGCGCCTCCCGGCAATACGTGGAAGAGACCGCCCGCCGCCTGCATGTTCTGGCGGAAGCGGGAGTGGGATTCTTCATGTTCGATGGGACCTGGTTCAACGGTCCGTGCTGGGACCCTACCCATGGCCATTCCGTCCCTTCGACCGTCTCCGAGCATGTGGACGCCACCAATCGCCTGGCCAGTCTGGTACACGAGAAATATCCCAAGGTGTTGATCGAGATGCATGACCAGGTAGTGGGCGGGGCCGACATTCGCTATGTCCCGACCTATTACGGACACGGCGCAGGCGGACCGGACAAGCTGGGCTTCGACTCCGTGTGGGCCTTTGAGATGATGTGGGACCCGATGCAGAATCTGCTCGCCGGCAACAGCATCGTCCTCTATTACTACAACCTGGCGTATTCGCTGCCGTTGTACATCCACATCGATCTGCGCAAGGACAACCCGCAGGCCCTGATGTTCTGGTGGAACGCATCCACCTGCCGTCATTTAGGGTTCGGGGGTACGCCGGCCGATGCCGCCACCCGCGAGGCCCATGCTTCCGCCATGAAGACTTACCGCCGGCTCAAACCTTTCTTTGCGGCGGGAAGTTTTTACGGCATCGAGGAGTTGGTGCATCTCCACCGGCATCCGGCGAAAAATGCCGCCGTCGTGAATTGCTTCAATTTGGAAGAACGCGCTGTGGAGAAGGAGTTTACTTTTGATCCTCTGGCTTGCGGGCTGAAGGCAGGACCATACAACTTCTCCGCGGGATCTGCACTGCGCAGTGGCGGCGCCTACAAAGTCACTGTGCCCATCCCGGCCCGCGGACACAGCCTCATCGAAATCACTTAGCCGCCGGCGCCGCGCACTTCTCTTGCCCGGACTCAATGGCCGCCAGCCGTTCGCGCGCGATCTGGCGGTCGGGGCTGTA
The DNA here is from genome assembly GCA_018268755.1 of Acidobacteriota bacterium. Classification (GTDB taxonomy): domain Bacteria; phylum Acidobacteriota; class Terriglobia; order Terriglobales; family Acidobacteriaceae; genus KAN-5. Next base: position 74,737 of record JAFDVW010000006.1, read on the forward strand.
GACCAGCACCCGCCGCAGAACATCCATGGCCCCATCCTTATTGCCCAGCCGGCATTCCACCAGCGATAGATTGATGCCCGGCCCATCCACATCCTCGTTCACCGCAAATACCTTGCGCCAGATGTCGCGCGCCTCGGGCAGGTTGCCGGAGCGGGCCAGCAGGATGGCCAGATTGTTTTCCGCAATCAGGTCGTTGGGATCGAGCTTCAGCGATTCCCGGTAGAATTCCACCGCCTTGGCCGTGTTGCCGCTGAGTTGTGACATGTAGCCCAGGGCGGAAAGCACGGGAGCATCCTGAGGGTTGGCCTTCTGGGCCGCCTCCAGCATCCGCCAGGCGCGGTCGCGCTCCAGCGTGTTGCCGTCGATCACCACGTTGTAATAGGCGAGGGCAAGATCGCGCGGGCTGGCCTCGCCCGAGAGGAACGACACCAGCCCGCTTGGCGCCGGCGTGCGATCGAGCAATTCCGGGCGATCGGGCTCCCGGCGAATGCGGTGGTCGGTCCAGGCCACGTGCGGCACATTCTGCGCTTTGCCTTTGGGCATATGACAACTGGTGCAATCCGGGTTCTCAGAATGGTGGGCGCTGGCATACTTCGGCTGCGCGTGGCAGGACAAACACTTCTGGCGATAATAGGCGGGCTGCTCAGCCGGTTTCGGCGAATAGTGCGGATCATGGCAGTTCATGCACGACATACGCTCGCCGCTCATCCGCTTGCAGCGGCTTTGACTGAATTGCTCGATCTCGCTCACACCCCGGCTGGAGTGGCCTTCGCGGTCATAAACGAAATAAGAGATGAAATCGCTGATATTGTCGCCCGGCTTGAAGTCATCCACCGAGCGCCCTGAACGCTCCACACGCGTCTCTCCTTCCAGATGGCAATTTATGCAGATGGAGTCGCGCTGCTGCGGGGCGAGCTTGAGGGGGTTGAGGACCGCGGTCTTGCCGCCCGAGGTCACATGCTGGGCCGTTTCCCCATGGCAGCTTTCGCAGGTGATGCCGCCATGCAGAAAGGGGAGGCCGCTAAATCGGCTGCGCGACCCCGTTACCTCGCGCTGCACCGCGCTCATGTGGCAGCGCATGCAGCCTCGCGTGACCGGCAGGGCGGGGGGCATGCTGCGCACATTGGTCAGCCCCGGCTTCATGTCGTAGCTCTGCGAGTTGGCGTAATAGGCCACGGGAGATTCCAGCAGGTATCCCCCGAGTTCGTACAGATAGGTCACGCCCAGGTGTCCGGAGCCAAGAAAATACAGGAGCTGCTGCTTGCCTTCCAGGCGCGGCTCCTCGCGCCGGACATAGTGCAGCCACACTTCCCCGTCCTTGCTGGTCACGCCGTAGTCGACCCCGGAGTTCGCGTGCTGAAATTTTCCCGGGATCGCCTTATCGACGGCCAGGCCGCTGGCGTTGGCCATGGGGGTGGAGAGATATTTCTGGAAAATTTCCTGATGACACTTGGCGCAGACGGCGTCGGCCACCCGCACCGGGCTGGCCAGCGGGCGGCTGGCGGGGTTGGTGGATTGCGCAGCCAGAGACACGCTCAGCGCCGAAAACACCAGCAGCACGAGCACAGAACAATTCCATCCCTTGCCTTCACCCATCCGCAAGCTTCTATCCTCGCAATCTGGCCAGACCCTCGCGATATCCGCGCAGCAGGACGCCGATATCGCTGCTATACATCAGCATTCTTACCCCCATGGCGCGGGCCCGCAAGAGCAAGTCCATATTGTCGTTCTGCAAGGCCATGGCGATGTTGGCTTTCCGGCAGGCCTGCAGCACGCGGTCCATGGCCTGGATGAACTTAGGATGCTCAAACTGCTCCACGATGCCCATGGAGAGCGAAAGATCATAGGGGCCGACAAAAAGCGCATCAATCTCCGGCACAGTCGCGATTTCTTCGACCGCTTCTACGCCCTCGGGAGACTCGATCATGATGACCGCCATGGTCTCCTGATTGGCGCGAGCAATCCGCTCCGCCGCCGGCAGCGACTCGAAATCGGTGACAATGCCGCGCAGCCCAAACCCGCGCCTCCCCAAAGGAGGAAACTTCATATGCTGAATGGCGGCGCGGGCCTCCTCGGCCGAATCCACCCGCGGCACCACAATGCCCATGGCCCCGCAATCGAGGGCGCGGGTAATGAGCGGACCTTCATTCTGGGTGATGCGCACCAGAGGAACAACCCCGGCGCTACGGGCCGTGCGGCACATGCTCTGGATCTGCCCATAGCTGGCCGGCGAGTGCTCGGTATCGATAAAGAAGAACTCTACCCCTGCCGCGGCCAATACGATACTGATCTCCGGATCCAGGCACTCGCCGATCGAGGTCCCGTACACCGTCTCTCCGGAGCGCAGCCGCTCCTTCAACGTATTCTTCTGCAAAATGAGCTCTCCCCCACAGCGTGCCGCAAGAGACACACCAAATTAGGTTCTTCTCGTCCGGCAAACTCTGCCACCGTTTGTTCGATAAGCTGAACACATATCCTACAAGGCAGGACCTTGCAGGGTAACAAAGAGCGCCGCATCTTTTCCCCGGCGCTGCCTTGTCTTAAGATACGGACGTCCGCTGGAAGTGGGGAGAACAGAATCGTGAGCGCGCAAAAGCGAATCGCCGTCATTACCGGCGCGGCCCAGGGCATTGGGCGGCGCACCGCCGAAGTCCTGGCCGAAAAGGGATACGCCCTGGCCTTGAATGATCTGCACTCGCCTGCCGCCACCATCCTGGCCACCCAGGCCCGCGGCGCGGAGGTCCTGGAATTTATCGGCGACATCTCCGACGAAGCCACAGTCTCGCGCCTGGGCTCCGCGGTCCAGCAAAAATGGGGCCGGGCCGATGTGCTGGTGAACAATGCCGGCATCAGCTTCATCGCGCCGGGCGAGACGGTTTCCACTGCCGATTTCCGCCGCGTGCTGGAAGTCAATCTGGTGGCGCCCTTTCTCCTCGCCCGGACCTTCGGCAGCATCATGCTGGCGCAGAAAGCGGGCAGCATCGTCAATGTTGCGTCCATCGCAGGATTGGTGGGGGTCGCCGACCGCGTCGCCTATAACGCTTCCAAGCATGGTTTGATCGGCATCACCCGCACCCTGGCGGCGGAGTGGGGTGGACACGGGGTGCGCGTAAACGCAGTGTGTCCGGGCTGGGTGAAGACGGAAATGGACGCCGCCGACCAGGCCCGCGGCACCTACAGCGATGCCGACATCACCGGACGCATTCCCATGGCGCGCTTCGCCTCGCCCGACGATATCGCCAACGCCATCGCCTACCTCAGCGACGAAAAGGCCAGCGCCTTCGTCAACGGCCATTGCCTGGTGGTCGATGGGGGATGGACCTCCGACGGTAGTTGGGAGAGCTTGCGGTTGTCCCACCGGTAGAAACTCACGCACAGCTCCACGCCTCTCGCCAAATAGATTGTTCAATTCCATGAACCGGGCCGGATTCGACGGCCCGCTCGGGCATACTCGGAAAATTCAAAATCCACAGCCACTTTCAGTACGGCGCTAGAAAGAGGAACTCGCGTGTCCCCAAAACCATCCCTCCCCAGCGGAGCGGGAAATGATTTGTCGCGCCGTAATTTTCTGCAAAAAACTGGACAACTAGGATTGACCGCCATGGCCCTGCCCGCCGCCCTGCGCGGGCAGAGCGCGCCGATTCAGGGCGCGCCCGCCGGCAGCGGATATGAATACGCCGCCGGCGAAGTCATACTTCCCTTTGCCTACTCCGCCACCCCGGCCGCGGCGCCGCAACCCGTGGGACTCGACTTCTCCCGGCAGTTGAATCCGGACAACTCCCAGGTCTTCATTCGTATCGATGGCGAACTGTTTGAGTTCCGCAGCCAGTGGGTCATCAATCGGGGCACCGTCGCCCGCTATAAAGGCCCCGACATCGACAACCTGACGCGCATCGAGGACGGCCTCTATCCCAACGGGATGACGGCCTGCTGGTTCCTGGGCGGCATGTGGTACGACGAAGAGGAAAAGAAGCTGTATGCGCCCATGCACGTCGAGCATGACAACGTCCGGCGCACCTATCCCTTCAGCCGCAAAATCATTCTCGCCACCAGCACCGATAAAGGACGAAGCTGGAAGTACGAAGGCGACATCATTACCTCCGAGACTTACTACTACCCTTACGACTTCTTCAAATTTTCCGGCCACGGCTTCGGCATCGGCGTCGCCGATTTCGGCTTCTACGCTGACGTGCGCGGCGGATATTTCTATGTCTTCCCCGATGAAGCCTGGTCCCTGCGGGCAAAGCGCGCCATGCGCTGGAACAGCCGCGCCGCCCGCTGCGCCATCCGCGACAAAATGGCCCCCGGCAAATGGAACTATTTCTACAACGGCAAGTGGGAAGAACCGGCCCTGGGCGGAAAATCCTCCATCGTCGCCCCCAGCCACTTGTGGGGCGTCACTTACAGTAAGACGCTGAATCTGTACGTGGGCATGCTGCTGGGAAACCAGGACCCGCCGGTGCGCGACAACATCGACGGCATCTACATCGGGGCCTGCACCGATCTGGGCAAGCAGGACTGGGTGTGGGGACATTGCCCGGAAGCCATGTTCGGCTTCATGAACCTGATCAACGCTGAAGGCACGGATGTGGCCTGGACCTGCGACGACCGCTTCCGCCGTTATGCCTATTTCGAGAAGGATGATTTCCAGCGTCTCGACATCAAGCTGGCCCCGGGAAAAACCGCGACCACCAATCTGGCCCCGCGCTATCTGTTTGAGCCGCACCCGGAGTCTTCCGAACCGATGATGGGCCGCTCTACCAAAATCGTGGGTTGCGCCAGTGCGGAGATGAAATACACCGGCACGTGGAGCGAGCGCAGCAATCCCGACTCCTACGAAGATCGCACCAAGGAGAGTTCCACTCCCAACAGCAGCGTGGAGTTCTCCTTCCAGGGAGACGCGGTGTACTGGCGCGCGGTGCGCTCGCCGCAGAGCGGGCGGGCCGACGTCTACGTGGATGGCGTCCTGCGCAAAACCGTGGACTGCTATAGCCCGCAGAGCACTACCTGCGAGCAGTTCCTCTATCTCCGCCAAGGCCTCGCGCCCGCCACGAAACACACCATCAAGGTTGTCGTCAGCGGCAAGAAGCACCCTAAATCCAGCGGCGCGGCGGTGCAGCATATCGCTTTTGAGTTCTCGGCGGAGAGCTACAAGGCTTCGGCGGGATTTTCCGGTTTGATGGGAAAGAACCACTGGCACTACCAGCAATGGGACGACAAAAAACAGGAATTCAGCAATCTCGCCTTCTTCCCCGATGAAGCCTACACCCGTCCTTATTGGGTGGGCCAGGACGGTTGCCAGATCGGCCACGACTATCAGATCGCGGGCAAGCATGCGGCGGTGCGCAAATGGGTGGCGCCCCATGGCGGCTTATTGCGGATCGAGGGCGCCGTTCACGGCGGCAGCGCAAGCATCTGGCTCAATCACAAACCAATTTGGCCGGAGGCAGCCGGAGCAGCGCACGACTTGCAGGTCACCGTCATTCAGGGGGATGCCATCAGCTTCGTAGTCAGCCCGAGGGAGGGCGGCGAGGCCAAAGTTTTCTGGGACCCGGTCCTCACCTACACGCAAAGCGTTCCCGCCATCTGGAAGCCGAACGTGCCCAGCGCGGACAATCTGGCCCTGAACAAGTACGCCCGCTCCAAAGTCCTGGTGTCGCACTACCGGCCCTTTCAGGCGGTGGATGGCGACCTGAATACATCATTCACCATTCACTCGGATGATCCGCTTTCCTCGGGCGATGACTGGTTGCAGGTCGATCTGGAAGATTTGCTGCTGGTCGACCGCTACGTGGCCAGTTTTGCCTCGCCCGATGCGGCCTATCGTCCCAAAAGCTTCAGTCTGCAATACAGCGAGGATGGGCTTGCCTGGAAAGATGCCGACAGCGTGGTCACGCAGGCCGGCGATCTGGACCACTACTATGCCGTGCCCATGCTGAAGATCGCCAAAGATGTGCCCGCCTTCCGCGCCCGCTACGTGCGGCTCTATTTCCCGCAGGGAAAGCCCTTCACCATCTCCGGATTTGAGCTCTACTACACGGAAGGCAAGACGTCATTCGGGCCACCAATCCCAGCCGGATAGAGCGGGCGAGTGGCGCACTCTCACCCGAAGAAGTAATGTGGCGCGGACTCCTGTCCGCGAAATAAGCTCCCGGAACCTTGTGGATAAGGGTGAAATCTCCACCCGCAGGAATTTTCGCCTCGATGAATTCGAAAGTTGCGTTTTTGGATCCACCTCGCGAGAAGCCACCCGCCAAACGGGAAGCGCTAGGAATTCTGGCAAGGAAACTGGGCCGCCCGCGGACTCAAGGCCTATAGGAAGGAAATTCTGGTGAGCGCGGATGGACTCGAACCATCGACCCATGCCTTAAAAGGGCATTGCTCTGCCAACTGAGCTACGCGCCCCACGTCCTTCCACTGTAGCACAGGATTCCGTGTATCGGGGCCGGCCCCAGCCAGACCCGCCCACAGCGCTGTCGCGCCGGCGTGCAACCGCCGGGCCATTGCTGCCCGCCAGCTTCTTCCCGCCAGGAACCAGACACGCAAAAGTCGCGCCCAGCAAGGGTTTCGCTCGAGCGGCAAGGGGGCAATTGTCCAGGAGAAGACCTTACTTATGCACTATTCGCTCGTTGACAAGCAAGGCAGGCGAGACGATACTCCGTGCAATGCCCTGTTCGCAGGGCACTCTGCCCCTGCGGGCGGGAGCATGCCAGACCCGTGCGGATTCAGGAGTCCATGATCCAACCGCCGCCGGCAAAAGTCTCATCAGAGGTTTCCTTTCTTCGGAGGAGAAGTATGATCGCACACCGTCCCAAGCGTAGTCGGGGCTTGGTTTTCCTGTTTGCATTTCTGGGCGCAGCACTGGCCCTGGGGGCCGTGGCGTTGGCGCGGCATTCCTCGAAATCGGCGTCCGCGAGCGCCCCCAACTTCCAGCCCGCGGCCAACCGGCAACAGATGATGGCCGCCTACGCCAAGACGCCCCTGGCCTTTGAAGCCAACCAGGGACAAACGGATGCGCGAGTCAAGTTCCTGGCCCGCAGCCAGGGATATGGCCTGTTCCTGACTTCGGACGAAGTGGTATTTTCGCTCTCCGCGGCGCCATCGGCGCGCCGGAGTTCTGAGGCCAGCCAGACGGCCAAACAGGCGGTCATCCGCATGGCGATGCTGGGAAGTAACCCCCAGGCGGCGATCGGGGGCAGCCAAGCGCTGGCCAGCAAGACCAACTACTACGTGGGAAATGATCCGGCGAAGTGGCGCACCGGCGTGCCGCAGTATGGCCGCGTGGTGTACAGCCGGGTGTATCCCGGCGTGGACATGGCCTTCCATGGCGCGCAACAGATGATGGAATTTGATTTTGTGGTGGCCCCGGGCGCGGACCCGGCCCCCATCGCGTTGGGTTTCCAAGGCGCGGACAGTGTGCGCACCGATAAAAATGGCAGCTTAGTGCTGGCTTCGCCGGCGGGCAATGTGACCATGCACAAGCCGGTGGCCTACCAGGAGATCGACGGGCACCGTCGCCCGGTGGAGGCCAGCTTTGTAGTGGCGGAAAACCACGTGAAATTCGCGCTGGGCGACTATGACCGCAGCCGCGAGCTGGTGATCGATCCCACCCTGAGCTATCTCACCTTTCTGGGCGGAACCGGCGAAGACGAGGCCTTTGCCGCGGTGGTAGACAGTTCCGGCAATTTGTATGTGACCGGACAAACTGCCTCCATTGGCTTTCCGACAACTTCAGGGACGGTGACCACCAACGGAAGTTTTGACGCCTTTGTCACGAAGATCAATGCTTCGGCTTCGGCCATCAGTTTCACGACCGTCATTGGGGGGAGCACCGCGGACTCGGGAACCGGCATCGCCGTCAACAGCACCGGGGTTTACGTCGCGGGAAACACGACCTCGAACAACTTCCCGGCCGGCACTACCATCGGCGGCGGCAACCAGGACGCTTTCGTGGCCAAGCTGAACGCCACGACCGGCGCGGCAAGCTTTGTCACGCGCTTTGGCGGCTCCGGAACTGACTCGGCCAATGGAATCGCCGTGGACAGCACGGGCAGCGCTTACGTGGGCGGCGACACGTTTTCGTCCAACTTCACGGGGTCTAGTTCCCTGCCGTCTTCCTCGGCTCCATCGGGCGGGGCCGATACCGGTTTTGTCGTGAAGTTCACCACCGCGGGCACCGCCTACTCCTGGGCCACTTATCTCGGGGGCACCAATGGCGGGCTGGTCACCGGCATCGCCCTCGACAGCTCGAACAATGTCTACGCCACCGGGCTTACGCTTTCGGGAAACTTTCCTACGACCAGCGGGGCTTACAAGACCACGCAGCCCGGCGGTGAAGACGGATTCGTCTCGAAGCTGAACTCCACCGGAACCGCGCTGACCTACTCCACCTATCTGGGCGGAAGCGGCGACGATGAAGCCCTGGGCATCGCGGTAGATGGGAGCGGCGAAGCGTATGTGACGGGCAACACGAAATCCACGAACTTTCCTGCCGTCAACGCGGCGCAAGCCAGCAACGGCGGAGCGCAAGATGCCTTTGTCAGCAAGCTCAGTGCGGATGGCGCCAGCCTGGTATTTTCCACCTACCTGGGCGGAACTCTGGATGACGTAGGCACAGGAATCGCGTTGGATGGCTTTGCCGATGCTTACATCACCGGGCAAACCAAATCTTCCAATTTCCCGACTTCCGGCTCCCCATTTCAAGCCAGTGCCGGCGGGAGTGCGGATGCATTTATCACCGAACTCAGCAATAGCGGCTATGTGGTTTACTCCAGCTATTTTGGGGGAAATGGAGATGAAAATCTGTTCCCCAACACCACCACAGGACTAGGCGCCATCGCGGTCGACGCCTCCAGCAATGCTTATTTAGTGGGCAACACCAATACCAGCAACATCAGCCTCAGCGCCACCGCCGGGGTCCTGCAGACCTTGAATGCGGGCGGGTTGAGCGATGCCTTTGTCGCCAAGGTGGGCGCAGCCCCGGCGGATTTCGCCGTTACCGCCTCTCCCTCCACCACCTCAGTGAATAAGGGCAGCTCCGGCACCTACACGGTGACGGTGAGTTCGGTGAACAGCGCCTTCGGAAATTCGGTGGCGCTTTCCTGCACCGGACTTTCTTCCACGCTGGGATGCAGCTTCAGTCCGGCTTCGGTCACTCCGGGAGCAGGCGGAGCAACCTCGACCCTGACGGTAACCACGAAAGCCGCAACCAGCGGATCCCTGATGCATGCGAGCAGCATTCTCTATGCGAGCTGGCTACCCATTGGAGGAATTGCCATTCTGGGGGCGGGCTTCGGAGCGCGCCGCAAACGGCTGCTGATCGGCTTCCTGCTGGTATTGATGCTCTGCGGGCTGATGGTCATGGCGGCCTGCGGTGGCGGCAGTGGCGGAGGCGGTGGCGGTGGAGGCGGGGGTGGCACGCCTTCGGGAAACTACACCATTACGATCTCCGGAGCTTCCGGCAACACCCACACTACAGCAGTGACGTTGCACGTAAATTAACCAAACCACTATCCACAAAAAACCGGCCGCGGATGCGGCCGGTTTTCTTTTGCCTTCCTGCGGGCGACTAAAAGCGGAATTGCGGACCGAAGGTGACACGCAGGTTGTTGCGCGCGCCGTTGTCAAAGTAAATGGTGTCGCCCACTTCCAGACGCAAACCAATCGGGCCCCAGAAACCTTCCACGCCCGCCCCGGGATACATGGCAAAGCGCGTGTCCCCGGAAGTCACCCCGCCTAACGCGCCTTTAAATCCAGCAGCGGCATTCTGGTCAGAGACGCTGAAGTTCACAAAGCCGACTTTGGTGGTCACGAAGGCGCGCAGCGGCCCGGAGGTTTGAAACTTGGGGCCAAAGAGCGCGGTCAGGGGACGAAGGCGGGTATCCACCAGCTGCGTGGTCACGCCATCGGTAAAGGTGCTGGTGAAGTTTCGTTTGAAGTCATACGCCATCTCGGCTTCCAATTGCACGTTGCGGTGCACGTTGAAAGCGGCCCGGCCACCCAGACCGACAAAGTTGATGTGCGGGTCAGTGCGGCTTAAGTTGAAGTAGTCGGCGAATACTCCCACCTCGACGTGGTTATAATCCTGCGCCTTCACAAACGAGGGCGCGGCCAGACATGCCCCCAACATCAGCAGCATTGCAAATCGTTTCATGCGCTTCACTTCTCCTTAATAAACCTCAATGCATTTCCTTCCGCGCAGCCGTGATCAGAACAGGCCGAGCGGATGGTGGGTAGATGCTGGGTCGAACAAGGAAGGTTGGTGTACAGAGGAACACCGAAGTGCATAGCTACGGGAACTTCTGTACAGTAGGCACTGCATCTTGGGATGCATTTGCCGCGAAATTCCGGGAAGGAGCCCTATGACGGCACCGGCGAGACCCGAGCCTTCTTCTCTCTATCGCTGGACGGCGTTGGTATTTCTCAGCCTGGCCATGCTGGGCAACTACTACGTCTACGATTGCATAGCGCCGATTGCCGACCTGCTCTCCCGGCAATTGGGATTTTCCGACGCCAATATCGGATGGCTGCAAGCCATCTACAGCCTGCCCAACGTATTTATGGTCCTGGTCGGCGGCTATGTGGTGGACCGCATCGGCACCCGCAAGGCGGTGCTTATCTTCGGCAGCATGTGCCTGCTAGGCGCCGTGGTCACGGCCCTGTCCGGGACCCTGAACATGATGGCGGGCGGGCGACTGCTTTTCGGTCTGGGCGCGGAATCCATGATTGTGGCGGCCACCACGGCGGTCGCCAAATGGTTTCGTGGCAAGGAATTCAGCTTCGCCTTCGGCATCATGATGATGCTGGCGCGGCTGGGATCGTGGCTGGCGCAGAACTCGCCTACCTGGGCGCACTCGCTTTATGAAAGCTGGCGCGGGCCACTGTTGGTCTCGGTGGCTTTCGGATCCCTGTGTGTTTTGGCCGCCCTGGCGTATTGGGGCATGGAAGCCCATGCGGAAAAGCAGATGGCGATTGGCGAGTCGGGCGCCACCGACAAAGTGGTCTTCCGCGATATCTTCAAATTCGGAACGTCCTATTGGTATGTGGTGGCGCTGTGTGTGGTCTTCTATTCCGGGATCTTCCCGTTCGAGACCTTCGCCATCAAGTTCTTCATGGACGCCCACGGCGTGAGCCGCCCTCAAGGCGGATTTCTGGTAAGCATTCTGACCGCCTTCGCCATGTTCGCGACCCCGGTCTTCGGCTTGTTCGTCGACAAGGTAGGGCGGCGGGCACTACTCATGATGTTTGGTGCGGCCCTGCTGATCCCGGTCTACCTGATGATGGGGTACACCCGCACCAGCCTATATGTTTCCATGGCCATGATGGGGGTGGCTTTTTCACTGATTCCCGCCGTCATGTGGCCGGCGGTGGCCTACCTGGTGGACCAGTCCCGGCTGGGGACGGCCTATGGCCTGATGACCATGATCCAAAACATTGGATTAGCAGGATTTAATCTGCTGATCGGCTGGGCCAATGACCACGGCCACGCCGGTCCCCAGAACCCGGCCGGCTATCACCTGGGGATGCAGATTTTCTCCCTACTGGGCTTCCTGGGAGTGCTGTTTGCCTTTTTGCTCCGTCAAAGAGAAACTGGCCCGAAGGGCCGTGGGTTAGAGACCATTACAGCCTAGCCCGCTGGCCGGTCCGGCCGTGGGCCGGGAGTTGGGAGAAGGCAGAAACGTTACTTCTGTAATAGGATTGCAAAAGACCCTGCGGGACGCCCCAGCCCGGCGATTCGGGAAGCTGGCAAAAACGCGCGCAAGCAGGTACAACGAAAAGACATGAGCGCCGCATCACACAAAGTGCGGCCGGAAAATTCCATTTGACGACCGCGAGAAAAACACTGGGCAACGGGCTGACCGAAGCCGAGGCCATTGAGCGAGCCAAACAGGGGGACGGCGAGGCGTTTGAGACCCTCTACGGCTTGCACAAGCGGCGGGTCTATTCGCTCTGTCTGCGCATGACCGGCAACACCGCGGAAGCCGAAGACCTCACCCAGGAAGCCTTCCTCCAGTTGTTTCGCAAGATCGCCACATTTCGGGGCGAATCGGCATTCTCCACCTGGCTGCATCGCATGGCGGTGAACGTGGTGCTGATGCACCTGCGGAAAAAGGGCTTACCGGTGGTGCCGCTGGATGACACGCTGGAATCGGACGATGATGTTCCCAAGAAGGAGCCGGGCGCGCCGGACCTGGCGCTTACCGGGTCGGTGGACCGGCTGCAGCTACAGCGAGCCATTGGCGACTTGCCTCCGGGCTATCGCACGATTTTTGTTTTGCACGATGTGGAAGGGTACGAGCACAATGAAATTGCCGGCCTGGTAGGTTGTTCGATCGGCAATAGTAAGTCGCAATTGCACAAAGCGCGAGTGAAGTTACGGGAGCTCCTCAAAACGAGCAGAGCCGAAAAGGCCAATAAGCCGAGGGGAGCTTGAGTAAGAAGTAGCGGGGAGAGAGGAAGTATGAATTGCGCGGAATTTCAGGATGATCTGCCCCAGTGGCTGGAGGGCGACCGTAAGGTGGAATCCGAAGCCCACCTGCGGACGTGTCCGGCCTGTCATGAACTGATCGCTGATTTTGATTTCATCCGGCGCGCGGCGGGACAGCTGCAAGAGAGCGCCGAGCCCAGCCCGCGGGTGTGGAACTCCATCGCCATTGCCCTGCGACAAGAGGGGCTGATTCGCGACGGGGAGCGGGAAAGCGCCACCGTCACCGTGTTCCCTAGACCGCGGGGCCGGTGGCTGAACTGGCTGGCGCCGATCGCGGCCCTGGGCTTGATCGCTTTCAGTCTCTGGACCTACCAGAACGGCTCGCCGGAATCGGCCGGCCAGTCGGCCCTGCCCCCCAAGGTGCAAACCGCCTCCATGAGCCTGGAAGACCGGCAGCTGCTGGACATGATTTCGGCCCGCATGCCCAGCCTGCGCCAGACCTATGAAAGCGACCTGCAGGACGTCAATGCCTACATCCAGGACGCCGAGCAGTCGGTCCATTCCAATCCGAATGATGAGGAAGCGCAGGAATCCCTGATGCAGGCCTATGAGCAACGGGCCATGCTTTATGAGATGGCTTTGAACCGTTCTCTGCCATAATGAAAGGAAACCGGGGCAGCGGACGGACCGTCCGTTGTGCGATTTAGGGGAGTGTTATGAAGCAACACAGCAAACGTGCCGCCAAGCTGGTATTGGTCGTGGTCATCGCCGGAGCTGTCTACGGGGCAGCGCAAACCCGGAAAGAGTTCCGCTACACAGTCAGCCCCAAATCCACCGTGTATGTGGCCAACCAGTATGGCCCGATATCAGCCAAGTCCGCCCCCGGCAATCAAGTGGTGGTCACGGTCGTGCTGCGCTCCGACAAAGTGGAAGTCGAACAGAGCCAGCGGGGAAACCGGGTCGAAATACGGTCGCACCTGCTGACCGGCGCCGATGTGGACAGCGGGCAGGCAGATTATGAGATCACCCTTCCCTCCGATGCCAATGTAACCCTGCAGTCTTCCACCGGCCCCCTGCACGTAGAAAAGCTGAATGGCGATGTGACCCTGGAAGGAGCCACGGCGGAAGTGGATGTCCGCGACCTGAGCGGAGGACACGTACACATCAAGACCCTGAATGGCCCGGTCACCTTGACCAACGTCCGCGATGGGCACGTCGAGATCACGTCGGTAAGCGGCGATGTAGTGCTGAACGGCGTGGAAGGCCCTCTGGTGCAAGTGAACTCGACCAGCGGCAAGATCCATTATGACGGGAATTTTGGCTTTGGCGGGCAATACTCTCTCACCAGCCACACCGGGGACATTGAGGCCCTGGCTCCGCCTTACGCTTCGATCGATGTCACGGCTCGTTCCGTGCGTGGCCAGGTGGAGAACGACTTCCCCCTGGAGCCCAAGCATTCTTCCTTCGTCGCAAAGGCCGGGAGTGCCTTCGCAGGTACGGTGGGCAAGGCCGCGTCGTCGGTGAAGCTGCTTTCCTTCAGTGGTAAAATTCATCTCAAGAAACGCTAAAAACAGGCAGATTACGGGAAAAATGAGGAGCCCCGCCGGTCCCAGTCCTGACGCGCGTCCGATGGTACGGGCGGTGTTTCTGGTGGGCTTCATGGGGGCTGGCAAGACTAGTGTCGGACAGGCCCTGGGCCGCAGGCTCGGCTGGGCCTTTGAAGACCTGGATGCCCGCGTTCAGCTGCGGGAAGAACGCAGCATCGAAGAAATCTTCGCGGCTTCCGGGGAAAACGAGTTTCGCCGCGCGGAACATGCGGCCCTGCGCAGCCTGCTGGATGAACTGGAAGATGCCCCGCGGGTCGTAGCGTTGGGCGGTGGGGCCTTCGTGCAACCGGCCAATGCTGCGCTGTTGCGCGACCAGCTCACGGTGTTCCTGGACGCGCCCGCAGAAGAGTTGTACGGCCGTTGTGCGCAACAGGACATTGCGCGTCCGTTGCGCCGGGAGCGCGAGCAGTTTTTCAAATTGTACGAAAGCCGCCGGCCGGCGTATCTGGCCGCCGCGGCGTGCATTGATACCAGCGGAAAAGATGTAGACGCCATCGCCGCGGAAGTAGCCCAGCTTTTGCTGTAGATTTTGGCCCCTTGGAGACAACTCGAGTGACCTGGAAAAACGCCCTGCTACGTACCGCGCTGGCCACCCTGCTGGTCACGGCCGTTCTCTCCCCTGCCAAAGACAAGCAAAAGGAGAAAGCCAGTGAACCTTCCGGGGAGATGGTGGATTCCGGCAGTTTCGGAATTCTGCAGAACGGCCACCGGGTGGCTACCGAGACTTTCTCTATCCAGCAGGGCAACAGCGGCAGCGTGGTGAAGTCGGAGTTCAAGACGCTGCTGGGAGACCCGGCGGCCCAGTCATCGGTGCTGCAGATGTCGCCGCAGGGAGACATCCGGCGCTACGAGTGGAAAGAGATCGCGCCCGGCAAGGCGCAGGCCACGGTGACGGTCAACGACAGCTTCCTGATGGAGCGCTCCACCGACAATCCGCAACAGAAGCCGGAAGAGCGGCCCTTTCTGTTGCCGGCGTCGACCAGCATTCTGGATGATTACTTCTTCATCCATCGCGAAATCCTGATCTGGAAGTATTTGGCCACGGCCTGCCATAAAGGGGCCGGGGCGGTGGAGTGTCCCATCGAGCAGCGGGCGCAGTTTGGAACGCTGAACCCGCACCAGCGCGCCTCCATGGCGGCCTCGGTCGCCTTCACCGGCCGGGACAAAATCGCGGTGGGTGGGGCGGAACGCGAACTGAACCGCTTCTCGCTGAAGAGCGACGGCGGCGAATGGATGTTGTGGCTGGACGAGCAGTTTAAGATCATTCGCATCCTGATTCCCGGCGACAACACCGAAGTGGTGCGGGACTAACATTTCTAGCGCAGCCTGGGGCAAAGCGGCATGTCCTTGATCGACACACGCACGACGCGGGTCTTATTCACGGTGCTGCTGTTCGCCTTGGGACTGGGCTTTCTTTACATCGCCCATCGCACCCTGATCGCCTTCCTATTTGCGATTTTCTTTGCCTACCTGGTGGACCCGGCGGTCTCCAAGATTGAACGCCGGGCGGGAGGGCGGGGCCGCGCCATCACCGTGATCTATCTGCTTCTGGTCCTGCTGCTCAGCACATTTTTCTTCTTCGTAGGCCCGCGCATCGGGCGGCAGGCGCAACGCCTGAGCGAGGCCCTGCCGCAGGTGATTGAGAACATCGGCTCCGGACAGATCGCGGAACAAATTGGGCAGGAACACGGCTGGAGCGCGCACACCCGGCAGCAGCTCTCCCGCTATCTGGCCAGCCATCGCGATGACCTGCTGAATCTGGTGCAGCGCATCGGAGTGCGGGCCGCGGAAGTCGCCAAGGAAGCCTGGATGCTGATTGTGGTGCCGATTCTGGCGGCCTTCTTTCTCAAGGACGGGCGGGCTTTTCGGCAGGTGTTGCTCTCGTTTGTGCATACCCGCGCGCAACATGAATTTCTGGAGGGAGTGCTGGGCGATCTAAATCGCATGCTGGCGCAGTTCATCCGCGCGCAATTGACCCTGGCGGCGCTTTCCATGATCGCTTATACCTCCTTCCTGGGCCTGTCGCGCGTGCCCTACGCCATGATGCTGGGCACGGTGGGTGGCATTCTGGAATTCATTCCGGTCGTGGGGCCGCTGGTGGCGGCGCTGTTGATCTTCGGGGTGTCCTCGCTGGTGGGCTACAAATACTGGTTCCTGCTGCTGGTTTTTCTGGGCGCCTGGCGGCTGATCCAGGATTATGTGGTCTCTCCCCGCATCATGGGGCGAAGCATGGAACTGCATCCTCTGGCAGCCATCTTCGGAGTGCTGGCCGGGGGAGAGATGGCCGGCGTGCTGGGGGTCTATCTTTCGATCCCGGTCATGGCCAGCCTACGCATCGTGTGGCGGCGCTGGCGGCTCTATGCCGAAAAGAAGCGCTTCGGCCCCCTGAATGACTACTCCTTCGGCGGCGATCTGACCGTGCAAAAATAGGCGGTTGACTTCAGCCGGCCAGCCGATTCCGGCATCTAAGCTTCCCTCTGGACGGGGCCAGAGATCCAGCATGGGCTATCGCAAAGAAATCCTGTTCACCATCACAATCTTATTGCTGCTGGGGCTGGCCTTTGCGGCGCGCAATGTGTTGCTGCTGATCTACGTCAGCGCGCTGTTCGCGGTGATGATCACGCCTTTGGTCAACCGCATTGCCGCGCTGCATCTGGGAACGTGGCGCCCCAGCAGGGGCCTGGCGCTCATGGGCATTGTCCTGGCCGGGGTGGTCGTCATGGTCCTGTTCTTCATGGTGGCCGTGCCCCCGATTTTTGAGGACATGCAACAGCTCACCGCCGACCTGCCCAACAAGACGGGTGCGGTCATGCAGCACATCAAGCAAGTTCCGATCCTGAACCGGGTGAACCCGGAAGTCATTCAGCGTGAAGCCACGGAACTGGCGGCGCGCACGGTGCGCCTGATTCCCGGGCTGGCGGGCGGGGTATTGGCCTTCTTCAGCTTCCTCATCATGACCGCCTATTTCGTTTTGGACGGGGAAACCGCGTTCCGCTGGATCCTTTCCATGCTGCCGCGCCAAGCGGAACCACGGCTACACCGGACCCTGCTGGAAGCCAAGGACCGCATGCGCCGCTGGTTGCTGGGGCAGCTGCTGCTGATGCTGGTGCTGGGCAGTGCCAGCGCGCTGGTGTATGGGCTGCTGGGCATTCGCTACTTCAACGTGCTGGCCGTATTCACCGGGCTGGCCAACATTGTGCCGATCGTCGGCCCGGTGCTGTCGGTGGTGCTGGCCTGCGTGGTGGCGGCGTTCGACGGCTGGGCCAAAGTGGCAGGGGTACTGATCTTCTACCTGGTCTATCAGCAGATTGAAAACGCCTTTCTGACTCCGCGCATTATGAAAGCCGCGGTTGGCCTGCCGGCCCTGTCCATCATTATTGCCCTTGCCATCGGAGGCGAGCTGGCCGGCCTGGTGGGGGCGGTGGTGGCCGTCCCCTCGGCCACGCTGATCGCCGTCTTGATGGACGAGTACCTGGTCAAACGCAAGGACAAAGAGGCCCCTGCCTCCTGACAAAATCGTACTTCTACCATTCCCCTGTGCCCGGTATGGCCTGTCCGGCAAGCGCTCGCGCACGAGTGTTGTAAAATTCCTAAATAACCTATGTCGAAGAAAATCCCTGTAGGAATTTTGGGCGCGACTGGAATTGTTGGTCAGCGCTTCGTGCAAATGCTGGAGCATCATCCGTGGTTTGAGGTCGCATGGCTGGCCGCTTCGGACCGCTCCGAAGGCAAGCCTTATGGCGAGGCGGCGCGCTGGCGCCTGAAGACAGCCATTCCCGCCCAGGTGGCGAAGATGCAAGTCTCCCCGGCCAAGCCGGAAGGAGCGCCTAAAGTCATTTTTGCCGCGCTCGATTCGGCCATCGCCGCCGAGCTGGAGCCGCGTTTCGCCGAAGCCGGTTGTGCCGTGGTTTCCAACTCCAGCGCTTTGCGTATGGCAGAGGACGTGCCCCTGGTGATTCCGGAAGTCAACTCCGACCACGTCAAGTTGATCGAGACCCAGTCCTGGAAGAAAAAATCCGGCGGCTTCGTGGTGACCAACCCCAACTGCTCGGCGATCGGTCTGGTCATCGCGCTGGCCCCGCTGCAAAAGGCCTTCGGCCTGGACGTTGTCATGGCAGTTACCATGCAGGCGGTGAGCGGCGCCGGCTATCCGGGAGTCGCCTCCCTGGATATTTTGGGCAATGTGATCCCCTATATCTCCAAAGAAGAAGAAAAGATGGAAGAGGAAACGCTGAAGCTGCTCGGCCATCTGAATGGAACGGCCGTGGTGCCCGCCGACTTCCGGATGAGCGCGCAGTGCAACCGCGTGGCGGTTGAGGACGGGCACACCGAGTCGGTCTCCATCCAGCTGAAAAAGAAGGCCAAGCCGGAAGAGATCCTGGCGGCGTGGAGTTCTTTCCGCGGTGTGCCGCAGGAGAAACAACTGCCCAGCGCGCCGGAGCAGCCGGTGTTTTACTCCACCGCGCCCGACCGCCCGCAACCGCGTTTTGACGTGGACCGGGGCAACGGCATGACCACCACGGTGGGGCGGCTGCGGCCTTGCAGCGTCTTCGACTGGAAGTTCACCGTGCTCTCGCACAACACCATTCGCGGCGCCGCGGGCGCGGCTTTGCTCAATGCGGAGTTATTGAAAGTGCAGGGATATCTGAGCTAATGAACGACGACGATTCTCCGCGGTACGCCTTCGCTGGCCGCCCACCACAGCAGCCAAGGACATTTCTGCCATGATCGTGATGAAATTTGGCGGCACTTCGGTGCAGGACGCCCAAGCCATCACCCGCGTGGCTGCGATCGTGAAAGGGCGCCTGGCGCAAAAGCCGGTGGTCGTGGTCAGCGCCATGGCGAAAGTCACCGACCAGCTGTTGAATATGGCGCGGGCGGCCGGCGCCGGCGACCGCAAAACCGCCCTCAAACTCTGCCGTTCCCTGCAGGAGCGGCACTACAACACAGCTGGCGAACTGCTGGGAACAGCGTTGTTCACGCAGTTCCACAGCGATCTGGGCGCGGACTTCGAGGAACTCGACGAGCTGCTGCGCGGTATTGTGGCCATCGGCGAATTGACGCCGCGCACCACCGACCATGTAGCGGCATTCGGCGAGCGCCTCTCCAGCCGGATTGTGGCGGCGGCTTTTTCCGCCCTGGGCATGGAAAGTTCGCACGTGGACTCGCGCGACTGTGTGGTCACCGACAACAACTACATGCGGGCGGCCCCTCTGTTCGAGGAAACCAACGAACGCCTGCGCGAACGGGTGAAACCGCTGCTCGAGGAAGGCCGGGTCGTGGTGATGGGAGGCTTCATCGGCGCCACCAAGGCGGGGGTGACCACCACCATCGGGCGCGGTGGCTCGGATTATTCCGGGGCCATCATAGGGGCCGGGCTGGACGCGGAGCGCATTGAAATCTGGACCGACGTGGACGGGATGATGACCACCGATCCCAATGTCTGTACGGACGCGCGCCGCATCAAAGTCATCAGCTTCGATGAGGCGGCCGAGCTGGCCTATTTTGGGGCCAAGGTGCTGCATCCCGCGACCGTGCTGCCCGCCGTCCAGAAAAACATTCCAGTCTACGTATTGAACTCGCGCAATCCCAGCTGCGAGGGCACACGCATTACCGCGCGGGCTCCCCATTGCAAGAACTACTTTAAGGCGATTGCGGCGAAAAAGCGCATCACCATTGTGGACGTGGCCGCCCCCCGCATGTTGCTGGCACACGGTTTTCTGAAGGCGATCTTTGAGGCTTTCGACCGGCACCAGATCCCGGTGGATGTGGTTTCAACCTCCGAGGTAAGCGTCTCGCTGACCGTGGATTCCAACGAATCGATCCCCGCCCTGGCGGCCGACCTGGCCAAGCTGGCGGACGTGAAATATGAAGGCCGCAAAGCCATCGTGTGCCTGGTGGGCGAGAGCATTCGCGACACGCCGGGGATCGCGGCGCGCGTATTCAGCGAATTGCTGGACGTCAACATCCGCATGATTTCCCAGGGTGCATCCGAGATCAACCTGACCTTTGTGATTGAGGAAGATAAGGTACCGGAGGTCATCCGGCGTCTGCACAAGGCCTTTTTCTCGGAACTGGACCCAGAGGTTTTCGCGTAAGCTTTTTGGGCAGGACGAAAACTGCAGATCCCTCGTCGCTTCGTTCCTCGGGATGACACGTACTTAGATACGGGGAAGGCAGAAAGAGCAATTCATTCCAATGCATCTTCTATTGCTAGGACGAGGCAAGACCGGGGCGCTGGTGGCGGAAATAGCCCGCCAGCGCGGCCATCAGATTACCGTGCTGGGCGCAGCGGAAAATCCGCAAGGCTCGGCCCTGACCGAGGACAAGCTGCAAGGCATCGATGCGGTGATCGATTTCACGACTCCGCACGCCGTCCTGCCCCATATCGAGGCCTGCGTCCGCGCCAAAAAGAACATGGTGGTGGGCACCACGGGCTGGTACAGCGAGATCCCCCGTGTCCAAAAACTGGTCGAAGCCCAAGGCGGCGCGCTGGTGTTTGGGGCGAATTTTTCCGTGGGCGTGAATCTGTTTTTTGAAATTGCCCGCACCGCCGCCGCCGCCCTGCAGCACCAGTATCAGGGGCAGATCTTCGAGCGCCACCACATCCATAAGAAAGATGCCCCGTCCGGCACGGCCGTGGCCCTGCGCAATGTGATCCGGGAGAGCTCGGGGAGCGAGCTGGAAATCACGTCTTTCCGCGAGGGCGAGGTGGTGGGCTTGCACGAACTTACCCTCGACTCCCCCGCCGACAAGATCTATCTATGCCACGACGCCAAATCGCGGCACGGCTTTGCCGAAGGGGCGGTGCGGGCTGCGGAATGGCTGGCCGCCAAGCGGGGCTTTTTTGACTTCAAAGACGTCTGGCGCCAGCTGTAATTCTGCACAGGAATTCCACCCCTAAGTGTTTGCACTGGGCCCTATTCGCGTTATCTTAATGGTATGCAACTCCGCGGATGTGGTACAGCATTAGTCACACCGTTTCATCAGGACGGCTCGATCGATGAGCCGGCCCTGCGGAACCTCGTGTCCTGGCAGGTGGAGTCGGGCATCGATTTTCTGGTTCCCTGCGGCACCACCGGCGAAACCCCGACCCTTTCCCACGAAGAATGGCTGCGGGTGATCGACATCACCGTCGAAGTCGTGGCCGGGCGCGTGCCCATTGTAGCCGGCGCGACCTCCAATTCGACCCACGATGCCGTGGAAAAGGCCAAGCAAGCCGCCGCCCGCCCCGGGGTAAATTACATCCTTACTGCGAACCCCTACTACAACAAGCCCACGCAGGAGGGGCAATACCGCCATTTTCGCGCCGTGGCCGAGGCCCTGGACAAGCCGGTGGTCCTATACAACATTCCGGGACGCACCGGCGCCAATCTGGAGCCGGCGACGCTGGCGCGGTTGACCGAGATCCCCAACATCGTCGGCGTGAAGGAAGCCAGCGGCAACATTGCGCAAATTTCCGAAGTTTGCGGCCTGGTGCCCGAACACTTTTCGGTGCTGGCGGGCGACGATGCCTTTACCCTGCCCTTGATCGCGGTCGGGGGGGTGGGTGTGATTTCGGTGGCCTCCAATGAAATTCCGAAAGAGATGGCGGAATTGACGCGTGCCGCCCTGCACAATGACTGGGCCACGGCGCGCAGCCTGAACCGCAAATATCTGCCGCTGATGCAGGCCAACTTCATCGAGACCAGCCCCATGCCGGTGAAGGCGGTGCTGGCCATGATGGGGAAAATTGAAGAAGTCTATCGCTTGCCCATGGTCCCCATGCGGCGCGATACCCGCTCCAAGCTGCAAAAGATCGCCACCGAAGCGGGAGTCGTCACCAAGCCGGCCGGGAGTTCCTCCGAGGCGGTGGAATTTTTCGTCTACGAGAACTGGCTGGCCGGGCCCCACAAGGTGGTGTTGCATCGCTCGACCTGCGGGCAGTGCAACCACGGTAAGGGACGTCCTACCGGACATGACGCCAACCATGCCCGCTGGCATGGCCCCTATGCCACGCTGACGGAAGCGCGCGACGCCGCACATCAGCTGCAAGGCGTGCTGATTCGCAGCGAGTGCAAGTGCATTTAGCGGTCTAGTGTGCGATGGCCGGTCGGGCAAGGAAAACCCGGCCACGCGATTTCCCTTATACTTTTTCTCTCATGTCATCCTTACAATCCGCCATAGAACGCTGCCTTGCCGCGGGCGAAGCCACGCCGGAAACGCGCCAGACCTTTTTGCAGTTCCGTGACGCCCTGACCCAGGGCAAGATCCGTGCCGCGGAAAAGACCAGCGGCCAGTGGACGGTCAACACCTGGGTGAAACAGGGCATCCTGCTGGGCTTTCGGCTGGGGGTACTGGCCGAGATGGGCGCCGGCTCCGGACTTTCTTTTGTCGATAAGGACACCTTCCCTGCCCGCCACTTTGCGGTAGAGGACCGGGTGCGCGTAGTGCCGGGAGGCTCTTCGGTGCGCGAAGGCGCGTATGTCGCGCCGTCGGTCATCTGCATGCCGCCCATGTACATCAACGTAGGCGCCTTCGTCGATGAAGGCAGCATGGTGGATTCCCATGCACTGGTGGGTTCCTGCGCGCAGATCGGCAAGCGCGTCCACTTGAGCGCGGCGGCGCAAATTGGCGGCGTGCTGGAGCCGGTAAATGCGGCCCCAGTCATCATCGAAGACGACGTCCTGGTAGGCGGAAATTGCGGGGTCTATGAAGGCACACTGGTGCACGCCCGGGCCGTGCTGGGCGCAGGCACCGTATTGACCCGCTCCACGCCGCTTTATGATCTGGTGCGCGGCGAAGTGTATCGAGCCACGGCCGACAAGCCTTTGGAAGTCCCGGAAAACGCGGTAGTGGTGCCGGGTTCGCGGGCGGTCAAAAAAGGCGTAGCCGCGGAATGGGGCATTTCCCTGTACACCCCGGTCATCGTGAAATATCGCGATGAGAAGACGGATCGCGGCGTAGAGCTGGAAGACTGGCTGCGGTAGCTCCGTTCCTTGCAGGGACGGGCGAACGGACGCGAACGCTGCCGATCCGAACAACTTCGCTGGGCAGCTGAGGACACCTGCCCCTACAGAATTTCAGGCGGGTCGAATTTCCACTTTGAGCTTCTGCGCGCCATCGACGCTGAGCGCAATCTGGGCCAGGCGCTGAATGACGGCATCGGCTGGGGACAGTTCAGCGGCGGCGTAGGTACTGGTCAAGCCCACCGCCTTCATTCCGCCCGCCTGCGCGGCCTGGATGCCGGCGGGAGCATCTTCCATCACCAGACATTCCTTTGGATCGGCGCCCAATAATGCCGCACCCTTCAAATAGGGCTCGGGATGCGGCTTTCCGTTGACCACGTCATCCGCCGTAACCATCACCTGGGGCACCGGCAGCCGGCCGATCGCGAGGCGAGCCAACGCCAGGTGGCGGGTGCCGGAGGTCACCACGCACCAGCGGCCCTCGGGGATGGAACGAAGCAGTTCAGGTGCGCCAGGCATGACCGTCACGCCCTCCTGATCGGCCGCCTCACGCGCTTCCAGGCGGCGGACTTCTTCGGCGGCATCCAGGTGCGGGGCCAGTTGGCGGACCACTTCGATGGAACGCACGCCGTGGCCAATCTCCGCGAAACGATCAGGATCGATGTGGTGCTCCCGCGCCCATATTCCCCATTGGCGAACGACGGAGCGGGTGGAGTCGACGAGAACACCGTCTAGGTCAAAAAGTATGGCGGAGGGAAAGAAAGTCGGCATTTTAAGAATCAGGATGACAGAGCTGCTTCAAGACGACAACTTGTAGGGGACCCCATCCAGCATAGGTTGCGCCGCCATGCGGTTGCGCATCTCCAGATGGCGGCGGCGGAAGTGCTCACGGGCGCGGCGGCCCCAGGTGCGGACAAAGTAGTAATTCAACCCTGCGCCGAGCAGCGAGCTGACCACTGGAATCAGGCGCCCTGCCCACTTCTCCACCACTTCGGCGCTGGCTTGCGCGGCAATGCGCTGGATGACTTTGGGGACAAAGCGGTTGACCACTTCCTTTTCCAGCAGCTCGCGGCTGATGTCCACGCCCGCGGCGCTGGCAGCGGCGATCCACAGCTCGGCGGTCTCTTCTTCCGTGCTGTATTCGAAACCGTAGACCAGGCTGAGTTTTTGAATGGTGCGCAGGGTGATGGCGGCCAGGATGCTGAGATCGGGGACGATGGTGGTAATGCCGCCCAGCCCGAGACCGGCCCCTTCGGCGGCCGCGGTCTTCATGCCGCCGCGAATGATTTTGGTGGCCACATCATCGAGCAGGGCCACATCCACCGAATAGATGCCCTGATAGCTGCTCACGGGCAGACCATAGGCCGACTGCAGCTGGCGGAGAAAGCGCACCTGGTCCACTTTGACGGTTTCATAAGCCCGCAGAAAGGCGCGGCGCAAAGAATTTTCCACCTTCCGCCGCAGCCAGGTCTTGCGCACCATACTCGCCATATCCCTCAACCTTATCGCAGATGAGGGCCGGGAGGAAGGCCGTTTTGTGGGGCTGGGGCTTTGTCCCCCTCGCCCGCACCCTTGGCCTTTTTCGCGGGCAGGAGTGCCCGCGCCACATTCGTGCTAGCATCAATGGTTACCGAAAGATCGAAATGCCAACTGGAAAACTACACATAGTTCCCCTGGGTGGGATGGGCGAGTTCGGAATGAACTGCATGGCCATCCGTTGGGGTGATGACATTCTCGTGGTGGATGCCGGGCTCATGTTTCCCGAGTCCGAGTTGCTGGGCGT
Organism: Acidobacteriota bacterium; assembly: GCA_018268755.1. Taxonomy (GTDB): domain Bacteria; phylum Acidobacteriota; class Terriglobia; order Terriglobales; family Acidobacteriaceae; genus KAN-5. Next base: position 99,502 of record JAFDVW010000006.1, read on the forward strand.
GGATATTGTCGTCCCTGACATTTCCTACCTCTTGGAAAACCGCGACAAGGTGCGCGGCATTCTCCTGACCCACGGCCACGAGGACCACATCGGGGCCCTGCCCTGGATCCTCAGCGAGCTGAACGTCCCGGTGTGGGGCACGGAATTTACCCTGGCCTACGTAGAAGACAAGCTCGACGAGCATGAGCTGCTGGACGACGCCGACCTGCGGGAAATCCGCCCCGGCGAGGGCTTCAAGGTGGGGCCCTTCGCGGTGCACCCTATTCAGGTGACGCATAGCCTGGTAGATTGCGTGGCCCTGGCCATCCACACTCCCCTGGGAGTGCTGATTCATACCGGCGACTTCAAGGTCGACCCGACCCCCACCGACAACCGGCTTTTCGATCTGCACGCCTTTGCCGAGTACGGCAAGGAGGGCGTGCTGGCGTTGTTGCAGGACTCCACCAATGTAGAGCGCAAGGGATATACGCCCAGCGAGCAGGCGGTGCGGCGCAAGTTTGATGAAGTCTTCGCCCACACCAAGCGGCGGCTGTTTATCTCCTGCTTCTCCTCCTCCATCCACCGCATCAAGCTGGCGGTCGATATGGCCTGGCAACATGGCCGGAAGATCGCCTTCATCGGGCGCTCTATGAACAACTCGGCGGAGATTGCCGAGGACCTGGGCTACATCGAAATCCCGGAAGGCCTGCTGATCCATCCCGGCGAGATGAAGAATTTTCCGCCCGAGAAGGTCTGCGTGCTGATCAGCGGCACCCAGGGAGAGCCGATGTCGGCGCTGTCGCGGGCGGCGGTGGACAACCACAAGCACGCCAAAATCGAAAAAGGCGACACCGTGGTGCTCTCTTCCCGCATCATTCCCGGCAACGAGAAATCCATCTATCGCGTGATCGACCACCTGTTCCGGCGCGAGGCGCACGTCATTTACGACGACGGCTCCTATCCACCCATCCACGTCAGCGGACACGCCAGCCAGGAAGAGCTGAAGCTCATCATCAATCTGGTGAAGCCGCGCTATTTTATTCCCATCCACGGCGAGTACCGGCAAATGAAGCTGCATGCCGAGCTGGCGGCCTCCATGCACGGGGCGGTGGGCAATGTGCTCATGATGGAGAGCGGCGACGTCATGGAGTTTGATGAACTCGGCGCGCGCAAAGTGGGCCGGGTAAACGTGGGGCGGGTGTGCATTGACTCCGGATCGCGCACCGACGTGGTGGAAGACCTGATCATCAAAGACCGCCGCCACCTGAGTGAAGACGGCATCGTGCTGCCCATCATTGCCATCAACAAACTTTCCGGCCGGGTGGAGAGCCTGCCGGAGATTGTGACCCGCGGCTTCTCGGCGGGAGAAGAAGGGTTCCTGGAAGATGCGCGGCAGATTGTGACCCAGACACTGGAACTCTCAAGCGAAGAAGAAAAGACCGACTACGGGGTGATCAAGGAAAAAATCCGGGCAGACCTGAAGCGTTACATCTCCAAGCAGACGCAGAAGCGCCCCTTGATCATGCCGGTGATTCTGGAGATTTAAACAGCACCAGCGCTGGCCACGGATTCGTCACATGGCGGCAAGGAGAATCCCATCGTAACCCTCGCGGATATTCATGAGGCCCAGGTCCGCCTGCAAGGGGTCACGGTGCGCACCCCCCTGATTGACAGCGGCTTCGCGCCCGAGGGCCTGGCGCAAGAAAATCGTAAACTCTACCTCAAGCCGGAAAACCTTCAGCCCATTGGCGCCTTCAAACTGCGTGGGGCCTACAACAAGATCGCGTCCCTGCCCCGGGAAGAGCGCAAGCGCGGGGTGATTTCCTATTCCAGTGGAAACCACGGGCAGGGGGTGGCCTATGCCGCGCGGGCGCTGGGCATCAAGGCCGTGATCGTGATGCCGGACAATGCTCCGGTCATTAAGCGCGAGGCGACGGCGGCGCTGGGAGCGGAGATTGTGCTGGTGGGTCCGGGCAGCGAGGAACGCATGCTGCGCGCCCAGGAACTCTCGCAGCAGTATGGGTATGTGATTGTGCCGCCCTACAACGATGAGAAGATCATTGCCGGCCAGGGCACCATGGGACTGGAAATTCTGGAAGATCTTCCCGACGTAGAAAGCGTGCTGGTCCCGGTGGGGGGTGGGGGCATGATCAGCGGGGTGGCCACGGCCCTCAAGCGGAGCAAGCCGGCGGTGAACGTGATCGGCGTAGAGCCGGAAGTGGCAGCCGACGCGCAAGCCAGCCTGCGCCACGGGAAGATCGAACAATTTTCCGCGGAACAAGTCTCGCAGACGCTGGCCGACGGGCTGCGCACGCAGAGTATCGGTCACATTAATTTTGCCCACATGCGGCAATACGTGGACGACATTGTCACGGTCAGCGAAGACGATATCCGCCGCGCCGTGCTGCGATTGGCGGAGCATCCCCGCACCCTGGCGGAACCCAGCGGGGCGGTGGCCGCGGCGGCATTTCTGTTTCATTCGGCGCAATTGCCGAAAACCAAGATCAACGTCGCCATTCTCAGTGGGGGAAATATCGATCCGCGGATGCTGGAGCAACTGCGCCAGGCAGCCCATCCGGCAGTCCGCTAGACCGCGCGAGGTGAAACGCCGCATGAGACATCTGCTGACTCCGGCCTGTCTGCTGCTGGGACTATTTCTCTGCACTCCGGTTTACGCCCAGGCGCCCCGAGGGGCCGTGGTGCGGGTGGCCACCATCTACATTTCTCCAGACACCACGTCCGCCAAGCTGGCCGAGATTGAACGCGGGCGCGAACTCATCATCATGGAGACCAACAACCAGTGGGTGCACGTGCAGGCCAATCTGACGGAGACACGAACGGTGGGCGGCTGGGTGCTGAACAAGGGCGTGGTCCAGACATCCACGCCGGACGGGGACAAGATTCTTTTCGGCGAAGCCGTCGACTCGGAAGACCAGGCCAGCCGCGCGCGCGGACGCCGGGGCGCGGCCCAGGACGCCATGCACCTCTACCACCGGGTCTACGACTACTTTCCCAGTTCGCCGCTGGCGGGTGAGGCGCTGTATCGCTTTGCCGACATCAAGTGGCAGCTCGACAAACAGGACATCATGACCAAGCCCTCCGCGCGGGAGCAGGACGCTTACCTGCGCGGGGAAATTGACCAGCGCTGGATGAAAGAGGTCATCAAGAAATTTCCCGGCACCAAGTGGGCCGATCTGGCCGCCTTTCACCTGCTCGACAACAAGCTGTGCGGCGATTGGCAGGGCCAGTCGAAGTGCCCCAATAAAGAGGCCGGCGTTTACGAAGACTATGTAAAGGAACATGCGCAATCCCCGTCGGTGCCGGAGGCGCTGTATAACGCGGCGTGGCGGTATTCGGCGCTGATTGAGATCTACAAAACCGAAGAACAGCCCAAGAAATCCGACGAAGCCCGGGCGCGAGCGCTGGAGTTGGCCCAGCGCGTGGCCGCATCCACCCAGAATGACTGGAGCGCGCGCGGGCAACGGCTGCTTTACCTGATCCAGCAAGGCATTCCCACCTATGGGAATGAAAAGGACTGAACCGGAAAGTGCGCGGACAGGAGTGTCCGCGCCCCATCAATTCTGCTATCGTAACTGCCTACATCCTTCCCGAGGTCCAGCATCGTGCGAACGTTCAGCCTGTTTCTAGTCATGGTTTTAGCGCTCCCATCTTTTGCGCAAGAGAGCCACTTCGACGGCCAAAGCTGGTGGAACCACATCAAGGTGCTGGCCGACGACAAAATGGAGGGCCGCGATACCGGCAGCGAAGGTCTGCGCCAGGCGCAGGCTTACGTGGTCGATCACCTGAGGCAGCTGGGCCTGCAGCCCGCTGGCAGCCAGGGCTTCTATCAGCCGGTGAAGTTCGTCTCCCGCCAGATCGTGGAGCAGCAATCTCACGTGACCTTGCTGAAGAACGGGGTCGCCGAGCCATTGACCCTGGGAGACGACACCTACTTCAACACGCGGGTAGAGCTCTCTCCCAAAGAAGTGAAAGCGCCGCTGGTATTTGTAGGTTATGGCCTGAAAATTCCTGAGAAGAACTATGACGACTTTGCCGGCCTCGACCTCAAGGGCAAAGTGGTGGTACTGATCACGGGATCTCCCGCCGACGTTCCGGCCGCGCTGGCCTCGCATTATCAGACCACGGCGGAGCGCTGGAAGCCGCTGAAGGCAGCGGGAGCAGTCGGCATCATCAGCATTCCTAACCCCGCGGCCATGGATGTTCCCTGGTCGCGCAGCGCGGCCAACCGCACCCATCCCAGCATGACCCTGGCCGGCGCCGAGTTTAATGAGTCAGCCGGACAAAAGCTGGCGCTCACTTTCAATCCCGCGAAAGCCGAACGGTTGTTTGCCGGCTCCAGCCATAGCTTCGAGGAAATTGCCGGCCTGGCCAAAGATCGCAAGCCTTTGCCGCACTTTACCCTGGCGCTTTCGATCGCAGCCCAGGCCAAAGTCGAGACGAAACCGGTGGTATCGGCAAACCTGGCCGCAGTGCTGGTGGGCAGCGATCCCGTACTGAAAAACGAGTATGTGGTGGTGTCCGCCCATCTGGACCACGTGGGCGTAGGAGCACCGGTCAACGGCGACTCCATCTACAACGGGGCCATTGACAACGCCTCGGGCTCTTCCCTTTTGCTCGACCTGGCCACATCATTCCGAGTGTCGCAGGACAAACTGCGCCGTTCCGTGCTCTTCCTCTGGGTAACGGCGGAAGAAAAGGGATTGTTAGGTTCCAGATATTTTGCGGCCCATCCTACCGTCCCCCCAAAAGCCATGGTCGCAGATGTCAACACCGATATGTTCCTGCCTCTGGTGCCGTTGAAAGTGCTGACCGTATACGGCCTGGCGGAATCCGACCTGGGTGACCGGGTGCAAGCCGTGGCCGACAAGCTGGGGGTGCGGGTGCAGCCTGATCCAGAGCCGCTGCGCAACGTGTTTATCCGCAGCGACCAGTACAACTTTATTCGCAGAGGCATTCCCGCTCTGGCCATGAAAGTAGGGGCGGTGCCGGGGTCCCCGGAGCAGGAAGTCTTCAAAGCCTGGCTGACCAACCGCTATCACGCTCCCAGCGATGATCTGGACCAGCCGGTGGACCTTTCCGCGGCTGCCAAGTTCGAAGAGATTTGCCGTGGGCTGGTGGTGGATGTGGCCAATACCGAGCAACGTCCGCAGTGGAAGCCGGACAGTTTCTTCCGTCGCTACGCGCAATAACCGCAAGTTGATTCTCAAGGCACCAGGGCGATCTCGCCCTGGTTTTCTCCGGCCTGTGCGCGCGGGCTTCTGCCATACTCTAGAGACTCACCCGCTGGAGGAAGCTTGAACCAATATCTGCTGTCCGGGGTCCTGGGAGTGATTGAGGGACTCACGGAATTTCTGCCCGTCAGCTCGACCGCTCACCTGCGCATTGCGGAGTGGCTATTCCACATCAATCTGGCCGACGGCTACTGGAAGATGTACACGGTGGTGATCCAGCTGGGCGCAATTCTGTGCCTGCCGGTATATTTCCGGGAGCGGATTGCCAAATTTCTTTCCACCTTCCCCCAAGGGGAGCGCGGCGACCGCACCGTACTGACCCATCCTCTGAGCCTCACCATGCTGGCCTTTGTGTGTACCGCCGTGCCGGCCTTCCTGCTGACCAAGGTGATCGGCAAGCACCTGGAAAGCCTGACCATTATCGGGACGTCCCTGCTGGCGGGCGGCATCGTCATGTGGATTGTCGATCTCCGCAGCACCAAGGGAGAGGCCGCGGGGCCGAATGCGACCGGCTCGCCGATCCATACCTGGCACATGGAGGATATGTCGTTCGGACAAGCGATTTGGATTGGGCTCTGCCAGATTCTTTCCGCGGTATTTCCCGGGACCTCGCGCTCCATGTCGACCATTGCTGCCGGACAGTTAGCCGGAATGTCGCGGGCCTCGGCGCTGGAATTCTCTTTTTTCCTCTCCATGCCGACCATGGGAGCGGCCGTGGCCTATGAATTTCTGAAATCCGTGCGTGGGCACGAAGCCGTACACATGGACGGGCAGGCCTGGATTGTGCTGGCCATTGGCTTCGTGGTCTCGTTCGTGGTGGCGTATGCGGCCGTGGCCTGGTTCATGGCCTGGGTGCGCAGGCGCGGCTTTGTGCCGTTTGCGATTTACCGGATTGTGGCCGGCATTCTCGTGCTTCTTCTGGCCGCCAGATAATCGCAGGGCTATTCTTTTAATACTTCCCTAAAGCTTAAACCGCAGAGTTCGCGGAGATGGCAAAGGGCAGTAACCTGATTGGATACTCCCCACCGTGGCACCCACCCGAAATTCTTGGCATAATTGAAAGGCTCTGGCGTGGATCTGGCCCTGCGGTGGGAGTGTCTCTGCTGCTGCGCGGCTGTTTGCGCCCATGAATTATTTTTCCCGGATATTCGCTCCCACCAACAACCGCCGGCTCAATGAGCTGATCGGGTTCTTGTTGTGTGTCTCCGCGCTCCTCCTGTTCCTCGCGCTGGCTTCGTATTCGCCGCTCGATCCTTCCCTCAACAGCGCTTCGGTGTTGAATGGCTCGCGCGCCGCCCGCAATTGGATTGGCGTGGTGGGTGCCCTGGGCTCCGATCTGTTGCTGCAGGGCTTTGGCATCGGAGCATTTCTGCTGCCGGTATTTCTGGCCATGCTGGGCGTGCGCTGGTTCCGCTCGCGCAAGGTGGCTTCCCCGGTGGCCAAGACACTGGGGGGAGTGTGGCTGCTGGTGTTCATCCCGGCGCTGCTTGCCCTGCTGCCCGGCCACTTGCACTGGATGCACTCCATACCGGTCGAAGGGCTGCTGGGGCGGATTGTGGGCGATGTGCTCATCCACTACTTCAACCTGGCAGGTGCCTATATTGTCTGCGCCACAGTGTTGGCGGTGGCCCTGTACTTCACCACGGCGTTTTCTTTCAGTTCGCTGCAAGTTTGGGCGCCCACGCGCTTCGCTTTTGCCGTCGCCCTGTGGGACCGCTTTAAAGATTGGCAGGACGAGCGCAATCGCAAGAAGATGCAGAAGGACCTGGAGAAGCGGCGGGCTGCGCCCCGCCCGGTGATCCAGGCCCAGATGGTGCCCGCACGCACCATCACGCCGCCTGCGCCGGCCGCCGCCCGGGAAGAGCGCCGCTCCACCGGCATTGAGCGCATGGCGAGCGAAAAGGAAGAAGATATACCGGTGCCGCAGATTACGGCCCGTGCGGAGGCCGCGCCTCCCGTCACGGAGCGCGCGGACACCGGAGAGAAATCCAAGACCACGATGCCGCGCATGGCCGGCGGATTCAAGCTTCCGCCCAGCAGCCTGCTGCACCGCTCCGACGAGCAGCAGACGGTCGATCCCGAAGAACTCAAACTCGTCGCCCAGGTCCTCACCGAGAAATATGCGGAGTTTGAGGTGCATGGCCAGGTCACGCAGATCAATCCTGGGCCGGTGGTCACAACCTATGAATTCAAGCCGGAAGCGGGCATTAAATACAGCCGCATTACCAATCTGACCGACGATCTCTGTCTGGCCCTGAAAGCCGAGAGCATCCTGGTAGAGCGCATGGCGGGAAAATCCACGGTGGGCATTCAGGTGCCGAACCGGGAGCGCGAGATCATCTGGCTGCGCGAGAATGTGGAATCGCAGGAATTTCTGGGGTCCAAATCGAAACTGACCCTGGCTTTGGGAAAAGATATTAACGGACGCATCGTGACCGCCGACCTGGCGGGCATGCCCCACCTGCTGATCGCGGGCTCAACCGGCACCGGCAAGAGCGTGGCCATCAATGCCATGATCATGTCGATCCTGTACAAATCGACGCCCGATCAGGTGCGCTTGGTCATGGTCGATCCCAAGCGGCTGGAACTGGGCAACTACGAAGGCATCCCTCACCTCTACACGCCGATCATCACCGAGCCCAAGCTGGCGGCCAATGCCCTGCGCAATGCGGTGCGGGAGATGGAACGACGGCTGAAGGTGCTGGCGGAAAAGGGTGTCCGCAACATCGATCAGTACAACAAACTCTTCGATGAAGCTTCCACGCGCAGTCTGTTTGGCGAGGACTCGGAAGATCGTCCCCTGCCCTATATCGTCATCATTATCGACGAACTGGCTGACCTCATGATGCTGGACGGCAACAACGTGGAAGAATCCATCACGCGCTTGGCGCAGATGGCCCGCGCCGTAGGCATTCACCTGGTGCTGGCCACACAGCGGCCTTCCGTCGATGTCATCACCGGCTTGATTAAAGCCAATTTCCCTGCCCGGGTCTCCTTCCGGGTGGCCACCAAGATTGATTCGCGCACCATCCTGGACGCCAACGGCGCGGAAGCCCTGCTGGGCAAAGGCGACATGCTTTACTTGCCCTCGGGATCAGCGCGGGTCCATCGTCTGCACGCCGCTTTCATCACCGAGAAGGAAATTGCCGCAGTGGTCGAATTCTGGCGCGCACAGGGCACCGCGGAATACGAGCAGGACTTCCTGGAAGTCCCCAAAGAAGAGCGCGAGGGCGGAGCCGGGGGTGGCGAGGTGGGGGCGGACGACAACGATCCTCTCTTCAACGATGCGGTGCGCCTGGTGATTGAGTTCGGCAAGGCATCCACATCCCTGCTGCAACGCCGCTTGCGCATTGGCTACGGGCGCGCCGCCCACCTGATCGACCTGATGGAGCGCGACGGCATCGTGGGCGCAGCCGATGGCCCCAAGCCGCGCGAGGTGCTGAAGCGTCCCGACTGGATCACGGAAGTCGAAGAATCGATGCGCTAGGCGTCCCCAGCTGCCAAAATCCCCGCAAGCCCCGCCCACAAGACTCGCCGCTGTCTTATGATCCGGCACCAGCTCCCCGTCGACCCTGCCAGCTTCCTGTATCATCGAAGCCTAGGAGCGAGTCTTTGACCAAGATCAGCGCGATTTTCTGGGACATCGGCGGAGTCTTACTAACCAATGCGTGGGACGGCAGCCAGCGCGCCAGCGCGTTGACCAAGTTCAATCTGGACCCGGTCGAGTTCGGCGACCGGCATGAGATGGTGGTCTCCTCCTGGGAGCGGGGCAAGATCAGCTTCGACGAGTATCTCGACCGCACCGTGTTCTACCGGGAGCGGGGCTTCCGTCGCGAGACCTTCAAGGATTACATCTACTCTCTTTCTCAACCCCATGGTGAAGCTCTGGAAATCGCCCGGGCCTTAGCCAGGAGCGGACGCTACCTCATGGGCACGATCAACAATGAATCGCGTGACCTGAACGCCTACCGCATTACGACCTTTGGGCTGCAGGAGATTTTCACCCTCTTCGTCAGCTCCTGCTACGTGGGGTTTCGCAAGCCGGAAGAAGCCATTTATCGCATGGCGCTGGAAATCGCGCAGCGGACGCCGGAAGAATGCTGTTTCGTCGATGACCGGGCGCTGAACATTGAAACGGCGCAGGTCCTAGGCATGCATGGCATTCGCATGAGCGATCCCACCCAGCTGCGCGACCAGCTGAAGGAACTGGGCGTGGAAGTTTAGAAGATTTACTTCAAGCTGAGGTCGCTCGACCAGCAGTCGGAGATGATCTTCCATTCCCCGCTGGAAGAGCGGGTGTAGACGACGAGGTACTTACCGCGTTCCTCGCGGCGTTTCCCCACCGCAATGGGGGCGAGCATTTTGCAGCGCCCGGCGTCATACGCGGCATCGCCAAAAACCTCCAGCCGGATCGGGTCCATCTCCACATCCCCGAAGCCGGAATCGAGCAGGGCGACGAAATACTCGCGAATGGCGGCTACACCGCGCACCGCCGTCACGTTGGGGCGCAGGACGATGGCGTCGGTGGCATAAAGACCGACCAGATCATCCAGATGGCGGGTGTTACAAGCTTGGGCCCAGTCCTGGGTAGCCTGGCGCACGGCAGCTTCCACCCGGCTGAGCACGGCGCCCCCCGGCGCCGAGGCGCGTAAGCGAGGGACTTCCCTTCCAGCGAGACCAGGGGGCGGGATACGCACCTCCGCGCCCGGGTGAGAAGAGGGCCCATCTCCGGAAAAATAATGATGGTGATAATGATGGTGGTAGTGGTGCGGCCCCGGCGCGGGCCGGGCCGCGGGGTCCACGATGCGGGTGGCCTCATCCAGGGGCACGCCGCAGGAAGAGCAGAACTTGTTGCCCGCGGCATTGGGGCTGCCGCACACGGCGCAAGCCCCGGCCAGGGACGCCGCCGGCAGCGAGGCCTCGGCATCGCCTTCAAAGGTCAACCCCTGCACCGCCTGTACCACGGCTTCCATGTCGTCCTGACCGGGCTGGGCGCTGCGCATGCCCTGTTTCAGGCGCGCCAGAAAAACGTCCATGCCGGGGGCCGTCCCGGACGCTTCCTCAGCTTTATGTACTGGCCCAAGTTGTTTTTCTTTTTCCACGCAGCCCTCTTTCGGCCCATTCTAAGCGAGAACTCGGCTCACCGGCTGGAAAACTCGATCTTGCCTTCCGTCTCGGTCGGCACCCCATTGCACATCGCCGGACGGTAGCGCCAGTAACGGACCGTTTCCAGCACCGTTCGGTCCTTGGCATCGCCGGCGCTCTCCAGAATGAACGGGCTGTGGACCCGGCCATCGGTCCCGATGATGAAGCTCACGGTAACTCGGGTTTTGCCATTGGGAGTGGACAGCAACGGATCGGGCGTAGCCAGTGCCTGCGGCGGCTGGGTGGCGGAACAGTTAGGAACAGGCGTGAGGTGGGCGATCGTAGCGTACTCGGCGCCACTGGTGCGCGAGGTGCTTTCCATGGCCCGCTCCCGCGCAGCAAACGAGTCGCTCCGCCAGCCGGCGCTGTCTTTTTCCAGCGAGGCCCCCGCAAAGGGTACAGCGGCCAAGAGAAAGATTCCGAGATAAGGACGAAGAGACATGGCTTGCTTTTGGCGACCCCGAGTTAGGCTTCGGGCCGCAGCTCTGAAAAAGCAATCGCCATGCCAGCCGCATCAAAATAAATTATTCATTATCAGATACTTACAATCATCCCCGCATCCAGATTCTGAACAAAATATGCAAACAATTGCAGATGAGAAAACCTCGGACGCTGGGGGGGGGTCTATTTCACCTCGAAGTTGCGCGGATCGAGCGTCACATTGTCGGAGATGTCGGTGAACTGCGCGTTCCATTGCCACATGGTGGTGCTGCCGTTTTGGAGCTCCTCGGTAAAGTGCAGATCATATTGCTGCGGCAAGGTGAGGCCGTTGTGTTCCTGGAAGTCGCTGAACCTTTCTTCGATGCGAAAGCGAGATTGTTCCTGGCGGGCACTGTCGGTCACACCGCGGCCCAGGCCGGCACTGACGGAAATGGTGTACAGGGTCGCCACATGATGAAAAGTCTCCGTATCGAAATACAGGTGGATGACCCAGTCCGTCCCCCTTTTGGGACGATAAAGAAGATCATAGACGGATTGGCCTTCGAACTTTTTGGTGCCCTCAAGACTGAGCTTCGCCTGGTGATCCTGCAGGTCCAGCAGCGGCCACGCAGTGGAAATCACGCCCCCCAGAAGACCTTCGAGTAGGGGAGCGTTCTGGGAGTAAAGGAGTTCTCCAAACAGGGAGCGGCGCTGGTTGGCGGTGGTGGCCACCACGCGAATCTTTTTGCCGTCACAGACGAGCTGTTCCCCACGATAGTCAGCGTTGGAAAATTTCAACAGCAACACGAGTCGCGCTCCCTGCGACACCAGGGTGGCTTTGCCATCCAACTTGCCGGCGCCTCCGACCAGGATTTTGAACTGGGCTGGGCCCGCAGCCACGCGGGACTGAGCCGCGGCGCGGGCCTGGGGGGCACCGATCGACTGCAAATGGCGGGCGACCAGGTCTTCGGGCTTGAGTTCCTGGGCCCCGGCCAGGGCTACGAGCGATACCAAAACCACCCCGCAAGCCCATGAGCTAAAAGCATTTCGATTCCACATAGACGGTCCTCGCGCCCGAGTATAAGGGGTAGCAAGGCGAACGGAGAAGTCCTTTTCCCGGGACGGGAAAGGAGACCACTTGGGTTCCGCGTCTGGATCTCAGCTGTGAGGGGCGTCACAGCCTGCCGGCCGGGAAAAGCGCACAATGCCCCCGTAGTAAAAGATGGCGGTCCGTGCATCCGCCGCCGTGTCTATGGAGTGTGACCATGTTTGAACAAGAAATAGAAATGGAAAGAAGACAGTCTTCGGTGGTGCCTCTGTTGCTCATCGTCGGTCTGATTTTCGGCACGGTGGGGGTGGCGGGCTACTACCTGATGCAGAACCGCAAGGTAGTGACCAGCCAGGAAGTCTCCACTCTGGCGGCCCGCGCCTTGGAAGCGCAGGGCCCCGTGGTGCTGAATTTCCATACCGGCATGGTGAAAGCCAGCGCCACCGAAAAACCCGGAGACCCGCAATACCGGCTCCTGGAAAAAATCGGCCTGGTCACGCTGGGAAAGCCCACCGGGCCGGCTAAAAACATTACGCCTGTGACGCTGACTGCAAAGGGAAAGGAATTTCTGGGCCAGATCGCAGGCGTGCAGCAAACCACGGAAAGCGACGGAACGGTGGGTTACGCGACGCCCCTGGCCTCACGCCAGCTGGTTTCGGTTTCCAATATCCGCCTGCTTTCGATTGGACATGCCGTGGCCGACATTACCTGGAAATGGCAAACCACGGCCCTGGGAGAGTTTTTTGAAGCCTCCGGGCCCACGGTGAAGGGATTCAGCACCTGGGACCGTTCCCTGCTGATCGACAAATACGGAGCGAACTTCTACCACAGCGACCCGACGCGCGCCACGCTGGCCTTTGTCAGGAACGGTCACGATTGGCAAATCGCGGAGTAGGGGCCGCGGCAGGAAGAATCAGACTGCGACCGTCTTGGCGTAGAGGGGAGAAATCTGGGCGGCACTTTGCAGGAGCACATCGGCAATGCGCTGGGCGGCCGCGCCATCCCATAAAGCGGGAGCAGAGCCCTGCTTGCCCAGGCCGGCCGTGATCTTCCAAACTTCGCGGCGCAGCTTGGCGAAGTCGCGTCCCACCAGAATATTGGTGCCTTCGGTGACGGTGATGGGCCGCTCGGTGTGTTCGCGCAAGGTAAGGCACGGCACTCCCAGATAGGTGGTCTCTTCCTGCATGCCGCCGGAGTCGGTGATCACCACCGTGGCCCTCGCCTGCAGGGCGAGAAACTGAAGATAGGGCAAGGGGTCCATGAAATATAGTTGCCCGAGGTCCACCCCGAAGCGGGCCAGGCGTTCCTGGGTGCGGGGGTGGGCGGGGAAAACTACCGGCAGGTCCTGATGGATGGTAAGCAGGGTGTCCGCAATCTCACGCAAGGATTCTTCCTCGTCAACATTTCCGGGACGGTGCAAAGTGACCAGGGCGTAGCGGGGAGGAAGCCCGGGGGGCAAAGATCTTTGCGCCAGCGGCAGGAGTCGGACCAGAGAGTCGATCATGACATTGCCGACAAGAAAAATCTTGTCGGCAGCCATGCCTTCGCGTTGCAGGTTCGCGTCTGCATCTGGCGAGGGGGTAAATAGAAAATCCGCCAGCTGATCGGTCACCACGCGGTTCACTTCTTCGGGCATGGTGCGGTCAAACGAGCGCAGGCCGGCTTCCACATGCCCGAGCGCGATCTGCAGCTTGGCGCATACCAGGGCCGCGGCCATGGTGGAGTTCACATCCCCGTAGACCAGCACGACGTCAGGCCGATGGGCCAGCACGACCGGCTCAAAGCGCGCCATGATCTCCGCCGTTTGCTGGGCGTGACTGCCGGAACGGACATCTAGGTTGACGTCCGGCGCGGGAAGCTCCAGTTGTTCGAAGAACACATCCGACATGGCGGGGTCGTAGTGCTGGCCGGTATGCACCAGGGTCTGGCGGCAACCGCGTTGCCGAAGCGCCGTCAGCAGCGGAGCGGCCTTCATGAAATTCGGGCGCGCACCGACCACATGAAGGATGTGCATGGTCTTTCGATTACACCATGAAGCGTGTGGGGCGGGAGTTATCTAGGGAGCTTACCGTGACCGGAAAATCACTGCGCAGTCAGCTTCAGGATGCTGCCCGCGTAATCCACCACATAAAGTTCCCCGGCGGCGTCCTGTCCAAAAGAACTGAGGTTGCGCCCGGTCGAGAGCACTAGGGCGCGTGTCCACGTTCCGGGGCCTTCTTTCAGGCTCCAGATTTTCCCGCTGGAAAAATCCGTGAAGAGATAGGCATTGCGCAAACTGGCAATGGCGCTGCCCTTGTAGACATACCCGCCGATCACAGCATTGCCTTCGCTGTGGTCATATTCCTGGATGGGAAGAATCAGCCCGCTGCTGCTGCAGCCCGACGCAGGACTGTAACAGTGGGAGCCTTCCATGGTGTTCCAGCCGAAGTTGCCGCCTTTCACCACGAGGTCGATCTCCTCGTACTTGTCCTGCCCGACATCGGCACAGAACAGGCGGGTACCGCCGCGTTCAAAAGAAAATCGCCAGGGATTGCGCAGCCCATAGGCCCAAATTTCCGGAAGTCCGCCTCCGCCGGCGTAAGGATTATCGGCCGGAATAGCATATTGCAGACCGGGCGATGTGTGGTCCACATCGATGCGCAGCATCTTGCCCAGCCAGGTCTGCAGGCTCTGGCCATTGCCCAGGGGATCGCCCCCGCTGCCTCCATCTCCCAAGCCGATGTAAAGATATCCATCCGGCCCGAAGGCAAGCTGCCCACCTTTGTGGTTGGTGTAGGGCTGGTCGACGGTGAGGAGAACGCGCTCGCTGGCGGGGTTGGCCAGATTGGCATTCCCCGGGGAGACCTGATATTCCACAATCACGGTCTGGGCCTGTCCCCCGGCAAGGCGATTGTAGTTCAGATAAAACTTGCCGTTGCCGGCGTAGTTGGGATGAAACGCGAGTCCCAGCAACCCCATTTCCCCGCTGTAGTTGACCTTGCTCTGAATATCCAGAAAAGCCGTGGTGAGCAGAGCGCCATTCTGCACGACGCGGATGGTCCCCGCCTCTTCCACCACGAACATCCTTCCGCTCTGATCATCCGGGACCTGAAGGTCCACGGGGGCGTTCAATCCACTTACCACCGGAGACAAACGCAAGACCGGGTCCGGAGTCGTCGGGGGTGGGGCGGAACTCTGCCCCCCGCCGCAGCCCGCCGTCAGGAGCAGGCCCGCCAGGAGCACGACACACTTCATGGCGCGCTGGGGATTCATCCTTCGCCAGCATACTTCATCTTTTCGCAGAAGCAAGCGCCTTGCTCAGGGACGCTCGGGCTGGCGCAGGCCAGGGGCGAGCAACTTTAGAACAATTGCGACTGGACCTATCGGCCACTGGGCCATTGTCCGAAAGGACAGCAGAGGGCGCGGCCTTTCAAAACAGGAAATGAGAATGGCGCAGTGTTCATGCGGGCGGGCAGCCCTTTCCCGCAGTGGGACGAAAGCCGCAGGCGGGCCCAGCGAATAGTACGTCGTACCACCATACACCGCCTATTGGCCTTCGGATACCTAGGCGGTAAGCGAGACAGCAACCAAACTGATCTGGCTGCAACACTCCGCGAGCGTGAAGCTGGCGTTTGCGAGATGCAGAGCGGTAAATCCCCCGCCGTATATAAGCAGCGCGGTATACGGCCAAAAATTAGAGGTCTCCGTGAAGGATCTCGGTTCGCGTTGGGTCTCACTCCCCGTACTGTTCCTTGCGCTCGTGACTGTGCTCTCCATGTTGGGATGCCAGGCCTTAGATGCCAAACCCCAGCAAGCGACGAGCAGTAATAGTCTGATCGCACGTTACTCCACCTTGAATTTTGGCACGTCGGTCATTGGCGCCAGCCGCACCCTGACCAACTCGATCTATAACCCGACCAATGCGAGCGTGACCATCACCGCTGCTACGGTGGCGGGCGACGGCTTTCAGGTGCTTTCCCCTGCTCTGCCCTTGACGATTGCTCCGGGCAAGAGCGCGTCCCTGACCGTTTCTTATGCGCCGTCGGTCGCCGGCAAAACCACCGCGACGTTATTGGTTTCGAGCACGGCCACCAACGCTTCGCTCACCGTTTCTTTGCAGGGCACGGCCGTCACGCCGGGCAAACTTGCGGTGAATCCCGCCAGCATCAGCTTCGGCAGCGTCTCGGTGGGCAGCACGCAGACCACGCCGGGAACTTTCACCAACACGGGTGGGACGCGTTTGACCATTTCGCAGGTCTCGCTAACCGGCACCGATTTTCAGCTAAAAATGCAGCCCCTTCCCTTGACCCTCTATCCCGGACAAAGCGCAGGCTTCAGCGTGAGCTTTGCCCCCAGCAAGAGTGGCGCGCTGAGCACGGTGATGTCAGTGACCAGCACGGCTTCCCTGGGGACGTCGAGCGGTGGGGGGGTGAGCGCACGCAGCGCCACCGCCGCCAGCACGATGACTGTCCCGGTTACGGGCGCAGGACTCTCCGAGGGTCAACTGAGCGCCAGCCCCACCAGCCTGAGCTTTGGAACAGTGCAAGTGGGCAAGACGCAGACCTTGAGCGCCAACCTTACCAATACGGGCGGGTCCAACATCACGGTAAGTTCAGTCACCCCTAGTGGCGCGGGCTTCACCGTCAGCGGACTGAGTGTCCCCTTGACCTTATCCCCGGGACAAAGCGGTAGCTTTACGGTGACCTATGCCCCGCAGGCAGCGGGAGCGGGCAGCGGGAATTTGGCAATTCTGAGCAATGCCACAAACGCTCAGTTGAATATTGCACTCTCGGGCACGGCAGCCACCGCCGGCACTCTGGCGGCCAGCCCCGCCAGTCTGAGCTTCGGCACGGTGCAGGTCGGCAACACCCAATCGCTCACCGGCAGCATTACCAACTCCGGTGGAACGACGGTCAATGTCAGCGCCATTGCCGCCAGCGGCAGCGGTTTCAGCCTCAGCGGCATCAGCGCGCCGTTCACGCTTCCCGCCGGACAGAGCAAGTCTTTCAGCGTCGTTTTTACTCCGCAAGCGGCGGGCAGCGCCACCGGCAACATCAGCGTCGCCAGTGATGCTTCCAATGCTTCCCTCAGCGTTCCACTGAGCGGCACGGCAGCCACCGCCGGCACTCTGGCGGCCAGCCCCGCCAGCCTGAGCTTCGGCACGGTGCAGGTCGGCAACACCCAATCGCTCACCGGCAGCATTACCAACTCCGGTGGAACGACGGTCAATGTCAGCGCTATTGCGGCCAGCGGCAGCGGTTTCACCCTCAGCGGCATCAGCGCGCCGTTCACTCTTTCCGCCGGACAAAGCAAGTCTTTCAGCGTCGCTTTTGCTCCGCAGTCGGCGGGCAGCGCCACCGGCAACATCAGCATCGCCAGTGATGCGTCCAATGCTTCCTTCAGCGTTCCGCTGAGCGGCACGGCAGCCAGCGCCGGCACGCTCGCGGCCAGCCCCGCCAGCCTAAGCTTTGGCACGGTGCAGGTCGGCAATACGCAATCGCTCACCGGCAGCATTACCAACTCCGGGGGAACGACGGTCAATGTCAGCGCCATTGCTGCCAGCGGTTCCGGTTTCACCCTGAGCGGCATCAGCGCGCCGTTCACGCTTTCCGCCGGACAAAGCAAGTCTTTCAGCGTCGCCTTTGCTCCGCAGTCCGCGGGCGGCGCCACCGGCAGCGTCAGCTTTTCCAGTGATGCGTCCAATGCTTCCCTCAGCGTTCCACTGAGCGGCACGGCAGCCACCGCCGGCAGTCTGGCGGCCAGCCCCGCCAGCCTGAGCTTTGGCACGGTGCAAGTCGGCAATACGCAATCGCTCACCGGCAGCATTACCAACTCGGGTGGAACGACGGTCAATGTCAGCGCCATTGCTGCCAGCGGTTCCGGTTTCAGCCTGAGCGGAATCAGCGCGCCGTTCACTCTTTCCGCCGGACAAAGCAAGTCTTTCAGCGTCGCTTTTGCCCCGCAAGCGGCGGGCAGCGCCACCGGCAGCATCAGCGTCGCCAGTGATGCTTCCAATGCTTCCTTCAGCGTTCCGCTGAGCGGCACGGCAGCCACTGCCGGCACGCTCGCGGCCAGCCCCGCCAGCCTGAGCTTCGGCACGGTGCAAACGGGCAGCACGCAGTCGCTCTCGGGTACCATCACCAACTCGGGCGGATCCAGTGTCACCATCTCGTCCGCCACGGCCACCGGGACCGGTTATAGCCTGAGCGGACTAACGCTACCCCTCACCTTAGCGGCGGGACAAAGCAGCACGTTCAGCGTGACGTTCGCTCCCCAGTCGGCAGGCAGCAGCCCGGGGACGGTGTCCATTTCCAGCAACGCATCCAACTCGTCGTTGAGCGTTGCCCTCTCGGGCACGGGCGCCACACCGGCAGCCGTTTCCGCCAGCCCGGCCAGCCTGGGCTTCGGCAGCGTGCAGGTCGGCAATACGCAGTTGTTGTCACAGACAGTGACCAACAGCGGCGGATCCAGCCTGACGATTTCCTCCAGCAGCGTGACCGGCTCGGCTTTCAGTGTAAGCGGACTGAGCCTGCCCTTGACGCTCAGCCCCGGCCAAAGCTTCACCTTCGGAGTGAACTTTGCGCCCACGGCGAGCGGCAGCGCCAGCGGCAGTCTGGTGCTGACCTCCAATGCCTCGGTGGCCAATTTGACCATCGCCTTGTCAGGTACGGGGACTTCTCCGGGACAGCTTTCCCTGAGTCCTTCCACCCTGAGCTTCGGCAGCGTGACGGTGGGATCGAGCAACAGCGCTACAGCAACGCTGAGTGCTTCCGGATCCAGCGTGACCATCTCCTCGGCGAGTGCTAGCACATCGGAGTTCAGCATCAGTGGCCTGACACTGCCCCTGACGCTCAGCGCCGGCCAGAGCAAAACCTTCACCGTCACCTTCACTCCAGAGGCCAGCGGTTCCGCTTCCGCCACGCTGTCGGTAAGCAGCAATGCCTCCAACAGCAGCGCTAGCCAGGGACTCACTGGAACGGGGGCGGCCGCGGTGCAGCACAGCGTCAGCCTGTCCTGGAACGCCAGCACCGGAACGGTAGCGGGATACAACATCTACCGGGGAACAGTTTCCGGCGGACCGTACAGCAAGGTGAACTCGGCCCTGGATGTGATCACCAGCTATACAGACAGCACGGTGCAAAGCGGGTCCACCTATTACTACGTCACCACCGCGGTGGACGGTTCCGGCAAGGAAAGCGCCCAGTCCAATCAAGTACAGGTGGTGATACCCAATCCATAGAGCAGGCTCCACGAACCAGCGAAGCGGGGCGGCCCAAGGCCGTCCCGCTTCGCATTTGGAGGAGCGTACAAACGAAAGTACCGCCTCCAGGACAACCCCGGGGTGTGCAAACCATTGTGTCAACCCCATGTCCTTCTCAGACCTGTGTCCGATAAGGAATTTCTGGAAGACTCCTGGCATGCCATCCTCCCCCCAGATGCCTTGGCGCCTAGTGTGCTTGAGTCTTGGAATTCTCCTGGCCGTAACATCCGGCCGGGCCCAAGCTGCGAGCGGAACCCTTACCTCGAGCCAATCCGCGCTGTGGTACAACACAGTCACTCTCGGCCAGAGCAAGACCCTGACGCTTACCCTGAAAAACACGGGAAACCAAGCGGTCAGGGTCTCGAAGATATACACCACGAACCCGGTCTTCAAGCTGCCGAATACCAGTGTGCCGTTCTCCCTGAACGCAGGCGCCAGCCGGCAGTTTTCGGTGACCTTCACTCCTACCGGGACGGCCTGGGTCGATGCTTCTCTGAACATATTCAGCAATGCGTCCAACCCGGTGGTCGCGGTCCTGCTGCGCGGTTCCGGCGTGAAGGCCACTAACACGACGACCCTCTCTCTGGCGGCCAGCCCGGCCAGCCTGAGCTTTGGCAGCCTGCAAACCGGAAGCAGCAAAAGTCTCTCCGTGACCCTGAAAAATACGGGGACGGGCAGCGTCACGATTTCGAACGCCACATTGAGCGGAAGCAGTTTCACCCTGGGCGGGCTGAGCCTGCCCAAGACGCTTTCTGCCGGGTCCAGCGCGGCGTTCACGGTGACCTTCAGCCCCAAAACCGGGGGCAGCGCTAGCGGAAGCATCGCCATCACATCCAATGCCCCCACGGTGAACATTGGCCTCGCTGGGACTGGCACCACCAGCACCGCACTGAGCGCCTCGCCTTCGGCGTTGAGTTTCGGCAGCGTACAGACGGGAAGTAGCAAGAGCTTGTACGCCACCCTTACCAATACGGGCGGCTCCAGCGTGACGGTTTCCAAGGCGACGGTGAGCGGCACCGGCTTCACGGTCAGCGGGCTCAGCTTGCCCGCCACCATTCAGGCAGGCAGCAGCGTGACCTTCTCGGTGGGATTTGCCCCCAAGAGCGCAGGCAGCGCCAGCGGAAGCATCGCCATCACCTCGACCGCTCCCGCCTTGACCATAGCGCTTTCCGGGACGGGGGCGGCCACGGGGCAGTTGGCGGTCACGCCATCCAGCCTGAGCTTCGGCACTGTGACCGTGGGCAGCACCAAGAGCCTGACGGGCACAATCTCTGCCAGCGGAAGCAGTGTGACCGTTTCCTCTGCCGGCACCAGCAGCGCGGAGTGGGTCTTGAGCGGGGTAAGTCTGCCCTTCACCGTGGCGGCCGGATCCAGCAAAAGCTTCACCGTGACCTTCAAACCGCAAAGCAGCGGCTCCGCTTCCGGGACCGCATCCTTCGTGACCAGCACGGGGAGCACGGTCTCCGAGGCCCTTTCGGGGTCGGGGGCGGCCTCCGGGTCATCGACGCAGCACAGTGTAAATCTTTCCTGGAAAGCAGGTAGTTCTTCCGTAGTGGGATACAACATTTACCGGAGTACGGTCTCGGGAGGGTCCTACACCAAGCTCAACTCGGCCCTGAACACCGCCACGAGCTACGTGGACAAGACGGTGGCCGCGGGGACGACTTACTACTATGTGGCGACGGCGGTGAACTCCAGCGGCGCAGAAAGCGGATATTCCGCGGTGGTGGTGGCTGTGGTGCCCACGCCGTAGCCAACCGCCGCAGGGACAAGCACTTTGGTGCAAAGAAAAAGCGAGGGATTCTCTCCCTCGCTTTTTTTCTGGCAACCGGGTTGCTGAGTGTTGGGCGGAAACTCCAGAAAGCAAGTGGAATTGGGCCGCTCCCTGGGTCGTTCTTTGCCCTAGATTTAGGGCAATAGGAGCCTAAGAAGTATCGGTGGCATGGTACTTCGTCGATTTCCACAGGGGCCGGACAGGCTAAGCTGTTGAGCATCCGTCCCGAAAGTTACTGTCGTTTCTAAGGCCGTCTGGTAGAGCTTGCACGTGACCAGGCGATTACTTACCGAAGGATTAGTCCGAGAACCGTCTGCACCATGCATCTCCGGACTCTAGTCGCTTTGGGCAGCGACCCACATAATTGCTAGCAGTACGAAACTGATTATGGCTAAAAAATTCCTCCTACTGACGCCATTTCTGTTCGCGACGGCAATTCTCGTGGGTTGTGGAGGCGGGTTAGGATCCACGACCAAACCAGATCCTGCCAGCCCGGGAACCTTAACGGCTTCCAACAGCTCGGTGGATTTTGGGCAAGTCGCGGTGGGTGGCAATAAGACCAGTTCTCTCACCATTACCAACAGCTCCAGCAGCGCCTCGGTCACGGTGTCGCAAATCAGCCTGACCGGCAGCCGTTTCAGCCTGGTTTCCCCGCCCAGCACGCCCCTGACACTGGGGGCGGGCCAAAGCACCGCTTTGAGCGTGAAGTTTTCGCCGACTGCGGGCGGCAGCGCCAGCGGGACCTTGACGCTGACCTCGGACGCCTCCGATACCAGCCTGGACATCCCGCTGAGCGGCAACGGGCAGTCTTCCGGTCAGCTTTCCGCCTCGCCTTCCAGCTTAGGCTTTGGCAGTGTTTCGGTGGGCAGCACGAAGACCAGCTCCGTAACCATCACCAATAGCTCCAGCAGCGCCTCGGTCACGGTGTCGCAGATCAGCCTTACCGGTAGCCGCTTCAGCCTGGTTTCCCCGCCCAGCACGCCGCTGACGCTGGCGGCGGGACAGAGCACCTCGCTGAGCGTCAAGTTCACTCCGGCCGCGGGCGGGAGCGCGACGGGTACCGTGACCCTCACCTCCAATGCCTCCGATACCAGCTTTGATGTAGCGTTGTCAGGGACCGGCTTAGCGGCGGGTCAGCTCTCGGCATCTCCCTCTACGTTGAGCTTCGGCACGGTTACGGTGGGCAGCAGCAAAAACTTGACTGGCACGCTGACCGCAGGCAGCGCGGATGTCACCGTTTCCTCGGCATCCTGGAGCGGATCGGGATATGCCGTAAGCGGGATCTCTTTCCCGTTCACTATCGCGGCGGGAAACAGCGTTTCTTATTCGGTGACGTTTGCACCGCAATCCGCGGGCAGTGCTTCGGGGAGCATCTCCTTCACCAGCAACGCCAGCAATACGGCTTCGCAGACCTTCAGCGGCACGGGAGCGGCGGCGCAAGCCAGCCACAGCGTTTCTTTGTCGTGGGCTTCCGCCAATACGGCCACCGGATATAACGTCTACCGCGGAACGGTTTCAGGCGGGCCGTACACCAAGCTGACATCTTCCCCGCGCACCTCCACCAGCTATACCGATTCGGGCGTGAGCTCGGGAGCCACATACTTCTATGTGGCGACTTCGGTGAATTCCAGTTCGGTGGAAAGCGGCTATTCCAACGAAGTGGTCGCGGTCATCCCCTAATTCGTTTGCTTCTTAAAACACGAAAGCGAGGCCGGCAGGCCTCGCTTTAAGTTTTTACGGAAGTGGCCAGGGCCGGCCTTTTCGGGGGCCGGTCCTGCTCAGTCTGCAAGGATCGTATCAGCAGGACCACCGCCAGCAGCGAGAGCACAAAAAACACCACTCCGCCATCCTGATGCAGTGGACCGTTGAGAAACTCGGGGTCCACATAGATGGCCAGGGTGGTGAGCACAAAGATGCGCAGAGCGTTCTTGGCGATCGACAAAGGCACCAGAAAGAGCACCACCACGGCTTGCCGCCAGGGCGAACGCAGAAAGAGATGGGCCAGCACCATGCCGGAGAGAAACAGCATGGTGGTCGAGCGAATGCCGCTGCACTCTTCCGCCACTTCGATGGTGAGTCCAGGAAGAGTCAGCAGAAAGCCGTCGCGCAGTGCGGGAATTCCGACGGCGCGAAATGCGGCGTGGGTGGCTTCCATAGACCCTTCTTTGAGGAAGTCCACCACGCGCAGGAGATAGGACTCGGGTAGCGGGACCAGGAAAAGCAGGAAGAGGACGGCAAAGGTCATCCGCCGGAGCACGGCCAGACCGTAACACAGCACCATGCTGCCAAGCACAGCCAGGACCAGGGAGAGCACCCGCAGGGTGAGCCACTGGTCGGCGGCCAGACCTTGTCCCGCCCACTTGAGGCCGGCCTTAAGGACGAGGCTCAATCCCAGCAAACACCCACCAGCGTAGGGAGAGTACGCGAGCTCGGCGGGCAGGTTCTTGCGCTCAAAAAAGATCAGCGTCAGACTCACCGGCACCACCAGCAGGATGTAGGTGTATTCGTTGCGCTCCAAGCTCAGGCTGAAAAGCTGGAAGAGAGTCCGCCAGGACACCCCCAGGACGAACAGAAGCAACCCTGCAAAGTAAATATGGCGAGTCTTCATGGTGGGCGACGAGTGGAACTTCCCTTCTGCTTGTCCTTCGCTTTAACGGCCCAGCTCCGAGGAATCCCTCTTGTCCTGGGTTGACCCGGACCACTCTCCCGCTGGACACGCGGTTGGCGTGTAGGGGTCTTGCGGAAGCGGAGCATACACATAGCTGGCTTCTGCCGCGAAGCAAAGCGTGTAGTTATGCCCGATGGCATTGTAGACTTCCGCGTCCAGGCGGGGATAGCGGGGGTAGCGGCCGGGGGCCACGTAAGGTAAGGTCACCAGCTCATTCAGGATGAGCAGATCATATTTCTTCTGCTGCAGATCCTGGGCCAACGCGTCCGGCGACCAGCGGGCCTTGGGGCCGGCGTTCTCCGTATTGTAGAGAGCGGCCAGATCCACGAATTCCGGTTGCGGCTTGCGTGCGGAAAGGTAAGGTATATCGGTGAACACGTGCTGCGTTGCCAGCAGGGGTAAGAATTGCTTGAAATTCTCAGGACGGGTGCGGGAAAGTTCGAAGCGCTGCTCATCGAGCGAAGGCAACAGGAACATAAGCAGGAACACCACCGCGAAGGCCGCCAGCGGAGAGTCCCGGTGCCAGTAGTTCTGCAGCCAGGCCAAGCCGGAGGGGACCAGCAGGGCCAAGGCCAAGGCGGGTTCCAGATAGTGGTTCACGGCCGCGCCGGCGGCCGCTGAACCCAGCGTGGCCAAGCCCAGCGTGATGACCAGATAGAGTCCCAGCAGAGCGGTATGCGAGTTGCCGTTGCGGCAAACCGCAAGAAAGCCGAAGAGACCAAAAGCGAAGAGGGCGACGGCAAATCCGTGGCCGGGATCGTTGAGCAGGCGGCCGACAATATCATGCACATAGGTGCCGGCGAAGGTCCCGAACTGCGCCCCCGAAAGATTCAGCAGAAACATGCCATGGCTGATTTTCTGGAAGACGGCGAAGGTCGAGCCCACGACGACTCCCCAAACCGCGCAGAACAGAAAAGCGTGCTTCCAGCGTTTATTCCAGACCATCCACAGGACAAGGGCCACCGGTACCGCGACTGCGTTGTGGCGGATCAAAAAGGCCAATCCGGCAAGAACCGCGGCGACACAGACCGCGCCGGGGCTGGGGCGAAACGCCGCCCAGTAGAGCGCCAGCAAGACCAGAAACAGGGAGGGCAAATCCGGGCGTGCGGTCACGGCCCAAGGGATCAAGATGGGGAATGAAAGATAAAAAGCCGGGGTCAGGAGGGCCAGGGAGGGTGAGTGACCGAGGCGGCGGTTCCAGCGATATCCCACGGAGACCAGGCCAAGCAGACAGAGCAGGCTCAAACCACGCCCGAAGAGGGTGAGCGCATCCAGATCGAGATGGCCGAGCTTCGAAGCCAGGGCCATGATCCCGTACCAAAGGGGCGTGAAGGCCGTAACAATGTAGGGGGCGTGGCGATAGTCGTCATACAAGGGCAAGCCGTGGGCCCAGCGCTGCGCGGCAATGACGCCGGCGGCCTCGGGATGCATGTTATCTCCGATGACCGGGAGAAAACGCACGGTGTGAATGACAAAGAAGAGGCTGGCGCACCCCGTCAGCAATAACAGCAGGAGGTGAAAGCTGCGAAAAGAAAAGACCGCCGTCAGGCGGCCGGACAATCCGCTTGGTCCCATGCTCATAGAGGTTCTCAGTTACTCCGATTTCTCGACTACGGAATCCATATAACCGCGAAAGCCGCCACTCGGCACACTGGCCGCAGGGGACGCGACGTGTTTGCGACGGAAGCTGGTAAGGCGGTTCCACAAGCGAATGCCCGGCGCGCCCAGGAGGGCCGCTCCGGCAAAGGCCAAGCCTTTGAGAGAAAATGCGCCGAAGCGAAATTGCCGGAAGGGCAAAGCCATGGGCACAGGCTGGCGCCGTTCGGCCAGTAACTGGCAGAGCCCGCGGACCTCGGCGGCATAGCGCTGGTTCCATGGGCTGCGGCGGCCGGTGGCGATCACGGCGCTGAACGCAATCATACGGGCGCGAAAATAATCCGGGCTGGTGACACCGGCCACGATGGCGGAGCTGGCGGCCAGATCAGAGGTGCGGAAATACTTCCCTACCACCCGCGGAATGCCCGCATAGCGATAGCGGCAGGCCACCTGAAATCCGGTCAGCAAATCTTCCGAGCTGTGCAGTCCTTCCTGAAAGCAGTTGAGATCGAGGAGCACCTGGCGGCGGATCAGGCTGCCCTGCAACAGGCCGAACTGGAAGGGATACTGCACCGCGAAAACATCGGGAAAGACGTAGGGAAATTCCGGCACGGTGAGGCCAAATTCCTGGAAGAGGGTGATCTTCTCGCCTTCGTCGGTCACGACGCGCAGATCGCCGAAAATCCAGGCCACATCCGGGGGGACCCGCTCGGCGGCGAGGAGCAGATCGTGGTTGCGCTCGGGGACCCATTCATCGTCGCTGTCCAGGAAGGCGATCCACTGGCCGCGCGCCTCCTGAATGCCGCGGCGGCGGGCGCCGGAGACGCCGCTGTTCTTCTGGCGCACCACGCGCACCTGCGCGCCGTATTTGCCCTCCACGTAATCGGCGGTGCCATCGGTGGAGCCGTCATCCACCACGATAATTTCATCCACCGGCGTGGTCTGGGAGAGAATGCTCTGCAGGGCGCGGTCGATGTACGCCTTGCGATTGTAAGCAGGAATGACCGCCGACACTTTCAGGGATTGAGGTTCCATCCGCGAGGACGACTCCGGGTGCTCGATTTCAGGATCAGCCAACATGCTTGTAAAGAAAATTGCCCAATTTTACCCGCAGCGGGTGGGGGGTATAGAGAAACAATCGTCTGGCCACGTCCGCCGGCCAGCCGTTGAGGTGGTTCTGCGTACCTTTTTCCCCTAGCCGCCAATATGTCAAGGTAGACTTCACGCTGCCCCAGCGGTTCTTGAAGGTCACCAGGCCGGTGTCATCGGCGTCGCAGCGCCCCAGGTCCAGCTCTTCCAGGCCGCGCGCCTTGCCGTCCTGGATCGTGCGCCAGAACAACAACGACATGCCGCCCATGGGATTAAATCGCGTATCGGTGCCGCCGTACTTGTAGACAATGGTTTTGCCGTGCACCAGAGTCAACATGCCGGCCACGGGACACCCTTCTTTCGAGGCGATGCGGACCTGCGCGTCCGGTCCAAAGCAATCCAGCAGATTGCGCAGCCATTGCAACGGAGAGGGCGGCAAGCCGTGGCGTCCGCGAGTGACCGCAAATAACCGGTAAAACTGGTCGAGCAGGCGGGGATCGTTGCCTTCCTGGTAGACCAGCCCTTCCCGCTCGGCCCGCCGGATTTTTCTCTGGATGGAATTCTTGTGCAGCTTGTGAAAGATCTCATCCAGGCTGGGCCGCAAGTCCACAGTGTGGAAGTGATAAGTATTGGAGGGCCGCAGCTCGGGATTTTCCGGCTGCAGGCTGCGCAGCGGCCGTATCTCAATGTAGCGCACATGACCCTTGCGCACCTGATTGAACTGGCTCATGAGCACTTCTTCCAGCACATGCGGACATTCCACCAGGGGCTCGCAATGATCGGAAAATGGAAGCGAAACCATGCGCTTCCCGGTAAGCCAGCTATTCACGTGACAAAGAACGATGCCGTTGCTCAGGTCCTGGCGGGGAGCGGAAGTCGTCAGCACGAAGGGGCGATAGCCGTAGCTGCGACGAAGCGCCTCCAGCCACTGCGGCGTGTGAAAAACAGACGCCCGCGGGTCACGCCGGAGAAACTCCGTCCAGCGAGGATCGCCGAGCGGATCAACTTCATAGACTTCCATACACTCCTTACAGTGCTTTGGGCCATGAGAGAAATACCCCCAAAGCAATCAGGGCCAGAAAGAGCGCATAGTTTCGAATCTCGGTCCGGACCACTTCCGGCAATAGCTTGTGAAGGCCAAAGACAAGGGGGAAATAAGACAAAGCCTGCGCGAGCACCAAAGCGACCACCGCCTCGCGTATCCCAAACATAACAAAGCTAACCCATACCCCGCTCACCATCAATACCAAACGTGCTGTATTACCGGCGGCGGAATACTTTGTCTTCCCGTAGGCCAGGATCATATTGGAGGTCGGGGCAACAAAGATGTCCAGGGCCACGCGCAGGCCCAACATTTGCAGCATCCAGCCGGTCATCAGGTACTTGGGAGGAAGCACCCAGTGCACCAGAGGGCGAGAGCAGATGACGAAACCGACCGCGGTAAACACGGCCGCGGCAAAGAACAAACGGCGGGAACCAATAAAGTCACGCACCGCGTCCTGGTGCCCGGTGCGGACGCTGCTGGAAATCATGGGCAGGAAAATCTGGCTGACCAGCTGCGTGATGCCGCCCGCGGGTACGGCCGCGATCATGATGGCCAGCGAAAAGCACCCCAGTTCCGCCGGGGTAATCAGTTTTCCCAAGATCAGCCGTTCGCCCTGGCCGCCCAGAAAATAAGTCGCGGTGGCAACGGAGATCCATCCCCCGAAATGCAGAATGTCTTTGGCTGCGGTTTTGTCCCACCCGAAACGGACATGGGGTTTGCCCAGAAAGTGGCTGCCCATGGCATAGACCGCGGCGCTGGCAACGGTACGCGAGACCAGGGCCCAGGCGGAAGGAGACAGGATGGCCCACGCCACCCCGACCACAAACGCGATGGCTTCCGAGCCAATGGTAAGCAGCGTGATGCTGCGCAGATTAACATGCCGGGTCAGAGTCCAGGCGGTGGTGCTGGTCAAGCCGCGCACCAGCTCCGATAAGGCGGCGACCACCAGCAGAGAGAAGAGTTCCGGCTGCTTATAGAACAAGGCCAGCGGATAGGCGGCCATGGCGGCGCACAACCATATGACCACGCCGCGCCCGGCCTGAATGGAAAACGCGGTGTTCAGGAACTTGGGGTCATCGCCGCGCGGATGCTGCACGATGTTGGCGACGATCCCCAGTTCAGAGAACATGCTGAGGCCGGCGAGGAAGACGCCCACCAGGCCCACGACACCAAAGGTCTCCGGCCCCAGAAAACGGCGGGCGAGCACCAGGGTGGCGCCGGTGCGCAGCAACTGAGTGGCGACATAGCCGGCGATACTCCAGGCCCCACCATGGATGGCTTTCGCTCCCCGGCCAGCCATTAACGTTTTGGCATGACGGGCCACGCGGTCCATGAGGGTGGCGTCGGCCCCGGCCTGGGTCCAGCCTCCGGCCACGGGCTCTAGCAGCAGCGCGTCACTTTCGTTCTGCGCGATTTCGTCGTTGCGATCGTCCGGTTTCGTCGACACGTTCACAGATAAGGCTTTACTGGCTTCGTTTTCTGACATCCCTGCTTCTTTCAAAGTGTCAATTCTGGTCATTTCGAACCGGGCTCAAAGTTCTATTGGATCAATGAAGGGAGGGATGGAGCAAGATTACGCCGGTTCCCCCGTTACTTCACATCGGCCACAAAAGCGTTCGCGACCGCCTGCCGGGCCGGCTTTTCAGCCTGGCACGGTTGCGTTTTCATATGGGGGAAGGAGGGGGAGCGGCGGAAAAAGGCGCTGCGATAGTCTTCCACTTTTTGCCGGAAGCGGGCGGACCGCGAAGATCCCGACTGACTCAGATTGGCGATGTGCAAATGCCGCCGCGCCCGGTCCAACTCGCGCTGCACCAGCTTACGCAACCCGGCTCTTTTGGTGTCCCCGCCGAGCCGGGCCAGATGGGCCTCGAGAATCTGCACCATGGGCTTTTTCCACTTCAATTCTTCTTTCTGCGCCTTCTGGTATAAGCTGCCCGACTTGGTTTCCCGCCAGATGACCAGCGGTTCCATTAGAAACGTCCATGGCCCTTCCAGCGACAAACGCAACGACATCTCGTGGTCTTCCAGATACCACAGGCTTTCGTCAAAGCCGCCCATGCGTTCGAGGACTTCGCGGCGGATCATGATGCCCTGGTTAAATAAGACGAAGCGGGTGACCAGCACTTCATCCGGATTCAACCACAACCCCTCCGGCAACGAGGAATGCAGGGCCGCGATATCGAAGGAGGCCCGCTGCACATCGCTCCACTTCATCAGGATGTTGGAGAGGCAGCAGGGAGAGGAATCCCCTGCCCGCTGCAGCAAAGACACCTGGCGTTCAATTTTGGAGGGCATCCAAAGATCGTCGGAATCAAGGAAGGCGATCAGCTCGCCACGGGAAGCGGCCATGCCATGGTTGCGGGCGGCGGCGGGACCGGAGTTCTTTTGCGCCAGCACTTGAATGCGATCGCCGTACCCCTTGAGTCGCTCCAGCGTATCGTCGGTCGAGCCATCGTCCACAACAATGACCTCCAGTTGGCGGTAGGTTTGTTGCAGGACGCTGTCGACCGCCTCGGAGATAAGATGGGCCCGGTTATAAGTCGGAATCACGACGCTGACCAGGGGCTGATTCACCAGTGACATAAATTTAGTCCGCTCGAATGTATGCGGCCATCCGCTCAGGCGGAGGTGCCGGCCGATTGGGCAAAGCTTTTTACCACGCGGGCGGGGGCCCCCACGGCCACAGAAAAATCAGGAATGCTCTGCGTGACTACGGAGTTGGCTCCAACCACGCTACCCCGGCCGACCGTGACGCCAGGGCAAATCACCACATTCTGGCTTAGCCAGGCCCCGCGCTTGATCAATACCGGGGCAATTTTGTCCAGACCCTGTGCCTGGATCGGGGTATCGGTCTGGGTGTACTTATGCATGTGGTCCGCTATGTAGACGTTGCGCGCCAACAGAACATCCTCTTCCAGCACCACGCTGCGCACGGCGGAGATCACGCAGGTGCCGGAAACGCTGCTGCCGCTGCCGATGGAGATGGCCACCGACCGGTTGTCCCCGTCCGGAATGGCCTGCAGCCAGGAACCCGCCCCGATAAACACCCGGTCTCCGATGGCGATGCGCTCCTCCCCCACCAGACGCAGCGGGGACTCCAGAATGGTTCGTTTTCCGAATTGGGCAAATCCCCCGGAAATCAGCAGGGAAAAAGCCTTGTATCGCAAGCGAAGCAGGCCGCGATAGAAAACCAGAAATAACCGGCTGAGCGCGTTCATGGCGACTGGGGATATCCTACCCTCTTCGGGGGGACAGTTGGGTACCTGATGGCATAACGGGTGGGAATTGTACCTTTGCCCCGCCCCGGGAAAGATGCAGGTAGAATGAAGCGAACAGGGAGACTCCAATAGGGGGGAGAACCCAGGCCGCCCGGGGAGGGTTACCCGTAAATAATTGATTTCATTGGATGAGGCTTGATGCGGTTCGCCACTTGTACATTGGCCTTCTGACAAACAACATGCCCTTCTGGCAACTTGTCCAACCCTTGGGGCGGGTTTGATAATGGCTCATCATTCACTTTGAGCAGCAGCGTATTGCAGCCCTGCGGGGCGGCAATACCGGGTGAATAAAAAAAACTCAAAAGGCGCATCCCCCGTGAACACAGTGCAGCCCATCCTCGCGCATCACACATTTACAGCTAAAGGCGGATATCCCATGAAGAAATGGTCGCTGACCACGGCGTTATTCCTCGCCATCTTAGCCGTCCAAGCGCAAGCAGCCACAACCTGGTATTTATCGCCCAGTGGCAGCGACAGCGCCGCCTGCACCCAAGCCGCGCCCTGCAAGAGCCTTAACACGGCCTATCAGAAAGCCAGCAGCGGCGACTCCATCCAGATGGCCAGCGGCAGCTACGGCTCGCAGACTCTGGCCAGCGCAAGCAAAACTTCCGATATCGTGGCTGCGCCCGCGTCCGGGGCCACCGTCAGTTTTGGCAACCTGACCGTCAACGGCGCCACCCACCTGGAAATCCAGAACGTGACCGCCACTGGCTACACGGTCAATAGCGGCAGCTATATCACGCTGCGCAACGTCACCATCAACGGAGGGCTGTTCTATCTGGGCGGCTCGAACCTCTCGGTGATTGGCGGATCGATCGGGCCCGGCGTCGACTTCCACTCGCAAATCGCTCCCGCCAACGGCTGGGGCTCGGGCGGCAACAATTTCCTGTTCGACGGCGTGTTGTTCCACGACTTTACGCGCACCAGCACGGACGTGCACATTGAGTGCCTGCAGGTCGCGGGCACCAGCGGCATGATCATCCGCAACTCGAAATTCAAGAACTGCGATGTGTTTGACCTTTCCTTCACCAGCTATAACAACTCGGGAAGCGTCAGCAATCTGACGCTGGAAAACAACGAGTTTGCCACGGCGGGATCGGGGGGCTACTTCGCGGTCAACCTGCAAGCCATCTCCGGCACAATGGTCGCTCGCTTCAACTCCTCGACCCAGGCTTGGGTCGTGCAGGGCAGCGGCGCACTGGCCAATACCGGACAGATGACCTTCACGGGGAACAATATCGTAGGGGGCATCCTGGACGGCTCCAGCGGGAGCTGCGTGGGCGCTTCTGGATCTGCGACCTACAACTACAACATCACCCAAGGCGTGAAATGCGGGTCCACCGACAAGAATGCCGCCCCTAGCTTCTCCAATGCCGGCGGGCTTGATCTGAGCCTGACCAGCAGCGCGGCGGCCATCGACTTTGTGCCTTTGACCGTTTCCGGACCGTCCAAGGACATTAACGGGAACGCGCGGCCGCAAGGGAACGGATATGACGCCGGCGCAGTGGAGTACGGCTCGGGAACATCCTCGGCGCCACCCGCTCCTACCGGTTTGTCGGCCACGGTGCAGTAAGCACAGGCCCGAGCGAAGACAGTAAAACGGCGCACGGGAAGCCTTCCGCTCCCCAGTGCGCCGTTTCCTTTATACCGAACTTCCAGCCTGGGCCGAGGCCTTTTCATTCTCCGGGCGCGGCCTCTCGGACTGCCCACGACCCGCTTTCTTCTCGGGCAGCAAAGAATCCACCAGGCTGAGATAGGTGCTCTTGTTGACGTCCCAATCGTAGGTGCGGACAAATTCGGCTGCGTTACGGGCCTGCTGCATGCGGGCCTCGGGATGGTTGATCATAAAGAGCATGGCCTCGGCCAGGTCCTTCTCATCGCCATCCTTGAAAAACCGCACCACCGAATCGTTGAAATAGTATTTGTCGATCTTGGTGTCGGAGACCACGACCGGAACTCCCACCGACATAAACTCAAAAATCTTGGTGCTGAATGCCTCATTCCCGAAGGAATCCTTGCGCTTGGGAACCACCGCCAGGTCGGCGTTGGCCATCACGGCGCCGACTTCCCGGATGGGCAGCATGGGCTTGAACAGGATACGGTCCTGCAGGCCAAGCTGGGCCACCAGCTGAATCAAGGCGTCCTGGGTGCGGCCCTCTCCATGGATCCAGAACATGGCCTGGGGAGCTTGGTCCTTGATCAAGGCAAAGGCACGAATGGCAACATCCAGCCCCTGGTGCTTATTCAGGGTGCCGGGATACAGCATGACGAACTCGTCTGTCGTGCGGGTCCGTGGCTGGGGATAGAAGGCGCTGCGGTCGGGATAGTTCAGCATCACGGTGCAGCGATCGGAGGTCAGTGAACGCGCCAGCAGGCGGTCCTGCCAGATGTGGTTGGCGATGATGATGTGGTCGGAGAAGTCGATCGAGACCTTCTCCAGAAACAACATGATCTTGAAGCCCAGGGACTGCTCACTCACATGGAATTTGCTGGCGTAGAGCTCCGGCAGGATGTCGTGGATGTCGAGGATAATTTTCGCGCCCATCAGTTTGGGCAGTAAGGCCACGAAAACGATGAAATCCGGAATGGAATGGATGTGCAGCAGGTCATAGGGCTTCCGGGCATGGCGCTTGCTCAGGACCCAGGCCGTTTTGGCGAAGAAGGCCGCCACCTGTTTCAAAAATGAAAGTTTGGTCTTTTCCTGGAACGAGCGGGGATGAATGCGCAGCACGCGCACACCGGCGATGACTTCTTCTTCCGGCTTCCCTTCTTTTCGCAGGGCAATGACTTCGACTTCGTCCCCTCGCGCCGCCAAGGCCTCCGCGTATCGCATCACGCGGCTGTCTGACTCATACAGCGAGTGCGTCACCATACAAATTCGCATGTTCGTCCCAGTTCCCAGGATAGTTCCAGCTTCTACGCTATGGTTGGCAGTGGAGTGACTTCGCTCTCATGGTTGACCGCGTGAGAAAAAAAAGAGCGGTACCAGAGATCGAAGTTCAAAATCGGGAACAACAGCCGCTCATGGTTCTCCCGTCCACTCACGTGTTCCTCCAAGAGCCGTTTCACAATGTTTCGGTCAAAAAAGCCGTGATCGTGACTGGAATCGGTCAGGATCTCCGTGATCGGCCCGCGCAGGTCGTGCGCCATCCACTTGGAAATCGGCGTGGGGAAACCCGCCTTTTTGCGGTAGATAACCTCGCGCGGCAGCAATCTTTCCATGGCCTTCTTGAAAATATACTTGGTGTTGAAGCGCCGGACCTTGAACTCAGAAGGAATGTTATAAGCCAGTTCGGCGAAGGTGTGGTCCAGGAACGGCACGCGCGCTTCCAGCGAGGTGGCCATTCCCATCTTGTCCTTTTTCATCAACAGATCGTCCGGCAGCCAAACCTTCAAGTCGAGCCACAGGATTTTGTCCAGATTGTCCAGGGTAAGTTGGGAGGGCTGGTAATGGCCGAAGGCGTCCTCGAAGCTGTCGCGCAGGCCGGCGGTCTGCTGGACCAATTGCTCTTTGAGAGCGTCGGGGAAAACCGTGTGCCAGGATTGATAGCGGGCCCAGAAGTCACGCATTCCCATGGCGCGATGCCCCTTGCGCAGCACCGGAATACGGGGCAAGGCCTTGAGCAGGGATTCCATGCCCGCGTGAACGGGCCCGGGCAGCATGCCGTAATAGCGGGACATCATCTCGCCGCGATGGCGGTTGTAGCCGGCGAACAGCTCATCCGAACCTTCGCCGCTGAGCAGCACCGTCACACCGACATCTTTGGCGCGTTTGCAGACGTAATACAGCGGCACCGAGGCGGGCTCGCCGATGGGCTCATCCTGGTACCACACCGCCTTGGGCAGGAAATCAAGGAACATTTCCGGGGTGACGATGACTTCATGGTAGTCACTCTTGAAGCGATCGGCCACGATGCGCGCATAGGGGAACTCGGAAAAACCGTCAGTGGCTTTGGGATCATAGCCCACGCTGAAAGCGGAAATAGGCTTGTCGGCGCATTCCGTCATCAAGCCCAGCACGGCCGAGGAGTCCAGACCACCGCTGAGCAGGGTGCCCACCGGAACATCGCTCTGCAATCGCTGTTTCACGGAATACTTCAGGCCCTCATAGACCCGGTCGGCGAGCTGCTTTTCGGAAAGGCCGGCCAGTTCACGCATGAGCGATTCCCGCTTTTCCAGCTCCCAGAAACGTTCGATGCGGGTCTTGCCTTTTTCCG
The DNA here is from genome assembly GCA_018268755.1 of Acidobacteriota bacterium. Taxonomy (GTDB): domain Bacteria; phylum Acidobacteriota; class Terriglobia; order Terriglobales; family Acidobacteriaceae; genus KAN-5. Next base: position 134,253 of record JAFDVW010000006.1, read on the forward strand.
CGACCAGGATGTGGCCGGGGTAGAGCTTACAGACCCCTTCAAACATGGTGCGCGGCGCCGGCACGTAGTGCAGGGTCATGAAGTTGCTGAGCGCCTGCACATCCACCCTGCGCTCCACTTCGGGGTCGGCCAGAATGGATTTGATTTCCGAAGCGAAGCTGACAAACTCGTGGTTCAGGAAGTAGTAGAAAGGCTTGATGCCGAAGTGGTCGCGGGCCAGCAGCAAGCGCTGTTGCTTTTCGTCCCACAGGCCGAAGGCAAACATGCCGTCGAAATGCTTGACGCAATCCAGGGAATACTCTTCATAGGCGTGGACGATCACTTCCGTATCACAATTCGAACGGAAGGTGTGGCCTTTGGCCTGCAGTTCCGAGCGCAGCTCTTTGTAGTTATAGATCTCGCCGTTGAATACCACCCAGACCGTACTGTCTTCGTTGGTCATGGGCTGATGACCGGCGGACGAGAGATCCAGAATGCTCAGGCGGCGATGCCCCAGGCCCACTCCCTTGCCGCGATAGAAGCCGTGATCATCCGGACCACGGTGCGACATGATGTTGGTCATCGCCTCCAGGGTGCGAGGATCGACTTCCTTGCTGGAACCGTAGTAGTACTTCCCTGTCAAACCACACATGTCAGACCTCACTCTTGAGCAAAAATAGCTTGCGTATCTGGTTCTTGCGCAAATAGCGGATAAACTCCGCGTCGGGAATGCGCTTGTCGCCACGTACGAGGGAGGAGAAATAGCCCATGAACATGCCCACCGCATCGGCAAACAGGCCGGGCTTCAACATGCGCTTGCCCACCCGGGCCAGCATGAAAACCGGGTGATATCCCATGAAATAGGAGCCTTTGCCGCGTTCCACGCCGGAGGCCAGCAAGCCGGAAGCCATGCCCTCGGGGCGATGGTGCACAAAAATTTGTTCGCGCAACGGCCAGGCGTCCCAGCCCTTCATGCGCGCCTTGATCTCATCAATGCCGTCCCAGCCCATGCTGGCCACCAGGCCCCCGATGTCCCGGAAGCACTGGGCGCGATAGACCTTGGTGGCCCCCAGGGTATGCCCCTCAGCGGTCTTCTCCTCCACCAGCTTGCCGTCTTCGACAATAAAGCTGATGCCGCTGCAAATACCCAGACGCGGGTTCTCCTCAAAAGCGGCCAGCAGCTTCTCAAAGAACTCCGGCTTAAAGGAGATATCGCAGTCAAGTTTTACGATGAAGTCGATGTCTTTGGCCTGGAACTGCGCGATGCCATCATGGATCAGATCGACCACATGGCCGCCGTAGTGCTCGGGCAGGCGCTCGCCCAGGCCGGCGGTATTGAACAAACGGATCCAGGGATTGCCGGCGGCGAACTTCTCGACGATCTCTGCGGATTTGTCGGTCGAACCGTCGTTGACGATCACCCATTCGACCGGCTTCACGGTCTGGGCCACCATCGATTCCAGCGTCTGGGCCACATATTTCTCCTCATTCTTCATGGGAGAAACAATCGCATATCGTAGGCTTGGCATCGGTTATCGAATCATTTCCAGTTTCCAGTCGGCTTCCGGAGAAGATATTACGGGGAGGGCTTCCGGGCGCGGGACGGGAGTTTGGCCGCGCTGCTGCGCGGCGGAATAGGGCACAACGGCAACGGCCGGAATGGCCGCCAGCACGAAGTAGAACATCACAAAATTTTGGTCAAAGTAGCTGACCGAGATAAAGGTCACAGCATGGGCGAACAACGCCGAGCCCATCGCCCAGGCCAGATGCTTGGAGGGGGGCGGCATTTTCGCCGAGCGCACCGTCCGCCCCACCGAGCGGAAAGACAACACCAGCATGGTGATAAACAGGGAGAGGGTCACCAGACCGCCGTCCACCGCTTCCAGCACGTATTGATTGGTGATGTCGCGCAGATAGTAGTGCCACTGGGTGGCGGCGTTCGAGCCGATCAGCCACCAGTCCCAGAAATGCTTCACCGCCATGTCAATGACGAAGCCGCGGAACCATCCGGTAGAGCCGGAGAACACAGTCAACCGGGCCATGACAAACCAGACCGGCGAATTCATCACCACTTGCAGTCCCAGCAGCACCACCACCGATCCCCACAGCACATAACGCATCTGCCGGCGCAGGGGCCAGAGCATCAGTCCGGCAAAGGCCGCCATACAGGCCAGAACCGGGCCGCTCGACCCGCCCAGGGCGATGATCACCAGGCAGGAAATGGCGGCCAGCATAGCGAGTACCTTTTTAGGAGGGCTGCTCCACCACAGGGACGCCACCAACGGCAGGCTGGTGGCCCCGAAGGTGCCCGCCAAAATGGAGTGGCCAAATGGGCCCTGGCAACGCAGCACCCCGTCGCGGATTTCCGGAATGGGAGGAACACCGCCGAAGATGGCAAAGGCATTGCGCGCCGTCAACTTCTCGCTGATGACGAAAGCAGCGAGCGGAACGATGAAAACCGCCAGCCAGCGCACGGCGCGATAGACGTCCTTGCCGTTGTGAATCAGGAAGCGGAACAGGAAATAAAACCCGATGATGTTATAGGCATATCCCAGGCGGTTGACCAGGGCGGTGGTGGTTCCCCACACCAGGGTGTAGTTAAGGGTCCGAAACAGAGTCCAAGCCACCACCACGGTGTCCATGGTGCTCCATTTCAAGCCTTTCAGTTCTCCACGGACCGCCAGCCGTATCCAGCCGAAGATCAGCAGGATGCGGATCATGGTGAAATTGAGGCCGGCGATCACGACCGGCTGCCCCATGGTCATGTAGCAGGTCAGGATGATGAGCGGCACCATGGCATAGCGCCGGGGCACGATCAGCAGCAGCAGGCCCATCAGCAGGGTAAAGCCGAGACCTACGGCACTGACGGAGGGGGCCGCATTGTTCATCAAATCCATGCTTCAGGATACAGAGGGGGGGAGGGCCACAACAAGGAAAACCGGGGGTGGGAGGGCTGAAGACGGTTACGAGCGGCGAATTACGATAAACGACTTCGGTAACACAAACAGGAATCTTTCGGTGTGGATTTCCGCATCGGGAAACAGCTTGCGCAGTTCCTTTTTCGTAAGCAGGCGGATATGGGCCAGGCAATCTGCCGCGTCCTGCGGGCTGGGCTTATTCATCAAGCCCCACAAGGTGCAGTAGCGGATGACCCAGTAGCGATTCAACAATCCTGGGACCCAATGCAGGAACAAGGTCCCCAAATGGGGCTCTACGGGAAACCACTTGTTCGGGGTCTGGCAGTAGAAAGCCTTGCCCACCCGCTGTATCTCGCGGGCAAAGGCGGAAGCGTCCTGCTCGTCGCCGACATGTTCAATCACGGAGTTGGCAAAAGCCAAATCGAACGCCTTGTCGGCATATTCCAGGCCGCGCCCGTCGCCCACTTCGGTGCGATAGGTGCGTCTGCCGTTGGTGCGGGGGCGTTCAAAGACCGCCGCATCGGGGTTCACCAGGGTAATTTCGCCGGGGTAATCGAGCATCTCCCAGATTTCGGGAGTGCCGCCAATATCCAGCACCCGCCCATGCTGGGCAGGCGGAAAGACGGCGTGGAAGTTGCGAAACCTCCGTTGCCGAAAAAACTGCGTACACGTCCGCGCTAGGTCCCAGTAGTTCACGAGAATCGCTTCCATTAGGATGTCCGACCAGGTGCAAGAACTTCGCGGGCAGCCACACGCTCGCGACCGACCCAGCGGTTGACCCCAAAACACCATCCCAGAATTGCAGCCCACTTCTTCCAGGCCAGCATGACGGATTCTTTGCGGGCGGAAAAGTACGCGACTGGGTACAGAGCAGAGAGTAGCACCAGGCGGAACAGGGACACGGCCGCGGTCGCCATACGGAACAGCATGGCATAGGCTGTGCCGCGATGGCGCTGCATAAACTGATACATGGATTCACGAATCATCAGGGCGGCGTAGTTGCTTTCCGTCCGCGATTTGCTGCTCTGGCCGCCGTGATGCACGATCTCAGCCGTAGGCACGTAATAAATCTTTCCGCCGGCCTGCTTCACTTTCAGGCACAGATCCAAGTCTTCGGCGTACATGAAGTATTCCGTGGTGAAGCAGCGCACCTTCTCCAGCACCGAACGGCGGGCCAGCATGCAAGCGCCGGAGATGGCGTCCACTCGGACCGGGGCGCTGTGCTTCTCAAACAGGGGCTGGATCCCCCATAGTTTGGCGGCAGGAAACTTCTGGCGCAGATACTCGGTGCCCAGGACCTGATTCAAAATGGAGGGGAAGGCGGTAATGCTGGAGGTCTGGACCGACAAGTCGGAGTTAAGCAGATGGGCCCCCACCATGCCGGCATCGGGCAGCGACTCCAGAGCAGCCAGCAGGACGTCCAGCGCCGCCCCGCGTACCTCCGTGTCCGGGTTCAAGAAGAGGACGGTTTCGCCGCGGCTCATGGAAAAGCCCAGATTGTTGGCCCCGGCAAATCCCAGATTGTGCTCGCTCTGCAGGAAGCGCAACTGCGGGAACTGTTCCTGGGGAAAGAGTTCCGCGATGATCTCGGCGCAGCCGTCGTAAGAGGCATTGTCGATCACGATGATCTCGAAGCTGCGGGCATGCGGCGCGGCGTAGAGACTGCGCAGGCAGTCACGCGTAAACGCCGCGGAGCGGAAGTTAATAATAACGACGGAAATATCGATTCTGGGTTCCACGGCTCTGGCCTTTAAGGAAACAAGAATGGCGGGATCCTGCTCGGCGCGCGGTCAAAAGGGGGGAGGGCCGCGCTCAACGCGTCAGTAAGCGCCTTCGCCAAGCAGAACGGCTTTGGGGGTCTGCAACAGGATTTTAATGTCCAGCCACAGGGACCAGGTGCGGGCATAGCGCAGGTCCAAACGGACCATTTCGTCAAAGGTGACCCGGCTGCGGCCATTCACCTGCCACAGGCCGGTGATGCCCGGCTTGGCTTCCAATATGCGGCGGCGGTGCCAGGTCTGGTAGGCCTCCACTTCGTACGGGATGGGAGGGCGCGGGCCAACCAATGCCATATCACCCCGCAGCACATTGATGAACTGCGGCAGCTCGTCGAGGCTGGTGCGGCGCAACCAGCGGCCCACCGGCGTGATGCGTGGGTCGTCCATCATTTTGAAGACCCCGGCGCTGCCGTTGACCGGTTTGCGCTCCGCCTTACCCGACACGAACTTGTTGAACCACTCTTTATGGACGGTGGTGTCGTTGTGCATCTTCATGGAACGGAACTTCAGGAAAATGAAGCTGCGCCCATGCTGTCCCACCCGTTGCTGGCGGAAGAATATCGGCCCTTCCGAGGTGAGTTTAATGGCCAGAGCAATCAGCAGGAACAGCGGCGAAAGAATCGTCAGCGCCATCAGGCTGCCCACCACATCCATGGTGCGCTTGACGGCGGTGCATAGCCGCTTGCTCTCTTCCCGCCGCGAAAGATCCGGGTAGAGTACCGGATTGCTAGGGCGGTGGGAAAGCTCATGCGTCCACTCTTCAGGAAACACGTGGAACGACAGGCTGATCTGGCTGAACTGTTCCGAGGTCAGGTTCTCGCGCAGCGTGCTGCTGATGCGTTCCAGCATGGTGCTGACGATGGAATACTTGTCATCGGTGGTGATCTCGGTGAACATCACGCCGATCACCGAGCTGTTCTTGTACCAGCCGGTGACGTCCGTCTCGCGGGTCGCGGTAGACAGGGCGGCCAAAATCTTCTGCAGGACTTTGCCGTTCTTCTGCGCGGGCAATGAAGTCCCGGTGTCCACCAGGGTCAACAGAAACGGCTTGCGCGAACGCTCGGAACGCTTCCGTTCCAGCGAAATCATCCGGTGAAAAGCTTCTTCGTTCAGAACGGTGCGGTCCGCACTGGCAGCCGACCGGACTTCCAGAACGCTGAGGTTTGTACCGTTGGTTGAGTGCCGCAAAGTCACGACTCCCTCTCTAAATTTCTGCTCTCTTCTGGAGCGAAATAAATAGTGGTCAATGAATAATTTGCAAATGGTTCAAAACAACTGAGGAGGGGAGGGCTGTCGGGTCCAAAAACTTATGCTGTCTTACACATTTTCTTCTTTAGGGTCTTGAGACGGGGAGGACGTCGGACCGTAGCGTTGATAATAATTGGTCGAGTCGGTGTTTGTCGAACCATTTAACACCACCCCCAACAATTTTGACTGATCCAGCACCTGCAACCCGCGCTGGAGCTGCCGTTTCTCCGTAACTCCTTCTCTTGCAACAAGAAGCATGCCATCCGCCAACCGGGTCCATAGCGTCGTATCGGCCAGGGGGAGGATGGGGGGAGAGTCAATCACGATCCAGTCGAACCAGTGGGCCAGGTGGTCCAACAGGGTGGAGAGGCGGCCCGACTGCATCAGTTCCAGGGGATGTTCCGGGGTCCGGCCAGCGGGCAGAAACCAGAACCCTGCAGGCTCCAGACGGTAAATATTCTCGATGGGGCGAGGCGCCTCTTGCAGCCACTCACTCAGTCCAGCCAGGGTGCTGGCCCCGAAGCGAGGGGCAAGCACGGGACGGCGCAGATCGCCGTCGATCAGCAACACCTTCTGGTTCTTCTTGCGGGCCAGGGTCACGGCCAGATTGGCCGAGATCATGCTCTTCCCTTCTTCCGGGACGGTGCTGGTGATCAGGAGCTTCTTGAGCTGGCGGCTCTGCTGCAGCTGGCGCAGGCGCACGCCCAGGAAGCGAAACTTTTCCGCGCCCAGGCTTTCCTTGTCGGTAAGGGTAACGATGCGGCCCTGCTGCGGCACGGTAAGGTTCAGGGTGCGGAAGCGGGAAAGATCGGCTGGTGGCGCCTCCGGAGTGGCCTCGGGCTCAGCTTCGGCCTGCGGCGGCAGACCCGTGCCGAACTCGGCGGTCTCGGGAAACTCTCCCAATGACGCCTTCAGGTCCGCGATGACCTGAGGAAACTCAAAGGTGGCCGTTTCCGGCTCCGACCTCTGTAACGCCTCAAATATACGACTCATTGCTTTCTGACTCCGGGCATCACCGTCAGCGCCGCTTCCCGTTCACGCAACCGCAAGTCCTGCAAATGGTCGCGCAATTGGAGAAGAGTGTTGACAGCCTGCGACACTTCATCCTGGTTATTGTTGTCGGCCGGAGGAGGGGTATAGGCCACATTCAGTCGGAAATCCACCGCGACTTCTTCCACAATCTCCGGCGTGACACTCCGGAGCTGCCGGGCATAAGCGTTCACCAGGCTGTTTTCGCAAATCGTATTGATCAGGCGGGGAATCCCGCGGGAATAGCGGAACACTTCCGCGATGGTCTGGCGGGGAAACAGTTCGCTGCCGTTCATGCCGGCGCCGGCCAGTTGCAGACGGCGCTGGATGTAGCCAATGGTTTCCTCTTCGCTCATGGGCTCCAGGTGCGAGCGCAGGGCAATGCGCTGTTTCAGCTGGCGCAGTTCGCGGGAATCCAGCTTGTCGTCCAGCTCGGGCTGCCCGACGAGAAGGATCTGCAGCAACTTGCCCTGCGAGGTCTCCAGGTTGGTCAGCAAGCGGATTTCTTCCAGCACATCAGCCGACAAGTGATGGGCTTCGTCCACGACCAGCACCGTGGTCAGTTTGCGCTGATGGCGGGCAATCAGATAGCTGCTCAACTCAAGCAATAACTCGCTCTTGCTCTTACCGGTTATGCGCAGCCCCAGATCGCCGGCAATGTACTGCAGGAAGTCCTGCGAAGAAAGGCGGCTGTTGAAGATGTACGCGTAGGCGATGTTGCTTCCCTTCAACAACTGCAAAAGGCAGCGCACCAGCAAAGTCTTGCCGGTACCCACTTCTCCGGTCAGGACCACGAACCCCTTGTGGCGGCGCACGCCGTAGTACAACGAGGCCAGAGCCTCATTGTGTCTCCGGGTAGGAAACAGAAACGACGGGTCCGGAGTGATCTCGAAGGGATTGCGCTGTAGCTTGTAAAAGCTTTTATACATTTGGACTGAACTTAACCGTGCAGATAGCTGATGGCGCTTCCCACCACAATGAACATAACCACCATAGCGGCCGCGACCCGGCCGATTAGCAGGCCCTTTTTCTGCTCTGCCTGCTCCTCCAGCGTGGCCACCGTGGGGATTTCCGCGATGATACCCACGGGAAGCAGATCTTTGAACTGCTTCTCATTGTACAGGCGGTCGTCCAACAATTCAGCCCCCCCAGTAATCAGGGCGCCCAGGACCAAGCCGGCAAACAATCCGATGCCGCTCAGTTTGAGACGGTTGGGAGAGTAAGGTTTGGTGGGCAAACTAGGCGGATCCAGGACCCGGAAATGCTCGCCCTGCTGCCGCAGATCCAGGTTGGTGGCCAACTGCGAGGCATTCTTCTTTTGCAGCAAAGAGTCGTAATTGGCCTTGGTTTGCTCGTAGTTACGGGTCAGGTCGGTCAGCTGCTGCTCGCGCACCGGCTCCCGATTCAGGCGGCCCTGGTACTCACCGATCTGAGCCCGTAAATCCTGAATGGTGCGTTCCCGGTTGGCAATTTCAATGCGATTGACCTTCAGCTGGCTTTCCAGCTCCACGGCCGGGGTAATCGGCTGACCGGGTACCGAGGTAACGTCTGAAGAAGCCGTCGCTGGATTGTTTTTCAGGCTGGCTTCGGCCTGGGCCTTCATTTTCTCGGTACGGGCGATCTGCTCTTTCAGCTTGCGTACGTCGGGATGGCGGTCGGTGTAGTGCGAGCTGACATCAGCCAGCTGCGCCCGCAGACGGTCCAACTCCTTGTCGTAATCTTGAATGCCGGCGGAGTCCTTGTCACCCGCGCCGTAGGACTTGGCCTGCATGCGGTACTGGCTGAGCAGCGATTCCAGGTACACATTTTGCTGCTTGGCGCGATTCAAAGAGCCCTGTTCCTCGCCTAGCTGGTTCTGCAGTCCGCTCAGGATTTGCAGGTTGCTCTGCAATTGTCCGGGCAACTCGCCCAGATGCTGATCCTTGAACTGCCGTACTTTTTCTTCTTGCTCACTGAGCGACTTCCGCGCCTCATCCAGCTGACTTTCCAGAAAATCGGTGGTGTCGGTGGAACGCTTGGTGGTGAGTTCCAGGTTCTCGGTAATGAACAAGTTGGTCAGCTCGCTGGTAACCTGTTGCGCCACTCGCGGATCGCGCGAGGAAAAGCTGACATTGAATGCGTTCAGCTGCTCGGTGCCTGGAGTGCGGACCAACTCGACTTCGATGTCTTTGCGCATCCGCTCCACCAGTTCGTCCGCCGACTTCTTGGCCCGATCCTGCGGATAGAGGTTCTGGCTTTCGATGATGTAGGCCAGGCGGGTGCGGCTCTGGATCTGCTGTGAGATGCTCTGCAGGCGGTCTTGCAGGCTGTCGGTCACCGTCGGGGCCACAATACTGGGGGCCACCGTGGGCCGTTCCACCAGGATCAGCGTGCTCGAACGATACATCGAGGGCAGGACCCAGCTCGCGCTCCACACCACGAACCACACGGCGAACAGCGGAACCAGGAAAAGCCACAGACGCCGGCGGACCAATTCCTTGGCCTGTTCGAACGTGAAACTCTGCTCCGGCTTATCTTCCAAATCGTAAGACATATCCACCTTTACCTTCCCAGCGGTCGGACAAATTCGTAGGACAGCGAGAACCAGTAACGGTTGCGGTCCGGATTGGCGGAGAGGGCTGCGATGTTGCTGTAGTTCTGGTGCAAGCGGGTGTAGGCGAAACCCACGCTCAAATGGTCGCCCAAGCCCTGCTGCAGGGCGGCGGTGCCGGAAATGGTGTGACCATTGCCGCCCGCCACCGTGGTGTCGAGCAGCGTGGTGTCGGAATAGCTGGCGGACAAAGAGCCGGTCAGGTGCTTGGCCAACAGGCGGCGAATCGAGGCCTCGGCCGACTGGGCCCGCACCGCCGAAGACAATCCCGCGCCTTCACTGATGCGTCGTGAAAAACTGGTGTTCAGGCTGGTGTGCACGCCTTGCCAGGCCAGACTCACGCCGCCCCCGGGAGACCACGATTTGAGCGGCGTCGGGGCCACCCCGTCGGTCTCGGTGTGCTCAGGACCGCCGAAAAACGAAAGCGAGGTGTTGGTCTGCAGGTAATAGGTATAGAAAAACATCACGCTGTGCGCGTAGGTCTCCGAGATGCTCGGGTCGGATAACAGCTGCTGGAACTGATAAGTCGCGCCGATGTAGTGCTTCCCGGAAAGACGATGGTTGTAATAACCCTGGATGCCCTTCGAACTGGAGTTATACAGTCCCGGGGCTTGCGACAAGTCGGGGTAGTACAGATTCGAGAAAGTCGCGCTGGCACCGATCATGCCATTGGCCGCGAACTGATAGCTCAGACCCGCCGTCCCAATGTTGCTGAGCCGGTCGGCCAGCGGGGGAACGATGTCCACTGGACGAGTCGGGACCGAGCCTGGGTCGCCGGGATTCTGCAGGCCCGCGCTGAACGGGCTGGAGCTCTTGGTAAAGGCGTCGCGCAAGCTCATGGTGACATGCGGACTCAACCGGTACTCGAGGTTGGCCGAGAAGTTGTGGTCCGCCTCATTGCGCTCGGTGACCTTCTGATAAAAGGTGAAACCCGGACTATAGGAAAGAGTCCAATTCAAGCGCGCCCGCGATTGCTGCAAGGCGATGCTCGGCCAGATGGAATAACTGAAGTCGCTTACCTTGGGGTCCGCCCCAGGGAATACGTTGTCGTCATATCCGGCGCCCACCGTGAGACCCAAGTGGAGGTAATTGGTGCGTGGCGTCTCCGAGGCGAACGCCAGGCTCGGCCCTCCCCCGACCAGCTCGGGGGTCACCATGCGGTCTTCGTAGGAGCCACCCGTCCCGGCCGGAGCAGCGGCGGAGTCGACCTGGGAAAAGGCATTCCCGGCCGCCAGAAGCATGGCCAACGATAAAGACAAGCGAAGCATTTTCATTTAGGGGATGACGACGGTGTCGCGCGGTTTGAGCTTCACATTCTGCTCGAAATTCTGCCCTTTGATCACGTCGCTGTAGTTGAAGGGCAAGCGGACCTGGGTGCCGTCGGAGTTCTGCCGCAGCACGTAGATCGACTTTTTCTTGGCAAAGTCGCGGAAACCGCCCGCCATCGCGATGGCGTCCAGCACCGTGGTGGAGCTGGTCAGGAGATACGATCCGGGTTTCGCGACTTGCCCCAGGATATTGAAGCGCTGGCTGCGAACGTCCTGCACAATCACCGTCACTTCCGGCTCGGAAATGAAGTTCTGCAGCTTGCCGACCAGTTCGACTTCCAGCTGGTGGGGCGTTTTACCTGCGGCCTGCACTTCCCCGATCAGTGGCAGCGTGATTTTGCCGTCGGAACGCACCGGGATGGAGCGGGAAAGGTCCGGCTCCTTCCAGACATTGATGGCAATGACGTCGTCCGCGCCGATCACGAACGAGTCATCGCTGGTGCGGGCCGGGGCAGTGGCCGGGGCCGCAGCCGAATCGGCCTTCTTGTCCTGCGCTTTAGACGGTTCCTGGGCGGCTGCCGGGGCCACCAGAGCCGCGGCCAGAGCCAGCCCCAGGAACAATTTGTTGCGATTGAATGGATTCATGGTTTTTTGCCCAGTCCGACGTTTGGCTTGGGGGCGCCAACCATAAAGTATTGGCTAGGTGCCATTCCCCGTCAAGGTAACTTGTTGGGGACTGGTGGGGTCCGAATTCACGATGTTGAGCGTGGCCGACTTCGATCCGGTGGACGTGGGACGGAAGGTCACGCTGATGGTGCAGCTAGTTCCCGCCGTCCGGCTGGTCCCGCAGGTGTTGGTCTGCGAGAACATGGTGGAGCTGCTTCCCGTAATCGAGATATTGATGCCCGTCAGCGTCGTCGTTCCGACATTGGTGAGGGTCACCGTCCGCGCCGAGCTGGTGGTGTTACGCGCCTGATTGCCGAAAGCCAGACTGCTCGGCGAAACCGTGACTCCGACTCCGGTGCCAGTCAGAGACACGGTGTGGGGGCTTCCCGAAGCGCTGTCGGTGATAGAGAGCGAAGCGCTACGAGAACCCGAGGCCCCGGGGCGGAAGGTCAAGGTAAAGGTACAGCTCGATCCTGCTGCCAGGGTCGAGCCGCAAGTTGTGGTGCGGGTGAAGTCCGCCGAGTTCGTGCCCGTAATCGACGTGCTGTTGATAGTCAGGTTGGCGTTGCCATTGTTGGTCAACGTGACCGAACGGGTGCTGCTGTTGGTGTTGACCTGCTGGTTGCCAAAAGCCACCGAACTGGCCGACAAGCTGGCCGTCGCCCCTAAGCCAGTGCCGGTAAGGGTCACCTGCTGCGGGCTGGTGGGATCGGAGTTGGCGATGCGCAGCGTCGCCGAGCGCGCCCCGATGGCCGTCGGCGTGAAGGTCACGCTGATGGTGCAGCTGGCGTTGGCGGCCAGCGAAGTTCCGCATGTCGTGGTACGGGCAAAATCGGAGGTGTTCGAACCGGTAAAGGAAGTGCTGATTCCCGTGAGGGTCGAGGTCCCGACATTGCGCAGGGTAACGACCTGCGCCGAACTGGTGGTAGCAAGGTTCTGGTTGCCAAACGCGATACTCGTGGGCGTCACCGCAACACCCGTGCCGGTTCCGGTGAGGGCCACTGTATGCGGGCTACCCGAAGCGCTGTCACTCACCGACAGCGACGCGCTGCGCGAGCCGCTCGCAGAAGGAGTAAATGTGACGTTGAAGGTACAGCTGGCACCTACAGCCAGGGTGGAACCGCAGGTGGTAGTACGCGCAAAGTTGGTGGAATTGGTACCCGTGATCGAGGTGCTGCTGATGGTCAGGCTGGCCGTCCCGGTATTGGTCAGGGTGACAGTGGAAGCAGGGCTCGTCGTGTTGACCGCCTGCACCCCGAAAGCCACCGAGGTCGGCGACAGGCTGGCGATCGGCGCCGTGCCGTTGCCGGACAGGACTACCGTATGCGGGCTGCCGGGAGCGTTGTCACTCACCGACAGATTTGCCGTGCGCGCGCCCGAGGCCGTTGGGCGGAACGTAATGGTGAAGGTACAGCTCGCGTTCACCGCCAGAGTCGAACCGCAAGTGGTGGTGCGGGAGAAGTCACCGGAGTTGGCGCCGGTGATCGAAGTACTGCTGATCGTCATGCTGGCGGCGCCGGCGTTGGTCAACACTACCGACTGGGTTGCGCTCGAGGTATTGATCAGCTGGTCGGCAAAGGTCAGGCTGACCGGACTAAAACCCGGGACCGCCACTGCCGTCGAGGTAAAGGTCTGGCCCGTAATGTTGGCATTGCTCACCGTCACACTCCGCGAAGTCGGAGAGAAGGTATATCCCGTCTTGCTGGGCGTGATGGTGTAGTTGCCCGCTGCCAGCCCGGTCAGCGTAAAGGCGCCTGAGCTGTCGGCCGTCGCAGTGGCGGAACCATCTCCGCTCGCCGTCACCGTCGCCCCATTGCCGCCGCCTCCGCTGATGGTCCCGGAAACGTTGTACTTGGGAGCGATGGGCAGAATTTCCACGATGCTCAGGTTGTAACGGTCCGAGGTCGGAGCGGAATCGTCAATCGTCACCGTGGTTCCCTTGGTGGCGATGGCGGAATTCTGCTTCTGCACCCAGAAGGTGTTATTGGCCGGCAGATATTGGTGAACGATGCTCTGGTTGGTTCCCGGAGTGCGCGCGATATCGGAATCCCAGTCGTAGCCCACGCCGTAGACCCAGGAATTGTTGCGGGTCGTGACCAGGCTGGCGATGGGAGCGCCAATGTCGTCATTCCCGCTTCCCACTGCCCCGATTGCTCCGGATCCATTGGTTCCGGAGAAATCAACGCCGCTGAAACTGACGATGGTAAGCGAGGAGACCGTGACCGGAACCGAGAAGGTCGCCGTCACCGTAGCGTTATTCAGAGGCTGAGAAGCCATGGCCCGCCAGATCTCAGCTGTGCCGAGCTGGGCGTTGGTGCGCTGCACCAATACCCAGGTCACGCCTGCTCCGCTAAGCCCGGTCACCGTGGTATTCGGCCCGCTGCCGGAATTGTCGCCGGCCACGAAGGCCAACAACAATTCGTTGGCTAGCGTCGTAGAGAACGCCGGCGTGGTGATGGTGGTGGAGGACGATGCGCTGTCCTTGTAGACGACCGTGTCCTGCGCCACAACCGAAGACGTCACCACTGCCGAAGTGAAGGTCAAGCCACTCACGTTGGCGCTGCTGACCGTGACGCTCCGCGTAGTCGGGCTAAAGCTGTATCCACTGGTCGAGGGGGTCAGCGTGTAAGTGCCGCTGAAGACCCCGTTGAAGATGAAGTTGCCGGCGCTGTCCGCCACTACGTTGTAGGTATTGGAGGAATTGCTCAGCTTGACTGCGGCGAATGGACCGCCCAGCCCGCTGATCGATCCGGACACGGTGTAGGTCGGCGTCACCACCGACGAGAAGTTCACTCCGGTCACCGCCGCGCCGCTGATGCTGACGCTACGGGTCGTGGGGCTGAAGGTATAAGCCGACTTGGTCGGCGTCACCGTGTAGGTGCCGTTGGCCAGGCCGCTGATGAAGTAATTGCCGGAAGGATCCGAGGTTACCGTCGCCGTCGAGGTACCCGTCACCTTCACCGTCGCCCCAATGGCTCCAGGACCAGTCAAGGTACCGGAGATGGAGTAGGCGCCACCCGCACCATACTTGGCGGAGTAGGATCCGGCCGTTCCGGTGAAGACCGCGTAGGTCAGACCCTTGATGACCTGCGTGGTGTAGCTCACGCTGGTCGATCCGCGGGTCAGGCTGATCAAGGTGCCTGCACTCGAATTGACCGGCAACATCGCCTGCAGGTTGCGGGCGGCGCTGTTGGCATTCAAGGTGAAGGTTAAGGTGCTGCCATTCCAGCCGAAGTTGCTGAAGGAGGAGGCGTTGCGGCCATCCAACCAGGTCAGCATCTGGAGCGAGGAAACGATCGGCACGCTGCGCGCCTGGGCCGCATCCACGATGGCATCCGAACCGGCCGATTCTGCCTGGTCGGTGTGCATGTTCATGGTGAAGGCGCCGTAATAACCCTGCGAACCCAGCGCGTTATCGAGCAGCGTGGAGATTGCCGGATCGTAGTCCCAGGTGTCTTCGTCGGGCATCTGGGTGGTCGCCTGGAACACGTCGAAGGTGTTGCCATTGCGGTCGGCAAAACGCATCGGCATGCCGGAACCGGTGAATACACCGGAACGGCCCTGCACAAACGGATCAGGCCAGTAGTAGTAACTGGTGTCGAAGCGTACGCCATGGTTCAGCAGGATCTGCGGTTCGGTGTCGTAATCCGACCACAGCACGCAGTGGGTGCGGCTGGTCTTTGAGACCGGGTTGCTCGGGTAGCTGAGCGCCATCTCCGCCAGCTGCGCTGTGATGGCCGATTCGAGCGAAGCCGGGGTGAAGTTGGTGCAGGTCGGTGAATTGTCGGTGTGGTTGGCGATTTCAAAACCCTGCGAAACATACGACGCATAGTCTGGAATCGGCGTCAGAGGGAACACATACGAGGTCGCGCGTACGCACTGCCAGTCGGCCACCGAGCATCCGGAAGCGCTGGCAGCGATGTACTTGTTGAAGCGGCCGGAGGTTCCGCCCACGTTGTGGTCGTCACCGGTCATGATCACCACTGCCTTGAACCCGCTGGGGAAATACCAGAAGCGGGGCAGAGGCTTCTTGTTCTGATTCATCTGCTGAATCAGATTGGTCAGCAGGCGCTGCTGCTCGTCGGCCTGCGGGATCTGCACTTTGTTCAGGTCCACGTAGTTGGGCTGGGGATCGAAGGTCGCGTTGCCCCAGTAGAGGTCATCCGAACGAATCTGTCCGGAACCCACCGCCGGGTCAATGTAGCCGTCGCGGTCCTGCCCTGACCAGGCCGGATTGCCCTGGCGGGTATAAACCACGGAGCGGGCCAGGTCATAGGTAAAGGCCGCGGCCTGACCGGCGCCGGCATTTACCCAAGTGACGGCCGGAGACGTGGTCGGGGTCGAAGCGGAAGAGTACAGCGTGGCGAAGGAGGTGGCGCCGTTCAGAGTATAGAGATCGGCGGTGCCGTGGAACTGGATGGTCTCGCCCACGATGCCAACACCCGGGCCATACGCATTGTTGACCAGCAGATACTGGTCGGACAAGGTATTGGAGGTCGCCGTCAGACCGAGCAGGCCAGCCAACTGCTTGTCAGGATGCATCGCGATCAGACGTCCGCCGCCGTTCACCCAGCTGGTCAGCATGGAGACGTTGGACGAGGTCAACGAGATGTCGCCCAGGATCACCGTGTCATAGGCAGTGAGCGTGGACGCGGTAACGGTCGAGATGTCCTGCACCGTGAAGGCGTTCAGCCCTTCGGTGTAGAGGATTTCCCCGTAGTAGCGGCTGAACGGATTGGCCGCCGAGGAGATGACCAGGATCGGTCCACCCGGACCGCTGTTGGCGGGGGCGGCCGCCGTGGTGAAGGTCCAGCTGACCGGCGCTGCCAAGGCGTTGCCGAAGATGTCCTTCACCCCGGTGGTCAACGTCGCCGTATAGGTCGTGGTCGGAACCAGGCTTCCCGTGGGCTTGAAGGTCACCGTGGAGGAAGAGGAAACGAACGAGACCGTGCCCGGCTCGACGTTGTTCGAGGCGTCGGTGATCACAAAAGTGCTGGTGTTAAGCGTGGTGGCATCGATCGGCTCATTGAACTGCGCGCTGACCGAAGTTCCAATGCTCACGCCGGTGCTTCCGGTCGCGGGAGTGGTTGCGATCACCCGCGGCGGGTTGGTCGAGTTGTTGGGAATGTAAATGATGTCGACCCAATAGTTGCTGGCGTTATAGCTCTGGTTGGGGAAGGTGCTGGAAGCGCCGTAGTTGTAGACACCGTTGCCGCCCGCAGCCGCACTCGACAGAATGTGCACCGGAGGATTGTCGATTCCGGTGGTGAAGGCATTCTGATCGAAGGCATAGTGCCCGTCCGGAGCAAAGTACGAAGCCACGTAAGTGGTACCCGCGGTGATGGAAACCGGGGTGTTGAACATGATCTGCTGCCAGCCCGAGGCGGTCTCGCCCGTACCGGTGGCCGTGGCCAGCAAAGAGCCGCCCGTGGTCCACAGATTTCCCACGTGCGTTCCCTGGTTATTGACCCCCTTGTAGTAGCGGATACCGGTGATCAAGCCGTCCACGTCCGCCTTGAACTTGACGCCCAGTTCCACCGAAGTGGATTCGTTCGAGTCCACATTGACCGGGGTAGAGGTCTGGTTCCAGATGGTGCAGGGGCAACCGGAAGTCGAACTGGACACGCTGTTGGTGGTGAAGGTCCAGGTAATGTTCGACGCCAGCGCCGTGCCGGAGGTGTCCTTGACTCGCGGGTCGGCCGTGCCGCCGCGCACGACGACGGAGTAGGTGCTGGAGACCGCCAGTGCATTGGTCGGCTGCAAGCTCGCCGTCAGGGTCGAGGTGTTGTAGCTGATGGCGGCCGCCACCTGGTTGTTCGAAGCGTCGAACAACTGGAAGGTGCTGCCGTTCAGAGTGGTTGGGTCGATCGCCTTGCTGAAGCTGACGGTCACCGCGGACGTATTGCTCACGCCCGACGCGCCGTTGGCAGGCGTGAAGCCGGTCACGACCGGGGCCTGCGTGGACGACGCGGTGTTGAATGACCAGGAAACGCTCGCGGCCAGCGCCGTGCCCGTGGTGTCTTTCACCCCGCCTCCGCGCACGATCGCGGTGTAGGCAGCGCCCGCGGCCAACGTGGTGTTGGGCTGCAAGGTCGCAGTCAGCGTGGAAGAGTTGTAAGCCAGACTTGCGCCCACCGGGCTGTTGTTGCTGTCCAACAGGACAAAGCTGCTGCTGGTAAGGCTGCTGGGATCAATCGCCTTGTTGAAGGTCGCGGTCACCGCCACGCCGGTATTGACTCCCGACGAACCGTTGGCCGGGGTAAACGAAGTCACCACCGGGGGCTGAGTTGCGATGGTCGTATTGAAAACCACGTCCACCCAGTAGTTGGCCGCGCCATAGAAGGAGGTCGGGAAGGCGCTGACGCTGCCATAGCCAAACACCCCGTTGTTGCCGTCGGTGCCGTTGGCCAAAGCATGCAGCGGCGCATTGTCGGTTGCGCTGGAGGTGAAGTAATTGGAATCGAACGAATAGTGTCCTGTGGGCGTGAAGTACGAGGCCACGTAAGTCGTGCCCGCCGTCACCGCCACCGGGGAGGAGAAGTTCACCTGCTGCCAGCCCGAGGCCGATTCATTGCTGAAGGTCGCGGTCGCCAGCAGAGTGCTGCCGTCATTGCTCCACAAATTGCCGATATGCGTACCGGTATTGGCCGCACTCTTATAGAAGCGGATGCCGGTGATGTATCCGTTGAGGTCGGAGCGGAACCGCACGCCAAACTCGCCGGAGCTGGGATCGTTGCTGTCCACCGCCGCCGGAGTCGCCGAAGAGGTCCAGACCGTGCAGGGGCAGGCTCCGGGAGGATTCACCGTAGCGAAGGACCAGGTCACGTTCGCGCCCATGGCCGTTCCGGTCGGGTTCTTGATGCGCGGATCGGTCGAGCCGCCTTTCACGATGGCGGTGTAATTGGTCGACTGGTTCAGCGCGCTGGACGGCTGCAGCGTGGCCGTATACGTGGTGCTGTTATAGGTGACGGAGGCGGCCACCACGTTGTTCGAAGCGTCGAGCAACTGGAAAGTGTTGTTGTTGACGGTCGAAGAATCCACCGGACCGTTGAAGGTCGCGGTCACGGCGGCTGAAGTATTGACCGACGCCAGGCCATTGGCCGGCGAGAACGACGTCACCACCGGGCCCGCAGCCGGGGCGGTGGTGGTGAAGACCACGTCCACCCAATAGTTCGAGGCGCTGTAGCTGGAGGTGGGAAAAATGCTGGTCGAGTTATAGGCGAAGACGGCATTGGCGCCGTCCAGACCGTTCACCAACGCATGCAAAGGCGGGTTGTCCGTGCCGTTGCTGGAGAAATAGCTCGTGTCGTAGGAATAATGGCCGGTCGGCGTGAAATAGGACGCGACGTAGGTCGTGCCCGCCGTCACCGCCACGGGCGTGGAGAAGTTGACCTGCTGCCAGCCCGAGCCCGACTCACTGGTAAAGGTCGCGGTGGCCAGCAAGGTGCCCGTGTTGCTCCACAAGCTCCCGGTGTGGGTGCCGGTATTGGCCGCGCTCTTATAGAAGCGGATGCCGGTGACCGAGCCGTCCACGTCGGCGCGGAAACGGACGCCGTACTCGCCGGGGCTCGGGTCTCCGCTGTCAGCCACGCTGGGCGTGGCGCTGGGGCTCCAAATGCTGCACGGGCAGCTCTGGGCGGCAGCGGGAACCGATACCAGTCCCAACAGCAGGAACAATGTGGCCATCACAGCCAGGGTGCGATACAAATTACGCATTTTCTTCTCCGTCATTCCGAAAGCGATAAGGTCAGTTGCGGACGCCGAAACGCCCGCCAGCTGGACTGCTGTGCTACTTGCTTTACCGGTCATTGCGTCACCGGCACAGCGTCAGAAATCTCATCTCCAGCCACCACGGGGGACGGCGCCGAAGGGTTCGAGGAGGACTCCACGATATGCGTCACCGCCTGGCGAGCGATCTTCACCATGGCGTTGTTGTTCAGCGTGGAGTTGATAATTTGAGTGGTGTTCGCCAGCAGCAGTCCAGGCACATTGGTCTGCATCTCAGGCACTAAATCCGAATAGTGCAACACAGGGACGGGCTGCACGAACCGTTCCCGGAACAGGTACTTCTGTTCGATCTCGCTGGGATCGAGGTCCGGGAAAACTCGCTTCAGGTTCTTCCAGAACAATTGCCAGATCTCTTCTTCGCCGGCGGCGAACAAGGGATCGTTGGGCGCGGTGTACTTCGGCAGATAAACCAGGTGCCGTCCCGCGGTCTCTTCTCCCGAGATGAGATTGCTCATCTCGATAATGCCCGTGAAGGGCAGGTCTTCGTCCGTGAGGTTGGTTACGTAGTAAGGACTCAGCTTGCGCTTGAGCACCAGCGCATAGCAGACGATGCCGAGATACTTGATCTCGGTGAGCTTGCGGGCCGTGGCCGGCGAGAGCTGCGGAGCAGCCTGCAACAGCGGACGGCTGGGGATGGTGGCGATGACCCGATCAAAATGCAGGCACTGTTTTTGCGAGATGACATCCAGGCCGCCGTCGGCCGTGGAAATCAGCTGCTCGACCGGCATGTTCTTCAGGATGGTGCCACCCATCCGTTCAATTTCTTCCACCAGCTTCAGGCAGACGGTGCGGTAACCGCCGCGCACGTAGCCGAGCCGCTCCTTCTGGCTGCTGTTCTTGTCGCGCGTGGAATAGAGGCGCGCAATCGTTGCCCAGATGAACGCCGCGGAAGCTTCTTCCCGGCAGGCGCCCAGCTTGCACTTGAGCAGCGGCCCCCACATCTTGGCGTAGTTCTTTTCCCCGAAAATCTTCTTGAGCCAGTCGGAGGCCAGGAACTTCTCCAGCGGGCGTCCGTCCTGGATGCGCGAGGTATAAAGGATACCCGCGCCCAGCCGCATCTTCTGCCACACGCTCAGCGGAGGAAACATCAGAAAGTCGAGCGAGCTGCTCATGGAATAGAGCTTCTGGTCGGAGTAGAAGCCGACTTTGGTCTCCGTCCAGCGCAGCTCCGGGGTTAAGCCCAGGTCGTCGACCAACTGCAGCAGCGGAGTGTCCGAGGTCAGAATGCAGTGGTAGAACTTGTCCCAGGAAAAGGGCCCGAAGTTGAAATAGGACGACAGACCGCCCAGTTCGGGACGGCCTTCGAGAATGGTGGTCTGCACCCCGGCGCGCTGCAAATAAAACGCCGCGGTCAGGCCGGTGATGCCACCGCCAATAATGCCTACACGCATAGGATCGTTCTGGCTTCCTGTGTCCACTTTTTGTTTTTTCGATTAGCTACCAGCGATCATCATCACGCCGGCGCAAATGACGGCAACCGAAATCCAGCGGTTGCGGTCCACGCGCTCGTGGAAAAAGATCGCTGAAAGAATGTTCACCAGTACGTAACCGAAGCTGACCAGGGGGTAGGCGTAGGACAATTCCAGCTTCTGCAGACCAAGCAGCCAGAGTCCGGTGGCTGCCACAAAACTGATTCCCCACATCCACACAAAGGGCTGGCTGGCGACATTCATCACCATGCCTGCCACTCCCGAGCGCTGGCTCGAGCTTGCACGCATGCGGTTCAGTCCGTGCTTTAAACAAATCTGTGCGACCGCGCTAAGCACCACGCTGGCCCAAATCATGACCTTGGGATTCATTGTGCAGTGCCCTTAGTTTTGCGGTTCATTAAAATCATTCCAAGCACGATGAGGGCCAAACCCCAGCCCCGCTTGCTGGAAATTGCTTCGTGAAAGAAAAGCACACTCGCGCCGGCGACCAGCACGTAATTCAAACTAGACAAAGGATATAGAAAGCTGATCTCCTGCTGGGCCACAGCCACGATCCAGCACGCCGAACCCAGGCCATAAATCAACAGGCCGACAAAGACCTCAGGTTGCAACACAATGTGCAAAATCTTTCCTATTGCGCCGGCGGTCACGGGATGCGCAGCGGCCGCATTCAGCCCGAATTTGATCAGCAAATGGCCACTGACCACGAAGACCGCCGAGGCCGAAAACGCCACCCACCAGCGGGTAAGGACTCCGCGCAAACCCTTGGCGGGCGCGGGTCCTGTAGCCACCGGCGGAAGCGGCTCGACCATCACAGAAGAACCGGATTGTTGGTAAGAACTCATGTTGGTTGGCTCAATCACGAACTGCCTGGGAGGGCGTCGGGCGACCTTCGCTTTACCGGGCCCCCGCGGGAGCCAACTCTACTTCCTGCAGCGCGCGCTGCCACTCAATGGTGCGCTTCAAGCCGTCGGCCACCTTCACCTTGGCTTCGAAGCCCAGCATGCGCTTGGCCTTGCTGGTATCCGGAACGCGGCGGCGAACATCTTCATACTTGCGGCCGGCGGAAATTTCGTTATAAGGGGTGAAGCTCAGCTTCAGTTCTTCTTTCACTCCGGAAAGCTTGTGGATCAGCTTGGCCAGTTCCACGATGGAGATCTCTTCGTTGCTGCCGATATTGAAGATCTCGCCGGACGGGCCGTTCTCCAGCACTGCGTGCAAGCCGGCCACGGTGTCGGAGCAGAACGTGAAGCTGCGCGTCTGCAACCCGTCGCCGTGAATCGGAATGGTCTCCCCGCGCAGGATGGCGCCGATAAACACCGACTGCGGACCGCCCCACCAGGTCAGGTTCTGCCGCGGACCGTAAGATCCGAAGATGCGCACGATGCTGACTGGAATGCCGTAGGCATCGGCATAAGCCAGCGCCAGGTGCTCGTCAAACATCTTGGAAGCGGCATAAGACCAGCGGGCCACGGTGGAAGGACCGATGACGGAATCATCTTCTTCCGAGAACGGAATCTTGGGGTTCTTGCCGTAGACGTCGGAGGTCGAGGCCAGCATGAACTTGGCCTTCAGTTCGACCGCCAGCTGCAGTACGCTGTGGCTGCCCTGCGCATTGATCAGCAGGGTGTCGATGGCCTTGCCGTAGCGGGGAATCTTGAACGCCGCCAGATGGGCGATCATGGAAACGCCGGCGCTGATCTTGCGGAGGCCGTCGAGGTCGCAGACATCCTGCTGATGAAACTCGAAATTAGCATTGCTGCGCGCGTCTTTCAGGTTCTCCAGCGAACCGTGCGATAAGTTGTCCACGCCGATCACGTGATAACCGCTCTTCAACAGCGAGTCGGTGAGATGTGACCCCAAAAAACCTGCTGCCCCAGTGACCATTACTTTTTTCTGTGCCATAAGCTCCTGATCCCCTTAACGGACTTCTTTCATCAACTTCTGCACCATGAAGGCCGCCGACTTGCCGCCGCCAAAGGCGGCCAGGTTCGGACGTCCCACTGGACGCATGCCGTTGTTGTTCCACAAACTGTTTACGATAGGCACCGTGCGCTTGGGGTCAGCGCCGACCAGACGGTTCCAACCGCCTTCTAAAGTCTCGACCCACTCCGTCTCCTCCCGCAGGGTGAGGCAGGGCACGCCGAGGAAATAGGCTTCTTTCTGCACGCCGCCGGAATCCGTCATCACCAGGCGGGCGTTGTCTTCCAGCGCCAGCATGTCGAGATAGGAGACCGGATCAATCACCCGCATATGTTTGGCCTCAAACAGCAACTTGGCCAGACCTCGCAAGGAACGCGTGCTCGCCAGTTTGTGGCGAGTACGCGGGTGGATGGGAAACACCACCGGTTGCTGCAGGCGCATGAGGAGATCGACGATCTCTTCGATCCGCTCATTCGAGTCGGTGTTTTCCGCGCGATGCACGGTCAACAGCACATACTCCTTGCTGCGCAAATCCAGCTGCTTGAGCACCCGCGAACGCTTCTCCGCGACCGGACGGTAGCTGAGCACGGCATCGAGCATGACGTCGCCGGTGAGGTAAACGCCCTGGGTGATGCCTTCGTTCTTCAGGTTGGCGATGGCGGTATCGGTCGGGCAGAACAGCACGTCCGAAAGATGGTCCGTCATCACGCGGTTGATCTCTTCCGGCATGCGCCGGTTGAAGCTGCGCAGGCCGGCTTCGACATGCGCCACCGGGATGTGCAGCTTCACCGCCGCCAGCGCGCCGGCCAGCGTCGAGTTGGTGTCGCCGTAGACCAGCACCGCGGCCGGCCGCTCGGCCAGCAGCACGCGCTCGATCGCCTCCAGCATGCGGCCGGTCATCTCGCCATGCCGGCCGCCGTGGATGCCCAGCGTGTGCGCCGGCTTCGCGAGGCCCAGCTCGGCGAAGAAGACGTCGGACATGTTCGCGTCGTGGTGCTGGCCGGTGTGGACCAGCACCTCGCGCAGCACGCCGCCGGCGCGCAGCGCGTCGGAGACGACGCCGGCCTTGATGAACTGCGGGCGCGCGCCCAGCACCGTGACGAGGCTCTTCATGTCCTTCGCTTCCCGGCCGCGCGTTCGGCCACCGCCTCCTCGTAGCTGCAGAAGCCGAAGCCCTGCGCGCGCGCCCAGGCAAGCGTGCCGCAGTACCAGTTGCGCCAGGTCCGGTGGCCGGCGCTGAAGTAGCGGTCGTGGAACAGCAGGCTCGCGTAGTCCACGCCGGCCGCGGCCAGCTGCTGCAGCCGCTGCTGCGTGCGTTCGAGCGCGGCGGCGAGGTCCACCCCCTGGTGGCGCCGGCCCGCGAGCATGATATCCCCGTCCATCAGGTGCACCGGGAAGGCCTGCAGCGGGCCGACGTCGTGCGCGGGGCCGTCGCCGCGCAGCGAAGAGTCCCAGGCATAACCCGCTTCGGCCAGCCGCGCGAGCAGCGACGCGTCGGGGTGCAGGTAGTGCATGCGCATGCCGCGGCAGGGCAGCCCGTAGGCGGTCTCGAAGGCCAGCCGCTCGGCCCGCAGCGCGGCCGCGTCGCCGCGCTCGATGCCGTGGATCGCAACGTCGTGGCCGGCGGCGCGCACCGCGTCGAC
>JAFDVW010000007.1 GCA_018268755.1 Acidobacteriota bacterium
AGCGCTGGGTAAATGTAGAAATGCGACCAGCCCCGAAGGGGCGAAAGATAAGTTTTGACACAGCCTCTGAAAGACCTGCGCGTGCAGCGAATTCTCTTGTCGAGCTACGCTCGACCCGACCGCGGCTGTCCCTACGTGGATTGTAGAGATTCTTTCGGGCAGGTGAGACCCTTCTGTGGTTATTCCGGTAAGGGCGGGCACCCGTCCCAATGCGTGAGATAGGCATTGCCGATATAGCCGAGATATTTAATTCCCATCTTGCTGGTGAAGAAACCGTCGGCGGCCATATTGCGCAACAAAGCGAAAAACGCCACTCCCTGACTCAGCGAGGGGTCTGTCTCAGCCGTCTTGCGGTAGGCAATCAAATCCAGGATCTCCTTTTGCTGCCCCGGCGAGGACTCGAGATAGGTCTTGCCATAACGCCGGGTGCAAGTAGCATCCAGCCAGAGAATGCCGCCGCCCAAAGTGAGTTGAAAGTCCTCATTCTCGCTGGTCAGCAGATCGATGAACTCCGGCGCGCCGGCCTCCACCGCGCCGCCCGACTCCGAGTCGGGAGGAATGATGGTATTGCACAGCGTTTTCAATACCTGGTACTGGCGCGGCGAAAAGAATTTCGGCTTATACGGCGCAGAAGGGGCCGCCGCCTTCTCCTCGGCAATCATATGGTGGGCATGCTGCGCGGCCTGGGCGGGAATTACTTTCAGCACCGAACTGGCCGCTCCCCCCACAGCCAGCGTACGCAACAGATCACGGCGAGAGACTGGTTCCGTCATAGGCCCCCTTACAGGTTTCCCTTTCGCGCTTCGGCGATGAGATAGTCAGACGCACGCCAGGACAACGCCATGATGGTCAGGGTCGGGTTCTTATCGGCATTGGTCACAAACGGACCTCCGTCGGTTACAAACACATTCTTGACGTCATGGGCCTGGCAATATCCATTCAATGCCGACTTGGCTGGATCGCCTCCCATGCGCACGGTTCCAAGTTCGTGAATGATCCTGCCACCATCCTCGATGCCGTAGGGCTGCTTGCCGCCGGGCTCCAGCTTGCCAAAATACGTTCCCCCGGCCGCTTCGGTAATGGCGCGGAAAGTTTCCTGCATGTCCTTGGCCATCTTGATTTCATTGTCTGTCCACTTCCAGTGGAAGCGCAGCACGGGAATTCCCCAGCGGTCGACGCGATCGGGATCGATCTCGCAGTAACAGTCTTCGTTGGGGATCATCTCGCCGCGTCCGGCAAATCCGATGAATGCGCCGTAACGCTGACGGCAGGTCTGCTTCAGCGAAAGGCCGTAGCCCTCGTGCTCCTTGCACACGTGATCGAATTCCCCGACCCCGGGCAGGCCGCGCCCACCGCCGAATTCAATGTGGTAGCCGCGCAGGAAGTCGTTCTTGCGATCGAACTTCCACCAGGGAATGTAAAGGTGCAGGCCACCAGTGCCGTCGTGGTTGTGGGCCGGCATCTTCTCAAACTGGGGAAAGTAGCCGTAGCCGTTCGAGCCCACTGTGTCCGTCAGATAGCGACCGACCACGCCGGAGGAATTCGCCAAACCATTGGGGAACAGAGTCGACTTGGAATTGAGCAGCAGTCGGGCCGATTCGCAGGCGCTGGCGGCCAACACAAAAGCTTTGGCGTTAATGCGCTTCTCGGTCTGCGTGGCCTTGTCGATGTAAAGGACCGCGGAAGCTTTGCCGTCCTTGTCCACGGCGATTTCCCGCGCCATAGCATTCGGAATAAGAGTAAGGCGGCCGGTCTTCTGGGCCGGAGGAATCATGACCTGGCTGGAGCTGAAGTTCGAGGCCGATACACAACCGCGCCCACACTGGCCGCAATAGTGGCAGGCGGCACGGCCATTGATGGATTTGGTCAGGATCGCCATGCGCCCGGGCACACAGAGCACATTGACCTTGTCGCAGGCTTTCTTGATGAAAGCTTCCGTGCAGCGGGGCGGCGGCGGCGGCTGAAAAATTCCGTCGGGCGCATTGGGAATGTTCTCTTTGCTGCCGAAGACCCCGATGTAGGATTCGACCTTGTCATAGTAAGGAGCGACGTCGTCGTAGCTGATGGGCCAGTCATCGCCCATACCGTCGGTGGAGCGCACGCGGAAATCGGTGGGGCCGAAGCGCAGGGCGATACGTCCCCAGTGGTTGGTGCGGCCGCCCACAATGCGGGAGCGGAACCAGCCAAAGCGGGTGCCGGGAGCTTTGGTGTAGGGTTCACCCTCGATTTCCCAGAAGCCATTGGGCGCCATGAACTCATCGCCCACCTGCCCTTTCAGCTTGCCGCCGATGCCAACCCCGCGGTGCGGCAGGTCATCCGGCCACATGTGCTCCTTGTAGTCTTTCTCAGGATGGACCTGCGGCCCGGCTTCGAGGAGCGCGACATTGAGCCCGCCCTCGGTGAGCACTTTCGCGGCCGTGCCTCCACCGGCGCCGGAGCCGATGATGCATACGTCATAAACTTTGGGAGACCGAATCACCTGTGGCATCGCTGGCACTCTCCGGGACAATTTCTAGAAGCGCAAATTGTGCAGATACTGGTAACTCTTCTGAATGCTCTCAAACGGGGACGCGGGATAGTCATGCTCAACAAAGAAATGCCTGATCCCCGCCCGGCCGGCTTGGGCAAAAATACGTTTCCAGTCGATGATGCCACCGCCCACGTAGGTCATCTCTTTCATGGAACTGCCAAAGTCCTGGGTGCCGCCCGGTCCCACCTTGGGAACAGCGGTGACATCTTTCACGTGCACCAGGGGAAAACGGCCAGGATATTTCTGGAAATATTGCAGTGGATCGTGGCCCCCTACCGTGATCCAGCAGAGGTCGAGCTCCATTTTGACCAGTTCGGGATCACAGTTTTCCAGCAAGATGTCGTAGGGCAATTTCCCGTTCACGGGGATAAATTCGAACCAGTGATTATGGTAGGCGAACTGGATGCCCGCCTTCTTGCTGATTTCCCCGGCCCGATTGAAGGTATCGGCAATGCGCTTCCAGCTGTCCGGCTGGTTGCGGATTTCCTCTTCCACCCAGGGGTTCACGATGTAGCTCTGGCCGATGATTTTGCTGGACTCAATGACGCTTGGCCATTTTTCGCCCAGGCTCGCGTATTCCACGTGGGAGGCGGGAGAAACCAGGCCATGGCGCTCCAGTGCGGCACGCACGGCTTTGGGTGAGTGGTCAAAATATCCCGCGAACTCGACTTCCTTGTAGCCGATGGCGGCCACTTTGGCGAGGGTGCCGTCGAAGTCCTGCTTCATGGCGTCGCGCACGGTGTAGAGCTGCACGCCCACCTTTTCGATCTTGTGCTCGGCCATGCCCGAAGCCAGGCGGCTGGAGAGCAAGGCAGCGCCGGCGGCGGCGGTACCGCCCAGGAAGGTTCTGCGATTCATATTACGAAGACCCATGCTTAAAGCTCTCCTCGCTTCATTTGTTGGACTGCGTAGTCACAGGCGCGCGCGGTCAGCGCCATATACGTCAACGACGGGTTGACGCAGGAAGAAGATGCCATGCAGGCGCCATCGGTGACAAACAGATTCTGCACGTCGTGCGCCTGATTATGGGCGTTGAGCACCGAGGTTTTGGGGTCGCGTCCCATGCGGGCCGTGCCCATTTCGTGGATGGTCAAGCCGGGCGCATTGTCTTCCACGAAAGAATCGATGTCTTTGGCGCCGGCGGCCTCGAGCATCTCAGAGGCAGTCACCGCCATGTCCTGGAGCAGGGCGCGCTCGTTCTCCCGCCACTGCGCGGTAATGTGCAGGGTGGGAATCCCCCAGGCATCGACTTTGCCCTTATCGATGGCAATAAAGTTTCCATGGTTGGGCAAGCATTCGCCGAACCCATAAAGCCCCATGGACCAGGGACCGGGACGGCCCAGGGCCTGCTTAAAATCGGCGCCGAACCCCGGCGTGTTGGCGCCGCGTTGCCAGCCTTCGCGGCTGCCGCCGCCCTGAAATCCATAGCCCCGCAGGAACGACTGCTTTTGCTTTACGTTGCGGAAGCGCGGGACATAAATGCCATTGGGACGATGGCCCAGGGGAGCTTTGTCTTCGTTGCCTTCGATCCTTCCCCGCGCGCCTCCCCCCATGAGATGGTCCATCAAGTTGTGGCCGAGTTCACCACTGGAGTTGGCCAGACCATCGGGAAATTCAGGATTGGCGGAGTTCAGCAGAATGCGTGCCGACTCCAGGGCGGAAGCGCAGAGAAAGAAAACATTGGCGCGAAACTCGATGGCCTGTTTGCTCTGGCCGTCGATCACCCGCACCGCGGTCAGTTTGCGCGTGTTGGCATCGAAGACCAGGCTGTGTACCACGCTGAAAGGACGCACCGTGGTCTTACCCGTGGCCAGCGCCGCCGGCAGGGTGGAATTTAAGCTGCTGAAATAAGAGCGGGTCATACAGCCGCGCGCGCAGGGGCCGCAGTAGTGGCAGGGCATGCGTCCGCGGTGCAACTGGGTCAGGATGGCGCAGCGGCCCATGGTCATCCGCCGCTCGCCCGGGAAATGCCTGGCAATGGCGTCGCGCACGATGACTTCAGCGCAGTTGAATTCCATCGGAGGCAAAAATTTTCCGTCCGGCAATTGCGGCAGGCCCTCGGCTTGCCCACTCACGCCGATAAAATCTTCCACGTAGTCGTACCAGGGCGCGATGTCCGCATAGCGGATGGGCCAGTCCACGGCAATTCCTTCGCGCAAATTGGCCTCGAAGTCCAAATCGCTCCAGCGATAGGTCTGGCGTCCCCAGGTAATGGAGCGGCCGCCGACTTGACGCCCGCGAATCCACAGGAAAGGCTTGCCGTCGGGAGTGGTGTAGGGATTCTCGCGGTCGTTGACGAAGAATTTGCTGTTCCATTCGTCCAGCCCGCCACACGTGCGCTGCACCGGCTGCTCCTGGTCCAGCTTGCGGGTGTCATTCATGCCGCGAAATTTTTTCTCCCAGACGGGAACGTGCTCCACATAATCGTTCTCGGGAGTAATGGGGCGGCCGGCTTCCAGCACCAGGGTCTCCAGCCCCTTTTCGCTGAGTTCCTTCGCGGCCCAACCTCCGGTGATGCCCGAGCCGATGACAATTGCGTCGTAAACTTTGCTGGCCATGCCTTATTCCCCCGGGGCCCCTTCGCCGACCGGCGCGCAACCCGCATGGCGGGGCGGAATGATGGATTCGTGGAGTTCCTGCTCAAAGCCGACTTGCGAAGTGTAATAACCGGTGAGGGTGAGCGCTTTCATGCGGAAAAAGAAATTGTTCTCCAGCAGATTGACCCGGTCTTTGCGATAGCCAGCGGGCGGGTGATACAGGTCGGCCAGTTCGCCATCCATGACGGTGAGCAGCTTGTCCTGCTGGGCCGGAGCAAGCTGGACAAAATCTTTGCCGAACAGCTTCTGGCTGCGGGCATCGACCTCCGCCAGTCCGGCCAGAAACGATTCCTTTTCCTCTTCGTCGTACCAATCGGCCACAATGACATCGATGAATTGATTGACTTTGGCGGCCTTGGCGCCGGGGGTCTTGGTGGACGGAATAATACGATCACTCAACGCGATCACGGTCGCGTTCTGATGGGGATTCAGTGCTTGGAGCGCGGGATTTTTTCCCGGCTGCGCATGCATGGCCTGAAAAAGAGAAAAGGCCTCAGGAGACAAAAAAGGCAGGGAAGCCGCGCCAGCCAGGAGTTTTAGAACTTCACGTCGTTCCATGATTCACCAAACAAGGGCGATTGGCAGATTACCCCGCGGCAAACAACCGGGTCAACGTCAAACTCGAGGAAGCGAACGCAAAATTACGTTTTTCTGATTGCATTTCCGATCTACGCATTTCGTTGCCGTGACCAAGCCGGGGGAAAATAAAAAAGGCCGCGCGCACGCGGCCCGGGAATTTTTCCAACAAATACTAGGCCCCTAGAATTTCCGCGCGCACATTCTTCAACACAGTCAAGGCGCGCTCGACACCAACTTCGCCGGGAAGGATCGGGTCCTCATTTTCCACGGAAAGGATGCCTTCGTAGCCCACATCCAAGTAGGCCTGAATCACTTCTTTCCACAGGTTGGCGCTGTGTCCGTAACCCACGGCGCGGAAGGTCTCAGAGGCCAGGGCCAGGTCCTTCGGCTCAAAGGCGAAGTTCAGCACCCCATAGCGATCCACATTTTCCTGATAGAAGGTAGTGTCCTTCATGTGGGCGTGAAAGATGGCGCCTTGCTTGCCCAGCATGTGGATCACTTCGGTGGCGTTGCAGCCCTGCCAGAAGAGATGGCTCAGATCGCAGTTGGCCCCGATCTCCTCGCCCACGGCGTCGCGCAGCTTGAGCAGCGTCATGGGATTGTAGACCACGAAGTTGGGATGCATTTCAAAAGCCAGCTTGTGGATGCCGTGCTCTCTGGCGAACTTCGCCGCCTGCTTCCAGTAAGGAATGACCTTTTCTTTCCACTGCCAGTCGAGGGTTTTGGCGAAATCGTCCGGCCAGCGGTAGGTGACCCAGTTCGGCGTAGTGTCGTTGGGACCGCCGCCGGGGCAGCCGGAGAATCCCACAATGACTTTCACGCCCAGCCGCTCCGCCAGAAGCACGGTGCGGCGAAAGGTTTCCGCATCGCGCTCGGCAATCTTAGGATCGGGATGCACGGGGTTGCCATGGCAGCTGAGCGTGGCCACCTGAATATTGCGGTCTTCGAACTTTTTCTTCCAGGCGCGGGCCTTGGCGGGATCGTCCAGCATTTCCTGCACCGGGCAATGGGCGCTGCCCGGGAACCCGCCGGAGCCGATCTCCACCGCCTCGACTCCCCAGGCGGAGAATTTTTCCAGCATCTGGTCCAGGGGAAGGTTGGGAAAGGCGGCGTCAAAAACGCCGATGGGAATCTTGCGCCGCGGGCCAGGTTTTACGGATTCGTCCGCGGCAGGACGGGAGGCCATTTCCGCGGCATGGGCGGAAGGTGCGGCCACAGCGGCAGCCAATGCTCCGCCGGTGGTGGCCAAAAAATTTCGACGGTTCAGGGAATTTAGGATGCGGTCTTGTTTCATGGCACTCTCTCAAGAAAATTTTTGCGGACCTTCGCGGGTGCACTTCACACAGCGTCTCACGGCAAGAATTATACGCAGACCCCGCCCGGGGTGCCGGGAAAATCCCCCCAGCACGTACCGGTTGACAAGATACTTTCTATCCCCCATGCTGTCAGCCCGATGTTGCAAAAGAAGAAGCCTCGCATTACTCCGCCTCTCAACGTGTCGGAAAGAATCAGCCTGCTCAGCCCCAAGCGGCAGGAAATTATCCGGGAGGTCTTTGACCGGCCGCGCGAATACGTGCTGCACAGCGTGCGCTCGCTGGCCCAGCACCTCGACACCGATCCCGCCACCCTGGTGCGCATCGTGCGGGGAATGAAATTCGCCAGCTACCGCGACTTCCAGCATTATCTGCATGAGCTTTCCATCGCCAACGCCACCTCGCTGGACACCATGCGCGACGGAAACATTCCCGGCAGGGCCTCTTCCGATCAGGTGCGGGTCTCCCTGGATGTGGACGTCAAAAACCTGAATCATCTGTTGAGCACGCTGGAGGTCCCGCGCGTCACCGCGCTGGCGCGCCGGATGCACACCGCCCGCCAGGTGCTGCTGCTGGGCGGCGATCTGGCTTCGCACCTGGTGAAATTCTTCGAACACCATCTGATGATCCTGGGTATGCCGGTATGCGCGGCCACGACGGCCGGCGAAGTCGTACACAAGGCCCGCCACATCGGCAAGGGAGACATGGTGCTGGCCGTAAGTTATGGCCGGGGATTGCGCCAGACGGTGGAAGGACTGCGCCAGGCCCGGGAAAACGGCGCCTATTGTGTCGGCGTCACCAACACCTTGATTTCTCCCATCAACCAGTTTGCCCATGAGAGTTTTCTCACCTCAGTGGACACCCCTTCCTTTGGCTCGTCCTATGTCGCGCCCATGGCCTTTTTCAACGCCCTGATCACCGCCTGCGGAAACTATCGCCGCCATCGCACGCTGCGCCTGATGAAGAAGCTGGATGAAGAACAGCGGCGCGGGTTCCGCTGGTATGAATCGTGAAATTTCCTGCCTAAGCTGACCAGGGGCCAGCTTCCGGAAACAGATTGTGGTGTATCCTGCCCACGTTCGCGCCATGAAAAAAGCCCTGCTCGTCCTTCTCCTTTCCCTTTGCGCCGTGGCGGCGGCGGTCGAGCCGCCGTCTCCCCCGGCTTACGGCGTCAAGATGGTGAAAACCTGGATTCCTCTGAAAGATGGGGTGCGCCTGGCCGCCACGCTCTATATGCCAGATGGCGCCAAGCCCGGGGAGAAGTTCCCTGCCCTGCTGGAGTATCTGCCTTACCGCAAGGATGACGGCACAGCGGCCCGCGACTATCCCCTGCACTCCTACTTCGCCCGGCGAGGATATGTTTCGGCGCGGGTGGACATTCGCGGCTTCGGGGCCAGCGAGGGCGTGCCGCCGGAACGGGAGTATTCCGCGCAGGAACAGATCGACGGCGAACAAGTCATCGCCTGGCTGGCCACGCAGCCGTGGTCTAACGGAAATGTCGGCATGTTCGGCATATCCTGGGGCGGCTTCAACTCACTGCAAATGGCCATGCGCAAGACGCCACATCTGAAGGCCATCATCGCCATCTGCGCCACAGCGGAGCTGTTTCATGATGACGTCCACTACATGGACGGCATGGCGCACGTGGACGAATTCGAATTGAATATGGATATGGCGCAGGGCTGGAGCGGCGCTCCCGATTACACGCTGGACGAGAAAGTGTTGGGACCGCGCTTCGATTCTCCGCCGTGGTCGCTTTTGTATCTGAAGCACCAGCACGACGGCCCCTTCTGGCGCAGTCCGGTGCGTCCCTATTCCGAAATCACTGTTCCGTCGTTTTTGATCGGCGGATTTCTCGACGGCTATCGCGACAATATCCCCGACATGCTGGCGCAGACCACCAAAGCTCCGGTCAAAGCCATCCTGGGACCCTGGAACCACACCTTTCCCAATGAAGCCGCGCCGGGGCCGGAAGTGGAGTGGCGGGACCATGCTGTGCGCTGGTGGGATTATTGGCTGAAGGGCCGCGATACCGGCGTCTTGCAGGACCCGAAGCTGGTGGTCTATATGCGGCACTGGCATCCGCCCGCTCCCAACCTGCCGAATGTACCCGGCGAGTGGCGGCGCGAAGAGCAGTGGCCGCCGGCGAATACCGTGTCCACCAGACTTTATCCCCAGCCGAACCGTACTTTGGCGGCTACGGCTCCTGAGCCCGACACCCATAAGTTGAAGTATGTTCCCTCGATCGGCGTGGAAGCCGGCTTCTGGTGGGGAGAGCTGCTCAGCGATACCCGGCCGGTCGACGCCTTCAGCCTGGTCTATGATTCCCTTCCGCTGCAAGAAGACCTGGCCATTCTGGGGCGGCCGCAGGTGCTGCTGCGTGCTTCGGCGGACGCACCGCAAGCCAACTGGTTTGCGCGCCTCTCCGACGTGGCCCCGGATGGGCAAGTCACCCAGATCACCGGCGCCGGCATCAACGGCGCGCACCGCGAGTCCATGACGGAGCCGAAGGCGCTGGAACCGGGCAAGGTGTATCCGCTGAACATCGAAATGCATGTGACCTCGTGGGTCTTCCCCAAAGGCCATCGCATCCGGCTTTCTGTCTCGAACGCCATGTGGCCGATGATTCTGCCTACGCCTTACAACATGACCACATCGCTCGAACTGGGCGGCGCGGACGGCACCCGCATCACGCTGCCGGTGGTGCCGGTAAAAGGCGCAGCCGCGCCGCTGTTCGCGAAGCCCGGGCCCTCGGAAGAGCGCAAGGACATTAAGTCGGAAGGCTTCCCCTGGCCCGGAGAATGGAAGCTGGAGCGGGACGAGGCCAACCAGAAAACCACCGTGTACTGGAAGGGCAAAGATGCGTCGGAATATCCCTGGGGCAAGGAAACGGATTTCGAAGCGCTGACCTACTATGTGGACGACGCGCATCCGGAAACCAGCTCGGTGCAAGGTGAGGCCAAATCAATTTTTGAGCTGAAGGACCGCGTGCTGATGTGGCAGGGACACCTCTCCGTCACCACCGATCGGGAGAGCTTCCACTATAAGTACACCCGCGAACTCTACAAGGACGGGAAGCTGCTCAAGACAAAAACCTGGCAGGAGACCATCCCTCGCGACCACCAATAGACGCTGCGGGAACATGTCTCCTGCTTGAAAACGGGACCTAATCCGCAGCCGCGGCGGTGGTCGCAACCCCTGCCTTCAGATCCGCCGCCAGCAAGCGGTGAAACAGATGTTCTCCGGCCTCGCGCCGCACGGACAGCCGTCCCGCACCATAGGCCCGCGACTTCAGCCCACGCTGCACCGCTTCACAGATGCCGAGATCCTCGTCCTGCACCCGATCGCCTACTGAAACACTCTGCCGGTTGTACTCCCGGCGGGCCTCGCTGACATCACTGAAGTAGAAGTCAAAGACCACGCGGCAATGGTCGGTGTCCAGGGGGATGGTGAGGTTGGTGTCCATGTAGCCTTCATAGCAGTTGAACATGAAGTTGGGATACTGCCAGAAGTACCAGGCGCGGTCGCCTTTGCGCGTGGTGGCGGTGGCGGCATCTTCTTCGCTGGTGACCATAGGGCTCGACTGCAGGCAGAAGCGGTCCACATTTTCGATGGTATAGGCCTTGTAATCCAGAACGCTGCTCAGGCCCTTGTGCAGGTGCGGTACATGGTAACCGCCGTCGAGATAGTTATCGACAAACACCTTCCAGTTGCAGGCGATGTCATACACTTTGCGGTCGAAGAAGTGCAGCTTCGCCAGGTTCAGGGGAGCGGCGCGCTCGACCAGCCTGCCCAGGAAATTCGCAAGCGGCGCAGCATTCGGGTCAAGGTTGATGAAGACCAGGCACTCCCAGGTGTCCACCTGGATGGGGACCAGGCCGTTCTGCTGGCGCTCGAAATTTTTCACGCCATCGAATTCCGGCATGCCTTTGAGCGCGCCGTCGAGGCCGTAGTTCCAGCCGTGATAGGGGCAATGCAGGATACCGGCGTTGCCGCAGGGCTCGCTGACCACAGCCGCGGCATGATGACGGCAGACGTTGTAGAACGCACGCAGGAGCTGGTCATGGCCGCGCACCACCACGATCGGCTCGCCCGCCACCGTGGCGGTGACGAAGTCGCCGGGCTTCTGCAGCTGGTCGAGCCGGGCCACCAGCTGCCAGGTCTTGCTGAACACGGTTTGCCGCTCGAGTTCCGCGATGCGGTCATCCACATACCACGACGCGGGGATGGTCGACGCCTCCGAAAGCGGCGCCTGGTCGTCATAGCTGGCGAGAATTTCTGCTACCGATGCGGACGTAATCATGGCTTTATTCCTTGCAGGCTAAGAAGTGAAACAAATTTATCGAGGACAACCGCCTCGCACAGGGGAAATGATGGGGCAGCAGGCCCGGCGCTAAACCCGACGCTCGGAACCAATGGCGCGGCGCAACACATCCAGAAATTGCGTGATCCGCGCTTCCTTCTTGCTGGCCGGATCGCCCTGGCGGCGGAACAGCCCGGGATCGAGCTCTTCGGTGAGCAGCGCGTCCTGAAAGCGCTCCATGGTCCAATCCAGAATGGAAACGATCATTTCCTGATCGAGATCGCGCCGCACCTCTCCCCGTTGCAAGCCATACTTCACAAACGGCACCGTCCCGTAGGGGTCTTCCGCCAACAGGAAGCGGTTGATCTCGCGCTTGAGCGTGAGGTCCGTGCCATAGTTCCCCAGCAGCGACACCCGGTAGGGGACCCAGTCCTCATGGATCAGATGCTCGGTGCGGGTCAGCCAATAACGCAGGACCTCAAAAAAGCCGCGGTCGCGAATCTCCGCCGGCGCGTCGAGATAGCGCGAAAAGGAACGTACCGCCTTCTTGTAGACCTCGAAAAACAACCCGTCTTTGCTGCCAAAGTGCTGGAACACGGAACCCTTGGCAATACCCAGCTCGGACGCGATGTCGCCTACGCGGGCGGCGTGGTAGCCCTGCTCGGCAAAGTGGCGCATGGCGGTGTCAATAATCTTGGCGCGCTTGCCGGCGGAGCGTGGCCGTGCCGGCATATGGCGATAGCGCGGAGGAGAGACGAAACTGCTACCAATCCCAGCCATAGCTTGACCTCAAGTCAGAGAACTCTACTCAAAAATAATTAGGAATTCAATTCATTTTTTGCTGGTTCTACGCTATTTTAAGGCTCCGATTCTGGCATTTCATGACTGAAAGTCATTTTCAAAATGGCCACCCACCCCCAACCCTTTTATGACGCTGTAGTCATCGGCGGAGGCCACAATGGCCTCACCGCCGCCGCCTACCTGGCCCGCGCCGGCCTCACCACCCTGGTCCTGGAACGCCGGGAAATCGTGGGCGGCTGTTGCGTCACGGAAGAGATCGCCCCCGGCTGCCGGGTTTCCACTACCTCCTATATCGCCAGCATGCTGCGGCCGGAGGTCATCTCCGACCTGCGCCTGGCAGAGCACGGCCTGCGCATGGTGCCCTGCGATCCGGCCATTCAAGTCCCCTTTCCGGATGGGCATGTGGTGCCGTGGTGGGCGGACCGCGAGCAGGCCAAAGCCGAATTCAGCAAGATTTCCGCAAAAGACGCGGCCCAGTTTGTGCGCGTGGATGAGCAGCTGAAAAAGCTGGCGCGCTATCTGCAGCCGTTTTTTCTGGAGCCTCCGCCCGAGATAGACACCCGCAGTCTGAGCGGATGGGGAGACCTGTTGCGGGTAGGCAAGCGGTTCCGCGGCATTACCAGCAGCGAGATTTCCCAGCTGGTGGCCTTTCTCACCGGCAGCCTGGGCGAATTCCTCGACCACCACTACGAGTCGGAGAAGATCAAGACGATGTTCCTGGCGAACAACGTCTACGGCAAGCACGGCGGCCCCTATCAGCCGGGAACGGCGATTGGCCTGCTCTTTCACCTGCTGAGCGGCGGAGACCACGCCGTGCAGGGATTCTCCGGCCACGTCATCGGCGGCATGGGCTCGATCACGCAGGCGCTGGCCGCCGCGGGAAAGAAGCTGGGCGTCGAGATTCGCACCTCATCGCCGGTGGCCAAAATCGAGACACGCAACGGGCGGGCGCGCTCGGTCGTGCTCGAGGACGGCACGGAGATTCGCGCCCGCATGGTGCTCTCCAACGCCGACCCCAAGCGCACCTTCCTCAAGATGATGGACGCCCGCGAGCTGCCGGAAGATTTTCTCTCCGCCGTCCGCGGCATCAAGATGGAAGGCCCCTGCGCCAAGGTCAACCTGGTGTTGTCGGAGGAGCCGCGCTTCACCGGCACTCCGGCCACGCATACCGCCCTGCAGCGCACCTTCTACACCCTGGTGCCATCGCTGGAATTTGCCGAGCGCTGCTACGACATCGCCAAGTTTGGAAATATTCCCGAGGAGCTGTGGGTGGATTGTGTAGTTTCCTCGAACGCCGACGATTCCCTCGCCCCGCAGGGCAAGCACATCCTGACCTGCTTCGTGCAGTATGTTCCCTATCATCTGCGCGAAGGCAACTGGGACGAAAAGCGTGAACTGCTGGGCGACCGCGTGATCAGGAAGATCGGCGAATACGCGCCGAATGTGCCGAATTCCATTCTGGCGCGGCAGGTGCTTACCCCGCTCGACCTGGAGCGCACCTACGGGCTGACCGAAGGCAACATATTTCATGGCGACCTGCGCCTGGAGCAGCTCTTCTTTATGCGTCCGGTTTCCGGCTGGGCGCAGTACCGCACGCCCATTGAGGGACTGTACCTGTGCGGGGCGGGGGCCCATCCCGGCGGCGGCGTGACCGGCGCGCCCGGCCACAATGCGGCCCAGCGGGTGATCCGCGACTGGAAAAAAGGGAAATTCAAGGAGGCTGTGGCATGAGCGGTAATGGTCATCCCAAGACCGCCGATATCGTGATTCTGGGCGCCGGCGTGATGGGTGCGGCGATTGCCTTTCATCTGGCCAAACGCAACGCCGGCAAGGTACTGGTGGTCGAAAGAGACCATGTGGGCCGCGGGGGCAGCGGACGATCCTCGGCCCTGGTGCGCATGCATTACAGCTACCCGCCCGAGGTGCAGCTGGCGCTGGTCAGCCTGAACATTTTCGAGAACTGGAAAGAAATCGTGGGCGAGCCCGGCGATTTCCGCAAAACCGGCTTCGTGCGCATCGTGCATCCCAATGAGATGGAGCGGCTCAAACTCAATGTCGCCATGCAGCGCCAGCTGGGGGCAAAAGTGGAACTCATCAGCGGGACCGACTTGAAAAAGATCGAACCCGACTGGGTGGTGGATGAAGTAGAACTGGCGGCCTATGAGCCGGAATCCGGTTACGGCGATGGCGCCGGCGTGGCCAATGATTTCCTGACTCGCGCTCGCGATTTGGGCGTGGGCTACCTGGCGCGCACCCAGGCCACCGCCTTCCACGTGCAAGGCGGAAGGGTCCAAGGCGTAGTGACCGACCAGGGTTTGATCGCAGCCCCTATCGTCATTGCCGCGACCGGCCCCTGGACACGGCCGCTGTTCCAGAAAGCCGGCTACGACCTGCCGATTGAGCCGGAATATCACCAGGTGGCCATTCTGCGGAATGCCCCGGAGATGAAAGGCGGCGGTTGCGCCTGCATCGATTCCGTCACTGCTACCTACTTCCGCTCCGATGCGCACGACAAATTTCTGGTCGGCGATTTCTATGGCACGCGGCCCGTCGATCCCGACAACTTTCCGCAACGGGCCTCCGATGAGGGATTGGCGGAGATCATCGAGCGCACGTGCAAGCGCCTGCCCAAGCTGGAAAACGCCGAAGTCATGCGCGGGGTGACCGGGGTCTACGATATGACGCCGGACTGCCGCCCGCTGCTGGGCGAAACGCCTGGCATCGGTGGGTTGTATGTCTGCGCGGGATTTTCCGGCATGGGCTTTAAGATCTCGCCCGCGGTGGGGCTGACCATGGCGGAACTGGTGCTCGAAGGCAGCGGTAAGACCGTGGACATTAGCTCTTTTGCCCCCAGCCGTTTCCCAGAAGGCAAGCCCATCAAAGCCGAATACGAATACGTGGACGATTAGTCAATCTTTATGAACAACGACGCGAATTCATCCGTGCTGCAGAAATCGCTGCCCAGCTCCGCGTATCTCTCCCAAGAGATTTTCGCACGGGAAAAGGAAAACATCTTTTTCCACGAATGGATCTGCGCCGGCCGGGAGGAGGACATCCCTCAACCCGGCGACCACCGGGTGCTCGACATCCTGGGCGAAAGCGTTCTGGTGGTGCGCACCCGGGAAGGCAAACTCAAGGCACACTACAATGTGTGCCGCCATCGCGGGGCCCGCTTGTGCCTGGCGCCGGGAGAGAGTGAAGAGGTCAAGCTCAATGGCAGCGTCGGCCTGAGCGGC
Organism: Acidobacteriota bacterium; assembly: GCA_018268755.1. GTDB lineage: Bacteria > Acidobacteriota > Terriglobia > Terriglobales > Acidobacteriaceae > KAN-5. The sequence goes on from JAFDVW010000007.1 coordinate 15,360, forward strand.
ATTCGCTGTCCCTATCATCTCTGGACATACTCCCTCGACGGCACGCTGCTGGGCGCGCCGCATCTGCGGGAAGGCGAAGGCTTCTGCAAAGAGGATTTCTCGCTCTACCCGGTCGGCCTGGAAACCTGGGGCGGCTTCTACTTCCTGAATCTCACGCCGGAAAAGGCGGCCGCGGAAGGCCGCACCCTCCACCAGCAGCTGGGCCCGATCCCGGAGCGGGTCAAGCGTTATCCGCTGTCCGAGCTGCGCAGTGCGCGCCGCATTACCTATGACGTGGCCGCCAACTGGAAGGTGATCGCGGAAAACTACAATGAGTGCTACCACTGTGGGGGAGTGCACCCGGAACTCTGCGAAGTGGTGCCGGCGTTCCGCGAGAACGGCGGCGCCAACCTCGATTGGGAGCGGGGCGTCAGCCATCGCGAAGGGGCCTTTACCTTCACCTGGACCGGCACCACCAACCGCGCGCCTTTCGCCACCCTGAATGAAGACGAAAAAATTCGCCACAAAGGCGAACTGATCTATCCCAACTTCATGCTCAGCCTGGCCGCCGAGCATGCCACGGCTTTCTTTCTACAGCCGATCGGGCCAGGCCGCACGCAGATTGTCTGCGAATTCCTGTTTCATCCCCAGGAGATCCGTAAGCCGGACTTCGATCCCCGCGACACCGTGGATTTCTGGGACCTGACCAACCGGCAGGATTGGGCCATCTGTGAACGGGTGCAAACCGGGATGCAGAGCCGCGCCCACCACGCCGGCTACTATGCCCCGATGGAAGACTACAGCCTGGATATTCGCCGCTACTGGAAAGAAAAAATGAAGGAAAGCGGATAGCGCACGGGACTGCGGCGGGCTATTCCTGGGTCTTGTAGTCGCAGGCTTCGCGGCAAGGCTGGCAATAATAAAGGCCGTCCTGGCAGAGCCGGGCGTCAATTTGGCTTTGGCACAGGCAGCAGTATTTTTCACACTCGCACTTGTCTTCCGCCATCTCGCATTGCGCGCAGAGATACCTTTTCGTAGCCGTGCCCATGAGCGCACTGTACCCCTGGTCCTGCCGAAAATGAAAGTGCCGTTGGTAACCGGACTGGGGGGCGGTTGCGCCCCCCGCACCCCCAATGTTAGGTTAAAGAGTTAGACCCATCGCAGCAGACCAGCCCTGCTCAAAACTGAGGAAGCTATTGTCTGTCGTAGAGACGGTTCCATCCGCTATTCGTAAAACGGCGCTCAACCCTGTCCATCGCCAGATGGGCGCGAAAATGGTGGAGTTCAACGGCTGGGACATGCCCGTGGAGTATCCCTGTTCCGGCGGCATTATTGCCGAGCACACCGCAGTCCGCAACGGCGTCGGCATCTTTGATGTCAGCCACATGGGCGATATCCGCCTGCATGGGCCCGAGGCCCTGGCCGCGGTGCAGCACGTGTCCATGAACGACGCCTCCCGCCTGGCCATCGGCCAGGCCCAGTATTCCGCCCTGCTCTATCCCGAAGGCACGTTTGTGGACGACGTGATCGTCCACCGCCTGGGGGAGACCGACTATTTGCTGGTGATCAATGCCGGCACGCGGGAAAAGGACTTTGCCTGGGTCAGGGACCATACCCGGCAGTTCGACTGTCAGGTGGACAACCTGTCCGACGATTACACCCAGATCGCGATCCAGGGACCCAAGGCCATCCAGCTCTTCCAGAAACTGACCGACGTCGATCTCTCGGCGATCAAAGGCTACTGGTTCACTCACGGCACGGTGTGCGGGCTGAAGAACATCCTCATCGGACGCACCGGCTATACCGGCGAAGACGGATTCGAAATCTACATTCCCGCCGATGAAGCCACCAGTTCGCGGGTTTGGAATGAGATCCTGGAAGCGGGCAAGGAGTTTGGCTGCGTGGCCTGCGGCCTGGGGTCGCGCAATACCTTGCGCCTGGAAGCCAAGATGCCCCTCTACGGACACGAGATCTCCGAGAGCATCAATGTGTGGGAAGCCGGCCTCGACCGCTTCTGCAAAATGGAGAAGCCAGACTTTATCGGCCGGGCCGCGCTGGAAAAGGCCAAAGCAGCCGGGGTGAAGCGCACGCTGGTCGGGCTGGAGATGGTCGGTCGCGGCATAGCCCGCGATGGCTACAAGGTCCTAGATGGAAGCGGGAAAGAGATTGGCTTCATCACCAGCGGCTCGCCCGCGCCGTTCCTGAAAAAGAACATTGCGCTGGCCTACGTGCCCCCGGAGTTTGTGGCCGTCGGTTCCACCGTGCAGGTGGAAATCCGCGGCCAGGGCGTGCCGGCGCAGGTCGTGCCCACGCCTTTTTATAAAAAGCCGAAGAAGGCGTAAGAGTTCCGTCACTGAGGTCAACACAAAACAAGCTAGCTGCTAGGCGCTAGCAGCTGAACAGCAAGGAGCGAGAAACATGTCCTATCCCGCCGATTTCAAGTACACCAAAGAACACGAGTGGATCCAGACCAGCGGCAACACTGCCACCATCGGGATCACCCACTACGCGCAGGAATCGCTCGGCGACATCGTTTTTGTGGACCTGCCGAAAGTGGGCGCCGAGATTGCCGCCGGCAAGACCTTCGGCAGCGTGGAATCGGTAAAGGCGGTTTCCGATCTGTACTCGCCCGCCACCGGCACGGTGACTGAGGTCAACGGCGAGCTGGCCACCGCTCCGGAAAAGATCAATAAGGACGCGCACAGCGCCTGGCTGATCAAGGTCACCTTGAAAAATCCCGGTGAATTGACCTCCCTGCTCTCCGCCGCCGACTACGAAAAGTTCGTGGCCGAAGAAAGCGGAAACTAAGTTTTCATTTAGTCCGGCCTTCGCGAGGACGTTTTCGCGAACCGGGTTGACCGTGGGTTACATCGCTGAATCCTGGAAGCAGAAAGAACCCTATGCGCTATTTGCCCAAATCTCCCGCCGACCGCGAGGCCATGCTGAAGGCCATTGGCGCGCGCTCGGTGGATGACTTGTTCCAACCCATTCCGGCGGAATACCGCCTGCAGCGCGACCTGCAGATCCCCCGCCAGATGGCGGAGTCGGAGATCGTGGACTGGTTCCGCGAGCGTTCCCGCGAGAATGGCGACGGCCATGCCACGTTTCTCGGCGCCGGCTCCTACTATCATTACCGGCCGGTGATTATCGATTCGCTGATCTCGCGCGGAGAGTTCCTCACTGCCTATACCCCGTATCAGGCGGAAATTTCCCAGGGGACGCTGCAGGCCATCTTCGAGTTCCAGACCATGATCTGCGAGCTGACCGGCATGGATGTGGCCAACGCCTCCATGTACGACGGCTCCACCGGCGCGGCCGAGGCGGTCATGATGGCGGTGCGGGTGACGGGACGGAAATCGGCGGTGGTGGCGCGCAGCTTGCATCCGGAATACCGCGAGGTGCTCTCCACCTACGCCCACCATCAGGGATTACCCATTCAGACGGTTTCGTTCGCCGAGAATGGACGGATCGACCTGAAGGAGCTGGAGAAGAACCTGACGCCCGACACGGCGTGCGTGCTCATCCAGTCGCCCAACTTCTTCGGCACCATTGAGGACGTGGCCGCCATCGCCGACCTGGCCCACAAAAATGGGTCGCTGCTGATCGTTTCGATCGCGGAGGCCATTTCGCTGGGCATCGTCGAGCCGCCGCGCCAGGCCGATATCGTGGCCATGGAAGCGCAGTCGTTCGGCGTTCCCCTCGGCTTCGGCGGCCCCTATTGCGGGGTCATCGCCACCCGCGAGCAGTTCATCCGGCAGATGCCGGGCCGCTTGGCGGGCCAGACCGTCGACCGCAACGGCAAGCGCGGCTTTGTGCTGACCCTGGCCACGCGCGAGCAGCACATCCGCCGTGAGAAGGCGACCTCGAATATCTGCACCAACCAGGCCCTGGTCGCCCTGATGGCCAACATCTTTATGACCATCTACGGCAAGGTCGGCCTGCGCGAACTGGCCAAGCAAAACCTGGCCAAGGCGAACTACGCCATGAAACAGTTCGCCAAGCACGGCAAAGTGCTCTTCGAGGGTGCGCCGCGCTTCCATGAGTTCGTGGTCCAGACCAACGAAGACCCCTACGCCATCAACAGCCGCATCCTGGGACACAAAATCGTGGGTGGGCTTCCCCTGAAGAAGTTCTATCCCGAGCTGGGAAATGCCTCGCTGTGGTGTTGCACGGAGTTGACCACGCGCACCGCCATCGACACCGCCGTCGGCTTCGTGGCGGACAGCGAGCGCTCGCAGCGCGCCATGAAAGAAGAAGAGGTGACGCGATGAAGCACCTGACCCGCAAAGCCACCCGTCACGTCAACCAGAACGAGGGCCTGATCTTCGAGAAGTCGTCGCCCGGGAAAGCGGCCTGGAAGCTGGCCCCGTTGGACGTTCCCGAAGTCGACACCCAGGAACTACTGGGCGCAGCAGAGAGAAAAGATCTGGGGCTAATGCCCGAGGTGAGCGAGATCGAGATCATCCGCCACTTCACCCGCCTTTCCACCTGGAACTACGCCATCGATCTGGGCATGTACCCGCTCGGCTCCTGCACCATGAAATACAATCCGCGGGTGAATGAGGTGGTGTCGCGGCTGGAGGGGCTGGCCAATGGGCACCCGTATCAGCCGGAGAAGATCTCCCAGGGCGCGCTGCGCATCCTCAAGACCCTGAGCGAGTGCCTGATCGAGATCACCGGCATGGACGCCATCACCTTGCAGCCGGCCGCCGGCGCGCACGGCGAAATGACCGGTCTGTTGATGGTCCGCGCCTATCACGAAGCGAAGGGCGCGGCGCGCAAGAAGATCCTGATTCCAGATTCGGCCCACGGCACCAATCCCGCCACCGCGGCCATGGTCGGCTATGGCGTGGAGAACCTGAAGTCCAATGAGCACGGCATGGTGGACATTGCCGCGCTGGCCGCGCAGATGAACGAAGATGTCGCCGCGCTCATGCTCACCAATCCCAACACGCTGGGTGTGTTCGAGCAGGAAATCCACAAGATCGCGGACCTCATCCATGCCAAGGGCGGCCTGCTCTATATGGACGGCGCCAATATGAATGCGCTGGTGGGGAAAGTGCGTCCGGGCGATTTCGGCGTGGACGTGATGCACCTGAACCTGCACAAGACGTTCTCTACGCCGCACGGGGGCGGAGGACCGGGTTCGGGGCCGGTGGCCATCAAGAAAATTCTGGAGCCCTTCCTGCCCAAGCCGGTCGTGGTCACCAAAAGCGACGGCACCCTGGCCTTTGCCTATGACCGTCCGCAGTCGGTGGGACGGGTGCGGGCTTACTACGGCAACTTCGGCATGTTCATTCGCGCCCTGGCTTATATTCTGGCCAACGGGCCGGATGGGTTGCGCCAGACCACGGAAGACGCCGTGCTCAACGCCAACTACATCCGCAAAGAACTGGAAGGCGTCTTCGATCTTCCTTATTCCACGCCCTCCATGCACGAGGTGGTGTTCAGCGACAAGCTCCAGGCCAAGAAGGGCGTGAAGACGATGGACATCGCCAAGCGCCTGATTGACTATGGCTTCCACCCCTACACCACGGCTTTCCCGCTGATCGTGCCGGGCGCGCTCATGATCGAGCCGACCGAAAGCGAGCCCAAGGAAGAGATGGACCTCTTTATCGAGGCCATGAAGTCGATTGCCGCGGAGGTGGAAGAAGACCCGCAGATCGCGTTGACCGCCCCGCACACCACGCGGGTCTCGCGTCTGGACGAAACCACCGCCGCCCGCAAGCCCATCCTGCGCTGGAAACCGGCCTAGGCTTTGCCCGGGAAGCATCCTGAGTGACCACCCGGATGCTTCCCGCAAAACCCTCCCACCCCCGCTCCTCTCTCTGGTTAAAATTACGACTTGGCAAAGCCGCAATCGCAAGCAGCGTCTGGACTCTTCTCCTCCCCGCAAAAGCGGACGGTGGTGCTGTGCCTGCTGATCGCGGTCCTCACCCTGGTCGTCTACAACTCCGTGACCCGCAACGCCTTCGTCAATGTGGATGACGACCGTTACATCACGGGAAACCCCCATGTGCACGAAGGCCTGGTGTGGAAGACCATGGTATGGGCCTTCACCAGCTATGACGAAGCCAACTGGCACCCGCTGACCTGGATCTCGCACGCCCTCGACTACCAGTTGTTCGGGATGAATCCGGCGGGAGCGCACTACATGAACGTGCTGCTCCATGCCGCCAGCGCCATACTTCTGTTTCTGCTTTTGCAGGCGGCCACCGGGTATGCCTGGCGCAGTCTGATGGTCGCGCTGCTGTTCGCGCTGCATCCGCTGAATGTGGAGTCGGTGGCCTGGGCCTCGGAGCGGAAGAACGTTTTGAGCCTGCTCTTCTTTCTGGCCGCGTTGCATGTCTATCGCAAGTACGCGGCATCGCCCTCGGCCCCGCGCTATGCCAGCGTGGCCCTGTTGTTCGCCCTGGGCCTGATGGCCAAGCCGCAGATCATCACGTTTCCCTTTGTTCTGCTGCTGTGGGACTTCTGGCCGCTGCGGCGGATGGACCCGGGGAATACGCCTGCTCGAACCTTCTCCGCTTTGGTAGTTGAGAAGATTCCGCTCTTTGCCCTATCCGCCATCAGCGCCGCGATCACCTTGCAGGCGCAGTCCGCCGGTGGGGCGGTGCGCTCGGCGGTGGAGTATTCCTTTCTTGTCCGGCTGAGCAACGCCCTCGTGGCTTATGCGGCCTATTTGTGGAAGGCGATCTGGCCGGTGCATCTAGCGGCCATGTATCCCCATCCGGGAGACTCCCTGCCCGGTTGGCAGATAGCGGTTTCCGCATTTGTACTCGCCGCGCTCACCGCTCTGGCGCTGATGGGGAGAAAGCATCGCTATTTGCCTGTCGGCTGGTTCTGGTTTCTGGGGACGCTCGTCCCCATGATCGGGCTGGTGCAGGTGGGATCGCAGGCCATGGCGGACCGCTATGCTTATCTGCCGCTGATCGGGATTTTCTTCGCGGCCGTCTGGGGCATCGCCGACTGGGCCGCAACCAGGCAGATAACTCCGCGCACGCTGGCTGTGCCGGCGATTGCGGCGATCCTGGCTTTGGGCATCCTCACCTACCGGCAGGTCTCCTACTGGCACGACAGCGAAACTTTGTGGACGCATGCGTTGCAGGTGACGCGCCGGAACTATATCGCGGAAGACAGTCTGGGCGGGGCGCTGGCCGGACAAGGACGCGTAGAAGAGGCCATCCAGCATTTCCGCGCCGCCGCCGAGATCAACCCGCGCGATCCCTTCAGCCACTTGAACACCGGCACTTACGAACTGCAGCACGGCAATCTGCAGGCCGCCATCGAGCACTACCAAGCGGTTGTGCGGTACACCACCAGCCCCGCCCTGCTCACCAGCGCCCACGCTTATATGGGGACCGCCTATCGCAAGCTGGGAGAGGCCGCCCCGGCCCGGGAAAATTTCCAAGCGGCTCTGCAGTTGCAGCCTGCCAATAGCGTAGCTTTGACCGGACTCGGGCTGCTCTCCTGGAAGGCTGGGGATTTCACCGCTGCGGCACAGCAATTTTCCATGGCGGCGGCGGTACGTCCTACCGACGTCGCGTTCCTGCTGTTGGCCAAAGCCGAATCTCAGCGGGGCCACACGAGCGAAGCGCAGGCGGCCTATGAGCAGGCGCAGAAACTGTCCCCGGACTTGGCCCAGGCCCAGCGGGATGTCACTGACCTGCTGGCGCAGTAAGCTCGAAAAATAGAATGGCGGCGGAAACTCTCCGCCGCCCTCTCAACTCTTCCAGACTTCTATTTTTTCTCGTGGATGTCCACGCTGGCGCGGGTGTTCTCCCAATCCAGATGCAGCGTGCAAACGCCGCCCTTGGCGTCATATCCGAGGGTAAAGTTTTCCACCGGCGCGGAAGTCTTCGCGGTCTTCATTTCAGCGCGGGCTTGATCGTTGCCGGGGTCGCCGTAATCGGTGCCCCACTCGCCGGTCTTCTTGCTGATGACAACCGTCCAGCTGCTCTCGCCGGGAACGGTGAACAGGGTATAGCTTCCCGCCGGCACCGGCTTGCCGCCGATGGTGACATCGGTATCGGTCACAAATGTGGTGGCTTCATTGGCGCCGGTCCGCCAGATTTTTCCATAGGGCACCAGGCCCCCGTAAATCTTGCGGCCTTTCATGCGCGGGCTGGAGTAATCGGTCTTAATGGTCTTGCCGTCGGAAAATTTGCACTCCGCCGAGGCCGGCGGGCTGGGGCGCTTGCTCTTGTCCTGCTGGGCAAAGGACAGCGATGCCAGCAACAGGAAGCAGGTCATGAGGACGATTCTCTTCTGCATGTTTCTTTCTCCTAGGAAGTCGAGTATGGGGCCGCCAGGGCTAACTGCTTGGACGTAAAAATTTTGCGGAGGACAGCAAGCCTTGAGAATTATGCGCCTTTCCCGCCAGCCATTACAATCGGGCCATGACGGTTTTCCAGGAAAAGCAGGAAGAGCTTGAGCATTACGAGACCATGATGGGTGTGCCCCGCGGCCGGCTGGCCGTCACCATGGACATGATCACCGACGCCATGTCGCTGGTGGGGCAGCACGGTGTCTACTGTCAGAGCCAGCGCTGGCCCGGTAAACCCACCATGGACATTCAGATCATCATGAAAGAATTGACCGGCGCCAAGGAACTCATCCAGAGCGTCCTGCAGGAGCTCAAAAGAAAGGATTGAGCCGTCGTTCTGGCGGAACGCGGCCCTCCGTGGTTTTAGGGTTTCACCGTCACCATCACCACTCCGTGCGAAGCCACCGCAGCGGAATACTTCCCGGTAAATTTGCCTAGGTCTTTATGCTGCCAAAGATCGCGCACGGCAGCGCTCAGGTAAGCCGGATAGCCCAGGTCCTCCCAGCCGATGCTGACGGTCTGCTGCGAAGCGCCGCGGTTGAACAACACCACCGCGCGGCCGCCATCTTTCAATGGCCGGGCCCAGACTTCCAGATCGCCGTTCTTCCACACACGCGAACCCTGTTTGCCCAAAGCATCCTGGTCGATGGCAATCACTTCCTGATTGGTCAGGATTTCCCTGGTGGCCGCGCCCATATCACGCAGATCGTTGCCTGCCATCAAGGGCGCCGCCAGAATAGCCCATAAGCTGAAGTGAGAGCGGTACTCGGTGTCCGTCATGCCGCCATTGCCGACTTCCAGCATGTCGGGATCATTCCAGTGTCCCGGTCCGGCGAAGCTCTCCAGGCCGGCTTGCAGGTCGAGGATCTCCACCATTCCCAGCCCATGCTCGCGGCGGGAGAACGCATCGTAGATATCGCCGGTCGTGCGCCAGAGATTGCCGATGTCCTTGGCCCATAGCCAGGGCTTGGCGGTGCCCCATTCACACATGCTGAAGACAATCGGCCGGCCGCTCTGCAGCAGCGCATTGTGCATGAGCAGATAGGACGCGTGGCCATCCTGGGTGCCGGTGTTGCACCAGTCATATTTCAGATAGTCCACGCCCCAGGCGGCATACTGGCGCGCGTCCTGAAATTCGTAGCCGCGGCTGCCGGGACGCCCCTGGCAGGTCTTGGTTCCGGCGTCAGAATACAGGCCGAATTTGAGTCCGCGGGAATGCACGTAGTCGGCCAGGGCTTTCATGCCGGAGGGGAAATGCTGAGGATCGGGAACAATGTTGCCTTCTTTGTCGCGCGAGACCTGCCAGCAGTCATCGATCACGATGTATTGATATCCGGCGGCCTTCATGCCGGATTTCACCATGGCGTCCGCCATCTGCTTGATGAGGTCTTCGCTGACGTTGCAATCAAACTTGTTCCACGAATTCCATCCCATGGGCGGGGTGAGGGCGAGGCCGTTGGACTGGACCGGCTCTTGGCTGTCCTGGGCCCGGAGCTGGGCCAATGGAGAAAGCAAAAGAAGCAGCAAACATGCTGATGTAATCGTTTTCATAAATTTCCCGGAATATTTGTATCAAAGAAATCGCACGACGGGAAACAGAAATTCACCGAGGATGGAAAACGACGTGCTCCGGGCGATCGAGAATCCGCTCCATGGAAAGCGCCGCAGCCAGGCCCGCTGTGCCGTTTACAGACTTTTACTCAGGACAGCCGAATTTGTCTTTGTGCAGGGAATGGCCGCGAGTACTCTCTAACCCATGGGGCGTTTCGGGCAAGGGCTCGCCAGAATTTGGCGTACAGGGAACCATTCCTTGGCTTCTGCCACCTTCCGCCTGCGTCCCGGCTTGGCGCTGTTGAGCATCGTCGCCATCTTCTCCTTGTTCCTGGAAATTCAACTTCTGGAGCAGCTCGACAGCCTGCGCCGTTACATGACAGCGCAGGAAATCGCCGTCGATGCCGGCTTCGCTTTACTTCTGCTGCTTGCCATCGCTTTCTTATGGTGGCTGGGCATTCTGGCGGCCGGAGGCATCGTCCGCCTGTTGGCATGGCGGAAGCGATGTAGCCTCAGTTGGTTATGGTATTGCTGGCTGCTTCCCCCTGCGGCCTATCTGGTACTGCGCTTCGCCCGAGCCCTGCGCATGGCAATCTTTCCTACCTGGCGGGGCGGCGTCTTTCTCCAAATTTTCTGCGTGCTGGGCCTGACCTGGCTTTTTCTCAGCGTCCTGCGCAAGGGCGGCGTGGGAGAGTTGCAACGCACCTGCCGCAGCCGTTTCGCGCCCATCGCTTGGGCCCATTTCGGCCTGGTTGTGCTTGCCCTGATCATGTCGTGGGGCCAGGGCGTCTATCTTTTCCACAACTTCAGCCATCCCGGACGGAGTGTGCGGGCGGAAAATTTGGCCGACATCTATCTCATCACAATCGACACCCTGCGCGCCGAAGACACCTCGCTTTACGGATACAGCCTGCCCACCACGCCCAACCTGGAGCGCTTTGCCCAGAAGAGCTTTACCTTCGATTATTTTTTTGCCAACTCCAACTTCACGACGCCCACCACCACGACCATCGAAACCGGCAAGCTGCCCTGGTCGCACCGTGTGTTCCAGTTTGGCGGCTTCACGCGAGACCAGACCCAGCAGGAAAATCTGGCGGCTGCGCTGCGCCAGCGCGGCTACTACACCGCGATGATCTCTTCCAACTTCGCGGCCAGTCCCTTCCACCATCGCACCCTTACCAGCTATGACACGGTGGAATACGCGCCGCCGCTGGGGACTTCCGGCTTCTGGCTGAAAAACACCAACCTGATCGGCGCCAATACACAAGCCACGCTGGCCTATAGTTTGCTGCACCGGCTCTTCGAGGTCAGTGAAGCCCTCGATCGCTGGCTGTGGCGCAACCGCTACTTTTCCCCCGCCGAAGCGGTATTTTCCCGGGCCCGCAAGCTCCTGGAGCGTAAAGACATTTCTCAGCCCCGGTTCGTGTGGGTGCACATCTTCCCGCCGCACGATCCCTACTGGCCGCCCCAGGCTTACGAAAACCGTTTCCAGTCGTCGAGCAACGAATGCAGCGACTTCCACATTCAGAACCCCAAAAAGACGCCCCAGGATGCTTCTCCCGCGGAGCTACGCGCCTGCTACGACGAGATGGTGCTCTACGCCGACCACGCGGTGGGCAAATTTCTGGATTGGCTGCAACAGACGGGACGCCTCGAGCACTCTCTGGTGATCATCTCCGCCGACCACGGCGAGTCTTTCGAACATGCCCGGCTGCTGCATGGAGGGCCGCAGCTCTACAACGGCCTGATCCATGTTCCCTTGCTGATCCACGTGCCAGGGCAAAAGCAAGGGGCGCGCATTCCCCAGCTGTCGCAACAGGCAGATTTGCTGCCCACCATTCTGGACTTCGCCGGCATCCCAACCCCTTCCTGGAGTGATGGCGCCTCCCTCAAGCCGGCGCTGGAGGACAAGCCGATTCCGGGCCGTTACGTCTTCAGCATGAACTTTGAGAACAGCAACTCATTCGCCGCCATTTCGCAGGGAAACATTGCCGTGCTGGATGATGAATTCAAGTTGGTGCACGACCTTAAGTCCCGGAAAGAATCTCTGTATCAATACAAGACGGACTATCAGGAGAAACACAATGTTCTGCAAGCGCAACCCGCGGCCGCCCAGCGCTTGCGCACGGCCCTGCAGGAAAAGCTCTTGACGGTGAATGAGTCGTACGCCCCGGCGCAGGGCGGCCAATGATCGAACCCGCCAACAAAACCTTGCGCCTGTCCCGCGAGGCGTGGACCTCCCTTTCCCGCAAGGTGGACCCCCAAAAAAGCCGCCTCAACTGGAAGACGCGCCTGGGCTACGGGTGGAACGGCGCGATACATTCTCTTTTGGGAGATATCCAGAAAAGAAGCCATGCGGAAGCCTTGCAATTGGTCCAGCCCGAACCACCGGTTTTTATTCTTGGCTTCTGGCGTTCCGGCACAACTTTTTTGCATGAACTCCTTTGCTGTGATCCGCAGTTCGGATTTCCCAGCACCTATGCCTGCCTGAATCCCTCGCACTTTCTGCTTTCGGAATCCTGGACGCGAAATCAAAACCAACGGACGACACAGCGCGCCATGGACGCCATGACCTATTCCTGGGCATCTCCCCAGGAAGATGAGTTCGCGCTGCTTGCCCTGGGGGCGACTTCGCCCTACGAGGCCCTGCTGGTCCCTTCTCTGATGCGCGATGCGGAAACCCTGCTGGACCTGCGTACACGTTCCCGGGAAGACCAAGTACGCTGGGGCGAGACCCTGCAGCATTTCCTGAAGTTGCTTACCCTGCAGCAGAAAAAGCCATTGGTCCTGAAATCGCCTTCCCACGGATTTCGTCTGCCGGCATTGCAAGGGCTTTTTCCGGAAGCGCGCTACATCCTGATCGAACGCAACCCGTATGAGGTGTTCGCTTCCAACCTGAAATTGTGGCGGACCCTGGTGGGCCAGTATGGCTGGGAACAATGGCGGCCGGAAGAGATCGAAAATTTCATTCTTCGCGCCTATGTCCTGCACGAGGAGATCGTCAGCCAGCAAGCAGAGCAAGGAGGAGCCAAATTCATGGCGCGAGTCCGCTATGAGGATCTGGTCGCCGACCCGTTGCAGGAATTGGAAAAGCTTTACGTTACGCTGGAGATTCCTGCCTGGCCAGCCGCCCAGGAGCGCATACGTCCCTATCTGGCGCAGGTCGCGGGACACAAGCGCAATCGTTTCGAAATCTCCTCCGCACAAAAGGCACGCGTGGACACCGCCTGGGGAGAGTGGATCGCAAAAAAGCAATACCTCTGGCCGGAACAGTACATCCGGCTGGCTTAGCTTTCCGGAGGAGCCGGTTCCGTCCCTTCCTGCTGGATCCCGCGCAGGCGATGAATAATCTTTTTTCCGAAGAGATAAATCTTGTTGGCGAAAATCATCCAGGCGCCCCAGATGAGCGCCAGGATCGGCGCAAGAATCTGAAACAGGGCGCCGCCGCTGGGATCACCGTAAGCAAAAGCCGGAAGCGGGAGCGCTAAGGCGCACAGCAGGAGGACCACACTCGAGCCGCGAGACTTCCTACATCGAGCGTGGAGGACGGGAGAGATCCGCTGTTTGCGGAACCAGCCGAAAACTGGGAGTTCCCGGCAACGCGAGAGCCTGCGGTTGATATGCAATGAAAGCCCCAGTACACGCCCGGCCCGAAATCCAAGGCATGTGGAATTGCCCTCATCATAATGACCAGGCCCTTGAAATCAACATATAACTTGGTCAAACAATGTAAAACTTTGTCTTGTCTCAATCGCTTTTTTGCATAAGCTCTATAAAACTCCTTATGGCCGATGGGCCGGTCAAAGAAACCCGCCATGATTTCCAGCCCTTCTTGCTCTCCCCGCAGCTCGCGGATACCCGAAAGCATGCGACTGAGGCCCCTCGCGGGCGTCGAGGGTCAGGATGCCGTCCCCTGCAACCCCAACTGCTCCGCGATACTCCGCAGCGCCTCGATACAGAAGGCGATGTGTTCCTCCAGGTCCACCCCCAGCGCTGCCGCTCCGTTCACGATATCGTCGCGATTCACACTGCGGGCAAAGGCCTTGTCCTTCATCTTTTTGCGCACCGATTTCGCATCCACCTCGGCCAAGGACTTCCCCGGTTTCACCAGGGCCACGGCGGTGATGAAGCCAGCCAGCTCGTCACAGGCGAACAGGGCCTTTTCCATGGGCGTGTCCCGGGTGACGCCGGTATATTCCGCGTGCGAGAGGATGGCACGACGGATTTCCTCCGAATAGCCCCGCTCTTGCAGGATCTCGTTCCCCTTGTAGGGATGGTCGTCCAGACTTGGGAAACGGTCATAGTCAAAGTCGTGCAGCAGGCCGACAATGCCCCACAACTCTTCTTCCCCGCCAAATTTACGTGCGTTGGCGCGCATGCAGGCCTCCACCGCCAGCGCATGTTTGCGCAAACTTTCTGATTGGGTGAACTCAGTTAGTAACCCCCACGCTTTGTCCCGTTCGTTCATGTTTTTCCCCTGATTCCAAGTGGTTTTGCCGAGCATCTTCAGCGTTCCTACGGTTTTTCCCGGCGGTTTGTGGAATTTTCCCTTGACTTCCACAGGAGCATTCCCGCACAGTACGCGGAGGTTTGGAACCCCGTATCTTGTTTGGTTCCAGGAGAAGCCCGCTCTGGCCCTCCCACACCTACATGGCTACGACTCTTGCCCCGGTAGATTCCAGGGAAGTTGTCCGTTGTGATCGCTGCTTGCTGGTCCAGTTCCGTACCACTAACAACATGTGCCGTCGTTGTCACGGCTCGTTGGACGAGGACGAACCGGAAGTGATGGCGCCCACCCCTATTCCCCAGATGATGCCGACCCACGGCACGGGGAGAGGGCACCTGAACCTGGCGGCCTCCATCCGCTCGCTGCGACTGCGCAACGGCCTGAGTCAACGGCAATTGGCCACGCGCATGTCCGTGCCGCGGACCTACGTCTCCAAAATTGAAAATGAAAAAGCCACCCCGACCCTTTCCTCACTGGAACGGCTGGCGCGCGCCCTGGAAGTCAGCGTGCCCGAGCTGCTTTCCGGCGGCGAACGCAGCCGCCAGGAAGAAGTCGGCGAGCTGATCAAAGACCAGTTTATCTCGGAACTGCTGCCCTTCGTCGCGCAACTGAATGGCATGCAGATGTCGAGTGTTCTGGCGCAGGTCCGCGATATGACCTTGCGCCCGCGCCGCAGCGCCTAGTCCGCAGCGCGGCAGAGACCCTCGGTCCGGCGGAATTCGCCTGGCTACCTCTCGCCCGCGCTCGTGACGCTTAACGTTTTTCTCCGGGCAACCAGCCAACTGCATGCCGGGACCGCAAGGTCCCGGCTTTTTTCTGCCTAGAGATTCGCCAGCACAAACTGCGCTCGTTCTCGCACGGATGCCTGGGGCAGCACGAGCAGCTGATAACCACACTCCTGGTATGCCTCGGTCAATTGCGCATAGACCCGCACCGCCTCTTCGTAAGTTTGCTTCCGTTCCGCATCGGGGTGGTAGATCTCCGGCCATGGCGGCGCAATAAAGACGCGTGGGTTATAGCGGCAGCTTTGGCAGGCTTGCCGGATGGTCGCGACAGCATCTTGACCGCCCGAAGTTCGGTGGAGAGAGATGATGCCGGTATAGGCAAGAACGTCGGGAATACCGCGATCGACGAACGTGGCCGCGGCGGGCGAACGATAACTCTCAAAATCGGCGACCGAGCGCTGCAGCATCACGGCCGTGTATTTCGCGGTGTCCGCCCAGGGCAGCGCATCTCCTCCGCTTTCCACTTGTTCCTGGATAATCTGCCGCGCCACTTCGGACACAGTGGCATAGCCACGCCGCTCAAGCTCTCGCAAGAGCGTGGTCTTCCCTGCCCCTGGGCCGCCGGTGATCACGTACAGTTTGGAATTGGTGGATGGTGGGATCACACGGCACTCCTCTGCCTTTCGGAGGGAAACAGCATTTCCTCAGAATTGGCGCACACTCGAAGAATCCCTGCCTCTTCTGCAACTCTCGGGGTGCCTCAACTCGCGGAGTTTCCGCATGACAGGATGGGAATCGCGCTAGGCCGCGAAGTCGTCCCCTTGCGGCACCGAAACTGGTTGGGGCAGACGATCGGTCACCTCGGCCAGCCGCGCGAGTTTTTCGGCCAGATCGCGGCGCAGGCTGCCGTGAGGATAGCGCCAGTGATAATTCCCGGTGGGCGTGCTGGGCGTGTTCAGCCGCGCCTCGCTGCCCAAGCTAAGAACGTCTTGCAAGGGCGCCACCGAGAAGCTGGCGACGGAGCTCTGCGCCAGGCGGATCAGGGCCCAGTTCACCCCGTCTTCACAATTGCCGACCAAGGCCTGGACCGAGCGCCGTTCGTAGTCTGAGACCGAGTTCCACCACCCCAGCGTGGTGTCATTGTCGTGGGTGCCGGTATAGATGACGCGGTCTTCGTGCAGGCGATGCGGGAGATAGATGTGCGCGCCGGGGTCGCCAAAGGCAAATTGCAGCACCGCCATCCCGGGAATTTGCAAACCATCGCGCAAGGCATTGACATCGGGGGTAATGATGCCCAGGTCCTCGGCGAAAAACGGCAGGCCACCCAGGGCATCGCGCAGTTTATAGAACAAATCCTCGCGTGGGCCATCCACCCAGCGGCCATGCATGGCGGTGGGCTCATGGGCGGGGATTTCCCAGAACTGGGCGAAGCCGCGGAAGTGGTCCAGGCGAATGAAGTCACAGGTGTGCGCCGCCCAGCGCAGGCGCTGGATCCACCATTCGTAACCGTTGGCGCGCATGGCGTCCCAGTTGTACAGGGGATTGCCCCAACGCTGTCCGGTGGCGCTGAAGGCATCGGGCGGCACGCCGGACACGACCTCCGGCTGCAAATCATCGCGCAGGCGGAACAGATCGCGGCGCGCCCAAACATCGGCGCTGTCATAGTCCACGAAAATCGCGATATCGCCGACCACCCGGATGGAACGCTGCGCGCAGTACAGGCGCAGCGCCCGCCACTGTTCCCAAAAGAAAAACTGGACTACACGGCGCAAGTTGGTTTCGCGGGAAAGTTCGGCGCGGGCCTGGTCGAGAGCGGCGGGTTCGTGGCGCGCCAGTTCGCGCGGCCAGGTGTCCCATTGTTGACCGTGGTAACGCTCACGCAGCGCGTCGAAGAGCACGAAGTCTTCCAGCCACCAGCGGTTCTCTTCACAGAACCACTGGAAACGCCCGCGCGCGTGCTCGGGGGCCCGTTCCAGGAAGTTCCCCGCGGCTTCATTGAGCAGAGGCACCTTGCTGGCGATGACATCTTCGTAATAAATGGGAGTGATGTTTTCCGATAGGGACGCCAGACGCGAGCCGTCCAGCCAGCCCTTCTCCACCAGGCGTTCCAGGCTGATGAGCAGCGGATTGCCGGCAAAGGCGGAGGTCGAGGAATAGGGAGAATTACCTTTGGCGGGCGGGCCCAGCGGCAATACCTGCCAAAGCCCCTGGCGGGCTTCGGCCAGGAAATTCAGGAACTCGTAAGCAGCCGGGCCGAAGTCCCCGATTCCTCCACGCGAAGGAAGCGAGATCGGATGCAGCAAGATTCCGGTCAAGCGGGGAAATACCATGCGTCAGCCAAGGCCTTTCGTCGACTGCGTGCCGGCGGCGGCATCCTGCCCGGCGCCCGGCGGCGAATTACTCGCCTTCGTCGCTGTTTTGGGTGCGCGTCAACAGTTTCATCTCGTCCTGATTCAGCTTGATCTTGCCGGACTTGTCCATGTCCGTCCGCAAGCTGGTCAGAAAGAGCTCGAACAGCTCCTGCTTCTTTTGTTGCCGCACGCCGTCGCGAATCGTGTCTTTCTGGGCGGCGAACTCCTGCTCCGACGGGTCCTGGCGTTCCAAAATCTTGAGCACGGCGCCGCTGGTGCCGCTGTTCAGCGCCCCGCTGATCTCGCCTACCTTCATGGTGAACGCGACCGCAGCCGGCCCCGCCATCGAGCCAATTTCCGGCACCTGCCCATCGGGCAGGACCAAGTCGCTGGTTTTCACCGTGGCCCCCACCTCGCGCGCGGCTTTCTTGAGATCATGCTCGGCTTTGGCGCGATCGGAGAGTTCCTGGGTCTTCTGGCTCAGCAACAGGCCGGAACGTTCGTTGCGGAACTCGGTTTCCACCCGGCTGCGGATCTCCTCGAAGGTCGGGGTGGCCGGCGGCTTGATCTCAGTGACTTCAAAAATCGCGAAGCCTTGCGGGATCTGCACCTCATCCGCCGGGGCCTTGTCGCGCTGGTTGAAGACCGCATCCAGGAAGGGCGCGGAGCTGCCGATACCGGGCAGCGAGTCGGTGCGGGAAATGAAGTCTGTGCTCACCACCTGCAACCCTTTGGCGGCCGCAGCCGCCTCCAGCCCGCCTTTGCGCGCCGCAGCGAGCAAAGCCGTGGCTTGGACGTCCGCGATCTGCGTGGTCTTCTGCTGCTTGATGATGGGCTCAATCTGGGCTTTGACTTCGTCCAGCGATTTCACGTGGGCTTCCTGCTTGTCCTCCACGCGAATGATGTGGAAGCCGTAGGTGCTTTGCACCAGATCGCTGGTGCCGCCCTTGGGCAGCGCGAAGGCCGCCTTCTCAAACTCGGGGACGGTGCGACCCTTGCCAATCCATCCCAGGGCGCCGCCACTGGCCTTACTGCCCGGATCATCGGAGTACTTCTTGGCCAGATCGTCAAATTTGGCCCCAGACTTGAGCTGTTTCAGCACGTCCTCGGCCTTTTTGCGCGCTTCCTCGACCCCTTTGGGGTCTACCTTGCCATCCGGGCCGGCCAGGGGGGTCTTGATCAGGATGTGGCGGACATTGACCTGATCGGGCACGCGGAATTCCTCGCGGTGCTGATCGTAATAAGCGAAGAGATCGTCCTTGGAGACCGGGGCATCGATCTTCGCGCTGTCGATCACCACATAGCGCACCTTGCGCTTTTCCGGAATGGCATTGTTATAGGCCGCTTTGTTGCGGTCATAGAAGGCGCGCAGCTCGGCCTCCGCTGGGTGAATGCTCTTTTCGATATCTTCCTTGCGCAGGACGGCGTATTCGAATTTCACCTTGGTATTGCGGCGGGCAAACTCCTGGCGCACCTCGAGATCGGTCACGGTCGCCCCGCTGGTCACCAGCTCCTGCAACTTGCGGATGAGGATGAAGTTCTTTTCCAGGGCCTCGAACTGGGGAATGGTCAGGCCATTGCTGGAAACAAAACTCTGATACCCCTCATCGCCCACGAACTTCCCCTGCGGGAACAGGATCTGGCCAATTTGGCCATGCTGCAATTCGTCGCGCAGCTCCTCATCGCTGGCCCGCAGCCCCATCTTTTCCGCCTGCACCACCAGGACTTCCTGGGTAATCAGCTGTTCCCGGGCCTGGGTCACGAAGTAGGGCAGGAACATGGAAGCCTGCGCGCCGCCGCGGGGGAACTGCTGTTGCAGGATTTGCCGGGCCACCCGCTGCACTTCATCGGAGCGGATCTCCTGGCCGGCCACCGTGGCCACAACGCCCTGTCCGGGGCCGCCAATGCCCAGGCTGGACCCGAGACCGCCGGGAATGAGGGTGATGACCATGGCCCCGCAGATGATGACGAGTAGGCCGCCAAGAATGGCCTTTTTCAGAGGCCCCTGATCTTGCAGAAATCGAATCATGTTGTTTGTTTCGCTCCAGAACTTAGCGCGGAATTTATGATTATAGCGTAGTGGCGGGAAATGTACGGGCGCGCCCCCGGCCCCGGATACCTGGCTAAGCAACCCGTTCCCGGTCCGGGACATTTTAGCGAAAATCATTGATTGAAACGTATCAATAAAACGTGTTATCAAACTGTGCGGCATTTTTATGGTTTTCCCCCTCCACCTGCCCCAAGGCTAGCTTCCTGCGGCATAATGAGGGGCCGTTACCGCCTTCATCCCTGCGAGGTTTTTATGAAGAAGCTCGGTCGTGCTTGCCTGTCGCTTCTGCTCCTTTCCGGCCTGCTTACCACCTTTCTGGCCGCGCAATCGGCAAAGGCCGCGCGGCCGGCAGAAAAACTGCCTCTCCAAGATGGCTGGTCCCTGCAATCTTCCGGCAAAGTGGATGAGGGCGGCGAGCTCCTCTCCACCACCAAGTTTCAACCCAAGGGCTGGTATGAAGTCTCCGTGCCCACCACCGTCTTCGCCGCTCTGGTCAAGCACAAGGTCTATCCCGACCCGGACTACGGCATGAACCTGCGCCAAGCCAAGGGTGTGACCTACCCCATTGGCAGCAACTTCTCCAACATCCCCATGCAGCAGGACAGCCCTTACCTCATTCCCTGGTGGTACCGCAAAGAGTTTGTGGTCCCGGAAGGCTTCCAGGGCAAGACGCTGTGGCTGAACTTCGGCGGCATCAACTACCGCGCCAACATCTGGCTGAATGGCAAGCAGATCGCCGACTCGAATGATGTCGCCGGCGCCTGGCGCACCTATGAGTTCAACGTCACCGGCATTGCCAAACCCGGGGCGGCCAATGTGCTGGCGGTGCAGGTGTTTTCCCCCACCGAGAATGATCTGGCCATCACCTTTGTGGACTGGAACCCCGCCCCACCGGACAAGAACATGGGCTTATGGCGTTATGTGGAGGTTTCCACCAGCGGCCCGGTAGCGCTGCGTTATCCCACCGTGGTGTCGAAGGTAGATTCGCCGGCCAATGAACAGGCCCACCTCACCGTCACCGCCCTGCTGAAAAATGGGACCGACCAGCCGGTAAAAGGCGTGCTCAAGGGCAATATCGAGAAGATCTCTTTTGAGCAGGAGGTGGAACTGGCGCCGAAGGAATCCAAAGACGTGGCGTTTACTTCCGAACAGTTTGCCCAGCTCAACCTCTCCCACCCAGAGCTCTGGTGGCCGGCGCAGATGGGCGCCCCGACGCTGCACCCTCTGCACCTGGAATTCGTGACCGGGGGGAAAATTTCCGACCAATCCAACTCGCGTTTTGGCATTCGCCAGGTAGAGTCGCAGGTGCTCTCGGAAAATCAGCGGACGTTTTCCATCAATGGAAAGAACATTCTCATCCGCGGCGGTGGCTGGTCGCCGGACATGCTGCTGCGGGAAAATTCGCAGCGCCTGAAAGAGGAACTGCGCTATGTGCAGGACATGGGTCTGAACACCATCCGGCTGGAAGGCAAGCTGGAAACCAAGGAGTTCTTCGACCTGGCCGATGAGCGGGGCATCCTGATCATGGCCGGCTGGTGCTGCTGCGATCATTGGGAGCACTGGCCGAAGTGGAGCCCGGCGGACTTCAAGATTGCCGAGCAATCGCTGCGCGACCAGATTTATCGCCTGCGCGGTCACACCAGCGTGTTCGCCTGGCTGAATGGCAGCGACAATCCCCCGCCGCCCGACGTGGAGCAGACCTACCTGAAGGTGGAGAAGGAACTGCTGTGGCCAAACCCGACCGTATCCTCCGCCACTGCCAAGGTCGCACCGTACTCCGGACCAAGCGGCGTGAAGATGACCGGCCCCTATGAATATGTGGCCCCCAGCTACTGGACGGTGGACAAGGTCCATTCCAATGGGCAGTGCAATCAGGGCGGCTGCGGCGGAGCTTATGGCTTCAACACCGAAACCAGCATGGGCCCGGCGGTACCGCCGCTGGAAAGCATTCAGGCCATGCTGCCCAAAGAACACTGGTGGCCGATCGATGACTGGTGGGACTTCCACGCCGGCGGCGGCGCCTTCAAAGATCTGCACGTCTTCACCGAGGCACTGAATGCGCGCTTCGGGACCGCCAACAGCCTGGAAGACTACACCGCCAAGGCGCAAATGCAGAGCTACGAGGGCGTGCGCGCCATGTTCGAGGCCTACGGCCGCAATAAATACACCTCGAACGGCGTGATCCAGTGGATGTTGAACAATGCCTGGCCCTCCAACATCTGGCACCTGTATGACTTCTACCTGCGGCCGGGCGGAGGCTACTTCGGGGCCAAGACCGCTATGCAGCCATTGCATCCGCTGTATGGCTACGACGACCACTCCATCTGGCTGGTGAGCAGTCAGTACACCGACGCCAAGGGGCTGAAGCTGAAAGTCCGCGTGCTGAACCTCGATGCCAGCGAGAAATATTCGCAGACTTTCCCGCTGGACGCGGCGGCCGACAGCACCGCCAAAGTGGCCGAGCTCCCGGCGATCGCCGGCCTGAGTACCACCTATTTCCTGGACCTGCGCCTGGAAGATGCCGCCGGCAAGCCGGTGGGCTCAAACTTCTATTGGCTCTCCACCAAGGCGGAGACGCTGGACTGGGAAAAATCCAACTGGTACACCACGCCCACCGCCTCGTATGCGGATTACACCGGGCTGGCGCAACTTCCCAAGGTCAAATTGAAGGTAAGTGAGCGCACCGAGCGCAAAGGGGAAGACACGGTGACGCACGTGACCGTAGAAAATCCCAGCCGGAACCTGGCCTTCTTTGTGCGCCTGAAAGTCAACAAGGGCAAGGGCGGAGAGGAAATCCTGCCCGTGCTCTGGCAGGACAACTACATCTCGCTTTTACCGGGGGAGAAACGCGATTTGACCGCGACCTACGCCACCGGCGCGCTGGGAACGGCCAAGCCTGAAGTCGCCGTGAGCGGGATCAACCTGGAGTGATTTGAAAATTTGTAATCGGGTAATTTTGTAATTTAAAAATGTTTTAAAAAATTACAAATTACCCGATTCTCAAATTACAAATCCGCTTAGCTTTCTTCTGGCGGCAGCTCAAAATTGATCAGGTTTCCGCGGAAGCCTTTGGTCTTGATGGCCCCAAATAAGATTCCCACGCCCATCCAGATGGCCCCCACGATCTTGGCCGGTGTGCTGAGATTCAGCCACAGCAGAAGGCAGATCAGGAATCCCGCCAGCGGCGGAACGCAATTGCCGAACGTCCTTTTCTTTTCCCGTACAAAGTAGCGGATGAACGCGGCCATATTCACGCCCATGAAGGCGATGAGCGCGCCAAAGTTGAGCATCTCAGCACCCAGGCCATAGCTAAAGATTCCCACGCTGACCAGCAAGGCCCCCGCCAGGGCAACCAAGCCAACAAAGACGACGTTATTGCGCGGCACGTGACGCTTGGGGTCGACCACGCCAAAGAACGATGCCGGTAGCGCCTTGCTCCGCCCCATTCCATAAAGCAACCGGGCCGCGCCCAGTTGCGCGCCCATGCCCGAACCGAAGTTCGCCACCAGCAGGGTCACGCCCACAATGGCGAACATAGGGGCCCAGGCCCGCTTGGCCACGAATGTAAACGCGGTATCAATGTTGGGGAACGGTTCGCTCGCCGGCCAGATCATTTGTCCCGCATAGACCTGCAGGGCGGAGAGAATTCCGATCACCAGGCAGGTGAGCACGGTGGCCAGCAGAATGTTCCGGCGGGGGTTTTCCGCCTCTTCCGACAAAGTGGAGATGCCATCGAAGCCAATGTAGGTCAGGACGGCGATGGAGGTGCCGCCCAGCACGGCCCTGGTGTTCCATAGGGCAGGATCGTAAAACGGCCGGGTGAAATCGGCCGCCGTGTGGGCATGCCCGAAGATGTAGCGCGCCGCCACCACAAAGAAGATTGCAATGACCGCCCCCATGCCAGCCGCCAGCGCACTATTCACCCGCGCCGAGGTCTTCACTCCCTGAATGTTCAGCATGGTGAAAACCAGGGCGAAGAGGACCGCCCAGACAAAATAAGGAATTCCCGGGGCAAATACGTGCGCCTGCTGGCTGATCCATATCACGCAGATCATGGGATTCAGCATGTAATCCATCACCATGCTCCAGCCGGTCACATAGCCGAGCGCGGGATTGATCTCCTGCCCCACGTAGGTGAAGGCCGAACCCGCGCTGGGATAAACCCGGGCCATGCGTCCATAGCTGATGGCGGTAAACAACATGCCCACCATGGCGAGGAGCACAGTGGTCACCACATGGCCACGTCCGCGGTCGCTGAGCACACCAAACACCGACATCGGCGCCACGGGTTGAATGACGATCACGCCGTAAAGGATTAAGTCCCAAAGGGTAAGTGTGCGCCGCAGACCGACTTGCGGAGAGGAAGTGGTGACGGATGATTTTTCCATGTGCGGGTTATTGGATATGTGAGCGCAAAAATTGTCAATATTTAAACGATTCTATAAGCCGACGTTTTTGGCCAAGGAGGCTTCCATAAAGTTTTTCGCACCATGAAAATACGCGAGGAGTTTCCTGGCAGAGAAAGTCCGCGGCGAAATTCTGCGTATTCCCAGAAACGTTCACTGCGGCGAGTACTCATAACCGTAGCCCTGCGGCTCATTGCCGGAGACATGCCGCGTGTTGAACTTCAGCATGTAGTCCAGGTGGGAGTCATCGAGCGGGAAAGACCTGAGGTTGGGATACGTGCCCATGTCGCGGAAGGGCAAGGGCTCGACCGTGTCGCCATGCGCGGCGTAGAAATCCATATCTTTCTCGTAGCCGTCGGCGGCAAAGAAGTAATCACGCACCCATCCCTGGGGCAGCGCGGGCAGGCCGGAGGGATCGAACTCCAGCGCCACTTCCTCCCCCGAACCAAACACGGCCAGCTTGTCATCAAAACCGGCCAGCAGCGTACGCACATCACCGTAACGGGTGTAGGCGCCCGCCTGCCGGGCATAGGGTCCGGTGCGGCTGACCTGCTCGTAGTGGTATTGCACGTTGCCCGGGGGATACAGCTCGACCTGCCGGGGATATCCGTGGAAGCGCAAGTCGGCCACCGCCATAGGAACTGCCGTCAAGCGCGCCGGCTGGATCTGCGGCGTGCGGCTGACCAGAATGCTGTTCCAATAAACCTGCAGGTTGGTCGTGATGCGGACGCGCCGCGCCCCCCGCGGCACCTTGTTGGTGAGATCTACGGTAATGGTGCGCGGACCTCCCGCGGGGAAGCCCATATCCTCCAGCACGCGGACCCACTGACCGCCCGGGTGCAGCGCCTCCACGTAGGGAGCGATGCCCTGAATACCGGCCTGACTGGCGGCATACATGCCCGTGGCCGTGAAATATTCGATCTCGCCGTGCATCAATAGCCACAGCGGGCCGCCGCGATAGGCCTCGCCCAAATCGAGTTCCAGGGTGTGCGGCTTAGTGAAACCTTTGAAGGGCTCCAAGGCAAAGTCACCGAAGTAGCGCTGCGCGAGGAGATCAGGCAGAACATCATGCCCATGCTCATCCCAGGCTCCGGCCGGCGGACGCGATCCCCGGCTGAAGACCACCTTGAATTCCGGATAGGGCGGGTTGCTGGCGAAGTATTCGTTGGGGTGGACCTCCAGGTCCGCAGGATGGTCGACGGCGAGCAACTTCACGTGATCGAGGTAGACCACTTCTTCCATGGGCTCCATCAGGCGGAAGCTCAGCTTGCCGTCTTTTTCCCCCACCCGGTCGCGCGGGACCTTTACGTATTCGGTAGGCCGGGCAATATTGCGCTCGCCGGGGGCGACCCAGTGGCCGATCACGCCCGCGCCCAGCACATCCGCCACCAGCTCATACTTCTCGCCATTCCAGACAAAGAGTGTGGGGCAGGAGCTGCCGCGGCGATCCAGTTGCGTGAAATCCTGCTGCTGCAAGCCTGCCACTTCCGCTTCATCTTGCAGCACGCCCCCCGGCCACAGCATGCGCACAATATCCGCGTCTTTGGCCTGACCCAGGCCGATAGTAAGCTGCGTGGAATTCTGCCCGAGGTACCCCGAGGAGCCGGCAATCTCAAACTTCTGCCGGATGGCGCCGGTGAACACCTCCACCTTCACCCCAATGGCGCTCTTGTTGTCGTTCAGGCCTTTCAAATTGAGGCGCAACCAGTGGTTCTGGTTGCCGCCTTCATTGCGCAGCAGGACGGCCGGGCCGTGGTTCTGGCTCACCAGCAGATCGACCGCGCCGTCGTTGTCAAAATCGCCGACGACAACCGCGCGGGGATCCTGCAACGCAATTTGGTCGAGACCAACCTCGGCGGTTACATCCTGAAAGCCGTCGCGTCCCAGATTGCGGAAGAGGCGGACTTCGCCTTTGCCCGCGGCGGTCTCGCCGGTCGCCACCAGGTCCACCCAGCCGTCATTGTCGTAGTCGAAGGCCGCCACGCTCCAGCCGCGCACCCAATTGGGTTTGGGCAGCGCCACAGCTTCGAAGGTCTTGCCCCGGTTGTTGCGCCAGAGGGTCAGACCTCGGGAATCCCAGTGGGTGAAGGCGAGGTCCATCCAGCCATCATGATCGAAATCGAGAACTGTGGCGCCAGCGGCCTGCAGCGCAGGGTTTGGCGTCCAGGGAGCGCGCGCCAGAAATTTTCCTTCGCGGGGATTTTCGTAAACCTGCGTGGCCGGACCGGTCACCAACAGATCGATGGCGCGGTCGTTGTTGGCGTCCGTGCCGACCGCCGCGACGCTGGGGCCGGTCTTGTCGAATCCGGCTTCCTGCGTGACCTCGGTGAAGGTGCCGTTGCCGTTGTTGCGGAACAAGGCGTCCGCGCCATGCAGCTGGTCCAGAGGCAACACCATCGGCTTGCCCGGCGCGGGAGCCGGTGCGTTCACGAAGCGGGTGATGTAGAGATCCAGATCGCCATCGTGGTCGTAGTCCACGAAGCTGACACCCAGGTTGAAGCCATCGCTTTTAAGGCCGGCTGATTCTCCGACATCTTTGAAGACGCCGTTCTTTTCGTTGTGCAGCAGCAGCACGCGACCGTTCAGACTCACAGCCAGGTCCGTCAGGCCGTCATTGTCAAAGTCACCCGCGGTGCAGCCGATGGCGTGCAGGGAGGGATCAAGCCCGGCCTTCTTGGTGACGTCTTCCAACTTGCCGCCACCCAGATTGTGCAGCAGGCCCATGCCGCCTTGCGGCCCATTGTCGGGAAGGAAAATATCGAGGCGGTCATCTCCGTCGTAATCCAGAAAGCAGGCGCCGGAACCGAGATAAGAGGCCAGGTCCCCGGCAGCGCCTGCGTCCGCGATGGAAGCCAAGCCGGCTTGTTTGCTGACATCCACAAACTTCACCGCAATCGGCGGCAGGGCCTTTTCAACAGCGCCGGGCGATTCCTCGGCCAAGGAGTACTTTCCCTGGTCGCCGTAAGCCAAGCCCATGGGCGAGCCCAGTTTGTTCTGGGTGATGTATTGGAAACGCTGCAGGTGCTGGCGGGCCTGCGCCGTGTCCCCGGACTGCTGCCATGCGCGGGAGAGGCCGAACTCCGCGGAAGCGTGCAGCGGATCAAGCTTCAGGGCGTGCTGAAAAGCGTCGATGGCCTGGGGAAACTGCTTAATCTGGGCATAGACCGCGCCCAGAAAATACCACGCGGTGGGGTCTGAGGGATCGGCGGTGGTCACGCGGCGGAAGGCGTCGACGGCAGCTTCCGGGTTCGCCGAATTTTTGTAGAGCAGCCCCAGG
This sequence comes from Acidobacteriota bacterium, assembly GCA_018268755.1. Lineage (GTDB taxonomy): Bacteria > Acidobacteriota > Terriglobia > Terriglobales > Acidobacteriaceae > KAN-5. Next base: position 42,532 of record JAFDVW010000007.1, read on the forward strand.
TTATACCAGGCATGCAGCTGGTTGGGGTCGCGCTTCACCGCCTCTTCAAGCAGCGGCTTGGCGTCATCAACTTTCCCCTGGCCGAGCAAGGCGATGCCCTCATTGAGGCGCGCCACCTGCAAAGTTGGATCGAGCGTGGCCGCGCTCTGAAAGGCCTTGAAACCTTTCTCAAAGTTCTGCTGGTTCATGTAGGCGACGCCGAGATTATTCATGCGGGCCGCCGCAGCCGAAGGGGCAGGCGCCTGAGGCGCAGCAAAAAAACCGCCCGCCGCCAGGGCCACGCCGAGAACTGCCAGGGAAATTTTAGAAATCATGCCAGTCAGAATTTAATCACGGCGGCACGACAGAACAGAAGATATTCTTGCCCTATTTGCGGGCCGCCCAGGACTTGCCATAGGGCTGGGCGGACACTATGCCCTTCCCTTCCTGGATCGTCACCATCTGCCCGGCGTTGACATTCGAAAGCTTGTCGATCTGGCCGCTGGGCCATTGCACTTCGATGGAGTCCGCCTGGGCAGCGCCGGCCAGACCGAAGGTCAGGGCCAGCTCACTCTGCGACAGGTAGCTGGAGCCGCTGCGCAGCATCTGCCACTGTTTGTCCTTGCCGGAGGTCACGCGCACCACCGCGCCGATGCCGTCCCGGTTGGATTTCGTGCCGGTGAGCTGGATGCGCAGACTGTGGTTGACGCCGCCTTCGTTGTGGAAGAGAAAGGCGCGGCCGCCGTTGGTGGTGAGGAGAACATCCAATGCGCCATCATTATCGACATCGGCATAGGCGGCGGAGCGCGCCACTTTGGGCGCGGCGAAGACCGCTCCCAGTGAGGCGGTCACTTCCGTGAATTTTCCCCCGCCCAGATTGCGGAAGACATGCGGCGGCTCGGCATAGGTCACACGCTTCTGCACCTTCTCGATTTCATTTTCAATGTGGCCGTCGGCCACGAAGATATCGGGCCAGCCGTCATTGTCATAGTCGAAGAAGAAGCAGCCGAAGCCGAGGGTCACCAGGCTGGCGCGGCCCACCTCGGAGCGCGGGGCTTCATCCACGAAGAGCCCATTGCCCTCGTTGTGGTAGAGGGAAAGCATCTGGTTGGCAAAATTGGTGATGATGATGCTGGCATGGCCGGAGCGGTCGTAGTCGGCCGCATCCACGCCCATGCCGGCGCGGGCCACACCATCTTCACTGAAGGCGATGCCGGCAGAAACCCCTTTCTCCTCGAAGGTGCCGTTGCCTTTGTTCAGGTAGAGCTTATTGGGCTGGGTGTCGTTGGCCAGCAGCAGGTCGGGCCAGCCATCCTGGTTGTAATCCAGGACCGCGATTCCCAGACTCTTGGAAGTTGCATCGTAAAGTTTGGCCTTCTGCGTGGCATCTTCAAATTTGCCGTTGCCCAGGTTATGCCACAGGCGGACGGAGTCGCCTTTATAGGATTCCGGCGTGCAGTAAGATTTGTTGGCGCCGTCGAGCGTGCAGAATAAATCTCCCTTGATGGACCACTGCACGTAGTTGGCGACCACCAGATCGAGCTTGCCATCGCGGTCATAGTCCACCCAGGCGGCGCTGGTGGAGAATTCACTGGGCCCGGCCAAGCCTGCCGTCTTCGTGGCGTCGCTAAAGGTGCCGTTGCCGTTGTTGTGAAACAAACGGCTCTGCCCCAGAGCGCTGATGAAGAGATCGTCGTGGCCATCGTTGTCGTAATCTCCGACAGCGACACCCATCCCAAACATGGACACCGCCAGCCCAGCCTTGCGGGTCACATCGGTGAAAGTGCCGTCGTGATTGTTGCGGTAGAGCTTGAGGGTCGACACGGGCCCGGGGCGTCCCGGCCAGTTCTCTCCGTTCACCAGCACAATGTCGGGCCAGCCGTCATGGTCATAGTCAATGAAGGCGCAACCCGGCCCCATGGTCTCGGGGAGATACTTCCTTCCGTAAGCCGCGTTGTTGTGTTTGAACTGGATGCCGGCCGAAGCCGTGATATCGCGGAACTGGATTTTCTGCGCGGTAAGCGGCGCCACCATCAACAGGGCCGCAGACAGAAACCAAAAGAGAGCTTTCACACGGGTCCCCAAGCAAGTCTTGATCATTATCGCGAAGCCCCCACCGCGCCGTTCTCCAAAGCGCTTCTTTCTCCTGCCCGCGGGACCGTCTTGGCCTGTACATTGGAATTCCGGCCGACCGGTTTCCTGGCCAGCCTGGCAGCCCGCGCCGTCATTCCCGGCAGCGGCACCGAGACGTGCTCGTGGATGGACTGCCGCTCGTTGTTGTCTTCCGGGTGAAGCTGGCGATACGGCCCGGTGATGGTTTGCGACGCCTCATCCGCCTTAAAGCGCAGATAGCGCGCTTCATGTTCCTTGGACATCTTCTCGTTTCCCAGGCCGTTGTAGCACAGCATCAGATTGTAGTTGGCTTGCAGATCTTCGGGATCGACCGCCAGCACGCGCTTCAAGGTGGTGACCGCGTCCTGATATTTGCGCTGCAGGAAGTAAATGCGCCCCAAATCGTTCAGGGCCACACGGTCGCGGGGATACTGCGCCAGCACCTTGTTCAGGTGCTGGGCAGCCCCATCGTAATTGCCGTCGCTGCGCAACACGCGGGCGTAGAAGTAGTGGGCTCGGGCCAGGTCCGGCTTGAGGGAAAGGGCTTTTTCCAGGACGGTGCGGGCGCGGTCCATATCGCCTTCCTGCACGGCGGCGCGGCCGATATTCACCCAGCCGTCCGGGTTATTGGGCGCGACCTCGGTCACCTTCTGGAAGGCGGCTGCGGCCGCCTTCAAGTCGCCCTGCAGAAACAGGCCGATGCCGTAATCATTCCAGCGCTGCCAGTCTTCCGCGCGCATGACGGTTTTGGGCTGGGGGGCGGGCGCGCTCTTGCCGATCACGTCCACGGTCACGGTATCTTCCGCGATGGTGACGATGGGGACGTCCGGAATCTTCTCTTCCTTGGCGGAGATCCCCTTCAGGGGCGCGGTAAAGATAAAGGTGCGATCATCGAAGTGCCGCGTGACCTCCTTGCCGGTTTCATTCGGATCGGGCATGCCGGCGAAAGCAAACTGTGTGTTCCACCACAGGAACTTGCGATACAACATCCGCGCATGCAGGGTGATCTTGTTGCCCGCGCTCTCCGGGACATGCATGCGGTAGTGCACGGTGTCGGCCGCGCCGGGTGGAATCAGCCGAACATAGACCACCGAGCGCGTGGACCAGGCATTCCGCTTGTTGATGGGGTTGCCGTGCCCGTCCACCTGCAGGGAGCGATAGAAGTGCGCCCCCTTCTCGACCGGCCCTTTGCCATCGTCCTCGACCTCGCCGCTCCAGAAAATCGTCTGGCCCTTGTCATCCGTCGCCTTCAGTTCAAGCCAGGTGTCATAGGCATCGACCGTCCCGCCGGGGAAGAAGTGCCCGATGGCTTTGGTGCGGGCCACCACATCGACGCGCACGGTATCGCCACGGCGCACCGAGGCCTGGACCAGATTGAGGGGGGCCGTGACCGGAGCGACCTGGGCGGAGCCGGAAGCGGCGATCTTGGTTTCCGCCTCTTCTCCCACAGCAAAACTGGTGGAGAGTTCCGACTGATTGACCGCACTCGGCTTGATCTCCGCCTGGGCGGGAGAAATGGCGAAGATATCCACGGACAGGATTTTGTTCTGCAGGAAATCTTTCGTAATTTTCAACTGCTCTTCGTCCTGGTTGGCGGTGGGGACGGCGGTATTGGCGCCGGGGAAACGGTGCGAGTGCACCAGACCATCGACATTGCCCATGTCATTGGAGGGCGTAAGCGGCATGTGGCAATCAGAGCATTGCGAAGATTTCGCGGGATAGTAGAAGGAGCGCGCCCCCTGACCCGAAACACCGCTGGCCTGCCAGTTGTCATATTCGTTAAAACCACGCAGCCAGCGATAGCTGTTGACCGGCACATCCAAATGGACCTTGTGGCAGCTGGAGCAGAACTCGGCGCTTTGCTTCTTCATGAAGGGCTTGAGGAAGACGCGGCGGTGGGGCTCGGGATTCAGGCGGATCAGGAAGTCGTGCAGCGCCTGCGCCACCGGGTTCTTGGTGGCGGCCAGTTCATGCAGCTTGGGATATTCCAGGTAGAAATCCCCCTGGCCCATGGTGCTCTTCACGTCGGCGATGGAGTGGCACATCATGCAGCCCAGTCCGGCTTGCGATTCCGGACGGTGCACAATCTGCTTGATCGGCGTGTCCATCAGGCCGCTGTAAAGCACGGCGGGATCGTGGCAGCCGCCACACCATTTGGAGGGCTTGGTGCCGACGGTGTCCTGCATATATTCGATCGCCTTGCGGTACCACTGATTATTGAAGGACGAAAAATGATGGGCAGAGCTGTTCCACTGCTTGTAGATGTCTTCATGGCAGCGCTTGCAGGAGTCCGACTCCATGAAATATTTGCTGGGAATTTTCTGGTTGCCATAGACCTGCGCGGAACTGGGGAAGAAGTGGCCTTCCGGACCGTCGCCTTCGTTGTTCATGCTGAGCGGAGCAATCTCGGGGTTCTCGATGCGAGAGCGCTCTTGCCAGCGGGTCTCGCGCAAGTGCCGTGCGCCCCACCCCAGCACGGCCAGGACGGCCAGGCAAATCACGGCACGGGCCAGAGCGCGCGCCAAGCCACCCGCCAGCCATCCTCGCTTCCCCGCCCACTCGGCGAAAAGCACACCCGAGCCTGCCAGCGTCAGCAGAATGTGGCTGTACAGCAAGTTCCGTTCAAACCGGGGCGTGCCGGTCTTGATCAGGATTGCGCCCAGTACTCCCCCGGCCAGCATCATCACCCAGCCGGCGCGCGCGATCCAGCCGGCTTCCCGCAGCAGGGCATACAGGTAGATCAATAACAGGACCGAAGCCACGACTCCCGCCAGCGCATGCATCAACACCACTCCGGCGTAGAACACGTTGGCTTGGGGATAGGCGTAAAGGTAGATGGCGGAAACAAATAGGAAAACCAGCAGCCACACCAGCAGACGACGCGCGAAGGTGAATTGAGACCGAATCATGGCAGGTAGATCAACTGTCCCGGTTGCCCCACATTGATACCGAGAGTGAGTTGAAGGTCAACAACTTATATTGTTTGGCCAGCGGATCGAATAGTACAAACATATTAAATCTTTGGTTCTCCAAATATTTTCAGCGAGTTGCGCCGTGCTCAAATCAGTTCGCGGGGCTATGGGCGAGGAAGTTCCCGCTGCAGCCGGGCAGCGACTTCGAGAACCAGTTCCTCCGCCCAGGGAAAGCCGGAGAGTTGCACGCCGATGGGCAACCCCTCGGGAGATTTTCCGACCGGAACTGCGACCGCCGGCGTGCCCAGAAGATTGAACCACTCGGTGTAGCTCCAGGCGTCGAGATACTGCACCACCTGGCCCTCCACTTCCCAACTGCGTTCCCCATGGCGAAAAGCAGGAATCGCGGCCACCGGGCAAAGCAAAATGGAGAAATTTTCTTTCCGCATCTGAGTGAAGATCCTGATGCGCAGCAGGTCGCGGGCCATCCAGGTTTGCAGCAGGCTTTCACCGCTGTGCGGCGGCTCGGCTTGCACCCAGCTCATGAATTCGCGGAGGATGGGGCTCAGCTCTTCTTCCCGGCCGCGCGTCATCGGCCCCAAGAGCATGCCGCCGGCGGTGCCAAAGAACTTCCACCACAACTGCCGGGCTTCTTCCAGACCATCTGGACGGAACGGGTGCACCTCAAACCCAGCCGCCTGTAGAGCTTCAGCGGACAACTGCACGGCGCGGCGGGTTTCCGGCGTGACCGGAGTACGGCCATCGTCTTCGAAGTACCCGATGCGGGTCTGCTTTAGAAACTCCGGCTCCGGCCAACGCAGCGGGACGGGCGCGGCGCAGGGATCGCCAAAGTCGGGACCTTGCATGACGGAGAAGAGAATTTTCAGGTCCTCCACGGTCCGCGCCATGGGCCCGACGACTCCCGTAAAGGCAAATGGTCCGGCCGATCCCGGAAAGTGCCCGCTGGCGGGAATGCGCCCCGGCGTCGGCTTCAATCCGCAGATTCCAGTGAAATGGGCGGGCACGCGGATGGAACCGCCGCCGTCGCTGCCCACTCCTCCGGCGGAGCATCCCGTGGCAATGGCCGCGGCCTCGCCTCCACTGGAGCCGCCCGGTGTCCGCGAGGGGTCCAGCGGATGATTGGTGCGGCCATAAAGAAGATTGGCGGTCTCCCAGGCCATGAGGAGTTCGGGAGTGTTGGTCGTGCCCAGAAAAATTGCTCCCGCATCCCGCAGGCGAGAGACCAGCGGAGCATCGCTCTCCGCCACGTGACCGGCGCGCAGCCTGGCGCCGGCTTCGCAACGCAGACCGGAGACGGAGATGGAGCTTTTTATGCTGAGCGGGACCCCGTGCAGCGGGCCCAGCGGCTTTCCCGCCATGACAGCGGCCTCCGCAATGCTGGCCTGACGACGCGCCCCCTCGGCGTCCACTTGCACAAATGCGTTGATTTTTGGGTTCCACTGCTCAATACGGGCAAGATGTTCTTCCACTGCTTGCCGCGGCGAGATTTTTTTTTGACGAATTGCTTCCGCCAGAGATGCGGCGGACAAGAGCGGACTTGGGGCCATGAGCAGCTTCTCGAAGAAACTGCGAGTCTACCATGGCCAGCACGGCGGAAATTGCCCGGGCCGAGGGCTAGTGCATCACGGCAGAACGCCGCATGGCGCGGGTAGGGAGCGCAGCGGAGAGCAGAGTTCTGGAAGGCTTCTTGCCTTGTTTGGCCAGCCAGTGGCGCAGCCGTTTCTGCGAGGCAGCGCTCAGGGCGGTGAATAACAGGGCGCAACGGCCGGCGTCATCGGCCCACAGCATTTCCCCTGTGCCTTCGATCAGCTGATCGGTGCCGGGCAGTGGAAACTGAAACGCAATCTGGGGCGAAGCGGGAATAGGTTCCGGGGCCTGCAAGGAAAGTGCCTGCTCGCTGACCTCCAACACGATTGCGGTGAGCCTGTTCTTGCCCAAGCGCAGATGGGCCAGCGTGGTGACCTTGTGACGGGCGCTGCGGCGGCGATCGGCATGGAGAAATCCCCGCGCGGCCCGCAAGGAGCGCTCGACCTGTTCTAAGATCAGCGGCTTGTAGAGAACGAAGTTAGCGCCGGTCTGCAGCACGCCGGCAATCGAAGTCAGGGCCCCGATCATGGCGAAAACCACGGGCTTGCGCCGGGCCGGCAGCATGTGGGCCAACTGCGCCACCTGCACGGCGCCGGGCACATCGAAATCAACCACCACCGCCGAGTAAAAGCCCCGCGCCAAAGCCTCCATGGCCTCCTGTGCGGATATCTGTGTTTCGTGCTCCACGTCCATGGCATCCAGCGCGGTGGCCAGCACCCGCAACGAAGCGTGGTTGCGGCACAAGATGAGGGCATTCAGCTTCATGCCCGGCAGCTTATGACGCCCGGCCCCGCCGGTAAAGTGACCCAGGTAATCGCGGGAGCGGTTACAGCCGGGCGCGGGAGGCCGCTGGCTGGCGGCAAACCACTTAGCCCGGCCGGCCGCCGGCGGGTACGAGTTCTTTGGTAATCTCGCTCGCCAATTCGCGCTGTGTCATAGTCATACGGTCACAACGACGCCACCCATGTCCGCACCTTCGCAATCATTTCAAAGGGCCCCTCGCGTCAAGCTTGGCGGCAGCGTGCTGGCCATTGTGCAGCTGGAAAATGGCCGCCAGATCCGCGCGAAACTGCATCAACTTTCCGTCACCGGGGGGCTCCTCAGCCTGGAACAACCGCTCGACGAGAAGATCAAGGTGGAAATCGTCTTTCACGTAGGCACCAGCACGGTGCGCAGCAAGGTGGCGCCCTTGTTCCCCATGTGGGCCACGCAGGGGTTCCTGCAACCTTTCGTGTTTCATGATCTGGAAGAAAGCGACCGGCTCAAACTGCAAGCGGACCTGCAGAACCTGCTGGGGCAAGGACGCGCGGTGGTCACGGACGAAGAACTTCCCGCTGCTGCGCCGGATTCCCTGTAGACCCTCTTATTTCGCCTTCACGCTGAAGTGGCTGGCCACGCATTGCCACCTGCCCTGCACATAGACCCAGGTATCGGTGAAGCGGCCGCGACGCTCCCAGGTCACCCCTTTGTCTTTGCCCTTCTCGTGATACACGCCGGTCACAATCGCGGTGTTCCCATAGGAATGGACCTGCATGTTCTCTGATTGCAGCAGGTCCGGGCGATAGGATTTGTCCTTCACTGAGGCCAGCATGTCGGCCTTGTTCATGAGCACATGGTCGGCGGTGGTCAGGATAAAGTCGTCGGCCAGCAGCATATCGACGGCCTTGGCGTCGTTCTGCAGCTCGGCGCGGTTCCAGGCATTTTCCATGGCGATGATCTTGGAAGCGTCCTGGGCATAGGCCAGTACCGAGAACACGGCCCACAACCCGACCAGCGGCAAGTTTCTTAGCATGTGGCCCTCGCAATGAGGAGGCAGCAAGATGTATGAAAATCTGCCTCGCCCCAAGTGTCCAGTGCCTCTAGAATATTCTGGAAACTGCCGCCGCGGAACTCCGCAGATGGCGCAGGTACCGGATTTCTCATTGGCAAAGGGGAGGACAGGATGGCCCACCAGCATTCCACACGCTTCTTGCAGATTGTGGACGATGCCCGCAAGCGCGTCCGCGAAACTACCGTGGACGAAGTCAAAGCCCGCCTGGACCACGGGGAGAAATTCCTGCTGGTCGATGTGCGCGAGGAAAGCGAGTGGGGGAAAGACCATCTACCCGGCGCCCTGCATCTGGGCAAGGGCATTCTCGAGCGCGATGTGGAAGAACGCGTCCCCGACCTCGACGCTCCGCTGGTCCTCTATTGTGGCGGGGGCTATCGCTCCGCCCTGGCCGCCGACAACCTGCAGAAGATGGGCTACCGCAATGTTCAATCCATGGACGGCGGAATTCGCGAATGGAGAGAGAAGGGGTACCCTCTGGCCAAAGGCTGACAAGCGGGTCCTACAGCTTTCTCCCAGTACCTTGGTAACTTGCCCGGAGTTACTGCTGCCTTCAGCATAAGAATCGGGGCTTGGTAGGCAGAAGGTGCCGGATTTTATGGTGGGCCCTGGACAAGCGGCGGATTTCACTGGCCGGCTTGATTTCTCTCTTGGGGATAGCGATGGGAAATACAAAGAAAAGTTCTGAGGCTAGCGCGACCAAAGCGGCCCTGGCCCCAGACCCGAATGCGGTGGAGCAGCTACTGAAGGAAAATCCCGTGCCGGAAGCCTTTTGCGCGGAACTGGCCAAGCTTTTCAAAGTTCGTCCCACGGAAGTCGCTCTGTTGCGGCTGGAGCGAGATGCACTGCGCTTCGTATATCCTCCGGAGTTGAAGACCGCCGGTTCGGTTCCGCTTTCGAGCGCCTCTTCCATCGCCGCCCACACCGCCCTCACCAAGAAAGTGGAACTCTATAACGGCTTTGTGAAGGTGAAGCACGCCAGCATCTTTGAGACGGTAAAGTTAAAGAAGTCGGAAGAGGGGCACAGCAATGAGCAGGGGCCGATCCAGAAACTGATCTCCGGCCCGGTCCTGACCGCGGAGGGTAAGGTGCTGGGGGTCCTGCAAGTATCGCGCAAGGCGTTTGATCTGCCATCCGCCGGCCCGGATTTCACCCTGGATGATCTGCATCAGCTGGAGGCCATCACCGGTGTGCTGGCGGGGGCGGAATTCATGCAGCCGGTCAAAAAATAAGGCTCACGACGGAAGCACCGCGGCATCAGATTCGGGATTCAACCTCCATACCTCGAAGTTTAGAAAGCTGGCAAACCCGACCCAGGCGGCATAGATCAGCATGAGACAAAACGCGGTGCTGGAGAAAACCCGAAACACCATGGCAGTGGCGATGATGGTCGACAGCAAGACCAGGACATCCAGATAAGCCAGCCCCGGGCGGCGCATCCCGAAAAACAATCCTGACCAGATCACGTTACAGATAATCTGCAGAAAAAATAAAAGGAAAGCGGCGCGGGCCGCACTCCATCCCGCATTGCGCCAGACCAGCCACGCGCTCAGCGCCATCAGAAAATAGAGCACGGTCCACACCGGCCCAAAAACCCAGTCCGGCGGGGTCAGCGAGGGCTTGCGCAGTAACTGGTACCAGGTCTTGACCGAGCTGGCCGTAAACACCGCGCCCAGACCGGCAGCGGAAAAACAGATCACCAGAAACAACCCCAGGACCGCCCACGACTGATTAAACACGTCCCCGCCTTTCCAGCGCGCCCACCTGCTCGATATACCGCGAGGAGTCGAACTTGCGGGAGGTGCTGGCGTACGACATATAACGCACACTGCCGAAGATCTCGCGCGTGAACCAGGGGCGGTCATGCTTGCCCACGATGGCCCAGGCAATGCCGGCATAACCGTTGGGATCGCGCCCGTCGAGCTCATAGCGGTCATTGAGCGTAACCGCGCGCTGGTAGGCAACTGCCGGCGAAGGGCTCCACTCCAATATCTTCTTGGCCCAGTACATGCGCAGATAGTTGTGCATCCAGCCGGTCAGGAGCATCTGCTTTTGCGCCGCATTCCACAGCGGGTCATGGGTCTCGGCATTTTCCAGCTGCTTTTCACTATACAAAACCGGGCGGAAATCTTGCGCATGGTCTCCCAGCGTACGCTGCGCCCACGGTTCCAGACACTCCATGGAATCGTAAAAAGGGTTGAAACGCACAAAGTTGATGGCGAGCTCGCGGCGCACAATCAGCTGCTCCAGATAGGCCTCTTGGGCAGCGGCCGGAGCGTCCGCTTTCTGTACCGCCAGCGCTATGGTCAGCGGGCCGATATGCCCGAAATGCAAATAGGGCGAAAGCTGGCTGGTCCCCGCCAGCTCCGGGTGGTTGCGTTCGCGGGGATAGCCGGCCAGCCTGCGCTGCACGAACTCCTGCAGGATCCGTAAAGCCGGTCTTGTGCCAGCGGCCATGCCGGCGACTTCGCGGGCCGAGGAATCCAGTTTCAAGCCTTGCAGCAAATCGTGCTGAGCAGACAAGGCCGGCAAATCGCGGGGCTTCTTCCAGGCCACCTGGGCTTTGATTTTCTTTGGCGCGGCCAAAAAATCCGGCAACAGGCGATGGATACGTGGCCGGAGGGTGCGCGCCGCATATTGCTCTTTTTCGAGTAGCCGGGAGGGCACAACCACATCGGCATCCACGGTCCAGAAGGGCACTCGCAGATCCTGCGCCGCCTTTTGCCGCCAGGATTCCGGCTCCCGCATGGGGTTCTCGTCACCTACGACCAGGCAGGCCCGGACCTCCTCAGAAAACCTGCTGAGGCTGTGATCGGGATAGGCGCGCAACACAAAGCCCACATTGCGCTCCCCGAGATCGTCGGCCAGAGCGGGAATGGCGCTGACCAGAAAACGATAGTGGCGCACATTGGCATGGGGATAAAACGGCACTAATCCCAAAAACACCACCACCGGTTTTTGCAGTTCGTTGCCGGCGCGAACCGCGAGATCCAGGGCGGGATTGTCCAGGGCGCGCTGCGCTCGCTGCATCCAATAGACCACGCAGCGGCCCGCTGCGTCGGGCTCTCCCGGCCGGCGAACCGTGACCCGGCGGTCTTGCTTCCATTGCTGCCAAAGATTCATAAGCAATAAAAAAGGGAGATGCAGTTCCGCCTCTCCCCTGTTGTTCTCTGGATGAATTGTAAGGCCAGACCGCTAGTCCTTCGGCAGAAGCACCGTGTCAATCACATGGATCACGCCATTCGATGCCCAGACATCGGCTTTGATTACTTTGGCGCCATTCACTGTCACGGTCCCGTCCTGGGTGGCGATTTGTACCTCCTGGCCGTTCACCGTCTTGGCGGAGTTCAGCTTCACTACCGCGGCAGCGGGTACTTTTCCGGCTACCACGTGGTACAGCAGGATAGCCTTCAACTTTTCCTTGTTCTCGGGACGCAGCAAGGTTTCGACCGTCCCCGCCGGCAGCTTCTTGAAGGCATCGTCGGTGGGAGCAAACACGGTGAAAGGCCCCGCTCCCTTGAGCGTGCTGACCAGGTCCGCAGCCTGTAACGCTGCAGCCAGGGTTTGGAAAGAACCCGCCGCGACGGCGGTATCCACGATGTCTTTTTTGGGGGAGCCAGCGCTCATGGGCAACGCCAGGGCCAGCAGAGCAAGAGCGATGGCCATACTTTTCCACTTCATGGTCTCTTCTCCTTTACAGTTGCACCTTAGGCCGGTGCGGTGTATTAACTGTAGTGCACATTTATTTTCTTTTGGTGCAAACCGGCAAAGATCATCCAACTGGTTTTCCCGCCAGGAAAAGCCCTTAGCGGGTGCTTTCCTGGAAAGAAAACCATCGAGGTCGCAATGAACAAGACCATTACGGAAGGGCTGAAGCCTTACTCGATTGGCGAGAAGTTGCGCACGTTACGTCTGAAGAAAAGCATGGGACTGGTGGAGCTGGGGAAACACACTGGCCTTTCCCCCGCCATGCTCTCCAAGCTGGAACGGGGCAAACTCTTTCCCACGCTGCCCACGCTGCTGCGCATCGCCCTGGTTTTCGGAGTGGGGCTTGACCATTTCTTTACCGACGAGCGCAAGCGCCATGTGGTCGCCATTGTGCGCAAGCAAGAGCGGCTCAAGTTTCCCGAGATGCCGCGCAGCAGCAGTATCGCTTACAGCTTCGAGAGCCTGGATTTCAAGGCGACCGACCGCAAGCTGAATGCTTTTTACGCGGAGTTCGAAGCGGTGGAGGAAAATGCCGTGCGCCTGCACCAGCATGCCGGCATAGAGCTGCTGTATTTGATTCAGGGAAAGCTGGCGCTGACCATTGGCTCCGACGTGTATACGCTGGAATCGGGAGACGCCGCTTATTTTGATTCCGCAGTGCGTCATGGCTATCGTCGCGTCGCCAAGACGCCGTGCAGCGCCGTGATCGTGACCACATCGTAGGGTCAGCGTGGAGGAGTCTTCCCCGTCATGGCGCGGTCGAGGCCGTGTTTTTCCTCCGGGGTCAAACTGCGGCTGTGGCCTTTCGCCAGATCGCCCAAGGGCAAAGTCCCAATCGCCACCCGCACCAAGCGCAGGACCTCGACCCCGAGTTCCTGGCAAATACGGCGGATGTGCCGGTTCTTACCCTCATCCAGAGTGATTTCCAGCCAGGAATTGCGTTTGCCCTGGCGCAACTTGCGCGCATCCCTGACCTGCAGAAGATCGCCCTTGCTCCGTACCCCCTGGCGCATGCGAAGCAGCAGCTCGTCATCCGCGAGCGATGCGATCTGCACATGGTAGGTTTTTTCCAGATGAGTTTCCGGCGCGAGCACGCGCGCGGCCCACTCGGAATCATTGCTGACCAGCAACAGGCCCTCGCTGGCCTGGTCGAGGCGTCCCACGGGAGCCACCCAGGGTAATTCTTCCGGCAGGCACGCGTAGATGGTTTGGCGGCCCTTTTCATCGCAAGCCGTGACCACCACGCCCCGCGGCTTGTTCAGCATGAGATAGAGCAACGGTGGCGAGGCCACCTCACCGCCATCCACGGTGATGCGGTCCTTTTCCATGTGTACCGGAGTCTCCGCATCGCGGCGCAACGCGCCATTGAGCCGCACGCGTCCCTGGCGGATGAGCGCCATCGCTTCCGAGCGCGAGCAGTAGCCGAGCTTCGACAAGGCCCGCGCCAGGCCGACGCGACGACTGGTTCGGTTCGAAGGCTTTTCCGCCACCTGGTCATGCTACCCGAATTGCGCCACCGGGACCGGACTCTTGTACAATCCCGGCATGATCGATGGGCAACACTTCCTCCTCTTTCTGGGGGCGGCCATGCTCCTGGCCATTGCGCCGGGGCCGGGCATGCTCTATGTGCTGGCCCGCACTCTGGCAGGTGGACGACGCGAGGGCATCCTGTCCTCGCTGGGCACCTATCTGGGCGGCATGGTACATGTGGTGGCCGCGGCCACCGGGCTATCTTTGCTGCTGGCAACTTCCGCGTTGGCTTTTTCGATGGTGAAATACGCGGGGGCGGCCTATCTCATCTACCTCGGCGTGCGCATGGTGCTGAGCGCCCGGAAAGATGAGACGGAGGAGATCGCCATCTCCGGAAACGCGGGTTCCCGCCGCAGTCCGCTCTGGCAGGGCGTGACCACGGAAGTGCTCAATCCCAAGACAGCGTTGTTTTTTCTCGCTTTCATTCCCCAGTTTGTAGACCGGCATCACGGCTCAGCGCTCTGGCAGTTTCTCTTGCTGGGAAGTATTTCGGTGACCTTCAATACGGCGTGCGATCTGGTAGTCACACTGCTGGCCGCACCCATCGGAGCGCGCTTGCGCGCTTCCGCCACCCTGCGGCGACGCCAGCGCACCGCCACCGGCTTGACCCTGATCGGGCTCGGCGCGTACGTCGCCGTCGCCGATACGAAGTAGCTATGAAAATCGAAGCCTTCACCCTCCCCTACGCAGAAGCCGCCGTGGCCGATCTGCGGGAACGCCTTTCCCGTACCCGCTGGCCCGACGCCAGCCCGGGTGAGCCCTGGGAATATGGCGTCGATCTCGGCTACCTGCAGGATATCTGCCACTACTGGAAAGAGGAGTTCGACTGGAAGGCGCAACTGGCCTTTATGGCGAAGTTCCCCCACTTCCGCGCCACCATTGACGGGACCGGCGTCCATTTCATGCACGTGCGGGGCAAAGGGCCTTCCCCGCTTCCCCTGGTGCTGACCCATGGTTGGCCGGGGTCGTTTCTGGAGATGATGAAGGTCATTCCCCTGCTGACCGATCCGGCAAGCCACGGAGGAAGCGCCGCCGACGCTTTCGATGTAGTGGTGCCTTCTCTTCCCGGGTTTGGCTACTCGGACCGCCCCAGTGATCCGGGCATGAACACCTTTCGCATTGCAGAGCTATGGGCGGAACTCATGCGGGGACTGGGCTATGCGCGTTTTGCCGCGCAGGGCGGTGATTTTGGAGCGAGCGTCTGCACCCTGTTGGGTCTGCGACACGCCGAGCACGTGATTGGCATCCACCTGAATTACATTCCCGGATCGTACTGCCCTTATCTCGAGCCCGGGGACAAGATCACGGCTGTCGAGCAATCGTTCCTCGACGATGCCGACCGCTGGTGGGCCGAATCAGGCGCCTATGGGCATGTGCAGAGAAATGATCCGCAGACATTGGCTTACGGATTGAATGATTCGCCGGCCGGCCTGGCGGCTTGGATCCTGGGAAAGTTCCGCGACTGGGCGGATTGCGACGGCGACCCAGAGCGCCGCTTCACCAAAGACGAACTGCTGGCCAATGTGACGCTCTATTGGATGACCGAGACCATTCACTCATCGTGCCGGTTGTATCTTGAAACCAAGAAGGCGCCGTTGCACTTCAGGAAGGGCGATTTTGTGGGCGTGCCCTGCGCTATTGCCCAATTTGCCAAGGAGGCGCCGTTTCCGGCGCGGGCCTGGGTGGAACGAGGCTATAACGTTCAACAGTGGACGGACGTGCCGCGCGGCGGGCATTTTGCCGCGCTGGAAGAACCAGAGTTGCTGGTCAAAGACATGCGCAGCTTCTTCCGCAAGCTGCGCTAACGGCGGCGGGCGCTTACTGGACCTGAATCACGCCGTCGGAAGCGCCCGACTGAATTTCATCCACTCTCTGCACCACCTTGCGGGCAAAGTCGTAGAGCGGCTGGGCGCCTTCTTCTCCGGCCAGGACGGCGGGGGAACCCGAGTCTCCCGCTTTCCGGATGTTGGGATCGAGCTGAATCTGTCCCAGGAATGAAACGCCAAACTCCGCAGCGGTTTTCTCGGCCCCACCGCGGGAGAAGATGTCAATCTCGTGGTGGCAGTGGGGACAAACAAAGAAGCTCATATTTTCTACCATGCCCACAATGTCGACCTTCATCTGGTGAAACATCTCGATCGCCTTGCGCGCGTCCTGCAAGGAAACGTCGGAAGGGGTGGAAACCACCACCGCTCCGGTGAGCGGCACGGTCTGGATCAGCGACAACGCGACGTCCCCGGTCCCCGGCGGCAGATCGACCACCAGATAATCCAGATCGCCCCATTCCACCGAGCCCAGAAATTGCCGGATGATGGAGTGCAGCATGGGGCCGCGCCAGATCAGCGGCTTGTCGCCCGGATTCAGAAATCCCACGGAAATGACCTTCAGGCCGTGCGCCTCCAGGGGAAGAATACGGTTGTCGGGAAGCACCTTGGGCTGGGCGTTGATCCCCAGCATCAAAGGGACATTGGGGCCATAAACGTCCGCGTCAAGCAGACCCACTTTGTATCCCAGTTTGACCAGCGCAATGGCCAGATTCACTGAGAGCGTGGTTTTGCCCACGCCCCCCTTGCCGGAACCCACGGCGATGATGGAGTCCACGCCGGGCAGCGGTTGCGGACCTTGGGGCGGTTGTCCAGGACGGGGAGGCATGGCGGAACTCAAAGGGTCACCTTCACTCAGTTGGAATCAGGGGAACGTCAATTATACAGATGGTGGCGGAAGGGCGGGTGGGAGCGGGCGCGAAAGCTGGGCCTCTTCTCGAACGGCGATCGGCGATAGCCGAGGCCTGCCCGGAGCATCGACGAAGGAATAGCGGTCCCTCGAGAGTCCGGGATTTTAAAAAACAGCGAGACGCTGCCAGGCAAGGTCTCGATCTAGTAGCCTGCGTCTTCCAGCTTCACTTTGCCGCGGAACATGCGGTAGATGAAAACGAAGTAGCCCAGGGTCAGCACGATCCCGATGATCCACCAGCTCAAGCCCACGATCAGCCCATGCCGGCCCGCGGCTGAATTGTAGATGGTCAGGCTATAGGAGGGATCGGTGCTTGCAGGGAGCACTACGGGATATAACGCGAAGGCCGCGCCCACCAGCATGCCCACAATGTAGAAGCAGGAACCGAGAAACGCGGCTTTTTCCAGCCCCTTGCGCCCGGCCCAGAACATGACAATCAGGCTGCCGGTCACCACCAGGGGAACCAGCATTCCGATGGAATGTTCGCGATAATTATCCAGCACCTGGGGACGAATCCAGCAGGTGGCGGCCAGGCTCAGAACGGTCAGCAGCACCTGCACCGGCCACAGAGCCAGGGCGGTGCGGCGGGCGCGGCGGTTCAATTCGTTCTCCGTCTTGACGGCAACATAGAGCGCTCCGTGCGCGGTCAAGGTGACCAGGGCCACCACTCCGGCCAGCACGGTATACCAATCGAGGATGCCGTTGTTGGTGCCTACCCGGAAATCCGTCCACAATGGCTCGAAGAAGTAGCCGTCAGCGCGCAGGGGGACGCCGCGAATGACATTGCCCAGCGCCGCCCCGAAAAAGATGGCCAGCAGGGCGCTGGATACGGAGAAAACCACATCGAAGAAGCCTTGCCACACGGGATTTTCCATGTGGGTGCGGAATTCGATGCCGATGGCGCGCAGCATGAGCAGCCACAACACCATCATGAGGGGCAGGTAGAACCCGCTGAAGCTGGAAGCATAGAGCTGCGGGAAGGCGAAGTAGAGGGTGCCGCCGGCGGCCAGCAGCCAGACTTCGTTTCCGTCCCACACCGGGCCGATGGCGCGCAGGATCATGCGCCGTTCCGGAGTGCCTTTGGCGGCGAACAGATAAATCACGCCCGCGCCCAGATCAAAGCCGTCCAGCACTACATACGCGGCCACCATGACGGCAACGATGCAAAACCAGAGCGTTTCCATTAGTGTCCTCCGCCTGCTTCGCTGACGGGACCGCGTTCAATTTCCCGCCGCACCAGGAACAAAAACAGAATGCCCAGCACCAGATAGATACCCATGAAGCCCAGCAGGGTAAACATGCCGTTGCCGGCGGAAACCGTCTTGGAATAGCCATCCAGCGTCCGCATCAAGCCATACACCAGCCAGGGCTGCCGTCCCAGCTCGGCGGTCATCCAGCCGGCGGTGTTGGCGATGTAGGGAAACGGCAAACATAGCAGCAGGATCCACAACATCCAGCGCGCCTGGAATAACTTATTGCGCCACAGCAGCAACACCGCCACCACGGAGATGGCGATGAAGATGGTCCCCAGCCCCACCATGATGTGGTAGCTGTAATAGAGCAGCGGGATATTGGTCGGCCAATCTTCCTGGGGGAACGAGTCCAGCCCCTGCACCCGCGCCTCCCAGCGGCGATAGGTCAGCATGCTGAGCATTTTGGGCACGTACAGGGGATTGTCGATGGTCTTCTCTTCCGCGTTGGGCTGGCCGATGATAATGAGCGGCGCGCCGGGCTGGCTGGTAAACAGCGCCTCCATGGCGGCCAGCGTGGCCGGCTGATGGCGGGCCACCATCTTGCCCTGGCCGTCCCCGGTGGGGAATACCTGCAGGATGCTGAAGATGCAGCCTGCAATCACTCCCGTCTTCACGAAGATCCGGCCGTGATCCACATACTTCCCCCACAACAGATAAAACGCGCCGATGGAGGCCATCACAAAGGCCCCGGTAATCACCGAGCCGCTCATGTTGTGGGCGTATTGCCACCACGCCCAGGGATTCAGCACCAGCGCCCAGAAACTGGAGAGCTGCACCGAGCCGTCCGCGGCGCGCTCATAGCCCACGGGATATTGCATCCATGCGTTGGTGGCGATAATGAAATAGCCGGAAATCCACGACCCCAAGAACACAGCCACCGCCGACCACCAGTGCATGCGCGGGCTCAGGCGCTTCTCACCATAGAGAAACAATCCCAGGAAGGCCGACTCCAGAAAGAAGGCGAACATGCCCTCCATGGCCAGGGTCTGGCCGATGACGCCGCCGGCGAACCTCGAGAAGTGGGACCAGTTCGTGCCGAACTGAAATTCCATGGGAATGCCGGTCACCACGCCCAGCACGAAGTTGATGCCGAAGATGCGGGCCCAGAATCGCGCCGCCTGATTGTAAGTTTCATCGTTGCGGCGCAGGGCCAGGGTCTTCAGAATCACGATCAGCGGGGCCAGCCCCATGGTGAGTTGCGGGAAGAGATAATGAAAAGTTGCGGTAAAAGCAAAATGCAGGCGGTGAACAATCAGAGCGCTATCCATGATAGTTCCGGGCCACCCCTCTCAGGCATTCATCAACAGCGCGATTATAGGGATCGACAGGGGTTAGTGATGTGATCTAGATCACATCACAGCATTTTTCTAGAGATGGTTCTTGCGCCGTTCCATATTGGCACGGCGGATTTCCCGGCGCCGGCCGGCGTCGTCATAACGCCGCTGCTGGTCGGGGCTCTCCGGAATCACCGGCGGGACGGGCATGTGGCGGCCCTGTTCGTCGACGGCCACGAAGGTGAGATACGCCGAACTCACGTGGTGATTGGTGTCCTCCAAATAGTTCTCCACCCAGACCTTCACGCCCACTTCCATGGAAGTGCGGAAGACGCGATTGACCGACGAGCGCAGAATCACCAGATCGCCGACATGCACCGGGAAGAGAAAATCCATGTGGTCGATGGATGCAGTGACTACGTAATGGCGGGAGTGGCGGTGCGCCGCCATGGCCCCGGCCAGGTCGATCCAGTGCATCAAACGTCCGCCCAGCAGGGCGTTGAGCGGGTTGGCGTCATTGGGCAGAACAATCTCCGCCATTTCCGACTGCGAGTCCCGCACCGGGCGGGCGATCAACCAATCTTCCTTTTTTTGATTCATAAGCTTTCTCACTCGTGCGCCGGAGATTGGCTCGTGACCGGGGAGCTTCGGCGCTCTAAATAGGATTGCAGGTAACACTCCGCCATCTTCTGAATGCGGGCATCGGGGTGGCGGCCCGTCCAGGCGGCAGCAGAGACGTCGTATTCCAGTGTGCCGTGGTCGACGGGAAGATGCCCCGCTTCACACACAAAGCGCAGCCACACGCGCTGCGGCAGGTCGCGGGCCACGGAAAAACGCACCGCATCGGCGCTTCGCGTCTGCGGCAAGCGGGGACAGGCCGCGGCATAACCCAGATTGCAGAATTCCCGCATGTCCTGCGCGGCCGGCTGGGCGCCTTCATGCCCGGGCGCGGCGCAATGCCCGTTCCAGCCCGCCCCCAAAGGCAGGCGCGCCGGATGCAGCCATCCGCCCTCCACACATTTCTCTATCGGCACGAAATAGGGACAGGCCAAGTCTTTCCTCGAAAACCGCCGTGCAGGAATATCGTCATTGTACTCAGACAACTACAGCGGGGCCAGCCGGGAGGCAACCGACCCCAATTCCGCCGCCGGGAATTCCGGGGAACTCCTGTGATTAAAATAGAAGACCTATGGATCGCATTGCTTTGCTGACGGAAATTTTGACCCAGAACCCCACCGACGCCTTCGCCCGCTACGGCCTGGCCATGGAATATTCCAACGCGGGGGAAACCGAACGCGCGCTGGAAGAGTTCGGCAAGCTGTTGACGGCCCATCCGGACTACACTGCCGGATACTTTATGGCGGCGCAGACCTTGCAGCGCGCCGGCCGTACCGACGACGCTAAAAAGATGCTGGTGGATGGCATCGCATCGGCCCAGCGCACCGGCAACGGACACGCGCTCTCCGAGATGCAGGGCATGCTGGCGGAATTGGGGTAGGAGTTCCTGCGCTAGAAGCTTCACTACAGGACGTGTAGGGGCAGAGCCTGTCCTGAGCCAGCCGAAGGATGTCCTCACCTGCCCGGCGAAGCGAAGCTTCGCAATCTTACTTACCTGTCATCCCGAGGATGTGGAGCTTGCGCGCAGCGCAAGCTCCCGACGAAGGACCTCTGCAATTCTTGCTTACCATCCGTGAGACAGGAAATACATAGGTCCTGCGCTGCGCTCAGGATGACAGACCGCTTTGGAGTGGAGCAGGGCTTTAGCCCTGCATTCAGGAGCACACTGCTGACGCACGCGCGGGCGAGGGCGCCCGCGCCACATCCTCCCGGTTCCCAGCTCCGCTCTCTCCACCCCACTGTCATCCTGAGGATGTGGAGTTTGCGCGCAGCGCAAACGCCCGACGAAGGACCTCATCTGGAACCCATCGCTCCTCATGCCTTCGCAGGCTTCGCCATGCCGCGCATGGCCCGCTCCACCACCGCGGGAAAGAGCTGATAGAGCTTGATCACGGGATGCATCGTCCACGGCACCACGACTTCCCTTTTCCGCTTCTCGTATCCCCGCAACGCCGCGCGGGCCACCCGTTCAGCGGTAATGCCCTTCACCGAAGAGGGGCGCACCCGCTTGGTTTCCTGACCTCGCAGCGAGTTCTCGCTGAAAGCAGTCTGCACATAACCGGGACACACGGTCAGCACATGAATGCCGGCATTCTTTAGTTCTACCCCCGCCGCCTTGCCCAGAGCGTTCATGGCGAATTTAGTGGCGCTATAGATAGCATGAAACGGAAGAGGCAGATGCCCGGCCACGCTGGAGATATTGATGATGGAGCCGCTGCCCTGCCGCTTCATGACTGGAATGACCGCCTGCATGGCGGCCAGCGCGCCAAAGAAGTTGGTCTCGAAGGTGGCGCGGCAGTCCTGCATATCTACGTTGGCAACGGAATCGAGCAGGCCATGGCCGGCGTTGTTCACCCAGATGTCGATCCGGCCAAAGTGGCGCAGGGCGGCATCCAGGGCCTGCTGAATTTCTTCCACTTTGCGTACGTCGCAAGCCAGTGCCAGAGTCCGGTCTGGGCTTGCAATCCGTTGCCGCGCCGCCTCGGCCCGGCCCTGATCGCGCGACAACAGCACAACCGATGCGCCTTGTTCGACAAACAGCTTCGCCATGGCCTCGCCAATGCCCATCGAGGCGCCAGTAATGACCGCTACTTTCCCGGGTAAACCCATGCGCCGGTTGTAAGCTGGGCACGGCGGCCGCGTCAAGGTCTACAATCGGTGGAATGCCACGGATCATCCCCATCTTCCCGCTGGAGGTCGTCCTGCTTCCCGGCGCGCCGCTCCCCCTGCATATCTTCGAGCCGCGCTACAAAGAGATGATCGGCGAGTGCCTGGAGAGGAAGACGGTGTTCGGAGTGGTACGAGCCAAAGAAAAGGAGATCGCCGCCATCGGCTGCACCGCGGAGATTCTGGAGGTCACCAAGAAATATCCCGACGGCCGGCTGGACATTCTGACCCTGGGGCAGGAGCGCTTTGAAATTCAGGAAGTGCTGCACGACCGGGCTTTTCTGCAAGCGGACATCTCCCTGCTGCCGGACACTCTGGAACAACCGTCCGCCGAGGACATCTTCCGCCTGTTGGAACTTTACAAACAGCTTCTGACTGCAGCCGGCGTGCAGGGAGAGATCCCCGCCAACCGAACTCAACTCTCTTTCTTTATCGCCGGTTCCCTGCCCCTCGAACTCGACTTCAAGCAAGGCCTGCTGGGCACGGCTTCGGAAGAAGAGCGCACCGGCGTCCTGATCTCTTATCTGGAAGAACTGCTGCCCAATCTGCGCCGCAATGTGCAGGCCCACAAGACCGCCGGCGGCAATGGACACGTGCACTAGACCGGGCGAGGAAACCTCGGCAACCGAAAAGCTGGCAGGTGATTTCCTCCTGTTGCGACTTGCTCTTTGCCCTCCGCCGGGCCTGCGCGGCGAGGCGTATAATCGCCCTATCGCTGTTTCTGTGGGGGTTTTCCGCATGAGTCTGCCGCGCACGCTGGGTGAGCTACGGCCAAGTCTTTTTTCCGAACCTCGCTTGCGCGCCCGGCGCGTCAAGGACGAGCTGCGCGAAAACCTGATTGCCCGGCTGCGCAGTGGGGCCCCGATCTTTCCCGGAATCGTCGGCTACGACGATACGGTGGTGCCGCAAGTCGTGAACGCCGTGCTCTCCCGCCACAATTTCATTCTGCTCGGCCTGCGCGGACAAGCAAAGAGCCGCATTCTGCGCGCGCTTACCTCCTTGCTCGACGAGCACACGCCCTACATCGCGGGCTGCGAGATCCACGACAATCCCTACGAACCCATTTGCCGCCGCTGCCGCGACAAGATTGCGCAGGAAGGCGACGCCACGCCCATCGCTTATCTCACGCGCGAGGAGCGCTACGTGGAGAAGCTGGCCACGCCGGATGTGACCATCGCCGACCTGATCGGCGACATTGATCCCATCAAGGCAGCGCGCAGCGGGCATGAACTGGGCAGCGAAATGACCGTGCATTACGGCCTGCTGCCCCGCGCCAATCGCGGCATTTTCGCCATCAACGAGCTGCCCGACCTCGCCGGAAAAATTCAGGTCGGTCTGTTCAACATCATGCAGGAAGGCGATGTGCAGATTAAGGGGTATCCCATCCGCCTGCCGCTGGATGTGGCCCTGGTGTTCAGCGCCAATCCGGAGGACTACACGGCGCGCGGCAAAATCGTGACGCCGCTCAAAGACCGTATCGGCTCGGAAATCCGCACGCACTATCCCGCCACTGTCGAAGAAGGCATCGCCATCACCGCGCAGGAAGCCTGGACCGCGCGCGACGGCTACAAGTTAAGTGTTCCCAAATATGTGCAGGAAGTGGTGGAGCGCGTGGCCTTCAGCGCCCGCGAGGACAAGAAAATCGACAAGCGCTCCGGCGTCAGCCAGCGCTTGCCGATTTCGGCGATGGAGAATGTGATTTCGAATGCCGAGCGCCGCGCCATTCGCCACGAGGAAAAGGTCGTTGTACCCCGCATCGGCGACATCTATGCCGCGCTGCCCGCCATCACCGGCAAGCTGGAATTGGAGTACGAAGGCGAGATGAAGGGCGCTGACCAGGTGGGACGCGAACTGATCCGGCTGGCGGTCGCCAAAACCTTTGACGGCTACTTCAAGGGCGCCGACATGCAGCAGGTCGTGCAGTGGTTCGATCTAGGGGGCGAAATTCAGCTCTCTGATACTGCGAGCGCCGGGGAAGCGCTGCCCTCTCTGCGCAGCATTCAGGGCCTGATGGACAAGACCGTGAAAGTCGGCGTCGGCCCCAAAGACGCGACCGAACTGCAGGTTTCCGCGGCCGAGTTCATCCTGGAAGGGTTGCACGCGCACAAGCGCATCGGCCGCAACGAAGAGCGTGTCTTCACCGCCGGCGAAAAGCCCCCTAAGGTCAGCGACAAGAACTTCGAGCGGGAAGAGCCGCCGTACCGGCAGCGGCGTCCGTTCAATTAGGCAGTCGTTGGTCCTTCGTCGTTGGCTTTTGGCCGTTGGCACTTGGCATTTTAGCCGTTGGCCAATTTGGGTGGGACAAAAGTTGGGGGAACACATCGGAAGTTTAGACTGGCACGACAAGCCAACGGCCAAGGACTAATGGCCAAAGGCTGCTTTTATGAAGCGCATTCGCTACAGCAAGTACGTTCCCGACCCGGCGGGGGAGATGAGCATGGAAGACCTGCTCAGCGCGCTCTCCGACTATCTGCTGCAAAGCGGATTCCAGGACTCCATGTACTCGGATTTTCCTGAGGGCGAGCAGACGCTCGACGACCTGCGCCGCGCCATTGAGCAGGCCCTTCTCGATGGTGACCTGCTCGATGAGCAAATGCGCGAGCAGCTGGAACAAATGCTGGCCGACGGCAAGCTCGAGGAACTGATCGAGCAACTCATCGAGCGCATGGAGCAGGAAGACTACATCTCGATTGAAGAGCCGCATGATCCCGCGCGGCGTTCGAGCGTAGGCGGACAGACCGGCGAGGCGCAGCAGGCCAAGTTCGAAATTACCGACAAGAGTCTGGATTTCCTCGGCTTCAAGACCCTGCGGGACCTGCTGGGATCACTCGGCAAATCCAGCTTCGGCCGGCATGACACCCGCGACATGGCTACTGGCATTGAGGCCAGCGGGGCTTCCCGCCCTTATGAGTTCGGGGACACGCTGAATCTTGATATCACCGCGACCCTGTCGAACGCGATTCAACGCGAGGGGCTCGACCTGCCGCTGAATATCGAATACTCCGACTTGCAGGTACACCAGTGCGAATATCAGTCCTCCTGCGCCACGGTGCTCATGCTCGATTGCTCCCACTCCATGATCCTCTATGGCGAAGACCGCTTCACTCCGGCCAAGAAAGTCGCCATGGCGCTCTCGCACCTGATCCGCACGCAGTACCCTGGGGATTCGCTGTCGCTGATCCTGTTTCACGACTCCGCGGAGGAGGTACCGCTCTCACAGCTGGCCCGCGTAAAGGTCGGACCGTACTACACCAACACCCGCGAAGGACTGCGGTTGGCGCAGCGCATCCTGCAGCGCCAGCGCAAGGACATGAAGCAGATCGTCATGATCACCGACGGCAAGCCTTCGGCGCTGACCCTCGAAGACGGCCGCATTTACAAAAATGCTTTTGGACTAGATCCCCTGGTGGTGAGCCAGACGCTGGAAGAAGTTTCCAAATGCAAGCGCGCCGGGGTCTTGATCAATACCTTCATGCTGGCCTCTGATTACGGGCTGGTGCAGTTCGTGCAGAAGGTCACCGAGATGTGCCGGGGCAAGGCCTACTTCACCACACCCTATACTCTCGGCCAATACCTCCTGATGGATTACATGTCGCGCAAGACCAAAACCATTCACTGAGGAAACGCAGCCTGCGGGAGAGCCGAAGCGGCTGTCCCCACGTGGTCCGGGGATATGCACACAGCGTAGCGACGGCTCGCCGTCGGGGCGAGCGCTAGCTTGCCTATGTGCGGAGGTGCGGTCAGCTTCACAGTTTGTTCAGACCATCCAGGGCGGCAACTTTATAGGCTTCCGCCAGCGTGGGGTAGTTGAAGACGGCGTCACGGAAGTATTCGAGGGTGCCACCCATGGTGAGCACGACTTGCCCAATGTGCACGATTTCCGCGGCGCGGTCACCGATCACGTGCACGCCGAGCAGCTTGAGCGAAATAGGATCGAACAGCAGCTTCAACAAGCCCTGCTCGTCGCCCAGCATCTGCCCTTTGGCCAGTTCGGCATAGCGCGCCAGACCAACCTCATAGGGAATTTTGTCGTGGGTAAGTTGTTCTTCGGTGTGCCCCACCATGGAAATTTCCGGGATGGTGTAGATGCCGTAAGGGATCAGGTTGGGCGGCATCTTTCCCGGTTTGCCAAACATATGGCAACTGGCCAGACGGCCTTGCTCCATGGAAGTGCTGGCCAGTGCGGGAAATCCAATCACATCGCCGGCGGCATAAATATGCGGCACCGCGGTTTGAAAATTTTCATTCACCAGCAGCTTGCCTCGGTCATCGCTGCTAAGCCCGGCGGCCGCAATGTTGAGTTGATCGCTGTTGGCCTGACGCCCCACGGTATAGAGCAGGCCCTGTCCGTGGATGTTCTTGCCGCTTTCCAGCTTGGCGAAAACCCGATCACGCTCCTGGTCAAACCCGATTGAGGTCACCTTCTCTCCCAGGCGGAAGACGGTGCCCAGCTGCCGCAACTGGAAGCACAGGCTTTCGACAATTTCGCGGTCGGCAAACTCAATCAACTGCGGCCGCTGGTCGAGCAGCGTCACCTTGGTGCCCAGCGTGGCGAACATGGAGGCATACTCCAGCCCAATGATGCCCGCCCCCACGACGACCAGATCGCGCGGCACTTCCTCCAGTTCATGCACCTGGTCGGAATCGAAAATGCGCTTGCCATCAATAGGAATTTCAGCGCTGTGCGCAGGACGAGTGCCACAGGCGATCAGCACGTGCTCTCCCCGTACCAGGTGGCTGCCGTCGTCGTCCTTGATCTCCACCGTGTGCGGATCGACAAAACGGGCATCTCCTTCCAAGGTAGTCACATAGTTGCGGCGGAGCTGGGCCTTAATGACCTCGATTTCACGCGCCATGACGGCCTGCGCCCGAAAGGTAAGGTCGGCCATGGAAATGCGGTCTTTCAAAACGTAGCCCCGGCCGTAGAAACTGCGCTGGCGAAAACCGCTTAGGTATAAAACAGCCTCACGCAAGGTTTTGCTGGGGATGGTGCCGGTGTGGACACACACGCCGCCGATGGTCCGCTTGCGGTCAATGACCGCGACTTTCTTGCGCATTTTGGCGGCGCAGATGGCGCCTTTTTGCCCGGCAGGTCCGCTGCCAATGACTACCAGGTCATACTCGTTAGATTCCATAGCTTGGGGCTTCTATTATGGCCTTGTATTATGACGGAGAGGTTACAGTCTTCGGAGAAAATCCCGCAATCGAGGCCAACTCCTTCCCTCGACGGAAAAGGCCCCTGAATGGGAAGCCGGAGTGATCTTGATGCCCACCGACCAGCAGATTTTGACTGCCGCTTATCAGGCCTTTAACGCCCGCGACATCGCTTCCGTCCTCGCCCTCATGCATCCCCAGGTGGACTGGCCCAATGGCATGGAAGGCGGGCGCGTCCACGGCCACGAAGAAGTCCGGGCCTATTGGACTCGGCAATGGAGCATGCTCGACCCGCACGTGGAGCCGCTGGGATTTCAATTGGACGGGACAGGCCGCACGGTTGTCGATGTCCATCAGACGGTGCGCGACCTGACGGGCAACATTCTGCAAGATCGCCGCCTTCAGCACATCTACCGGATAGAACAGGACTTGATCCTCAGCATGGAGATAAACCAGGATTGAACCCCCGGGCCGCCGGAGGGCAGCCGTAGCAGCGCTGGCTTCGCTTCTTGCCACTCATTTATCATTTAACGAGATGGCAAATTGCGTTCAGTGCGGCCGAAAACTCCCTCCCTTCAGCTTCGGGAAAAAGCTGTGTCCCTGGTGCGTACAGCATGAAGCCGCCCAGCGTGGCGAGCTTCCCGAGAATGCGACCCAGCCGGTCATGCCGACCCCGTGGACGCGTACCGGCAATACCCTCCCGATTGGTATCACGCAAATTCTGATCGGCATCAATGCCACCATTTTCGTCTTTATGGTCGTGGCAGGGAACTCCGTCATGGACCCCTCGACCAAGGTGCTTCTGCGGCTGGGGGCGAACTTTGCGCCGTACACCCTGAGCGGCGAGTGGTGGCGGCTGATCACCTACATGTTCCTGCACGGCGGCATCATCCACATTGCTTTCAACATGTGGTGTTTGTGGGACCTGGGACGCCTCAGCGAATCGCTCTACGGCCGCTGGACCTATCTGGGCGTGTACCTGTTGTGCGGAGTAGGCGGAGGCGTGGCCAGCGCCTGGCGGGGAGCGAACCCCAGCGTGGGCGCCTCGGGGGCCATCTTCGGGCTGGCCGGCGCCTTAATCGCGTCGTTTTATCTGGGAGAATTTTCCCTGCCCCGCTTCGTCATCCAAAGCACCCTGCGTAGCCTGGTGATTTTTGCGGTGGTCAACCTGGGCCTGGGCGCGGCCATGCCTTTTGTGGACAACTCCGCCCACGTGGGCGGGCTGGTCACGGGCCTGATTCTGGGCGCGCTGATCGCCAAGGTGGCCCCGGAGCGCGACGCCGGCCGGCGTGTGCTGGTATGGTTCGCGGTGTTTGCTCTGGTCGCGGGCAGCGCCTTCTGGCTGCAACGCTCGCGCAGTTATTTTCTGCACGCCGCCCGCGCCGACCGGCTGCTCGACCAGCATAAGCCCGACGAGGCCATCGCCGAGTTGCAGGCCCTGATCCGCCAGCGCCCCGATTACGCTCCTGCCCGTTACGAACTGGCCCTCGCCTACGTGCATCAGGACAAACTGGACGAAGCCGAAGCCACGCTCAAGCAGCTGCTCGTCATAAGCCCCAACTACAACAATGCTCGTTACACCCTGGCCTTTCTTTATTTGCAGCGGGAGCAGTATGCGGAAGCCGGCGCTATGTTTACGCAGTTCCTCAAGGCAGAACCGGACGATCCCCGGGCCCACTTTGGCCTGGGCATGGCCCTGGCGGGGCAAAACAACTTCCCGGCCGCCATCGCGGAGTACCAGAAAACAATTCAACTGGATGAACAAACCAGCGGCGTCTATCTGCAGTTGGGGTATGCCTATGCCGCCCAGAAGAAATATGACGAGGCCATCGCCGCCTTTCAGAAACAACAAGAATTAGGGCAGGACAATCGCGCGCTGGAACTTGCCCTGGCGGACGCCTATGAGGCGAAAGGCCTGAAGGAGCAAGCCGGCGCAGTCCGGCAAAAAGCCGCGCAGATACTGGCGAAGTGACCACGCGCTATTTGGTGCGGATGGAAATCCCTGTCTGCTGGGACGGCGCTCCGCAAGCCTGCCGGCGCGCGCCATCGAGAAATGCGTAGATGCTTTCGAGTGTCAATGTTTTGGTTTTGCCCGCGAAGCCGATTCCGGCAAAATTCATGTGGGTCGCGCCGTCAATGATTCCCAGCCATTTACAGCCGGGCGGCAGACCATCGTAGGAGCGGGTCCGCCACTCCCACGGCCCTTCCAGACCCTTATCGCGGGTGCCGGTGAGGACATAGACAGGTTTGCGAATGCCGTTCCATGCGCCACTGGGAAAGATCGACCCCTCGCCTGAAGGGGAGATGGCCACATAAGCATCGAAGCGGTCTTGGCCTTGTACATTCAGTTTGTTGCGCGCTCCGGCTTCAAACATGACGGTGTCAGAACCCATGGAGTGGCCTAACAGACTTTTATAGGGATGGTGGCATTGTTTCTCCGCCCAGTTCAACGCGGCGGTCAAATCCAGCATGCGGGCGCGTTGCGCCAGCGGATCGGTGACCATGTCCTTGATGCCGCCGTGAATGCCGCTGCTGCGGATATCCTGCTTGAGGTCTGAGGGCCCACTCTCCTTATGCCCCATGACGATGGCCAGCCAACCCTGGTCGCGTAGTCCCTCTGCCAGGTACGTATAGCCGTTTTCGGTGCCCCCAGCGCCGGGCGAAATCACCGCCAAAGGCGCGCATCCTTGGCCAAGGGGAGAAAAAATGCGCAACGGGGTTTGCGCCCCGTCGGAGCGCGGAAAAGTCACTGTCTGCTGAGATTGCGCCGGCAAGGTCAAAACCAGGCAGACGAGGAACCAGGCTGTAAAATGAGCTGTCTTCATACGATTCTGCGAGATTGTAACCATGTGCTATCGCCTTCCGTAAATTTCCCTGCATCTGGCCTTGCTGTCCCTGCATCTTTAGCTATGAGCTTTCCCGGCATTTTTCTTTCGCCGAAAACCCCTGCTTTTGAAACCCTTAGCAAAGGACCTCTCTATGAAAGCTGCACAAATCTCTAAACCCGGTGGAAACTTCGAAGTTGTAGAGCGGCCTGTGCCCGTCCCAGGCGTCCGGCAAGTGCGTATCAAGGTCGAAGCCTGTGGCGTCTGCCATAGCGATGTGTTGGTCAAGGAAGGACTGTGGCCAGGCTTGCCATATCCGCGCGTGCCCGGCCACGAAATTGCCGGCCGCATCGATGCGGTGGGCGAAGGCGTGACGCAATGGAGCGTGGGACAACGTGTGGGCGTAGGCTGGCACGGCGGACACTGCTTTGTCTGCGAACCCTGCCGGCGGGGAGATTTTGTGTTGTGCCGCAACCAGAAGGTCACCGGCATCAGTTATGACGGAGGCTACCAGGAATATATGGTGGCGCCTGCCGAAGCGGTGGCGGCAATTCCGGAAGAGTTGCCGGCCGCCGATGCCGCCCCGCTATTGTGCGCCGGCATCACCGTTTTCAATTCTCTGCGCAATGCCGGGGCGCGAGCCGGAGACACGGTCGCCGTGCAAGGCCTGGGTGGCTTGGGCCACCTCGGCATCCAATACGCGCGGCAGATGGGCTTCCGCACCGTCGCCATCGGACGCGGCAAAGACAAGGAAACCCTCGCCCGCAAGCTGGGGGCGCACGATTACATCGACGCCGCCGACAGCTCGCCCGCCGAAGCGTTGCAAAAACTGGGCGGAGCCAAAGTCGTGCTGGCCACCGCCCCGGATTCCAAATCCACGGCGGCCCTGATCGACGGGCTGGCCCCGAACGGCAAGGTGCTCATCGTCGGAGTTGGCGCGGAAACCATCGACGTCCCGCCTCTCCCGCTCATCCTGGGGCGCCTGGCAGTGCAAGGCTGGCCTTCCGGAACAGCCATGGATTCAGAAGACACCCTGAAATTCAGCTCACTCAGCGGCGTGCGGCCCATGATCGAGAAGTTCCCCCTGGAAAAGGCGGAGGAAGCTTACCAGCAGATGATCAGCGGCAAAGCACGCTTCCGCGCGGTTCTCACCATGGGATAAGGCATCCCTCACTGGCAGGTAGCGACGGCCGCTTTTCGGCCGTCGGGGCGAGCGCAAGCTCGCCTTTATTTATTGAACCGGCAGACCAAACTGCAATGCGAGGTTCCGAGTTAGGCTCGGGAGCAAAGCTGCGCTCCGCCGGACAGCCGAGGCGGCTGTCCCTACGTAATTCGCTGTCCACGAACTAGGCCCGGCTGATCTCCCCCACCGCGCGATAGGCCTGGTCGATGGCACAGTCGGTGTAGGCATAAGCCCCGGCATCGGCATTGGCGATGGCGACGCGGCCATAGGGTTGCCGCGCCACTTCGCAGGGAATCTCTCCGCCGTCCAGCCAGAACGAGTCCCACAGCGAGTTGTACTGATAAGCGTAGCCGTGGGGCCAGCGATTAACGGTGATGGCGGCAATATCGCGGGCTGGGTCAAAACCACCGGGGCCCAGGACGCGCGCCAGGTCCTCACGGATGTGGCGCTCGATGGTGGCAAACGGCGTGGTGAAAAGCTCGATGCGGCCCATCAGATGCTGCTGACGGGCCGGCAGACCCGGCTTATCGGGAGTCTTCATCATGTGCAGCACGATGGGGTCCTCCGGCTTTTGCGGGCATTGGTATCCGCCAATGCTCACCGGGAGGTCGAGGTTCACATAGGTGTGATAGAGACCGGGCGCATAGATCACGCTTGCGCCCAGCTTTTGGAAGGCCGTCCAATTCTTCAAGGCGACATTGGTATAGAGCAGGGGGACTTTCGCCGCCGAGTGCAGGGCTTGCTTCTGCTTGTCGGGCAACTCTTCACAGATGTACGGGATCACCGTGTTCCAACAAGCCAGCACACAGTGCGGGGCGCGTACGGAGTAGAGCTTACCCCCGCGTTCATACTGGACTTCGACTTCTTTGGCCGAAGTTGCACTGCCCACGTGTTTCACCCGCACCGCCGTGCTGTTCAGGCGAATGCGCACCGGCGAGGAACCATCGTCCAGCCGGGCGTAGTTGGCTTTGGCAAGCACCACATCGGTGGCGGAATTGCCGGGAATGACCTCCGGGTTCAGCTGCCGCACCAAGAGGCGCGCGATCGAGGCATTGCCATCGGGGAAATGGAAGAAATATTTCTCCGCCTCTTCATTGGGAATGGCGTCGTGGTTCATGCCTTTCCCGGGCGCGGGATCGAGGTCCATGCCGGCAAAGCCAGGAGCGCCCAGACCCCAGGCATCCTGCGCCGAAACGGCGTCAAAGCCTACCCCAAACAAGGGCTGCGGCATGGGCTGCAAGAGCTTCACTACTTCCGGGCTGACTTTGACCAGATCGCTCAGGAAATTGTTGTAGCTCATGCGGGCCAGGCGGGCCTTCTTTTCGCCGGAAGTGAGGCCGGGAAGATAATCCTTCTTCTCGGTCAGCAAGCGGCGATAATCCTCCCGGGCCTGGGCGGAAAGCGGGGCCGTCTTCAGGAAGTTTTCGAGGGCGGTTTCGCCGGCGCCTTCCAAGGAGTCTTCGCTCTCCCCGCCGCCGCGTGGGGCCGGGTTGATGACCAACTGGTCCGCGCCAAAAGTCTCTTTATCGAAAAAGATTTTTGGCTTGAGTCCGAAAGAACGATAGAGATCTTTGTTGAAGTATTTGGAATAAGAAGGAACATCAATGCCGAGTTCCTTCACCAGGGCCTTGGCCACGGCGCTGTACGGGGCGGGGCTTTCGATGGAGAAAGTCCCGCCAAATCCCAGGCGGAAAGTGCTGCCGATCTGGAATTCATTGCGCTTGGCGTGTCCGCCGAAATCGTCGTGATTATCGAGAATGAGCACGCGCGCCTTCGCTCCAAAATTCTTGCGAAAGAAGTGCGCGGCGGAAAGCCCGCTGATGCCGCCACCCACGATCACCAGATCGAAAGCTTCGCCGGTCTCGATGGGCTTGCCGGCGGTGGCCCAGAAAGTCCCATCGCGCAGGCTGTGCGCCACTTCAAAGGAACCCACATGGCTGCCGCGCAAACCGGTTTTCGCCGGAGGATAGTAAGCGTCCTGTGCCGCGTCGAAGGCGGCGAAGAGCGGAGAGGGAGCCAGCGCTGCCCCTACGGTAAGTGCCACTCCATTGAGAAAATCACGGCGGGAAATGGGGCTGAACATGCCCAGTGCATCTTTCGATTTACGCACAGAACGCCTCAGCGAACTCAGCCAGACGGGTTGAGCCGATTTACTGCATTGCCGGATAGTATACCCATCCGCAGGACTCTATGCCGGTCGAGACGCAGGCTAGCCACGTCTCAGAGTGACTGACGGACATATCACGGCGATCTCGTTTCCCTCAATTCCAAACTTTGAACTTGGGCCATGCTGCGGATAGCGGCTCTTTCAATCCGTGGCAGGTCAGGATGGTGAAATGTTCCTCGCTCATGCCGTAGTAAGGATCCAGGGTGGGCCCTTCGATCACTTCGCGGCACCACTGCCGCGCACTCTCTAGGTCCCATCCCAGCAGAATCAAACTCTCGCCGGTATATTGCCGATAGCCCCAATAGTAGTAGTTCTGATGAGCGCTGATCGACTTCGGCAATCCATACGGCTTTCCGAAGAAATCGATGGCTCCCGCTTCTCCATAGTTTCCGGCCAGGATCGCCGTTTTCTCGCGCTGTTCCGCCGGCATGGCGTTGTATACGCCGGCCACGGCCGCCACCATCTCGGGCCAGCCGAACTGGTCGCCGAAATACTGAGGAAGCACGCCGCGCTGGCGGGTTTCCGTCCGCGAGGCTGTGATGCCCAGCGAATCCATATAGGGCCCTACTCGTTCCACGGGCAGCAACGGCAGAGTCAGCGGCAGCAAGATGAGGCCCATGGCCAAAACCAGCACAGGCAGAGCGACCTTGCACCAGCGCCAGTACGGCCGCGAATTTGCGAACTTGTCCCAGAAGACCCCGCCCGCGGCAAAGAGCATGGGATAAATCGGCGCGAGGTAGTAGTCCTTGCCCTTGAGCCCCATCATGATGGCGAGAAATACCAGATAGGTAAAGCCCAACCACCGATGCCGCTTGCCTTCGCGATGCAGCAGGAGATACACCAAGCCGGCCACCCACACCAGAGCGCTCAGCGGATTCAAAATCAGAATCTGCTGGCGCAGAAATGACAGAGGAGGCAGCTCTATATTTTTATGGGTGACTTTTACGTTGTGTAGGTCTTGCAGCATCGGGAAGTGGTGCTGCATCTGCCACAGCGCGGTGGGCACACAAAGCAGAAAGGCGATCCCGGCGCCCATCCAGAACCAGCGGCCCGCCAAGAGTTTTCGCTCCGCGGTCGCCAGCAGCCCTGCCATCAGAGCCAGAATAAAAAACAAGGCCGAGGGCTTATTGAGTAGGCCAAGCCCAAGCAGGACGCCGCACCCAAGCAGCCATTTGGGTTGATGGCGACGGCTAGCCAGCAGCAGGCAGTACAGGCAGCCCATCCAGAACAAGGGCTCAAACGGGTTCATGGAGAGCCGGGTGGCGTTGCCCACGATGACCGGCGCCACCAGGACCGAGCTACAGGCCAGCCCGATAGCAAAGCGCTTTCCTCCCAGCTCACGCGCAATTAAGCCGGTAAGGAAAATCTGCACCGCATAAGCCAAGGCCGGGAAAAACCGCACCGCCGGCAACGAATCGCCCAGCACCCCACGCGTGAGGCGGGCCATCACGGCGATCAGGGGATTGAAATCCACATAGCCCCAGGCCAGGTGGTTGCCGGCTTCCAGGAAATACAACTCATCGCGGAAGTAGCCGTAGTGCTCGTTGGTGCCGACCTGAAGGGCGAACCCCAGCGCGGCCAGAAAAAGGGCCAGCTTCATTCCCCCTGCAAGGAGGGAACGAGGCTGGCCGATCATGTCTGGGGACCCGACCGCATCGGATGCGCTGGCCGGCATGCTTGTCTCCTGGCTAGGCCTGAGGAACGTCGGGCGTTCCCAAATCCGCTTTCTTTACCGCGAGCTCGGCTCCCTGGAAGCCAATCTTGCTATGGGCGCCGTCGCAGAAGGGTTTGTTCACCGAACCGCCACAGCGGCAAAGAGAAAACGCCGGCTTGCCGGTCAAGTCGTATTTATTGCCTTCCGCATCCACCAGCTCAATCGTCCCTTCCGGGGCTTCTACGCGATAGGGGCCATTCTTGCGGATCGTAATTTTTACCGAGGACATGCACTCTCCTTAGAATTACAGATGGTTTAGACAACATAGCATGACAGGGATAACAGCGGAGAGGCGGCGCCGGGTCAGGCCACGGCCCGTTCGGCATTCAGCACGATGCGATAGAGCACTTCGTATTCATCCAGCATGCGCTTGGCGGTGAATCGCTCGCGCGCCCGCAGATAAGCCCGCGAGGCATAGTCGCGGCGCAGTTCGCGATTTTCGCTGACCCGCTGAATCACCTGCGCCAGGCTGCCGGCATCATTGGCATGGAAGTAAAGCGCATCCTCGCCCCACATTTCGCGATAGGAAGCGATGTCATTGGCAATGATGGCGCAGCGCGAGAACGCGGCTTCCACGGCCGCCATGCCGAAGGGCTCATAGCGCGAAGTCGCCGCATAAACCGCGGCCCGGCTATAGAGGGCACGCAACTGGGCTTCGGTCTGCGGCCCCTTGAAGGCCACACAGCTCTGCTCAAGCGCCAGTTTCACATCCGCCCGAATGGGCAGTTTGGGCGTTTCCATGGGAGCTTCCGGACCCACGATGCAGATGGGCAGAGGATGGGCATGATGGGTAAGCAGGAATACCTGCTTGCCGGCGTCCCACAAGCGTCCCACCGCCAGGACCGACTCCTCTTTACTGATGTAGGGATTGAAAAAAATCGGATTGCGCCCGTTGTAAATCACGGTAGGCCGACGGGGCGGAAGATAGGAGTCGCGCAGAACTGCCATCATCCATTCGCTGGGCGCGACCACCGCATCGGCATGGGCCAGCCCGCGCACCATCGACATGCGGTACCAGCGCAGCCAGCGGCTGTCCTCCGGTTCCTTCCCGTGGACCGCTTTCCACCAGCTCACGAGGTCGCTGTGCGCCACTACAATGCGCGGAGCCGAGACTGGCAGGTCCCCATAGCAGGGATGATTCAAATGCAGCAAATCGGGCTTGATTTCCTTGGCCAGCGCGGTGAGGTAGGCAGAGGAGTCTTGCAAATCATCCTCGCCTTCCTGCATCCAGTTCAGGCGGAAAGCGGTGGGCCGATATTCCAGGCCATGCAGGTTTTCCATCCAGGCCGTGTGCCGGGGGAGAGGGATCTCCCCAAAGCTCACCAGAGTCACACGAATTCCCCGCGTCACCAACCCGGTGACCAGCTCGCGGGTATAGGGCCAAATCCCGCTTAGGGTGTCGGTTGTAACTAGAACGTGCACAGGAACCTGGGTATGCGGCAGACCGCTGGGACGGCCCGCGCTATCTTGCTGGCAGCTATTCTAGTGAGGAAGAGGAGTAAGGAGAAGGATTTTTACGTTCCTGGAAAAGAAAAAATGCGACGCCCAGCCGATTGCAAACAATGCACTTAACTTGCAACCGGAGTTTCATCGCCGAGTTTTTGCCGCACTTGCAGGGCTTGCTCATAGACGGAGCGCAAGCGATTCACCGCCACCGGCGGCAAATCGGGGGTGTCGAGCGCCATTTCGCAGGAAAGCAGCATGGCGGTGAGATTCCCCTTCAATTCGTTGCGCAAGGACTGCTCGGCCACCAGACGGGCGGCCTGCACCTCGCGCTTGCGGCGATACAGGGCAGTGCGCAATTCGCGGATCACCCGGGGTAGGGCGCTGATGGCAAAGTTGACATAAACGGGAATGGCGGCGCCCATATGCTGCAAAAGCATCTCACTCTCGTCCGGCTCCGCGTCCAGAAAGGCCTGGTCCAGAGCCACGGCGGAATATTCCTGCGCGCGCAGGAGAATGGAGGCTTGCCGCAAGCTGGCACAGGCCTGCGCTGCTTCCCCGGTGGCCTCCTGTAGGGCAGTGGCGCACTCTTGGGCGCGCTCCGAAGGTGAAATCAGTAAGATCATGCCAGTAG
This sequence comes from Acidobacteriota bacterium, assembly GCA_018268755.1. Classification (GTDB taxonomy): domain Bacteria; phylum Acidobacteriota; class Terriglobia; order Terriglobales; family Acidobacteriaceae; genus KAN-5. Next base: position 79,373 of record JAFDVW010000007.1, read on the forward strand.
CAATGCACGCCGTCCGCCATTCGGGACGGCCCCCAAATTCAAGAAGTTAGCCCATTCCCTTGCCTATCGCGCTTCCCGCTGTGGGAAGCGCGTCTCCGTTTTCCTCAATCCTGTACCCGATACTCTTTCAACTTGCGATACAGCGTGGTCTTGCCGATTCCCAGCAGGCGGGCGGCCAGCAACTTGTCGCCATTGAGTTGCAGGATGGTGCTGAGAATGGTCTGCTTTTCCAGCTCGGCCATGGAAACAATCTTGGCGGAACTCTCGCCGGGAGGAGGCAGCACACTACTAACCCCGCGGATAGCGCTGGGCAAATCCATCACATGCATCACCGGCCCCGTGGATAGGGCGCAGGCCCGCTCCAGACAATTTTCCAGCTCGCGCACGTTGCCCGGCCAGTCATAGGCCAGCATGATCTTCATGGCCTCGTCGCTGATGCTGCGTTCCTGTCCCGTGGAACGCAGCAGGCGGTCGAGGAAGTACTCGGCCAGCAGGGGGATGTCCTGACGGCGTTCGCGCAGGGGCGGAATGCGCAGGCTGAGCACATTGAGACGGAAGTAAAGGTCACGGCGAAAGGTACCCTGGGCCACCCCCTGCTCCAAATCGCGGTTGGTGGCGGCCAAAATGCGCACATTGATGGGAATGCGCCTGGTGCTCCCCACCGGACGGACCTCTTTCTCCTGAATGGCGCGCAACAACTTGGCTTGCAGGTCCACCGGCAGCTCGCCGACTTCATCGAGAAACACGGTGCCGCCTTCGGCGATGGCCAGCAAGCCATCCTTGGCCTGCACCGCGCCGGTGAATGCGCCTTTCACGTAGCCAAACAGTTCACTCTCAATCAAGGTGGGGACCAGGGAACCACAATCGACCGGGATAAACGGTTTGTCCCGAAATGGCCCGGAAAAATGAATGGCGCGGGCCACCATCTCCTTACCGGTGCCGCTCTCCCCCAGAATCAGTACGGGATGACTGCTGTGCGCGGCCTTGGCAATGATGCGATAGAGTTTCTCCATCTCCGGGGCGCGGCCCACGATATTGCCAAAACCCTGTTTGGATTTCACTTTCTCGCGCAGTATGCGGTTCTCCGATTTCAGCTTCAGGTGGTTGGCCACACGCTCCAGCAGCAGACGTAGTTCCTCCATGCTGAAGGGTTTGGTCACATAGTCGTAAGCGCCATTCTTCATGGCCTGCACGGCGGAGTGGATGGTGCCATAGCCGGTCACCACAATGACGATGGAATCGGGACGCCGCTCCTTGATCTGGTGCAGCGCCTCCAGGCCGCCGGCCCCGGGAAGCTTCAGGTCCAGCAGCACCACGTCGATGGCTTGCGGATCAAGCAGGCGGTAGGCGTGCTCGGCAGTGTCCGCCACCGAGGCGTTAAATCCCAGGGACTGGGCCACCTCGCGGCATACCTCACGCACCGCGCGCTCGTCGTCGACGATCAGCAGATTGAGGAAGTTGGCGCCTTCGATCTGGGGAATACGGACCATGGCCGTTGCTTGGGTGACGCTCATGTTGGCTTACCTCGTGAAAATGAATTGCGCGCTCCGCCCCCGGGCACCCCGCTGCCGGCAAAACCATAGCAACTCGCGTTCCCTTTCCCGGAGTGCTTTTGACCGTGACCTGGCCCCCGGCGCGCCGCACATAATCCTGCACCGTGCACAGCCCCAGCCCGTTTCCCCGGCCGGGGGGCTTGGTGGTGTAGAACAGCTGGAACAAGTGGGCCTGAGTGTGCGCGCTCATGCCGCAACCGCTGTCGCTGACCGTGAGCTCCACTTGTTGCGGCCGGGGCCCGTTGCGAGTCGCGATCACGATCTCTCCCCCCTGGGGCATGGCATCGCGCGCATTGAGCACCAGATTCACCAGAATCTGCTGCATCTGGCTGGGCCCCATGGGAACGGAATCCAGCTGGCGGGCCAGCCGGGTGACCAGGCGGACCTTCTCGCCCGCCAGACAGGCCAGCAGGTGGCGGGCCTGGCCGATATGCTCATTCCAGGAAAACCATTGCGCCTCGCTGGGCTGACGCCGCGCCAACAGGAACAATTGCTGGATCAGAGCGCACCCCTGCTGGCCGGCCTGACGGATCTCCTGGGCGTGGCGACGCAGCCGGCTTTGCGCCGGCAATTCCACCAGCATGAGGTCCGAGTACAGCAGAATGCCGGTGATCAGGTTGTTGAAGTCGTGGGCCACGCTGGCCACGGTGCGCCCCAGGGACTCCAGACTGGAGCAATCGTCAGGGACGGAAACCGCCGGCAGGATATCTGCCAGCGCCATGGCCGCGCTTTGCTTGCTGCTCACCTCAACCTCGCTCAACGCCCGCCCGGCCCCGCTGCGGGCCCAGTTCTCAGAATCGGGCGTTTTCATTCAGGGAATCGGTCAGAATGAATACTGGCTGTAACCTCAGGGTGCAGAAAAAGGACCATCGCCGTTCGCGAGCGATTCACTTTGGGAAAGGCTGCGAAACAGCTCCTTGTTCGGTTCCTATTTGGGAAGTTTAGAGATCAAGCCCAGAACTGCTAAGGTCATTCATCACTTAGGCGAGCCTTTTGTGCGTACAACTGCCTGTTGAAAACCTCCGGCACGGCACCGCGCCGGAACCCTCGAGAACAAGGCGAAAAAGAAAAAAGGAGGAAGGGATGGCTCCCTTCCTCCAGGATGTTCTGCCAACGGAAGTTATCGGGTCGAGCTTCCGGCTTCCACGGCTGCACTCTGGGTGTCGTTCTCCGGCTGAATCACCACACCGTCGAACGGGGTAGCGGCCAGCAGGCGTCCGCCCACCGCACTCACCCGGCGCAGCGGGTATCCGGTGTCCGGACCGCGGCGCCAGCTCCGGCCGTTGTCCCGGCTCTCAAACACCACCCCGGTCGTGGGGCTGGTGGCGAGCAGCCGCTTTTGGCTTTCGTCGTAGCTGATGGAGCTGATGTTCTTATCAGGAATGCCATTGACCAGGTGTTCCCAGGACGCGCCCGCGTCTGAACTGCGGAAGGCGCCTTCACGGGAAGCCACCAGGATGTGATTTTCCGGGGTCAGCGTGACTTCGCGAATGCTGGTGACATAGGAGGCCAGGCCGCTTTGCTGCCAGGTCGTTCCCACATTGGAAGAAACCAGAACATTACTGCGGGTCGCCACTACCCAGTGGTCGCCCGAGGACTGCACGGAAACAAAGTCACGGTTACCGAGCAACTCGCCCCCCGTCCAGCTCTTGCCCTGGTCGGTGCTGAGGAAGAAGCCGGTGGAGGTCGCGGCCAGCCAGTGCTTGGGCGTGACTTCAATGTCATTGACGCGCGCTTCCAGTACGGAACGAGTCACCGTCTTGCTGGGCACGGAGACCAGCTTGGCGCCTTTCTTCACCTTCTTCACCGAAGTTTTCTCGGTCAGGATGGTGTTGATCGGCTTCCATTCCACGGCATTGCGTTCGAGCAGGAAGATGCCGCGGTTGGTGCCGGCGATGAGCGAACCATCGTTGGCTTGCTTCAGAGTAAAGACATCGCGGCCGCCCAGCCCGGAACTCTTCTGCTGCCAGTGCTGGCCGCCATCTTTGGAAACAAACACGCCGCCCCATTCCCGGTCATTGACCACGCCCACCAGAATGGTGCCGGGGTTGTGGTTGTCGGCCAGGATAGAGGTCACGTAGCGATGAGCATATCCGCGATTGGAGGCGACAAAGCTTTGCGCCGCATCGTCACTGGCCAGGACTCCGCTGCGATCGGTGGCGAGCAGAACCCGTGAGGAATTGCGCGGATCAATCAACACATCATTCACCACGACGGTGGGATTGCTCACCCGCTTCCAGGTCTTACCGGAATCCGAGGTCTTCCACAGACCTTCGGTAGTGCCGGCGTAAACGATGGCGGGATTGACCGGGTCCTGTTTCAGCACGCGGGTGCGCCGCGCCGAAAAGGGGATGCCGGGGATTTTGCGAAACAAATCGCCGGCGCTTTCGCTCTTGTAAATCCCCGAGCACGCGCTGGCGAATACCACCGAAGGATTGCTGGCATCGACGATGATGGAGAAGACATCCGAATCCTCGATCATGCCGTTCTTAATGTGGGCCCAGTTAGCGCCGCCATCGGCGGTCTTCCAGGCCAGGTGCCAGGTGCCGGCGTAGACCACGTTGGGGTCTTTCGGGTCGACGGCCAGAGATTCAATGTTCTTGATGTCGTTGTGGGCGGCGGGAGAAATCCGCGACCACTTGCTGCCCCCGTCATTGCTGCGATAGACACCGTCGAGCGCGCCCACAATCAGCACTTTGGCATCGGAGGGAGCCAGCGACATGGCGCGCACCGACTTGCCATGCATGTCGGGCAGGGCTTCCCAGTTCTTTCCGCCATCGCGCGTGCGGAACACATCCCCGGCCTGCTGGTTGTCCACGCTCCACACCCCGGCGTACATGGTGTTGGGGTTCTGCGGATCAATGGCAATGTGGTCGATCACATAGTCGTCGCCGCTGCCCAGGTGGGCAAAGCGCGCCCAGGTGCGGCCGCCGTCTTTCGACTGAAAAATGGTCCCGGTACTGGTGCCCAGAAGTATCTGGTCCGGATTGGCGGGGTTGTAGCTGAGGCTACGCACGTCACCCCCGTCGGGGCCCAGCGTGGCCCATTGTCCGGCCCATGCCAAGCTTCCCAGGGCCAGAAGAATCCCAAGTAGAATCAGATATTTACGTGTCATCCCGTTAAAACTCATGGTGAATACGGCTCCCCCTGCCGGCGCAGACTCCGACGGGGCTAGACTGCCAGCCTAGCACGGCCGGGACAAGGTTACCGAAGGGAAGCGGTAAAAAGGCCGGTCGAGTAAATACTCGACCGGCCTTGGCCCGGTAATTGTGGGTCTTTGGTTACGGCTTCTTCTTGGCTGCGGCCCGGGGATGGTCCGGAACCGGCTTCACCTTGGTTTCATCCACCGGCTGCGTACCAGCAGCGGAGAATGAGGCCCCGGCGGGCACGATCCAGAATTCCGCCGTCTGCGAACCAGCACCACCGGTGCGGGTCTCAATTCGGCTGGAATCGATGCCGAGTTGCGCTTCGCCACTGGAGAGGTACGCCTTGGAGTTCAGGGCGCGTTCCGCTGCCAGGTTCTTGCGCTTCTCGGTGGGCTCGGCGTTGCCGACGATGACCAGCTTATTGTCTGCGTTCTGCTGCAGGTTCTTGGCCACGTCATCGAGGATCGCCTTGCACTCATTGTCAACCCGCCACGGCTTCCCGATCTTGGTCATCTTGGAGAAGTCGCATTCGCTGAGCTTGCTGGCCTGCGGCGGCGGAGGCGGCGGGTTCTCCACCGTCACCTGGGTCGACGCCGAAGTGCTCAAGCCACGCGAATCCGAGCAACTGGCCGTGACCGTAACCGTCCCCGGCGAGGCCCCCGTGGTGTTCAGGGTGGCGGTGTTGCCGCTGCCCGAAACGCTGCCGCTGCTGGCCGTCCAGCCGCTGACCGTGACTGGAACATTGTCAGGACTGCTGCAGGTGCAGGAAATATTGGACGTGCCCCCGGTCTGCAGAGTCGTCGGATTGGCTGAGCAGGACATGGTCGGCGGGTTCTTCGGCGGTTCCTTCACCGTGAAGTTCGCCGAGCAACTGACATCCCCGCCCTTCTTCTGCTTGGGATCGACGATGTGGGCGGTGACGGTGTAGCTGCCCCCGGCCACGCCGTTGGTATCAATGGTGGCGGTGCCGTCCTTGCCGGTAACCTTGCCACCGGTGGCGGACCAGTTATAGGTGAGGGCGTGCTTAGGATTGAAGTTGCTGCCGGTGGCCGTAGCCGTGATCGGCTCGCCTACCAGAACTTCGCTCGGTTGCACCGAGCAAGCTGCGGTCGGGGCCGCGGCGGGCGCGCCATAGCCGAAGTTCCAGACCAGGCCGGTGCGCAGACGCGCGCCACCCAAGGAAGGACGACGCAGGTCCGGGAAGGAAGACGAAACATTGTCGGCGAAATTGTGGTGGGCCCAGACGTAGTCCGCTTCAATCAGGCGGATGCTCACCCGTTTCCAGGCGTTTAGATCGATACCGCCGCCCAGAATGGCGCCGATGCCGTTGCTGGCATTCAACCCGTCCGGAGACAGGCGGTTATAGCCCAGCAAGGTGTGGGCGAAAATGTTCACGCCTTCATTGCGCCAGGTCAATTTAGGACCCACGGAGAAGGTGCTTTCGTGGTCGTGATATTTGTTCCAGTTGGTTCCCAGGTCGCCTTCCAGCCCCAAAAACTTATTGAAGTTATAGGTCACTCCACCGCCCAAACCGCGCGGCATGTCCGGCAATTTATACGGGATGGGAGTGCTAGACGGCTGGAATGGGGTGGGAACCGTCCCCCCAGGATTCAACCATTGATATCCGGTGAAGATTTCCACCTTGGGAACTTCGCTATCATCTTGGGCAAAGACGGCGGTAGACATCGCCACAATCATTGCCAGACACAGCAATGTGCTGATTTTTGCTTTATTGCTAATAACATTACGGCCGTGCGACATGCATCCTCCACAAAACTTACGAAGCTAAAATTTCTTACACCGGGTTCGGGCACCATGCTCTGTAACCGGGCTAAGGCAGTGTTGCCCAATGTACTAACTATTCTAAAGCATGAAGCATCAAGGGTTAGGCTTTCAAGCTGGAATTTAGAATTTACACTAGATGGGGCGATTTTTGTCTCATATTGATACCTCGCAATCCAAGGCTACCGGAAGACGCCTGAGCTTGCAGAGTTTTCGCCCAACTTGAATAATGACAAACGGACTTGGGGTTCCGAGCGCATGAGCCAAGAGAAGGTCTTGATTGTGGAGGACGAGGAAAATGAGCGGACAGGGCTGGCCGAATTGGTCTCCTCCTGGGGATACCGCGCGGAAACCGCCCGCGATGGGCTGGACGGTCTAGAAAAGGTTTCCTCCTGGTCGCCCTCTATCATCGTCACCGACCTGAAAATGCCGCGCATGGGCGGCATGGAACTGCTGGAACGGCTGGCCGAGCTGGCCGACAGCGACACGCAAAGCCGCGCCGTGATCGTGGTGACCGCACAAGGGACGATCGACAGCGCAGTCCAGGCCATGCGCATCGGGGCCTACGACTACATCACCAAGCCCATCGACACCAATCGGCTGCGCACCATCCTGCAGAACGCCTCCGCCCTGCTGGGCACTAAGACAGAGCTGGAAGTGACCCGCCGCAAACTGCGCGACAGCGGTTCCCTGGGCAGCCTGGTCGGGGCCTCCAAAAAGATGCAGGAGATTTTCCGCTTGATTGAAATGGTCGCCCCCAGCACGGCGTCCGTGCTGATCACCGGCGCCAGCGGGACCGGCAAGGAATTGGTGGCCCGCACCATTCACGAACTGAGCCCGCGCCGTAATCGGCCCTTCGTCCCCATCAATTGTGCAGCGATTCCTGAAACCCTCATCGAAAGCGAGATCTTTGGCCACGAGAAGGGCGCGTTTACCGGGGCCCTGGAACGGCGCACCGGATGCTTCGAGCTGGCGGAAGGCGGAACGCTGCTGCTCGATGAGATCGGCGAGATGCCGGTGGTCACCCAAGCCAAGCTGCTGCGCGTTCTGGAGGACCGTAAGCTGCGCCGGCTAGGAAGCAAAGTGGAGACCACCGTCGATGTGCGCGTGCTGGCCGCTACCAACAAAATTCCCGAAGAAGCGGTGGCCCGCGGCGAATTGCGCAACGACCTTTATTACCGCCTAAACGTTTTCAACATTCATATGCCGCCGCTGCGCGACCACAAGGAAGACATCCCCGATTTAGTGCAAAACCTCCTTGGAGACATGAACAGCAAGCATGACCGCAAGGTGGCCACGGTCAGCGAGGCGGTATTAAATGTGTTTCGCAATTATTCCTGGCCTGGCAATGTGCGCGAACTGCGCAACACGCTGGAGCGGGCGGTCATCGTCTGTGAGGGAGGCGTGATCGAAACCAAACACCTGCCTCCCGGCTTTGGACAAGCCCCGGTGCGTATGTCTCCCGATGATCCGGATGCGGTCCGCCTGGGCGTAGGCACCACGGTCGGCGAAGCCGAAAAGCTGTTGATCCTCAAAACCCTGGAGTCCACCAACAACAACAAGACGCGGGCGGCCGAGATTCTGGGGATCAGCCTGAAGACGCTGCACAACAAGCTCAAGGAGTACGGCAGCGCCTCCGCGGACACCGCGTCCTCTCCCGAAGAAGCATGAGTGCCTGGCCGCACTCCGGGGACCACCTGAAGCGTAGCCCTTCGTCTTCCGTGAATTGCAGTGTCTGGCCACTGCCCTGATTGAGGCATGCGTAGAAGAACAAAAATCGTTCTGGCGATCACCCTGATGGTGGCCGCGCTGGTTACTTCGCTGTCCTACGTGTATGTGGCGGAGCTGCTGCGGCAGCGGGTCATCACCACCCACGAAACGGCGGCGCTGCTGGCGGCGCAATTGGCCTATCTGGCCAACAACGCGGTGCCGGACTTAGGCAGCACGCCGGTGGACACCACCAATCCAGAAGCCGTGCGCCGCGCCACCGCCTATTATCTGGGCACAGACCGCGACTTAAACAGCATGCTGGAATCGGTGGTGGGCAGCTGGCCCATGATCTACGACGCGGCCATCACGGACGCGGACGGCAAAGCCATCCTGCACACCAATCCGGAACTCCTGAATAAGCCTCTGACGGCGCGCCCGGACTTCCAGATCGTGCAGGATGCGCGGCCGCGGGAGAAGTTACGCCTCATCTACAAGGGCCAGCCGCTCTACGATGTGCGCATCCCCTTGCAGCTGAACGGCGCCCCCTTTGGCAGCGTTCGGGTGGGCGTTTCCACCGTGTTCCTGCGCAACGAACTGACCCCGCGCCTGCAGCAGGCGGCCATTTTCTCGGCGGCGGCGATTCTGCTTTCGTTGGTGATTGCGGCGGTGCTTTCCCACATCGCCCTCGGCCCCCTGGAGCACATCAGCCGCAGCCTGGACAGTGTCTCTACCGGCGACGAACATGTTTTGGAATCGCCCGAAGCGGCCCGCGACGAATATGGCCTGGTCACGCTCAAGATCGCCCATCTGGGGCGGCAGATGCGCGATACCAAGGAAATCTTTTCCGCCCTCAAAGACAACGTGGACCAGATCATGGCCAACCTGCAGGACGGCTTGATGCTCTTCACCCGCGATTCCCGGGTGGTGCTGGTCAGCGCGTCGGTGGAACGCTTCCTGGGCCGTCCCCGGCGGGAGTTGCTGGGGCGCACCGCCAAAGAGATCTTTACTTACGATTCGCCGCTGGGCGCGCTCACCTTGCAGGCCTTCGAAATGCACAAGACGATCCCGCAAAGGGAGATTGAGGCGGGCAACGGCAAGCGGGTACAAGTGGCGCTCGACTTCATTCAGGAACGGGGCACGCAAATTGGCGCGCTGCTGACCATCCGCGACACGGAATCGGTGCGGCGGATTGAAGATGAAATCGAAACCTCGCGCCGCCTCTCGGCCAGTGGGCGTCTGACGCGCGGGGTGGCCCACGAGGTCAAGAACCCCATCAACGCCATCGTGCTCCATCTGCAATTGCTGCAAAACAAGCTGCAGCAGGTGGATCCCGACACCCGCCGGCACATGGACATTATCGACAGCGAGATCCACCGCCTCGACCGCGTGGTGCAGATCCTGGTGGATTTTACCCGTCCTCGCGACCTGCATCTGGAAGAAACCGACCTGCGGCGGATCGTGGAAGATGTGGCCCTGCTGGCCGCGCCGGATGCCGAGCAGCATGGCGTGGCCATCACGCGTGAGATCCCCGCCGAACCCTTGCTGGTCAGGGCCGATACCGACTTCATGAAGCAGGCCATTCTCAACGTGGTGCTGAATGGCGTGCAGGCCATGCCCCAGGGTGGACACCTGACCATTTCCACCCGCCGCGAGGAAGATATGGTGGTGACGGAAATCCGCGACGAGGGCAGTGGGATCCCAGCAGATGTACAGGAAAAGATTTTCGAACTCTACTTCACCACTAAGAAGGAAAAAGGGGGCAGCGGAATCGGCCTGGCGCAGACGTATCAGATCCTGCAGTGGCACTACGGCTCGGTAGACTTTGAGTCGGTGGACGGTCAGGGCACGACCTTCCGCCTGCGCCTCCCTTTGCTGGAAAACCGAGTAGAATCTTTGCAGGAGGCAGCCCCGGCGCAGGCGTCTGAAACCGGCAAGGGAAATCCATAGCCCTGGGATTTCCGCTCAACCCGGAGCCTTGCACCCGGCATCCTATTCACTACTATGCCTCTGGCCGCAATTCTCGGATGTTTCTTTCTGCTGGGTTCCCCAGGATGGAATCCCCAGGTCCACGCTGTGGCTGTTTCCACTACTCTCCCTGCCCTGCAGAGTGAGCAGGAAACGCAGCCGGGTCCGGAAAAACCCCAGGAAGCAGCGCCAGAACAGGCCCCGCCGGCTCAAACCGAAGTGTCCCCGGCCGCCGCTTCCCCCTCCGGAATGCCCGGAGAAACTCCCGCGCCAGCGCCGCAGAATTCCCCGGCTCCCCCGAAAGCAAAAGCTAAACCCAAATCTGGGGTGAAGAGTTCGCAGACAAAGACGGCCAAGAAGCCGCCCCTGCGCAAAAAGAAAAGCGCTCCGTCCACCAGCACGGCAGCCCCCGCCCCGGCGGGGGACAATCCGCCAAAAGTGGTGGTGAATAATGGAAGCACTTCCGACCCTAAGGTGCAGATTGCGCCCACAGTTTCAGATGACCAGGCGGCCCGCGATCGCCAAAATACCAATCAACTGCTGGCGTTGGTAGAGAGCAATCTGAACAAACTTTCCGAGAAGCAGCTCAACTCTGGGCAGCAGGACATGGTCAAGCAGATTCGCCAATACGTGGATCAATCCAAAGCAGCGGATAAAACCGGAGACCTGCAGCGCGCACAAAATCTTGCCTCCAAGGCGCGCATGCTTACCGATGAGCTATTGAAGCCGTAAGATCGCGTCCCTATGGGGCGTCGTCGGAAGGCCCCGTCACTTCTTCCCTGCCCGCGCCGCATTGACCTTGGTCAGCAACTCCTCGGTCATGGCCTGCAGCGGTCCGGCGATCTTCACCGAGTCAGACAATACTTCCCGCGCTTCGCTCACTCGATTCAGCTTGGCATAGGCGAACCCCAGACGGTAAGCCGCCAGAGCATAGGACTGGTCGTCCTGGCCTTTCAACAAGGAGGCAGCGGTTTTCAACTCAGGGATGGCGGCGGCCGTCTTGTCCTGCTTCATGTAGACATAACCCAGGGTGGAGTGGGCCGCGCCGGCGGAGAGCTTGCGCGAACGGTCCGCATCGGGAGCGTCGGCTTTGGCCACAGTAATGGCCTTTTGCGCATAAGCAATCGCCTTGGCGCTGCTGCCCGGCTTCGCGTCTTCGGAATAAGCATTGGCCAACAGCAACAGAGCAGGCAAATTCTCAGGATTGGTGGCCAGTGTTTTCTCTCCATACGCCATCAGGCGGTTCACATCCTTCAGTTCGGAGAGCGAAACCATGGCGTAGGAAGTGACTTGCTGGTCATATTGTGAGTCAGGAAAGGCCGGGGTATAGCGCTCGATGAAACTCATACGTTGCTTGGCGTCGGGCGAGCCCGCAATGGCATTGAAGGCGGCGGCTTCCAGAAACTGATAGGAGTTCGCCATGGCAGACTTGGCGTCTTCCATGCGGCTGGCAAAGTCCTGGTCACTCATACCTTCCGGTTTAGGAGACTTGAGCAGGGAATGATAGGCTTCTCCGCCCTGGCAGGCGTAGTCGATGATCTTGGCGTTGTCCTTGGCTTCTTGAGCAATGGTGGTTTGCGAGACCAGAATTTCCAGATTGTGCGGCATGGCGGCCAGCGCCTTGTCCCCGTACTCGAGGGCCTTGGGATAGTCGCCGGCGATTTGATACTGCTGCGCCATCTGCCAGTTGCCGTAGGCCACGGCGGCAGGGTTGGAAGAAAATTTCTGCACAAAATCTTCGTATAGGGCGAGGCGCTTTTGTGCATCCTGCTCGTTAGCTGCGGCCTGCAGGGCCTGGTCTTCCGGCGTACCGGCAGGAATGATGATTTTGTCGAGTTGCGCATGGACGAGAAATACCGAGAGTACGACGACAGCCACGACCGAAAAACTCTTACGCAGCATAGGTCACCTCCCTTTTCCGCGCGAAATCGTAGCTCTGAACCGCCTGCGTTGCAAGGACTTTAGAAGATGGGCGGATGGCCGGCGCGAGTGCGCCCTGATCTCCGCTGAGCTGAGGGTTTAGCCAGTGGAAAGCTCCGCCCGGCTTTTCGCTCCGCCCGGCTTTTCGCTCCGCCCGGCTTTTCGCTCCGCCCGGCTTTTCGCTCCGCCCCAGCGCGCAAGATTTCTACCGCGGGCAACGCCCGCGCCCAACCATTCCCGTGTGCTATAGTCGGGCCAATGGCGGCCCGCGCGGAAGAAATCTCTACCTCTCACCCCGCATCCTCCGGCCGCGCTCTCTCCATCTGGTGGATTGTTCTGATCGCTCTTCTGCTGCGTCTGGCCGTCATCACCATCGGACACACCTATCGCATCACGCCGCGGCGAGACCATTTTCAGTATGGCTGGGAGATGGGCCGGATCGCCCGCTCCATCGCGCTAGGCCAGGGTTTCAGCTCCCCGACTGACCTGCCCACCGGTCCCAGCGCCTGGGCGCCGCCAGTCTACCCCTACATTCTGGCCGGCGTCTTCCGCATATTCGGCATTTACAGCCATGCCTCCGCCTGGGTGATTCTGGCCTTCAACAGCCTTTTCAGCGCGCTCACCAGCCTGCTGCTGTACCGCATTGCGCAAAAGCTCTATGGAGAAGGCGCGGCCCGCGCCGTGGCCTGGACCTGGGCGGTCTTTCCCTATGCCGTTTATTGGCCGGTGCGCGTGGTATGGGAAACCAGCCTGAGCGCATTCCTGCTGACGCTGGCCTTGCTGCTGACCCTGCGCTTCGAGGAACTGCGCGAGAACATTCCGCTGCTCCGCTGGATTTCTTTCGGCTTACTGTGGGGGGTGATAGCGCTGACCAATACCGCGCTGCTCATCTTTTTCCCCATCTGCCTGCTCTGGCTTCTCTACCGGTTGCCGGCGAAAACCCGGCAAATCTCACGAATGGCCCTCTGCGTCTTCACTTCAGTGCTGGTGATGACTCCCTGGCTGGTGCGGAACTATCAGGTGTTCGGGAAATTTGTTTTCATCCGCGACAATCTGCCGCTCGAGCTGTACATGGCCAACAACGATCTCTCGACCGGCATGTGGACGCGCACCGAACACCCCGGCAATGATCCGGAAGCCATGCGGCGCTTCCAGGAGCTGGGTGAAATTGGCTTCATGCAGGAGAAGAAACAGCAGCTCGAGACGTTCCTGCGCGAACATCCGGAGCGGTTTGTCCGCTTCACCCTGGAACGAGCTCTCTATTTCTGGGTGGGCACCCCCCAGCTGACCCTGGTCGGCTCCTACAACTTCCTTTACTTCCGCCACATGACGTTTTTCCTGGGCAGCGCCTTCGCCTTGGCCGGGCTCTGGCTGAGCCTGCGCCGCCGGATTCGAGGCGTGTTCCTGTTGGGCTGCTTGCTGCTGGTCTATCCGCTCCCCTACTATCTGGTGAATCCTTTCCCCCGCTACAAACACCCGATCGAGCCGGTCATGTTGCTGCTCATCGTCTACCTGTTCTATGCCGGACGCCATATTCCGGTGCGCTGGCCGGGGACGGCCCGCTGAGTTGTCCCATGCCCAGGGAAAACCGGAATTCATTGCTCACCTTGGTGCGGTGAAAAAGTCCACAGGTACAAGCGTTATAAGCTAATCAAAATGCGTACGGTTTTGCAGAAACGGCCCCTGCGGTTTGTCTTTGTCGCCAATGTGGTTTCCATGCTGGGCAGCGGCATGAACTCCGCCGCCGTGGCCTGGTACATTCTGCAAACCACGCATTCCGAAATGGCGCTGGGGATGTTTGCCGTCCTGCAGACCATTCCCGCCATGCTGATGCTGCCCTTCACCGGGGTGCTGATTGACCGTGAAGACCGCCGCCGGCTGGTGATGATTCTGGACGCGGCCCGCGCCCTCATTATCCTGAGCGTGGCCATTCTCGCCTTCACCGAGAAGGTGCATGTGTGGCAGCTTTACCTGATGAACACGCTGGTGGCGGCCGGGTTCTGGATGTTCTGGCCGACCATTACGGCGCTGATCCAGGAGCTGACCCCGGAATCGGAATTCGTCCACGCCAATACCTTTCTCATGGCCGGGATTCAGGGGGGCTGGCTGCTGGCCGGCTCGATCGTCGGCTTCGTCTACAACCACATCGGCCTGGGCGGCGTCCTGCTGATCGACTTCTCCACCTACTTGGTTTCGTTTCTCTGCTATCTCGGGGTGCGTAAGGGACAGCATGTCGTGGAACGGCCGCCGGAAGCGGAAACCGCGCCTGGAGAATCCTCCTGGCATCGCTTCTGGCGAGAGATGCAGGAGGGCTTCGCCTTTCTGCGCGTGCGTCCTCCACTCATTCTGCTGGGCGTGAGCTGGGCGCTCTTTCTGGGAGCCATGCTCACCGGCATCGTGGTGACGCCGCCGCTCAGCGACCACGTCTTCCATGCCGGGGCGGTGGGCTACGGATGGCTGAATGCCGGCTGGGGTATGGGCGCGTTTTTCAGCGTCCTGTATGCCCCTTGGATGATCGAACGCTTCGGCACCCGCCGCGCCATCGCCTTCTCCATGGGCCTGTTGGCGATCGGCAGCCTGCTGGCGCCGCTGTCCCCTCTGCTCATGATTGCCGTAGCGATTTACTTCGCCATGGGATCGGCACGCGGACTTTCCGGCATCTGCATGAACACCGGCATCATGGAGCAGGTGCCGAAGCATTTCATGGGGCGGGTACAGAACACGTTTTACTTCGCCGGCACCGCCTTGCAGATCATTCTGGGCCTGGCGGTGGGCGCGGTGGCGCAATACAACCTGGTAGGCGGCTTTGCCATTATCGGAATCGCCTATGCTTTGGCGTTTGCCTGCTCGAGCTGGCCCATAAGCGGAAGGTCCGCGGCGGCGAATCTGGCCGACTCGGCCGAGTAGTCAATCCCTGCACCGCGCTGTTATCCTTTTTCGTTCCCTTTGTCGCTTTGCCGTTTTCATGAGGAGAAGACATGTCATTGGATCTCAAGGGCCGGGTCGCCGTGGTGTTCGGCGTGGCCAACAAGCGCTCTATCGCGTGGTCGATCGCCCAGGGACTGCACGCCGCCGGCGCCAAGCTGGTGGTGACCTATCAGAACGAGCGGCTGGAGCAGGAAGCCAAAGACCTGATCGCTTCCCTTCCCGGCGCGGATGGTTTCATGTGCGATGTTTCCAAGGACGAGGAAATCGAACGCCTCTTTGCCCAGTTGAAAGAGCGCTACGGCAAACTGCACGTACTGGTGCACAGTGTGGCTTACGCCCCGGCGGAAGAGTTGAAGGGTGACTTCGTCAACACCACCCGCGAAGGCTTTCGCATCGCCCACGACGTCAGCGTGTATTCCCTGATCGCCGTTTCGCGGGCCGCGGCCCCCTTGATGGAGGACGGCGGCAGCGTGATCACCATGACCTACTACGGCGCGGAAAAAGTCGTGCCCCACTACAACGTGATGGGCGTGGCCAAGGCGGCGTTGGAGTGCACGGTGCGCTATCTGGCGCAGGACCTGGGCAAGAAAAAGATCCGGGTGAACGCAATTTCCGCCGGCCCGATCAAGACCCTGGCGGCGCGCGGCATTTCCGGCCTGGGCGACATGATGAAGTCGCACGCCGAGCGCGCTCCCTTGCAGCGAAATGTGGAAGTAAGCGAAGTGGGCTCCACCGGCGTGTTCCTGGCCTCGGACGCCAGTTCCGGCATCACCGGCGAAGTCATCTACGTGGATTGCGGCTACAACATTATGGGATTCTAGGGCACGCAAGCCGGCCCGCCCTGCATCGTCACCACGTGCCGCGTAGGGACAGCCGTCTCGGCTGTCCAGCCGAGCGCAAGCCAGGCTCTCTTACTCACCTGTCATCCTGAGGATGTGGGGTTGGCGCGCAGCGCAAACCCCCGACGAAGGACCTCTGCATTGCTGGAAATACACAAGTCCTTCGCTGCGCTCAGGATGACAGCGTCCACCGTCGGGCTTTCGCCCGACCCGACGGCCGAGGCCTGCCCTGAGCAGAGGCGAAGGAGCGGCTACACCTTCCCGCTCGCAACTTGTGGCGGACAAGAGTGTCCGCCCCACAGACTTTTATTTCTGCTCAGGCTGCGGCGCCGGTTTCTTGTGAAACAGCTTGTGATGGATGTCCGGCCAGAACTCATCGAAGAGTCCGCCCGCCATGCCGTAGCCCAAGGCGATGACGCTGCGGCTCATCGTCAGTTCGAATCCCCGGTCGCTGCGCGGGTAGTATGCATTGGAAATGCCGCCACTGGTGAACGCACCCAGCACGTTGGAGAAGTTGAAGGTCTTGCCGCCGCGGTCGCGATGCGCGACAAACTCCTGCGTCACCGAATATCCCAGCCGATGCCGGAAACTTCCCGACCCCAGGCGGAAGTAACGCGGATCATGCTTGAACAAGACGGGATAGAAGAAGTTGCTGAAGAAGCCCGAGGACGTGCTGTCAGCCAGGGCTGCACCGTAGCGCTTGCCGTAGCCGGCGGCGCCTTGCCCATAGTCGGGAAATTCATTTTCCGCCTGGCTGAAGCCGGCCTGTACGCCCAGTATCCCCAGCGTCACCGGATCGAACGCCGACTTGTAAAACAGGTGGAACTTGCTGCCCGGGCTGAGCGGCGGAGCATCCTGCCGGTCGGTCACCGCGAACTGGGGGAGGACGCCGAGCACCCGCTGCGATTGCTCCTTCTTCTCGATCTCTTTTTCCTTCTGTTTATCCGGCGCAGAAGTGGAAGCCGGAGTTTGAGGGGCCGGAGCCGAGGGCAGCTCCGCCTGCGCCAGGCAAGAGCTGGCCAACGCCAACCCAACCATGCAAGACCACAGAATTTTCACGCGAGACTCCATGCCATTCGTAAAGGATTGAACCCGGGCTGGGGACCGAAGTTCTAGACTTCCTGCTTTGGATGCAGTTTCAGCCCTGCATGACGCGGACGCGCCGTTCATTTTCCGATACCCGCTCCAGAGCAATGTCCACTTTGCGTTCTTTTACAAAGCGCTCAAACTTTTCCCCCCACTCGATGAGCAGGATGGCGTTGTCGGCCATCAGATCATCCAAGCCCAGGGTCTCCAGTTCACGGGCGGTATCAATGCGGTATAGGTCGATGTGGTAAAGGACGGTTTGTGGGCCGCGATATTCGTGGATCAGAGTAAAGGTGGGGCTGGTGACGTCTTCTTCCGAGGCCGCCTGGAAAGCTTCGGCAATGCCCTTGACCAGCGTGGTCTTGCCGGCCCCCAGGTCGCCGCGCAGCAGCACGAGTCCTGGGGAGGAGAGGAAAGGGGCGAGGGTCCGCCCCAAAGCGATGGTTTCTTCCGCGGAATGCGTAGTGAACTCTTGCATGGCCATGCGGTTGCATGACCAGTATAGCGAGGAAGACCGCTATACGCCTTTGGGCGCAGTCCACTGGCTGGAGCGGATTCCCGTGAAACTGCGGTCTGTGGTGGAATCCACCAACATGCGCAAGGCGCGGTGCTCATCATCGCCCAGCGCGATGAAACGGAAGGGCTGCAAGGCCCCATCCGTGGCGGTCCCCATGGGGGTAAGCATTTCGGCCATGCCGCGCACCGGACCCGACTGGGTCTGGAAGGCGATCTCGACAAAGTCCCCCTGGCCCATTTTCTTGGCCAGCCGGAGCAATCCGCCGGTGACAGAAATACTTTGTAATTTGGCTTTAGCGCGCTGTCCGTCTTCCTGCATAACGACTGCAAGAACCGAACCACCGAGTTGGACCCTCGGAGCACGCCGCTGTGGGTGCGGTTGGGGGAAGTGTGTCATAGGCCGAGATGCACTATGGCACGGAAGAGCCAGGCCGCGGGAGATTACGGAAGCACGTAGCCGAGAGGGGTTTGGGCCGTGTCCTTGTGCAAGGGTAATCGCTGCGAAGCAAACAACTTACCAATGTTTATAGACTGGTTAATGTACCAGGAGATGTGGACGTGGTGGACTCTGTCATCCTGAGCGCAAGCGAAGGATCCATGTATTTTTAGCCATGCAGAGGTCCTTCGTCGGGGATTTGCGCTGCACGCATATCCCGCATCCTCAGGATGACAAGAGAAGATGACAGGTCAGTAAAGAGAAGTCGAGCTGCACTCGACAGGACAGCCTATGTGGCCGACGGGAGACTTCAGATCCGCACCACTGCTGGCCGCGCCGTTTCCCGCACCCGGCGAAAGGCTTGCGGCAACGCCGGCAGCAAATCGGTCGCGACCAGCGAGTGTTCCCCCATCGACTCGCGCGCGACATCGCCGGCCAGACCATGCAGATACACTGCAGCCACCACAGCCTGGAAGGCTTGTCGGGGATGCTGCGCCAAAAAGCCGGCCGTCATACCGGTGAGGATATCGCCGGTGCCGCCTGTGGCCATGCCAGGATTGCCGGTGGTGTTCACCCAAACCTCGCCCTCCGGCGAAGCGACCAAAGTACGATTTCCCTTGAGGACGAGAATCACCCCGCGCTCGCGGGCAAAGCTGCGCGCCAGGTTCACGCGGTCCTGTTGCACGGCGGCCACGGAAGAACCCGCCAGCCGCGCCATCTCGCCGGGATGCGGGGTCAGCACCAACCCGCGGCCCTGGCCATTCAATTCGGCGGTCTTGCCCTCAAAGGCATTCAGCCCATCGGCGTCGAGCACCGTGGGCAGCTTGCATTTGGCCACCATGTGGCGCACCAGGGCCGCCGTCTCAGGATGGCGTGAGATCCCCGGCCCCAGCGCCAGCACGGTTTTGCCGGCCAGCAGCGACTCCAGGCGGCCATACTCCAGGGCGCGCAGCGAAATGCTGCCCGCGTCGGTTTCTTCCAGAGGCTCGGTCATCAACTCGGGATGAAAACCCGCCACCGTGGCCAGCATGGATTTCGCCGTACCTACCGTGGACAATCCCGCGCCCGCCCGCAACGCCGCCATGCCAGCCATGGCGGCCGCGCCCGCCTTCCCCACCGAACCGCCCAGTACCAGAACATGGCCAAATTTGCCTTTGTTGGAATCGGGATCACGCGGTCCGAATAGGGGAGCGATGTCACGGGGTGTGGTGAGATGAAGTTGCAGAGATGAGGTGATCGCCTCATCCGGCGAGCCAATAGGAGAGATGATCGCCGGGCCGCTGGTCAGCCTGCCAAACACGTGCGCGGGGCGCGGAGCTGTGAAGGTCACCAGAGCATCGGCGCGGGCAACCGCCCCCAATTGCGCTCCCAGAACATCGGCGTCTGCGCCGGAAGGAATATCGACCGCGACCACGGGAAGGTTATGTTGATTGATAGCGCGGATGGCCGCGGCATACAGGCCGCTGACTGGCGGACGAAAACCAGTGCCGAGAATGGCATCGACCAGCACATCGGCTCGCCAGAGTTCTTCCCGCTGCAATTCCGGCTCAGCGCGGATTACTACGGGTTCCAGCGGCAGCTTCTGTAACATTTCCGCCGCATCCCCACGCACTTCCGCGGGCTCCGCCAGCAGCACGACCCGTACACTGCGTCCGCTTTCGTGCAGTTTGCGGGCCACCACAAAGCCGTCGCCGCCATTGTTGCCCTTGCCGCAGAGCACCAGAATGCTTTTGCTCGTGGGATATTCCGCCGCGATAAATTCGGCCACCGCCGCGCCGGCGTTCTCCATGAGCGTAAGCGAAGGCACGCCGAATTGTGCGCTGGTGACGCGATCAATCTCTCGCATTTCGGCGGCGCTGACGATTTTCATGACCGGGCCGCAATCTCCTGCAACTGCCGCAGCTGCGAGGGCTCGCCCATGGCAATCAGGCAGTCGCCGGCTTGAATGCGATCGTCGGGCGCAGGATTGAAGTGCATGCCCTCGGCCCGCTTGATGGCCAGAACGATGACGCCGCGCTCCTGGCGGATATTCGAGGTGCCGATGGTCTTCCCCGCAAACAGCGACGTCGCCGGAACGTGCACCTCGCCGATTTCCAGGTCCATACCGAGATGCGTAGTGGCTGTATCCAGAAAACTCACCACGTGGGGACGCAGAAAGGACTGCGCAATGCGCTGTCCGGCGAAGAGATAGGGCGACACCACGGAGTCCGCGCCTGCCTTCACCAGATGCTTCTCGGCGTCTTCTTCGCTGGCGCGGGCAATGATCTTCAATTTTGGATTTAAACTGCGCGCGGTCAGGACAATATAGAGATTGGCGGCATCGGTGGTAGTGGCGGCCACCAGACCGGCCGCGCGCTCAATCTGCGCCTCGCGCAGAGTGGGCTCCTGCGTCGCATCGCCCACCAGAGTAAGCCATTCACTGCCATAGCGGGCCAACTTGGCCTCATTCTGGTCCACCACCACAAAAGGCGCCGGCTTGCGGGCCAGCTCGCGGGCGGCGCTGCGCCCCACGCGCCCGGCCCCGCAAATGATGTAGTGGCCGCTGAGACGGCCGATTTCGCGCTCCATTTTCCGCCTGCCGAAGAAGCTCCGCAGCTCGAATTCTAACAAAGCCTGGGTCAGCGCCCCGATGCTCAAAAACATCAGCGACACGCCCGTGATGATCAGGCCCAGATTCAGAATTCGCCCGGCCCGGGAGAGGGGATGTATTTCCTGATAACCGATGGTGGTAAAGGTGGTCACCACCATATACAACCCATCGAACCACGGCCAGCCTTCGAGGAAGTGAAAGCCCGCCATGCCGAGAAGCATCAGGACCAGCAGGGCGGCGAGGATAAGGCGCAAATTGCGCAGGACTTTCATGGCGATTCTTCCGGTTTCAACCTAAAAGCATACACACCCAGGCAAATCAAAAGGACCGATCGCCCGAAACGGCGATCGGCCCTCAATCATGGTGCAACCCGAATTTATTTCGATTGATTCAATGCCTGCACCCGGCTGTGATACCGGCCATAGGCGAAGTAAATCACCAGGCCAATCGCCAGCCAGATGATCAAGCGCGCCCAGTTGATCCAACCCAGGCGGTACATCATGTAGCCGTTGAACAGGATGCCCAGAATCGGCACCACCGGCACCCACGGCGTGCGGAAGGGACGCGGCTGATCGGGATTAGTCTGGCGCAACACCATGACCGCAATGCAGACGATCACGAAAGCCAACAGGGTCCCGATATTGACCATCTTTCCGATGTCGTCGATGGGCACCAGGCTTCCCACAATGGCGGCCAGAAAACCCACGAGGATGGTGTTCTTCCACGGGGTGCGCCACTTGGGATGGATTTCTCCGAAGAACTTCTTGGGCAGCAAGCCGTCATTGGCCATGGCGTAGAGCACACGCGTCTGTCCCAGAAGCATGACCAGCATGACGCTGGTCAATCCGGCGAGCGCGCCCAGGGTAATGATGTGGGAAGCGCTGGTCAGGCCACGGTCCATGAAGGCGCGGGCGATGGGCGCTTCGATGTTGATCTCGCGGAAGGGCACCATGCCGGTGAGCACGGCGGCCACCGCGATATACAGGCCGGTGCAAACCAAGAGCGATGCGATGATGCCGATGGGCAAATCTCTTTGCGGGTTCTTGGCCTCCTGCGCCGTAGTGGAAACTGCATCAAAACCGATATAGGCAAAAAATATGTAGGCCGCACCGGCGCCGATTCCCGAGAAACCGTAAGGCGCGAAACTGTGCCAGTCCGATCCCCAGTTGCTGGTGGCGACATATTTGAAGCCCAGCACAATCACGAAGAGCACGACTGCCACCTTAATGACTACGATGGTGGCATTGAAGCGGGCGCTCTCTTTGATGCCGATAGTGAGGATGGCAGTAATGACCAGGGCGATCACGAAGGCCGGCAGGTTGAAGCCGAACTCCATTCCGAAGATGCGGGGAGCATCCAGCAGGGCATGCGCGCGCTGCACCAATTCGGGGGATTGCGCCGCCATGATCTCGGTCACCTTGTGCAGGAAGGCCTGCGTTCCCGGCACCAGGGATGGGTCGGCTGCGGCCGCCATTTGCCGGGCAATGGCGTTCTCCGCCGTACGCAACGCCGTCCAGTGGTCGTAGGCCAGCCACAACGGCATTTTGATATGGAAGATGTCCAGCAATTCAATGAAATGGTTGGACCAGCCGGAAGAGACGGTGCTGGCGCCCATGGCGTATTCCAGGGTAAGGTCCCAGCCGATGATCCAGGCGAACAGCTCGCCCAGAGTGGCATAGGCGTAGGTATAAGCGCTGCCGGCCAAGGGGATCATGGCGGCAAATTCCGCGTAGCAAAGTCCGGCAAAGGCACAGCCCAGACCGGACAGTATGAACGACAACATGAGGCCTGGCCCGGCATAGTGAGCGCCCAAGCCGGAAAGCACGAAGATACCCGCGCCGATAATGGCGCCGACGCCGAGAGCGGTCAGCTGAAATGCGCTCAAGGTGCGCTTCAGGCTGTGCTCGCCTGTTTCCTGCGCCTCCCTGACCAGCAGGTCCAATGGTTTTTTAGCCAAAAGATCGGCCATGC
Source organism: Acidobacteriota bacterium (assembly GCA_018268755.1). Lineage (GTDB taxonomy): Bacteria > Acidobacteriota > Terriglobia > Terriglobales > Acidobacteriaceae > KAN-5. The sequence goes on from JAFDVW010000007.1 coordinate 101,815, forward strand.
GTAGTTTTCTCCTTGGCGATTACGCCGATGTTGGATCGTTGCCCGGCTGGGAACGCCGTGACCAGGCGAAATAAACCGGGATCCCCAATAAGACAATGATTAATCCCGGCCAGGTATATTGCGGTTTGTAGCGTAATAGTACGACATCAATGAATAAAGCCAGTCCGATATAAATTGCCGGCAACACCGGGTATCCCACCGCCCGGTAAGGGCGCGGAGCCTCGGGGTGGGTGCGGCGCAGCACGAACAGCCCGGCGATGGTCAGAATGTAAAACACCAGGACGGCAAAAATGATGTAGTCCAGCAGCTGCCCGTAGCTGCCGGAAACACACAGAATGCACGTCCAGACCATCTGCACCATCAGGGAAACGGCCGGCGTTTTATGTTTGGGATGCAACTTGGCCACGTTGCGGAAGAACAGGCCGTCCTTGGCCATGGCGTAGTACACGCGGGCCCCGGCCAGGATCAGCCCGTTATTGCAGCCGAAGCTGGAGAGCATGATGGCGATCGCCATCAGGGATCCGCCCGCCGCCCCGAACATCTGGGTCAGAACGGCCGTGGCCACGCGGTCTTCGGTGGCGTGTTGAATGCCTCGCTCCAGGACGGTGGCGCCGGTGGCGCTGCCGGCAAGGGGCAGCACATTCAGATAAATAAAGTTGCAGGCGATGTAGAGGGCAATGACCACGCCCGTCCCCAGGGCAAGGGAAACCGGCAGGTTACGGCTGGGGTTCTTCACTTCTCCGGCGGTAAAGGTGACGTTGTTCCATGCGTCGGAGGAAAACAGCGACCCTACTTGCGCCACCGCCAATACCGTCAGGGTGCTCACCAGCACTCCGCCGCCGATATCATGCAGAGAGCCCAGGCTGGCGTTGCGCCAGAAGTTTCCCTGGAAGTTGGCGGCCATGGCCTGCGCATTCCGCCCAATGGCCAGACCGAAGAGCACCAGGCCAAACAGCGCAGAGGCCTTGGCGATGGTAAAGATGTTCTGAATGATGGCGCCGGTTTTGACGCCGAAGATGTTGATCACCGAGAGCGCGATGACCATGAGGATGGCCGTCAGGTTTTGGGTATTCAGCCCCACATCCATATTCCCCAACACCATGGGGCCAACGTGCACTGGAGGAACTTTCCAGAAATGCAGGATCCAATTGGAAGAGGATACCGAGGGAAAGAAGACGCCGAGAAATTTGCCGAAGGCCACGCCTACCGCGGCGATCGTCCCGGTCTGGATCACCAGAAACAAAGTCCAGCCGTACAAGAACCCCCACAACGGCCCCAGAGACTCGCGCAGATAGACATATTGGCCGCCCGCCCGCGGCATCATGGCGGCCAGCTCGCCGTAACAAAGCGCTCCCACGATGGTCAGGAAGCCTGTAATGAGCCACGCCCCAATCAACAGGGCGGGGGAATTGACCTCGCGGGCAATTTCCGCGGAGACAATAAAGATGCCGGAACCGATCATGGAGCCCATGACCAGCATGGTGGCGCTGGTCAGGCCCAGCCCCTGGACCAGTTCTTTATCTTGATGAGAGTGGATTTCCCAGTCGCTCGCTCGGGAGGTGGGTTGGCTCGGTTCGCTACGCAGGGGGCCTCCTCTGGCCAATCCACTCCAACATGAAATCGGGGAGAAGCTGGTAAAACCAGGGAGTCAAAACTTTACCCTAAGACGCGCAAAAAGTCCTGCGCAGAATTTCGCGGGTGGGAAAGCAAATTTGAGATCACGGCCACGGCGTCGGCGCCGGCTTCCCGCACCGAACCCGCATTCTCCAGGGTGATGCCGCCTATGGCCACCAGTGGTTTGCGGGTCAGCGCCCGTGCCCGGCGCACTCCCTCCAGTCCCACCACGGGATCAGGATTCCGCTTGCTGGAAGTAGCAAACACGGGCCCGATGGCCAGATAATCCGCAGCGCTTAGGTCCGCTTCCTGAAGTTGCTCGGGATTGTGCGTGGAGACACCCAGCCACTTGTCCGGGCCCAGGACCACCCGGGCAGCCTCGGGAGTGAGGTCATCCTGGCCTACATGCAGGCCATCGAAGCCGGCCGCCAGACATAGATCGGCGCGGTCGTTCATGATGAGCTGGATTGAGCGGGGCAGCCGCCGCCTGAGTTCCCGGGCCTGGGTGAGCATCTGCCGCACGTTGCCGGATTTATTACGGTATTGCAACCAGGTGATGCCGCCTGCGGCCAGTTCCTCGGCAAAGGCATACAGGCGGTCGTCCTCGGCAAACCAGGAGGCGTCCGCGATGGCGTAGAGGCGGGGTAATTTCAGCATGGGCGAAGAACAACCCTACGATCAGGCCGCCGGCTTGGCTTTTCCATTTTTGGCCAGAAAGCGCTCGATGAATGTAGTGTCAATCTTTCCGGCGCGGAAGTCGGGGTCGGCCAGGATCCGGCGATGCAGCGGAATGGTGGTGTAAATACCCTCCACGATGAACATCTCCAGGGCCCGCGACATCCGCGAGATGGCTTCGTTGCGGTCTTTGCCGCGCACCACCAGCTTGGCAATCAGCGAGTCGTAATAAGGAGGAATGACGCCCTCGGCGTAGGCGGCGGTATCAATGCGCACGCCGGTCCCGCCGGGAGGATGGAAAGTCGTGATCTTGCCCGCGGAAGGCGTGAACTTCTCGGGATGCTCGGCGTTGATGCGGCATTCAATAGCGTGGCCGCGATGCACCACCGGACCCAGCAACACCTCATTCATGCGCGCCCCGGCCGCAATCATGATCTGGCTCTTCACCAGGTCCACGTCGGTCACCATCTCGGTCACCGGATGCTCCACCTGAATGCGGGTGTTCATCTCGATGAAATAGAGGTTCTGCTTCTCATCCATCAGGAATTCGATGGTTCCGGCGTTGGTGTAGCCGATCTGCGAGAGCGTCCCGCACAGGATTTGCCCAATGCGTTCGCGCAGTTCCGGAGTGACTTGGGTGGAAGGCGACTCCTCCAGAAGTTTCTGGTGGCGGCGCTGAATGGAACACTCACGTTCGCCCAGGCTGACCACCTTGCCATGCTCGTCGGCCAGCACCTGAAATTCAATGTGGCGGGGACGCTCCACATATTTCTCCATGTAGAGATCGCCGTTGCCGAAGGCGGCCGCCGCTTCCGACTGCGCGGCGCGGAACAGGTTGGGCAACTCCTCTTCGCTGCGGATGATGCGCATGCCGCGCCCTCCGCCGCCCGCGGTCGCTTTCACAATGACCGGAAACCCCACCTGGCGCGCCCATTCGATGGCTTCCGCTTCGCTGGGGATGACCCCATCCGATCCCGGCAGAATGGGCACACCCGCCTTCTTCATGGCAGCGCGGGCCTTTTCCTTCTCGCCCATGAGGCGAATGATGTCCGGAGTGGGCCCGATGAACTTGATATTGCACTTCTCGCACACTTCCGCGAAGTTGGCGTTCTCGGAGAGCAGCCCATACCCGGGATGGATGGCGTCCACATTGGCGATTTCCGCCGCGCTGATCACGCCGGGAATATTCAGGTAGCTCTGCGAGAGTTGCGGCGGGCCGATGCAAATGGCTTCGTCCGCAAAACGCACATGGAGGGAGTTGCGGTCCGCCTCGCTATAGATGGCGACGGTGCGGATGCCCAGCTCCTTGCAGGCGCAGATGACCCGCAAGGCAATCTCTCCGCGATTGGCAATAAGAATTTTATTGAACATTGGCGGTGTCTTGAGGACCGGTTACTTCCTGGGCCGGATGGCAAACAGTTCCTGCCCATACTCGATGGGCTGGCCATTGGCCACCAGCTTCTTCACCAATTCGCCGGCCACGTCGGACTCGATCTCGTTCATCAGTTTCATGGCTTCCACGATGCACAGGACCTGGCCGACCTCGATCACGTCGCCGGGCTTGGCAAAAGGCGGCGAACCCGGCGAAGGGGACTCATAGAAAGTACCCACGATCGGGGAACGCACCATGTGCAGGTTTTCCTCGACCACCGGGGCGGCTTCTTTCGGTGGGGCGGCGGCAGGACTGGCCACAGGCATTTCCGCCGCCGGCGGGGCCGGATAAGTGGCGAAGTACCGCGCGTCGGGGACGGTCATAGCGCCATCGGCGCCCCGCTTAATGCGGACCTTAACATCGCCGCGTTCTAACTCGAACTCGGCAATGTCCTTGTCAATTAAGAATTCGATCAGCTCTTTCAGCTCTTTTTGATTCATCGTATGCGGAGGGACTGCTGTTAGCGGCTCACGCCAGGATTATCGGCCCAACCTATCTCTGGTCCGGAGCGTGGCTGCGCTGCCAGCCTTAAATGACGATTAGTTCCCGGGTCGTAGGGGTCAGAACCTTACAGCCTTGCCTGGTGACTACCACCAGGTCTTCGATTCGGACTCCCCATTTTCCGGGGATGTATACGCCGGGCTCGATGGTGATCACCATGCCCGGCTGCAAGACTTCCCCTTCCCCGGAGGCAATCCGGGGAGGTTCGTGAATCTCTAAGCCTACCCCATGTCCCGTCGAATGCGTAAAAAACTTATCTAACTTATTTTTACGCAAGAGGTTACGGGCCACTTCGTCGATCTCACCGACGCCCAAGCCGGGCTTGACCGCTTGCACCGCTGCCTGTTGGGCTTCCAGAACTGCCTTATACCCGTCCTGAAGCTCCCGCGAGGGCCGCCCCAGGCTCACAGTACGGGTCTGGTCGGAACAATAATCTGCGAGTATAACACCGAAGTCGCAGACCACGAATCCGCGGCGGGGTAGGCGGGCCTCGGAAGCCTGCCCGTGGGGCAACGCGGAACGCGCTCCCCCGGCAATAATGGTCGGAAACGACATGCCGGCGGCCCCGCGCGTGCGCGCCCGGTACTCCATTTCCGCCGCCACTTTGCTCTCTTTCACTCCCGGCCGCAGGACGTCCAGCGCGTACCGGAACAACTCCGCGCCCAGTTTGGCGGCCTTCTCGATCCGCCGGACTTCTTCCGGCTCCTTCACCATGCGGGCCCTTTCCACCAGCGGGGGGGCGGCCTTCAGCTTCGTCCGCGGGCCCAGCAGGGAGATCAGACGAGAGCGGCCCGTGACCGTCAGGTGGTCCGCCTCCACCCCCAAATGAAAGGCGCCCCGGGGCGGGCGATGCGCGTTCAGCCACTCCGCCGCCGCCAGCAGAGGAGATTTCTGCGCAATGATCACGCGCGCTCCGGCCACTTCCTTCGCCGCCTGCGTCTTGTATCGCCCGTCGCTGAAAAACACACTCTGCTTTTCCAGCACCAGCAGGGCGGCCGCACTGCCAGTGAAGCCGGTGAGATACCGTATGTTGGGAAGATGGATGACAAGCAGAGCGTCCAGCCCATGGCACGGTAAAGCCGAGCGCAGGGTGGATTGGCGGAACGGATAGTTCATGGCCAGCCAGTGTATCAATGATGGGCCCGCCACCGTTGCCTCGGGCCCCGCATGCGCCAAAAAACAAAACCGCCGGCCCTGACGGTTTCTTCAGGGGCCCGGCGGCTTGTCTTCGTTCAACTCGTGACTAGGTCTGGATCACACGGGGCGTGATGAAGAAGATCAACTCCTGGTTGGAAGTTGACACGCTGGTGCGCTTGAACAGGTTCCCCAGCATCGGGATGTTGCCGAGCAGAGGAACTTGCGAGACGTTGATCGAGTTCTGGGTTTGGATCACGCCGCCGATCACCACGGTGCCACCGTCGGTGACCAGGACCTGCGTGGTCGCCTGCTGCGTAATCAAGGTCGGGTTGCCCTGCACGGAACGACCGAAGTCCGGGGTGGTGTTTTCCACGTCCACGTTCAGGAAGATGGTGCCTTCCGAGGTGATCTGCGGAACCACGGTCAGGCGCAGGAACGCATCCACGTAGGTCACCGTCGGGGGACCACCCAACTGGGCCTGGGTCACGATGGGCACGCGTACACCCTGCTTTACCAGGGCCTGAATGTTGTTCTGGGTCACGACCCGCGGACGAGACAGAATTTTGAGCAAGCCGCGCGATTCCGCCATGGTCAGGATGGCATCGATGCGGACGTTGCTGCTGGCGTTGAGGAAGCTCAGGCCGCTGGTCGGCGAGGTCAACCCCAGGTTGGAGAACATCGGGATCTGTGCGCCGGTGGTGCTGCTGGGCGCAGTGGTCCCGATGATGGGATATTTCGGAATAATCCCGAAAGTCGAGGTCGGCGAGGTGCCTACGCTGCTGGCGCCGCCGGCCGCGGAGGTGCCGTTACCCCAGCCAAAACCCAACTGGCTGCCGATATCGCGGGCGAAGCTGCGAGTAGCCGCCACCACGCGGGCTTCGATTTCCACTTCCTGCGTCTTGCGGTCCAGCTGCGTCAACAGACGATCGATCTGCGGAATAACCGCCGGAATATCGTTGATGATGACCGCGTTGGTGCGATCGTCGGAAATCACGTCGCCACGCTGCGAGAGGAACTTCTTCACCGTCTCGACCACGTCTTTGGAGTGGGCGTAGCTGAGGAAGCGGGTCACCGTGACCTTCTCCACCGCCAGGGCCTCGGCTTCCTGCTGGGCGCGGCGGCCTTCGGCCTCCTTGCGCAGAGTGTCGACGGTCGCGATGCGAAGCACGTTGCCCTCGAGCTGGCGGGCCAGATCGTTGTTCTTCAGCACGATGTCCAGCGCCTGGTCCCACGGCACGTCATCCAGCACGATGGTGAGCGTGCCTTTGACGTTGGGATCGAGCACCACGTTCAGACCGCTGATCTCGTGGATCAGGCGGAAGAAGTCCTTCAGATCAACATCTTTCAGGTTCACCGAGATCGGCTCGCCGGTGTACTTCGGGCCAGAAAGCGACTTCTGCTGCTGCATCTGGGCCTTCTGTTCCGCCGCGAGATTGACCGCGGGCTGGACCTGTCCGCCCTGCATGGCGGCGCTGGCCGCCGGCGACAGCTCGAAATTCGGCTTTTCCGAGAACCGGGCGGCCGCCACCGAAGCGCGCGCCGAGGGTTCTACGGTCTTGCCTTCCGCCGCTTCGTCCTTGGGCTTATAGGACGGCTCGACGAACACAAAATCGCTGGGCTGGGAAGCGGCCGTCTTCTCGGCCACCGCCACGGGGGCGGGCTGGCTGACCGCAACGGGCTGCGGCACAGCCTTGGGCGCTTCCACGGCAGGTTGCGCCGTGGCTTGCCGGCTGGCCGAATGCAGCTTCAGCACGATCTTGTCGCCGCTGCTGGGCGCCAGCTCATAGCGAACATTGCGCAGCAGATCGACAACCACCCGGGTCGTGGGCTTGGTGGCGCCATCGGACCCGATGCGGACGCTTTTCACATCTTCCGTCCCCACCGTAATACGGGACTGAGAGGTGGCCAGCGTGGTATTGGGCAGTTCCACAACCACGCGGGAGGGCGAGTTCATCTCGCTCAACCGGGGCGATACAGCACCCTGGGCGGTGATTTCCACATCGACCCCATCGGCGCTGCGCACCACGTTGACCTTATGCAACGCGGCGCGTTGAGTGGCATCCATGCCCGTGTTCTGCGTCTCGGCCGCTGTAACGGAGATAACCATTAGCAGCGGTAGGCATATACTCAGCAGTTGCTTTCGCATTTCGCTTCTCCCCACGGGCTTGCGCTTGCGCTCGCCCCTGATCGTTCTTGGCATTCCTGGATCTGTTTCTTGCACTTCGGCCCTTCTAAAAGCTCAAACTTTTCTTAAACCGCGGGGGTCGTGATTTTTTTGGTCACTTCCCGGGTAAAGGACTTGCCCAGCTTGTCCTGCAACGTTTCCTTGAAAATGATGGAATCGCCGGTGATCTTCACCACATATCCGTTGAAGACCGGGTCGTTCTCGCGCAGGAAATAAGCTTTGTTCACGGCGTTGACCACCACCGCAATCATGCCGGTGTCGGACTTCACAACGCCCTTGAGAGAAATCTGGTCGACCGCCAGGCAGCGTTTGCCCGTGCTGCATCCCGAACCCGTCATGCTCCGGGCGACCACCGGGCTTACGAAAGGATCGCGCCGGCCGGTCAGGCTGATGGCTTTGGGAGTTTCCTTTTTCGCGGATTTTTCGAGAGGGTTCTTCTTGCTCTCGACTTCGACCCGTTCCACCTTCTTGGCCGGCTTCTTGGCCACCGACTTGGCGGGTTTGGCTCCGGCCTGGACCGCAGGCTGGCTGGAGGCACTCTTGGGGGCCACTTGGGGCGCGGGCTTGGCCGCCACTGGGGCGCTGGCCGCGGGCTTGGCCGCCACTGGGGCGCTGGCCGCGGGCTTGGCGGCCGGCTTGCTGGCCACTGCGGGCTGGGCTTTAGGCGCAGCCGCGGGCGTGGGCTTCGACACCGCTGCTGGCTTCGCCGATACCGCCGCTGGCTTTGCCGATACCGCCGCTGGCTTCGCCACCGCGGGCATCGATGCCGCCGGCTTGCCGGGGTGGTTGGCGGCCGCGGGGGTTTGCGCAAATGCGGCCCCCGCCGCCATAGTCAAGAACAAGATTCCAGTCGTCAGCTTCATACCTGTTTCCTACCTTTTCTTGGCCGGTGCGCTGGCTGCAGGAGCCATGTCGTGGCTGAAAAATGTGGTCGCGGTGCAGGTGGCCACAACGCTCTCATTCGGAGCGTACTGATAGGTACGCTTGGGTTTGGCCTCGGCCGGCTTACGGGTGCTGGCCACCAGCAGGTTGGACACATTCACAATGCGTTCCAGCTTGCCGACCCGGTCAAAGAAATTCAGCATGGCGTAATAGGGGCCGTCGAGTTCCACTTCGAAAGGAACTTCCGTGTAGAAATCACGCGAGGCCACCGGCTTGGCGGTGTAGCGGCGCATTTCCACGCCGGAGCGGATGGCTTCCGCGCTCATCATCTTCATGAAGCCATCGACTTCTTTCTCGTCGGGAACGATGCGGCGCTCGATTTCCAGCTGCTGCTTCAAATTGGCCAGCTGGCGCTCGATGTCCTTGAGTTTGGGCTGGTAAGACTCCAGCTCCGCGTTTTCGCGAAGTTTGGCTTCCAGGTTCTGCTGCGCCGTGTCGTTGGCTTCACGCTGGCTCTTGAAGATGGTGAAAAACAGCGCCACACTCACCAGTCCTCCGGCCAGGACCAGAATGGCCCACTGCTTATAGCCCGGCATTTCGCTGAAGTTTTCCATAGAATTCCCGCCCCTTAGGACTTCCCTTTCTCACAGGTCAGGGTGAACTGAAACGCCTGCATGTCCTTGACCTGCTCGTCCTGGTAGGTCTCCTTGATTTCGATGTTCTTGAAGTGGCCGGTCTTCTGCAGGTTGGTGATCAAATTGGCCACCGCATCGGTGCTCAGGGCCATGCCCTCGATGTCGACGTTGCTGCCCTGGTCCTTCATGGTGTTCAGCCACACCGCTTCGGTGCCGTTCACGGTATCGCCGATGGTGCTGAGCAGTTCGACCGGGCCGGCCTGATTGGCGCGCAGCTGGTCAATCACGTCCACGCGACGCTTATAAGCGTCGGCCTGGCGTTGCCGCTCCAGATAACGGGCCTTGACGTCGGCCAGCTCGCGGTTGCGCTGTTCCGCCACCTGCATCTGGGAGGCGATGTTCTGCCGCTGTTTGTCCAGGCGGAACCAGTAGAGGCCGTTGCCCAGACCCACCACCAGCAACAGCACCAGGATTTTCAGCTTAGGAGAGCCGGCATCGCCCACTTCCATGACCGACACGGAAGACACGGCGCCGCCGCGTTTGCTCTTCGGTTTGGGTGCTCCGAGAAGATTGATCCGGATCATAGCTCTTCAAAACTCCTTAAGGCCAAACCTACTGCCACTGCCATCTGGCCCGCGTTCTGCGCGATCAGCTCGGCCGCCGGCCCTTCCACGGGAGGGGCGATTTTCTGGAACGGATTGAAAATCTCCACCGGCAACGAGAACTCCTGACGCAAGGCCTCCACCAGTCCAGGGACTTTGGAGGATCCGCCCGCCAGGTAAATCTTTTCAATGTGCTCTCCCGCCGCGCTGGCGCGGAAGAAATCGAAGGTCTTCTGGATCTCGAGCACGATGATTTCGGTCACCTGCTGCAGGATCGGCGTCTTGGCGTCTTCGCTGACCGTGCCCACCTTGTGGCCCAGCTTGAGGGCCTCGGCGTCGTCAAAGCTCAGGTCCAGTTCCTTCTGCAGCGAGTCGGTGTATTGATGCCCGCCTACGCTGACGTCGCGGGGAAACAGCGGCGTCGTGCCCTTCACGATGTTGATGTTCATCACGCTCGCGCCCAGGTTGAGCAGGGCCACCACTTGTCCGGGGGCCGGCTCATAGTTGTATTCGTAGCAGTTCTGCAGGGCCAGCGCGTCGATGTCCACGATAGCCGGAGTCTTGCCCGCCATCGAGAGTACGTTGGTGTAGTTGAGGATCTTGTCCTTCTTGACCGCGACCAGCAGAACGTCCATCTGCGGGTTGGCGGCGTCTTCGGAAAGGATCTGGTAGTCCAGGTTCACATCGGCCAGGTCAAAGGGAATGTGCTGGGCCGCTTCCTTCTGAATGGTCTCGGCCAGTTCCTGGTCGCTCATGGAAGGCAGCGAAATCTTTTTCACGATGACGGAATGCCCGCTCACCGCCGTGGCCACGGCCCGGGACTTGATCTGGTTTTCGGTGAACAGCTTGGAAATCGCGCTGGAGACGGTGCCCGAATCCACGATCATCGAATCCACCACGATATCCGGAGCCAGGGGCTCCAGTCCCAGGTGCGCGACTTCGATGCCATTGCGTCCCTTTTTCAGCTCCACGGCCTTGATGCTCGAGGAGCCCACATCCAGACCAACAATTGACTTCGATCCGAATCCAAACATGTGCCCGCCTTTACAGTTGTCCGGCGGCTTTGGCGGCCGCCTTCGGTTTCTTCTTACTTCTCGCTTCCATCTGGTTCGATTTCTCTTCCATCCACTGGTCGAGCTTCGATTTCTTGAAGCGCCAGCGATTTCCCAACTTGAAAGCCGGAATTTTCTGTTCGCCCACGTATTTGTAAAGCGTGTCCGGACTCACCCCCAGGTACTGCGAGGCCTGGCGAATATTCATGACTTCCCGCGAGTCGGCCATAGTTCCTGTTCCCGTACTCCCCAGATCCAAACTCTGCTACCGCGTCTTTCGCGATCGCTCCGCGAACTGGGGAATGAATTCCTCGTAGCAAAGCTGCGTTCGAGTGAGTTTTGGTGTCCCGAGCATATCTCAACCTGAAAAAACCGAGGCTCAGCGTGAAACTCCGTGTTTTATGGGGTTTTTTGCGGGTTTTTTGGAAATTACTTTGGGAACATCAGAAAGTCATGTCTATTAGTTGTATCCAGAGACAAGTAACCACAAGGAATAGCGCACGTTATGCCGACCTCAAGGGTGGTCCGCTGGAAAGTAACCAAAGTACCAAGGACGGTACGAAGGTTGTAGAACGGCAGGGATCGCTCGCCCCTCCCCACAGAGGTCCGATGAGGAGAAAGGCTTGAGCTGGTCTTGGCTCTTGGGATGCTTTGGCTGGGCTCTCCGGATGGACGCCGCCCCCCAGTGCTGGTGAGGTCGTAAAAACAACTTGGGGGAAGTGGCCCCCCAGCCACTTCCCCCATGGGTGTGCATCCTCAACTGGACTCGCCCTCCCCGACGAACCCAGTTTTCGGATCTACAACGTGCGGTCTAACTGCTGCACGAGGCCTAGGATTAGCGAAACTTCGCGGTGGGTCAACGAAACTCGCGGTGAACCTTTCCTTAACCAGCAACTAGCTTATTATCATAATATTACAGAATCTCATGAACTATTGAACCAGGCGTGGTACACTCTGGCTCCTTAAGCTTAGGAAGCGCTCCTTCTCAAATGTCCTACTCTTCGCACGATGTGTCGGGATATCGCTTTGGATTTTTCCAAGTCGACCTCGGCTCATCCCGCCTCCTCCGCAAAGGGGTCGCGGTCAAATTGCAAGAGCAGCCCTTCCGCCTGCTGCTGGTTCTTTTGGAAAATGTCGGGGAAGTGGTCACCCGGGACGACCTGCGCCAGCGTCTGTGGCCCCAGAACACATTCGTCGAATTCGACAACAGCCTGAGCGTGGCGGTGCGAAAGCTGCGCGACGCGCTGGGAGATGACGCGGATAATCCGCGCTTCGTCGAAACCGTCCCCAGAAGAGGTTATCGGTTTCTCGGCCCGGTCAGCCGGGTCGAGGCGGAACCTGCGGCCAACCCGGCTCCCTTGCCGGAGCCGGTTACGCCACCCGTAGAGGCAGCCAGACCGGTGATCGTGTCCCCAGCCGGACGGGGGGCTTCCCGGCGCTGGTGGGTAGTGGGCGCAATCGCGGCCCTGGTTCTGGCGGGAATCACGATTATCTATGGGCGTTCCTGGGGAAGCGCGCCCCTGCTGAGCCCTACCGATCCCTTAGTGCTGGCAGACTTCGAAAATACCACCGGGGACGTGCAATTTGACCGGGCGCTGGAGCAGGCGTTACGGGTCAAGCTGCTGGAATCCCCCTATTTCAACATCGTTTCCGAAAGCCGCATCCGTACTGCGTTGCAGGAAAAAGGCAGGCCGGTAGACCTCCACTTGTCTTCCGAAGTCATTCGCGAGGTTTGCCCGGCAGTCAATGCCCGGGCTTTTCTGGCCGGCGCCATCTCCGCATCGCGGGAGGGCTACGAACTGCGTTTGCAGGCGCGGGAGTGCCACAACGGCAGAGTTCTGGCCACGGAGGACGCCCTGGCGGCCAACCCCAATGAAGTGCTCCCCGTGCTGGGCCGGGTCACCGACATGCTGCGCGCGGAATTGGGCGAGTCGAAGTCTTCGGTGGAGCACTTTGGCACGCCGATGGTACAGGCCACCACCAGCTCTCTGGCGGCGTTGAAGGCTTTCTCCATGGGAGAAGCCCTGCGGGCGCAGGGCAAGGACTTCGAAACCATCTCGTTCTATCGCATGGCCGCGGACCTCGATCCGCGCTTCGCCCTGGCTTACGCCCGGCTGGGCACCATCTACGCCAACGCCCAGGAAAGCCAGCTGGCCAGCCAGTATTTCAGCCGCGCCTTCGATCTGCGTGACCATACCACCGAGCACGAACGCCTGGTCCTGACTACGGACTACTACGGCAGCGTGACGAGGGAACTGGATAAGGAAGTCCAGGCCTATGAGATCTGGCGGCAGCTTTACCCCAATGACATCGCGGCGGCCAACGATTTAGCCGATACCCTGATCGCGCTGGGACAACCGGAAAAAGCCGTTGAACCGGCGCGGGACGCGCTGCGCATCAATCCGGCCAACGGATTTCCCTACCAGACGCTGGCCCAGGCGTATCAACGCAGCGGTCGCCTCGCCGAGGCCAAGTCGGTTTACCAGGAGGCGGTGACTCGAAAACTGGACGGCCTGCTGCTGCACATCACGCGCTATCACATCGCATTCGCGGAAAACGACTCCGCGGAGATGGAGCGCCAGATGGCCTGGGCGCGGGGCAACCAGCGCGAAGGCGAGATGCTGGACACGGCCGCCATGTCGGCTTTGGCGCAGGGGCAAACCCAGCAGGCGCACCAGCTGCTGCGCCGGGCCCGCGACATCGCCCAGCGCAGCGGGTTGCAGGAATATGCCGCGCTGGTGATTCTGGACGATGCCCAGTTCAGCGCCGAGCTGGGGCAGCATAGCAAGGCGCGCAGCGATGTGGCGGACGCCTTGCAGCTGGCGCCGCATTCTGTGAATGTGCAGGCCTGGTCGGCCTGGGTGCTGGCGCGCACCGGCGATTTGCGCCGCTCCGAAGAGCTGTCGGCCCCGGTGGCGCGCGCCCTGCCTCTCGATACCATCACCAACCACGTACTCCTGCCCACCATCCGGGCACTGGGCCGCTTGCAGAAGAAAGATCCCGCCGGGGCCATTCAGGAATTGGAAGTTGTCCGCCCCTATGATTTGTGCCGGGCCACCGAACTGGCCCCCATCTACTATCGAGGCCTGGCCTATCTGGAGCTGCGCCAGCCGAAAGAAGCTGCGGAAGAGTTCCAACGCCTGCTGCGCCATTCCGCGGTAAGACCGAACTCTCCTTATATCTCTCTGTCTCAGCTGGGGCTGGCGCGGGCGCAACACAGCGCGGGCAACTCCGGCGAAGCGCGTCAGTCCTATCAGACTTTTCTGACCCAGTGGCAAGGCGCCGACCGCGATCTGGCCCTGCTCACGGAAGCGCGCGCAGAAAGCGCCCGCCTCTCCACCCGCGACAACACGGTCAAGAGCGCAGCCGTCCGTAATCCCCAGTAATCTCCTACAGCAATCCCCTTAGGACGAAATGCCATGTACCGGCGTCACCTGACAAGCGGCCCGCTTATAAGCAATCTTCTTTTAGGGAAAGGTGCATCTAACCGGGGCAAAGATGAGGGTGAGGGCCATGGCGCGCTGGGCGGCGATTGTTTCGTTAGGAGCACTCCTCCCTCTATCTTTTCCGCCCACCGCCCATGCCGATGCCGCGCTTCTTCTTCAGCAGCCATTTGGAACGTTTGGCGCGATGAATCCCACGGGGCATGCGGCGGTGTATCTCTCGCGCATATGCGCCGTTACTCCTACGCAACTGCGGCGCTGCCATGCCGGAGAGTTGGGCGTTGTCATCAGCCGCTATCACAAGATTGGGGGCCGCGACTGGATCGCCATTCCAGTGATTCCTTATCTATACGCGGTGGAGCATTTGCAGAACGTGCCGGAATACGCGGATGCCGAGGACGTCCTCCTGGTGCGCGACCGCTACCGTCACAAGCATTTACAGGATGTCGCGCCTGATGCCGCGGACGGGGAGCCTCCCAAGGGAGAATGGACCCAGCTGGTGGGGGCCTCATACGAGCGCACCATTTACGGCTTCGCCATCGAAACCAGTGAAGCTCAGGACGATGCGCTGATTGAGTACCTGAACTCTCGCCCCAATCGCGGCCGCTTTAATATCTTCTTCCGCAACTGCGCCGATTTTTCGACTTCCATCATCAACTTTTACTATCCCAAAGCTTTGGGGCGCAGCTTCATCGCGGACGCCGGCATCACCACCCCCAAACAAATTGCCAAGTCCATGGTGAAGTTCAGCGCGCGCAATCCTGAGCTGGAGTCCTCGGCATTTGTCATTCCACAAGTTGCGGGCAGCCTGAAACGCAGCAAGCCGGTGCGCGGGGTCCTGGAATCGCTGGTCCGTTCCAAGAAGTATGCTCTGCCGTTGGCCGTGCTTTATCCCT
This sequence comes from Acidobacteriota bacterium, assembly GCA_018268755.1. Classification (GTDB taxonomy): domain Bacteria; phylum Acidobacteriota; class Terriglobia; order Terriglobales; family Acidobacteriaceae; genus KAN-5. The sequence continues at coordinate 116,869 of JAFDVW010000007.1, forward strand.
GGGTTGCTACCGGAAGTGGAGTCGCTTATCTTACCAAAGGGCGCTTCAATCCTTCCAAAGTGGCCAATCTGGTCTATGAATCCGCCGACCTGCCCAGCTGCCTGGTGAGCGCCGAGCGCACCGCACAATGCGAGAAGACCTTGCAGGCAGACATCAGCAAGTCCCCGCAGGGACACTGACGGGCTTCCCTTCTCTTACTTTGAATTCACGGCAACCGGGGGACCGGCGGGCTGGCCATAGCGCCCGGCCAACCAGGCCCGAGCTTCTTCGGGATGGTAGCCGAAGGGGCCCAGGCCTCCGCGATAGACGATCGCGCCACCTTCATCGATGATGTAAATGCGCTCGGGCCAGGCGGCATACAGCAGATTGGCCTGGTTCGTCATGTCGTCGATGGCAAAAGGCAGGGACACATGCAGTCGCTCGATGTAGTCATGGGCGACGGCAATGCGCTGTTCACGGGTGCGCGGCTGCGCGTACACCACGTTGTCGCGCTGGTTCGAAGCCATCTGCCACTCGTCCTTGGGATGGGCCTCGCGAATGTACACCTGCAGAAACTCCGCTTTGTCGCGATAATCCTGATACAGCTTCAAGATGTCGCTGGTGTTGCGGCGGAAGGGCGGGCAGGTAAAGCTGCCGAAGACCAGCACCAGGGGTTTCTGACCGATGCGCTCGCGCAGGTGAAAGGTGGTCCTGCCGTCGAGCCCGACCAGTTGCACATCCGGGGCCTGCGCCCCTACCCGCAAGTCGCCACGGTGCCAATTGGGCAAGGCATAGCGCAGAAACCCATACACATTTTCCGGTCCCCCGGTGATGTAGCTAAGCCCGGCAAAACCTGCGATCAGCAATACGGCGAGAGTGATCAGTGTCCAATGCCACCACTTCATGTTGCCTCCCCACCACGCGATCCGCACATTACAGATTCCCTGCCGCCCGGCCTCAATACTACAAAAATACTAGGGCTGCCCGGAGCCCTGGTGATGTAGCATGCGGCTCTGCATGTGTGGGGTGGAACCAGTGTCAGGCCTTCCCTGCCCGTGTGTTTCCCCAAGGAGGCACTATGCCCAGCGTTGCCATGAAGCCCACGTACCTGCCTGAGGTGGAAGCCAACCCGCAACCTGGTTTTTATCGCGACTTGATCGAGAAGGCCCAGGCCGGTGGCGCGGAGTACTGGCAAATCTGGCATTTGTTCGCCTTTCGTCCCGAGACCACGGTCCACCTGTCGCGCCTGACCGAGGGCTTTCTACGCGAACCTTCCTCCGTCAGCCTGGGCATGCGAGAGCTGGTGGCGGCCTACACTTCGTTTCTGAACCGCTGCGAGTTCTGCACCAAGTGCCATGCCGCCATCGCGGCGGAGTTGTTGGGCAGCGAGGCGCTGGTCGAGCAAGTCTTCGCCGACCTGGAAAGCTCGCCGCTGGAGGAGAAAGATAAGGCCCTGCTGCGCTTCGTGCGCCAGGTCACGCTCGACCTGCCCTCGGTGACGGAAAATGATTCCGCAACTTTGCGGGCCGCGGGCTGGGCCGATGAAGCCATTTACTACACCATCTCGGTCTGCGGGCTGTTCAACTTCTACAATCGCTGGATCACCGCCTCCGGCGTGCACGCGATTTCCGACGAGGGACATCGCGGCCGCGCCAAAATGATCGCCCGCGAAGGCTACATTCGCGACTAAGTCCAGGAGAACATCATGCCCCACATTCAAACCCCCGAAGGAATGCCCGGCATCCGCGGCCTGTTTGCGTTTCGTCCGGAAACCGCCCGGCCCTTAAACGAACTGGTGGACGTGCTGTTGCGCGGCCCCAACACCCTGACACCCGGAGAACGGGAACTGATCGCGACCTACGTTTCCTCGCAGAACGATTGCTACTACTGCCAGAACATTCACGGGGCGGTGGCCGCCGCGCACCTGAATGGCGACGAGGCGCTGGTGCTGCAAGTGAAACAGAACTTCGCCGCAGCCGATGTCTCGCCCAAGCTCAAAGCTCTGCTGGGCATTGCCGGCAAAGTCCAAAAGGGCGGCAAGCAGGTGACGGAAGCGGACGTCGCCGCTGCCCGCAAAGAAGGCGCGACCGACAAGGAGATCCACGATACCGTACTGATCGCCGCTTCTTTCTGCATGTTTAACCGCTATGTCGATGGACTGGGGACCTGGTATCCGGACGACGCGGCGTGGTATCGCGAGCGCGGCCGCATTGTGGCGGCCGACGGCTACGTTGCCGCCACCCGGCAATACGTTCCCGAAATGGCGGAAGTGAGCAGCAAGTAACCCTACGCCCGTGTGTACTGCAGGAAGAAAGGCCTTCGCGGAGCGAAGGCCTTTGCGATTGCCATTTCCGAGGAGTTACAAACCTTGATGTCCGCTGCCCGCCTGGATACGGCGAAGCGCAGCAATCAATGCGTCCACGTCCTCGCAGGTATTGTAGAAGGCCAGGGACGGACGCACCGTGCTCTCCAGGCCGAAGCGCCGCAGAATGGGCTGGGCGCAATGATGGCCGGAACGCACGGCAATACCTTCCTGGTTGAGCGCCTTGCCCACATCTTCGGTGCGAAAACCGTCCAACACAAAGGAGAGCACGCTGGCCTTTTCCTGGGCGGTACCAATCAGGTGCAGGCCGGGAATGGTCTTCATCTCCTGCATAGCGTAGAGCAGAAGATCATGCTCGTAGCGGGCGATAGTCTCAATGCCGATTTCTTCCACGTAGTCGAGCGCCGCGCCCAAACCCACGGCGTCGGCAATGTTCCCCGTGCCCGCCTCAAAGCGCGCCGGGGCGGCCTGATAAACGGTTTTTTCGAAGGTCACGTCGGCAATCATGTTGCCGCCGCCCTGCCAGGGCGGGGTACTGTCGAGAACATCCAGCTTGCCAAAAACCACGCCGATGCCGGTAGGGGCAAAAATCTTGTGGCCGGAAAAAACAAAGAAATCGCAGTCCAGCCATTGCACATCCGCGCGCATGTGCGAGACCGATTGCGCGCCGTCCACCAGGACGCGGGCCCCATAGCGGTGCGCGATCTCAATCATCTGCCTGGCGGGAGTCACCGTGCCCAGCGCGTTCGACACCTGACTGAAGGCCACCAGGCGGGTCCGCGGTCCCAGAAGCTTCTCATACTCTTCCAGAATGATCTGGCCGGAATCGTCCACCGGGGCCACGCGCAGGCGCGCGCCAGTTTCGGCGCAAAGCTGCTGCCAGGGCACGATGTTGGCATGGTGCTCCAGCCAGGTGATGACGATTTCGTCGTCCTTCTGAACGTTGCGCCGTCCCCAACTTTGCGCCACCAGATTGATGCCCTCGGTGGTGCCGCGCACAAACACAATCTCGCGGGTCGAGGATGCGTTCAGGAAGCGGCGGACCTTTTCCCGCGCCCCTTCGTAGGCGTCCGTGGCGCGCGCCGCCAGGGTATGGGCGGCGCGGTGAATATTGGAATTCTCGTGGCGATAGAAGTAGGAAAGGCGGTCAATGACGGCATTCGGCTTCTGCGTGGTCGCCGCGTTGTCCAGCCAGATGAGCGGACGGCCGTTGACCTGCTCCTGCAAGATGGGGAAATCGCGCCGCACCATGTGCGGATCGAATGCTCGCGGAGATCTCCCCAGCTCCGGCACCAGATTGGGATGGAACTCAAACGTCTCCACGCGGACCGGCGCGGCGCCCGGCGGAGTGGCGTTCTTCCCTTCTTCCACGTAGGCGGAGCTTCCCGGCGCCGGCGTTTCCGGAATATTGTGGGGCAGAGAAGTTCCCGGCAACGAAGAGGGAAAGGCAGGTATCCCGGAGGGCGGCTGCGCTCCCGGCACTCCGGGAAAGGAGAAGGCCTGGCTCAATGACGGGAACGACGGGGCCACCTGCAGGGGCGAAGCTTTTTCGGAAGTGGGAACAGAAGTTCCTGGCAACGCAGGCGCCGATTCCACGCTGGGCGGAACTTGCACGGGCGCGCCGGGGAGCGAGGGGATTTTCGCCTCTGCCGGCGGAATTGCGCTCGCTGGGGTGGGCGCCGGAATGCCCACTGAGGGCTGCGCATGGGGCACGCCGGGAAATGCAAACACTTCATGAAATGAAGGCAGAGTCGGCGTAACGTTCAGCGGGGAGCCGCTGCCGTGCAGAAAGTACGGGATCGATCCCGGCAATTCAGGAGATGGCGCCGCTGCTTGGGAAACCTGCCCGGGAGTGCGCGGAGTCACCGCCGTGGCATCCACCAAAGACAGTGGCAGCGACTGAAACTCGGCCAGCGAGGGTTGCGGCGCGCCGGAAGGCGCGGCCGCTTCCAGCGATGGCGTCAGCCCCACCGTCGTCTGGCCGGGCAACGCGGCGAAAAACTCGTTGGCGAGTTTGGCGATCACCGCCGGGTCCGGCAAGAAAGCCGGCAAGCTGGCATTTGCAGCTTCCGGGGCCGGGGTTGCGGCGGTTCCCGGCGTCTCCGCCGGGATGCGATCACTTGTACTCGTGGTATTGGTCGACATTCACGTTCTCCAGCACGCCCACGGCGTCTTCCGTCAATACCGCCACCGAGCAATACAGCGAGATGAGATAGGAAGCGATCGCCTTATGGTTGATGCCCATAAAGCGTACCGACAGGCTGGGAGACACTTCGCCCGGAATTCCCGGCTGGAAGAGCCCGACCACACCCTGCTTCTTCTCGCCGGTGCGGACCAGGAGAATGTTGGATTTCTCGTTCTTCACTTCCACTTTGTCGGAAGGCACCAGGGGAATGCCGCGCCAGGTCAGGAACGGCGAGCCAAACAACGTGACCGTAGGGGGCGGAACGCCGCGCCGCGTGCACTCGCGGCCAAAGGCGGCGATGGTGCGGGGATGGGCCAGGAAAAACGCCGGCTCCTTCCACACCTTGGAGATCAATTCATCCAGATCATCCGGCGTGGGCGCTCCCTTGCGCGGCTTCACCCGCATGGAGGCGTCCACATTGTTCAGGATGCCGTACTCCTTGTTATTGATGAGCTCGCTCTCCTGGCGCTCTTTGACTTTCTCGATGATGAGGCGCAGCTGCTCTTTGATCTGGTCGTGCGGGCTGCGATACATGTCGGAGATGCGGGTCTGCAGATCGAGGACTGTGGTCACCGCGCTCAGCGGATATTCGCGCGGGTTCTCGTCGTAGTCCACATAGATTTCCGGCAGGGTCACATCGTCAGACGGGCTGCACTCCACGGTGCGCGTTCCGGGTTGAGACGGGGTCACGCGGTTCACGCGGTAAGTTCCCGCCTCCACCGGCACCCATTGCAGAAACGCCACCAGCCAGCGCGGCGTGATGGACTGCATCATGGGTACGGTCTTGGTAACGGTCGCCAGCTGGCGAGCTTGCTTCTCAGTCAGAGTGTGACGGACATCAGCTTTTTCAGGCATCCCTATCGCTCCTCGTTCGGCACAACGAGTTTATCATTCAGCGCGAGTGGTATCGGAGCGCGCAAAATAAAAACGGGCGGAGCCAGGAGGCACTGGCCACCGCCCGTCGGGGCGAACAACCGCAGCAATACGTATCAGGCAGCGAACGATTTAGAAATAAATCTTCGCGCCGAGCTGCACCACGCGAAAACCTCCGGGGGCCGTCCCATAAGTACTGGAGGGCGTTCCCCAGTTGGCATTCTTGGAAATGGTCAGCGGCGTGGTGGGGTCGCTATATTGCCACGGACCATTGGTGGTAATGCCGTAGTTGCGGGTGGAAAAGTTGGGATGGTTGAAGACGTTGAAAGCTTCCAGCCGCAACTGAATGTAGCGGGCTTCGTTGTGTCCCAGGGGAATGTTTTTGAACAGCGACATGTCCCATGTCTGCATGTTGCTGTTACGAATGGTGTCGCGCGATCCGCGCACCGGCGGCCCAATCGCCGGCAGGACCGGGTTCCCGCTGGCATCCAGCGAGTAGTAGAACGGAATGGCCCCCCACATGTTCGAGCCATCCACGCTCCCCGAGGGGAAGGAATAGTTATTGTTCAGGTCGACCGGCGCCCCGGTCATGACCTGAGTTACGCCGCTGAGCTGATAGTCATCGGTGATGTAGGCGAGCCACTTCGGCCCGTTGAAGTGCTGGGTAAACTTGGGCAGATCGTAGACGTAGTTCGCCGCGAACACGTGGGTACGGTCCCAGTCGGTGGCGCGATAATCCAACAGCGCGTTGAAGGGATTCTGTTTATCTTCATCTGAATTGGCCGTAGCCAAGGCCTTGGACCAGGTATAGACCGCGCCCAGGGTGAAGCTTCGCGAGAAGCGGCGCTGCAAGGAGGTCTGCAATGAGTTGTAGTTGGAAGTCCCGTCAAACTGCAGGTAGGAAATCTGGTCGTAGCCTTTGTACGGCACCAGCGGGGCATTGGTATACGAAGGCCGCCCGTAAGCATAGCGGCCGGTGTAGTTGTAACCCGCGGCCGCCCATTGGGCGGGCAGATCGGGCTCCACGTCGGGCACAACCCCGCCGGGATAATTGTCCGGGTCCTGCGCCGCGCGGGTAAAGGCCGTGCCATAAGGAATGGCATTGATGTCCCGCGAGGTCACCAGGTGCCGGGAAAGCGTGCCCACATAAGCGATGTCCAGGGTGGTGTCGCGGGCAATTTCATGCTGCACCCCCAGACTGAAGCTATACACGGTAGGCACTTTGCCGCTGCGCTCCGCGCCCAGGATATTGCCTAACACTCCGTTGCCGAACGATGCCGGCGAAGTGGGCAAGTCGACGATATTGCCGGCCGGCACGGAAGCGCTCTGTACCAGCGCCGGATTGTTGAACACCGTGTTGAAAATCAGGTTGCCCTGGGTGCGATCGTGCATCATGCCGAAACCGCCGCGCAGCACGGCTTTGTGATTGGAGAACAGATCGTAGGCAAAGCCAAAGCGTGGCTCAGGCATAATGCCCCGGCTGTTCCATCCCCCATCCGGAATGGTCCCGCCCCGAGTGAACTTCATGCCGTTCAGGCGATCGCCGCCGGCCTCGGGATCAATGCTGCCATCGGGAAGAATGGTCACGGCGTTGGCCGGGTTGTAGGCCGAAGGATCGAAGATGGCCACGTTATTGTTGGCGTCATACTGTGGAGGAATCCAGGCAAAGCGCACGCCGTAATCGAGAGTCAGACGGGAGTTCACCTTCCAGGTGTCCTGGGCATAAAACTCCAGCTGGTTGTAGCGGAACTTTCCCAGCGGACGCGCGGTGGACTGGCTGAAACTATTGAAATCGCCCAGCAGCGCACTGGCCAGAGGATCGCCCAACGTACAGGTGTCGGCGCCGTCAGGACAGGTCCCGCCGGCGGTCGGTCCCACATCAAAACCGAATTGCCCGTTGATATTGCCCCAGGCAATCTGGTCCTTGCGGCTGCGCTGATAGAAGACGCCGAACTTGAAGGTGTGTTTGTCGCGCACCCAGCTCAGATTGTCATTCACATTGATGGTGGTATTGGCCTGGCGCCAGGGCGTCGCGCCCAGGTAAGGGCCACTGAAATTCACGCTGGGCAATCCGCCGAAACTCATGTCGGGGATGGATTCATCCTGCGATACCGCATAGAGCAGCGCCAGATCAATCCCGTTGGTGCCCCGCGAAATATTTCCACCCACGCTCTCCGCGAGGGAAAGCGAATGGCTGGGGCCGATGGAGAATTCGTTCAGCAGCGATGGGGTCAGAGTGCTGACCAGATTCAACGACAGGTTCCAGCCGGGATGCTTCTGCACGCAACCGCCGGCAAAGTTGATGGAGGAAGAACAGGCAAAGATCCCGAAGGGGCCGGGAAACGGTTCGAAGGGCGCTTCCGTGGTGTCGGAGTTGTGAATGTAGCGGCCATACAACCGGTTGCTGGCATTGAGCTGATAGTCAATGCGCAGGATATCTTCCCGCCGCGGCTGGCGCGCGGAAAACGCATTAGAGTAGTTGTAGTCGTTGCCGTTGCTGCCGAAGCCGGAGACGTTGGGCAGCGGGAACAGGTTCAGAATCTTCTGGATCTGGGCAAATACGTGCTGCTGGTCGGTGGAAAGCTGGGTGGGATCGATCTTGTTGTCGGTGATGCCCGGCCCGGAAATAATGATGGGCAGGCCATTGCCATCCACGGATTGGGAAAAGTCTCCCTGCCGCTCCAGTTCGGTCGGAGTATAGAACTGGGTCACGCCGCCGCTGGGCACAAACTGCCGGTAAAATTCCTGGCTCCAGAAAAAGAACAGCTTGTTTTTCTTGATCGGACCGCCGATTTGATAGCCCACATAGTTGTAGCGATAAATCTGGGGATCGTTGTGGGGAGTGGAAGAAGCCAGCTGGTTCTGTTTGTTGATCCAGTCGTTGGCGTTGAGGCCTTCGTTGCGGTGGAAGAAGCGGCCATTGCCGTGGAACTGGTTGGAGCCGCCGCGGGTCACGATAGCGATCTGGCCGCCCGCCGCCTTGCCGAATTCCGCCTGATAGTTGGAGGTCAGCACTTTGACTTCGGCGATGGCATCGGTATTGACCGTGATATGGGTGCCGCCGTTGTTGCCGGTATCGATGTTGGAAGCGCCGTCAATGGTGAACTCGTGCTGGTTGGCGCGGGTACCGTTAATGTTCATGGAATCAGCGCCGCCGGTACCGGAAGCATGGCCATCGAAACTGCTGACCACGCCGGGAATCAGCTTCATGTAATCCAGCACATTGCGGCCGTTCATGGCCACATCATTCAGCTGTTTGCCGGTGATCAAATCGGAGCGCTCACCGGAACTGGCCTGCAACTGCAGTTGCCCGGCATCGGCGGAGACGGTGACTGTGTCGGCGACCGCGCCTACCGTCAGAACAAAATCTCCCACATTCAGCCGATCGGCCACGCTCAGATTGATCCCGGTCTTTTCCAGCTTGCGGAAGCTCTCGGCCTCCACGGTAATGGCGTAGACCCCGGGAGGAAGATTGGGCACGGCAAAATCGCCCGCCGCACCCGCGGTCACGACCCGGGTCAATCCCACGGCCGCGTTGCGCACGGTGACGGTGGCGTTGCTGATGGCAGCTCCGGTTTGGTCTTTCACGCTGCCAAAAATAGATCCGGAAGTAATCTGCGCACTGGCGGGCGTGCAGAAGAATGAAATGACAAGAATGGACAGAAACAATTGCGCTAGGCGTGAGCCACGAACGTAGTGTTTCGCAAAGCACATAAAACTCTCTCCTGACGATCATGGGCAAGATCTGTGATAGGCCATTGCATGCGGACTTCCATGGGGCCCGGAAACAACCTCGTGGCCTGATGCTCTGGATAGCGTAAGTGGTTGTGAAGACAGCCCAACAACAAACTGGTAAGTAAGAATTGTAGGAATTTCAAAATGGAAAAGCTGCTATGCAGTTGGCGGATTCGGGAATACTACTTTCGTATAGCTATGGCCGGGGAGGGCCCACATAAATCTGGAGATAGTATCTGAAAAATGGTATCCCTAGGCCTATTCGGAAAGGCCAATTACTCCAGGGAGACAATGCCTCGGCGCAGCGCCATGGTGGCAGCTTCGGTGCGGTCTTTCACGTTGAGCTTTTCCAGGACATGACTGACGTGCAGCTTCACAGTCACTTCAGCAATGTTGAGGGCGGCAGCAATTTCCTTATTGCCCATCCCCTTGACCACCATCCGCAGGACTTCCAGCTCGCGTGAGGTGAGAGATTTCTGCGAGAGTCTCTCCGCTAAGAGCGGCACTACGATGGGATCCAGATAACGGCGTCCGGCGAAGACTTCGCGGATGGCATGCAGGAGTTCCTCGCGCACCGCGCTTTTTATGATGTAGCCGCGCGCGCCGGACTGCAAGGAGCGGTAGATTTCTTCTTCTCCGGCATGAGTCGAGAGCATGAGAATACGGGCCTCGGGAAACTCGCGAATGATGGCCGCGGCGGACTCCGCTCCTGACATGCCGGGCAGACGCACATCCATAATCACCAGGGTAGGCAGGGAGTGGCGATAGGATTCGAGAGCGGCCTCGCCGGTGCCAACTTCCGCCACCACCTGCATGTCGGGCTCCACATTCAAGGACGCCGACAAGCCCATGCGGACCATGAAGTGGTCATCCACGACCAGAATACGTATGGGTTTTGTGCTCGTCATTTGTGACTCGATGTTTGCCCAACGGGACCTGCAGTTCTACCCGTGTACCACTTCCCAGAGTACTCTCGATACGCAAGCCGCAGCTCATCGACTGCGCGCGCTCCCGCATGTCGACCAAGCCAAAGTGGCCGTTTCCCATAAAAGCCGGATCATTCAACACGAAACCGCGCCCGTCATCACTGACACATAAGCCCACATCGTTCTCGCGATATTCCAGATCGACCAGAATTCGGCGGGCGTGGGCGTGTTTGACCGCGTTGGCCACCGCCTCCTGGCCGATGCGCAGCAAGTTCATTTCCATAGGGCCGGGGAGTTTTTGCGGAGTTCCCTTCACTTGCATCTCGATGTCCACTACTCCGGGCACCGCCATGGGAGAAACCGCCTGCGATAGGGCAGAGACCAGGTCTCCATTTTCCAGCAAGTGGCAGCGCAAGTCCCAGACCGAACGGCGGGCGGCGCCCATGCTGTGACGGCTCATTTTGCGCGCCATTTCCAGTGCCCGGCGGGCCACGTCGGGAACTTTTTGAAAGCAGTCGGCGGCCAGATCCAGCTGCATGGTAATGCCGGCGAGTTCCTGCTCCAGGGTATCGTGCAATTCACGGGCGATGCGGTTGCGGTCTTCCAGCACGGCGCCGCTGCGCAGCTTCTGTCGAATAATGCCCATCTGAGCATGCACCCGGCGGCCCAAAATCACGACCAGCGCCGTCATGCCCAACAGAATGCCGGCGGTAATGCCCAACACCCACAGGGTGCGCCGCAGCGTCCACCAGGAAGCGGCCTGCAGGACCACCACGTCGGCCGGCGTACGCAAGAGGACGCGAAACGATTCCGGCACGCGCCACAAGCCTCCAGCCCGCACCAGCCAGATGCCCGTGACCTGCAGCTCGGAATTCAGAGGAATCGCCAGCAACGGTTCCGCCGGCACCCCGGGAGGCAGGGTCGCGTCAAAGAGAAGGCCATTCCCCTCCAACTGGAGTACGAGCTTCAGACCATCGGGACGCGGCTGGCGCTGCAACAGCTTGGCCGCAGCGGTCACCACGGTGCCGTCATAACGCTCCCAGGGAGCATCGACGTCGAAGCGCATCGGCGCGGGCGGGTTCTCATGCCCGATGCGGCGGAAGACGGCGTCTTCCATCACCGGTGCGGACTCCCCTACGGCGGGGAAACCCTGCACTTCGACCACATCGCCCACCTGCACCGGGGTGCCCTGTTGGGTCAGCACCCGCAGGCCTTTGCCCTGGCTCTGCAGAAACAGCGTGCTGCCCAGCTGCTGATAACCCACCACTCCCTGGACCTGCACCCGTTGTTTGATTTTGTCGTCCGGCGAGTAGCGCAGAAGGGCCGAAAAAGGCACCGCCGCGGCGGTCTTCTCCAGACGGATGAAACGCAGGCGAGGCACGTAAAACAAGATTCCAATCAACTGCCGGTCGGCGTTGAACAGGCTGCCGCAAACCCCTTCGATGGCGACTTGCGTGTCTACCCAGTAAGAGGGGTCCACATCCTGGGTGATGGGCACGCGCACTTTGAACTGCCCGCCTTCGGCCGCGACGGTCATGGCCAGGGTGGTCTCGCGCCAGGAGGTGCGATCGATGGCGGCGGTGCGCACCATGCCGCGAATCTGGCCCCATTGACTGTCCTGTTCGCCGTTGGCCACCTCGGCAAATGAAAGCAGACGCCCACGGGGAAGGGTCCCCTTGCCCACCACCTGGGTGCGCACTTCGCGTATCACGGGAGCAAATTTCCCCGGGCCGGTGATGCCCTCCACTTCCACCAGGTCACCCAAACGGTGGGGAGAGGCGATCCCGGTGTTCCCTTCCACATAAATTCCGGCGGTCGCGTCCTGGACAAAAAAATCCGGCGCCGGCACATCGCCGGTCACGGTCCCGCGAATGCGCACCGGATAGCCGCGGGCGGCCTGATCGGTGGTCAATTGCCGGATTTGCCCCACTTGAGTGAGGACGGGGAGAGAGGAAGAGGAATCGCTTTGCGCCCAGGCGCCGGCCACATAGAGACCGAGCACCAGCGCCGCCCCGGGGATGGAGCGCGGCCATTTCCCAAACGTTCGCGCCGTCTTCGCGCGCGCGCATCCTTCCCGCGTTGCAAACCCTGCGAACATAAGCGAGACAGGAGAGAACCGGCAACGGTTCGGCCCTGGGAACGTGACTAGAGTAGCCCAAAGTCCGGGGGAAAGAAACTCAGGCGAAATCTAGGAGGCGGGAGCGCCGATATCTTTCAGGGCCGCTTCGCATTGCGCCAGGTCCGCGGCCACCTGATCGGGTACACGGGCTTGCACGCCGCGCAAGATGCCGCGGTCGCGTATTTCCCGCCAGAGCTTCAGGCTGGCCTGATACCAGGAACGGGCGGAGCGCAAGCGGCGTCTTCGGGCGGGAGCGGGCAATTCCGCTTTCATCCCTTCGGACAAGTGCAGTGTACCCAAGCGGGCATAAGCCTCCGCCAAATCGGCCAGGGCGCCGGCGTTGCTGGCGTCCGCGGTAACGCGCGCCTTGGCCACCCGCAGGCATTTTTCATAGGTGGATTGCGCCCCAGCGGCGTCTTGCACTTTCAGCTGAGCATCGCCCAGCCGCAGATAGTTGTAGACGAGATATTTGCGGGCCCAATCGTCCTGAGCATCCGCGGCCGAGAGGGCATCATCAATCGCCACTGCCTGGTGATATTGACGGAGCGCCTCGCCATACCGGCCGGTCTTAAACAACACATCTCCGATATTGCTGTAGCTGATGGAGAGCCCGCGGCGATAGAGCCCATCGTTGGGGTTTTCCGCGACCAGCTGCTGGTCCATGTGCAGCGACCTCTGATATTCCTGCAAGGCCAGTTCCAGCTTGCCGGTGGCCTCGGCGATGCCTCCTAATTTCTTGTGCGCCAGAGATACGCTGCGGCGGTAGAGCTTATTTTGCGGGTCGCGCTGCAACAGGGATTCAAAGATGGGCAGACTCTTCCGCGCACTCACCAGAGAGCGGTCCAACTCTCCGCGGTCTGCCTGCACATTGCCTAATCCGTCGTAAGCGACGGCCAAATTGAGCAGCGCATCTTTGTCGGACGGAGCGGCGGCGGCCAGACGCTGGCGGATATCCACTGCTTCTTGCGCATGGGTGAGGGCTTCCTCGTAGTCGCCGACCTTGGAAAGAATTTCTCCCAGGCGGTCATGGCCCTCCGCCAGATCGGACATCGCCTCGGGGCTGTTGGGATTTGCCTCGGCCAGGCGGGAGCGAATGGCGAGCGCCTTACGATAGCTGGCCAGCGCGCCCGCCGTGTCTCCTAAATTAGAGCGCAGATCGCGGCCCTGCACATCTCCGACTTTCAAATAGGCAGTGGCCAGCTCGCGCTGGATGGAAATATCACCGGAGGATTCTTTGGCCAGGCTGTCCAGATATTCCAGGGCATTCTCCACGATCACCTTGCGGGCCGGCATGGCGCCCGGCAGGTATTGGATGGAGTCATGGACATCGAAGAGCAGCTTGCGCGCCAGCTTGCGCACATCGTTGAAGCGGGCTTCCGCCCGGGCCCGCTGCACCTCGGCCAGGTGGGCCTGGCGGGCCGCGAGGGCGACCCCGCCCATCAGGGTCAACAGGATCACGGCCACCGCCGCCATGCCGGTCTTGTGGCGCAGAATAAATTTTCCCGAGCGATAAAAAAAGGTGTCGGGGCGGGCCTGCACCGGCATGCCGTCCAGATAGCGGCGGATGTCCTCGGCCAGTTGTTCGGCGGAGGCATAGCGCCGCGCTGGGTCCTTGCGCATCGCCTTCAACACAATGTTGTCGAGATCGCCGGCCAGGCGGCGGCGCAGCAAGGCCGGACGGCCTTCCCGCGTGCTGCTGACGCTGTCCGGCGTCAGGCGCAGCACTTCGCCCTCACCGTGGGGAATCTCCACGCTCTTGAGCACGACGGAGCTGGGCTTCTCGGGGGCGGAATCGGAAATCAGGCGCGCGATTTCCAGAGGGGACAGGTGGCGCAGGTGATAAGGAGGATGTCCGGTAAGCAGGCGATAGAGTATGACGCCCAGGGTATAAACATCGCTGGCGGTGGTGATGGCTTCCCCCATCACCTGTTCCGGGCTGGCGTATTCCGGAGTCATGGCCCGTTGTCCCGTCACCCCGGGGTCCACCGTCTGAAAGAAAAGCTCCGGGGCCAGCAGCTTGGCAATGCCGAAGTCCAACAGCTTGGGCGTGCCGTCGGCGGTGACCAGAATATTTCCCGGCTTGAGATCGCGATGGATGATCAGGTTCTGATGGGCATACTGCACCGCCGAGCACACCTGCACAAAGAGTTGGAGCCGTTCTTGCAGGTTGAGGCGGTGCGTGTCGCAGTACTCATCAATGGGCTGCCCTTCGATGTATTCCATCACCAGATAGGGCAGGCCGGTCTCCGTGGCGCCCCCATCCAGCAGACGAGCAATATTGGGGTGCTCCAGGCTGGCCATGATTTGGCGCTCGTTCTTGAAGCGGCGCAAGTATAGGCCGGTGGCGAATCCGCTGCGCACCAGCTTGATGGCGACATGCTTTAAATAATGATCGTCGACGCGCACCGCGCGGTACACCGCACCCATGCCGCCTTCCCCGACTTTGGAGACGGCCTGATAAGGACCAATCTTCTGCCCGAGCCAGGGATCCGGGCCCTCTTCGGCGGTCAGCGCCTCGCCCAGGTCGGCAGGGGTGTCGAGCATGCCGTCCGCTTCCTGATAGTGGCGCAACAGAGATTCGACTTCTCCCCGCAGGGCCGGCTCGGCGGTGCAAAAACCATCCAGATAAGCGGACCTCTGCTCAGCCGGCAACTCTAAAGCCGCCTGAAAGGCCTCTTTGACCTGCGCCCATTGTTGCGGATTCACTGTGCCCCTGCTCGGACTGCGATGTCTTCCGCGGATGGATCTCCACCCCAAGATCCGGGAATCGTGGCAGAACCATATCGCCGGTACTGGGGAAAGTCAATCCAGGGAGGGGGACTAGCGAATCTCGCTGCGCACCAGGCGCAGGGCATCGTTGAGGTCGGGATCGTCTTTGCCATTCTTGGCGCTGGGCACGGCTTCCGCCACGCTATCCCCTTCCCCAGGGGCCAAAAACAGGTTCTGTTCCAGGCCATGTTGTTTGGTGTAGAGGTCGTAATAGCGCCCGTGTGCGGCATAGAGCTGATCGTGCGTGCCCCGTTCGATAATTTTGCCCCGTTCCATGACCAGAATCTGGTCGGCGCGGCGGATGGTGGATAGGCGATGGGCGATCACAAACGTCGTCCGCCCCTGCATAAGGTAGGACAGTCCCTGCTGAATCAGGGCCTCGGACTCGGAATCGAGACTGGAAGTGGCCTCATCAAGAATCAGAATACGCGGCTCCGCCAGAATGGCGCGCGCGATGGAGATGCGCTGGCGCTGCCCCCCGGACAGCTTTACCCCACGCTCCCCGACGACGGTGTCGTAGCGGTCAGCAAAGCTTTCCGCAAATTCATCCACCCGCGCGATGCGGCAGGCGTGCATCACGGTTTCCTCGCTGGCATCCGGCCGCGAGAACATGACGTTCTCGCGAATGGTCCCATCAAACAAGAAGGATTCCTGCAGGACGACGCCGAGCTGGGTACGATAGGAACTCAGCTTCACCGTGCTCAAATCCATGCCATCGACCCGCACTTCCCCGGCGGTAGGGATGTGAAATGCGGCAATCAGCCCGATGGTGGTGGATTTGCCGGAGCCGGAAGATCCCACCAGGGCCGTCACCGTGCCGGGCAGCGCATGGAAGGAAATATCATCCAAGACTGTCTTGCTCCCGTCGTAGCTGAAAGTGACATGCTGGAAAGCCACGTCGCCCTGAATTTCCGGCAAATCCACAGTACGCCGGGGATCTTTGTCTTCCCGTTGCTCGCTCAGAATTTCGTGCGTACGTTCCAGCCCGGCCAGGGCTTCGGTCAACTGCGTGCCGATCTGCACGATCTGCATGATGGGCGCAACCAGAAATCCCATGAAGAGAGTGTAAGTAAAGAAGCCACCGATGGTCAGGGCCCCGGAGGCGATTTGCCGCGCCCCTACAAACATGATCACGGCCCCGACCAGGCCCATTAACAGGCTGGCGGAGAGACTCATCAGCGAGGTCGCAGTCAGGCTGCGGATCACGTTATTCAGCAGCAGCCGCACCCCGCCGGCAAAAACATTCTCCTCGCGCTTCTCGGCATGGTAGCCCTTCACCACCCGGACCCCGCCCAGCGATTCCGCCAGCCGGCCAGTGACCTCGGCATTGATGCGTCCGGTCTCCCGGAAGATGGGGCGCAAGATGGAAAATGCTTTGCTCAAGGCCACGCCGAAGCAGAGCAGGAAAGCAAACGCCATGCCGGTCATGAGAGCGCTGATGCGGAACAACACCACCAGGGCGATGATGGCGGTCAGCACCCCGCCGGCCAGATCGACCAGGCCGGTCCCCATCAGATTACGCACCCCTTCCACATCGCTCATGATGCGCGAGACCAGGCTGCCCGTCTTGGTCGAATCGTGAAAGGCCACCGGCAGCCGGCCGATGTGGACCTGCACCTTTTGCCGTAGTTCGGCGATCAGCCGTTGCGCCGCTTTAGAAAGCGACTGGGTCAACAGGAAGGACGTCACCCCCTGGACGGCGGTGGCTCCCAGGACGGTTAGCACCAGCGGCTTGAGCATTTCATTCTGGTGCTTGAGGATGACGTTATCGATCAAGAATTTCGTGGAGTAGGGCAGGACCAGCCCGGAAATGCGGTTGATCACCATCAGCCCAAAACCCAGGGCAAGCAAGCCGCGCCGGGGAAGGACCAGCTCCCAAACCGCCCCCAGCACCACGCTGAGTCTTGCCCGAGAAATTCCCGATGGCTTGGAGTGGTCACGCATTCGCAGATCGTCGGCGCCGCGTCCCTATTATTCCATGCCGGCCTGCGCCTGAGGAAAGTACATCACCAGGGTTGCCAACTGCCTCAAGAGCAAGAGACAATCGCACCCGTGGGAGAATCGGCGCAATCCGCGGGCCCGTTCAGGGCGGGGACAGTGGTGGTGGCCACTCTGGGCAATCCCCGGGAAAAATTCTGGGGCGCCATTTTGTCGCTGTCCGTTGCCGGTTTGAGCCTGTGCGGGATTGAACTGGCCTCATTTGAAGACCTGGTGCGCATGGTCAAGGACGGCGAACCGTTCTCCCCCAGCGTCATATTCTTTCCCATGCACCGGGTGGAGCGCATCGAACTCGATCTTCCGGATGGCGATCTTCCCTCTCTCTCCCAGCGCTTCGCGACGAAAACCGGCCAGGAGGCCGCGGCGGCCCTGGCCCGGCCCGAAGGCCTCGCGCCCGGCGACCGAGGAGAGCCGGCGTGAAATTCTCCCAGCTCTTTACCGCTCCCAATCAGCTCACCTTGCTGCGCATGGTGTTTCTGCCCTTCATCATCATTCACATGGTGAACGAGCACTACGAGTGGGCGCTCGGCCTGTTTGTGCTGGCCGGCCTCAGCGACGGCCTGGACGGGCTGCTGGCCCGCAAGCTCAAGCAGCAAACCATGCTGGGGCAATATCTCGACCCCATCGCCGACAAGCTATTGCTCAGCACCATCTTTCTGGTGCTCTCCGTGTTGCACAAAATCCCCTGGAAGTTCACGGTCATGGTGTTCAGCCGGGACATCTGTATTCTGGCGGTGAGCGCCGTCCTTTATATGATTGCCGGTCTGCGCGATTTCCGCCCCAGCATCTTCGGCAAGGCCAACACCTTCGCCCAGGTGGCGGCGGTGTTTTTTGTGCTGCTCTTTCAGGTGCACCACGTGGGCTGGGTATGGATCGCGCGCACCACCTTCCTGCGGGCGACTTTCGTGTTTACCATTGTTTCCGGACTGCATTACGTCTTGCTGGTGCAGCACCGCTTGCGCTCTCCCTCCACGGAGAAGATCGCGGACTAAGCTGTGCGCGGGCGCTCCGGCCGGCGTGGGCTGCAATTCCTTATTCTTCACAGCTGGCATTGACGCGGACAAGAGTGTCCGCGCCACAAAGCTCTTCGGCCATTTGACCCCATTTCCAGCCCGCCCCTAGAATGAGAGATTCTGTCCCCTCGTCCGCTCGACTATGGCCTTACGTCTCTACAACACGCTCTCGGGAAAAATCGAAGAATTTCAGACCTTGCAGAAGAACCAGGTCCGCATGTACGCCTGCGGGCCTACCGTGTATGACTACGGCCACATCGGGAACTTCCGCACGTTCGTGGCGGTGGACATCCTGCACCGCTTTCTCGAGCAGAGCGGCTACACCGTGCAGCACGTCATGAACATCACCGACGTGGACGACAAGATCATCCGCAACTCTTCCCGCGAGGGCGTGCCGGTGCAGACCTACACGGCAAAGTACGAAAAGGCCTTTCTGGAAGACACGCTGCTGCTGAACATTGCGCAGCCCAAGCTGGCGCGGGCCACCGAACACATTCCGGAAATGGCCGAGTTCATCGCCAAGCTGGAAGCCAAGGGCTTCGTGTATCGCACGGAAGACGGCTCCTATTACTTCCGCATCGCGAAATTTCCCGCCTACGGCAAGCTCTCCAAGAAGGACTTCGGCGGCATGCAGGACGGGGCGCGCGTCGATGTCGACGAATACGAGAAAGACAGCGCCCGGGATTTTGCCGTGTGGAAGGCGCCGAAACCGGGCGAGGCCTCATGGGAGACTTCCATCGGCCCCGGCCGCCCAGGCTGGCACATTGAGTGTTCCGTGATGTCCATGGAAGAACTGGGCGAGACCTTCGATCTGCATGCCGGAGGCGAAGACCTGATTTTTCCCCACCACGAAAATGAAATCGCGCAGTCGGAGGCCTACAGCGGCAAGCCATTCGCCCGTTTCTGGTTTCATCCCCGCTTTCTGCTGGTCGAAGGCGAGAAGATGTCGAAGAGCGCGGGCAACTTCTACACTTTGCGCGACCTCGTTCTCAAGGGGCACAAGCCTTCGTCCATCCGTTATTTGCTTGCCTCTGTGCCTTACAGCACCCAGCTAAACTTCACCTTTGACGGCCTGAAGCAGGCGGAGGTTTCCGTGGACCGGCTGCGCAACTTCCGTTTGCGCCTGACCAGCGGGCAATTCCCCGCCGGCGCTAATCCGGAGATGACCAAGCTGGCGCAGGAGACCACAGATCGCATGCGCGCCGCGCTGGAAGACGACCTGAACACGCCGCAGGCCCAGGCCGCCATCTTTGACATGGCGCGCACGGCCAACGCCGCCTTTGACAGCGGCGCAGTCAAGCAAGACGACGTCCCGGCCCTGCTCGGCGCACTGGATAAGTTTAACGAGATCTTCGCCGTCTTGCGGGATGACGACGCGCCCAAGATTAAGAGCATCGCCGAGTGGGCCAAGGCCGAAGGCCGCGACATCAGCCAGGAACTCCTCGGCCTCTTGCAATCGGACGCGCTCAGCGACGAGCAGGTCAATGGGAAGCTGGCCGAGATGGAAGCGGCGCGCAAAGCCCGCAATTTCCCGGTCTCGGACGCCATCCGCAAGGAGCTGACCGCGGCCGGCATTCTGGTGGAGAACACCAAGGACGGGGTGCGCTGGCGCCGGAAATAAGCTACTCGATCTGACTCTGCGCCAAAGCCGCGTCCAGCACGGCGTCTCCGGTCGGAGCACACACCTCTGCATTCCATTGCTGTTTTAATTGCCTGGCATTCCGCAGCTTCCCTCCTACGGTCCTCTGTTGCGCCACCGCCCGGCCGCTTTGCGGGACCAGCGCGGCAAACCCCTGCACGGTCGTCAGGATCAGCTCCACCGCCGCGGTGATCCGCGCCGACAAATTCGGGTTGCTGATGTGCGCCGCCCGCAACAGGGCCGGCAGGTTCTGCTGGATCTCGGCCAACACCAGCTGGATCTTCTGCAGCGTAGCATCGCTGGGATTGGCCTTGTACTGGTTGTAGAGGGTTTGCAATAAGAGCAGGTCTTTGCCGGCCTCAGCGGAAATGTTTTGCATGGCCGCCGCATCGGCGGCGCTAATCTGCTGGCCGGACTGCAGCATCGCCACCAGAGAGGCAATATTCAGGGCCATCTGCGTCAGCACCGGCAAATCCGCCAGGGCCACACTGATCCACTGCGCGGTGCAGGCGGTCAGCAGCATGGAAGCGGAGAGCACCAGGGCCAGGGCGATCTTGATTTTCGGTTTAGCGAACATATTTTCCTCCAAAAATGCGAAAGGCGGACGCAGGGCGTCCGCCGGATGGAATGTTGACTTCTCAGAGCTTACAAATCAGAACCTAAAAAATCAGCACTACAAACTTGTCATTCCGAGGAGTGCAGCGACGAGGAATCTGCTTTGACCAGCCAGCAGATTCCTCGCAACTCAAATTCGGAATGACAGTGTTTTAAGAGTTTCGGAACTTCTGGTGCGCGCCTACGCGCCTTTTTCGTAGGCGTTGGCCACGCGCAAGATGGTGGCTTCGGCGAAATGCTTGCCAAAAATCTGCAGGCCGATGGGCAATTTTTCCTTCGTCTCGCCGCAAGGGATGGAGACTCCGGGAATGCCCGCCAGATTTGCCGTCACGGTGTAGATGTCAGCCAGATACATGGCCAGCGGATCATCCACTTTATCGCCCAGCTTGAAGGCCGGGGTCGGGCAGGTGGGGGCGACAATCGCGTCCACTTTGCCGAAAGCCTCTTCAAAATCGCGGGTGAGCAGGGTGCGCACCTTCTGCGCCTTCAGATAATAGGCGTCGTAATACCCGGCGCTCAGCGCATAGGTACCCAGCATGATGCGGCGTTTCACCTCCGCGCCAAAACCTTGCTCGCGGCTGCGGCGGTACATCTCGGAGAGCGAGCGCACGCCCTGGGCGCGGTGGCCATAACGCACTCCATCGAAGCGCGCCAGATTGGAAGACGCTTCGGCCGTCGCCACGATGTAGTACGTGGGGATGGCATATTTGGTGTGCGGCAGGGAGACTTCCACGATCTCGCAGCCCAGCTTGGCCAGCTTCTCGATAGCAGCCATTACCGCGCTGCGCACTTCCGCATCAAGACCTTCGCCCAAATACTCCTTGGCCACGCCGATCTTCATGCCCTTCACCGGCTTTTCGATTTCGGCGACATAGTCGGGCACCGGCACTTCGGCGGAGGTTGAATCCATGGGATCACGGCCGGCAATCACGCCCAACACAGTGGCGACATCTTGCACCGTTTTTCCAAAGGGCCCAATGTTGTCGAGCGAGGAAGCAAAGGCAATCAGCCCGTAGCGCGAAACCCGCCCATAGGTCGGCTTCAGGCCGACCACGCCGCAAAACGATGCCGGCTGACGAATGGAGCCACCAGTGTCAGTGCCCAGGGTCGCGATCGCGGTATTGGCCGCCACTGCTGCCGCCGAACCGCCGGAGGACCCGCCCGGCACCCGGCTCAGATCGCGCGGATTGTGCACCGGCTTATAGGCTGAATTCTCGTTCGACGAGCCCATGGCGAATTCATCGCAGTTGAGCTTGCCCAGCACCACCGCCCCGGCGGCCTCCATGCGGGCCACCGCCGTGCAGTCGTAGGGCGGAATGTAGTTGCTCAGGATCTTCGAGCCAGCGGTGGTCTTCACGCCTTGGGTGACCAGAACGTCCTTAATACCGACGGGAATGCCGCCCAGCGCGGGCAGCTTTTCGCCTCTGGCCACCAGCGCATCCATTTCCGCCGCCTTGGCGAGGGCGCGCTCCTGGGAAAGCGTCAAGTAGGCGCCAATCTTGGGATCGTCGCTGGCGATTTTGGCGTAGAAAGCTTCCGCCAGCGCTACCGCGCTGGTTTTGCGCTCCTGTACGGCGGCGCGGGCACTTGCAATGCTCAGTGAGTTCAGGTCCATGATTTTGAGTCTTGCCGTTAGCCTTAGCCCTACAGGTTTTGCAAACGGCTAATGGCTAACAGCTATCGGCTATCTTTCAATCACCTTGGGAACTTTGAAGAAGGTGCCATCCGACTCCGGCGCGTTGGCCAGGGCCTGCTCGCGGGGCAGCGACTTACGCAATCCTTCGTGAATGTCTTCGCGCCGGGCATAGGCAAAGCGCTCGCTTCCCTGCTTGGCCTGGTCTACGCCAAAGCGGTCGGAGACCTGCGCCATGGGCGGAACATTGGCCGTATCCAGCTCATTCAGATTGTCGATATAGCCGAGGATCGAATTCAGGTCACGCACCATGCGGGTGCGTTCCGCTTCGCCCAACTCCAGGTTGGCAAGATCGGCCACATAGGCCACATCTTTTTCGGTGACTTTCATAGTTTCTTATGGGTGTTTCTTTGGGGGCGCGGAGATTGCTGTCCGTGCAGCTTCTTCCGCCAACACAAACTCAATGCGCTGCACCTTTTCGGCGGTATAGCGGTTGAGGATGGCCAGATACTGCGCGGCCAGTCCCTGCAACTCCGTCCGCCAGGCTTTATCAGCAACTTCCACCCGCAACACGCCTTCGGTGAAGGTCAGGGCCTGCGTCCTTGCCCCTACCCCCGATCCGCAAGCCAGAGGCCAGGCCAGAATCGGCCCTTCCCCCGCCGGCGCCAGACGCACACTGCGCGCCACGATTTTCTCAAGGCCCGGGCCAGCGCGCTCCATGCTACGGATCATCAGGGATGGCCCCTCAGGAAAGCCCAATTTTAGCACCTGGGCGAGCGCCGCAAACGGGCGGACCGGGCGTCATCATGAGCTTCTATTTCCAGCATAGCGTTTTCGCAGGGGAAAATGGGACATGCGGCAGGAAAATATATTTCCTTTCCTCTCATGCGGTTGGAAAATTTCCGGGGCTTTTCGGGGCTTGACAGCGTTTCCTCTCGACAAAAACCATGTAGGTACAGCCGCCCCCGGCTGTCCGGTCGAGCCTTGGCTCGGCGATCTTTGCTCTGTGAGCTCAGCTTCTCTGCGCACTCAGCGATTTAAGGTTTCTTCTAACAGCAAAACCCTAAACCGCAGAGATCACCGAGAAAATACCGAGCACGCGAAGGAATTCCAAATCAATGTGTGGCGGACACTCATGTCCGCCTGGGGGCTTGTAGGTAGGACTCAAAGGCAAACATTCAGGGCAAGACCCGCGGGCAAGAGTGCCCGCGCCACAAGCTGATTGCGAAGCAACATTTACAATCTCCTGAAACCACGTGGGGACAGCCGCCCCCGGCTGTCCGGTCGAGCGCAGCTCGACAAATCCCTATGCGGTTTAAGATTTTTGTGCCGGAAATTCCCGCACGGCGAACTGCAACGCATCGGCAGACGACGTCAGCCGGCCCTCCAGCTGGGCATCCTCCACGGCGTTTAGAATTTCCTTGAAGCGCGGTCCCGGGGAATATCCGGCGGCAATCAGATCGTCTCCGCTCAACAAGGGTTTGGGACGGACTGCCTCAGGCGGAATCGCCGCGATTCTCTCCCGGGTAAAGTTGTACGATCCCAGATCGCGATGGCTGGCCAGGCAATCCAGGCGATGCAGGGCCAGATGTTCGTCAAACCTGGGCAGGCGGATGAACTTCTTGAAGGTGGATTCGCTCATCTTCATGGCCTGGGCAAAGCGCATGTGGTTATTGACCAGAGCGAGGACCTGCTCCGTGTCCTCATGCGAGAAGCGCAGGCGCCGGCAGATTTCCTCGGCCATCTTCACGCCCACATCGACGTGGTTGTCGAAGCGAATGCGCTCCGCGACGCGAAAGGTCGGCGGCTTGCCCACATCGTGCAACAGCGCTCCCCAGGCCAGCGTCGGCGAGCAGGGGCGAGGCAGGTTTTCGAGCAATAGCAACGTGTGCACAAACACATCGCCTTCGGGATGAAACTGCGGCGGCTGCTCCACCCCCTTCATGGCCTCGATCTCGGGTAGCACCTCATGCAATAAGCGGCTTTCCTCGAGCAGCAGAAAGGCCCGGCGCGCCTGGCCTTCGGTGAGCATCTTGGTCAGCTCATCGCGCACCCGCTCACGGGAAACCTGACTGATCTGTGGGGCCAGCTTCTGGATCGCCGCCATGGTCGCCGGATCCATCGCATATCCAAAGCGCGCGGCAAAGCGCACTGCCCGCAGCATGCGCAGCTTGTCTTCTCCAAAACGCAGACCGGGGTCCCCGATGGTGCGGATAATGCCAGCTTGCAGGTCTTTCTGTCCTCCTATAAAGTCCAACACCTGATTGGTGAGGGGATCGAGCAGCAGTCCATTGATGGTGAAGTCGCGGCGCTCGACATCTTCCTGCGGGGTCTTGCTGAAGCGCACGGCATCGGGATGGCGGCCGTCGGAATAGCCAATATCGGCGCGAAAGGTCGCAACTTCGATGGCGTGCGACTTTGTTTGGGAGACATTGCCATCTTCTGCGATCTCGGGCACGGGCACCAGCACCACGCCGAACTGCGCGCCCACGGCGTACGTTTCCGGGAAGATGCGCATGACTTCGTCCGGCGTGGCGTCGGTGGTGACATCGTAGTCGGCCGGCTCGCGTCCCAGCAGCAGATCGCGCACGCATCCGCCTACGAGATAGGCCTGATGGCCGCGCTCGCGCAGGGTCTGGACGATCGAAATGGCAAAAGCCTTGGCCATGCTGTGAAATTCTTACTGGTCAGCCCACGCCTGCTGAGAACAGCGCGTAGGGAAAACCGCTGTGCCGCACGTGCTGGATGAGATCTGGCATTTCTCGAAAAGGGTACCATTGCCGGTCATAATCCCGCAGGCAAGGGGAGTAACAAGAGTAGGTAGAGATCCTTCGACTGCAAATGACGGCCTGCCCAAGCAGCCCGTCATTCTTTGCTCAGGATGACAAAATGTTTCATGCCCCACCGGTGCTTTCCGGGCAGGACTTGATTTTGCGGGCCTTGCCCTACCAAGCTGTACACTAGAAATCCAGAGCATAGCCATGCCCGACACCTACATCCTCGGCATTGAGAGTTCGTGCGACGAGACCGCGGCAGCCGTCGTACGCTCGGGCGAAAAGATGATCTCAAACGTGGTCGCCTCGCAGATCGCCACCCATAAGCCCTATGGAGGCGTGGTGCCGGAACTCGCTTCGCGTGAGCACTTGCGCGCGATCGTCCCCGTGGTGCGGCAGGCCCTGGCGGAGTCGCAACAGAGCTACCAATCCGTAGACGCCATCGCCGTCACCCAGGGTCCGGGCCTGGCCGGAGCGCTGCTGGTAGGCATCAGTTATGCCAAAGCTCTGGCCTTCGCTCTCGATAAGCCGTTGATTGCGGTGAACCACCTCGAAGGCCACATTCACGCCGTGCTGCTGGAAGAGCGGCAAAAGGGCAACCGCGAGCTGGCCTTCCCGGTGCTGGCGCTGGTGGTTTCCGGGGGCCACACCCATCTTTATCTGGCCGAGGAAAAGGGCGCGGGCTGGACTTACCAGAACATCGGACACACCCGCGATGACGCCGCCGGCGAAGCCTTCGACAAAGTCGCCAAGCTGCTCGGCCTGGGCTATCCCGGAGGCCCCGTCATCGACCGGCTCTCCGTGCACGGCGATCCCAAAGCCGTGAAGTTTGGCGCCCCACAGATCAAACATCGCGACCGCAACGACCGGGGCAAGCCCGAAGATACCCGCCCGCACTTCGATTTCTCCTATAGCGGCATGAAAACCGCGGTCCTGCGCTATGTGGAGACCCACGGGCTGAAAACTTCGATTGAGGCCCGGCGAAAAGCGCTGGCCGGCATCGCCAAACCCAAGCTGGAGGACTATCTGGCGAACTGCGACCGGGAGACGCTTGATTTGGTCGCCTCGTTTCAGCGGGCGGTGGTCGATGATCTGATCGCCAAGACCCTGGCTGCCGCCGCGGCCTGCAACGCTGCGACTTTATTTGTCACCGGCGGCGTCGCGGCCAACAACGAATTGCGGCAAAGCTTTGAGCGCGAGGCGGCGCAACAAGGACTGCCCGTGTATTTCCCTTCCCGTCCTTTATCCACCGACAACGCGGCCATGATCGCGGCCGCGGCCTATCCGAAGTTTCTAGCAGGAGATTTTGCCGCCATGGATTTTTCCGCCGAAGCCGGCATGCGGCTTTAGATATCGTCTTTATTTTTTCTTTGGATAAAAGAAGAAACCACAGAGGGCACAGAGTTTCACTGAGGACTTGGCGCTACTTGGCTGCCGCCTTGCGCTTGGCGACCTTCCCAAAAATCGCCTTCAGCGCTTTGGTCAGCTGCTCGTCGATATCAATATCTTTGTAGATATGGAAATTGGCCCGCTTTTCCAGGTTGTCGCTCCCGCACTGCCGGCTGGCCACCACCACGATGGGAATGTCCGCGGTGGCGGGCGACCCCTTCAATGCCGTAATCAGCTCCGGACCCGTCATCTTGGGCATTTGCATGTCGGTGATGATGATGTCCGGGCGGATGCGCTCCACGATGCTCAGCGCTTCCAATCCATGGATGGCGGATTCCACCGTGAACCCGCGCTCTTCCAGGAACCGGCAAATGGTGTGCCGGATCAACATGGAATCGTCGACCACTAACGCAACAGACATGTTTCTCCCCAAGGAGGGCTGCCCCAACCAACGATAGTACCGCCAGGGGAAGCGATCCTTTCCGGGAAAGACACACTACAAGTTACCTTGGTTATGTTCTGCAGGAAGTGGCGAGCCTCAGGCCTCTTCGGCGCGCAGCTTGGTTTCCTCGATGCTCATGTCCTTGAATTCGCTGGACTCAAAGATTTCGCCGCATTCCTGACATTCCACGAATTCGGCGTCTTCATCACGCGACACAATTTGCACGCGAGGGTGTTTGCACTGTTCCATACGGGTACCGGAGGATGGCGACGGCAGGGTTGATGTCATAAATCCGGGGAGATCGTTCCTTGCCTAGCCCTGCGGCCAAGCCATTTTTGCCGGAAGTTGCCGGTATTCTTATTCCGGGCGAAGAGGTTGTCAAGTCCCAATGGAGAGTTACCAGCTTCCCCCTCTCCGCTTCCGCGGGGGCCGGCGGAAGTATGCGCGGATCTTCGCCAAAAATATCCGACTTTTTTTGTCGTAAATCGCAAACCATTCTATTAAATAGATTTATGCCCCGTCGGGGATATCTTCTTTGCCCTGCCCAGGGTTGCATTCCCGGGCCCGTCGCCATAGAATGCTCATGTCCGACCAAATCAGTCGTATTTGAAAAATTCACCGGCATGTTGAAGCTGACCAAAAAAGCGGACTATGGGCTGATGGCCATGAAACACCTGGCAGAGCACGCCCATGAAGGGGCCTGCAGCGCCAAAGATGTGGCCGAGGCCTACAGCATTCCGCCGGAAGCACTGGCCAAGATTCTGCAGCGCCTGGTGAAGGCGGGCTTGCTGGTTTCGCAGCACGGCACCAATGGGGGTTATACCCTGGCGCGCGCCCCGCACACCATTTCGGCTTTTGAAGTGATTCGGGCCATCGATGGACCGCTGTTCATTACCTCCTGCATTTCGGTGCGGGGAGAATGCGACCAGAGCGACCGCTGCACCATTCGCGAGCCACTGCGGCGGGTGAATCAAAGCATTGAAGACGTTCTGCGGAACATCACCATTGCCGAGATGCGGGACGAAAACGAGAAGACCTTAGTTCGGATACATGATTAAACCGGCCCCCGAGGCCAGGTTCTGAGCGTAGGAGACAAGAGCGTATGAGCACGGATGTGAAGACTGCCGCAGCTGGACAGCAGGTCGCGCCCAATGGCGTGAAGCTGCCGGTTTACATGGACAACCATGCCACGACCCCGGTCGATCCCCGGGTGCTGGAAGAAATGCTGCCTTATTTCGTGGAGAAATTTGGCAATGCCGCCAGCCGTAACCATGCTTTCGGCTGGGCGGGTGAGGAGGGCGTGGAAACCGCCCGCGAACGCGTGGCCAAATTAATTGGCGCCACCAGCAAAGAGATCATCTTTACCTCGGGCGCCACCGAGAGCGACAACCTGGCCATCAAGGGCGTCGCTGAAATGTACCGCGAGAAAGGCAACCACATCATCACCGCCGTCACCGAGCACAAGGCCGTCCTCGACACTTGTAAGCGTCTGGAGAAGTACGGCTATCGCGTGACTTATCTGCCGGTGCAAAAAGACGGGCTGATCGATCTCGACGACCTGAAGCGCGCTATCGACGACAAGACCATCCTGGTCTCCCTCATGGCCGCCAACAATGAAATCGGCGTACTGCAGCCCTGGGCCGAGATCGGCAAGATCTGCCGCGAACGCGGCGTCCTGTTCCACAGCGACGGCACCCAGGCGGTGGGCAAGGTGCCCATCGACGTCAATAAGGACAATATCGACCTGCTCTCCATCTCGGCGCACAAGATGTACGGCCCCAAAGGGGTGGGCGCCTTGTATGTCCGCCGCAAGAACCCGCGGGTCCAGCTCGCCGCCATTATTGACGGCGGCGGCCACGAGCGCGGCATGCGCTCCGGGACCCTGAACGTGCCCGGCATCGTGGGCCTGGGCAAGGCCTGTGCCATCGCCCAGGAGGAAATGGCGGCGGAGTCGGTCCGGTTGAGTGGCCTGCGCGACAGGCTGAAGGACAAAATCATGAACCGCCTGGACGAAACTTACATCAATGGCTCAGTGGAGCATCGTCTGCCGGGCAGCCTGAACATCAGCTTTGCGTACGTGGAAGGCGAGTCGCTGCTGATGGGCATCAATGATGTCGCGGTTTCCAGCGGTTCCGCCTGCACCTCGGCCACCCTGGAGCCCTCCTATGTATTGAAGGCCCTGGGCGCGGGAGATGATCTGGCGCACAGCTCCATTCGCTTCGGCATCGGCCGCTTCAATACGGAAGCGGAAGTCGACTACGTGGCCGACCGGGTGATTGAAACCGTGGAACGCCTGCGCGAGCTTTCGCCTCTTTATGAAATGGCGAAAGAGGGCATCGATCTGAAGACCGTGAAGTGGGCGGCGGAAGCGCACTAACCAACAGTGGTTGGTGGATAGTTAGGACAGAAAAACGAGACCAGCCCTCTAGGGGCAATGGAATTCAGCTCTAAACGGAGAACGAAATGGCATACAGCGATAAGGTCATTGACCACTACAACCATCCCCGTAACGTCGGCTCGCTCGACAAGAGCAGCAGCGACGTGGGCACCGGTCTGGTGGGCGCGCCGGAGTGCGGCGACGTCATGAAGCTCCAGATCAAGGTGAATCCGCAGACCAACGTGATCGAGGAAGCCAAGTTTAAGACCTTTGGCTGCGGCTCGGCGATCGCCTCCTCTTCCCTGGCCACCGAGTGGGTGAAGGGTAAGACGGTGGACGAAGCGCTGTCCATCAAGAACATGGACATCGTGAAGGAGCTGGCTCTGCCTCCGGTGAAGATCCACTGCTCGGTGCTGGCGGAAGACGCCATCCGCGCCGCCATCGGCGACTGGAAGAAGAAGCAGGAAACCACCAAGCCGGCGGCGGTAGAAGCGAAGTAAGGAGACTTCTTTTGTGCGCCTCCCTGGTCTGCAGGGTGGCGCATGGAGGAATTGAGAACTATGACTGCAGTCACGGAAGACGCCCCTAAAACCGCGCCCGCCAAAGGCATTCAGGTAACGGAGAAGGCCCTAGCCCGCATCCGCACCGCCATGGCGAAGGAGAACATCTCTCCCCAGCAGGGCGGGCTGCGTCTGGGCGTACAGGGTGGCGGATGTTCCGGCTTGAGCTACAACATCCGCTTCGATACCCAGCCGCGCGAGCGGGACCGCATTTTTCAGTTCGACGATGTGCGTGTGTTCGTGGACCCTAAGTCGTTTATCTACCTGCACGGCATGACGCTGGACTATCAGGAGACCCTGATGCAGCAGGGATTTGTCTTTACCAATCCCAATGCCAGCAAATCCTGCGGGTGCGGCACGTCATTTTCTGGATAGGCCATGTGGCGCGGACACTCTTGTCCGCGCGGGATTGTCCACCCAGTGTTCTCAGCCCCGCCGCCAGTGCCGCGGGAACCACGCTATGCGTAGCCGAAATGCGGAGCGCCGGGCCTGCGCAGGCCAGGGTCCGCACACATTTGTTTATGACGATTGAGACATCCAAAACGGCGGGTACCGCGGAATGCTGGTCGTGCGGCGAAATGCGCGCCGCACAGTTCTGCCACTCCTGTGGCAAAGTGCAGCCCCCGGCGCCGGCCGACTACTTCACCTTCTTCGGGCTGCCGCGCAAGCTGCACCTCAAGGAAGCCGCCTTGCAGCGCGAGTTCTATGAATTGAGCCGCAAGTTGCACCCCGACTTGAGTGTGCGCGCCGACGCCCGCGAACAGGCCTGGATCCTGGAGCAAAGCTCGCGCCTGAACGATGCCTACCGCACCCTGAAAGACCCCATCCAGCGCACGCAATATCTTTTGGGGCTGGAAGGCGTGCAGCTGGAAGAGCAATCCAAGTCCGCCACCGAAGAAGCGCGGACCGCCGGCACGGTAAAAAAGCAGGTGGTCCCGCCGGCGCTTCTCGAAGAAGTCTTCGAGCTCAACCTGCAGCTGGAAGAAGCCCGCCTGGCGAAGAAAATGGGTGAGCCGGACCCTGAACTCGTCCGCGAACTCGAGCAACAAAAGAAAAAATGGGAAGCCCAGTTTGAAGAGTCGCTCGAGGAGCTGAAAGGCTACTGGCACGAATGGGACAAGCTCATCGACCACGATGCCGCGCCGGAAAAGCGCGCCGCGGTCCGCGACAAGATGGTCGACCTGCTCAACCGCAGAAATTACATCCGCAATCTGGTGCGGGACGTGAATGAAGTTCTGGAAGGCTAAGATTCGTTCCTACTCATGGCAAGTGATCGCATTGTCGGCATTGACTTAGGCACTACGAACTCCCTGGTGGCTTTCATGCAGGGGGAAAACCCCGTGGTCATCCCGGGAGAGGACGGCTCTAACCTGGTCCCTTCGGTTGTCGCCCTGGATGAGCGCGACCAGATCATTGTGGGGAATGCGGCGCGTAAATATCTGATTGAGACCCCCGAGCGCGCCATTTACTCCGTGAAACGACTCATGGGGCGCGGCGTGGAAGACGTCCGTGATGAGCTCAAGCTTTTCCCTTTCCACCTGGCCGACGATCTGCAAGCAGGGGAAGTCTTACGCATCCGGCTGGGCGAGAAGACCTTCACCCCGCCGGAAGTTTCCGCCTTCGTGTTGCGCCAGCTGAAGCGCAACGCCGAACGTTATTTTGGCGCTCCGGTCACAAAGGCCGTCATTACCGTGCCTGCCTATTTCAACGACGCCCAGCGGCAGGCCACCAAAGATGCCGGACGCATTGCCGGGCTGGAAGTCCTGCGCCTGGTGAATGAGCCCACCGCAGCTTCGCTGGCTTACGGTCTGGACAAGAAACAGAACGGCATTATCGCGGTCTATGACCTGGGCGGCGGCACCTTTGATATTTCCATCCTCAAATTGCAGGACGGGATTTTTGAGGTCATTGCTACCAACGGCGACACTCACCTGGGCGGCGATGACATTGACAACCTGCTGCTTACCATCGCGCTCGACGACATTCTCGGCGATCTGAAAATCGATCTGCGCCGCAATGCCGAGGCCGTACAGGCCCTGCGCAAGGCGGTGATCGACGCCAAAATCCAGCTCTCGCAGCACACTACGGTCACCATCAGTATTGAACTTCCCGGCGGCAAGCACTATGCCCGCGAAATCACCCGCGAGAACTTCGAGGGCCTCATTCAGCCCATCATCGACCGCACCGTCGGTCCTTGTCGTCAGGCGCTGAAAGATGCCGGCCTCAAACCGGAGCAGATTGATGAAGTCGTCCTGGTCGGCGGCTCGACGCGCATCCCCAAAGTGCGCACCCTGGTGGAGGAGTTGTTCCAGCGCAAACCACACGTGGACCTGAACCCCGATGAAGTGGTCGCCCTGGGCGCGGCGGTGCAGGCCAACATTCTTTCCGGGGGTTCCGAAGCCACCGAGAACATGCTGCTGTTGGACGTGACCCCGCTTTCCCTGGGCATCGAAGTGGCGGGCGGGGTGACCGACAAGATCATCCTGCGCAATTCGACTATCCCGGCCTCCGCCACCCAGCACTACACCACGCAGATTGATGGCCAGGCCAACGTCGCCATTCACGTGCTGCAAGGCGAGCGGGAACTGGCCAAGGATTGCCGGTCCCTGGCCCGCTTTGACCTGAAAGGCATTCCGCCCATGCCGGCGGGCATGCCGCGCATCGAAGTGAAGTTCCTGATTGACGCCAACGGCATTTTGCAGGTCTCGGCGCGGGAACAGCGCAGCGGCACGGAAGCGCAGATCGAAGTGCAGCCCAGCTATGGGCTGACCGACGAGCAGGTCGAGGGCATGATTCTCGATTCCTTCGACTATGCGGAGGAAGACTTCCGCCAGCGCCAGATCATCGAGGCGCGCAGTGAGGCGGACACCATCCTGGCAGCGCTGGAAAAGGGCCGCAAGAGTCCGGCCTGGGGCGTGCTGACGCGCGACGAAACCAAGAACATTGCCCGCCTGGAGAAGGCGTTGCTCGCGGTCAAGAATGCGGACGACCATAAAGTGATCCGCGAGGCGATCGATGCGCTCAATCAAGGCACGATGCGGCTGGCGGAATTGATGATGGACAGCGCCGTCGCCACCGCCCTCAAGGGCAAGACCATGGAGGACGCGGATGTGGGCGAAGGGCCCACCGCCCCGCATCCCATGGCTAAAGCGGAATTTGAATAAGAATTCGTCTCTGTGGAACTCTGTGTTCTCTGTAGTTCGCTTCAATCGAGAACATCGGGACTTCCGGAGCACTGAGGAGTATTCATGGCAGAAGAAAAACCAAAGGGCGCGGGAGCGGCCACCGAAGAGGCTCCCGGCGAGAACCTGGTGCAGGTAACATTCCTGCCCGAAGGCAAGACGATCCAGTTCGAGCACGGCAAGCTGCACTACGAGCACCATGGCAAGGAGCAGTCCTTACTGGACGTGGCGCTGAACTATGACCTCACGCTCGACCACGCCTGCGGCGGCAACTGCGCTTGCACCACCTGCCACATCTGGGTGAAAGAGGGCGCCGAGTGCCTGTCCCCCATGGACGATGATGAAGCGGATCGCCTGGACATGGCGGCCGATCTGCAATTGAATTCGCGCCTGGGATGCCAGGCCGCTATCGTGAAACCCGGCAAGGTGGTGGTGGAAATCCCCGCCTGGAACCGCAACTACGTCTCGGAAGAACATCACTAGAACGGACCGCGCCGGTCCACTTTCTTCAAGGAGCTTGCATGCCACAAGAATTGACGTGGGAAAACGCCGAAGACATCGGCATTCTGCTTTCGGAAAAACACCCGGAGATCGATCCGCTCAGCGTCCGCTTTACCGACCTGCACAGCTATGTGGTGGGCCTGCCGGAGTTCAAGGACGATCCCAAAAAGTCCAACGAGAGCAAGCTGGAAGCCATTCAGATGGCGTGGCACGAGGAGTTCCTCGACCGCACCCAGGGATAAGGCATACCCCACAAAAACAAGAGACCGGAAGCTGCTTCCGGTCTCTTCTCTTTTTGCTCGGCCTTCTTTTCCCCTTTACACGGCCACCGGCTCCTCAATCGGGGCCTCGCGCAGAAACCGGGCCGCCTCTTCCGGGGGCGTGGGATTGATGTAGAATCCCGTCCCCCATTCAAAGCCCGCGGTCTTGGTGAGCTTGGGCATGAATTCGATGTGCCAGTGGTAGTGGTCGTTGCTGGGGTCCTGGGCCGGCGAGCTGTGGATGACCAGGTTGTACGGCGGGTTTTCCAGCACGCGGTCCGCCTTCATCAACAGGGTCTTAAGGGCCTTTGCCAAATTTTGGAACATCGGCGAGGACGAGTTCTCGAAGGCCGATTCATGGCGCTTGGGCAGGATCCAGGTCTCGAAGGGAAAGCGCGGGGCGTAAGGCGCAATGGTGACGAAGTCTTCATTCTCCGCGACCACACGCGCGCCCTGTTCGGTTTCCTGGCGAATCACGTCGCAAAACACGCAGCGCTCTTTATAGATGTAATACTGCTTGGCCCCCTCCAGCTCTTCCGTCACGTAAATCGGAATGATGGGCAGGGCGATCAACTGCGAGTGGGAGTGCTCCAGCGACGCACCGGCCGCCTCGCCATGGTTCTTGAAGATCAGGATGTATTTGAAGCGGCGGTCTTTTTTCAGATCAAGGATGCGGTCGCGGTAGGTCCACAAGACATCTTCAATGCGCTTCGCCGGCAAGGTGGACAACGTGGCATTGTGGTCCGGGGTTTCGATGATGACCTCATGCGCTCCGATCCCATTCATCTTGTCGAACATGCCGTCAGCCTGACGGTTCAGATTGCCTTCAATGCCGAGCGCGGGAAATTTATTGGGCACCACCCGCACCGTCCAGCCGGGAGCGTCTCGCTGCGCGGTCGGTCCTCCGTTGGTATTGGGGCGGTAAGCCTGGATTTCCGGTGGCGTCTTGTTCTCATTTCCATAATCAAACGGACAATAACCACCTTTGGCCTTGACTGCTTCACGGAAGAAATCGGTGGGGCGCTTGGCGCGGTCCGTAGAAATAATGACCCACCGCCCCACAATAGGATCTTTTCTAAGCTCGGGCACGGCTTCCTTTCTGCAGCAATTGCAAAACCCTTATTTTATGCCACGGGAAAGGCATTCTGAAACAGCTCGAACACCGGCACGCTGCATTCGCCCTCATAGTAGACGCTGATCACATCAAATCGCCACTGCCGCACCTCCGGTAGGTGACGAAGGTACTGACGCGCCACGGCGGCCAATTCCCGCTGCTTAGAGATATCGACCGCTGCCCCGGCGGGCTTTACTTGGTGGGAGGTCCGCGTCTTTACCTCAATAAAGCACAGCACATCGCGGTCCCAGCCAATCAGGTCGATCTCCCCCCGGCGCTGGGGAGTGCGGAAGTTGCGGGCCACCAAAATGTATCCCCGGCGGCGCAGGTAGAAGTAGGCCGCCTCTTCGCCGCGGCGGCCGGTGGCGTGATGGGCGGCCCCCGCATCCATACGGCCCGTCCGGTGGGCCAGCCAGTCCAGGAACTTCAGCGTCACTTGCAGGAAGCTTCCGCAAGCCATGCCGGGACGATAGCGGCTCGATACCGGGCAGTCTGTGACAGATATCACAAGCGTTCCACAAACAGAGTGAAAAAAGAAAGGCCATTCCGGAAGCTTTCCCGGAATGGCCTGCAGTTCGAAAACCTTGGATTAAATGCCCTTGCCGGCGATCTCAATGCACTCTTCGAGCACGTCCACCGCGGTGTCGGCTTCTTGCTGGTTGACCACCAGCGGCGGAGAGAGGCGCACCGAGCTGGGACCGCACCCCAGGAAGAGCAGGCCGCGTTCAAAAGCCAGCTCGACAATGCGGTCGCGTTCGGCGGCCGCATATTCCTTGGTCTGCTTGTCTTTCACGATGTCGACGCCGATCATCAGGCCGCGGCCCCGAATATCGCCCACCAGCTTGTGCTTCTTCGGCCAGTCGGCCATGCGGTGCAGAATGTGGTTGCCCACCTGCTCCGCATTCTTGACCAGACCTTCTTTTTCGATGACGTCCAGGGTGGCCAGGGCGGCGGCAATGCAGATGGGATTTCCGCCGAAGGTCGAGGCATGCGAACCGGGCACCCAGTCCATGACATCGGCCTTGCTGATCACCACGCCCAGCGGCATGCCGGAAGCAATGCCCTTGGCGCTGCAAATGATATCGGGCTGCACGCCGGTGTGCTCGATGGCCCACCACTTGCCGGTGCGGCCAACGCCAGACTGCACTTCATCCGCCACCAAAAGAATGCCGTGGCGGTCGCAGATGCGGCGCAGTTCCTGCATAAAGACGGTCGGGGCCACCACGTAACCGCCTTCGCCCTGCACCGGCTCCACAAAGATGGCCGCCACTTCTTCCGGCGGAAGAATGGTCTTGAAGAGCTTGTCCTCAATGTATCGGGCGCAGCCCAGGGCGAACTTCTCCGGGTCCTGCGCACCCTCGATGCCGCGATATACATCGGGATACTTGATGTGGGTCACGCCCGGCACCAGCGGCGCAAAGCGGCGCTTCTGCTGCGGTTTCGAGGCAGTCAGCGAAAGCGCGCCCATGGTGCGTCCATGGAAAGCGCCGAAGAAAGCGATCACGTTCTGCCGCTTGGTGTGGTAGCGGGAAAGCTTCAGGGCGCACTCCACAGCTTCCGTGCCGGAGTTGCCGTAGTAAATGCGGTGCGGGCCGGCCATGGGAGCGATCTTCGACAGCCGCTCCGCCAGAGTCACCATGCTCTCATAGTAAAAATCCGTGCCCGACATGTGGATAAGGTCCGCCGCCTGCTTCTGGATCGCGGCCACCACGTCGGGATGACAGTGTCCGGTGGAATTCACGGCGATGCCGGCGGAAAAATCGAAGAACTCATTGCCATCCACATCGGTAATCACGATGCCGCGGCCGCTCTTGGCCACCAGGGGATAGGAACGGGTATAGGAAGGGGAAATGTATTTGTCATCGCCGGCGACAATGCGCTTGGCTTCGGGGCCGGGCAGGGCGGTCTTGAGCTTGGGACCAATCAGAGTTTTGGTGGCCATGAGAATCCTCCAGAAAATTGTCGTTGATCGTTCGTTTGGGCCGTGGCTGCCGGAAAGGGTTTTCCCCCTTGAAAGGGAGCTACTTCCGGAACCCAAAGAAAACCGGGAGGATCAAAGCTAGTCGCTGCCGAAAAGACTGGGCCGGCGGTTGGAAGGTAATACCGCTCGGTAACGGCGCGGGCAGACCAGGAAGTCGAGCCAGCACTCAGGAAGATGCGAATTGGAGTTCCGAACCATTACAACGATTCCCTGCATAAATTATAGCTTGCCTTGGCCCAAGGCGGAACCCCCGGAAAGTAACCGGGAATCACCAGTTTTACAGCCAATTCCGCTATTCCGAGGCGGGCGCACCCGGCAGTCCCCGCTGGCCTTCTCCGCCCGCGCCGTTTATCCTGAGTCTCTTTTATCGCGGGAACCAAGGACCTTATGCGCGGACTACAAAACAAGCGAGTGCTCATTACTGGCGGGGCCAGCGGCATTGGCGCGGCCACGGCCGCACGCTTTCTGGAGGAAGGCTCGGCCGTCGTCGTGCTCGACCGCGACGCCAGAGGGCGCGAAGAAATTCAACATCAGCTTCCCCGCCTGGCCGGAACGGTGGCAGCGGATGTTTCCGACCTGAAGCAGGTGCAATCGGCTTTTGCCGGGGCTGTCCGCCTGATGGGCGGGGTGGATGTCCTGATCAACAACGCCGGCATCAGCATTCGCCACAACTTCCTCGACATTACTCCGGAAGAATGGGACAAAGTGCTGGCGGTGAATCTGACCGGCGTGTTTTATGTGGCGCAGACCGCGGCACGGCACATGTGGGAGCACGGCGGCGGCGTGATTCTGCAGACGGCATCCACCAACGGAATCATGGGATACCCCTACTACGCGGACTACAATGCCACCAAGGCCGGCGTGATCGAGCTCACCCGCTCCATGGCCCTCGAGCTGGCGCCGAAGGTGCGCGTCTGCGCCGTCGCTCCGGGCTATGTGCTGACCCCCATGCAACGCGCTGAATACACCGACGAGATGCTGGACGCGGTCAACAGCAAGATCCCGCTGCGCCGTCATGCCAAGCCGGAAGAAATTGCGGCCCTGTTCGCCTTTCTGGCGTCGGACGATGCGGCCTACGCCACCGGCCACGTCTACACCATGGATGGGGCGGAAACCGCAGGAGGCTTGGCCAGCCGCTGAACTACCCGGCCAGCCGCCGCAACAGGCGCGCCATTCGCACCCCGCGATAAAGCGGAAAGAGTTTTTCCGGCAGACGCACGACCGCCCACTCCCCCGTGCTCGGAGTGCAGGCCAGCCGCCACAGAAAACGCGCCCGGTCGCTCCAGCGCTCGCGCAGCCCCAACATCAGGCGGAAGTAGGCGGATGATGCAGGATGGTAAGATTCGCCGCGCTTCATCTGTTCCGCAATTTCCTGCGCGATGGCCTGAGCGGCGAGATCCATGGGAACGCCTTGCGGCATCTCGGCTCCCAGCAAATTCCGCGCCAGTAGAAAATTCACCGCCAGGATGCGTGCCACGCCCAGCCTGGTGGATTCCTTCCGCACCGCCTGCCAGTCCAGTTCCCGGGTCTTCACCAACTGGACCAGATCGCAAAGCCAGGCCAGTTTTTCCCAGGCGTGCTTGGCGGCATGCACGGCCAACACCAGCAGCAGGGTCTCGGGGGCCAGGCTAAGAATGGACCGGCCCTGGAACTCCACCGGCCTGGCGCCGCGAAAAAGATCCTCGATCGCAAAATCCACCGCATAAAAATGCGGCAGCACGTTCCACTGGACTTCCAGCACGTTTCTCCCGCGCGCGCTGTCCAAGGTGTATTCGTAACCGGACTTCAAATAGGCCCGGTGCTGGGCCGCCGTGAGTTGCAAAGCCGGCCGGTATCCCAAAGCTTGCAGGGCTGTGATGGCGCGTGAGACATCGTGCGGCCGGATCAGCAGGTCGATGTCGCCGAACTGGCGCGCCGCCACATCGCCGTAGAGCATCTCCGCCAGGACGGCTCCCTTATAGGGAAGGGCTTCAATCTGCGCCGAGCGCAGACATTCCAGCACCGCCATCAGCTCGCCCGTCAAAAGGACCGCGCGCCGGACTTGCAACTGATAGCCGGCCGAGAAGCCGGCCAGCGCCGAGGGGGGAACCTGTTCCTGCATGAGCCGCCCATACACCTGCGGCAGGACGCCATGCTTTTGCGCCAGGTCGAGCAGCTGCGGCCAGTCCTGAAATGTTCGGCAGAAATCCGCACTTCTGGATTCCCGCTGCACGGAACAGCAGGCCAGCAAGACCTGGCGTATTTTTTCCGGCGTAGCAGCGAGCAGCCGATTGCCGGAAACCACGGGTTGTGCCGATGTCGCCATCGCGGAATTTGCCAGGAGTCAGCGGGCCTGGCAACGCCCTTATCATACGAACACTTTCCCGGCGCTCCACGCGGTCGCCGTTGCCGAGGCAGGTTCCCGTGGAGCCGTTTCCGCCGCTTGCGTGGGCAACAAGGAAGCTCCTCGCGTTACTTCCGTTACCGCCCAAAATGGGGGGAACACGCCACAAAAGCCCCTCCGAGCTTAAAATTCTCTTACCCCGTTTCGATCGCATTTCAGAAAGCTGAGCCATGCAGTTCGTTGCCAAAGCTTACGAGAAAGCCCGCCGCAGCACGCGTATCCGGGCGCAAATCCCGGTGAGAGTTACCAGCCAGGACCCCGCCGACCCCTATAGCGAAAACTGCTATACCGTGGTGGTAAATCTGCAAGGATGCGGCGTGCGCCTGAATCATGCTTTGCAGCCCGGGACCCCGGTCCACCTGGATCAGCTGCCCACAGGGGCGGAAGTCAACGGCCGGGTGGCCAATTGTGTGGCCCTGGGGACGGAAGGAAAATACTGGCTGGTGGGAATTGCTTTCGCGGCCTCGGGAAACATCTGGGGACTGCATCCCGTTCCCGCGGACTGGGGAATGCCGGCCCGGCCTGCCGTGGCCGCTCCTGCGCATGGCGCAGCCAAGCCGCAAGGCTGGCCCTACAATCTCTTTTCCAGCCGTGGCGAAGCCCATCCCGGCAAGAAATAGCCGGGCCACGGATTCTCCCAGATTTTCACGGATAAGACCCCAAAAAACAAAACACGAAGCCAAGACGGCTACGCACGGCCCTTGCGTCTATTGCTCAAGCAAAGCCGTAGAGTAAATAGTTGGGGTTCTGGAACCAGCCACGATCTCACTGGCAGGGACTCTTCGCGTACCCAAGGCTAGAGCCCCTGTTTTTAGGCTTTATTCGTGAAAATTCGTGGAAATCCGCGGCCTAGCTCTTAGCGTCCAGCAATTTGGCCAGGTAGCGATTGTCGTAGAACATGGTGGCGTTCTGCACGAATTCGAGGATGCGGGGCAGTTTCTCCCGGTTCTCGCGGTTCATGTCATTGAACGAGATGGCCACGCCGTTGCCGGGATCGATGCGCACCACGCTGCCTTCGGCGTGCAGCTTGCCGTCATCAATGGAGAAAACCAGGGTCAGGCCGGTGCCCGGGGTCAAAATGGCGCTGGTTTCCACGAAACACCCGCCCAGGCTGACATCGGTCAGGTTCCCCAACACTGGCGTACCGCCGCCGTGGGGCTGCAGCTCAATGGTCACGCGGCAACGCATGCGGGGATACATCCGCCGGTTCTTGCGCGAGGGCTGCTGCTGCTTCTCGATGTACATGCGGCGGTCGGCGGTCGCCAGCAGGCCTTCCGCGTCCTGCCCATCTTCCGGATAGGTGGCGTAACCCAGGCTGAGCGAAAGCAATTCCTCTTCGCAGACTTCGCGGCCCACATCGGTGGCCAAATCACGCAGCAAGGTCCCCTTCTTTTCAGCTGCGTCCGTGGTCAGGCCGGGCGCCACCAGAACGAACTCGTCGCCGCCCATGCGGGCCACGTAGTCGTACTCACGGCAGGTATCTTTTAGACGCTGCGCGAACAGACGCAACACGCGGTTCCCTTCCAGGTGCCCG
This sequence comes from Acidobacteriota bacterium, assembly GCA_018268755.1. Classification (GTDB taxonomy): domain Bacteria; phylum Acidobacteriota; class Terriglobia; order Terriglobales; family Acidobacteriaceae; genus KAN-5. The sequence continues at coordinate 157,173 of JAFDVW010000007.1, forward strand.
AAGCGGTCATTGATCTGCTTGAACCCGTCCATGTCGCAGACCATCACGATCAAGGGCGCGGTGTCACGCTTGCAGCGGGCCAGTTCGCGGTCCAGCTGCAGGAAGAGCGAACGCGCATTGGGCAGGCCGGTAAGGTAGTCCGTGGTGGCCGAGCTTTCCGCCTGCTCGTACTTCAAGGCATTCTCAATCGCCAGAGCCATCTTGGAGCTAATGGCCAGCAGGATGCGCAGGTGGTCGGAAGTGAAGGCGTCGGTTTCGGCGTGATATAGCGACAAAACTCCCACCACGCCGGCCAGACCCTCCAGCGGTATGGCCATGGCGGAGCGCAGCGTGCTGAATTTCGAAGGATCGTTCAGGTATCCCGGTTCCACCGAGGGATTGCCATTGACGATCGGCTTCTTGTTTTCCGCGACCCAGCCCGAGAGCCCCTGGCCCAGCGGAATCTGCAGCGAAGAAAACAGCCGGAAGTTGTCGCCGTTGACATGCTCCGGCATCAGCAGATCGTTCCGGCGCACATAAATCACAATGGCGTCGTAGGGCACCAGCCGCTTCAGCTTCACGGAAAATACGGAAAGGGTCTCTCCCAGGCTAAGCGACGCGCCCAGGTCCTGACTCAGCTCAAACAGCGTCTGCGCTTCCTGGCGGGCCGCCGCGATGGAAGAGAGGAAGGTGGCTTCCTGGCCTTCCTTGGTGGAAATATCTTCAAAACCCGCGGCCGGCGCGAAACCACGTTCTACCTTCAGATCTTTCGAGAGGGCCTTGCTCTCTTTATGGCCGAAGCGCGTCTCCACGATTTTTTCCAGCTCGCGATAGCGCTTTTGCAGGATATTGACGACCCGGGGATCGAACGACTTTCCTGACTCACCCACCAGGCGCTGAATCACCACTTCCAGGGGCAAGGCCCGGCGATATTGCCGGTCCGAGGCCAAGGCATCCAGGTAATCGACAGCCGTTAAAATGCGCGCCCCGATAGGGATCTCTTCCCCTTTCAGGCCGAAGGGGTAGCCCGAACCATCCCATTTTTCGTGATGAGCACGCACGATCGGCACCACAGGATAGGGGAAGCGCACTCGCTCCAGGATCTCCGCTCCCACCACGGGGTGGATCTTCATTTTTTCGAACTCTTCCGGCGTCAGACGGCCGGGCTTGGAGATGATGTGCTCGGGGACCGCCAACTTGCCGATGTCGTGCAAGAGCGCCGCCGCATGCAGGGCTTCCATCTCATCTTTGGTGACGCCCAGTTCTTTGGCCACTTCAATGGCATAAATGCGTACCCGCTGCAGGTGGTCGTGGGTGGTATGGTCTTTGGCTTCAATGGCCAGAGCCAGCGCTTCAATGGTGCGCAGATGGAGATTGGCCATCTCCTCCACATGCCGCTTTTCATCTTCCAGCCGGCTCAGATACAGGCGATAGGAGCGATAGACCAGATAGACAGCGGGCAGAACGAGCAACGCCGTTTCCCAATGAAACATGCGATTGAGCCAGCCGATGCCCGAGGCAAGCGCCGCTCCCGCCAGATAGTAGGGAAACGACCAGAAGTAGCAGTCAATCCACAGCCGGCGCAGCGACTTCGCGTCCGTCAGGGCTAGGTAGGTGGCGATGGACCCGGTGTTGGCCACAAAGTAGACCGACGCCGCAATCAACAAGCGAAAGGTCTGGCTTTCCACTTCCGCCTGCAAAATGGAGTTGTGGAACACCCAGTACGCCAGCGCAATGGCGGAGGCGCTGGCACATAAATTGAACGTGACCCGCAGCGGGCTGGGGCGGTCGCGGTAAAAACACTGAATCAGCACCGCCACGCATCCCAGGACCAGCGTCTCCGTGAAACTTAGCTCCAGGATGCCCAACAGCGTAAACAAGAAGTTCACCGACATGGTATCGGTAATTTCCGGCAGGTTGACCTTGAGCCGGGAGACCAGCAGCGAAATCAGGAGATAACAGATAAATTCTGCGATGTTCTTGCTGCTGGGGTGCAATACCCCATACACAAGAACTACGCTGCCTGAGGCCACCATCAGGCTGAAAAAGATCTTCGCGCTCCAAGGCGTGAATCGCCATGGCTGCGCACTCTGGCCCATCTCTTTCCTAAACTGCAGCATAGGGTTGGTATATGGTGCTCTGCCGGGGGATGCGACGCTTCTAGAGATATCAGCTAACCCGCTGTTGTACAACAACTTAGCGAAATTCTCGGCAAACTTTGGTAACTTTCTCCAAGTACTGTCTGGAAGCTGGAGGCAAGTGCCTTCATCTCCACGAACTTACGCTGGCCGGGAGAGGCGCGACCGGGGACCGGGGGAAAGAGAGCGGGCGAGGGGACAAAAATGGCCCTCCTCTTGCTCGGGCTCCCCACTCTGCCAGAGGCCCCTCCAAATTATGCTAGATTGGGCAAGCGGGCCCGTAGCTCAGCGGTTAGAGCAGTGGACTCATAATCCATTGGTCCAAGGTTCAAATCCTTGCGGGCCCACCATTGTTTTCCCCTCCGGTTTTGACCCCTTAAAAATCAAAGAGCACCTTGGGCGTGAGCAGATAGCCGTGCTTCTGCCCCCGGAAGGAACCCACGCCGATGATTTGCCCCCAAAGGTTGATGTCGGCGGCGGTTTGCAGGGTCCAGCCTGAGTTCTTCCTGATCAGATCATTCAAATCCCGCATTCCCTTGCGTTGCGACCAGACAAAAGGCCGGCCCACCAGCACGCGTCGGCCGTCTTCATCCCAGATTTCATCCTCGAACGCATTGCTTTTGCCGGAAATCCCCACCACTTGTCCGAAGAGGTTGATCTTGATGGCCATGCTGGAGTCGTCGCCCGGAAGTGCGCCCAAGTCCTGCATGCCCTGGGCTTGCGTCCACAAAAACGCATGCATCGCATCGTAAGGGGCATACAGACCAATGCAGGTCACCTCATTGTGCCCCGACCAGCCCACCACTTGATGCAAGTCGTTGATACTGGTGGCCGCGCTGCAGATCAATTTCGACTCTCCCCCGAGAGTGCCCAGATCGATGGGGGAAAGGGGAGAACCCTTCTTCCACAACATGGCGTGGTCGTTGTGGGTCATGGGTTGACCGATTTCTCCTACCATCACCCCGTCATTGTTGACGGCATTGACCCGGCTCTGGTATCCACCGCCGACGCCGGTGAAACCGGCTCCCCGCGTCCATAGAAACCCATCGATATAGGTGTCGAAGTCCCGGTTACTGCCTACAATGTTTCCATTCAGCGCGATGCCTGTGGGATACATGTAGGTCGAACACTCACCGGCCCAGATCAGCGTATTGATTTCGTGAGGAACCGCTCCGAGGGCCACCATTCCCTTGGCGCGAGTCCAGGAAAAGACCTGCGCGACAGCCGGACACGATAGATCGGGAAGACCATAGGGTGCGCCCACAAAGGTGAACGGACCATCCGCCACTCCGGTCACTTCACCCAGATCGTTGATGGCCAATCCCCGGCTGAAGGAGCCTCCCGGCAAGGTGCCCAGCGACTTCCCCTGCCCGAGAGACCAAAGCACGGCATGGTCGGTAAGGGTCCCCACTACCTGGGCCCACGTATTGATACCGCTGGGAGACATCGGCCCTAAATCTGTGATCGTGTAGACCTGTGCCGAACAGAACGGAAGCACGCAGAAGAAAACAGCCGCCCATACAGAAGCCCTGGGTTTCATAGGACACCTCCGGAAGTTGTTTTTAAATTTGAGATGGGCCCGGGAACCGTGGCCGAGAGGCGCGGGGAGGATGCGTCCAGAGCGTTATACCACCGAATGGCCGGGATCGACCGAGAAAATGGACGGCCGCTCTCCCCAGACCCTCGCGTGCATCAAGAACCGTCCCATTTCTGCAGTCTTGGATCCGGGAAGACTTCCCTCGTTCCTCGGCGCGATCGTCGCGCTGCAGGCCTCCGTATGGGGGGAGGGTCCGCGTAGACATCGGCAAGCGGACCAACCGGCGCGCCACTCCAACACTGTGCTTGCTTAAAAAATATTTAAAATATATTATTCCGTGCGTTATGACCCTGGCCGGAAACAAGCGGGCCACAACCTACGGGAGCACGCAACTATGCCTATCCATTCAGTCATCGATGATGGCAATCTATGCGGAGAGAGCCCCATCTGGGATGCTCGAGAGCAGCGGCTCTATTGGACCGACGGTCCGAGCAGCAAATTTTACAGTTATGACTGGCGGACCGGGCAACGTGCGACCGTCCTTCACGATTTTGAGGTGACCGGCTGCGCTCTGGACCAATCGGGGGGATTCACCTTTATCAACAGTTCCGGAGTCTGGACCTGGAATAAGCAAACCAGCCCGGTGCTGGTTGCCGGCGCTCTGGGAGATGCGAAATTGCAATTGAACGATTGCATCGCGGACCCGGCAGGACGATTGCTCGCGGGATCTTGTTTCTACGACGCTTCGCCCGATTATCCTCTGGGCAAACTTTTTTCTGTGCCGCCCAACGGGACAATCCAAATACTGGATGAAGGGTTTCATCTGGCCAATGGGCTGGGATTTTCCCCGGATGGCACGACCTTATATTTTACGGATTCCGTCACCCGCACCATCTATGCATATAGCTATGACCCGGCAACCGGGCAAGCCCGGGACCGCCGTATTTTCGTAAAGGTCGATGGCAATGCCGGACTGCCGGATGGCTTGACGGTGGATGCGGAAGGGTTCGTTTGGTCGGCCGAATGGTACGGTGGCTGTGTTGCCCGCTATGATCCCGATGGCAAACTGGAACGCCGTATCCCGGTTCCGGCAAAACAAACCTCTTCTCTGACCTTCGGCGGCCCGCAGTTGCAGGACATTTTCATTACCTCCGCCGCAAAATCTGAGCCCACGCCGGTCATGCCCCCGGGCTATGATCCCAATTCCGGCCACTTTGGAGGAGGATTGTATCTTCTGGGCTCGGATATTCCAGGCAAGCTTGAATATCAGACAAGACTTGGCGCGGCCGTGAATTCCTGACGTTAGAGGGGCACATGCTGGCAGGCTAGCCAGGCCAGGGTGTGCCCAGAAACCTGCAGATTTAAAAGCGCCCAAAACTCAAATACGCCTCTTTGGGATCTACCCCTTGCAGAATAGCCTTACGGACGCGGTTTTCGGTATGCATGACTTCCCCCACTCTGCGTGCACATTCCTCGACCGCAGGCTGGGGAATAATGACGATGCCGTCCTGGTCGCCCACCACATAATCGCCCGTAGCGATCGTGATCCCGCCAATCACAATGGGTTTCCCGATTTCCTCCACACCCCACTTACCGACAATGTCGGCCGGCGTCAAATACCGGCTAAACACAGGAAAGCCGATTTTCAAGATGAAGGACGTGTCGCGGCAGCCCCCATCGACGATATATCCCTTTACCTTGCGAAATTTCAGAGTCTCCGCGGAAAGCTCCCCCATGTGGGCCAGGCTCGAATCATGGGGCTGGCAGATGACGACGTGGCCTTCCGGCGCTTGCGAAAGCAGGTCGCACCAGCGCAAGAGGGATTCATCCTCACTGATCTCCATCAAGCGTCCACTCACCGTGAAAAGTGGTCCCACCAACTTCTGTCTGGGGTCCAGGGGAACGATGTGGGGTGGCAGCGCTTGGTGCGCCATGCCCATCTCGCGGAGAACGTCGAAAACCGCCCCCGAATAGGCATCTTGCAGCAGTTGTGGAACCTGGCTTGGGTCGCCATTTTTCACCGGTCCGCCCCCTTTAAGCAAGCTACTGTCATCGCGCACGATATATAACATATATCTTTATCGTGCATCAATTACGAACATTTCCCTTCACTTCTGCCCGGTAGAATTCCTTCGCGCGGACAATTCCAACGGCCCCCCGAGACACTTTTCTTTCCCCGCATTGCCTTCTGAAATATAATTCGGCCAATCATGCCCGCGGGAGAAATATACATGTCGCCAAAAGAAGGTGCAGCCAAAGGAAAAGCCACACAGACGGAGCGGACTTATCACATCATCAAGCACGCCGTCCTGCGGGGGGAGATCCAGGAGGGCCAGTTTCTCTCCGAAAAAGAGTTTATGGACAAATACAAAATCGGGCGCACCCCCTTCCGCGAGGCCTGCAACCGGCTGCACAACGACAAAATCCTGGAAGTTGTGCCGCACCGCGGCTATTTCGTTCCCGAGCTAACCTTCCGGGGTTTTGGAGACATGTTTGAAGTCCGCTTCCTGATTGAGGGGGCCATTGCAGAAATTGCCGCGCTTCGCGCCACTCCGGAGCAGGTAGCGGAACTGGACCTTATCGCCGACAGCTTTTCGCCGGCCAACTCCTCGCCGCTGGATACCGATCAAGTCATCTCCCTCAACAAGGAGTTCCATTTGTGCCTGGCGCGCATGACCCAAAACAACGAACTGGTCGACCTGCAACGACGGATTCTGGAACGCACCGAACGTCTTATGTATATCGAATGCCGGCGCTCGGGACATCCAATTCCCCTGTTTTCCGAGCTGCACAAAGCGGTGGTAGACGCTATCCGCAAAGGCGACGCCAGTGCGGCCCGCACCGCTGTGCGCCAAGACATTACACAATCTCAAATTCGCAGCACGGTGTTCCGACTGCCCAACGAGGAGCGGGACAGTGAGTCCGCGAATCGACCGGCAGCGCACGCCTCGGCGGCCGGAGTGGTCAAAAAGCCACGCAAAGAACGCAAAATTTAGGCCGCCGCAACTCCCTCGCTTCAGCCCCAACTCCCGCGATCCCATCCCAGCCTTTGCCCAGCGCTTCCGCCGTTGCGGCCCGTCGATGCCCTCGCCATGCTCGCTGCCGGCGATCCCGCCCGGGGTTAAATATATTTCTTACATATTTTATATTGACAAACAAATCCACGAGGTTTAAAGGTAGAAAGCTGCCGCGACAAAATCATCCATTGGCAAATTGAAAGATGCAGTCAGCGCGGGTGCCCGGGCCAAGATCAGGGCGCAGCCAGAACGCGGCTCTTATTCCATTCAGCGTTTACCGGGGGACACCTTGAAGACAAAATTTCTGCTTCTTATCTGTGTGCTGTATTTGGTGTGGGCAGGTGGATTGAGTGCGTGGGCAGGGAGCCGAACCATCTTTCAAATCGGCAAGCAGGACCGGTCCTTTCAGGAGTTCGGCCTGGAGCAGGATTCAGAACATATTTTGTACCGGGCGGGCCAGAGTTTACCGGGAAAAGACTGGCGCGCCTATCAGCCCGGCGCCTACGACGATTTCCTGAAAAACCCCAAAGGCGTCCCCTTTCAAGTCAATTTTTCCCTCGATGAAGAGCCCAAGGGCAAATTTATCTTGCGCCTGGACACCATTGTCCGCCAGATGCGTCCCGGCGCTCCACGTTATGTCGTAGAGATCAATGGCAAGACCGGAAGCTATCAACTCAATCCGCAACCGGCGCCGGAGCTGTGGTGGCCCACAGGAGGATACAACTACGTTGAATACATTGGTTATCAAGCCACCGATATGGTTCTTCCCGCTTCCTATTTTCGTCGTGGCGAGAATACGCTGGTTTTGCGGGTCGACGGTTTCGGCATATTTTATGACGATCTCTCTTTAATCAACGAACCGGACGCCACTGCAAAATTGATTGTCGACGCCTCGGTGCAGCCGACCATCCTTTATAAAAAGAGCAGCGCCGGATTGGTGGAACTGGCCAATGTGACGGTACGAACTTCTGGCCCCCTGGACAGCACCAAACTGAAATTAGTGGTTGGCGGCATGGAGTTCACCAAAGAGATCTCTCAGCCCAGTTTTGGGGACGCAGAGATTGTTGTGGAAGTTCCCGCCCCCGAGCGCGCGGTCCCCACAGCGCTTTATCTCGCCGGAGCCGGCAAACCACTTGTGAAGACAACGTTTCAGCCCAAGCGACGCTGGCTTGTTTATGCCGATCCGCGGGAGCAGGCGGACTTTGGCTATGACGACACCCCGGCCATGACCCTTTCGTGGGAAGACCAATTCACCGATCGATTCCTGGAACTGGTCAAGCAATTCCCCAGTTACAGTTTTACCTTGGACACATCCTCCAATCTTCAGTCCTACCTGAAAAACCGAGACCCCCAGCATAAGAAGGAACTGCTGGACCATCTTCGCAGTGGGAAGGTGGGCATGAACGCTCTGTGGACAAATTTCTTCACCGGCCTGGCCTCCCCGGAAGAACTGTTTCAGACCGTCGATTACGGATTACGAGCCGGCAAGGAGCACGGGTTCACGGTGGACCAGGCATCGCAAACCGATGAGCCCTCCGTGGCCTGGGGATTGGCCCAGGTTCTGGCGGAATCGGGAGTCAAATACTTTACCCACGGCAGCGATCCCATTCATGGCCCGCTCAACCCGATCGGCCTATTGAATTTCCAATCACCTTATTATTGGGAAACGCCCAACGGGTCCAAGCTCTTGGTCTGGAATTCCGTGTCCTATGACGTGGTCCGCGATATGACATGGGAGGGCTGGGACCCGGAAGACGCGCAGCATGACGTCTATGATCCTGACAGCCGGGTGGGCTGCTGGCTTATCTGTGAAGATTTGCGGACATCCCAATATAGCCCGTCCTTATTTGGGCTGCGCCATTCCCTGCCCCTGTTCCTTTCCCAGTATGAACGGCAGGATTATCCCTTCGACGCCGTTTACCTGTATGGCCTATACCCCGACGAGTTTCCCATTGTGCAATTCGGCAGCGCCGACATCATCGAGCGCTGGAACCGGGAATACGAATATCCCAAAGTGATTCCCGGAACCCAGCGCGACTACTTCCGCCACATTACCGATCACTTTGCTTCACAGATCAAGACCTACCGGGGAGACGGCGGAGCTTATTGGGAAGATGAATCGGGGGCCGACGCACGGGTCTCGGCGCTGAATCGCACTTCGCAGGTCCAAGCGGTCGCCGCGGAAAAGCTGGACAGTATTGCCTCCTGGTTTCAGCCCCACGTGCGACGCAACGAAGCGGCGTTTCGACAGGCTTGGGAAAATATCATGCTCACGGACGTATATGTCTGGAGCAGCGCGGGATCGTGGAAGCCGACCGCCGACGTGACCCAAATCAGCGAGGATGTGCATCGCGGATGGGCAGGGGACGCGCATCGCCAAACCCGCGACTTGCTGATGGTTGCCATGGACAAGGTCGGGCAATCGATAGACACCCAGCATAAGCGCGGCGTGGTCGTATTCAACACCGACAACCAACCGCGAAGCGGGCTCCTCGACTGGGACCTCAACACCGGGGAGACACTTCAGAATGCCGCCACCGGCCAGCCCTTGCCTTGTTCCTTATTAAACCCCACGGAGAAATATTGGAAGGTTCGTTGCTGGATCGACGAGATTCCGACCATGGGATATAAGTTCTACCCCATTGTTCGCGGGAATGTGGCGCCCGGGAAGCCCGAGACTACAGATCCCTGGGCTGCCGTGGAGAATCGCTACTACAAAATGCAGCTCGATCGTTCCACCGGCGCCATTCGTCAGCTGATTGACAAAGAAACGGGCCAAAACCTGGTGAATCTGAGCTCCGGCTACGGTTTGAATGAGTATCTTTATGTGACCGGCGGAGGGGACGACACTCCCCTTTATGTAGCGGACCCGACTTTAAAACTTCCCACCCTGACGGCCCATCAAGCGACCGTCATCGGAACACCGGTGGTCACCCATTTTCCCTGGGGCATTCAAGTAAGCGTCCACTCTAAGGCGGAAAACACCCCGAACATCGTCACGACCATAACGCTGAATCATGGGCAGAAGCGAGTGGTCATTCAGAACGAGGTGGAGAAAACCACGACCCTGGCCAAGGAAGGCGTTTACTTTGCCTTTCCATTTGCCGTCGATAAACCCCAGGTTGGCATACAGGGCGCGACTGCCTGGGTCAATCCCGAGACCGATCTGCTTCCGGGAGCCGGCCGGCAATCCTTCGTGACCCGTGGCGGCGTGCGCATCCAGGGCACGAACCAAAGTATCGGCTGGGTCAGCGTAGATGCGCCGCTGCTCACTTTGGGCGACATCAACCGGGGCTTGTGGCCCTCATCCATTACCATCCGCAATGGTTCAGTCTTTTCCTACGTGATGAATAATTACTGGGAACAAGACACTCCTGTCCAGCAAGGGGGCAATTTTACCTTCCGCTATGTCTTGACCAGCGGAAAAGATCTACCCCTGGCAGCAATGGGAAATCTAACGGAGGAAGCGCGCACTCCGCTTTATGCCATTCGCCATTCCCATAAGAATTGGGAACAGCCCTTATCGGCGAAGGGCGCAAGTTTCCTTGCTGCATCGGAGGGAGTCGCGGTCTTAACCATCCGGCCCACAGCTGACGACCGCAGCTATCTGATCCGAGTGCAAAACACGACCGACCAACCGCTGAATGCCCATTTAAATTTCCCGCTGGTCCAGCTGGAGGATGCCTACCTGGGATCGGTCCTAGGGGACAAGGTGGACTCTGTGCAGTGGGACGGACACGGCATAGACCTGGCCATGAAGAAGAACGATATAAAAACAGTGGTTGTCCGGGTACAAGACAAGCCGCCACAAGCCTCCGATAAGAACTGACGAACCATCGTGCAGAGAACTCGGAGATCGAAGCCACATCCTTGGTTCATGCCTGGACGGGTATGAACCAAGGAAGCTTGGCCAGCCCTTCTTCCCGTGCCTCGGACCATGGACCTGTAAGAATCTGAGCTTTGGCCGGTCCCACATTCCTGTCCTGGGCGCGCGGCTTCCATTCCGGGGCGAAGTTCCCCCAGCCCGCCAAGACACGGCAAACAGCCGGAAATCGATATTACGTAAAATATATTTATTATATTTTTTGATTGACAGAGGCACTTCAACCCCGGTAGTGTGCATGACCATTGTGAAAAACATGTTCAGCAAGTGGACCTGTCCACTTTCAACTCACCTTGCAGGAGGCTCACCCGTGTCAGACTCGCAGCGCTGGAATAGCAGACATCCCCATAGGAAACAACGGCTCATGTCCTGTATTTGCCTAGGTATTCTGCTGTTGTTCCTCACCGCCAAGTCGGAATGGGCCTACGCTCAAAATGTCACCGGGTCCATTGTGGGGACCCTGACTGACACTTCGGGCGCGGTCCTTTCCGGAGCGGCCATCACGGTGACCAATTCGCAAACGCAATTCACACGGACGGTCACTACCGGCACGAACGGCGACTATGTTGTCACCCCTTTGGCACCGGGAGAATATATTGTCAGGGCGTCCGCGACCGGGTTCCGCACCCGGGAACACGAGAAGATCAATCTGGAAGTGAACCAGAGCATCCGCGTGGACTTTCATTTGGACGTGGGTTCCATCAGCGAGACGGTCAAGGTCACAGGAGGCGTTCCCATCGTGGAGAGCCAATCTTCCACGATCGGCACCGTGATTGAGAACAAGCAAGTGGTGGAGATGCCGCTGAACGGGCGCGAATATACCCAGCTGATTTTGCTGACGCCGGGAGCGGTGCCGGCCCAGACCGGCCAATTGGGCTCCTTCTCCGTGGGCGGGATTGCCCCCTCGGTCAATGGACAACGCTCGCAATCGAACAACTACACGCTGGATGGTATCGAAAACAACGAGACCTACTTCAATGGTTTCGCCATGGCCCCTTCGGTCGATGCCATTAACGAATTCAAGATCCAGTCCAATATCACGTCCGCGGAATTTGGGCGCGCGGCCGGGGTCAACGTCAATGTGGCGACCAAGAACGGCACCAACAGCTTCCATGGAAGCGCCTACGATTTCTTGCGGAACGATGTGCTGGATGCCCTGCCCTACGCCAGTGGCCTGGCCGGACTGCAAAAAGCGCCGTTCCGGCAAAATGACTTCGGGGGCACGATTGGCGGGCCCATTCGCAAGAACCGGACCTTCTTCTTCTTCTCCTATGAAGGCTTCCGCAATTCGCAGGACAACACTATTCTGAGCACGGTCCCGACTGAAGCCATGCGCAATGGAGACCTCTCCGGAGGCCCGGCCATTTTTGATCCTGCCTCGACGCGGCCTGACTCCGGGAACCCCGGACAATTCATTCGCGATGAATTTAGTGGAGGGATCATTCCCAGCGACAGGATCAACCCTGCCGCAGCGTTGTGGATGAATCTCTTTCTTCCTTTGCCTAACTTGCCCGGTGATGGCGCAAACTACGCAAATACCCAGCCGTTAACCACCAACAACAATCAATACATCGCGCGGGTAGACCATCGGCTGAGCGAAAGCGACAGTATTTATGTGCGTTACGCGCAAAGTAAGTTGAACAACACCACTCCGGGAGAACTGCCCCTCATCCCCACGGAAACGGGCATCACCACGCGCAACATTGCTTTTACCATCGACCACGTCTTCAATTCGTCCACGGTCGCCGAGTTTCGCGCGGGGTACAACTACACGCGTCATCCTTATGGGAACCCGGCGCCTCCGCTCGCCGGTCCCGACTTCGTGCAGCAAACCGGTATTTCTTCCCTTCCCCCCAACCCGACTCTGGTGCCCTTTGTGCCTACGGCGGGAGTGGACGGATTGTTCTATATCCAGCAATTCGCTTTTCAAGTCGGCCCCAACCACACCTACCAGTACATCGCCAGCCTGACTCATACTGCCGGCCGGCATACCCTGAAGGCAGGATTTGAGAACCGCAACTACCGGAATTACAGCGCCGACAGCGTATATACCCAGGGCGCTTACAATTTTTCCGACACGCCCACGGCGAATCCGGAAGTGACCGGAACCGGCTCTCCTTTCGCCAGCTTTCTTTTAGGTTATCCGGTCTCGTTCCAGCGAATTGCTCCCAATCCGGTAGGGGGGCGGAGCAATGATGCGGTCCACCCGGGGACCAGTTCCTGGAATGGATATGTGCAGGACGACTGGAGAGTCACTCCGAAATTGACCTTGAATCTGGGGCTGCGCTACGAATACAACGCGCCCGCCGTACCACGGGACAAGCCCAACCAATTGGCCAACGTGGATTTTCCCTCGGGACAAGTGCTCTGGGCCAGCACCAATCCGTTGACCGGAGCGGCGGCCAATGTTCGACCTTCCATTGTCGACCCCGATAGGAACAACTTTGCCCCCCGCCTGGGCTTTGCTTACTCCATCGATCCAAAAACCGTCATTCGCGGTGGGGGAGGAATCTTCTATTACTCGACGTTCTTCCAACACATTGGCGATCTGGCCGATAATCCGCCTTTTGTTCTATCCCAGGCGATCTTCCCCAATACCGATCCCGCCACCCAAGCGGTTGACTTGCAGCACATCACCTTTACCTCCACCAGCGAGGGTCTGCCGGACCTACTCTCCTGTTACTGCGTAAACCGCCACAACCGGACCAGCTATTCCTCGCAATGGAACTTGGGCATCCAACGCTCCTTTGGTTCGAACCTGTTGGCGGAGGTCAATTACGTCGGAAACAAAGCCAATAAGTTGGAGATCAATTTCGACCGCAACCAGCCCCTGCCGGGACCGGGCAACATTGACGACCGTCGCCCCATCCAGGGATACACGGTGATGGACTGGAAGGAAAATTCCGGCTGGTCAAGCTACCATTCGCTGCAAGCCAAACTGGAGAAGCGCTTTTCCAGCGGTCTAAGCGTGCTTACTTTCTACACCTGGTCGCACACCATGGATCTGGCTTCCGGCCTGTACAGCGGATCTCTGATCGACGTCTACGATCCGAACAAGAACCGGGGCCTTTCCGACATCGATATGCGGCACAACTTCGTATTCAGCTACATCTATGAACTGCCGATTGGGCCGGGCAAGCGGTTCCTGGTTTCCGGAAACCCGGTGCTCAGAAAATTGTCGGAAGGATGGCAGATTGCCGGCATCACCAGCCTGCATAGCGGTACGCCCATCAGCGTGGACCTGGGGTTGGATAACGCGAATGTTGGGGGCTCGGCCCGGCCGGACCAGATCAGCAATCCCAATCTTTCCCATTCCCAGCGAACTCCGCAGCGCTGGTTCGACACCTCCGCGTTCGCCATGCCGGGAGCGTATTCTTTCGGAAACGCGGGGCGCAACACCATCATCGCCCCGGGTGCGCAGAACTGGGACATGTCCATCTCCAAGCGGACCTCGATCACCGAACGAGCCATGCTCGAATTTCGCACCGAGTTCTTCAACATGTTTAACCACGTGCAGTTTACCCCGCCGGACACCAATTTTTCCTCGCCGACGTTTGGGCAAATCCTTGACGCACGTGCGCAACGGCAACTGCAATTCGGGATGAAGCTACTTTTCTAGTCCAAGGTGCGGTCCGAGCAGCCGTTTGTTTTGCGAGGACCGCACATCCACCAATACCAGCAACCATCTTCTCCCTGGCACAATGCAGCCGCGTTGTGCCAGGGCCGCATCTTCGCAGCCGAAGGATTCGATCCTGGCCATGGAGAGCGTAACGCTGCTGCAAAAAGTAAAACCATGAAAATTACTCGCATCGATTGTCACGTGCTTCTGGACCCGGGTTATGACGTCAGCGTTACCAGTTCGTCGCAAGACGATATTGTGGTGGAGATCCACACCGACGAGGGCATCAGCGGAATTGGCGAAACCGACGTGAATCCCTGGATTGCCCGGGCCTGCATCCTCGCGCCCGGTACGCACACCATGGCGCGCGGAATCAGTGAGATGCTGATCGGCGAAGATCCCATGCAGCCGGAGGCGTTGTGGGAAAAGCTTTACGTAGGATCGGCCATGACCGGGCGGCGGGGGGCGGTCATCAATGCGATCGGGGCCATCGACATGGCGCTGCACGATCTGCGCGGCAAGGCGTTGGGGAAGCCATGCTATGAATTGCTCGGAGGCGCGGTCAGAAAACACGTAACGCCCTATGCTTCCCTGCAACCGGAGGTCGATTCTTACGAAGCCTTCCGGCGATCCATGATCAAGTGGGCGCTGCACGCCAAGAGCCTGGGCTTTCGCGCCGCCAAGCTCGAGGTCACCCCGCGCGGGCCCTATGCCAACAAAGGACTGACGGCGTCGGATGAAGCGACCACCGACTTAATCGGGGAGGTTCGCAATGCCGTGGGCCCGGACTTTACCCTGATGGTGGATGTGCAATATGCCTATCGAAATGTGAAAGAGTGCCTGCAGGCAATCCGTCCCTGGACGGATTTCAATTTGTTTTTCATCGAAACGCCCTTGCCTTCCGATGATCTGGACGGCTATGCCGAACTGTCCGCGGAACAACCCATCCCGATTGCCGCTGGGGAGTGGTTAGCCACCCGCTATGAATTCCTTGATCTGATGGACCGCGGGAAAGTCAGCGTGGTGCAGCCGGACGTGGGCCGTGTAGGCGGGTTTACCGAAGCCAAGCGGGTTTGCGATCTAGCCGAGCAACGGAAC
This sequence comes from Acidobacteriota bacterium, assembly GCA_018268755.1. Classification (GTDB taxonomy): domain Bacteria; phylum Acidobacteriota; class Terriglobia; order Terriglobales; family Acidobacteriaceae; genus KAN-5. The sequence continues at coordinate 172,444 of JAFDVW010000007.1, forward strand.
CGGACCATTGTTCCCCATCTCTGGAAGTCTGGCATCTCCATTGCAGCTGCCGTACATCTGGCGGCCACCACAGCCAAATGCGCATTTATCGAGTTCTTGCCTGACGAACTGTGTGAATCGTCGTTGCGCCGGGAACTGGCGCACCACGGGCTGCAAATGGTCAATGGTGAGATCGCCCTTCCCACGCGGCCCGGCCTGGGCGTGGAGTTGAACCGGAGCGCCCTGGCCCGCTTCTGCCGGGAGGCCGAATCGGTGACGCCGGCATTCTCGAGCTGTCTGGAGCAGCCATGATGGAAGGTGGCGTGGCGGTGGTTACGGGCGGAGCCTATGGCATCGGGCGAGGCATTGTTGAAGAATTTTCCCGCCAGGGCTACGCCGTAGTCATCGCCGATCACCATGCCGAACGTGGCGCGGCGTTGGAGGCTTCCCTTCGGGAGGCTCACCCGCGGGCCCGGTTCGTCTGCACCGACGTGCGGGTGGAAGGTGAAATACAAAATCTGATCGCGCAGACCGTCCAGGCCTTCGGGCGGATGGACGTGCTTTGCAACAACGCGGGCGTCGAGTGCCACCGGAACAGCGAGGAATACTCGCTTGCAGAGTGGAACACCATTTCCGAAACCAATTTGCGCGGGGCTTTTCTCTGCACCAAATACGCCTACCCATTTCTCAAGCAGGTCCGTGGATGTGTCATCCACATCTCTTCCGTGCAGGCATTTGCCAACGAGAAGCAAATCTCCGCCTATGCTTCCAGCAAGGCGGGGTTGCTGGGTCTCACTCGCGGCATGGCCATTGACTTTGCAGTCGATGGGGTTCGGGTCAACGCTGTTTGCCCCGGCGCGGTGCAGACGGGGATGATGGAAGAGTTCCTGAAAAGCCAGCCGGACGCCGAAGAAGCGCTTCAAGCCATGGGAAGCTGCATTCCTCTGGGCCGGGTTGGGCAACCCGAAGATATCGCCCGGGCGGTTTATTTTCTCGCCTCCCCGGCGGCCGCTTATATCACAGGAGCCACGCTGGTGGTCGATGGCGGGTTGCTCTGCAGGCTCGCCATATGAGGACATTCCGCAGTGCGCCCTGGATCAATTTTGCCGCGCTGGTTCTGGTGAACCTGCTATGGGCGGCACAGTATCCGGCCTATCGCGTGGCTGGGGAACACATGCCAGCGGCCACGTTGAATTTCTGGACACTGTTATTCGCGGCATGCCTGCTCCTGCCTCTCTGGTGGCGGGAAAAGCGAAGACGGATGGACAAGACAAAAGCTTGGCGATGGAAGACGGCCGGCGAATTCCTGCTCTTGGGGGTATTGGGGATTATTCCGCCTTCGGTCCTGCTGTCCTGGGGAATTTCCCACTCCTCAGCCTCCAACGCAGCCATCCTGTCGCTGACCATCCCCATTCTGATGGTTACTCTTGGGGTCGTCATGCTGGGAGAGAAGCTCACACTGATCCGCGCCCTCAGCCTGCTCCTGGGCCTGGTGGGGACTCTCTTAGTTTCAACCACCGATTTGGCGGCCTCTTCTTTTAACCGGGAATTATTGGTGGGGAACCTGGTGATCCTTTTCGCGGGACTGGGCAGCGCGTTCTATAACACCTATAGTAAGGACCTGCTTGCCCGCTATTCCGAACTGGAGGTTCTTCTTTACAGTTACGCGATCGGGGCCGCGGCCTGCGCCGTCATTTCCGCGGCATTTGAAAGCAATCCGTTTTATCGCGTGGCGGGATATAGCGGCATCACCTGGCTGGCCATCGGCGTCCTGGGAGTTTTGACCTGGGGTATCGCCATGGTGTTATGGATGTGGGTACTGAACCGCCTGGAAGTCGGGCAGGTCTCGACTTCCATTTACCTCCTGCCCCTTTTCGGATTGATCCTTTCCGTGGTGACGCTTCACGAACAGATCTCGGTGTCGCAAATCCTGGGAGGGGTTTTGACGGTCGCAGGAACAGCCATGCTTACCTTCTATGAAGGAAAACGTGCAGGGCAAACGGCCTAGAACAGACGGCGGACTAGGACACAGTTTCCCCCGCATAAATTAACGGAAGCTATCCGTGGTGGATTTGCAGTCCTCACCTGCGCAATAGGGATACAAACAAGATGACCTATACACGGCGGCAGATACTGGCAGGCATGGGATCAGTCGGGCTTGGCACAGCCCTGTCACTTTGGGGCACAAAGATGGGGGCAGCCCTGCCGGCAACGACGGCCCACGACAGGATGAAGGTTGGCCCATATCCTTTTCGAATAGCGGTGATCAGCGACGAAATCACCCAAGACTTTGAAAAGGCTTGCCAAATCATTTCCAGGGATTTTGGACTGCATTGGATCGAGCTGCGCACCATGTGGGACAAGAACATGGTCGATCTCAAGGAAAAAGAGCAGCAGGAGGCCCGCAAGATCCTGCAAGAACACAAGCTGCGCGTCACCGACATCGCCAGTCCTCTTTTCAAAACAGAATGGCCTGGGGCCCGTCGGGCGCCCCAGGGAGAGAAGCAGGACCAGTTTGGCGCGCACTTCGACGCCCAATCGCAGGATGAGCTTCTGGACCGGTGCATTTCCCTTGCCAAGGTCTTTCACACCGACCGGATTCGTTGCTTCGATTACTCGCGGCTGGAAGACCCGAAGCCGTATCGCGCTGAGATCAACAAAAAGTTACAGCAGGCCGCGGAACGCTGCGCGCAGGACAAGATCGTCCTTCTGCTGGAAAACGAGATGTCCTGCAACACCGCAACCGGCGAAGAAGCAGCTGCGGTTCTAAAGGCGGTCCCGCACAAGAATTTCATGCTCAACTGGGACCCTGGCAATGCCGCGGCCTCGGCAAGCACACCCTATCCCACCGGTTACGAATTCATTCCCAAAGGGCGAATTGGTCATTGCCACTGCAAGGATGTGATGCGCACGTCGAACCATCAGCCCGATTGGGCCCCCGTGGGCGGCGGCATGGTGGATTGGGTGGGACAACTCCGCGCTTTGCGGCGCGATGGCTTCCATTACGGGCTGAGCCTGGAGACGCATTGGCGTGGCGCCGGCACACCCGAGGCATCTACCCGGATCAGCATGGAAGGACTCCAGAAAGCATTACGGGCGGCTCTTCCCTGATCCTTGACTTCTGCATCACGGAAAATACACGCATTGTCCTCGCGAGGAACAAATATGGTGACACGTCGAGAGTTTCTGGACACGCTGGTTACAGGCGCGGTGGGGCTGGGCATGACAGCCAAGAGCTATAGCCAGATCCTGGGCGCGAATGAGCGCGTCAACTTTGCCGTGATCGGGCTCAATGACCGCGCCCATGCTCATCTTGCATCGCTTAAAGCCAACCAGCATTCTGTCCGCATCTCACATGTCTGCGATGTGGATAGCGCAATTCTCCAAGCCTTTGGCGACAGCGTAAAGCGAGAAATGGGCCACGTTCCGGTGATGGAGAAGGATTTTCGCCGGATCCTTGCGGTGAAGGATGTGGACGCCATCACCATTGCCACGCCGGACCATTGGCATGCCCCGATGGCTATCGCCGGACTGCAGGCAGGAAAGCATGTTTATCTGGAGAAACCATGCAGCCACAATCCCGCCGAAGGAGAAATGCTGATACGGGCGCAACAAAAATATCAAAAGCACGTGCAGATCGGCACCCAACAACGTTCTTCTCCCCACACCATCGAGATCATCGACAAAATCCACGGCGGCCTCATTGGCAGGCCTTATTTTGCCAAAGCCTGGTATAGCAATGCGCGGCAGTCGATCGGCCGGGGCAAAGAAGCCCCGGTCCCAGCGCAGCTGGATTGGGAACTCTGGCAAGGCCCGGCCCCGCGGCGTCCCTATCGGGACAATGTGCACCCCTATAACTGGCACTGGTTCAAACTGTACGGCACGGGCGAGGCCTTAAATAATGGCACCCACGAAATTGACGTCTGCCGCTGGGCGCTGGGCGTCGATTACCCCAATCGCGTCTCCGCTTCCGGCAATCGCTATCAATTTAAAGATGATTGGGAATTCTATGACACGCTCCTCACTTGTTTTGAGTACGAAGACAAAATGATCGCGTGGGAAGGCAAAAGCTGCCAAGGACTGAAGTACTACGATCGCACGCGCGGCTCCGCCATTATGGGGACGAATGGCACCGTGATACTGGATCGCGACGGCTACGAAATATTTGATCTCGAAGGCAACAAGATCAAGGAATTCAGCTTGGGCAGCACCACATCGTCTTCCGACCTTATCGGCATCGATGCCATGACCGATGCGCACTTCGCGAACTTCCTTGCGGCCATCCGCGGAAGCGAGCAGCTCCACGCACCGGTCTCCATCAGCAACATCGCGACCACCATGCTTCACCTTTCCAATATTGCCTGGGAAACGAAAAGCGCATTGCATCTCAACCCCGAAGACGGCCGCATCAAAGACAACCCGGACGCGATGAAAAAGTGGGAGCGAGAATACGAAAAAGGCTGGGAACCGCACGTTTAGATCATGGCCTCTACGCTGCGCAACCAGGGAAGGGCCGCGAAGACTGAAAATTCCTGAAAGAACGGGGTTCTACATGAAAAAGCTTTCCCGTCGTGCTTTTGCCGGCAGCGGCGCGATCCTTGCCACCGCGTTTGCCGCCCCCAGCCGCGCCCATTCTCTGGCCGAGGAATGGGGAGCCGCGCCCTCCTCTCCGATTCGCCTGGGATTGGCCAGTTACACATTTCAGGAGTTCAGCCGGGCCCAGCTGATCAGCTTCATGAAAGAGCTCAAGGTCCTCGACCTCAATGCCAAGGATGTGCAAGACCATCTGCCGATGGACAGGCAGTAACAAAGGGTTGCCTTGGCGGATTACGCCGCGGCCAACATCCGGCTCCACGCGGCTGGGGCCATTTACTTTACGAAAGATGAGGACGCAGACATCCGGGAGAAATTCGAATACTGCAAGCGAGCCGGTATTTCTGTGGTAGTCGCCGGGGACCCCACACCTGAATCCTTACCCCGGATCGAAACGTTCGCAAAAGAGTATGACATCCGCGTTGCCATCCATAACCACGGCCCCGAAGACAAGCTCTGGCCTTCACCGCTGGATGTGCTCAAAGCGGTCAAACACCTGGACCCTCGCATGGGGTGCTGCATGGACGTTGGACACGCCGCCAGAGCAGGCACGGATATCCCAAAAGCGATTCAGGCAATCGGGCCCCGGCTTTTCAACGTGCACATGAAAGATCTGACAGATTTTTCCAATAGAGACAGTCAAGTCGCCGTGGGCGATGGGATCATTCCTGTGCGGGAAATCTTTCAAGCGCTCAAGACCATAAACTATAAGGGGTTTGTCGATCTGGAATACGAAATCTATCCAGAAAATCCCATGCCCGGCGTGATCAGTAGTTTTGCCTACATGCGCGGCCTGCTGAAAGGCATGAATTATTCGAGCTAATGCCGACCCCTTATTGCAGAGCCGGCGGCAACCAATGTTCCCCGTCTTCGCAAACAGCTCCTTATGATGACTTCCTAGATGAATTGGGGCGTAGTTGAGCAAACGATTGCCCTAGCTCAGGTTTCGGCTAGACTGGGAGCCACCATGAAATTGTGGGCTGGGCGCAATTGCGGAGCGAAACTACGGCGGCGACGGCCAAGAGCTTTGGCTCTGGCGTGGCTGTTGGCCGCCCTGCTTTCGCCGGCCGCGGCCCTAAACCCCAATCTGCAGATCTCCCAATACGCGCACACCGCCTGGCGCATTCAGGATGGCGTTTTTCGGGGAACCCCGAATGCCATCACGCAGACCCGCGATGGCTACTTATGGATCGGCACCGAAGCAGGTTTGCTGCGCTTTGACGGCGTGCAGTTTGCCCCCTGGATCCCTCCCGCCGGACAGGCCTTGCCCACGGCTGCGATCGCTTCCCTGTTGGCGGCCCGCGATGGAAGTCTCTGGATCGGCACCAAAACCGGACTTGCCCATTGGGCGCAAGGAAAATTGACCATTCTGGCGGACGCTGGCGGTTTTATTGAGTCCATGGTGGAGGACTCGCAGGGTGTCTGGCTGGTCCGCTCGCAGATTCGCGATGGCCGGTCCTTATGCCAGGTGAGCGGCGATTCCGTCCATTGCTATGGCAGTGAGGATGGGATGCCTTTCCCCTACGCGCAGGCACTAGCGTGGGACGGGGAGGAAAACCTTTGGATTGGCAGCTCACTGGGCCTTTGCCGATGGAAGGCGCAGGCCTGCGAGACCCACCTTCCGCCTGCACTGAAGGTGGCGCAGGGGCTGGCAGGAGTCAGCTCCATTCTTGCCGGCCCACAGGAACTCTGGGTCGGGATCAAGCGCAGCGGCCCAGGGCTTGGCTTGCAGCAGTTCGCAAAGGGACAGTGGAAAGATATCGTGCTTCCCGGGTTCCGTGGTTCCAACTTCGAGGTCAACAGTCTGTTTCAGGACCGTGACGGCGCGCTATGGGTCGGGACCACCGGCCAAGGCATCTATCGTTTGGCCGCAGGCAGGGCGGAAAACTTCGGCAGCATGGATGGCCTCACCAGCGATGCGGTGACACACTTTTTTCAAGACCGCGAAGGCAATTTATGGATCGTCACGAACCGCGGTATCGATCGTCTGCGCGACTTTCGGGTCACGACCTTCTCGAAAGGAGAAGGCCTGACCACCGAGGACGCCGGATCAGTGGTCGCCGCGCGCGACGGCACCGTGTGGATCGGCAATGCCCGCGGGCTGAACCTTTACCGCGACGGCAAGCTGTCCGCCATCGAGGAAGGCCACGGGCTACCCGGCCGCCTGGTGACAGCCCTGCTCGAAGACCATGCCGGGCGTCTCTGGATGGGGATCGATCGAACTCTGGCGGTTTATGAACAGGGACGCTTCCGCCCCATTGCCAAACCGGACGGCAGTCCGCTGGGGATCGTGCGCGCCCTGGCGGAAGACATCCACCACCATGTCTGGGTCTCGGTCACACAACCCGCGCTCTTCCGCATCGAGGACTTTCAAGTGCGGGAGGAAATCGGGGCGCTCCAGATTCCTCGCACGCGCGCGCTGGCCGCGGCCCCAGACGGGGGAGTCTTTGTCGGACTCAGTGATGGCAACTTTGGACGTTTTGAGCAGGGCCGTTTCAAAGTGCTGGATCTGCATGCCCAAAAGCCCAAGACGGTGCGCAATCTCTTGGCGGAAAAAGACGGTTCGGTCTGGATCAGCAAAGAAGACGGCTTAGTGCTATGGAAAGAGGGGCAGGTTCAGACTCTTAGCTCGAGAAATGGCCTGCCCTGCGATTCGGTGTTCGCCGCGATTCGAGATCAGTCCGGTGCTTTATGGCTGGACGCGGAGTGTGGTTTCGTTTCCATTGCCGCCGCGGAACTGGAGAAGTGGAGGAAGCAACCGCAAACCCAGGTGAACGTGCTTTTGCTGGACGTTTTCGATGGCGCCCAGCCGGCTCTGACTAATTTCGGGCCGCAAGCCGCGCTCGCACCGGACGGAAAGCTGTGGTTCGTCAATGACACGGTGGTGCAAATGGTGGACCCCGGCCGCCTGGCACGAAATGAGATCCAGCCCCCGGTGCACATTCAGCAGATCATTGCTGACCGAAAAGGTTATTCGCCGGGCCGCGAACTGCACTTCCCGGCCCTCACCCACGATATTCAGATTGACTACACGGCGCTCAGTCTGGTGATGCCGGAAAGAGTGCGCTTCCGCTACCGGCTCGAGGGCCATGATACCGACTGGCAAGAGCCGGAAGGCAGACGCCAGGCGTTCTATAGCGAGCTGCCTCCCGGACACTACAAGTTTCGCGTCATCGCTTCCAATAACGACGGGGTGTGGAACGAAACCGGGGCCGCGCAGGAGTTCACCATCGCGCCGGCCTTTTTCCAATCAAAATGGTTTTATCTCTCCTCTGCCCTGAGTGCCGCAGGATTACTCTGGCTGTTCTACACCTTGCGCGTCCGCCAGCTGGCAGGCCAGTTGCAGGCCCGTCTGGAAGAACGGCTGCAGGAACGGGAACGCATTGCGCGCGATTTGCACGACACCTTATTGCAAGGCATCTTCAGCGCCGCCATTGAACTGGAAATCGCCGAAGACCGGCTGCCGGCCAACTCCGAGGTCAAACCCCTGCTGCAGCATGTCCTGGAAATCATGCGCAAAGTAGGAAACGAGGGACGCAACACTATTCGCAGCTTGCGCTCAACCCGGGCGGGCACGGATGGGCTGGAAGAGTCGCTTTCGCAGATTCAAAAACAATTTCTACTGCAGAAGGATGTGGCCTTTCATGTGGCGGCGGAAGGCGAGCCCCGCCCCCTCAGTCCGCTGGTTCGCGATGAGATCTATAGCATTGGCCGGGAGGCGGTCGTCAACGCTTTCCGCCATGCCCGCGCCCGCAGAATCGAGGTCGAAGTAGAATATACGGCGAGATACTTTCGCCTGCAGGTGCGCGACAACGGCAGCGGCATTGACGGGCAAACCCTGCTGACCGGCCGCGAAGGCCATTGGGGGCTGGCCGGCATGCGGGAACGAGCCGAGAAAATCGGGGCCCGCTTTGAAGTGCTGAGCCGCGTGGGCTCCGGGACCGACGTGGAACTTTCCCTACCCGGCAGAATCGCCTATGAATCGGCGGCGGCCACCTGGTTCCCTGCCTGGTTCGCCCAGTTGTGGAAATCGAAGAACGTCCGGAATTGGCCTCCGGACAATAAGAGAGAATCGCGACTACCATGAACAACGAAGCGCAAATCCGCGTCCTAAGCGTGGACGATCATCCATTATTGAGCGGAGGAATTTCGCTCCTCATTAACAGCCAGCTCGACATGATCTCGGTGGGCCACGCTTCTACCGGCCAGGAGTCGCTGCAGCTGTATCGCGAACTGCGGCCTGACATCGTGCTCATGGACCTGCGGCTGCCCGACATCAGCGGAATTGACGCCACCATCGCCATCCGCAACGAGTTCCCGGAGGCCCGCATCATCATGCTCACCACCGCCGACGGCGACATGGAAGTCCGCCGGGCGCTCGACGCCGGGGCGCGCAGTTACCTGCTCAAGAGCATGCCGGGCAAGGAAATGGTCGATGTCATCCGCCAGGTGCACGCCGGAAAAAAGAAGATCCCGGCAGAGATCGCGGCCCAGCTCGCCGAACATTACAACGATGAGACCCTATCGGCGCGTGAAATCGAAGTTCTGCAACAGATCGCCGGCGGCAATCGCAACAAAGACATTGCCGAGCGGCTGTTCATTTCCGAAGACACAGTCAAAGCACATATCAAGCATCTGATGGAAAAATTGGGCGCCAACGATCGCACCGAAGCCGTGGCCATTGGGGTGCGGCGCGGCATTATCCACCTCTAAGGGGCGTGTTTCCGCCAGATGCGTGTCATTACCCGTTCGGGTAACTGCAAAATCGTGAGCCTGAGTGATTCTTTTTCCCCGCCCTGGGGCTAGGCTGAGCTCATGGGTCCGCAACTGGCGGATCCTGGGGGATGTTTGCAAAGGCTGTATTCCAGATTCCCAGGCGGTTGGCCCGGCGCAGTGCTTTTGCTGCTGCGGGTGACCGTAGGAGTGACTCTGATCACCCAGGGCGCAGCTTACCTTCCTGAGCTCTCCAAAATCAGCGACTGGACCGTATGCCTGCTGGCCTTGGGCGGGGGTCTAGGCCTTTTGCTCGGGATTCTGACCCGTGTGTTCGGGGCCATTGCAGTGGCCGGATATATAGGACTAACCTTCCAATGGCTGCCCGCTCCGAGCTACAACTTTTTTCACGAGAACCCGCTGAGCTACGACGTAATCCTTATGGCAGTGGTTTGTATGCTGCTTGGCCCGGGCGCCTTTTCGCTGGACGGACATTTCTTTGGACGGCGCAAGATCGTGATTCCGCAATCTTCCGCGCAGGCGTCCGAGCACATTTCGCACCCCGGGCTGCCTCCCGAGCGCCCCAGGAAGCAATGACCCGATCGTGTAATCGCCCGGCACCACTTCATAGTAGGGCGGGCATCGCCCGCTGGAAGTAGCAGAAAAGCCTTCTATCTGCCGATGCGTCCCAGGCCGTATCCAGCGCATAGTGAGTTCCACGAGAAGTTAAGAAGCCATTGCCGCCGACGCGGCAAACGGGAGGAAACTATGAAGACGCGACATGTCGTCCTGGCGATCGCATTCCTGTTGCTGACAAGTATGGGGTTTGCCCAGAAGGTCAACGTGGACTGGGACCGCAAGACGGACTTTTCCAGCTTTCATACCTACGCCTGGCAAAAGAGCCCCAAGCCGGCCCCCGGACTGTGGGACCAGCGCATTGTGGACGGCGTGGATCAGCAATTAGCGGCCAAGGGCCTGAAGAAAGTGGATTCCAATCCGGATTTGTGGGTGGTGTACAGCAATAGCCACAGTGAGCAGAAGCAGGTCGTGGGCACCGGCTATGGCTTCGGTCCGGGATGGGGCTGGGGACGGGGCTGGCGGAGCGGCATCAGCACCGTCGAATACAACACCTACATCACCCAGCAAGGCACCTTGATCGTCGAACTGGCGGACGCCAAAAACCAGCAGTTGTTATGGCGCGGTTCGGCGACCGCCACCATTTCCGACAAGTCCGATAAGAACATTAAGACCCTGAACAGTGCGCTCGACAAGCTGTTCAAGAACTATCCACCCCAAGACAACAACTAGAACTTACTTACGAACGAAGGAGTCTACGACCATGAAATCCCTCATCACGCTATTGACCGCCGTACTGCTGATCGGCACGGCATTCGCCGCCGATGACGTGGCCAGCGCCATCCACGGTACGGTTGAGAAGATTGACAATACCAGTAAGACAGTCGCGGTGAAGACCGCGGATGGCTCGGTGCACACCCTGCATCTGGCCAAGAGCACTACGGTGCATGGCGCGAAAGCTACCGCCGATGCCACGGCGGCCGCCGGCAAAGCTTCCTGGCATGGCATCGACACCGGCTCGGAAGTGATTGTGCATTACACCAAGACCGGCACCGAGAAATCCGCGGTGGAGATTGATCGCATCGGCAAAGGCGGCTTTGATGTCACCAAGGGAACGGTAGAATCGATCAGCCGGGGCGGCAAGAGCATTGCGGTCAAGACCAGCGACGGGACGATCAAGACCTTCCATTTGACTGACCGGGCGGCCAAATATGTCGGCACCGAAACCGGCAAAGGTGCGGAAAAAGGATCGCAGGTCACAGTTTATTCCACCGAGACCGCGGGCAAAAAGATGGCCCACTTCTTCGAAAAGATCTAGCAAGGGACGGCCGGAAAACCGGCCGCCCACTTGTCTTCCTTTTCCCCGTCCTCCGGTCATCGCCGTGACTTGAGGGCGCTTGCTTTCCCCGACACATGAAGTTTGCGCCTGCAACGAAACTGATATGATGGCGGCTCGCTTGGGAAGGACTGCTCGATGAAACTGCTCTTTGCTATAGCGGTTTTGTGCCTGCTACTGACTGCCGGATGCGCCAAACCGGCGGGCCCAGCGCTCCCCCCACCCCTGGTGGATGTGGCCCCCGTGGTGCAGAAAGATGTTCCTATTACCCGGGAATGGGTGGCCAACGTCGATGGCTTCGTCAACGCCCAGATTCAACCCCAGGTCAGTGGCTACCTGCTGCGCCAGACGTATCGTGAAGGCTCCTTTGTAAAGCAAGGCCAGGTCCTCTTTGAGATTGACCCCAAGCCCCTGCAGGTTGCCTTAGAGCAGGCCCAGGGGCAACTGGCACAAGCCAAAGCCCAACTGGTCAAGGCCCAGCAGGACGTCGACCGCGACCGGCCGCTGGCCGAGGCCCGGGCCATCGCACAGAGCCAGCTGGACGGCGACGTCCAGGTGCTGCAAGCCCAGCGCGCCATTGTCGAAGCCCAACAGGCGCAAGTGGAGCTGGCGCGCATCAATCTCAGCTACACCAAGGTCCGCTCGCTGATTGATGGCGTCGCCGGCATCGCCAGCGGACAAATCGGCAATCTGGTCGGGCCTACCACCGTCCTCACCACGGTCTCGCAGGTCGAGCCCATCAAAGTTTATTTCGCGCTGGGAGAAAACGAATACTTGCGGGCCGCCCAACCGATCAGCGAGATCGCCCGCGGAGTGACGGCCACCGGCGAGCCGCGCAACGTGCAGCTGGTCCTGGGCAATGGGACCCTGTATGACCAGCCCGGCAAGCTCTACCTGGCCGACCGGCAAGTAGATCCGCAGACCGGCACCATGCGCATCGCGGCAGTCTTTCCCAATCCCCATGGCCTGCTACGGCCGGGCCAGTTCGGCCGCATTCGCATGCAGGTGCAGATCCTGCCCAAAGCTCTGCTCATCCCGCAGGCGGCCGTAATCGAACTGCAAGGCAGCTATCAGGTCGCGGTTTTGGGAGCGGACAACAAAGTGGAAATCCGGCCGGTGAAAGTAGGGCCGCGCGTGGATGCCGACTGGGTCATCAGCGACGGCCTGAAAACCGGAGAAAAGGTGATCGTGCAGGGCTTGCAACGAGTGCGCCCTGGCGGCATCGTCCAACCCAAGCCCTACCCGGCAGCGGCACCCAAGAACTAGCCATGGCAAAATTCTTCATCAACCGTCCGATTGTGGCCATGGTCATTTCCATCCTCATGGTCATTGTGGGGGGCGTGGCCATCCTCTCCTTGCCCAGCGCGCAGTTTCCCAACATCGTTCCACCGGAAATTGTGGTGAACGCGGTCTACCCCGGCGCCGATGCTCAGACTATTGAGCAGTCGGTGGCAACCCCAATTGAGCAGCAGATGAGCGGCGTGGACAACATGAATTACATGTACTCCACGAACGCCAACAATGGACAGATGAAGCTGACGGTGAACTTTGATGTGAAGAGCGACCCCAACACCGACCAGATTCTCGCCCAAATGCGCTCCTCGCAGGCCAACTCGCAATTGCCCATCGACGTGACCCAGGCGGGAGTGACGGTGCAGAAGTCGACCTCATCGCCGCTGTTGATGCTGTCGCTATTTTCTCCGAAGGGCACCTACGACAGTATTTTTCTCGCCAACTATGCCTATATCAATCTGGTCGACCAGATCAGCCGCCAGCCCGGCGTCGCCAGTGTGACGGTATTTGGGGCAGGCCAGTATGCCATGCGAGTGTGGGTGCGGCCTGATCAACTGGCCAAACTGGGCGTTACCGTGCCGGAAATTGTTACCGCCATCCAGGTCCAGAACACAGTCACCCCGGCCGGTCAAATCGGGGGAGAGCCCGCGCCTCAGGGGCAGCAGTTCACCTATGCGGTGCGCACCAAAGGGCGACTAAGTTCGCCAGAAGAGTTCGGCGAAATCATTGTGCGCTCCGCGCCGGGCGGCGCCATCCTTCGCCTCAAGGATGTGGCCCGCATTGAGCTGGGTTCGCAGCTCTATAACATCACCAGCCGCTACAACGGAAAGCCCGCAGCCACCATCGCGGTTTATCAGTTGCCCGGCTCCAATGCTCTCGAGGCCGCGAACCATGTGAAAGCGCTGATGGCGCAGCTGCAGCAGAATTTCCCCGCCGACCTCGAGTACAGCGTCTCCCTCGATACCACCCAGGCGGTGACCGAGGGCATCCACGAAATCGTCAAGACGCTCTTTGAAGCCCTCCTTCTGGTAATCATCGTTGTCTATCTTTTCCTGCAGGGATGGCGCGCTACGCTCATCCCGCTGATGGCGGTCCCGGTCTCGCTGATCGGCACTTTCGTGGTCTTTCCCCTGCTTGGCTTCTCGATCAATACCCTGTCCTTGTTCGGGCTGGTGCTGGCCATCGGACTGGTGGTGGACGACGCCATCGTGGTGGTAGAAGCAGTGGAGCACCACATTGAATTGGGGCTCTCCCCGAAAGAAGCCACGTTGAAGGCCATGGAAGAGGTCTCCGGACCGGTGGTCGCCATTGCCCTGATCCTGGCGGCGGTGTTCGTACCCACGGCCTTCATCCCCGGCATTACCGGGCGTTTGTATCAACAATTTGCCGTGACCATCGCGATTTCGGTCTTGTTCTCGGCCTTCAATGCGCTCACCCTCAGCCCGGCGCTCTCCGCCTTGCTGCTGCGGCCGAAAAAAGAAGACCGCGGCCTACTCGGCAAATTCTTCGCCTGGTTCAATCGCGTCTTTGGCCGGGCGACCGACCATTACGTCACCACCAGTTCTCTGCTGATTCGCAAATCGGCCTTTAGCATGGTGTTGCTGGCCCTGGTGGCGGGAGCGGCCCTGTTTATCGGCGGCCGGGTTCCCTCTTCTTTTCTGCCCCAGGAAGACCAAGGTTACTTGTTCGCTGGCATCCAACTGCCGGATGCGGCGTCCTTGCAGCGCACCGAAGAAGCTACCCGCAAAGTGGAAACTATCGTGGGCCAGATTCCCGGAGTCAGCGGCATCACCACCATCAACGGCTTCAGCCTGTTGAGCGGTGTTTCCAACACATACAGCGCGTTCTTCTTTGTGACCCTGAAACCCTGGTCGCAGCGGGAAGCGGCCGACGAGCATGCTGACATCATCCTGAAAAGGATCAACGCGGCGATGTATTCCGTGCGCGAGGGCTTTGCCTTTGCCTTTCCCCCGCCTGCCATCCCCGGCATCGGCGCTTCCGGCGGATTTACCTTCATTCTGGAAGACCGCGCCGGCAAGGACCTTAACTTCCTTTCGCAGAATGTCAAGGTCTTCATGGAGGCGCTGCGCAAGCGCCCGGAACTGGCCGGCCTCAATACCACTTATCTGCCCACCGTCCCGCAGGTATTTGTGGATGTGGACCGCGCTAAAGTCCTGCAGGAGAATGCCCGGCTCAGCGATGTCTACCAGACCATGCAAGTATTCATGGGCGGTGCGCTGGTGAATTACTTTAACCAATTCGGCCGGCAGTGGCAGGTACGGGTGCAGGCGGAAGGCGACTACCGTACGCGCGTGGAAGATCTGGGACAGTTCTATGTAACCAATGCCAGCGGCGGGTGGGTCCCCCTCAGCACCGTTACCCAATCCCGCTCCCAGGCCGGCCCCGAGTTCACCATGCGTTACAACCAGTACCGCGCCGCGCAGATCAATGGCAGCGCTGCTCCCGGATACAGTTCCGCCCAAGCCACCAAAGCGCTGGAGGAAGTTTTCCACCAGACCATGTCACCGGAGATGGGATTCGACTATCTCGGCATGTCGTATCAGGAGCAAAGGGCCGCCCAAGGCGTCTCTCCGGCAGCGGTATTCGGGCTTTCCGGGTTGTTCGTCTTCCTCATTCTGGCGGCGCAATATGAGAGTTGGTCGCTGCCCTTCAGCGTACTACTGGGCGTGCCCATCGCCATGTTCGGCGCCTTTGCCACCCTATGGGTGCGCAACATGGAGAACAATATCTATGCGCAGATCGGCCTGGTCATGCTCATTGGCATGGCGGCCAAGAACGCCATCCTGATCGTGGAGTTCGCCAGGGCCAACTACGAAAACGGCATCCCCCTGGTGGAGGCCGCTCTCGAGGCCGCGCGTTTGCGCTTGCGCCCCATCCTGATGACCGCCTTCGCTTTCATCCTGGGCATGCTGCCGCTATGGGCGGCCAGCGGCGCCGGGGCGGCCTCGCGGCAGGTGCTGGGGACCGTGGTCATCGGAGGCATGCTGGCAGCCACGCTGATCGCCGTCTTTATCATTCCCGTGACCTTCGTGGTGGTGGAACGATTATCGGCCCGCTTCGGCAATAAGGAAGAAAAGAAGGGGGGCGCAGCATGAGGGTCTTCTACAAATCCTGGATGCTGGCGTTTCCTCTTCTGCTGGCGGGATGCAGCCTGCAACCTAAATACAAGCGGCCGGACGTAAGTCTTCCTGCTGTTTATCGGAACGAAAGACCGCAAGACGCGCAGGCTCAAGCTCTGGGCGATAGCAAATGGTGGGAAGTCTTCCAAGACCAGGAATTGCAGGGCCTGATCCGCACCGCGCTGCAACAGAACTACGACGTGCGCATGGCCGCCACGCGGATTGAGCAGGCGCGGGCGCAACTCGGCATCACGCGGGCAAATCAGTTTCCCACTGTCTCCGGCGGGGCGGCCGCCACCGTGTTGCGCTCGCCGAAGAACAAACTTCAACCGGACTACCAGATCAACGCCGAAGAGCTCACGCTCTCCGCCAGCTGGCAGCTGGATTTCTGGGGGCAGTACCGCAGTGCGACGGAATCGGCCCGCGCTCAGCTGCTGGCGACCGAATGGGGCCGGCGTTCCGTCGTCTCTAGTCTGGTGGCCAATGTGGCGGCGGGATATTTTCAGTTGCGCGAACTTGACCTGGAGCTGGAAATTTCCCGGCGCACCTTGGCCTCGCGTCAGGAGTCTCTCAAGCTTCTTACGACCAAGGAAAAAGGTGGATCGATCTCCATGCTGGATGTGCGCCAGGGGGAGCAACTGGTCTACACCGCTTCGGCGCAGATTCCTGACATTGAACGCCGTATTCAACAGGAAGAGAATTTCCTGAGCCTACTCCTCGGCAAGTATCCCGGACCGCTTCCGCGCGGCAAGATACTCACGGAGCAGGTGCACGCGCCGCAGATTCCCGCCGGCATTCCCTCTGCAATTCTGCAACGCCGGCCGGACGTGGCGCAGGCCGAGCAACGCCTGATCGCCTTGAATGCGCAGATCGGCGTGGCGCGGGCCGCCTATTTCCCGCAGATTGCCCTGACTGCCGGGGGCGGCACGCAGAGCGGAGCACTCAGCGGGCTTTTTAGTGGTCCTTCGATATTGTGGAACTTCGCCGCGGGCCTGGCCCAGCCCATTTTCACCGCCGGACGCATTCGCTCGAATGTGAAGCTGGCGGAGGCGCAACAGCAGGAAGCCATACTGGCCTATCAGCAGACCGTGCAGTCGGCGTTTCGTGATGTTTCCGACGCATTGGTCGCCTACCAGAAAGCGCAGGAGGTTCGCGCCCAGCTGCAATTCCTGTCGGACTCCGCATCCGACGCTGCGCATTTGTCCTCTCTTCGCTATAACGGGGGCGCAACCAGTTATCTGGAGGTCCTGACCAGCGAAACCAACCTCTATACAGCGGAGTTGTCGCTGGCGCAGGCACGCCTGTATGAACTGCAGGCCATGGTGCAGTTGTATAACGCGCTCGGCGGCGGCTGGCAGGAGCAATAAAACCCCCATGACCCCTCAATTCCCGGTGGCCCACGCATGATGGTTCTTTTAGCTTTCGCGCCGTTTTTCCTCTTCGCCGTAGTGGAAAGGCTGGCCAGCGTGACCGCCGGTCTACTTTGCGGCACGATGGTGTCATTGCTGCTCATCGTCCGCGACGTGGTCAGTCCTAACCGGAAAGCAAGAGTATTGGAGATCGGGACGGCCATCGTCTTCGCCGCGCTCTCCGCCTATCATCTGCTGACCGGGGCGAGCTGGTCGATGGTAGGCGTCCGCTTGCGCGTGGATACCGGGCTGTTCCTGATCGTGCTGACCTCTCTGGCGATTCGAATGCCCTTTACCTTGCAGTATGCAAGGGAACAAGTGCGCCCCGAGGTTTGGAGCAGCCGCGAATTTGTGCATACCAACTACATCATCACAGGGGTTTGGGCAATCGCATTTCTGGTGATGGTGGTCGCCGATTTGATCATGCTTTCCATGCCTGGCTTGCCTCTGCGAGTCGGCATCTGGACCACCGTCATCGCGATAGTCGGCGCAGTGAAGTTCACCCAGTGGTATCCGGACCGGGCGCGTGTCTAGACGTAGCCGCCACAAGATCCAGCCCTATCACCCGATCGTGTAACTCTCCGTTCGCCTTTCATAGTGCATGCGGCCATGCCCTACCGGGCTATGGAAAAAGCCTCCCATCTCCTGATGTGTCTGCCCAAAAAGTCCGGCATAGTGCACTCAAGATGATTTGCCCATCGGGGCGGGAGAAAAGCTCATGGCCACAGGAAGCACAGAAAGCCGTCGTTCCCCAAACACCATAAGGGCCGTCGCCGTATCGATGAGCATGGTCCTGTTGACGGTCATGGTCGTAATGTCGCTGTTGTTCCGTGGATAAATCCGTAACTGGCCGAAGGCATCGGCCTTAGGAAGGAACTTATGTCATTTCATTTTTTCTACTCGTCACAGCCGGAAGTTTCTCCACTGCACATCCCGGAATTGGGACTGGACCTTACGGTGCGCTTGCCCCCGGAAGCTTCCGGGCAGGAGCTCACCATTCTCGAAACTATCAATGCTCCCGGTTTTGGACCGCCTCTGCATCGGCACGTGGAAACCGAGGTCTTTCGCGTGATGGAAGGACGCTATTTATACGAGGTCAACGGGCAGCGACTGGAAGCCGGAGAAGGCGACGTGGTCAGCGTACCCGGCGGAGCAGCGCATACTTTCGTCAATATTACGGACAAACCAGCGCGTCAGCTGGTCCTGATGTTGCCGGGCATGGATGCACAGCTCTTTTTCTCGGAGCTAGGCAAGGTGCTGGCCCAAGGAAACCGCAGCCTGGGTGCGTTGAATGAATTCGGCAAACCCTGGAACGTCGAGTTCCTGGGGCCGCCGTTGCATAAGGGTACACGCTAAACCGGGAGACCGAAGGCGGCTGAGCCTCCGTCTCCGTATGGAAGGGAGCTATGAACGTACTAAGTCAAAACCCGATGTGGGAAACATTTGGCATGCGGGCCCTGGGCCTGGCCGTTTACGGCGGTTCCGACCTGGGGGAATGTATCACTACCATAGAGCGGGTGGGGAACGGCGGTGCGGACGACTGGTACCAGGAATGGACTGGCACTGCCGACCGGATCCTGCAAATTGCCCGCAGCTGCGAGGGCCGGGGACATGCCATCAGCGCGCAAGAGGCATATTTCCGCGCCTCCACCTATTATCGTGCCGCTTATATGCCGTTGTTTGGCGCACCCACGGATCCCCGGTTGCAGACTGCTTTTGAGTCTGAATCCGCCACCTTCCGCCGTGCGGCCAGCCTGAGCTTTGGCATGATCGAGCCGGTGGAAATTCCCTTTGAAAATGGCTCCTTGCCCGGCTACTTCCTCCACGCCGGAGGAGACGCCCCCCGTCCTACCATCGTGTTTGTGAATGGCTATGATGGCACGCTTCACGAAATGTACTTTGCGCATGGCCCCGCGGCTATACAACGCGGGTACCACTGCCTGCTGTTTGATGGGCCCGGGCAGGGACGAAACCTGTTTCGCGACGGCATTTCCATGCGGCCAGACTGGGAGAACGTAGTCCGGCCCGTCATTGATTATGTGCTGACCCGTCCGGAGGTGGATCCCCGCAAAATTGTTTTATGCGGGTGGAGTTTTGGCGGATTTCTCGCCCCTCGCGCGGCAGCCTTTGAAAAACGGATTGCCGCCCTGATCGCCGACCCTGGGCAATGGGACCAGCGCGACGGGCTGCGGACCATCCCCCTGGCCCCGGAAGTCCTGGCCGACCTGGACGCGGCCGGGCCTGCTCCCTTTGAACCTATCGAACAATGGCTGCGCTCTCCTCAAGCCGACCCTTTTCTGCACTGGAAGATTATTCAGCGTGGCCTGTGGGTACATGGCGTCGATACCCTGTACGATCTAGCCCGGGAAATGGTGCGCTACAGAGTCAGCCCGGTGGCCAACCAAATCCATTGTCCAACCCTGTTGACAGCCTCCGAGGGCGACGCTATCTCCAAAGGCTCAAAGACGCTCTATGACGCCCTACTCTGTCCCAAGGTGATGGTTCCTTTTACTCTCGCGGAAGGAGCGGGCGGACATTGCGAAACCACCGCGCGCAGGCTCTACCATCAACGCGTGTTCGACTGGCTGGACGAAACCCTGGCAGCAAAATCGGGGAATTGAGCCTACTTGATCTGCATGTGATTGGATGATCATTATGAACTGGCCGGAACCATTCCGGTCCGCGGAGAAAACCATGAAAACGGATTGGCAGAAAACACTTCTATTGCTGGTCATCGCCTTTTCGCTGGCGGCATTGGCGGCACATTCTTATATAGCTCCTCCCCCGGTGATGGCGCAGTCGAGCGACTCGCCGTATTACATCGAGCCGGGGACCTCCGTCCTGCGCGCCCCCGATGGCAGCCGCCAGGTCGTGGGCAAGGTGATCATCGATTTGCGCAACGGTAATATTTGGGGCTTCCCCACCTTGCAGCAGGAACCATACCCAGCCACCGGGGCCAAGACCTCGCCGGTGACGTCCCATCCCTTCCTGCTAGGGCGATATGCGCTTACGGACATGGAGAAATCCGAGGCCAGTTCCAGCGAGTAACCGCCGCCAGGGCGCAATTACCCGAAAGGGGTAGCGATGCTTTCCCCATCATAGTACCGGCGGCAGTGCCCGCCTGGAGTAACGAAAAAGCCTTCTATGCGGCGATGCGCGGCGCGGCGAAATTCGCGATAGTAGCTCTTGAGCAGTGGAATTGAACTTCAAATAAGGAAGGCTTCTATGAATACAAATAGGATTCGCAGGATGTCAGGATTAGCGGTGGTCTTTGCCATGATATGCGCCGCTCCTCTGGCGTTCGCTGCCGGCAACTACGACCCGCAGATTCAGTCGGACGTCACCAAATATCTGCAGGGCAAATCGCAATATCAGGGCATCACCGCTTCCACCGAGGACAGCATTGTCACCCTGGAGGGCAAGGTCAATTTATATATCGACGCCATCAACCTGGAAAAGAAAGTGAAGCGGATCAAGCACGTCGATGGCATCCGCAACCATGTGCAGGTGCAGAGCAATGTTCCCGATGACCGCTTGCGGGAGATTCTTTCCGACAAGCTGCGCTACGACCGGGTGGGACAGGGCATTGCTTTCAACGCCATCACCCTGGCGGTCAACGACGGCATTGCGACTTTAGGGGGCACCGTGCATGACTACCCCAGCCGCGACTCCGCCCTGGCCATCGCCTCGACCACACCCGGCGTCAAGGACGTGGTAGACAACATCGAAGTTTCGCCGACCTCGATGTTCGACGATGAACTGCGCTTCAAGCTGTTCCGCGCCATCTACCAGTACCCGACGCTACAGAAGTATGCCTCGGACCCCCAGAAGCCCATCCGTATCCTGGTGGATAATGGGCGGGTCACGTTGGCTGGCGTAGTGGACTCGGCCATGGACAAACAGGTGGCCGGCATGCAAGCCAACACGGTCTCGGGTGTGTTTGCGGTCGACAACCAGCTGATTGCCCTGAACCAGCAGGCCAAGTAAGCCCCGGATAGCGAGGAACTATGTTTTCCAAAACAATGGCAATTCTTATGATGAGTATGCTGTGCTTCTCGAGCGCATCTTCCTTGGCGGAAGATGCGCCTCCTTTTTCCCGCACCCAGATCAAACTGATCACGCCCTTTCAGTCGGGTCACGTGGGCATCGGCTTCGCGGTGATCGGGCAGGAAAAGGGTAGCTGCTTCGCGCGCTCCGCCGCCTCCCCGGACCGTCCCGATGCCTGGCGTTGCACCGTCGGCAACGCCATCCAGGATCCCTGCCTGGAAAGCGTGACTGGGGACCCTAAAGTGCTGGCCTGTGTTCGCGACCCGTGGAGCGCCAATGTCACGTTGCTGACCCTCACTTCTCCGCTGCCGCAGGAAAGTCCTTCCAAAAGCGATTGGAAAGACACCCTGCCGTGGGCCCTGGAACTGGCCAACGGCCGCCACTGCACGCTAATGACCGACGCCACAGCGCCGATCGCCGGCATGCGCATCAACTACGGGTGCCCGGATGGGTCCATTGTGGCCGGCGACATCGACCGCAGCCAGCCGGTATGGCGGGTGTTTGCCCAAGGAGCAAAGTCTACCTCCCTGGATCTGACCGATATTGCCGTGGCCTGGTACTGAACCGGCCACCCAGTGGCCAGCGCAGCCTGGCCCGGTGACCGGGCTGCGCATGCCAAACGGCTGACCGTTCCACAACGGGAACCGTGTCTATCGCCGGCCGATACCCAAAAGGCTCTCCTCCTGTTGGCCAGTCTTTTTCCTCCGATAAACCAAGGGAAAGGCGGCGCCATGAAGCGCATCGTTTCCCTTTACCTGATGTTCGTCCTCCTCGCGCCCATGGCCGTCACGCAGGAATTGCCGAACGCTCCCGGCGCTGCCGCGGTCCCGTCCAATGAACAGGGCATCCATAAGACCCTGCACGTGGTCGGCGGCTTTGCCATTTCCAACCTGGCTGGGACAGCGAGCCGCCGTCCTTGGCTGGGGCTGGCGGCCGGCGTGGGCGCCGGGATTGCCAAGGAAGCCCACGACAAATCGGTTGGCGGATCCTTTTCGGGGCGCGATGTGGCCATCACCACCGCCGGCGCCTTCGCCGGATATGCCTTCAACAAATGGGTCTTGCGGGTAGGCAAGAAGTCGCACTAGCCCTGGCCCTGCCCTCGGGAACTTTTCTCTATGAGATAATTTCTGACAGAGGAACGTATGGCTGAGCACAAAGTGTTCTGTGTGAAATTGCAACAGCAGCTCCCCGGTCTGGAGGAGCCGCCCTTCGACACCGATCTGGGCAAGAAGATCTACGAGAATGTCTCGCAGGCCGCCTGGGGCCAATGGGTCGAGCACTGCAAGATGCTGCTCAACGAGTACCGCCTGAATCCCGCCCGGCGCGAGGACCAGGAAGTCATCGTGCGGCAAATGGAGCAGTATTTCTTCGGGGAAGGCTCCTCTTTGCCCAAGGAATATGTGCCCCCCACGCAGGGCTGAGCTCCATCGCCAGCCCTCGAAACCGGTAACCGTTACCCTCTGTGTGCTGGTGCCCACTTTTAGTGCAATTTTCATTCTCCCGTAACATGATTCCGCTACAACTGGAGCATGGATCCGCTTACCTGCGACACGCTGATCCTTTCTGATGTGCACCTCGGCTCGGAGTGCTCCCGGGCTGAGGAGGCCCTTGCCGCGCTCAAGAGCCATCGCTTTCGCCGTCTGATCCTGCTGGGCGACATCTTCGCCGATCTCAACTTCGGCCGCCTCACCAAAGAGCACTGGAAGTTTCTCAGCTACATCCGCAAACTCTCCAACCCGAAGCGGCAGGTGGAAGTGGTTTGGGTCGAGGGCAACCATGATCACGGCCTGACCGAGATCATGTCGCACCTGGTGGGAGTGAAGGTGTATCAGGAATATGCGTGGGAGTATGCCGGGTTGCGGCACCTGGCGATCCACGGCCACCAGTTCGATGGCTTCGTGATCAATAACCTGCGCATGAATTACTGGATGACGCAGGTGTATTTGCAGCTGCAAAAGCTGGACTTCAAAGGCAAGCCGCTGACCCGCTGGATCGACCGGCTAAACACGCGCTGGCTGCGCATGTCGGCGAAAGTCGCCGAAGGCGCCCTGCACTATGCCAAGTTGCACCAGGTGGATCGTATCTTCTGTGGACACACCCACGTGGCCATGCAGCAGGTGCAAGACGGAGTCCATTACTACAATTCCGGGGGCTGGATTGACGCCCACGCCACTTACGTCACGGCCGGAGAAAACGGGGTCGAGATCCACGAATATCAGCCGCGGCCTCGTGAGCTCTACACTCCTGAGCCAGCGGACGAAGAGGCCAGCCTGGCAGTGGAAGATACCCACTACGCAGGACTGGCCAGCTGAAGCCGCTTCGATTTTTTCTTCCCAAATTAGAAATGAAATGCCAGGCCGGTAGTCATCCGCAAATTGTCCTGCCGGGTACCAAAGAAGCGAGTTTGCACGTAGTCGGCCTGCACCCGCCAGGCCAGGGCGTGGAACAAGTGGTAATCGATGCCGCCGCCCACGGCGGTGCCGAAAGATGTGTCTCCTCCGAAAGCATCGGTGTGCACATGCGAGGCCCCAATCAGGACTTCCGCAAAAGGACGAATTCTCCCGACGGAAACCGAGACCCGCGGACCAAACAGGAAATTATGTTCGCTGACATCGGTATTGATCTGGCGCAGACCCGAGGGAAAATTCTGCGAACCATATTGCCCGCTGATATCCGCCACAATTCCCACCCAGGGAAACACCTTGCCTTCCAGCGAACCTGTCCAACCGTTGAGATTGGCGCGGTCGATGGAAGAGAGATTGGTGTTGTAGTAGGAATATCCAAAGTAAACATTCCCACTGGTAGGCACCTGAGCATGGGCCGCCAGCGCTAGCACCGCAAATGCAATAAAAACGTAACTGATTCTACGCACGGAACTTCTTCCTCCAAAAAATAGTAATGGCGCTGTTCCGTTAGATGCGGCGAGGGCAAAATCGGGCTGTGGGAAACCCTCGGAAATATTTTGGGAAATAGCGATTTCGCCTGAGAGTACCAATACTTTCGGTTACAAGATTTAACGAATATTCACAGTTCTTAAACGCCCCTGCGGAGTCTAATCTGTAAGCTGAAATCTAGAAATGGAAGTGCGTTTTATGACTGAAGCAACCCTCTGCCCGTCTGCCTCCCCAGCCTCCGCTACCACCAGCTTGCTGCCGAAAGTAAACGCATTCAACGACACGCGTTTGAAATTAGAAGTTCGCCAGGTGGGCCCCGCCCTGGTACTGCACTGCTCCGGTCGCATTACTTTTCGCGAGGAAGCCATGACGTTGACCGCCAAGGTCACGGAACTTTTTTCGCAGCGCAGACCGATCGTGCTGGAACTGAGTCAGGTAGAGACCGTGGACAGCGCGGGACTGGGCGAACTGATCCTGATTTTGCTCGCCGCCCAGAAGGCCGGGAGCAGCCTCCGGCTGGCGGCCCCCAACCGGCATGTGCGCCAGGTCTTGCAGTTGACCCGGCTCACCTCGGTGTTCACGGTTTATCCCGCACTCGAAGAAGCGTTGCTGGCTTCGCCGCAGCAATCGGCTTAAGACTATCCGCTTGAGGAGACGTTGTACCCCAACGTCTCCTCGCGATTTTTCAGTGTTCCCGCTGAAAGCAGTATCTTCCCTTGCGTTCCACAGCCAGGGCTTCGGTCACCTTCAGGAACGCCCGCGCGGCATGCGACAGGCTGGCCGTCTTGCGATAGATCAGGCGCAACTGGCGGTGCACCTGCAACTCGCGCACCCGGATGTGCACCAGTTCTCCGCGCGACAGTTCGCTCTCCACGCTGATTTCCGGTAAGAAAGCCACGCCGTGGCCCATGGCCACAAACCGTTTGATGGCCTGCAAGGTCGGCAGTTCCACCGCCATGTGCAGCGGGGTCTTGTATTTCTGGAAGGCCTGGATCACCTTCTCGCGATAAGGCGAATTCACGATATGCGCCACAAACGATTCCGCGCCCAACTGCCGGATGCTGACTTCCCTTTCTCCGGCTAGAGGATGTTTGGGCGGGACCACAAAAATCAGTTCGTCCATGTAGACCACCACGGATTGCAGCTGCGGGTCCTGGGGATCATAGGTCAACACGCCGAACTCCGCATTGTGACGCAGCACATCCCCGGGAATATGGCTGCCCAGCGCCCGCTGCACGGTAATGCGAATCATGGGATGGATGCGTTGAAACTCACCCAGCACCGGCAGCAGGCACAACCCGGTGAATTCATTGGCCGCGATGGTGAGCTTCCCTTTTTGCAGCTCGCGCAGTTCGGCCAGCGCTTCCTGGGCGGAGGTCCGCAGGTTTAGCAGGCGCTCGGCATATTCCTGCAGCACCTGGCCGGCATCGGTCAGCAGACCTTCCCGCGAGGAGCGGTCAAACAGGGGCTCGCCGATCTCTTCTTCCAGTTTGTGGATGGTCTGACTGACTGCCGACTGGGTGCGAAACAGTTTTTCCGCCGCCCGGGAGAAGCGGCCCTCTCGTGCTACGGTAAGAAAGACCTCCAGCTGCGCCAGATCCATATGGGCACTCCCCTATGTAATCTTATTTGAGAATACCATTAGATTTTCTTATAGAATCATATTTTCTAATCATAAATGAAATATTAAGAACTTTTCTTTATGATTGACCCCGCGTAACATCAGACCCTTAGTCCCTGAGGAGGTTTTTGGGATGGAAAAGACCCGCATCACGGTATTCGACACGACCCTGCGCGATGGCGAGCAGTCGCCGGGCTGCAGCATGAACACGCAGGAAAAACTGCGCGTGGCGCACCAGCTGGACCGCCTGGGCGTGGACGTGATTGAAGCCGGATTCCCCATTGCCTCCGACGGCGACTTTGAGGCGGTACAGGCCATCGCTGCGGTAATTCGCCGGCCGGTAATCGCCGGCCTGGCGCGGGCCGTGGTTCCCGACATTGAACGCGCCTGGAATGCGCTCAAGGGGGCGGAACGCGCCCGTATCCACGTATTTTTGGCCACCTCGGACATCCACCTGAAATACAAATTGAGGATGTCGCGGGAACAGTGCCTGAAGCAGGCGGCGGACTCGGTGCGTCTGGCCCGCTCTTTTTGTCCGGACATCGAATTTTCGCCGGAAGACGCTACCCGCACCGACCCGGAATTCCTGTTCCAGGTACTGGAAGCGGTGATTGAAGCCGGGGCCACGACCCTCAATATTCCGGACACGGTGGGGTATACCGTCCCCAGCGAATTTGGGCATTTGATCCAGAGCATTCGCCAGCGGGTGCGGGGCATTGAGAAAGCCACGATTTCCGCGCACTGTCATAACGATCTGGGCCTGGCGGTGGCCAATGCCCTGGCCGCGGTGGGGGCGGGCGCCCGCCAGGTGGAGTGCACTATTAACGGCATCGGCGAACGCGCCGGCAACGCCTCCCTGGAAGAGATTGTGATGGCGTTACGCGTACGCGCCGACCAATTTCCCTATGACACCGGCGTTATCTCCGAGCAGTTGTTTCCCGCCAGCCAGTTGTTGAGCGAGATCACGGAAATTCCCGTACAGCCCAACAAGGCAATTACCGGGCGCAACGCCTTTGCGCACGAAGCCGGCATCCATCAGGATGGCGTGCTCAAGAACCCGCTGACCTACGAGATCATGACGCCGCAGTCAGTGGGAGTGCCGGACTCGCGCCTGATTCTGGGCAAGCACTCGGGACGGCACGCGCTGGCACTGCGCTGCGAGCAGCTGGGTTACGCCTTTGAGCGCCGCGAGCTGGATGAACTGTATCGCCATTTCGTGGTGCTGGCCGACAAGATCAAGCATGTGCAGGACCATCATTTGCTGGAGCTGATCCGCGAGACTTTCGGCAACAAGGCCCCCAGGGCCACGCCGCAGAGTGAAGCCGCCATTGCCCAGGAGGCGGCGGAGAAACTGGCCAAGCCGGCGCCGCCGCAGGCCGCCGCTCCGCTGCACGTCAATCCCATGGCGGAACATCACAACGAGCAGGAAGACTATCTGTGGGGAGTGTAGGCCCAGATCGGAACTGCACCGGCCGCTGAAAGCGGCCGGTTTTCTTTTTTGACAAACTTTGTGTGATAGCATTTTTGCTGGGCGCGGTCGACGGCTCGCGAGTTGCCTGAGCTTTGCCATCCGTCCAAATCATAAAAATCATGCTGCTAAAGATTGCTGTCCTTGCCGGCGATGGCATTGGTCCGGAAGTGACTGACCAGGCGGTCCAGGTCCTGGAAACGGTCGCTTCTCGCTTTCAACATCAACTGCAGGTTTCGAAATATGCCGTAGGCGGCGCTGGCTTGCAGGCCGAGAACGATCCCTTGCCGGCGCAGACCCTGCAAGGCTGCCTGGCCGCGCAAGCGGTGCTGCTGGGCGCGGTGGGCAGTCCGGCCTTTGATCATGTTCCCGGGCCGCTTCGCCCGGAGGCGGGCCTGTTGCGGCTGCGGCGCGAGCTGGGGGTCTTCGCCAATCTGCGGCCCGCGGTGTGTTTCCCGTCGCTGGAGGACTGCTCTCCCCTGCGACCGGAAAATATTCGCGGCACCGACATCATGATTGTGCGGGAGCTGCTGGGCGGGCTTTATTTCGGACAACCCCGCTCCACCCAAGGCGAGGCGGGCCAGCGGGAAGCAGTCGACACTATGCGCTACAGCGAGCCGGAAATTGAGCGCATCGCGCGCGTGGCGTTTGAGCTGGCGCGCGGCCGCCGCCGCAAAGTCACCTCCATCGACAAGGCCAACGTGCTGGATTGCTCGCGGCTGTGGCGCGAGGTCACGGTCCGGGTGGCCAAGGACTACCCCGAGGTGCAGCTCAACCACATGTATGTGGATTCGGCGGCCATGATTCTGGTGGCCCGGCCGGCAGACTTTGACGTGCTCCTCACCGAGAACATGTTTGGAGACATCCTCTCCGACCAGGCGGGCGGCCTGATTGGGTCGCTGGGGCTGCTGGCGTCAGCCAGCGTGGGAGGGCGGGTGGCTTTATACGAGCCGGTACACGGCTCGGCCCCCGATATCGCCGGCAAAGGCATTGCCAATCCCCTGGGCACGATTCTCTCCACCGCCATGTTGTTGCGGCACTCCTTCCATCTGGAGAAGGAAGCGGCGGCCATCGAAAGCGCGGTGGCGGCGGTGCTGCAAGCCGGCAACCGTACTCGCGACCTGGTCGCGTCCGGGCAGCCATTTCTCAGCACGAGCGAAATGGGCGGTAAAGTACGGGAGGCGTTGGCAAGAAAAATTTAAGTTTTCCACGGCTCCCGGACACCGGGAAACGCGCTACAGTAAGAAATGATCGGGCCCTAGGGGTTGTTGGGAGTGGAGTCATGCTGTCGAAGTGCGCGAACCCTGATTGCTCGGAACGTTTTCTCTACATGCGGGACGGCAAGCTTTTCCGCTTTGACCCTCCGGACCACCAACCCGGCATGCCGGAGTTCTCCGGCACAGGCAAAAAAGCACCCGGGCGCACCGAATATTTCTGGCTGTGCCGAAATTGCGCCACTGTGCTTACCCTCATCAGCATCAAGGGGTTGGGCGTCGTGCCACGACCGCTGCGGCAAGCCAAAGCGGCCGCTTCCTAAAGGGGTGAGGCTAAGGCGTGGGAGGACTGTACTTTCCCGTAATGGAATTCCAGCGTATCTGCAGGACATCGCAGAACATGCGGAAACCGTCCCGCAGAGGATGCAGGCGTGTCCCCGAACTATGGGCCCAGCGCACCGGGACCTCGACGGCAGAGAAGCCCATCTTTCTGGACAGGAATAAGAGTTCCGGATCAAATCCCCAGCGTTCAATGCGTTGCAGAGGGAAAATGGCCAACGCGGCTTCCCGGGTGAAGGCCTTGAAGCCGCACTGGGTGTCCTTAAATTTCAGCCCCAGCACCACCCGCAGGACCAGGTTGAAGATGCGTCCGAAAAGCTGGCGGTAAAGCGGCTGCTTACGGGTTTGCAAGTCGGCATCCAGCCAACGGGAACCGATGGCGACGTCGGCCCCGGCCTGAATAGCGGAAAACAATCGTGCCGCCTCTTCCAGAGGTGACGACAGGTCCGCATCGGAAAAAAGCAGGACCCGGCCCGTGGTGTGCAGCATGCCATTGCGCACGCTATATCCCTTGCCCCGGTTGCCGGGGTTCTCGATGACAGAAATCTGAGGAAATCTTTCAGCGAAGGAGCGGGCGATGTCCGCGGTGTTGTCGCGCGAGCCGTCATTGACCACCACGATCTCGGCGTCCCACTGCGAGTCGGCGATGCACGCCATGATCTTTTCCAGAGTCAGCCCTAAGCGCGCGCTTTCGTTGTAGGCGGGAATGACGATGCTGTAAGTCTTTTGGGGCAATTTTTGTCGTGCGTGGGCAATTTGCAAGTCTGCCGCGTAAGGGCGCTCGTCCACAGGCGCGGGCCACGTGCGGGCCGAAAGCAATATAGCAGAACTACGCAAGCGATGAAGCACGGCGGTTTCCCGATTCTGCACAAACCTTTTGAAGTTGTGCGGTAGGTCCTTGTTTTCTCAACCCGATGAGGCCTAGGCTGCCAGATATGATTCGCCTGAGCGTCATAGTGTTGCAGGCGTTTTTGTTGCTTTCCACGACGTGGGCGGCGGGGAAGCCCCACATTATTGTCTTTGGAAAATGGGTTTCGGTCTCCTGGTACCGTCAGGAGTCCGGCCCGGCCCGGGACCTCAAAGTCCGCCCCCTCTTCATAGACGGACGGCAGCGAGAGTTCACCCTGGGGCTGCCGCATGATATTACCGACCGCTGGTTCACGGTGCAACGGGCGGTACGTATGAATGATACGCTGCCCGGCGAGAGCCCGCTGCGCTGGGGCTGGGAACCCGGAGGATGGTTACTGGTCGACCGCATGGCGGGACGCATTTCCTCGCTCCCGCTGGCCGAATTCGATGCCGCCTTCAGCCAGGCGGCATGGTATCGCGACTACGCCGCCTATTGTGGCCTCTCGGAAGATGGCCGGAAAATGTATGCCGTGGTCCTGCAGTGGGGACGGCGCAAACCGCTGCTGCGGGAATCTTTAGGGGAAGCCGGCGCCGGTCCCGAATTGTGTCCGGCCCCAACCTGGCAGCGCGGACCGGTGCGGGTCACTTTTGCGCCGGCTGGCAGGAGCAAGACCACCTATGCGGTCCACGGCCGCTCCATCGACATGGTCAGCGATGCCGAAGACAGCGCCGCCGATGCGGCGGAGAATCGCTAGCCTTCCACCGAGAGAGGCTCTGGAGCGCGGGCCTTGACCTGAGCGCTGGTCACCAGAACCACGGAGGCCACGACAATGGCGGTACCGGCAAGGATGAAGCGATCGATCTTCTCGTGCAGAATCAGCCAGCCGAGAAAGACGGCCACGACGGGATTCACGTAGGCATAGGTGGAGACCTTGGGCGTGGACACGTGTCCCAGGAGCCAGATGTAGGCGGTATAGCCCACCAGGGAGCCGCAGGTCACCAAATAGACCACCGCCGCGATGCCGCGAGGCGTCCAGATGACCCGGGTATAGTCTCGCCCGACGATGGCAAAGATCATGTTGGAAACACCGGCCGCGGTCATTTGCCAGCCCATGGCAGAAAAAGGATCGACGTCGGGAGACTTCCAACGCTTGGCCAGAACCGAGCCCAGGGCCCAGGTAAAGGAAGCAAAGATGAGACTGACCGAAGACCAGAACTGCGCCCGGCCCAGGGAGCCGGTGTGCAGCAGCTGCGGCCACAGTAATACGAACAGTCCCACGATTCCCAGCGACAAGCCCAATTTGGCGCGCGGCGAAATGTGGTGCCCTCCCAGCAGCCAGCTGTCCAGCACCAGAAACCAGAGCGGCGTAATGGCCACGATCAAGGCGGAGAGACCGGAAGGCACATATTTTTCGGCATACGAGAGCGTCAAGTTACTTCCCATCAGCAGCAGAATGCCCACCGCGGCCATGCAGGCCAGCTGCCGCCAGCTGTAAAGGATGCGGCGACGGCTCAAGCGGCAGTAAAAAAGCATGATGGCGCCGGAGGCCAGGAAGCGGGTTCCGCACAAGAGAGCCGGAGGGATGTGCTCGACGGCGATGTTGATGCCGAGATACGTCGAACCCCAGAAGAAGTAAACCAGTCCGAAACAAAGGATGATGGCGAATCGTTGTCTACGCTGTGCTTCCGTCATGACAAGGCTGAAAGTAAAAGATATCAGAACGGGCGCGACAAGGAGGCGGTTGCCTCACGGGAAGGTGGGAAAGCGGGGTTCGAGAACATGTTCGCGGATCCCATTTCCGGGGGAAGAATATCCTTTTTCTGCCACCGCCGCAAAGTGCGGGAGATAGATTCTTTAGCAGGCGCGGATCAAAAAATATGCTGCGCCAACGCGGTCCCCAGTCCCGCCAGAACTCCGCATGCCATGACCGCGCCGAAAACCATGCCCACGGTGCGCCAGGAGCCATAAGCACACTCCTGGCAGCAACGTGGTGGAAGTTGGGGTAAGTCGCCTAACCCACTACTGTTTGCGGATCACTGCGATACTTCTCCAGCGCCTGCAGCGGTTCCTGGGAACGGAGTGGCTGGTAGCCATGCTGGGAGACCCGTTTGCCGATCTCGCGATAAAGTTCCGGGTCCTGGGGGGCCCAGGTGCCCAGTCCATCCACATAGCGATTGAACATGCAGAAGGCCGCGGCAATCAGCACCGTGTCGTGGATTTCCTTGTCGGTCGCGCCCTGTTGCCGCGCCCGCTCCACATCGGCAGGAGTCACGTATTTTCCGCCTCGTTGCACTTTGCCGGCAATATTGAGCAGCGCTTTCAACTTCTCGGAGATGGCGGCTTGCTCAAAATCCCGTTTCACCTGGGCCACCAGCTCCTCGTTATTCCCCAGATGACAAGCGGCGGTGGAGCCATGACAGCTCTGACAGTAGTAGCAGTCATTGAGGAAGGAAACGTAAGTTCCAATCAACTCGCGTTCCCCGGAGGTCAACGTGTGTGGATCGTGCAAGAGAGTCTGTGCCAGGTCCCGCATGGGGCCCGCCGTTTCCGGACTGAAGGTCATGGGACCGCGGATGCCGGGCAACCCTGCAGGAAGGTCGATATGCGCCATGGCTAGCCTTTGCTTGAAATTGAATTGAGACTTTCTGAACACGCGACACGCCCCCACGGCGTGTCTTTCCAGAGCCGTGATTATCCCCGCGGCTCCGGGGCGGCTCAATAATGCTTTTCCATTACTCATCTTCTCTTGAGCTTGCTCGTCATGCCGAGGGGGCGGAACGCCCGCTCCCACACGAGCAGTGAAGACTTCTAGGGCTTGGGAGCGCTGACCTCGGCTTGGGAGGCCCGGGGGATGAAGGTGATGCGCACATCGACGCTGTGAGCATCCAGGTCCACATCACTGGCGCTGTAGTCGAGGGGGTCCTGCCCCGGGCGGGTGTGCAGGACTTTTTGCAGGAAGGAGCGCAGCTTGTCGGGCGAGTAGGGTTGCCCACGCATTTGCGCCCATTGCCGCTCCAACTTTTCCGCGTGCGGCCGCTCCAAGCCCAGAACCGCCAGATTGCGGAAGCGCAGCTGGCCATCTTTCTCCACCACTATGTGAAGGATGGCATTGTGGGGAGCTTCCTCAAACTCGAGTTCAGGCATGACCGCGTAGTTCTTGTAACCATGGGCATCATAGAATCGTTGCAGGGCGGCAGCGCCGGCCAGAATGCGGCTGCGCTGCAAAACATCTCCGGGCTGCATGGCCAGCTGTTGCCGCAACTCGTCTTCCGGGAAAAGGATGGCTCCGCTCCAACGAACATCCTTCAACATATAAGAAACCCCCTCCACGCCGGCGCGGACCACCAATTCCGCCGAAGGACTGTTCTCCCACACCGCGCGGGCTTGCGCCTTCCAGTAGCCCTTTTGCTGGTAGGCCTGCAAAACGGCCGCTTGCAGGGTTTGGGCAAGTGATTCCGGGGCCTGCTGCCATGTCTCGGAGGAAAACTGCTCTAAGACTTCTTCGACAAGCGCCTTCTGTTCCTGGAGAGAGAGTACTGTGATGCCTTCGAAGCGGACCCTTGGGGACGCCAGGGGAGGAATAGCAGGAGAGCTGGTTTGGGCACACATCCCCGCCGAAAGGAGGCAGACAGCGACGGCCTGGAAGACATGCCTGACCACGGCGGGACCTCTCGGGGCAAGCAACGGCATTATAAGCCCAGTTCCGGGGGTCCGCCCGGGAACTTCCACCTGCTTGTGGTCTACCAGACAGAAAAAGCCGGCCTCGCAGCCGGCTTGGAAAGGCAATCTCGTTGTGGACCGCCAAGCTGTCAGATTTCGGAGAATTCCGAGGCTTCCCCG
The DNA here is from genome assembly GCA_018268755.1 of Acidobacteriota bacterium. Classification (GTDB taxonomy): domain Bacteria; phylum Acidobacteriota; class Terriglobia; order Terriglobales; family Acidobacteriaceae; genus KAN-5. The sequence goes on from JAFDVW010000007.1 coordinate 205,756, forward strand.
TTGCCGCCCGCCGCGTGGGCAGGGTCTGACACCCATTGCCAGGCCCGGCGTCCGTTCTCGCGCACCACGGCCCGGGCTTCCCCATAGTCGACTAGGCGATTCAGCACAGTAGTGACCGAGGCCAGGGGATCTTTGTGGCGCAGGAGCACGGGTGGGACCCGCTGCTGGATGTGCTCACAGACCTCGCGCGCGCCCAGTGGACGGCCCGCTTCCATCAGCACCATGCGACAAGCTTTAGTAAAGCCCGGCTGGCGGCCACTTCCTTTGCGGTCAATCAGTTCCAGGAGATCTTCGTTGAGTACGTTGTCCCCGAATAAGTTGGCCAAGCCTACAATCGTCTGCTTGACCGTTCCGATGCGCTTCATGATCTCCGAACGTTGTCGCATCAGTTGTCGCAATTCTTCGTGCGCGGCCCGAACTACTTCCTGCACATGGGAATCGTCACCGCCTGCAAGTCCTTTGTTGCCAGCAATGCCTGGATGACTGCTTTCCATGACCACCCCTCCAGCGTTGACCAGACTGCCCATTGCCATACCTCACCCCCAAAAACCAGCAGAGCTTTCCACCAGCAGAGATACGAAAAGAACTCGCCATCCGTTCCCGCCGCGCCCTTTCGAAGCAAAGACAACAGCCGACCTGCCTCGAAGCCATACAGTCTTGCGGAGTTAGACGGGGAGATTGCCAAAAAGTGAGATCAACTTACAGATTTTGCAAGGGTTTACAAGTCTTAGACAGAAAACATGGAATCACAGTGGTTGTCTTGGGAAAATCGTAAATTGTATATGGGCTGGAAGGGGCGGCGGTCTAGCCGCTTTTCCAACTTCGGAAGACTTCCGGGCTGTCTCTTCGCTGGAACGGGCTTCCGGGTCACTCTGCCCGGGAACCGCCGGTAAATGCTACATTGGATGGTTCATGTCCGCTTCTCAATCGCGCTTCGTAAAGGCCTGTAAGGGTTTGCCGGTCGACCGCACGCCTGTCTGGTTCATGCGCCAGGCAGGACGCTACATGGCGGAATATCGGGCCGTCCGCAAACAATACTCCTTAATTGAGATTTGCAAGAAGCCCGAGGTCGCGGCTGAGGTCACCATTACCGCCGCCGAAATTCTGGGCGTCGATGCAGCCATCATCTTCGCTGACCTGCTGCTCCCCCTGGAAGTCATGGGACTTCCCTTTCACTTTTCTCCCGGCGAAGGGCCGGTCATCGAGCAGCCGATACGAACTCAGGCCGATGTCGAGCGCCTGCGCACCGACCAGGCCGCGGAGCTCGGCTACGTCTCTCAGGCAGTGCGCCTGGTAGCCAAACACTTCGCCGAGCGAGTGCCGGTGATCGGTTTTTGCGGCGCGCCTTTTACCCTGGCCAGCTACATGATTGAGGGCGGAGGATCCCGCCATTACATCCACACCAAGAAGCTGATGTACTCCTCGCCCGCGGCCTGGGACGAACTGCTAGGCAAGCTGGTGGCGGTGACAGCGGCCTATGCGACGGAGCAGGTCCACGCCGGGGCCGACGTCATTCAGGTATTTGACAGCTGGGTGGGATGCCTGAGCGTGGACGACTACCGCCGCTACGTGTTGCCTCGCACCACCGAACTGGTGCGGCAACTGCAAAAGACCGGGGCGCCCGTCATCTATTTCGGAACGGACAGCGCCACCCTGCTCTCCTCCATGCAAGAAACCGGGGCGGAGGTCATTGGGCTCGACTGGCGTATCCCGCTGGACGAGGGCTGGAAAATTCTGGGCAACCAGGGCGGCGTCCAGGGCAACCTAGACCCGGTCACTTTGTTCGCGGGCTGGAAAGAGATCGAAACCCGCGCCCAGGAGATTCTGCGCCGGGCGGCGGGCAAGCCGGGACATATTTTTAATCTGGGCCACGGTATTTTGCCCGAGACGCCTGTAGACAACGTCAAAGCGCTGGCGAAGTTAGTGCAGGAACACTCACGATAACGCCCGTGCTCGGCAAAGAGCGCACAACCCGGGGAATGAAATGACAGAAAATCCTGGTTCCCGCAAGACCGCGGTGCTGCTTCTGGCCCATGGCAGTCCCGAGGCGGTGGAAGAAATTCCGGAATTTCTCCGCTGCATCACCGGAGGACGTCCGCTGCCGCCCCAGGTCATTGCCGAAGTCCAGCACCGCTACGGGCTGATCGGCCGTTCTCCACTGACGGAGATCACGTTGCAACAGGGGGAGCTTCTCGCCCAGCAACTGGGATTGCCGGTCTACGTCGGCATGCGCAACTGGAAACCCTTTATCCAGGATGCGGTAAATGCCATGCACGCCGACGGGGTGGAGCGCGCCGTGGTGATCTGCCTGGCGCCGCAGAATTCCCGGACCAGCGTCGGGCTGTACAAGGCCGCGCTGACGCAAAGCGGAGCAGAATTTCAAATCGATTTCGTGGAGGCCTGGCACGATCATCCCAGACTGATCGAAGCTTTTGCCGAGAGACTGCGCGCCGGACTAGACCGGGCCCGCCGGGAAAGCGAAAGTTCAGTGCCGGTACTGTTCACCGCGCACAGCGTGCCGCAACGGACGATCAGCGAGGGCGATCCCTACGAGGCGCAAGCCAAAGAAACCGCCGCGCTGGTGGCCAAAGCAGCCGGACTCCCCGAGGAGGGCTGGACTTTCGCCTTTCAGAGCCAGGGTATGTCCGGGGGCGCGTGGATCGGCCCCACCGTGGAGGACACGATCCTGGGCCTCAAGGCGCAGGGGCACACCGGAATCTTCATTCAGCCCATCGGCTTCCTTTGCGACCACGTGGAGATTCTCTACGACATCGATATTGCCTTCCGTGAATTGGCGGAAAAGGAAGGCCTGCGCCTGTGGCGGGCCGAGTCGTTGAATGCCTCGCCGCTTTTGGCCGCCGCCATGGCGGAAATCACCCGCGCCCGGCTGGGAGATTCATGAAGCGCATTGCCATTCTCGGCGGTGGCATCTCCGGGCTGGCGGCCGCATTCGCCCTCGAGGAACAGCGTCGCGTCGGGGTGAATCTGCAATACATGCTGTTTGAGCGCTCCCCACACCTGGGTGGAGTACTGCGGACCGAAAAAGTCGACGGCTGTGTGATCGAAGCCGGCCCCGATTCGTTTCTCACGGAAAAGCCCTGGGCCACGGAGTTGTGTAAGAAGCTCGGCATCGGCGGCGATCTGGTGGGCTCGAACGATGCGGCGCGCAAGACCTACATCCTGGTCAAGGGGCGGCTTATCGAGATGCCGGATGGGCTCATGTTTCTGGTGCCCACCAAGGCCATCGCGACGGCGGCTTCTCCTCTTTTTTCCCCTGGCATGAAACTACGCATGGCGCGGGAGTGGTTCCATCCCCCGCATCGCGCCAGTGGAGATGAAACGGTGGCAGCGTTCGTCGAACGCCACTATGGCCTGGAAATGGTGGACCGGCTTGCCGATCCTCTACTCTCCGGGGTGTATGGCGGGGACGCTTCCCAGCTCAGCGTTCGCGCCGTGCTGCCGCGCTTCGCCGAGATGGAAGCTAAATATGGCAGCCTGGGACGCGCCATGCTGGCGGCCCGCAAAAAGGCGCGCAGCGGCGCCAAACCTCCATTGTTCACCTCGCTAAAGGGTGGCATGCAGCAACTGGTGGATGCCCTGCTCGCTGCCTTGCCGGCAGAAGCCTTGCACACCAACTCGCCGGTCATCGCGGTAACTCCGGAAGACAATGGCTGGATGGTTTCTGCGGGATTGCAGTCGGACCATTTCGACGCCGTCATCGTGGCTGTGCCCACAGCGGCCGCGGCGGAACTCCTGCATATGGCGAGCCCCGAACTGGCCGGCGAATTACGCGGCATTCCCTACAGCTCGTCGGTCACGGTGGCGCTGGGTTACGACCGGAAAGTGCGCGAAGCGCTGCCTCCAGGCTTCGGGTTTCTGGTACCACGCAGCGAAGGCAAGCGTATGCTGGCCGCCACGTTTGTGCACAACAAATTCCCCGGCCGCGCGCCCGCCGATCGCGCCCTCCTACGCTGCTTCCTGGGTGGTTCCCGCGATGAGCAGGTACTGGATCTGTTTGATGAAGAAATCCTACGCCTGACGCGGGAAGAACTGCGGCAGGTCCTGGGCTTGCAGGCGGAACCGCTGTTCGCGCGCGTCTACCGCTGGAAGCACTCCATGGCGCAATACAACGTAGGGCACCTGGAACGTTTGGAGCGGATTGAGAACTTGCGCCGTGGCTTGTCCGGGCTGGCCTTGGCGGGCAATGGCTACCGCGGCATCGGGGTACCGGACTGCGTGCGCTCCGGACAACAGGCGGCAAGCGAACTTCTGCAATCTCTGGGACTCATCGCCGCAGACACTGCCAAATCCGCTTAACCATCCTGATTACTGCCGTAACTCTCCTTTGCCGGGTAAATCGCCGAAACTAGAGTGGGAGTTTCGGGTTTTCTCCACCCAGGAACTATGCGATCCACGCTGGTAGTCATCACCGCCATTTTGTCGTTTGCCGGCCTGCTCTGGGCGCAGAGCGCAAGCTCCGCGCAGGACATGCCGGGCATGGACATGTGGAACATGCATCCTCCCAAGACGGAGAGCATCCAGGAGGGGCCCACCTCGGCCGATCCCACCAGCACCCACGCCATGCACACCATGGAAGACCGGCACATGGAGATGGGCCCGCACATGCGCATGACGCCACTGCGGAGCCTGCGCCCCGGGGACGAGGAGCGCGCCGGCGTCGTGGTCACCGCTGCCCGCAAAGTGGCCGAACAATACGGGAACTACAAGACCGCGCTGGCCGATGGCTACAAGATCTTCCTGCCCAATGTTCCCCAGAAGCAATATCACTTCACCAACTATCGTTACGCCTTTGAGGCCGCGCTGCACTTCAATCCCAACCATCCCACGTCGCTGCTGTACGAAAGAAGCGGCGACGGCTACAAACTGGTCGGGGTCATGTACACCGCGCCCAAAAGCGCCTCGCGCGAACAATTGGAAGAACGCATCCCTTTGAGCATTGCGCAGTGGCACGCGCACATTAATCTGTGTCTGCCGCCTGAAGACAGAAAAAACGAGATGTGGGGGCCCCGTCCAAAATTTGGCTTGCGTGGCTCCATCAGCACACGCGAGGCCTGCGAAGATGCCGGAGGACGCTTTATGCCGCAGATCTTCGGCTGGATGGTGCACGTCTATCCCTTCGAAAAGGATGAGGCGGCAATCTGGGCGGTGGAACGGCAAATGACGCCGGCGCAGGCCCCGCCCAATCAACCCGCGGCGGCCCAACCCCGCTGATTATTCGTAGCGCAGCGCTTCCACGGGATCGAGCTTGGAGGCCTTCAGGGCGGGGACCAATCCGCTGACGACGCCCACCACCAGCAACACCAGAGCAGACAACATCACGGTCGCCAGGGAAATTTTCAAGTGGATGTCCGCCGCGCCGGAGTCGTCTTCGAACAGCGGCCCCATCAGCGGAAGAGTGCCCACTGCGATGGAAATGAGGTAGGAAAGCAGCACGCCCGCGGCCCCGCCCAGCAGCATGATGAGCAGAGTTTCCGCTAAGAACTGGGCCTTGATATGCCATTTCTTGGCGCCCAGCGCCCGCCGCAAACCGATTTCCCGGATGCGCTCATCCACCGAGACCAGCATGATGTTCATCACGCCGACGCCGCCGATGCCCAGCGTCAGGGTGCCGATGAAGGTAAGCAAGACCTGCAGGCCAATGGTGAGCCCGTCAATGATGGGGCGGAATTCATCGCGGCCGAACATTTGAAAAGCTTTGGGATCGGTGGGAGAAAAATTCTGCCGCGTGGCCACCGCCGCCAGCACCTGGGCCATGGCCTTCTTCTCAAATTGCGGTGCGATGGGCGAGAAGACCATGACCGAGGCGTACTTGGTGTTCCAGAGATCGCCGGCTGAGCTGTAGGGAATCCAGGCGGATTCGTCGTCGCTGGAAAAATAATTGCTCAGCTGAATTTTCCGCGTCATCACGCCGATCACTTCGAAGCGCACGCCCCCCACCAGCACGGTTTCGCCCACGGCAGGACGGCCGCTGAAAAGTTGTTCGCGCACGCGTGAACCCAGAAAGATGACGCGGCGGCGCTCCAGTTCATCGGCGGCATTGATCCACCGGCCTTCCGAAGCCACTTCATTGCGCATCTCGCCATATTCCGGGCAAACGCCGCGTACCGCCGCCGTGCCTACCAGACGATCGGCGTAGGCTATGCCCGGCCGGTTGACCGTCTCCAGACAGACGTGCCTCACCAGCGAAGCGGTCTCCTTCACCATCTCGAGGTCGGCCTGCTCCAACAGTACTTTCTTGCCGGCCCGCTGCCCGCCGGGCTGTTCGCTGGTTTGCTGCGGCCAGCAGATGACCACGCTCTTCCCGAAAGCGTCAAAGCCATTCACCAGAATCTGCCGAAAACTGCTGCCGTAAGCGATGAGCAGGGTCACAGTGGCGATGCCCCACACAATGCCCAGCATGGTCAGCAGGCTGCGCGTGTAGTTGCGCTTGAGCGCCACCCAGGCTTCGAGAATGATCTCGGTCAACATCGCGTCCGCTTATCCTCCCGCCTCGAAGCGCAGCGCCTCAATGGGATCGATGGACGCTGCCTGGCGCGCCGGGTACAAGGCCGCGGCCACCGAGATGGCGCCCAGCAGCACGGCAGCGATGGCTCCCGAGCTCCAGGTCGGCAATAGCCCGGCGAAGAAATCCGGCATGGGCAGCATGTTCACCAAAGCGCAGATTCCGTAGGCGATGCCCAATCCCAGGCCACCGCTCACCAAGGCGATGATCAGCGCCTCGATGAAAAATTGCTGCAGAATGTTGCGGGGCTTGGCCCCCAACGCCTTGCGTACGCCGATTTCGCGGGTACGCTCCCGCACCGCCACCATCATTACGTTCATCACGCCAATCCCACCCAGCAACAAGGTGACTATACCCACCGCGCCTAGAAAATACTTCATGCCATCGGTCATCTGGCGAAAGGCTTTGGCCTCCTGCACCGTGTCCCAGATAGGACAAGCTTCTTTGTCATTGGGGTCGTAATGGTGCAGGCGGGCCAGCGAACGCTGCAGTTGCGCTTTGCAGGCTTCATGCCGCTCCACGGACTTGGGAGTCACCAGAAGCTGGTCGAAGGTGGAAGACGTCCCTGGGGGCTTATCGGGAAAATTGCGCTGCATGGCGGTAAAGGGGATGAAGACTTTGTTGACGTCCCAGCCGTCATAGCTGGAGTCCTGCTTCTTCTTCGCCATCACGCCCACGACGGTAAAAGGAAAATCATTCAGATAGACGGTCTCGCCCACGGCTTTTTGCCCGGGAAATAATTGCTTGGCGGCGTCACTTCCCAGAAAAGCCACACGGCGCCCCTCCCGCATGTCCTCCCAGTTGTAGAAACGGCCTTCCCCCACATCCAGGCTGCGGATGTAGGCAAATTGCGGGAAGGAGCCGGTGACCAGGAAGGCCGCGTTGTTGTAATTGCTGTGGACGCGAACATCGACTTGCGCCAGTTCCGGGATCACATCCTCGCAATCCGGGGACTCGGCCTGCACCACGGCCACGTCTTTGTATTCCCAGCGCACCAGCTTGCCGGCGCGCGTCCCGCCTGCATGCAGGCTGGTCCGGCCGTGGAAGACAATCAGAATGTCCTTGCCCATATTGCGGGCCTGTTCCGCCTGCCCCTGGCGGAGGCCTTCGCCGGCAGCCACCATCAGCACAATCGAGACAATGCCCCAGGCAATGCCGAACATGGTCAGGAAGGCGCGCAGTTTGTGCGCCCAGAGGGTGCGGAAAACATCGCCAATGAGATCGCGCAAGACCATGCCGGTAGTTGGACGCGGTTCCCGCGCGAACGTAAGCCACGGGCAGACAACGTCCTCAGCATGGAAATACGCAAAGCGGGAGGGCTTTGTTGCAGAAATTCGCAAGCCTGGCAAAAAAATCAGACGGGGGGTCTAACTTCCGAGACACCAATCTGTTGCAGCCACCCGTCAAAGGCAAGAAGGGCCCGGCCGCATTGTTGGCGATGGCGCTCTTGGCGGTCGCGCACCCGAGTTTCGAGGGCCGGCAGCAGATCGAAGGTGATATTGGCCGGCTGAAAGTGCCGGGCTTCCGTCTGCGTGATGTAGTGGACCAGAGACCCAAAGGCGCTCTCCCGCGGCGCGGGCACGAGATCGCTGCCGGCACGCAGGGCAGCGGCAAAAATTCCGCCCATGAGTCCGGTGGCGATGGATTCGACATACCCTTCCACCCCGCAGATCTGCCCGGCAAAAAGAAGATGCGAACGTTCCTTCATCTGCAGCGTCGGCTGCAACAGGGTGGGCGCGTTGATGTAGGTGTTGCGGTGGATTTGCCCATAGCGCAGGAACTTCGCATTTTCGAGGCCGGGAATCATGCGCAGGACACGCGCCTGTTCTCCGAACTTAAGGTGGTTCTGGAATCCCACCAAGTTGTAGGAATCGGCCCGCAGATTTTCCTGCCGCAATTGCACCACGGCGTAGGGCGTGCGGCCGGTGCGCGGATCTTTGAGACCTACCGGCTTCATGGGGCCGAAGCGCAGGGTATCGCGGCCGCGACGGGCGATCTCCTCAATGGGCAGGCAGCCTTCAAAGTAGTTCAGCTTTTCCCAGTCGCGCTCCTCGACCGACTGCGCCGCCAGCAGCGCGTCGAGAAAGGCATCGTATTCTTCCTTCGCCATGGGGCAGTTGATGTAGTCGGCCGTGCCCTTGTCGTAACGCGCCGCCATGTAGACGCGGGACTGGTCAATGGAATCCGCTTCCACGATGGGGCTGATGGAGTCGTAGAAGGAAAGATGCTCGGCCCCACTCAGCCGCTGGATTTCCTGGGAGAGCGCGTCGGAGGTCAGGGGGCCGGTGGCGATCACGGTGATCTGCTCATCATCCAGCCTGGTCACTTCCTCGCGGCGAATGGTGATGCGGGGCTGGCGCGACAAGACTTCCGTGACCTTGGCGGCGAAAGTGGTGCGGTCGACGGCCAGCGCGTGTCCGGCGGGCACGGCGCACTCCCGGGCAATCTCCATCAGCAGCGATCCCGCGCGGCGCATTTCCTCTTTGAGCAGCCAGGGCGCGGTGTTTTCGCTGTCCGACTTCAGCGAGTTTGAGCAAACCAGTTCGGCGAAATCGCCGGTCTGGTGCGCCGGAGTCGGGCGCACCGGCCGCATCTCAAATAATTCCACGGGAACTCCGCGGCGGGCGCACTGCCAGGCCGCTTCCGATCCGGCCAGGCCGGCCCCAATCACTCGCACAGGCTTAGTCACTTGGTTGGGCTTCTCCCTCAGGCGGGTTGACTCGACCCCAGAGTACGCAACGCTTCTCCCTCCAGCGAGACCGTCTTCCAGCTATCGCGAAAGCGGCCGCCCAGGGATTGGTAAAACTCGATGGCCGGAGTGTTCCAGTCCAGAACGTCCCAGCGCACCGCAAAACGATCCTCTTGCACCGCCAGGGCGGACAAGCGGGCCAGCAAGGCCTTCCCCATGCCCTGGCCGCGAAACCCCGGACGCACGAAGAGGTCTTCCAAGAACAACCCGGTGCGGCCCTCAAATGTGGAATAGAACTCATAGAACAAGGCGTAGCCGGCGTTCTGTCCGTCATATTCCGCCAGGAGGGCGCGGAATTTGGGCTGGGGCCCGAAGCCATCGCGCAGTAACTCCTCCTCCGTCACCACCACGGTGTGGGCCAGTCGCTCGTATTCCGCCAGGGCAAGAATCAACTCCCGAAGCACGGGGACATCGCGGGCGGTGGCAGGTCGAATCGTCAGCATGGGGTCGGTGCAGGCGCGAAATGCGCCGGAAAGCTATTATAGAGGTTCACTACCAGGAGAACGCATGGCACGGATTTCGCTGATCGAAATGGAAGCGGCCTCACCCGAGGTCAAAGAAGTCTACGAACAGAAGCTGAAGGGCAAGCCCGGCAATGCACAGAAAGCGCTGGCGCATCGCCCGGACATGCTGAAGAATTTTCTCGGCTTCTACCCCAGCGTGGGACGCTCGCTCGAGCGCAAGCTCTATGAGCTGATCTACATTCGGGTGTCGCTCATCAATCAGTGCTACTACTGCACGCAGCACCATTTGGCGTCGTCGAAGCGGGTGGGAATTACCCCGGAAGATTGGGCCGCGCTGAAGGCTGGAGACTTCACTCGTTTCAGCGAGAAAGAACAGGCAGCTCTGGTTTACGCTTCGAAGCTGACCACCAACCCGCATGGGGTAGGCGATGCCGACTTCGCCGTGCTCAAACAGCATTTCTCCGACCCGGAGATTGTGGACATCCACTTGCTGACCGGCCTGGCCAACCTGACCAACCGCTTTACCGATCCGTTGGGGTTGGAGGTCGAGTTCCCCGCCGAAAAGATCTAGAAATCGGCCACGGATTTTCGCGGATGTGCACGGATTTGCCAGGAAACCTGACTTTCGAATCCGCGTCTATCTGTGAAATCCGCGGCTTGCGTGGCCAGTTTTTCAGCCTTCTGCACTAAAACTGTTGCATTCCTCCAAAATTCGCTGGCAAAACCCCAAACGGGCGGCTCATACCCAGTCGTATTTCACAGCACACTCGTGCGACAATAGAATGACCGAGCCGCTATGACTACTGCCTTGGACTCTGTCATCACTCCGGAGCTCATCCGGGAGCACGGAATCACGCCGGACGAATACGAAAAAATCAAGCAGCTGCTGGGCGGGCGCGAGCCCTCGCTCACCGAGCTGGGCATCTTCAGCGTGATGTGGAGCGAGCATTGCTCCTACAAATCGTCACGCGTGCACTTGAAACGTTTGCCCACGCACAGCCGCCGTGTGCTGCAAGGGCCGGGGGAGAACGCCGGCATCATTGATATCGGCGACGGCTGGGCCTGCGCCTTCAAGATCGAGTCGCACAATCACCCTTCGTTTATTGAGCCCTTCCAGGGCGCGACCACAGGGGTGGGCGGCATTCTGCGCGACATCTTCACCATGGGCGCACGGCCGGTGGCGGTGATGGATTCGCTGCGCTTCGGGCCGATCTCGGCGACGAAGGGGGCGCAGACCACCCAGGCAGAGATCCACAAGAACCACTCCATCCTGGAAGGCGTGGTCAGCGGCGTGGCTTCCTATGGCAACTGCTTTGGAGTTCCCAACCTGGGCGGCGAGACCAAGTTTGAGCCCTGTTACTCGGGCAATCCGCTGGTGAACGCGTTCGCCCTGGGCCTGGTGCGCAAGGACCAGATTTTTTACGCCAAAGCCGCCGGCGTAGGCAATCCCGTTATCTATGTGGGGGCGAAGACCGGACGCGACGGCATCCACGGCGCGACCATGGCCAGCGAGGAATTCAGCGAGGCCTCCGAAGCCAAGCGGCCCAACGTGCAAGTAGGCGATCCCTTCCTGGAAAAGCTCCTCTTGGAAGCCTGTCTGGAAGCCATGCAGACCGGGGCCATCGTCGGCATTCAGGACATGGGGGCGGCCGGGCTTACCTGCTCCACCTGTGAAATGGGCGCGCGCGGCAAGGTAGGCGTGGAAATTGAAATGGACCGCGTTCCCCAGCGCGAGACCGGCATGAACGCCTACGAGATCATGCTAAGCGAGTCGCAGGAGCGCATGCTGCTGGTGGCCCAGAAGGGCCGCGAAGACGAGGTTTATCGCGTATTCCAAAAGTGGGGGCTCGACGCCGTGGAAGTGGGCCGGGTCATCGCGGAAAACACCATGCGCGTGCTGGAACACGGCAAGGTCGTCGCCGAGATTCCCAACGAAGCTCTGACCGACGACGCTCCGGTCTACAAGCGTCCCTTGGCGCGTTGGGAGCCTCCCGTCGCGCGCGAGATGCCGGAAAACATCCAACTGGGGAGCAGTGACGACTTCACCGCGCAGCTCCAACAGCTGCTCGCCAGTCCGAATATCTGCAGCAAACGCTGGGTGTGGCAGCAGTATGACCACATGGTGCAGACCAACACCGTGGAAGCGCCGGGAGCGGGCGATGCCGGACTCATCCGCATCAAAGGTTCCAATCGCGCTCTGGCCATGGCCCTCGATGGCAATGGGCGCTGGTGTTATCTCGATCCCAAGCTGGGAGCGATGCATGCTGTCGCGGAAGCCGCTCGTAATGTGGCTTGCTCGGGAGCGACTCCAGTGGGCGCCACCAACTGCCTGAACTTCGGCAATCCGGAAAAACCGCCCATCATGTGGCAGTTCTCCCAGACCATCGACGGGTTGACCAAGGCCTGCGAAGAGTTGGAAATTCCCATCACCGGCGGCAATGTCAGCCTCTACAACGAAACTTTGGGCGAAGGCATTTATCCCACCCCGGTCCTGGGCGTGGTCGGGATTCTCGAAGATGTGCATAAGGCGGTGCGTCCGGACTTTCAGACGGCGGGACAGGCCATCGTTCTGCTTCGCGGCTCCGAACCCGGCGACGCCACCGATGCCGAAATCGAATTCGGCTCCTCGGAATACGCCAAGGAAATACTGGGCGCGCTGTGGGGCTATCCGCCAGAACTGGACATCGAAAAGGAAGCCGCCCTGCAGAAAGCCCTGGTCGAGCTGGCGGAGGCCGGTCTGGCCGCCTCCGCGCATGATTGCAGCGATGGCGGCCTGGCGGTTGCTCTAAGCGAATCGAGCTTCGTACAAGGCATTGGATTCAAAGTAGATATCAAGTCTGCCGGCCTGCCGGCGGAATGCCTCTTGTTTGCCGAGGACGCCAGCCGGGTGGTGATCTCTTGCGACCAAGCGAGCCTGTCGCGAATCCAACAACTGGCGGCCAAATACGGCCTTGCCGCGGAAGTCCTCGGCGAAACCGTTTCCGGACAAATTGAGATCAAGATCGATGGCCGGACCGTGGTGTCGACAGGGGTTGAGGAATTGCGCAACGCCTACGAGGGCGCGCTGGAGACGGCGCTGCGGACAGAAGTAGGGGTATAAGCAAACGATCCAGGCCAACGGCCGAAGGCAGGGTGCAAATGCCGGTTTCCGACAAATTTCACGACGAATGCGGGGTCGTGGCGATCTATGCCCACCCGGAAGCGGAGAAGCTTGCCTACCTGGGACTACACGCGCTGCAGCACCGCGGCCAGGAATCGGCCGGCATTGTTACGTCCAATGGTTTGACGCTGCGTTCCCATAAGGCCATGGGGCTGGTGGCGGACATCTTTACCGAAGAAGTGCTCACGCCGCTGCACGGCTCGTTGGCCATCGGCCACACCCGCTACTCCACGGCCGGCGATTCCGCCCTACTCAATGCCCAGCCCATCATGGTGCAATCCAACAAAGGCATGACGGCGCTGGCGCACAACGGCAACCTGGTCAACGCCATGGAGATCCGCAGCCGGCTGGAAGCGCAGGGCTCGATTTTCCAGACCAACAGCGATACCGAAGTCATCGTGCATCTCATCGCGCTTTCCAAGGAACACACGCTACCCGAAGCGATCGCAGACGCGCTACGCCGGGTGGAAGGCGCCTTCTCGCTGGTCATGATGAGCACCGACCGCATCTTCGCCGTGCGCGACCCGCGCGGCTTCCGGCCCTTGGCCATGGGGAGGATTCCCACCCAGGACGGGAAGCAGGACACCATTGTGTTCGCTTCCGAGACTTGCGCCTTCGATCTTTTGGGCGCGACCTATGAGCGAGAGGTAAAACCGGGAGAGTTGATCGTTGTGGGCCCGGAAGGCGTCAGTTCGCGCTTTTACGCCACGCAGGCCCCGCAATCCAGCTGCATTTTCGAGCATGTGTATTTTTCGCGGCCTGACAGCACCGTCTTCGGCCGCCAGGTGCAGGAGAGCCGCGAGCAAATGGGACGGCAACTGGCCCGCGAGGCCCCGGTAGACGCCGACATTGTCGTGCCGGTGCCGGACTCCGGCGTCACGGCCGCGGTGGGCTACGCAGCGGAGAGCGGCATTCCTTTCCGCTTCGCTTTGATCCGCAACCACTATGTGGGCCGCACCTTCATCGAACCGCGCCAGAGCGTGCGCGACTTTGGGGTCAAGTTGAAGCTGAATCCGGTGCGCAGTCTGCTGGAGGGCAAGCGCGTGGTGCTGCTCGATGATTCGATCGTGCGCGGCACCACCAGCAAGAAGATTGTGCGCATGGTGCGCAACGCCGGGGCCAAGGAAGTGCACTTGCGCATCTCCTGTCCGCCGACGATTTCTCCCTGCTTCTATGGCGTGGATACGCCATCGAAGAAGCAGCTGATCGCCTCCAACAAGTCGATTGAAGAGATTCGTGAATACGTAGGAGCGGACTCGGTCGCCTATCTTTCGCTGGAAGGCCTCAAGGCGGCCTGCGCCGACGGCGAGAAAACCAAATACTGCACCGCCTGCTACACCGGCGTCTATCCTACCAACTGGGTGGATGTGGAAGAGATCCTGCCGGCGGCCGCCAGCAAGCCGTAAAGTTTCGCTGGCGTGATCATACAGGCCTGCCATTCGAGCGAAGAAAGCTCCGCCGGCTTCTCTAAAGGCAAACCTACGCGGTGCGACCGGCAGCCGGCTTGCCCCGGCCGCGGGAGGTGATGGCCGTGGCCACCTGGTTGCGGCCGGCCTGCTTGGCGCGATAGAGCGCCTTGTCGGCTTCGCGAATCACCTGCTCGATCTCCTTGGCTTTGGCGCTGGGTTCGGCCACCCCGATGCTTACCGTGACGGAAAGCTCCTCGTTCGACTGCGACCGGCCGCCGCGGATGGACGCCGTCTTGGCCTTGCGGCGGGTGGCGCGGCGCCGTTCCGGACCGCTGAAGTTGGCGCGGCGCTCCTGTCCTCCCCGCACCAGGAAGCTGGCTTCTTCAATCACACTGCGCAGCAATTCCAGGTGGGGCACCACATCGCGCATGGACTTCCCGGGAAACAGGATGGTGAATTCTTCTCCGCCCACGCGGAAGGCCTGGCCGCCGCCGGTGACTCGCGCCAAACGCGTGGCCACCATGCGCAGCACCTGGTCTCCGGTGTCGTGGCCGTAAGTGTCGTTGAAGCTCTTAAAGTGGTCGATATCCACCGCGGCAATGGCATAGGGTTCTTCCAGATGCAGCAGGGCGTCCTGAAAAGCCCGCCGCGCCGGCAGCGCGGTCAGCTCATCGTGATAGGCCAGCACATAAGAATTTTCGATGATGGAAGTCAGCAGAATCAGCGCGGCCGTTCCCACATAGACCCGCGCCGCCGCGCCCACGCCCGCCTGCAGTCCCAGGAAGAAGGCCGCCAAGGCCCACAACAGTCCGCTTTCCACCGGCTTGCGATACATCAGATAGCGCAGCAGCAGAATCCCGCCGCAGGCGCTGAACAGAATCAGGCCGGGCTGGGGAATGTGCGACCAGGCAAACCAGTTCTGGGGAAAGACCGCGAAATGCAGAAAGGCCGGGGCCGTCTCCTCGGGTCGACAGAGCACGGCCACAAAGACCGACTCCAAAAACAGCAGCCCGCAACGCGGGACCAAAGCAGCCAGGGTGACGCCGCGTTCCCGCACCAAGGCAAAGTCGAGAAAATTCAGGGGCACCAGGATGGCAGCGATTTGCAGCGCGGTGCGGCCCGCTCCGGGCGGGCCGGGAGCGAAAAATTCCACCGCGCGATGCGCCAGCAGCAGGGTGACTAAAGCGAAGAGCACGCGGCTGGAGTGAAAGCGCCAGGCCAGCAGGGCCCCGGCCAGAAATGCGGCCAGATAATAGAAGGCAATCACCGAAGGCGCGAAGGGCAGCAGCCGTGCCTGCACCACCAGCACCGCCAGAGCAAGCAGCAGGCCGCCGGGCAAGAACAGCGTTTTCAGCGTCGCTTTGTTCCACCCATCCACGGGGAAAAGTCCTCACGCCGTTCCATTGCGGGGTTGGGTCATTATCTCTGGGGGAAGCAACGAGAGCGAGTACACGTAAGGGTACACCATTCCCGGATTGGCAGGGTCTCCCGCCGCCGGAAAGCAGAACCTTCGTGTGGGCGCTTCCCGCTTGTCGCCAGGGCCCCACTCCCGGGAGAATCAAACAGGCACATTAAAGCCAGCTTATGCGCATCCTGATCGCGGAAGACGATCCGGCGTTGGCCGGGTTCGTAAAAAAGGGCTTGGAGGCGGAGCACTATGCCGTCGACATCTCCGCCGACGGGGAACAGTCGCGGGCCATGGCCAGCGAATTTGACTATGACCTGGTAGTGCTGGACCTGGTGCTGCCGCGGCTGGATGGCGTGGCCATCCTGCGCTATCTACGCACCCGCAAACCTTCCATGCCGATTCTGGTGTTGACGGCGCGCAGCCGCATCGAGGACCGGGTGCAGTGCCTCGACCTGGGGGCGGACGACTATCTCATCAAGCCCTTTTCTTTTTCCGAACTCTCCGCCCGCATTCGCGCCCTGCTGCGCCGCAGCCACCTGCCCGCGGAATCGGTGCTGACCATCGAAGACCTGAAGCTGGACCGGGTAGAGCGGCGGGTGGAGCGGGCGGGCAAGCGCATCGATCTGACTTCGAAGGAATTTGCCCTGCTCGAGTACCTCATGCGCAACGCCGGGCGGCGCATCACTCGGGCCATGATCATCGAGCATGTCTGGAACCTGTCTTTCGACACCTGCACCAACGTGGTCGACGTATACGTGTTTGGGCGCTGGCAGCCGGTGGACAGCGTCCGCGCCGCGGTAGTGGCCCTGGGACTGCAACGCATGCGCGACATTGCCGTCTCCTGTTCCGTGCTGACTTTGCTACCCGGACACAAGACGGTGGTGGACCCTATCGTCTTTTGGGAGCATTCCCTGGGCTGCGCCCTGGTTTGCCGGCAATTCGCGCGCCGCATCGGCTTTTCCGATCCTGGAAAAGCTTATCTCGGCGGTCTGCTCCACGATATCGGAGTGGTCGCCCATCTTTGGGTCCTGCCCAACGAATTTCAGAAAGCCATGGCCTTGGCCCAAAAGAACCACATCGCCCTGCACCTCGCGGAAAAGGAAGTCCTGGGCTTTACCCATGGCGAGAGCGGTGGCATGGTGGCGGAGCATTGGCACCTGACTCCCGATCTGATTTCCGTGATCGAATTCCATCACGATGCGGTCAATGCCCAGCAGCATCGCGACCTGGTGGCGGTGGTCGCCTTGAGCGACCTGCTGTGCCGCATGGGCGGCATCGGCTACGGCTACGTGGAAGAGTGTGAAGTGAATTTTCTGGAAGAGCCCGCGTTTGCCATGTTGATCGAAGAGTGCTCCGGCCTGCAGACTTTCGACTGGGCCCGCTTCACTTTGGAATTGGAAGGTTACATCGAAGAAGTCCGCCGCCTGGTAGGCGTGCTCTACCGACCCAAATGAACAGCAGTCCTGACAAGTCGGCCCCCATCCGGGTGCTCATTACCGATGACAGCGCATTCATGCGCACTGCGCTCACCCGCATGATTGAATCGGACCCCGCGCTGTG
This sequence comes from Acidobacteriota bacterium, assembly GCA_018268755.1. Taxonomy (GTDB): domain Bacteria; phylum Acidobacteriota; class Terriglobia; order Terriglobales; family Acidobacteriaceae; genus KAN-5. The sequence continues at coordinate 223,029 of JAFDVW010000007.1, forward strand.
CGTGGCCGGCACCGCCATGAACGGCAACGAGGCCCTGCAGAAAATCCCCGTCCTGCGCCCGGATGTCGTCACCCTCGACGTCGAAATGCCCGGGCTGAACGGCCTTGAGACCCTGCGCCGGATCATGCAAGAGTTCCCTCTTCCCGTCATCATGGTGAGTTCTCTCACCCAGGAAGGCGCGGAAGAAACCCTGGAAGCGCTGGCCATCGGGGCTTTTGATTATCTTCCCAAGCAGAGTTCCTTCGTCTCACTCGACATCGTAAAAATTCGTGACGAATTGGTCGCCAAAATCAAGGCGGCGGCCGAGCACCATCGCCGCAAGCCGATGGGCCGGGTGACCGCGGCGGTCTCCGAAAAAAAACCTTCCCGCGCCCGCCCCGTGGTTTGCCCCAGCATCATTGCTTTAGGCACCTCTACGGGAGGCCCCAGGGCCCTGCAGGAAATTTTGCCCATGTTCCCCGCCGACCTGCCGGTCGGCATCCTCATCGTGCAACACATGCCGAAGGGCTTCACCGGTCCATTTGCGCGCCGCTTAAACAACCTGTGTCACGTGACCATTCGCGAGGCGGAACAGAATGACCCCATCCATCCTGGCACCGTTTATATCGCCCCCGCAGGGCAACATATGACGGTGGAGCGGCGCAGTTCGTCCAAGGCTCTCATCCACCTGTCCAACCTTCCCGAAAAAATGCTGCACGTCCCCTCGGTGGACGTCATGATGCTTTCCGCGGCGGCCGCCTTCCAGTCTCTGTGTATGGGCGTGATCATGACCGGCATGGGTGCCGACGGGGCGCAGGGGATGCAGGCCATCTATAAAGCCGGAGGATTCACCGTGGGACAGGACGAAGCAACGTGCACGGTCTATGGCATGCCTCGGGCCTGTGCCGAAGCCGGCTCCCTGCATCGCGTAGTTCCTTTGACCGAGATCCCCGAGCAGATTCTGCAAGCCGTCAATTACCGCAAACACGCCTGACCCGCCCCACTCAGAGTTGAGAAAAGTTGGATGGAAAGGTGGGGCTAACGCAACCAGAGCACCAGCACGACGGTCAGTACTCCTACCAGGGCGGTGCCCAGCAGATAAATATTGGAACGCAGCCAGCTGCGTTCGGGCGTCTCGCGGTATTGGGCAAGAAAGGAAGACGGCGTGGAACCTTCCCGCTGAGATGTTTCACAGTCCAGACACAGGTTTCTCCCATCCGAAACCGGAAATCCGCAGGCCCGGCAGCGCGTGACATGGGCTGCCAGAGAAGGCTCCGCTCCGCCCTCCGTGGGCACCACCGGCCCGGGCGCTGAGGGGGGCGCAACCTCTGCCAGGGGCAAGGAAGACTCTGGGGAAACTCCCGCGGAGTTGGGCTGGACCGGCTCCGGAGCGGCAATGACCCGGGCCGTGTTTTTCGCTGCCTCCGCCTGGTCGATAGCGGTCTGAATCATGTCTCCCAGCCGCTGCAGAGCCGCCAGATCGCGCTGTTCAAATGCATAGGAGCGCGAGGACAGCAGTTCGAAGACCCCGGCAACTTTTTCTTCCCGCAACAGCGGCATTACCACCACGGAAGCGATGTTGAGGGCGCGGCAACTTTCCTGATTCACGCGCAGGTCGGTGGCCGCGTCGTCGCAGCGCAAAATCTGCCGCGTGCGCACGCTCTCTCCCGTCAATCCCGAGTCCGTCTGCAGCTTGGTGCCAACCTCCGGCGCAGAGGGCCCGGCACTGGCACGGCAGATCATCTCTTCCCCGCTGTTCAGCGCGATCGCCGCTCCGGAAGCTCCGGTGATGTATTGCGCCCGTTCCGCCAGAAGTTGCAGCGTGGCTTCCAGATCATGCTGGGCCAGTTCGGCCAGCGAACGTCCCCCGTCCTCTCCCGGAAAGCGCAGGGTCATTCCTGACTTGCGAGAAGTAATGACTTTTTCCTGGGGCGCCGTGATGGGGACAAGGTCCGCGGTGGCAGGAGCAGTGCTGTCTAGAATGGAAAAATGTTCCATGGGGGATTCGGCGTTCTCAGAAACTCAATTTGGACTGGATAGTTTGAGTTTCGCTCTCCTCCTGGGGCGTGTCAAGAAAAGCTTGACCCAAAAGGTCTTAATCCATTGGTGCGGAATCTGTTCTGGAAACATCAATTGGTCCAGGCCAGCCAGGCCCAGCCTACCAGCATGGTCGTGAGGGTAATCGGTACCCCCGCCCGCAAATAGTCGCGAAATCGGATGGTCACTTCCGGCTTGGCCGTCTCCACCACAATGATATTGGCCACGCTGCCGGTAATGGTCAGGTTTCCCGCCAGAGTGGAGGCCATCGACAGCACCAGCCAGGCGGTATGGGGGTCGCTGAATCCCGCGGGCAAGGACTTCAACAGCATGACCGCTGGCACATTGCTCACCAGGTTGCTCATCAAGCCGATGGTCACGGTGAAGATGCCCAGCTTCTGCACGTCCCAGTACTCGGCGATATGCAGGAGCCGGCGCACCAGGCCCGCGTTCTCGGCCCCGCCCACGATCAGAAACAGTCCCACAAAAAAAACCAGAAGGCCCCAATCCACTTCTTCGTACAACTTGCGCGGGTCTACGGTCCGGGTAATGAGCAGGAGGGCGGCGCCTAAGGCGGCCATCATGGCGGGAGGCACGCCGGCGAAAAAGCCCAGGACCACCGCCGTGACCACGACCGCCGGCTTGGCGATGCGGGAAACATCTAACTCGGGCAAAGGGATGGGCTCTTCCCCGGCCGGGGCCCGCAGTCGATCGCTGTACAACCAGTGCAGAATTCCCCACGCAAGGAACAGCCCCGCCAATGCCACCGGGCCGAGATGAAGGAGAAATTCGCGATACGCGATGTGCGAATAAGACCCGATCAGCATGTTCTGCGGGTTTCCCGTAATGGTGGCCACGCTGCCAATATTGGAAGCGGTGGCCACCGCGATCAGATAAGGCAAGGCATCAAGGCGCATGCGACGGGAAATGCTCAGCACCAGGGGGACCATCACCAGGCACACAATATCGTTGACAAAAAATGCGGAGAGGAAACCGGCGGTAAATATCACGGCGGGCAGCAGATGCCGTGGCTTGAGCCGGCGCAACACCAGCTCCGCGTTCCACTCAAAGAACCCCGCCAGGTGCAGATTGCCCACGATGAGCATCATGGAAAACAGCAGCACCAGAGTTCCGAAATCGATGTGGCGCAGCGTCTCCTCGGGCCGCACCACGCGAAAAGCCACCATGGCCACCGCGCCGATGATCGCGGCCCCCGTGCGGTCAATCTTCAAGCCGGGAAACTTGCCCAGGGCAAACACTAGATAGCAGGCCAAAAAGATGGCGTAGGCGGCGGCGGTTCGCGCGTCGGAAAGGGCGATGGGCGGGAGTTGCGGCATCCGCAATGCAGAATAGCAGGCGTTCCTTCGAAATTACGAGTCGGGACGTTGGCGGGCGTAAAATCGCCGCGCCTTGGCCCGGTTTCCGCATACCTTCATATCGCACCAGCGGCGGCGGTGGTTCTTGGTCTTGTCCACAAACAACCAGGCGCAGGTATCGGCGGCGCACTCCCGTACAAACTGCACATCGGGGGACAGCAACAGTTCCGCCGCGGAACGCGCGATCGGCCAGAGCATGGAATCGACGCGTTCCTCGATCCCGGAAAATTCCCAAACAAAACGCCCCTCACTCTCCCGTAGCACACTCTGGGCCGCCGCCGCCCGCAGGTTTTCATTCAGGATTTCCAGCTCTTGCCCGGACACCGGCGCCTTCCGCGCCACGGCCGCAAAAATCTCGTAGACCGCCTCGCGCAGCCGCACCGCCCTCTGCCATGCATTCTGTGCATCCTGCGGATTCTCGGCCTCCAGGCGGCGCCGTTTCACCATTTGCTCAGGGGACAACAAACCCGCCTCGCCCGCCCATTGCAGCAACTCCTCATAAGTGGGCACCAGATCGGCGCGGCGAGAGGTGGGGCGGTTGGCGATGGTATTGGCGAAATCGAGGCAGAGCGCCCCGCCGGTAAATTCGAAACGGCTTGCAGAATCGGGATCGGACATGGGGGCCTCTCCCTATTATCTAACCATTAAAAGCAAATTGAAAAGTTATTTCAGCCCTAGCGGGCTTGCCGCCACGCGGGTCTTCAGGAGCTGTTGCGGCGCGGGCGGGCTTTGGACCAGCTTCATGTACTCGCTCAAAGTCACAAAACGGTATCCGCGCGCCTGCAGCTCGCGGATCAGCTCCGGTAAAGCTGCGGTGGTGCTGGTCAGCTCATGGAAGGCAAGAATGTGGGTGTACACACCCTTTTTCTCCCGTTGTTCGATTTGCCGGAGCACCGACGCCGCCAATGACGGCTTAGGGCACTGCACCGGGCGGTTTCCAGCACACAGATAATCCAGCGAATTCACGTCGCGCAGGGCCAGCGGGTTCTCATTGGAAATGGTCAAAACCCGATAGCCACGCCGCTCCAGATCATGGCGGGCGTCCTGGGGCAGGATCCAATCGGGAGGACGCAGGTACCGCGGGGCCGATCCGCTCACCCCCTGAATCATCCGCCCTCCGTGCTCGACATCCTGCACCACCCAAGCCTCGCCGTTCCTCTTTTCCGCATGACCCAGTTCGATGTGACTGTAGGTATGGTTCTCCAGCTCATGCCCTCGCTGCAGAACTCGCGCCGCAGCCTCCAGGCAAGTCACCCCAATATTGGTTTCGTGACGCGGTTCTCCCCAGGTCTTGGGAGTCAGCCGCCAACCTACGACAAAAAATGTGGATTTCACCCCGTAACGATCCAGAACATCGAGCAAGCCAGGCGCCGGCTTGAGGCCGCCATTTCCTGCCCCGGTTCCAAACAGAACATAGGGCCTTGGTCCGTCATCAAAGGTCAGGGCCACCAAGCGGTCGCCCGCCAGGGCCGGGTGAGCCAGCAAACAGGAGAACAGCAACAATAAGGATGAGAAACGCGCGCGCATAATGGGCCGCTTTCGGGCTCTGGTCAAATTATGGGCGGGGTATGGGACAACTACCAGTTACGTTAGTGGAAGTACCGTCGAACGAACAAAGGCGCGCTCCCGAAGAAGCGCGCCTGCCACTTCGGGAACTCAGTTCAGATCGTTCAGCACCCGGTCGTCATACCCGCCACCTATGCCGTTGATGGCCACTACCGTGCGGATTTGTCCGGCGCTCAACGTCAGCGGACCACTGTCAATGTACTGCGTCTTGGTGTTGGGCAAGGTGAAATACACTTCGTAGGAACCGGCCGTCAGGGTCTGGTACGGAGAGGCCGATTGAAACCCCAGATTGGTAATCGTGGGGCTGGAGCCGGGAACGCTCTGCCCTTGCGGCAAAATATAGACGTCCATGGGCCCCAGGGTCGGCGAGGCATTGATAATGCGCATCTTAAAGTTGCCGGAGGTGGGCGCCGTATTGTCATCGGTCAGGGTCAAGACGCCCAGACTGGCGGCATAATTGACCAGCAGCACCGTGGTCGACCCGCCGCTGGAGACGGAAACGTTCTGGTCCACCACGTCGGTGGTGGAGCTTACGGTTTGTGCCTCCAGTTTGCGCGAGCCCGAAGCCACCGGAAGATAATCGGTGAAGCCCGGATAAGCCAGGCTGCTGGAGACGTTCTTCCCATCCACCAGGATATTCAAGGAGCCAATGTCCGGCGAGACATTCATGACCCGGATCTTGCCTTGCCCGCCACTGCTGCAACCCAGTCCCACCAGGACAACCGCACTCAACAGCAACCCGCCCACTGCTAACCAAGGACGCGTCATCAAACTTCTCTCCCCAATCGAATCGTGCGCGCACACTCACACGTATGAATTTAGATGCAAGGCTCGGGCCAGGCCGAGGTGGAATTTACGCAAAATCTCGTAAGGAAGCGTCAAGATTTGTAAATTCGCGGCTCAGGCTTGCTCCTCGCGATGGCGCAGCCAGTCCAGAAACATCTGCTCAATCGGTTTGTCGTAGGCCAGCAGCACATGGCGCACGGTATGCCCGCTGACGTAGTGGCATACCTCCTCGGCCAGGTTCTTGGCGTGGTCGCCTGCCCTTTCCAGAGATTGGGTCATGAAAATGACTTGCAAACTGGCCTGCCGGGGAAGATTTTCCGGGTTTTCAATGTGCCGCAGGAAGATCAGATTGCGCAGGCGGTCCATTTCTCCATCGGCCCGCAGCACCTCGATGGCCTTCTTCACGTCCCGCGTAGAAAAGCCGATGGCGACATCGGACAACATCTTTTCCAGGATAGTCGCCATTTGGGTGAGGGCGCGGGTGTCTTGCGGATCAAGATTGGCTCCCGCCGACTGGGCGCTGTTGCCGAAGCTCAACAACAGGTCGCCAATGCGCTCCAGGCCAATCATGAACTTCATACAAGCGAGCAGCTCCCGGGCCTCTTCCGCGCTGACCTGCGTGATCGCCTCGGTCACGCCGGTATCAATCTCCATGTCGATCGCATCCAGCTCTTTTTCCCGCTGGCGCAGCGACAGTAACAAGGGGACCGAGCCGGTGGCGATGCCTTCCGCCGCGGTCGAGGCCGCATCTCTCGCCAGTTGACAGGCCGCGATCGTTCGCTGCACCAGGCGAGAATGCACCGGTTCGAATTTCGGAGTATTGATTGTCGCGGTACTCATAGGCCCACGCCTCCGTCGCGTCACGGGACCAACACGCGTCGCCGGCCGCTTGCATCCTGGAGTGGTCGAGATAGATGCCAAGCCCAAAGGTTAGGCGGTTTAGGCAAAATGTGGGTTAAAAGGGTGTGAATTCTGCAGTCAGACCTGCGGCCGGCTTGCGGCCGGCTCCAGCACCGGCTCCGTCGCCAAAGGCAATTGGAAGTAGAAGGTAGACCCGTGGTTCAGTTCGCTCTCGGCGCGGATGGTCCCGCCATGCGCCAAAACAATGTGTTTGGCGATGGCCAGCCCCAGCCCGGTCCCACCGGATTCCCGGGAGCGGGCCTTGTCCACCCGGTAAAAGCGCTCGAACAGACGGGGCAAGTGTTCCGAGGGTATGCCCGGCCCAAAGTCGCGCACAAAGAATTCCACTCCATGCTCCGCCGGCCGGGACCCCAGAAGGATCTTGCCCCCCGTCCCACCGTATTTCAGAGCATTGTCAATCAGGTTGGAAAAGATCTGGTACATGGCCTCGCGGTCCGCGTTCACGGCCTGGCTGGCGATGTTCTCGACTTGTAATTCAATGCCCTGCGACCTGGCCCGTTCGCGGAAGTTTAAGAGCGCCTCCTGCAGAAGCTCCCCGGGCAGCACCGGCTGAATATCGAAACGGTGCTCTCCGGATTCCACCCGCGCCAGGGCCAGCAGGTCCTCGGTCAGCCGGGACATGCGCATGGCGTTCTTGCGGATGATTTCCAGAAACTCCCGGGTATGCCCATCCTCAGAAATACTGTCGAGCAAGGTTTCGGTGTATCCCTGGATGGAAGTGAGCGGGGTCCGCAGCTCATGCGATACGTTGGCGATAAAATCGCGCCGCGTCTTTTCCACCCGTTCGGTCTCGGTCAGGTCGCGCAGCACGGCGACCGAACCTCCTCCCGGCAGAGGCGCCGCGGTCACGTCGAAGGTCCGGCCCGGCACCAGGGACAAGGCCCGGGCCGTGCTTACCGTGCGCGTTTCATTCGCGGTACGCACCGCGCGCAGAAAATCCGGATCGCGCACCGTCTCGACAATGGGCGCGCTCAAGCGGGTGCGCTGCGGCACCAGACGATTCATGCTCTGGTTGGCCCACTGCACACGGTCGTCCTCACCCACGGCAATCACCGCGTCCTGCATGCTGTTCAGTAGGGTCTCCAGCTGGCGGCGGCTGGTTTGCAGGGCGGCGAAGTTGGCCTCCAGCTGGCGCGCCGTCTTATCCAGCGAACCCGCCATCTTGCCGATTTCATCGCCGGAGGTTTCTGCAATGCGCGCGCTCAGGTCGCCCTCGGCCACTTGCCCGGCAAACTGCACAATCCTCCGCAAGCGACGCGCGGTGGTCTCAGCCGCAATGGCGGCCAGGACCAGGGCGAGACAAAACGCAACGGCCGAAGCTAAGAGCAGAGTGCGCCTTACTTGCGCGGTGGCCGCTTCAATATCGGAAAGCGGATAGGCCAGACGTACCGCCCCGCCGGGAATGGGCGCCGCAACATAAAGAAACGGCACCCCCACGGTCCGGCTCTCGCGCATGTTGCTGCCGATTTCCCCCCGCAGGGCCGCGACGAACTCCGGCCGCAGGGCATGATTTTCCATGGCCGAGGCCTGCGCTTCGGAATCCGCCAGCACGTTGCCCTTCGCGTCCACCACGGTGGCGCGCGCGCCCGCGGCTTGCGCTTCCTGTCCTACGATGTCCGCCAGAGGGTGCACTCGGTCGCTCTGTACCCGATTGGCGAACAGGACCGTCTTCTGCTGTAAGTTCCGTTCGATCTCCGTTCGCAGCGAACGCTCCCAGGCCCGGCGAATGGAGAAGTCCAGAGTGACGGTGGCCGCGGCAATGACCACGGCAAACGCCAACAGCAGCTTGAAGAAGATGCGGTTCCTCACTTGGGGGCCTCAAAGCGATATCCCGCGCCACGTACCGTCCTGAGATAGCGGGGATTTTCCGGGTCGGGTTCAATTTTTTCCCGGATCCGCCGCACATACACATCCACGGAGCGGGGCGTCACAAAGGCCGTGTCCCGCCACACGGAATCCAGCAGCTGATCGCGGGTAAATACCCGCCCCAGATGGCGCACAAAATAATCGAGCAGGCGGAATTCCGTCGCCGTGGTGGGAATGACCGCCCCCGACACGGTCAGGGTCATGGCCCCGGGATCAATTTCGATGTCTCCGATTTTGACCGGGGTCTGCGGCAACGGCCGCTCAAAGCGGCGCAGCACGGCCTTGACCCGCGCCACCAGCTCGCGCGGACTAAAGGGCTTAGGGATATAGTCGTCCGCACCCAGTTCGAGTCCCAGGATGCGATCGGCCTCGCTGTTTTTTGCGGTGAGGAAAATTACCGGAATGGGCGCCAGGGCCGGGGTCTGGCGAATCTGCCGGCACAGCTCCAGCCCGTCTTTGCCGGGAACCATGATGTCGAGGACAAACAGCGCCGGGCGCTGCCGCTCCGATTCCGCCACGACCGTGCCGCCGCTGGGAAATACTTTTACGCCGAATCCGGCACTTTCCAGATGATGGCGCACCAGCCGGGAAATATCGGGATCGTCTTCCACCACAAAAATGGTCGGCTTCACGCAGCTATTGTAACGGGCTGACGGCCTTGCGAATAGGGCCGTCCGGTGGGGAAATTCCGGCCCTTTCACCGCCCCCGGCACACCTTTAAGACATCACCAGGTTCCCGCGGCGGTCCACCTGGAAACTCATGCCTTGCGGTACCACCGTGGTAGCGCTGTATTCGTGGACAATCGCCGGCCCGCGATAGACTTTCCCTGGCCACAAATCCTCGCGAGAATGCATCCTTGCCGGCCCCAATCGGCCGTCGAAGTACACGGCTGTTTTCTCCACTTTTCGCGCCTCCATTTTGCCGGCCGATTTCCTGAAGCTGCCCGCAACCGTCCGGGCCAGCGGCGACTTCACCGTCGCCCGCACTCGCAAGGTGACCAGCTCCAGTTCCCGCCCGTCGTAGGCATAGCCATAGCGCTTTTGGTGCTCATGGGCAAAATCCTCAACCAACCCAGGGCTGTAAGGAATATTGAGTTCGTATCCCTGACCGCGATAGCGCACATCCACAGACCGCTGATAATGGACGCTCCCCATCCACTGTTCCGCGGCGAAATCGCCCTCCGCCCGCCGGCGCAGGGCGAGGAATTCCCCCTCCAGCTTCTCCTGCGGAAGCTTGCCGCCGACTCTCCACAACACGGTGCGCGAATAATCTTTGACCACATCGCTCACCAGGATGCCGAAGGCAGAAAGCGCTCCCGGCAGGGCAGGCACGATCACCTTCGGAATGCGCAAGGACCGCGCCAGCTCGCAGGCATGCAGGCCGCCCGCGCCGCCGAAAGCGGCCAGCGCGAATTGCCGCGGATCATGCCCCTTTTCAATGGAGACCACCCGAATAGCTTTCTCCATGGTCGCGTTCACCACACGCACCACTCCGGCGGCAAACTGTTCCAGCTTGAGGGAAGACTGATTTTTCTTCAGCCACTCCGTCACCACCCGGCGGGTGCGCTGCAGGTCGAGGGTGAACTCCCCACCCAGAAATCGGTGTGGCGGCAGGCGCCCCAACAACAAGTTTGCATCCGTAACCGTGGGCTGCATGCCTTTGCCATAGCAAATCGGACCGGGATCGGCCGCGGCGGATTCCGGCCCCACCCGCAAAGCGCCGGCCGCGTCAAAGCGGGCGATCGAGCCTCCCCCGGCCCCGACCGTATGAATATCGAGCAGAGGAACCCCCACCGGGAACCCGGCGATCTGCGCCTGATGACTGGCATGGAAGGCGCCATCCACCAGGGCCACATCCGTCGAGGTGCCACCCATATCGAATGTGATGATGCGCTCCACCCCGCCGGCGCGCGCCATGGCGGCCGCGCCTACGACCCCGCCGGCTGGCCCGGAGAGCACGGTGCGCACCGGCTCCCGCGCCGCGGTGCGCAGAGCGGTGATGCCTCCACTGGACTGCATCACAAACACGCGCGCCTTACCGCCTCCACGGCCGGCTTGCTTCTCCAGGTTGTCCAGGTAGTGCTGCATCACGGGCTGCAGGTAGGCGTTCATCACCACCGTGCTGGTGCGTTCATACTCACGGAACTCGGGCAGGATTTGATGGGACACGGAAAGGGGAAGGCCCAGGGTTTGCAGGTTCTGAGCAATGGCGCGCTCATTTTCCGGATTGGCAAAAGAAAACAACAAGGAAATCGCGATGGCTTCCGGGTTCTTTCCACCCACCCTGCTGCGCAGGGCCCGCAAGTCCGCTTTGGTGGGAGAGCGCAAAATCGTTCCCTCACTGGCGGTGCGCTCTTCGACGCCGAAACGTAAATCTGCCGCCACCAGCGGTTCCACCCGATCGAAGAAAAAGTCGTAGAGTGCCGGCCGGGCCTGGCGGCCGATTTCGATGGCGTCTTCGAAGCCCGCGGTGGTGACCAGGGCCACACGCGCGCCTTTGCGCTGCAGCAGCGTGTTGGTCCCCACCGTAGTGCCGTGCAGGAGCGTGAAGTTCTGGGCGCCGACTGCCTCCAGAACCTGCAAAATCGCCTGCGAGGGATCGGCCGGGGTGGAAAAAACCTTCCGCATGCGCACTCGCCCCCGCTCCATCCAAACACAGTCGGTAAATGTGCCGCCGGTGTCGATGGCAATGCGCAGGGGCGTTTGGCTGGACCGGGCCATGGGATTGGAACGATAGAGTACCACTTGCATCCGCGCCCATGAAAAACGAGGCGTTGCCTGGGCAACGCCTCGATTCGCGGAAAATGCGATCAGCTCTTGGTAAAGGCCAGAGTGAGCAGCGTCTTTTGCTCCAGATCGTGCGCCTTGGAGGAACCCGTGGAAGGGCTGGCACTGGACGAGCGCTTCACCGAAAGCACCGTCTTATCGCCGGCAATGTGGCGCAGACGCGGCAGCACATAGAACAGCGCTCCCATATTGCCCGGCTCTTCCTGTACCCAGACAATTTCCCGGGCTTGCGGATGCCGCTCGAATTCCGCCATCAGTTCGGCTTCCGGAAAAGGATAAATCTGCTCGAGGAACAGGATGGCAATCGAATAATCCTTGCGCTTCTTGCGCTCCATGCGCAATTCGTGGCCGATTTTCCCGGTGCAGACCAGGATGCGTTCCGCGTCCTGCGCCTCGTGGTCGGGCAGCACATTGCGGAAATGCGGCTGCGATAGCGCTTCCACCGGGGACGACGCGTCCGGATGGCGCAGCATGCTCTTGGGAGTAAACACCACCAGGGGCTTGCGCCAGGAACGCAGCGCCTGCCGCCGCAACAGGTGGAAATACTGCCCGGCATTGGAAGGCTGGCAAATCTGGATATTGTGTCGCGCCGCCAGTTGCAGGAACCTTTCGATCCGGGCGCTGGAGTGCTCCGGCCCCTGCCCTTCATAACCATGCGGCAGAAGCAGCACCACACCGGAGAGCAGTCCCCACTTGTCTTCGCCCGCGCTCACAAATTGGTCGATGACCGCCTGCGCCACGTTGGCGAAGTCACCGAACTGCGCCTCCCACATGACCAGCGCCTCGGGATAGTCGCGGCTATAGCCGTACTCAAAGCCCAGCACACCGGCCTCGGAGAGCGAGGAATTATAAATCTCGCAACGCGCCTGGCCCTCCTGAACGTGCTGCAAGGGGACGTACTCTTGTTCGTTTTCCGTGTCGAGCAACACCGAGTGCCGCTGATTGAAGGTGCCGCGGCGGCTGTCCTGCCCGCTGAGCCGCACCGGAACTCCCGCTTTGACCAGGCTGCCAAAGGCAATGGCCTCGGCCATGCCGTAGTCCAGGGCGCGTTTGCCTTTGCCCATTTCGGCGCGCTGCTCCAGCAGCTTCTGGATCTTGGGATGAATATGAAAGTCGGCCGGATAGGAAGTCAGACGCGCCGTGATCTCGCGAATCTCCTCTCCCGTGAGTCCCGTCTCTACATCGAATTCCGGCTTGTAGCGTCCACCCTGATATTTGTCCCAATAGCTGGGCAGTTCGCGCAGCGTGGGTTTTTTGCGCACATGTTTGGCTTTGCCCTGCGCGGTTTCGTACTCGGTCCGCACCGCCTGCACCCTGGCCTGTACGTCATTCAGGCCCGTGTCTTCGGCATAGATCTCCCAAAGCGGCGGATGCTCTTTGATCGCCTTATAAAGCAGCGGCTGGGTGATAGTGGGATCGTCCACTTCACTGTGCCCGTGGCGGCGGTAACCGATGACATCTATCACCACGTCGCTGCCAAAGGCGTAGCGGTACTCCACCGCCAGTCGACCTACACGCACCACCGCATCGACATCTTCGCCGTTCACGTGAAAGATCGGGATGTCCTGGCGGCGGGCAACTTGCGCGGAGAACCGCGATGAGTGCTCCTCCTGCGCATCGGTGGTAAACCCCAGGAGGTTATTCACGATGATATGCACCGTGCCACCCACGCTATATCCCCGCAGTTCGGCCAGGTTCAGTACTTCGGCGGTAATTCCTTGCCCGGCGAATGCAGCGTCCCCGTGCACCAGGAGCGGCAGATACTTCTGCGTGCCACCTTCCCCGGCGCGGTCCTGTTTGGCGCGCGACCGCCCCACCGTGACCGGGTCTACGGCCTCCAAATGGCTGGGGTTCGACACGAGATGGATGTGTACTTTGGCCCCCGAGCGCGTGGCATATTCGCCCGTGGCCCCCATGTGATATTTCACGTCGCCGCTGCCCAGCACGCTGCGCGGGTCCACATCTTCAAAGCCGGCAAAGACTTCTTCCGCGGCGCGCTTGGCCACCTGCACGATGACATTGAGGCGCCCGCGATGGCTCATGCCCATCACCAGTTCCACCGCGCCTTTTTCCCCGGCGGTCTCAATGATCTCGTCCACCAGTGGGATCAGTGCGGTCACGCCCTCCAGAGAAAACCGCTTGTTGCCCAGATATCGCTGCTGCAAGACCTGCTCGAAGAGGTCCGCCCGAATCAATTGGTCGAGCACGTGTTCCTGGTTTACCTCGGCAGCCTCGCCTTCCATACGTTCCTGGATCCAGCGGCGGCGTACCGGGTCGGCAATATGCATGAACTCCACACCCACGGTGCCGGCATACACCCGCCTGGCCTCGTGGGCGAATTCGCTGTCGCCCTGCAGTTCCGCCTGGGGAACGGGGCGCAGAAAGCCGAGTGGGTCCAGGTCTGCTTCGAGATATCCCCAGCGGCGAAATGCGTCGAACACCTGCTCCCGCTGGTGGTTGGAAAGATTGGAGGTCGGTTGGGCGGCTTTGCCGGCCGCAGGAGCTTGGGTCAATCCGGATGCCATAGGTCTTTGCTTATAGGATAAAGGATGCGGCCGAGATTTGCTGGATTCAGGGGAGACCCGAAAGTCACGTCCCGGCCCCGGCCCCCAGATTGCGGGTCGTGCTTGCCGGGAAACTGCCCTTCTGCGGCATCGCCCGGTCTATACTGAGCTGCCGACTGGCGCGAAAACCTCCATGCCCACTTCCCCCGTAAATGCTGGCGCCCCAATACTTTTGGGCATTCCCTTCGACGCGAATTCCTCCTATCGGCGCGGCCCGGCGGCCGCCCCACCCTTGCTTCGGCGCGCCCTCACCTGCGACGCCAGCAATTCCTGGACGGAAACCGGCGTCAACCTGGGCGTTCCCGGCAGCTACGACGATGCCGGCGACTTGCCGTTGCCGGACGACACCTCCGCTTTCCCGCTGATCGAACAACGCGTGGGCGAACTCATCGATCAGGGGCTGCGGCCGGTTTGCCTGGGCGGAGACCATTCCGTGACGTACCCGATTGTGCGGGCTTTCGGAGCACGGTATCCCAATCTCACCGTGGTGCATTTCGACGCGCACCCCGACCTCTATGACGAGTTTGAAGGCAGCCGTTATTCTCATGCCTGCCCCTTCGCCCGCATCATGGAAGAAGGATGCGCTCGGCGTCTGCTACAACTCGGCATCCGCACCATGGTGCCGCACCAGCGCCAACAGGCGGCCCGCTTCGGCGTCGAAGTTGTGGAAATGCACCAGCTCCCCGCTACTGCGAAGCTGGCATTCGACGGGCCGGTCTATCTCACTTTTGATGTGGACGTGCTTGACCCGGCTTTTGCTCCCGGCGTTTCCCATCGCGAACCGGGAGGCATGTCGGTACGCGAGGCGCTGCAGCATCTCCACGCCATTCAAGGCCATATCGTGGGCGCTGATCTGGTGGAATTCAATCCTGTACAGGATATTTCCGGGCTCACCGAAACCGTCTGCGGCAAGCTGCTCAAGGAAATTCTGGGCAGGATGCTCGCCGGCTAGAATTCGCCGCTGCATTCGGGAACTCCAGTCTTTTTTTTCGCGTAATGAGGAACAGGGATAGGTGTCGGCCGGCGAAAGTAGTGATCCACGCATTGCGTTGACTAGAACGTAAGCGCAGCCTACCATTCAAAAACACTGAAGGAGCCACGAAATCCGTGATTGGAGAAACCATCTCCCACTACCGCATCCTGCGCCAGCTCGGCGGTGGGGGCATGGGAATTGTCTATGAGGCCGAAGATCTCAACCTCGGCCGGCATGTGGCGCTGAAGTTTCTGCCGCCCGATCTGGAAAAAGATCCCGTGGCGCTCGACCGGTTTCAGCGCGAGGCGCGCTCCGCTTCGGCCCTCAACCACCCCAATATCTGCACCATCTATGAAATCGGCCAGGCCGACGGCCGCTACTTCATCGCCATGGAGCTGCTGGAGGGGCAAACCCTCAAGCAGCGGATTACGGCGGGCTCCATTCCACTCGATCAGGTGCTCGATTACGCGGTACAGATCGCGGACGCGTTGGATGCGGCGCACAGCAAAGGCATTGTTCACCGCGACATCAAGCCGGCCAACATCTTTCTCACCGCCCGCAACCAGGCCAAGGTACTGGACTTCGGACTCGCCAAAGCCCTGCGCAACACCTCCGGCAGCGGTTCTCACCTGGCCACTGCCATCACCGCGGACGAGAACCTGCTCACCAGCCCGGGATCGACCGTAGGCACCGTAGCTTACATGTCTCCGGAGCAAGCCCGGGGCAAAGACCTCGACTCCCGCACCGACTTGTTTTCCTTCGGCGCGGTGCTCTATGAGATGGTGACCGGCTCACTGCCCTTTCGCGGCGACACCTCCGCCGTGATGTTCGAAGCCATTTTGAACCGCGTGCCGGTGGCCCCCGTGCGCCTGAACCCGGACGTTCCCCCGCAGCTGGAAGAAATCATCAACAAGCTGCTGGAAAAAGATCGCGAGCTGCGCTACCAGAGCGCGGCCGAGGTGCGCGCCGATTTGAAGCGCCTTAAGCGCGATAGCGAATCCGGAGCGGTGGCCGTGGCCAAAGCATCCAGCCGCAAGCCGGCCGCGCGCGCCGGCGGTTCACACCGGCTGTGGAATTACGCCGTGGCCGGCCTGGTCGCCCTCGTCCTGGCCACCATGGCGGTGGTGTATTTCACCCGCCGCACCGCCGCCATGACGGAAAAAGACGCCATTCTGGTCACCGACTTCGTGAACAC
Source organism: Acidobacteriota bacterium (assembly GCA_018268755.1). Classification (GTDB taxonomy): domain Bacteria; phylum Acidobacteriota; class Terriglobia; order Terriglobales; family Acidobacteriaceae; genus KAN-5. The sequence continues at coordinate 239,079 of JAFDVW010000007.1, forward strand.
CACGGCCGACCCGGTGTTTGATGGCACGCTCAAGAAGGCTGCGTCTTTTGATCTGGAGCAGTCCCCCTACCTCAACGTCTTCAGCGACGCGAAAACGCGACAGGTGTTGATGCTGATGGGCCGTCCTGCCGACACCAGGATTACCACCGACATTGGGCGTGAATTGTGCCTGCGTGCCGGCGTCAAAGCCATGCTCAACGGCAGTATCGCCAGCCTGGGCAATCAGTACATCGTGACTCTGGAAGCGGTCAACGCCTCGAGCGGCGACTCTCTGGCCCGGGCCGAAGAGCAGGCCGGCAGCAAGGAAGAAGTATTGAACTCCCTGCACAAGGCCGGCTCCAGCCTGCGCCGCAAACTGGGCGAGTCGCTGGCCTCCATCCAGAAATTCGACAAGCCTTTGTCCGAGGCCACGACTTCTTCCCTGGAAGCCCTGAAAGCGCTCTCCATGGGCGACGCCAAGCACAACACCGGCGATGAACTTGCCGCCATTCCGCTTTACCAGCGGGCCACGGAACTGGATCCCAATTTCGCCATGGCCTACGCTCGCCTGGGCGCGGTCTACAACAATCTCGGCCAAAGCCAGCTCTCCGAACAGAACCGGCAGAAGGCCTTCGAGCTGCGCGATCGCGCCAGCGAGCATGAAAAGCTTTACATCATGTCGCACTACTATGCCGACTCGGGCCAACTCGATAAAGGCATCCAGGCCCTGGAGCTGTATAAGCAGGAATATCCTCGCGAATCCACCCCTTATATCAACGTTGCCAATATCTATAACCAACTAGGCCAGTTCGACAACGCTCTGGCCAACGCCCGGCAATGCCGTGAAATCGAGCCGGACAGTATTACCTGCATCAGCAACCTGGCGACCGCTTATGCCGGATTGAATCGCCTGGAGGAAGCCAAGGCCACCTGGAAACAGGCCATCGAGCACAAGGTCGGAACCGGATTTGCCCATTTCAATCTGGCCCAGCTGGCTTGGGCGCAAAATGACTTGGCCACCATGCAACAAGAGCTGGACCTCGCCCGTTCCACAACGGAAATGGCCCTGCAGATTCCCGGCATTCTTGCTTCCGTGGCGGCCGCCCAGGGAAACTTAGACAAAGTTGCGGAGTACAGCAAGCAGCTGCGCGAGGCCGCTCAGCGCCTGACCTTGCCGGAAATGGTGGCCAATGTCTACCTGCAGGAAGGGATTGTCTATGCCCTGTGCGGTGACAAAGCGCGCGTGGAAGACCTGGTCAACTCCGGCCTGAAGCAATCCAGTTCCGCCAACATCCGCTTTCTGGCTGCGGTTGCGCTGGTCACCGCCGGTAAAGACGGCCGCGCTACGCAGCTCGTCGAACAGCTTGCCAAAGAAAGACCGGAAGACAAGATGGTGCAGCTCGTCTCCGTCCCGCTCATCCAGGCGATTGCCGAGCTGAATCACGGCAACGCGCCCCAGGCCGTCGACTTGCTGAATGGCAGCATGGTTTATGCGCGCGCCAACCCTCTGGCTCTTTACATTCGCGGAAATGCTTATCTAAAAGCAGGCCAGACGGGAGAGGCCATCAAGGACTTTCAACATGTGCAGGAACTGAAGGCCTATGCCGGAGCCGACATCATTTACGCGCTGGCGCAATTGAACACGGCGCGCGCTTATGCTGCCCAAGGCGATAAAGGCAGCGGCCGGGTGGCCTATCAGGATTTTCTGGCCGGCTGGAAAGACGCCGATCCCAATCTTGCAATTTTGCGGGCAGCCAAAGCCGAGTACGCCAAGTTGCAGGACTAGCTTATTTCAACGTGATCACTAGAAGACGTCCGTCGGAGTGATAGCCTCCGCCGGTGGCATTGCGCGCCTCCTGCACCGGGCTGGGCGGCAGATAGTAGGACATACTCTTCACCTTCTCGGCTTTTTGCAGACTGGCGCCGATGTTTTCCCGCTCTCCGTCCACCGCCGGATCGATTTTGTGGGTGACGCTGCCGTTGCGCTGGTCTTTCTCGAACCCGATGTCATGCGTGCCCGCCCCCACCCAGACAGTTTGTCCGTTCCAGGTAAAGGGCGCTTTCCACAAGCGGAAGTGATGGCGGCTGGCCACTACCGCGTAGGCCTCGGCTTGCTCGTAGCCATAATCCTGGACGCGGCCGAACAGGTAAAGCTGGCTCATGGGCATCTGCAAATAATCTTTCTTCTGATAGGTCTGCAGTACCGCCTTGATGGCCGCTTCCTTGTTGTCGGTATCGGCAATGTGCCAATTGGCGGCTTCCAGGCTGCTCTTGACCTGGTCTTCACTGCCCACGAGCACAAAATTCACCATATCGCCCAGGTTATTGAGCTTGTCATTCACCCGCCTGGGCAGGGCGTCGATGCCTTTGCGCAACTCTCCATCCAGCGGGGCATCGGAAATCGTCAAGGCGGGAGCCGCAGCTGCGCCGCCAGCTACCGCACTGTTGCCGGTTCCAGCCGTGGCCGCGGAGGACTGCGCGGCGTTCCCGCCAAACTGCCCGCCCAGCCATATCTGCGCCGCTGCCGCCAGTTTCGCTTTGATGTCCGGCTTAGCTTGACCCGGCGTGGTTGCTGCCGGCGTCGACGAGGAAGCCGGGGACGAAGTCGCTGCCGCGGGCTGCGATCCCGAGCTCAAGTTCTCCGCGTTGCCGGCGGGAGAAGCGGGGGTGCTGGCCGGAGCGGAGGTAGCGCCACTCGCCTCCGTTCCCTGCGCGATATGCACAGTCACGGCATAATTGCCGGTGCATGACGGCGGGCTGTCGGCATTGATCCCAAAGAAAAGATGTCCTGCCTCCGCGACCCGCAACTCCTTGCTCGTACCCACAAACTGGGCGGCGCCGTCGGCCTGCAAGCGGACGATGAGCGCCTCCGGCAAGGCATCCGGGACCGGCAGATTGCTTCCGGAAGCGCCGCTCGTGCCTTGGGGTGCGCAGGTGTTGGCCGTGCCGCCCACGGCATGACGGTCGGGGACAGTGTTGGCCGCCTCGCCCGCAGGCGCCGCGGAAATCTCCAACACATCATCTTTCTGTAGGTCTACACCGGTATCGGTCCAGGGCTGGGTGGTAGGGACCGTAAAGTGATACTCGCGCGCAGCTGCGGGCGCAGCATAAGCAAACGAGGAAACCACCAGGGAACCTGCCACTATTCCCCATCTCACCCACCGACTCAACCGGCCACAGTCATCCATAAAAGCTCCCCGATCCTTGCATCGGAACCCACCATCGTTGGCCGCTCTATTATCCACCACTTCCGCGGAAAAGGGGGGCCACGCTTTGCTCCGCGCGGGTCGCGGATATCCGGCAAAAATGCACTTGACGATTTCCTCTCCTACCGGCAATATTCCCGATCCGGCCCTGACTGCTCCGTCAGGCCCTTTCGCGGATATCTTACCGCCCGGCCCCAGAACTTATTTCCGGAGGCAGCCTCGATGACCGTGATCCTGCGGCCCCTCTCCACCAGCGAATTGCTGGATCGCACATTCTTCCTCTATCGCAAGCATTTCCTGCTATTTACCGGGATCATCGCGGTTCCCCAGCTGTTTGTGCTGGCCCTGCAACTGCTCAACGCAGTCCTGGGCTTGCGCGTGTTTCCCATGGCGACCGTGGTCACCAGCATCCTCTTGACCCTGATCAGCGTGCTTTTGCTATTCATTTCCCACGCCGCCGTCGTAGCGGCTGTCTCCCAGGTCCACCTGGAGCGGGCCGCTACCATCGGCGGCTCCTTCGCGGCCATCAAGGGACGCATCGTGCCCATCCTGGGCATCATGTTTTTGATCGGGTTGGCGATCGGCGTCGCCTTCCTCTTCCTGATCATTCCCGGGATTCTTCTTGGTCTGGCCTGGTCTCTGGCCATCCCGGTCACGGTACTGGAGGGTACCGGCCTCAGCGACACCACCACCCGCAGTTCATTTCTCACCAAAGGGGATCGCGGGCGAATCTTCGTCATCTACTTTCTGTTTGTCGTGCTGACCTACCTCGTCATCATCATGGTCACCTTTGCCCTGGTCCTGCCTATCGGGCTTTTGGGATTGCACGACCCGCAGACCATGCTGACCTGGCAAAATGTGCTGTCTTCCATCGCCAATTTCCTCAGCACGTCCCTGGTCGGCGCATTACTCACCATTGCCTTATCTTTGATTTATTTTGATGAGCGAGTACGCAAGGAGGGCTTTGACCTGCAGCTCATGATGGCCACCGTCGATTCACCGTCCCCGGCAACGCCGTTGCCGCCCTTGCAGGCCGGATGACATTCTGGCGCAAGCGGATGGCTTTTCTGCTTCTGGGCATAAGTGTTGCCTTCTTCTTCCACCCGCTGGCGCGGCCGGAGGAGGCGCCGCCTCCTCGGTCGCTGAACCAGTACATCGCGGAGCTGGACCATCTCTCGGACGGCCTGCAGCCGGCGTTTAAGGACTCCGCGGCTGCAGAAAAACTGGCCCAGTCCCTCCCGGAAAACTGGGACGTACAAGCCGGGAGCCAGAGCTTCACCATTTCCACCGCCTGGATCAAAGGCAAACTGAAAGAAGAAACCACCAAGCCTTCCCACGAGTTGGAAGACTCGCTGCGCCTCTATCTGGCCGCGCTGCGGAGAGATGCCGCGGCGTTTCCCCCAGCCCCGCCCGACTACGCTTCCAGCCGGACGAAACTCAACGCGATCCTCTCCCGCTATGAGTTTCGCCATGTGCGCGGGCCCAGCCGCTGGGACCTGCTGAAAGAAAGAATCGGCAACGCCATCGTGGGTTTGCTGGACCGCATTTTTGGCTATTCCAAATATCCCGTCATCGGGAAATATCTGGTATGGACAATGGTGGGCCTGGCGGTGCTGGTATTGGCCTACTGGATCTTCCGCATCCTCCGCAGCAGCGCCCGCTACGAATCCATCATTCCGCCCTCCCTGCCGGTCTCAGCCAAGCAATGGGCGGTGTGGATGGCCGAGGCCCAGGCCGCCGCGCAACAGGCCCACTGGAGAGAGGCCATCCATCTGGCTTACTGGGCGGGCATCTCCTTTCTGGAAGAACGCGGCACCTGGCGGCCGGACAGGGCCCGCACTCCCCGCGAATATCTCCGCCTGCTTTCCCCCGGCAGCGAATATCAGGCGCCGCTCACCACCCTCACGCGAGAATTTGAAGTCATCTGGTATGGCTACAAGGAGGCCGACCAGGAAAGCTTCGCGCAAACGCTGGTTCACCTGGAGAACCTGGGATGCCGAAACTCCCATTGAGCAAGGGCGACCGCAAGATTCTGCTGGTGGCCGGCATTGTCTTTCTGCTTCTGGTCATCGGGGCGCTGATCTTCGCGCAACCGGAGGAACAGCAGGCCGAAATCGCCACCACCTATTCCGCGACCTCCAGCGGCGCCAAAGCTGCTTACCTTCTATTGCAGGAGTCGGGTTATCACGTGGCGCGCTGGGAGCAATCTCCCCTGAAGATCGAAGGCGGCAAGAACAAGCTGCTGGTGCTGGCCGAGCCTTTTCGCTTTGCCAATGAAGAGGAGGAAAAATCCCTCAAAACATTTTTGCAGAGCGGCGGGCGCATTCTCGCCACCGGCCTTTACGCCTCTTTCTTTCTTCCTGAGAGTTACGCCCACACGGACCAGCTCCAGAGCATTGTGCGGCGAAAATACAACGGACTCACCCCTTCCCCCATCACCGCCGCTGCGCCGCAAATTACCCTGGTCCCCAAAGCCTACTGGGAGAGCCGATCCTCGGCCGTCGCACTCTATGGCGCCGATGGAAAAGCCGTGGTGGTGCGTTATCCCTACGGCGAAGGCGAAGTCATCTGGTGGGCCTCGGCCACTCCTTTGACCAACTCGGGATTGAAAGAGCCGGGCAATCTGGAATTCCTTCTGGCCTGTATCGGTGACAAATCGTCCACGGAGATTTTGTGGGACGAATACTTCCATGGCTATGGAAGAGATCTGCCCCCGGAAAAAGAACACCCCCTGCTGGGCTGGATGTTTGTGCAATTCGCCGTGCTGGGAGCGGCCATCGTATTTACTTTTTCCCGCCGCAGCGGCCCGCTTCGTCCTCTGCCGGCGGAAGTCCGCACTTCACCGCTGGAATTCGTGGAAACTCTGGGCGGACTCTATCAGCATGCCCGCGCCTCTTCGGTGGCGGTGGATGTGTTTTACCAGCGCTTTCAGTACCGTTTGACGCAGCGTCTGGGACTTTCCCTCCATGCCACCCCAGAAGAGCTAGAACGCGCCGCACGCGAGCGCTGGAATTTTCAGGATGACGGCTTTGCCCCCACCTTGCAGGCCTGCTCCTCCGCCCGCTATCATCCCGAGCTTCCTCCTTATCAGGCCCTGAAGTTGGTACAGAATCTTTATCGTTATGCGGTCGAGCTGAAGTTGTTTTCGGCCGCCGCCAAGGAGAAACCTTGATGCAAGCCGTGCCACAACTGCTGGCCCATCTCCGCCAGGAGATGAGTAAAGTGATCGTCGGACAGGCCGAGTTTCGCGACCAGTGCCTGATTGCCCTGCTTTGCCGCGGCCATACCCTGCTGGAAGGCGTGCCCGGCGTGGCCAAGACTCTGGTGGTGAAAACTCTGTCGCGCCTCCTGGCCCAGCAGTTTCAGCGCGTGCAGTGCACCTCGGACCTGATGCCCGCCGATATTATCGGCACCAACGTGCTCAACCTCGCGACCAGCACCTTTAACCTGCATCCGGGGCCGGTATTCACCGATCTGCTGCTGGTGGATGAAGTGAATCGCATGCCTCCCCGCACCCAGGCCGCCCTGCTCGAGTGCATGGAAGAACACCAGGTCACCATCGACGGGGTCCGCCACCAACTCTCGCCGGGCTTTACCGTCTACGCTACCCAGAATCCGGTCGAGTTCGAAGGCACGTATCCCTTGCCGGAGGCCCAGCTCGACCGCTTCCTGCTCAAAATTCGTGTGGGCTATCCTTCCGCGGAAGACGAGGTCCAGCTCCTCGCCAACGTGCAAGATGGCTTCGATGCCCGCGACCTGGACACAACGGGACTGGTCTGTGTGGACCCGGCCCTGCTCATCCAGGCCCAGGCGGAAGTGAAATCCATCAAAGTCGAGCAGGCCCTCTTCCAATACATCGTGCAGATCGCCCGCCGCACCCGCGACTGGCCCGCCTTGTCGCTGGGGGCCAGTCCGCGCGCCGCCGTCAGCCTGATGGCGGTGGCCAAAGCCCTGGCCGCCATGGATGGCCGTGACTATCTGATCCCCGACGACGTCAAGACAGCGGCTCCGCCGGTTTTGCGCCACCGCCTCGTGCTCAAGCCGGAAGCCGATCTCGAAGGAGTGACCGCTGATCAGGTCGTCACCGATGTCTTGCGCGCGGTGGAGGTGCCGAAGTGAGCCAGCCGGTTTCCCTGGCGCCGCCGCGGGTTACGGCGCAAGCCTTGCCCCAGAAGCGCCTGGGCTTCGCCTTTGGCCCCCGCTTTTTCCTGCTGCTGGTGGTTGGATTCATCTGGCTTGGGCCTGCCGTCCGGCAACCCAAGTTTCTCTGGGCCATTCTCGCCTGGGACGCGCTCATGCTCGTCGCCTGGGCCATCGATCTGGCCCTGCTGCCTTTGCCCAAGACGCTTTCGGTAGCGCGGGAATGGCTGGGCCCGGCAGCGCTTTCCGTGGAAACGAAAATCCGCCTGACCCTGGAAAACCGCAGCTCCACCACGCTGCGCGCCGCGCTGCAGGACAATGTTCCTCCCGGCCTGCGCCAGGATGTGGCGAAGCTCGAGTTCCTGGTCGCACCACGCGGAGAAGCCTCCCAGGAATACGCCGTCCGGCCCGACAAGCGCGGCCCGCAAAAGGTCGGCTGCGTTTATCTGCGTTATCAGGGGCCGCTGCGCATCGCGGAGCGCTGGGCGGTGGCGAAGCTGGCGCAGGAAGTCTGCGTTTATCCCAACCTGCAGGAAGCACAACGCCATTCCATCTACCTCATCCGCAGCCGGCAGATGGAAATCGAGAAGCGCTATACCCGCATTCGCGGGGCAGGCCGCGAGTTTGAAAGCCTACGGGAATACCGGGAAGGCGACGAATTTCGCGACATCAGCTGGAGCGCCAGCGCCCGCCGCGGCAAACTCGTCACCCGCCTCTACCAGATCGAGCGCAGCCAGACGGTGTGGCTGGTGCTCGACTCCGGCCGCCTGATGCGCACCCGCATCGCCGGCCTCAGCAAGCTCGACTATGCCGTCAATGCCGCCTTGAGCCTGGGCCAGGTCGCCTTAGGTTCAGGAGACCGCATCGGGTTACTCGCTTATGGACGCAGCGTGCAACATCGCCTCTTGCCCTATCGCGGCAGCAGCCATCTGCGCCATCTCATCGAGCGGCTTGCCCACGTGCGCGAGGAAAGCGGCGAGGCTGACCATCTGCAGGCCGTGGGAGAACTGCTCTCCAGCCAAAAACGCCGCAGCCTGGTGGTCTGGATCACCGAACTGGCCGAAACCGCCATGACCCCGGAAGTCATCGATGCAGCTTCGCAGCTGACCTCCCGCCATGTGGTGGTTTTTGTCGTCATTGGACAGCCTGACCTGGCAAAGATGGCAGGCCGCGACCCCGATTCGATTGCCGACATGTACCAGGTCACCGCGGCCCAGGAGATGATGCATCGCCGCGAAGTGCTTCTCGCCCGCCTGCGTCAGCGCGGCGCCCTGGCCGTCGAAGTCAGCTCCGCCGCCGCTTCTACGGCCGTGGTGAATTCTTATCTGGAAGTAAAACAGAGAAATTTGCTGTAGGGAGTTAACGCGCCAGACCCATGTCCAGACGCGCACCGCTTTCGCGCCGGCCCGCCGCCGCTTCCTCCTCTTCCCGCGAGACGCCGAACAAGTACGCCAGCAGCAAGACCAGAAGGGCGCCCGACAGCATGAACTTCAATGGCGCGGCCAACGCCGTGGGAGAGATGAAAGCCTCAATCACACCTGCGACCACCAGCATGGGCACGGTTCCGATCACCAGCGCGGTGGCTTCCCTTCCGGCCAGGGCCAGCGATTCCTTTCTCGGCAATACCCCGGGAAAAAGCAGGCCATGCGCGATCCGGAAGCCCGCCCCTCCGGCAATAAAAATGGAGGGTAGCTCCAGCGCCCCATGGGGGGCTACGAAACTCCACAACTTGAGGCTCATCCCGGCAATATGACAGGCCGAGCCGATCACCCCCATCAACAACCCATTGAAGAAGAGCAGATAGATGGTCCCCAGACCGGCCGTGATCCCGCTGGCATACGTCATAAAGCCCACCGTGATGTTGTTGGTCATAATGCCGCTCGAAGCCACCGGCTTGATGGCCAGCACCGAGTCCGTCCACATCTCCTTCTTCTCAATGGTCTGCATCATGCGCGGCCCCAGCACTTCGCGCGGGTAGTCCGGGTCCTGCAAGGTGAGCAGAATCCCGGCTACGCTGCCCGCGGCAAACAGCAGCAGGGCGGCCAGGCAGTAGCGGACATTGCGCCGGAACAGGCGGGGATATTCCCGATAAAAAAAGGTGATCATGGCCAAAGGACTCGCGCGATGGCCGGCATAGATGATATTGTGTGCCCGCGCCATCAGTTGGTTCAGATAGCGCGCAAAATGGATGGAACTGGGGTCCTGGCGGATGGCCGCCAGGTCGGCCGCGGTCTGGCGGTAAAGCAAGCTGAGTTCCTGCAACTCAGCGCGGTTCAGAGAATTCAGCCCCAGTTTGCCGCCGCGCTGCAACAATTCTTCCAATTGTTGCCAATAGGGCCTGCGTTTTTCGATCCATCGAGTGGAGATCACGCGTGCAGTCTCTCGAAAATCTGAACATTGATACTCCCGAGCAAATCGCCCTGGAGTTGCCCCTGGCGGGAATCGGCAGCCGCTTCTTCGCCCTGGCGCTCGATAGTCTACTGCAGTTTGTCGCGGTTGTGGCGCTTTTCATCGTCCTGGCCCTGACCAGCTCGGAATTGCGCTATCTCGGCCTGGGCTCCCTCGGCCCGGTCGCCGCCATTGTGGTCCCTTTCTGCATCTATTGGGGATACTTCGCTTTTTTCGAGATCCTGTGGAAGGGCCAGACGCCGGGCAAGCGTTACGCCGGCATTCGCGTCATCAAGCAGAGCGGCCGCCCCATGAACGCTATCGAGGCCATCGGCCGCAACCTCATGCGCGGCATCGACATCGTCCCCGGCATCTACAGCGTCGGCCTGGTCTGCATGATGTGCAACCAGCAGCATAAGCGGCTGGGAGACTTCGTCGCCGGCACCGTCGTGGTGCATGACAAGGCCATCGACAGCGTGAATTCCTCCTGGACCGCCGCGCCGCCGGCAGCGGCCGCCTCTGCCACCCAGGCCGAAACCACCAAACTGACCACCGATGAGCTGGTCTTGATCGAGACGTACCTGAGCCGGCGCTACGAAATCGACCCCACCATTCGCTTCGCCACTGCGCAGCGCATCGTGGCCCTGGTGCAGGAAAAGACCGGCATTCTCAAACCATCCGACCAGTCAGACGATGATTTTCTGGAAGCCATGGCGCGGCAAGTTCGCGACACCGCCCGCTTCCGCTGAGTGGGCCTGGCTCGAATTTTTTCCGAGAAACTCGGAAGCTGAAAACAATTTGGTGGCGGCGAGTGGACTCGAACCACTGACCTACGGATTATGAGACCGTCGCTCTAACCACCTGAGCTACGCCGCCACGGTACACCGGCTTTGCAGGGAAGCAAAGGCTGCTGGATGGGCCACAAATGCAGAACGCGGCAGCCGGAAGCGCCGCGCTCACTATTGATTCTATGAGGCAGCGCAAAGCAGTGTCAAACCGCCTTTGTGGGGCGGACACCCCTGTCCGCCTGGCCCTGAACCCGCGAAAAATGCTCTCCCTCTTGCATCTCCCGCGCGAACCCTGGAAACTAAAGATCGCATGAAAGCCATCGCCGTCATCCCCGCGCGCCTCGCCTCCACCCGCCTGGAGCGCAAAATGCTCCGCCAGGTCGCCGGGCAGCCGCTGATCGGGCGGGTCTACAACGCGGTCCGCGTCAATCCGCAGCTTCTCGAGGTCATCATCGCCACCGATTCGGAAGAGATCCTCGAGGTCTGCAAGCAAAACGGCTGGACGGCCCGCATGACCGCCGCGCACCACCGCAGCGGGACGGAGCGCGTCCACGAAATTTCCAACTCGGTCGCGGCAGATGTATACGTCAATGTGCAGGGCGACGAGGTCCTGGCCCGCGCCGAGCACATTGCTGTGCTGTTGCATGTTATGCGCGATCCCGCCGTGCAGGTGGGCACGCTCAAGACCGCCTGCAGCGAAGAGGACCGGGACAATCCCAACGCGGTGAAGGTCGTCACCGACTCTTCCGGCCGTGCCCTCTATTTTTCCCGCTCCACCATTCCCTATGACCGCGACCGGACGGGCGCAAAATACTTCAAGCACCTGGGTTTCTATGCCTATCGCAAAAGTGCGCTTGACCAGTTTGTCGGCTGGCCGGAGTCTTCCCTGGAACGCAGCGAGCGCCTGGAGCAGCTGCGGTTTTTGGAGAATGGGGTCCCTATCCACGTGGGCGAATCCTCCTTCGACACGGTCGGCATAGACACACAGGAAGACCTGGACCGAGTCGAGAAGATTCTGCGCGGCCGCTAAAACGGCGCGGAGCTATCCGCGCTTGTCCGGCATTTTGCGTATGGCCTTGTGGATCTTCTTCCAGCGCTCTTTCTGTTCCCGCGCCAGCACGGGATCTTCTCTGGATTTCTGGTAGCGCAGCTCGGCTTCCAGCTTGCGATAACTTTCCAACCTCTCTTCCGCCACACGGCCGTCCTTCATCGCCTCCGCCACGGCGCATCCCGGCTCGCCGCGGTGCGAGCAATTGCGGAAGCGGCATTGTCCGGCCAGATCGAGCACATCGGAAAATGTCTGGCCAACTCCTGCTTCCTTCTCCCAGAGCTGCAGTTCGCGCATGCCCGGTGTGTCAATCACCATGCCGCCCCCGGAAAGAAAGAACATCTGCCGCGTTGTGGTGGTGTGCCGCCCGCGATCATCTCCTTCGCGGACCGCCTGCGTCGGCAAGGTTTCCCCCGCAAGCGCGTTGATGATCGTGGACTTCCCCACCCCGGAAGAGCCGACGAAGGCCGCCGTCTCCCCGGGCCGAATGAAGCCGCCGACCGCTTCCACACCGTACCCGCTCCATGCGCTCAGGCAGTGCACAGTCACGCCGCAGGACACGCCGGCAACTTCTGCGGCGCGAACTTCAACTTCCTGGCAGAGGTCGGCTTTATTGAGCAGCACGATGGGACGCGCGCTGCTGTCCCACACCAGCGCGAGATAGCGTTCGATGCGCCGCAGGTTAAAGTCGCGATCGAGCGCGGTGACGATGAACACCACGTCCAGGTTAGCGGCCACGATCTGCTGCGTCAGGCCGCGGCCCGCGGCTTTGCGGGAAAGCCGTCCGCGGCGCGGCAGGATGCACTCAATGCGCGCTCGCCCCTCCTCCGGACGAAGAGTCACCGCCACCCAATCGCCCACGGCGGGAACATCGCCACACTCCTCCGCCACATAACGCACTTTGCCGGCCACTTCCGCCAGCCAATCGCCGGTTTGCGAACGCACCCGGTACAAGCTCCTGTTTTGCTGCACCACGCGCGCCGGAACCATGCCCGGCTGCGCAACTTCCGCCAATCCTGCGGCAAAAAATGCCGACCATCCTAAATCTTCCAGAGAAAGATGTTTCAGGAAAAGACTTCTGCTTTCCACGCGGGTCTCCTGTCTTCTGGACTGACTGCCAGTCCGGCCAAATGGGAAATGGCTGCGCCGGGCACACACTGCGGCGCAAAGGACAAAAGGAGTCGGAAGAAAAGCTGCCGGGAGGAAATCGAAGGACTTACAACGACAACCGCAAGGCGAGCCCATCCTTCCGCGTGCAAACAGCAGTCATAGGCGCCTCCTGAAACGAGATGTTCGCAATCCCGCCGCGAACTACTTTCAACTTACCCAGAAACCGGAACCACAGTCAAGCCCATCAGGCTTTCGCTTTGGCCCAGGCCTCGGCGGCCGCCAGTCGCCGCGAGATGGAAGGGTGGGAATGGAAAAACCACTCCACGAAGCGAGAGGGCGTGCGTTCGGCCAGGTTCTGTTCCGCCAGCTTGTTCATGGCGGAGACAAACGGCACAAGGCTCGGAATGGAGCGGAAAGCATAACGATCGGCCTGGCGTTCATTGAAGCGGGAATAGGCGTTCAGCGCCGGCATCAGTAAGAACGAAAGCACGGTCGAAACCAACACCAGCAAAGGCAGGTTGGCGAAGTCGGCCAGGCTCTCAAACATGTGCAGCCGGTCCATGGCATAGTGCAGCACATAGTTGGCGGCCCAGAAACCGAACAAAGTAGTCGCCGCCTGCACCGCGATGCTCTTTAAGATATGGCGATGCACGTGGTGTCCTAACTCGTGGGCCAGCACGGCTTCAATTTCTTCCGGCGAATAGTGGTCCAACAAAGTATCGGCCAGAATAATGCGGCGCGTCGCGCCCAGGCCGGTCAACGCGGCGTTGGCTTTCTTGCTCTTCTCCGAGAGGTTCCACTTATAAACGCCCCGGACTTTGGTCCCGGCCTTTTCGCTCAGACGCACCAGGCGCGCCTTGAGGTCCTCATCTTGCAGTGGCTCAAATTTATAAAAGATGGGAAATAGCACCACCGGCGCGATCTGCGCCATCAGGACAAAGAATGCCAGGAAGGCCATCCACGCCAGCAGCCACCAGTGCTGGGGAAACTGCCGCAGGATGAAATACAAAACTTCGGCCCCGGCAATGGCCAGCACCAGACCGAGCAAAAATCCTTTGGTCTCATCCCAAAGCCACGCGCCCAGTTTCTGGTTGGAGAGATGATACTGGTGCTCGAGGCGGAACCCGTAATACTCAAAGGCCAGACCGAGGACCTTCCCCAAGAGCAAGATCATCGTCACATACAGCGCCACCGCCAGGGAGTAACTTTGGCCGGTGCTGTGATAGGCAATGTCGCGCAGCGATCCGCTCAACCCGGTGAACAAGAGCAGCAGAAGCAGGAATACTCCAATGGCAAAGTCGGCAATTCCCAGCCACCGCCGTACGCGGTTATAGTGCTGCGATTCCGGAGAATCGGGAGAAGGCACGGGAATCGTGGCAGAGCTCATGGCCATTCACAGGAAGAGCAAACTAAATTATCGCTTTTGAAACCGAGAAATACGAGTTTCTAAAGGGCAGTGGCCGCAAGAGTGAGCGCCGTTTATCCGCCCTGTACAAAGGCTTCCGCACTGCTGAGGATCTCCTCGACCAACTCGGGCGAGGCCGCCTCAGCATACACCCGCAGCATGCGTTCCGTCCCTGAGGCCCGGAACAGGACCCAGGCTTCGGCGCCCTGGCCCGGACGCGGTGCATCCAGGAAAAACTTAATGCCGTCGAGATCGCCCTTCTGAAGGATGGCATAACGCCCCAGCTGCCTGGTCTCCAAAGCAGAGGCCCGCCGGATCGCGCCATACTTCAGTTCGTCCGAGATATGCAGATCGCGGCGGCCATAATAATGCGGTCCGAATTCCTCCTGCAAGTCGGCCACCAGGCGCCCCAGCGGCTTGCCTTCCTCGGCCATGACATTGGCGAGCAGCAGGGCATTCAGCGTGCCGTCGCGTTCCGGCAGAAAACGAGAATAGCCGATGCCACCGGACTCCTCCGCCCCGATCAGGATTTCGCCTTCCAGCATCAGGTCCGCGATGTATTTGAAGCCGATGCGGCACTCGTACAGCTTGCGCCCGTATTTGGCGGCGATGCGGTCCGCCATACGCGTGGTATTGAAGGCGCGCACCACATCTCCCGCCCATGGGCGGCGTTCCAGCAACCAACGCAACAGGACGACGAAGACTTTGTGCGAGTCGACAAAACTTCCGTCCTCGGCCACTGCGCCGATGCGGTCGGCATCGCCATCGGTGGCAAATCCAGCATGGCACCTTTCCCGGACTACGGTTTCCTGCAAGGCCGCCACGTGGGGAAGAATGGGTTCTGGATTGATGCCCGGGAACAGCGGATTGCGGTCCTGCCGGATGGCGACATGCTGAATGCCGTTGTGGGCGAAAATCTCCGTCAGCGTGTTGCGCCCCGAGCCGTGCATGGAATCCACGGCGAATTTAAAATTGGCTTTGCGGATGAGTTCGAGATCGGCAAACTTCGAAATAGCAGCCAGGTAGGCCGGCTTGAGATCGACCTCTTCTATGGCCGCGGCTTGCCTCCGCGGCAACGCGCCCGCGTTGAGTTCGGCCTCAATCGCTTTCATGATGGCAGGTGTCGCCGATCCGCCGAACTTCGCTTTAAACTTCACCCCGTTCCAATTCCAGGGATTGTGGCTCGATGTCACCACCACCCCGCCGGCCGCTCCGCTGTCCCGCACGGCGAGAGACACCGCCGGAGTGGGCAAGGAATCCTTGGCCAGCTTCACCGGAATGCCCGCCTGGGCCAGCACCTCCGCCACCAGGCCGGCAGCCACGTCGGAAAGGAAGCGGGTATCGTAGCCGACAATCACGCCTTGCGCGGCGTCCTCGTGCTTCAAGACATAGGCAGCGATCGCGCCCGCCACGCGGCGGACGTTGGCAAAGGTAAAGTCATCGGCGATCAGGCCGCGCCATCCGTCGGTGCCAAACTTGATTTCCGTCATAGAAGAGCCCATGGGCATTTTCGTCGTTGGTCGTTGGTCCTTCGCTCTTGGACGTTGGCCTTTGGACTTCGGCAATTAGCCTTGAAGGCTTAGAAAAGCGTGACTCATTCGCGAACGGCCAACGACGAACGACGACCGTCAAACCAGGTTGTGCAGTTTCTTTTCGTCCAGGTATTTCACTACTTTGCCTACATCCTGGGCACAGTCGCGAGTGGTAATGAGCAGGGCGTCGGCGGTTTCCACAATCACCAGATTGCTCACCCCAACGGCCGCCACGAATTTCCCCGGCGCGTGGATGTAGTTGCCCTGCGCATCCGTTGTGAAAAATCCCTCCGCAGAAACCAGGTTCCCATCGCTCGGCAACAACTTGGCGGCCTGGTGCTCGTGCAGCGAGGTCCAGCAGCCCAGATCGTTCCAGCCAAATTCCGCGGGGATGCAGAAGATATGCGAGGCCCGCTCGCCCCGGGCGGAGCGCGGCTCCAGCACCGCGTAATCGATACTGATGTTTTCGCACTGGGGATAAAGCTTCTGGTAAGTCGCGGCAAATTTTCTGCTGCCGAAGGTGGCGGCGATTTTTTCCAGCAAGCTGGCGGTCTTGGGCAGGTGTTCGCGCAGCGCGTTGCTCAGGGTACGCGCGCTCCACACAAACATGCCGCTATTCCAGAAATAGTTCCCCGCCTGCAGGAAGGCCGCAGCCCGCGCGGCATCGGGCTTTTCGGTGAACCGCCGCACCCGGGAAGCGCCCCCGTCCAACACGGCCCCGGCCTCGATGTAGCCATATCCGGTTTCCGGGCGGGTGGGGGGAATGCCCAACACCACGATGTTTTCTCCGGCAGCGGCAATTTTCACGGCGCGTTCGATCACTGCGCGGAATTCCTTCTCTTTCGCGACCACCTGGTCGGAAGGAAACATGCCGATCACCGTGTCCGGGGCCTGCCGCTCCAGGATGAATGCCGCCAGCCCGATGGCGGGCGCGGTATTGCGGCCAACCGGCTCGGCCAGAATTTGTTTTCTCTCGAATTGCGGCAGCTGGCGCAGGATTTCACGCTGCGAATCACGGTTGGTGATGATCCAGAAACGATTGGCGGAGGTCAGGGGCAGAAGGCGCGCCACCGTCTGCTGGATCATGGTGTCTTTCCCATCCAGTGCCAGCAGCTGTTTGGCGCAGCGCTTGCGGCTCAAGGGCCAGAAGCGGGTTCCCCGCCCCCCAGCCAGGATCACGGCATGCAAGTTAAGTTTCTTATTTGCCACTGCGCTTTGCCCGCCCTGTACCCGTGTTCATAAGGTATCAGCCCCCGCCGTCACAAGCGAGTCTCCGGCTCAGGGAAAACCTTGCCGGGCACGCTCGATTTCAGCAGTTCCACACTCCACTGCGGCAGCACGCGAAATTCCCCCGCGCTGGCGGGCACGACAACCGCATCGCCCTTGGCCATGGTCACCGGCGTACTGCCCTGCATTTCCACCATGGCGCAGCCTTCCACCGCCACCAGGATCTGGACGGAGTTTTTTCCGCTGCCATCATCGGTCCGCAGCTCACAGGGGTCCCGCAGTTCCAGCATGTCCACGGCAAAATAGGGTGCGGCGATCAGGGGCGCGCGCCGGTTTTTGCCGCCATTCATGGACTGCGGGGCCGGACGCAATACTTTGCCGGACGCCACCTTTTCCTTCACGGCCGCCAGACCATGCTCCAGGTGCAGCTCACGGGGGCGCCCGTAATCATATAGACGATAAGTGGTGTCGGACTGTTGTTGTGTTTCCACAATCACCGCCCCAGGCCCCAGCGTGTGGACCGTACCCGCCGCGACATAGATCATCTCGCCGGGGTAGACATGCACCCAGTTGAGCAGCTCCTCCGCGCGATTTTCCTGGATGGACTGCGCGAACTGCTCGCGGGTTACGCCCGCTTTCAACCCCAGACCAATCTGCGCTCCCGGGCCCGCATGCGCCACATACCAGCACTCGGTCTTGCCCCAGGGCTGGCCCACGGCCTGGGCCGCGGCATCATCGGGATGCACCTGCACGGAAAGCTTTTCGCGGGGAAAAAGAAACTTCAGCAGCAAGGGAAAGCGCCTGGGATCACGCGCCGCCGTGCCCAGCAGCGCCGGCCCATATTGCTCGCTCAGCTCGGCCAGCGCTTTTCCCGCTAGCGGGCCGTTCGCGACCTTGCATTGGTCGCCGGTGAGCCAGGCTTCGCCAATCTTCTCGGAAAATTTGTGCAACGGGTAAATCGGGGCAAGGTCCGTGGTTCCCCAGGGCCGAGGATCAAACGCGGGAGACATCAGGAGTGGATACAGTTCATTCATGGTGGTCGGGCGGAGCTTGCCAGCAGGAAATCACCCAGTCGTGGGAACCCCCTTCGCGCCCGCCACCAGTGCCGGCGCGGCACGAAGGGAATCCAGAACTGCTTCTAGAGCGAGGTCAGGAAACGGCGCATCCGCTCCAGCCCGCGGTCAATCTCCGCCTGCGACGTGGCGTAGGAGAGCCGGACATGCTCGGTGGTGCCGAAGCCTTCTCCGGGAACCACCGCCACGTGGGCCTCACGCAACAGCTTTCCCGCCAGGTCCGCCGGCGACTGGATGCCGCCCTTGCCGAAGAACGCGGAAATGTTCGGATAGGCGTAGAACGCGCCTTCCGGCAAGGTGCAATGCACGCCGGGAATGGCGCGCAGGCCGTTCACGATGTGGTCGCGCAGGCGGATGTAATCTTTCCGCATCTCTTCCACGCAGTCCTGCGGACCGTTCAGCGCGGCCACCGCCGCCTTCTGCACGATCGAAGTCGGGTTTGAGGTCGACTGGCTCTGCAGCTTGGCCATGGCGCTGGTGACGGCGGCCGGGGCCAGCGCGAAGCCCAGCCGCCAGCCGGTCATGGCATAGGTCTTGGAAAGCGATCCTAGGATTACCAGCCGGTCGCGGTACTCTCTCAGCGAGCCCACGGAAAACTGCCGTCCCGTGTAGTTGAGGTACACATAGCACTCGTCCGAGAGCACCCAGATGCCGCGCTCGGCCGCGAAACGAACAATTTCCTTCAGGTCTTCCGGGGCCATCACTGCGCCGGAGGGGTTGGAGGGCGAGTTCAGAATGATGAGCTTGGTGCGCGAAGTCACCAGGCGAGCCACCATCTCCGCGGTCACGCGGAAACCCTCACTCTCCTTGGTTTCCAGCAACACGCAGTTGCCGCCCGCATAGCGCACGATGTCCTTGAACGACACCCAGTAGGGCACGGGCAGAATGACTTCGTCGCCGTGGTCGACCAGCACCTGAATGGCATTGAACAAGGCGTGCTTGCCCCCCACCGAGGCGATGGTTTCTTCCCGGCGATAGTCGGAAGCGAAGTCCGCGGCATGACGGCGGGCGATGGCGTCGCGCAGCTCAGCCGTGCCCGCCGCGGCGGTGTACTTGGAAAAATTGTTCTGGATGGCGCTGATGGCCGCTTCCTTGATGTGAGCGGGCGTGGCGAAGTGCGGCTCGCCCGCGCCGAAGTCCACCACATCGATGCCCTGCTGGCGCAGCTTATCGGCCTCCGCCACCACGGCCATGGTGGCCGAAGGTTCAATGCGGTTGATGCGCGCGGTCAGCTTGACCGCCTCCGTAGTTGCCGTGGTCATGCTCGAGTCTTCCTTTTCTTCTCCGAAATATCTTGCAGCTTGTAGGCCGGGTCCAGTTTGGCGCGCAGCTTCTGCACCACCACGTCCGGCACCAATCCTTTGATCTGCCCTCCGGCCTGGGCCACTTCCCGCACCAGGCGCGAACTCACATATGAATACTTGCCCGCCGGCATCATGAACACCGTCTCCAGCGTAGGTTCGAGCTTCCGGTTCATCAGGGCCATCTGCAGCTCGTACTCGTAGTCGCTCACCGCACGAATGCCGCGGAGGATACTGATGGCGCCAATCTTCTTGGCGTACTGCACGGTCAGGCCGTCAAAGGTGTCCACCCGCACGTTCTTTAGATGCGCGGTAAGCCCGGCCAGCATCTGCCGCCGCTCATTGATGCTGAACATGGGGCTCTTTTCCGGATTGCGCAGGATGGCGACCACCAGCTCGGAAAAAATCCGGCTGCCGCGCTCAATCAGGTCCAGATGCCCATTGGTCGGTGGATCGAACGAGCCGGGATAAATCGCTATGGCCTTGTGCAATGCCCCTCACAATCAGGCTGGGTGGTTAACCTTAAGATTCTATGCGGGCGGTGGTGGAGATGGCAATGGAGGACGGCGGGGCGGAGAGGCCCGGGCGCCGCATCTTGCTGCAAAGCAATGGAATCAGACCAAAATGACGGGAAGCAAAAGCCGTGCAGAAAAGGAAGAGACGTTGCTCGGCAACGTCTCTTCAGGAAGCTATTAAGGATAAGGGAGGAAGTCTAACGCCGTGCCACCGGCGCTTTAGCTGCGTCCGTACCCGTGGGAGGCATGGTGGCCACCTTGGCCCCAGGGACCGGGGCCTGCGCCTGCGCCGCGGGCTGCGGCTGGGCGGGCGTCAGTCCAATGGCCTTGCGCACCTCCATGTCCAATTTGGCCAGCATGTCCTTATTTTCCTTCAGGAAGTTCCGCGCGTTTTCGCGGCCCTGGCCAATGCGCTCGCCCTTATAGCTGTACCAGGCTCCGGATTTCTCCACGATATTGTTATTCACCGCGATATCCAGCAGATCGCCTTCGCGGGAAATGCCTTCGCCGTACATGATGTCGAATTCCGCGTCGCGGAAAGGCGCAGCCACCTTGTTCTTCACGACTTTCACCTTGGTGCGGGAGCCGACCACCAGATCGCCTTCCTTGATGGCGGCGATGCGGCGGATATCCACTCGCACCGAGGAATAGAACTTGAGGGCCCGGCCGCCCGTGGTGGTTTCGGGATTGCCGAACATTACGCCGATCTTTTCGCGAATCTGGTTGATGAAGATCAGGCAGGTGCGTGACTTGGAGACGGTTCCGGTCAGCTTACGCAGCGCCTGGGACATGAGGCGGGCTTGCAGACCCATGTGACTGTCACCCATTTCGCCGTCCAGTTCGGCCTTGGGCACCAGCGCGGCCACCGAGTCCACCACCAGCACGTCAATCGCTCCCGAGCGCACCAGCGCCTCGGTAATCTCCAGGGCCTGCTCACCGTAGTCGGGCTGCGAGACCAGCAGATTGTCGACATCCACACCCAGCTTTTTGGCATAAGCCGGGTCCAGCGCGTGCTCGGCGTCGACAAAAGCGGCCATGCCCCCGGTTTTCTGGGCTTCGGCAATCACCTGCAGAGTAATGGTGGTCTTGCCGGATGATTCCGGACCAAATACTTCCACCACCCGGCCGCGCGGGAAGCCGCCCACACCCAGCGCCGCATCGAAGGAGATGGAACCCGTCGGGATCACCGAAATCGGCACAATCGCTTCCTTCGACCCCAGGCGCATAATCGAGCCCTTGCCAAACTGCTTTTCGATCTGCGCAAACGCCAGATCAATTGCCTTTGTCCGTTCGTCGGCCATGTGAGTACAGCTCCTTCCAGAACACCGCGAGATGAATGCCAGGGAACTGGGCGGATTATACATGCCCCTGAAAGCGAAGAAAAGGCGAATTTCAACAGCCAATCGGATTTTTGCAGGAAAAGAACTGGCCTGACTCCAGCTAGATACCTTCCGGGCCTGGTCCCTGGGAGGATGGGGAGCCGCCGGGATGGGATATGCTGCCTCGCTTCCCATCCCGGGATGGTCTGCCGGTGTTTCCCTTTTGCGGAACAAAGACTTTCTTATGAACCATTTTCCTGTGGTCTTGACCTCCCGCCAACCCTAAGATTTGGTCATGGCCATCGCCTACCCGGACCATGCGGTGGGCATGCCCTTGGAAGTGCATTGAGATGTACGTCAGCCCCAGGGACCGGAGTCCCTGCTCCCGTGAAACGCCCCGGTCTAACCCTCACCGGGGCGTTTTCTTGCGCCCGGGCGGTTCCTGCGGTCATGCAAAACCATGATTCTGCCGATCTATTTTTCTGTTGCGTGGGCAAGCATCGGTAGTAAAATTCGCGCGTTTGGCCTGCCGCCCGGCAGGCGCGCACGTGGGGTGCGCAAGACCGACAGCCAGTCATCGTCATTCGTCTGAGGAGGGTGCTATGGAACCTCGGGCCCAGGGAACCTCTACTCCGGCAACAAACCATTCTTCCCACACGCCTCATCATGAAGGCCGCAGCGTCTGGATCCTGACCGTCTATGGGATCGCCGGCCTGGCCATGTTCGGCGTGTTGGCTTATTACATCTCGGCTTACATTACGCAGTAGGCCGGCGAGCAGGCGGGCGTGTTCCGTGAAGCGGGAGAAGTGTCTTTCGAGTGGGGCTGATTTGCTGGAAATCTCAGTCCCGTGGCTTCTCCTCTTCGAGGAAGAGCCAGGGAACGTGCTACAATGAGCCGCGCGAACACGATCTTCCGTTTGGATGTCTAGCGGATTTCCCCGTACATGGATTGAAAGCTGTGTCCCAAGACCCGTCGAAAACTGCCACCCTCACCTACGCCGACGCCGGCGTGGACATTGAACGAGCCAACCGCACCAAAAAGCGGATTAAGTACCTTGCCCACAAGACTTTCACGCGTGGGGTGCTGAGTGAAATCGGGGGCTTCGGCGGCCTGTTTGCCGTGGATAAAGAGAAGTTTGCCGACCCAGTGCTGGTTTCCAGCGTGGACGGGGTGGGCACCAAGCTGAAGCTGGCCTTTGAGATGAACGTGCACCATACCATCGGCGCCGACTTGGTCAACCACTGCGTTAATGACATTGCGGTGCAGGGCGCGACCCCGATGTTCTTCATGGATTATCTGGCGACCGGGGAGCTCGAGCCCGAAGTGGCGGAAAAGGTAGTGGAGGGCTTGGCGGCCGCCTGCAAGCAGAATGGCTGCGCGCTGATTGGCGGCGAGACTGCCGAAATGCCCGGGTTTTATCCTCCTGGGGAATACGATCTGGCCGGCTTCATCGTGGGCGTGGTGGAACGCGACCGCATCATCACGGGAGAAAAAGTGGAAGCCGGGGACGTGGTCCTGGGACTGCCTTCCAATGGTTTGCACACCAATGGCTATTCCCTGGCCCGCAAATTGTTTTTTGAAGTCGCCCGCTACACCCCGGAGACCTACGTCAACGAAATCAAGGGCAAGGCCGGCAATGAACTGCTGCGTACCCACAAGAGCTATTGGCCGGTAATCAAGAAGCTGGTGGCCGCGGAGTGCGTCTCGGCCATGGCGCACATCACCGGCGGCGGGATCACGGAAAATCTGCCGCGCGTGTTGCCGCGCGGGCTGGCGGCGGTGATTGAACTGGGCACCTGGCCGGTGCCGCCCATTTTTGAACACCTGCAGAAATTGGGCAACGTCGCCCAGGACGAAATGCTGCGCACCTTCAACATGGGCGTCGGCATGTTGCTGGTGATCCCATCGAAGAAGTTTAAGAAGGCCCAGAGCGTGCTCGACCGCGCGGGAGAGAAGGCCTATACCGTGGGCCGGATCGTGAAGGGTGAGCGCAAGGTGATGTACACGTAGGTCTCTCCTACGGGCAGCACCTGCAGACCTTCAATCCACTCAAAGTGCTTTGGTTTCGCGTAAACAGGCCATGCGCGGGCGGGAAGTCCGCGCCCACCACGCGTGTCCACATGCTCCCACAGGGCAAGCTTTTGGGTTATCTACCCCCTACCGCTTCAGCAAATCCACCGGCTCCTTCACGTCCGTCACCCGGAAATATTTGGCTAGCGCGGGATACTTCCGGGCCACAGCCTCATACATGGCATAGGCCACGTTGCGGTAGGAAATATGCCCTGCCGGCCCGGTGCGCAGCTCGGAGATATACAGCACCTCGGCGAAATCCATCTTAAACAGCGTGCGCTTGCGGAAGGCCAGCGGGATGGCGTATTCGGAGTTCTCCTGCGCCTCGGCGCCGCCGCGCTTGGCCAGTTGCTCCACGCCCACCGCGGCGCGGTGCATCACCGCGTCATATTCTTTCTGCAGGCCGGCGTCTTTGACCTCGGGCGGGGTGTCGTAGCCATGCCGGGTAGTGAAACTCTGGCCGATTTGCACGCACCGGCGATGGCGGTGCATGTCGCGGTAGCCGCCGATGTCCATCAGAATATCGAAGCGGAACTGCTGGCCGGCATGGAACGGGCGCAACAACTCATCGTGCTTGCCGCGGTGCCGCAGGCCGAGGTCGATGATTTCCCGGCGGATTTTTTCTCCCATGGCCTGCACCGTCTGCCGCACCTGCCGATAGGAATGGTGGCAATGCTCATAGAGCAGGGTGGCCGCCAGCTCCACTTCCAGGGGCTCTTCATCCAGCAAGTCCACGCTTTGCTTCACCGGCGCAATGGGGGCTGGCCCCATCAATTCGGCGGCCGCCTGCCGTAAGGCGCGCCGGGTCTCGATTTCGTAAGGGTTGGGATCGGCATACTTGACCAGCGTCGGGGCCACCCGCACCTCGCGCAGCAATTCCCGCTCTGCGCGCTCGCCCAGCTCGGGCGAGGCCGCGCGAATCTGCTCCACCAGCTCCCGCAAGGATTCCTGGTTCACGTTGTAGGCCGGGGTGAGCGCAGCGCTTTTCAGCAGTTCCCCCAGATGACGCACTTCCTTATGGGTGTGCGAGAGCAGGCGCGCCACCTGCGTTTCCAGGGTGCGCGCGTTCACGATCTGCCCCAGCGATGTGTTGGTCGCCAGCGGCAGCAGATAGCGCGAAATATCAAATGCCCGCGCCCGCAAAGTGCGTTCGTAGGCCTCCGGCTTCATCTCCTCCGGCTTGGGGGTCAACACCAGGAGATGTTGGAACATCTGCTCCGAGAGCACCGCGTACTCGGCGAACAGCCCGTCGATGCTCTGCTGATAAAGGGTACGGGCCGGCTCGTCATCGCCGAAATCCGGCGTGGTGTAGCTTCCCTTCTTGAAATCCTGATAACGCGTCGAACGCTCCTGGCCGTCCCAGCGGGTTTCGTCGGCCACCGCGATGGCCGCCAGAATGGAAAGCTTCTCCACCGCCATCGCGATGTGCGCCAGGTCGGCAATGGAGCGATGGCCATACTGAAAATAAAACGTGTTGAGGAACTTCTCCGCCTTCTGCTGGCTGATCTCCTTGAGCGACTCTTTCATGGAGAGCGCGGAGCGCGAATATTTGGCCATGGCATAGGCCTGGACTTCCGGCTCCACGCCATAGACGGCAAATACTTCGACTTCGGGCTCACTGGAAGCGGCGCGGCTTCCATTTCCATTGGCGGTTGGGTCAGTCAATTCGCGCACCTCTTACACTTTGCAATCTGGATTGGGACTTCCACGATACACAATCCGCACGGGGGAAGAAAGCTCCTCTTAGGACATCCCGGGCCGGGCTGCAATTGACAGGCCGGTGGGAAATAACCACTATGGAACATGGCCTCGGCACTACCTTCGGCGGAGCACCGGCCCTGGCCTTTGCCTGCCGGCCCCTGGATCATGACCCAGACCTGGCACGACCTGCTGTTCGCCCATTGGCCGGTCAAAATCGAGGCCTTGCGCCCGCTGGTTCCCCCGACGCTGCCTCTCGACACCTTCGATGGATATGCCTGGGTGGGAGTCGTTCCTTTTGCCATGGACGTTCAGCTGCGCGCCATTCCCGCGGCGATGGGATCTTTGCAGTTTCCTGAGCTGAATGTGCGTACTTACGTGTCCGTGGCCGGGAAGCCCGGGGTCTATTTCTTCAGCCTGGATGCAGCCCGAATGGCGGCGGTGACGGCTGCCCGCACATTTTTTCGCCTGCCCTATTTTCATGCGCGCATGGCGGCAAGCGTGGACCGCGGCCGCATCGTCTACGACTCCCGCCGCTACAATGCCGAAGCCGCATTCCGCGCTTCCTACAGTCCTACGCGGCCGGTCCAGCTGCGCCGGGCAGGGACCATCGAGCATTGGCTGACGGAACGCTACTGCCTCTACACCACGCGAGGAGCCCGGGTCTATCGCGCGGAAGTGCACCACGCTCCCTGGCCGCTGCAGGACGCTGAAGCGGAGATTGAAACCAATCAGATGGCGGCCGCCTCCGGCATCACCTTGCCGCAGGCTTCTCCCTTGCTTCACTTTGCGCAAAAGCTGGATGTCTGGATTTGGCCCTTGCGAAAAGTGCGTTCCGCATGAATCGGCAAATGCCTTTCCGGTTTTTGTTGCCCTCGAGCAAGCCGCTCCCCTATTCTCGAAAAGAGTTTTTGTCATGCCTCACGGCCCTGATCAGCTTCTGTTGGAACTTCTCATCATCTTCGTCAGCGCGAAAGTGGTGGGCGAAATATTCGAGCGCTTGACCCTGCCCGCCGTGCTGGGCGAGATTCTGGCCGGCGTGGTGGCCGGCCCCTTTGCCCTGGGGTGGATCCATCCCACGGAAACCCTGCACTCCATCGCCGAGATCGGCGTCATTTTTGTGCTCTTCCATGCCGGCCTGGAAACCAGCCCCGGCGACCTGATTCGCGTGGGCCGGCAAGCCCTGCTGGTGGCGATTGCCGGCATTGTGTTTCCCTTTGTGCTGGGCTTCGGCTACATGAAACTGCAAGGCGACGCCACCACCGAAGCCATTTTCGTGGGCGCCGCCATGGTCGCCACCAGTGTGGGCATCACCGCGCGTGTGCTCAGCGATCTGGGGGTCATGGCCGCGCAGACCGCCAAAATCATCCTGGGAGCGGCCGTCTTCGATGACATTCTGGGCATGGTGCTGCTGGCCATTGTGGCCGGACTGGCCACGGGTGGAGGACTGGAATGGGTCCACCTGGGCGTGCTCACCGTCGAAGCCGCGGCCTTTGCCCTGTTCATGATCTTTGTCGCCCCGCGGATTGTGCACCGTATCAAACCCCGGGTAGAGAAACTGTCTTCCCACCACGCTCCGCTGATTCTGGCTTTAGCGATTTGCCTGTTGCTCTCCTGGGCGGCGGCGAAAATCGGCATGGCCGCGATTATCGGGGCATTTTTCGCCGGCATGATGTTCGCCGACTACGCCCCGCAATGGAACCTGATGCCGCGTGTCACCGGCATCACTGAATTCCTCGCGCCTTTTTTCTTTTTCACCATCGGATCGCGTCTCGATTTACGCCTGTTTACCGGCGATGTTCTGGTGGCGGCCCTGGTCATTTCCATTCTGGCGATCATTTCGAAAGTCGTGGGCTGCGGTCTGCCCATGCTTAAAGAGGGCTGGGGAAATGCGTTGCGTGTAGGGGTGGGCATGATGCCGCGCGGGGAAGTCGCCCTCATTGTGGCCCTGGTCGGCCTGAATGCGCAGATCGTCACCCAATCCACCTACGCCATCGTGATTCTCATGACTGCCGTGACCACGGTGCTGGCGCCGCCGCTCCTCCGGATTTTGTACCGCGACCAGATGGCCGCGCCGGCGCAAGCCTCCACTGAAACTTCCGCACAGGTATAATTTTTGTCGGTTCTCGACAAGGAGTGAACATGTCCCTTTCCGGAAGGGTAGCTTTGGTGACGGGGGCGTCCCAGGGCATTGGCCGTACTTGCGCTTTGCGCCTCGCCAAGGCCGGCGCTACCGTGGCGCTGGCGGCCCGCAATCAGGAAAAGCTGAACGAAGTTGCGGCCGAGATTGCCGCCGCCGGCGGCACGGCGGGAGTATTTCCCCTCGATGTCGCCGACGAAGAGCAGATCAAAACCGCGGTCAAAGCCGTCATCGCGCAGTTCGGCAAGATCGACATTCTGGTGAACAACGCCGGCGTCACCCGCGACCAGCTGGTCATGCGCATGAAGCGCGCCGACTGGGACGTCGTGCTCAACACCAATCTGACATCGGCATACCTCTGCATCCAGCAGGTCATCGGCTCCATGCTCAAGCAGCGTTGGGGACGCATCATCAACATCACCAGCGTTTTCGGGCAGATGGGACAAGCCGGGCAGGCGAACTATGCATCTTCCAAAGCCGGGTTAATCGGCCTGACCATGGCCATGGCGCGGGAAGTGGCTTCCCGCAATATCACCTGCAACGCCGTGGCCCCGGGGTTTATTGAAACCTCCATGACCTCCACGCTGAGCGATGAGTTCAAGGAAAACGCCGTCAAGATGATCCCCCTGGGCCGGGTGGGCACGCCGGAAGACGTGGCCCATGCCGTGGCTTTCCTCGCTTCCGACGAGGCCAGTTACGTGACCGGTCATGTGCTCAACGTGAACGGCGGCATGTTGATGGGATAAGAAGAGGCGTCGCCTGGCACATCGCGTTGGCAAGACAACCTGAGATTTCTAAAGCCGACGAATCCGCGGTTCGTATCAGAGCATCACTTCCCTGATGCCGTCAGAGGCCCGCGATGAATCGCGCGCCGGGACGGCGCAAGTTACCGCGGCTGATGCCGCGTGATCAAATACTGGTTTCTTCATACGATATGGCTCAAGCCATATCCTGATACGAATCTCTGGTAAATATGGACGCTGAGTCCCTCTCTCCGCGAAAGGATGTCGCACTCCGGCAAGCCGCTTCTCCTGCCGAGATCGCCCAAATCCGCGAACTCTTCCTGGAATACGCGCAGTCGCTTGGCTTCAGCCTCTGTTTTCAGAACTTCGATCAGGAAGTGGCCACGCTTCCCGGAGAGTACGCGCCTCCGGCGGGCCGCCTGTTACTGGCAGAGTATTCCGGAGCACCTGCTGGCTGCGTGGCGCTCCACGAAATCGCCCCGGAAATCTGCGAGATGAAGCGCCTCTACCTGCGTCCGCAGTATCGCGGCCACGGAATAGGACGGGCGCTGGTGGAAACCCTCATCGCCGAGGCCCGCCGCATCGGCTACCGCAAAATGCGCCTCGACACCGTCGAACCCAACATGCAGGATGCCGTCGCTCTATATCGCCGTTTCGGATTTCAGGAAATCGCCCCCTACCGCGTGAACCCAATCGCAGGCGCGTTGTATATGGAGCTAGCACTGTGATTGGGTGGCGAAGCAACAGTATCCGTGTGGGCACAGGCGTCCCGCCCGGGCGGTAACAAGGACCCTGCATCCTGGCGACGTTCTTTAGCCTGGAGGCACCCTTCTCCCACAGGTTCAATGCTTTCGTGGAGCGGAAGGACGTGAAGTTTCCCGGGTTGGATTCCGCCCAGCGTGGGCGGAACGCCCGCGCCACACCAACCGGGAAATCTACGACTCTACGTTTTCGCGCTCCATCGCCAGTAATGCCTCCTTGCGCTCCACACCCCAGCGGTAGCCGCCCATCTCGCCGTCGCTGCGCACGACGCGATGGCATGGGATCGCCACCGCAATGCGGTTGGTCGCGCAGGCGCGAGCGACTGCGCGCGTAGCTGAGGGCTGCCCGATCGCCTTGGCTACCTGGCTGTAGGAACGCGTCGCCCCCATCGGAATCGTTTGCAGGTACTTCCACACCCGGCGCTGAAATGCGGTGGCCTGAATATCGAGCGGCAGCGCTTTGCTGATCTTCTGGCCCTGCAGGTAGCGCAACAGATTCTCCTTCCAGGGTCGCAGCGCAGCATCGTCGCGACGGCGCGCAGCGAAGGGGAACTCATGTTTCACCCCTTGCTCCAGCTCCTCGTCGCTGTCGGCAAACTGGATAGAACAAATTCCCTGGCCGGTGGCGGCAATCAACATGCGCCCCAGCGGCGAATCCGCAAAGGTGTAACGGATGGGCGCGGCAATGGCTCCGCGGCGGTACTTATCGGGGGTCATGCCCAACTGCGAGGCGGTGCGCTCATACAGACGGCTGCTGGAGCTGTAGCCAGCGTCATACAGGGCACGCGTCACCGAGTGGCCCGCCTGCAGATTGCGCTTCAGCTGGTTCATGCGGCAGGAGTCGGCATAAGCTTTCGGCGTCACCCCCAGCGCAGCCTTGAATGTCCTCTGCAAGTGGAAGGGGCTCTGGCCAAACAACTTGCTAAGGTCGCCCAGCGTGACCGCTTCGTCCAGATGACGCTCAAGGTAGCGGCAAATGGCCTTGACCAGGACGGTCTGGGGATTTCCCCCCGCAGTTTTGGGACGGCAGCGCAGGCAGGCACGGAAGCCGGCCTGCTCCGCCTGTGCCGGCGTGGTAAAAAACCGTACGTTCTCCCGCCGCGCATGTTTGGCCGGGCAGGAAGGACGGCAATAGATTCCGGTGGAGGATACGGCGAACACGAACTTGCCATCGTGGGCGGCATCACGCGTCAATACGGCCTGCCAGCGAGCGGATTGGTTCATGTTGCTCATGCCTTCAGTCGCGAACACTGCATTCAGGGTTGTCATGCCCGCAGATTAGGCCTGTTCTCATCGGTGAGCTATCCGGTTCTTGCGTTCAAAACATTTTTCCCGGCCGCTTGCGGTATGCTGATAGCAAACTTCCGCGAGCCCGCAGGCCACTCGCAAGATCCTATGACACAAACCCAATCCGCTGTGCCTCCCCCGTCGGAGGTCATCGCTGCCCACGTTGCGCAGGAAATTCCCTTACACGCCGCCCACCCGCATGCCGCCTGGAACGCCGCCCAGCCCATTATCTTTTCCGCCGACTGGCAGGGCCAGGACCCGGACCCCCAGCGCGAAACCCAGGTGCGCGTGCTTTGGACGCAGTCCACTTTATATCTGCGTTTCGACTGCCGCTACCGCATGTTACATGTCTTCCCAGACTCAGACCCGGACGGCCGTCGCGACCAGCTTTGGGACCGCGATGTTGCCGAAGCCTTCCTGCAGCCCGATCCTGCACAGGAACGCTACTATCGCGAATTTGAGGTCAGCCCCAACGGGATGTGGATCGATCTCGACGTTTTCCCTGGAGGCATCGCCGACCTGAAAAGCGGGCTGCGTAAGTCTACCGCGCTGAACGAGGCGGCGCGCACCTGGGCGGCGGAGCTGGCTATCCCCATGCCCGCCCTTACTCCCAGCTTCGACCCGGAAAAAGTCTGGCGGGCCAATTTCTACCGGGTTGAGGGCCGGGAAGAGCCGCGCGCCTATCTGGCCTGGCGGCCCACTTATTCGCCGGAACCCCAGTTCCACGTGCCGGGAGCATTCGGAAAATTACGCTTTGTGCGTTGAAATCATTGCCGCTTTCTCGATCAGCAATTAGAGTATGGGCCAGTCCAAAGGAAGCCCACGAGCACCCGAAGACGTGTGAGGAGGAAAGTCATGATGTCGAAGAACCTGCGTCGTATCGCCTTTTTGCTGGCCCTGATCACCGCCGGCCTCGCTTCGGCCCAGCAAGCCAAGCCCGGCGTGCTTACAGCCGAGGAGACCAAGAAGGCGGCCCCCGCCACCTATTTCTTCCGTGGCCAGTCCGCGCCCGTACAAATCCGCAATGCCGGCGGCTTCCGCCTTTCCGGCGACAAGCTGGTGCTGGCCGCCTTGGTGGATACTTCCGGTTACGCCTCCGACGTGCAGGCCAAATACCAGGGCCTGCTGATCACCGAGGTCAAACTGTCCATCGAAGGCACTTCTCTCGCCCCCGGGCAGTATGGATTTGGCTTCTCCCAGGACGGCAAGTTTCTGGTGCTGGACGTGGGCGCCAATGACCTGTTCACCGTGTCCGCGCACAACGACGACAAGCTAGCCCATCCCGTGCCCTTGAAAGTGGTGGCGGATGGAGCGGGCTATCGCCTCTACGCCGGCCGCAAGTGGGTCAGCTTGAAGCCCTAGCAGACTTCAATCGCAAAAACAAAAGGCAGCGCGGAAGCGCTGCCTTTTTTGCTGCTTCCTGAATCTTCAGTGGGGCTTGGGTTGCAAAGGCCCGAGCACCGCCGAAATACCGGCCCGCTTGCGCAACTCGGTGAGCAACGCCACCGCCGCGTTCTGATAGGTCTTGGTAGGATCGGAAGGGTCGGCCCACACTGCCTCATACACCAGTTGCGCCGCATCATTGATGTCAATGTGCAGCGCGGCTTCCAGGTGGTCCACTTTTTCCTGGAGCCGGGCATGGCAAGCCTGGCATACCGAAGCAGGCTCAAACGCTCCGGGATGATTTTCCTCATGAGTGCAGCGGAAGCTCTCCGCCGCATTGATCTGCATATGCGAGGCATAGACCTGCGATTTGAACTCGCGCAGGAAACGCTCGCGCTCCTCTTCCAGTTTGCTGGGGTCCGGAGCCGCTTCCTCGCTGGTGGCGAGAATCTCGTCGGCCTCCGCCACCGCAACTTTGACTTCGGTGGGCGAGACCCGCTCCGCGTGCTTGCAGACCGGGCACGCGCTCAGATTGGCCGGGTAATAGGTCTTGCAATGGGCGCAAGGCAGGCCATAGCCGATGATTCGCTCCCCCGCCGGGGCCACTGCCGTGGCGGCCTTGGCGCGGACTACGGCAACATCGGGCCGCGTGACCGCAGCGGAACTGACCACTGCCGGGGTGATATTAGGTTGCACGCCAGGTTTCGGCGTCTGTGTCGTATTCATGCCATTACTCCCAAGACGGAGAGCACTGCGAAGCAAAACCCCATTCATTCTAGGACGGATACGTCCAAAAGCCACGGCACAACAGTGCATAGCCAGGCACTGCCCGATTGGACAGCAGCCAAACCGTTGCAAGCGCTGGAAACCCGCGATGCAGCCGATCTTACCGGGTCTGGCCGGCGCGCAGAAGACCTTGTGCGGAGCGCGATGAAACCGGTTCCGGCTGCAGGGCCGAGGCCTTCATCAGCTTCAGCAACTCCTGGCGCCGGGTCTGATACAAACCCTGCTGCGGAGCCAGACGTGCCGCCGTCTCCAGCTCTTTCAGCGCCTCTTCATAGGAATCCATGGTGATAAGGCAAGCCGCCAGACTGTAGTGGTTCTCCGCCGTCGGTTGCAGGCGCACGGCTTCGCGGAACTCCCGGGCGGCGGCTTCCAGATTCTGCGTCTGCAAAAAGGCGATTCCCAGATAATGGTGGCCCAGGGCCGCGTCGGGGGCCAACGCGACCGCCATCCGCAACTCGCGCAATGCCTCCTCCGGCCGCTGCAGCAACAGCAGCGCTTGTCCCAACACCCGGTGCTCGCCGGCCCCATCGGGATTTTCCTCGATGGCCCGCCGCAAGGCCGGCACCGCCAATTCATATTGCCGCCGCGCCATCAGCGCCTTGGCCAGTGTGCTGTGCCCGCCCCGCCACTGCGGACTCTGGCGGTAAAGATCCTGCAGTTCGACGATGGCTGCCTCATAGTCGCCGCTTTCATACAGGACCGCGCCCAGGCTTTCCCGCACCGAGGGCTCGCTCGGAATCAGCTTTTTCGCGGCCCGCAATTCACTGGTCGCCCCCTGCAGGTCTCCCTTCTGTTGCAGAAGGAGCGCAAAATCCTTGTGGATGTTCCACTCCTCGGGTGCGAGCGAAAGTGCCTCGCGATAGGCCGTCTCCGCCTTCCCCGGCTCTCCCGCCCGCTGGAGCGCGGCGCCCTGAGCGGCAATCACAGCGGCGTTCTTTGGATCGCGTTCCCTCGCCTGCTCGAAGGCAAAAATGGCGGCGTGATACTTCTCATTGAGTTGCAACCCCAATCCCAGGTAATGGTGGGCTTCTGCGTTCTCCGGATCCAGGCTCAGTGCGGTCCGGGCCTCGGCAACCGTATTCTCTCCATCGTCGGACTTGTAGAAGACGTATGCCAGGCGGTTATGAACTTCGGGAAAGCTGGGGTCAAGCTCCTTGGAGGTCGAGAACTCATCAAAGGCCTGGTCCCAATCCCCTTGTTTCTCCCGCATGGAGCCCAGGGCAAAGTGCAGGGCAGCATTTTCCCGGTCGGTCGCCAACAGTCGGCGCAGCAGCCGTTCCGCGTCCGCGTAGCGCTTCTCCCCGGCTGCTTGATGGGCCTGCCACAGGCTTGCCGGGCATTCTCCGGCGGGATTCGACTCGCCGGCTTTGGCTACGCCCCCTTCGGCACGCAGCAAGGCTTGAGAAGCCTCGTCTTGGGGCAAAAGCATGCCTCGCTCCCGCACCAGGCGGTGTAAGCGGGCAGAACTGACGCCGCCCGTCTTCCAGGCTATGAACTCATTACAGGTCAGTGGTTTAGATGTCACCTGGCAGGTCGCAGGCAAGGCCGCGAGGGCCATCAACAGGAAGAATGCGCCTTGGTGCCGCACAGGGGCTCCTCGCCAGAAGTGGGATAGAGATTTAGGAAGCTGAATCGCACCATACGAGGTTCGCCCGGTGGCCGGAAGGTAACGGAGGTCACATGCACCTTTGTCCGCAACTTTTCCCGGAAAGCCGGGTTTACGACTGGGGGAGTAGTGTGTTTTGGATCCTGCGCCGAAACCCGGCGCCGCCGGGCGACTCCCGGCTTACACGGAGGATGTATGTTCGAAGGTCTATTTCAACCGATGCACCTGCTGGTCATCTTTGGTATTGCCCTGCTCGTCTTTGGTCCCAAAAAACTGCCCGAACTTGGCAAAGGCATCGGCGAAGGCATTCGCAGCTTCCGCGACAGCATGAAGGAACAGCCCGAGGCCCCCAAGGACAATCATTCCAACCCTGAGACCAAGAGCTAACCTCTATCCCGCCCCGGGAAAGTCCATTGCCGGAAGTGTGATTTCTCGTGATACAACTGATGGTCTCCTATGCCTGTCACGGAAAAAGACACTTCGGCTGGGCTGGATTTGAACTGGGTCCGCCCGCAATTTCCCGCGCTCACACAAATCGTGAACGGCCATCCTGCGGTATTCCTGGATGGTCCGGGCGGAACCCAGGTGCCGCAGCGCGTGCTCGCGGCCATCACCGACTATCTGGCCAATTCGAACGCCAATACCCACGGGGTGCATGCCACCAGCCGGCGCACCGACGCCGTGATCCAGGCCGCCCGCGCCGCCATGGCCGACTTTTTTCACAGTGATCCGGATGAAGTCGTCTTGGGGGCCAACATGACCTCGCTGACCTTTATGATCAGCCGCTCGATCGGCCGCGAACTCGGGCCGGGCGACGAAATCCTGCTCACCGTCCTCGACCATGACGCCAACGTCTCGCCGTGGCGCGCCCTGGAAGAGCGCGGCGTGACCATCCGCTATGTGGACATCCACGAAGCCGATTGCACCCTCGACCTGCAGGACCTGGCGAGCAAGCTCAATCCCCGCACGCGTCTGGTGGCCGTCGGGCTGGCTTCGAACGCCGTCGGCACGATCAATCCGGTGCGGGAAATTGCCCGCCTCGCCCATAACGTGGGCGCGCTGATCTATGTGGATGCCGTGCACTATGCGCCGCACGGGCCAATCGACGTGCGCGCCCTGGACTGTGATTTTCTGGTCTGCTCCCCGTACAAGTTCTTCGGCCCCCATGCCGGCGTGTTGTACGGGAAACGCGAGCACCTGCAGCGCTTCCGGCCTTACAAAGTGCGGCCCAACACGGACGCCATTCCGGCCTGTTGGGAACAGGGCACGCTGAACCACGAGAGCATCGCCGGCGTCACCGCGTGCGTGGACTATCTGGCTGACCTGGGCCGGCGCGTAGAACCCGGCGCCGCCACCCGGCGGGCGGCCCTCGACGCCGCCTATCAGGCCATTCAGCAGCACGAACGCGAGCTGATTACTCTTCTGATCAACGAGCTCCTCACCATCCCGGGGCTCAAGCTGTACGGCATTCCGGAGGCAAGCCGTGTGGAGCAACGTTGCCCGACCATTTCCATTCGTGTGGCCGGACATACGCCGATGCAACTCAGCACCAAGCTGGCCGAGCAGGGCTTCTTCACCTGGGAAGGAAACTTCTACGCCTTGGGCCTCAGCGAACGGCTGAACGTGGAAAAAGACGGTGGCCTGCTCCGTATCGGCCTGGCCCACTACAACACGCGGGAAGAAGTGGAGCGGCTGGTGGTGGCCTTAAAGAAGATTGCTGGAGAATAGCGCCGCAATGCAGATTCCGGGCTTGTAGTTACGTTCGTGATGTAGGGAAGCGCGGTAAAAGCTGCCATTCTGGTATTCGCTTGCAGATAGGCACACTGGGTACCTTGGCCTGTTTCAAGTTTCGACTTGCATACAGTACCCAAAATCGAAGAAGCGCCCCGGCGTTCGCGTGCCACTTCCGCCCTGCCGGTCCTGGCTTTGGGCGGTGGAATCACCCTGACTGCTGTGCTCCACCTGCTGCATCGCAAGAACATCCCTGTTTACACCATTTGCGCAGAAACGGATTTCGTCCGGCACTCACGACTTTATCGTCCCGCTCCGGGGTTGGCGCAAGCGCTGTCTCCGGCCGATCTGGAACCATATCTGCAGGAAACGATCTTGCCGGAAGCTGTACTGCTGCCGTGTTCCGACGATTGGGCCCAGGCGGTGGCCCTGCTTCCGCCTGAGCTTTCCGGGCGCTTCCCGCATAGCACCTCCCGCTCCCAGATCATCGAGACGCTGGTCGATAAATGGCGGTTCGCCCAGCTCATGGAAACGTTGCGCCTGCCCCATCCCAGGACCCGGCTCCTGGGTTCGCTGGAGGACATTGCGCAGATCCCCGAAAGCGCCTTTGAACAGGCCATTCTGAAGCCGCTGGCTTCGGTCAACTTTTCTTCCCGCTTTGGGGTGAAAGGTTTTCTGGTGAACAGCCGCGCGGAAGCGCTGCGCCGCATGCAACACTTCCCTTTTCCCATCATGCTGCAAGAGTTCATTCCCGGGCCTCCCAGCGCGGGATATTTCCTGGACGGCTTTGTGGACCGCAAGGGCCGGATTTGCGCCATGTTCGCTCGCCAGCGCCTGCGTATGCATCCAGCCAAACTGGGCAACAGTACTTTGATGAAAAGTGTGCCTTGCGGTGAAGTAGCGGGGGCCGTCGCTACCCTCGAACATTTACTGGAACAGATCGGCTACCGCGGTATTTTTAGCGCAGAATTCAAATTTGACGCTCGCGATGGCATTTTCAAACTCTTCGAAATCAACGCCCGGCCCTGGTGGTACATCGAATTTCCTGCCCTCTGTGGAGTTGATGTTTGTGAAATGGCTTACCGCGACGCCCTGGAGCAGCCGGTGTCGCCCCAAATGGAATATGCCGTGGAACGTCACTGCATGTTCCTGCTGGACGACCTGCGGGCCTGGCGCTTGGAACACAAGGCCGGATCCATGGGAATCGTCGCCTGGCTCCGCTCCTGGAAAAAATCCGAAATCACGCCCTTTCATTGGCGCGACCCCCTGCCCGGATTGTTCTACGCCATGAGCCAGTGGAAGCGCCCCAAACGCGGTTAAGACTTCCTATCCTCTCTCCGCCCCTGTTCCCTGCTGGACACTTACCCGACTGATTACCATCGGGTTACCGAAGTCAGCATTACGTTTCCTTCCCACGGTGCGCAAAACATTTCACTTTTACCCTCGAGTCTCGAAAATTGCTTTTTATTTTCAATGAGTTACGTTGGCGCTACTCCTGCATTAGGTAGTGTCACCAGGTTCGGAAAAGAGAGATTGTGAAATTGATCGCACGCTTTGCCGCCGTTCTCGTGATGTTGACCGCTGTTGGCTTGGCTGAAAACCTGCCCGATTCTCCGGGGAGCATGATGGAATCTTCCAGCAGCTCCGTCCGGTCCATGGCCGTGACTGCGGCTGTGGTTCGCCCCACCCCGGCCATCACCGAAAAGAAAGTGGCGGACAAGAAGTTCCTTAGCCTGACGGCGCTCTCCACTGCGGCGACCTTCGCCGACTCTTACACCACCACCTGGGCCATCCAGAACTGGCAGAACACCCCTGCAGGCGAGTCCCGTCCCTGCAACGCTGAGACCCAGTCGCCCTGGCTCTACGGCACGCACCCGACTTATGCCCGCGTCTACACCGTGGCCGCCGGCAAGAGCGTGGGCAGCGCGTTGCTCTCTTACTATCTGAAGAAGCGCCACAGCCGCTTCTGGCAGCTGCCGCTGACCGTCAACACCGCCTTCAGCCTGCAGGGCATGGCGCACAACGTGGCCAGCTGCCGCTAAACGCCACTCGCATTGCTCTCTTGCAAGTTTGGTAGGAGCCCCGCCAGGCGTCCGGCTTGGCGGGAATATCAGTAAGCTATTCCTACTTACCCATAGATACGAACCAGTCTTTCTACCTCCCTAACTTCCGCTTACACATTGGTAATCTCGACACTCTGGCAGGAGCCGGATAGCATCAGCTACCCCATCTTTCATTTCAGCGGCCTCACAAGGAGTGACCGGATGGCTTGCCTGCTGCCTCTTAGTTCCGCAAAGAAGCGTCTCGCGCAGATTGTCTTTGTCCTTTTCGCGGCCTGTTGCGCATTTTGCGAAACGGCTTTGGCCACGGAGCCGCCCAAGACCTCATCGACAAGTGCCTGTAAGCCGGTGGATTTTGATTTTGACAACGCAACGGATCCGGACTCCTTTACAAAATACAAAACCGCGGTCGCTGACATGCTGGCCCAGGAAAAGTTCCGCGAATTGGATTGCCTGGCCGATTCTCTGCGGGCCAACAAGACCAAGTTTGCCGGCGGCATGTGGAAGATCCATGCTTTCTATCAAGGCCTGAAGGACCCCGTCATCAATCAACATGCCACCGAAGATGATTGGCAAACGCATTTGCAGTTGCTCGAAAAATGGTCGGCGCAGGAGCCCGAATCCATGACCGCCCGCGTCGCTCTGGCATCGTCCTATCAGGGATACGCATGGTTTGCCCGCGGTAATGGCTACAGCGGCTCGGTCAGCGACAGCGGCTGGCAGCTCTTTGGCGAAAGGATGGCAAAATCCGCCTTCATCCTGCGGCAAGCATCCTCCCTGAAAGCCAAATGCCCGGAATGGTTCCTCGCCATGCAAGTTGTGGCCCAGGCCCAGGGATGGGACGTCGCACAGGCCAATGAGCTCTTCGAACAGGCCTTCGCCTTCGCGCCCGACTACTATTATTTCTCCCGCGCGCAAGCTGCCCTGCTGTTGCCCAAGTGGCTGGGAGAAGAAGGGGCCACGGAAAAATTCGTCACGCAAATTTCAGACCGCGTGGGCGGAAAAGCCGGCGATATCCTCTATTTTCAGCTGGCGGAAGATTTGATTTGCAGCTGTGGCGAGAACCCCGTGTTCGACCATCTTTCGTGGCCGCGGATTAAAACCGGCTTTGCGGCAACCGAAGAAGTCTACGGACCTTCGCTGGCAAACCTGAACAAATTCGCCCTCATGGCTGTGACCGCCAAAGATCCGATTACCGCGGACAAGACATTCACCCGCATCGGCGACAACTGGGACAAAGAAGTTTGGGGAAATGAGGATTCTTATCGCAGCGATGTGGAATGGACGAAAAAGCTGGTTCCCCAAGCCTACAAGAAGCTGCAGAATACAGCGGTCGCGGAAGCCAACGCGAAGACTTCAGAAGGTGCTGCATACAAGAAAGAGAGTGAGAAAAAACTGGCAGGCATCGTGCGGGGTTGCATGGAGAGTGAAGCTGGGGACGGAAAAGC
Source organism: Acidobacteriota bacterium (assembly GCA_018268755.1). Taxonomy (GTDB): domain Bacteria; phylum Acidobacteriota; class Terriglobia; order Terriglobales; family Acidobacteriaceae; genus KAN-5. The sequence continues at coordinate 277,824 of JAFDVW010000007.1, forward strand.
TTTTTCCTTACTCATCGAAATGATGGCGGACGGAACGGTGGAAGAAGCTTACACCGACCTGAATAAACCGGTCAGCCGCTGCGTGTATGGCAAGCTGGCCGAAGCGCACTTCCACAAACAAGCCGTATTCTCCCAGCCGCCTCACGATAAATACTGGCTGACCTTCGACATGGACCCGGCCGCTCTGGCCCTGACATCGGCGAGGTAAAATCGCGTACCTCTATGTCCACATTCGGAAGCCACGGTGTCTATTGCTGTATGGGGATGAACGTGGCGCGGACACTCTTGTCCGCGCAGAAGAAACTCCGCGTGCTGCAACTGGGCGCAATTGTTGGAATCGTCCTCCTCGCATCGGGACGGTCCTCAGCCTGTTCGAGCCTTAGCTTCGAATGGGGTAACGCACGCGCCATGGCCGCCCTGCACGAAAAATTCTCTACGGCCATCTTTGAGGGCACACCTCAAGCCGTGACTTTGCATTGGGACTTCATGGATGCCAAGGAGGGAGACCTACTATCCGACGACAACATGCTGCCGTACATCCTGATCACATTTAAAGTCGAGAAGACCTACAAAGGAGAACTCGGGCCGGAAGTACAGATCCGAACCGGCTTAGGCGGTGGAGATTGCGGGAGTCAATTTAGTTCAGGAATCACATATCTGGTATTTGCCTACGGGCCAAATATGCGGCAACTCACTGTCAGTAGATCTTCTTCCAGTGAATGGATCGGAGACAGCCGGGTGCAGGCCTACCTTCGCTTCCTCCGCAAGCAGCGTCCCACCGCCAAAGACTTGGTGGAACCCAAGCGCTGGGACGATAAAGGGTGGAAGAAACAGGAAGAAGAAAGACATCGCGATTGGGAAGAATCTGAAAAGCGATTTGCCGCCGTCACCGGCCAGATTTGCGGCAAAGTAACAGCGAAAAATATATGGCCCAGGAGCAACGGCACGATCTCATTTCTTTCAACAATGGGCTACTCCCCGGTTCAGCACCCAACTGCAACGGTTCAAGCCGATGGCTCTTTTTGCTCCGGACATCTCGGCCCAGGTCAATATTATCTTTACTTCCGTAGCCAAACCGATGACCAGGTTACGTCGGCTCTTTACTATCCAGGCGTAAGCGGAAAGGCTCAAGCCGTTCCAATTCAGGTAATGGCCGGACAGACCACCTCAAATGTATATTTCAATACTCCCGCGCAAGAGACTTTTTCGATATTCGGTTCAATTTCAGTCCAGTCTGGAATGCAGTTCGATCCAAGCATTTGCTCAGTAGTTCTAGCTTCTATCGATGGGAGCCCGAATCCCAGATTGTTCCCCTGGGAAACCCAAATCGAAAAGCCATCTTTCTTTTTTCCCATCTATCACTTTCGTTTTGAACACGTCATTCCGGGTCGCTATATCCCCTACATCACCTGCAGGACTATGAGGAGATCCGGTTGGTTCACGAAAAAGACAGAAGTAGACGTCACGACGCGCATGAAGTTCATATCTCTTGCATTGGTGCAAAAGAAATAACGACTACAGACTTTGTGAATCCCGCACACCAGCCTCCTGCACTTCCCCCAGCCTCCGCTGTAAAAAGCGCCGCTCGCTCTGGTTGGTCACCAGCTCCAGCGCCCGCGTGTAATTCTTGGCAGATTCTTCGAACCATCCCAGCCTGCGCTGTAAATCGGCCCGCGTCGCATGCAGCAGGTGATAGCTCTCCAGATCATGCGAGGCCGCCAGTTCTTCGATGATCCCCAACGCCTTTTCCGGCCCCTCCGCCATGGCCACCGCCACAGCGCGATTGAGTGACACGATGGGCGAAGGCTGCGCCCGCTCCAGCAAGCTGTAAAATTCGACAATCAGCGGCCAGTTGGTGTCTTCGGCCCGTGCCGCCTGGCAATGCTGCGCGGCAATCGCCGCCTGTAACGCAAAGGTCCCCACCTCGGTGCGAAAGGCTTCCACCACCAGGGGCAAGGCTTCTGCGATCTGCTCGCGGTTCCAGCGGCCGCGGTCTTGCTCTTCCAGAACCACTAAATCGCCGTTTGCGTTCAGCCGGGCCTCGCGCCGGGCATCGTGCAACAGCATCAGGGCCAGCAGGCCAGCCACGTCTCCTCCCCCGCGCGGCCCCAGCAGCGACCGTAGCAGCCGCCCCAGGCGGATCGCCTCGGAGCACAAGTCGGTACGCATAAGCGGACCGCCTCGGGTCGCGGCGTAGCCTTCATTGAAAACCAGATAGATCACCGTCAGCACGGCGTCCAGCCGCTCGGTAAGTTCTTCCGTGCCGGGAACCGCATAGGGAATGCCGGCGTCGCGGATCTTGCGTTTGGCGCGCACCAGCCTCTGCGCCATGGTCGGGATCGGCACTAAAAAGGCCCGCGCAATTTCATCCGTCTCCAGGCCGCACAGCGTCCGCAGGGTCAGCCCGACTTGCGCTTCCGGCGCCAGAGCAGGATGGCAGCAGGTAAAGATCAGCCGTAGCCGGTCATCGGGGATTTCGCTGGATTCGTAATCCGGTTCGGCAAAAGGTTCCTGGACAGGGCCCAGTTCTTCCATCTTCTGCGCGAAGCGCGCCTGCCGCCGGATGCGGTCAATGGCCTTGTGCCGTGCGGTCTGGACAATCCAGGCGCGGGGAAACTCCGGCACGCCACTTTCCCGCCATTGGCTGACAGCCGCCGCGAAAGCCTCCTGCGCGACTTCTTCCGCCAGGTCGAAGTCCCCGATCAGCCCGATCAGGGTCGCCACAATCCGGCCCCAGTCCGAGCGGTACACTGCTTCCACGGCGGCTGCCGGATCGGCTGGGAACGGGGAGGGGGTGGGGGTATCGTAAGCCACGCCTCATTCTAAATATTTTCTTACCCCGGCTGTCGATTTCAGCGCCCCCGATTCGACTTACTGACGAGGAGCTCGGCATGAAATATATGTTGTTGATTTATTTGGATGAGAAAGCCATGGACGAAGCCACACGAGACAAATGTTATGTAGAGTCTACGGCTTACGCTCACCTGCTTCAGGCCCAGGGGAAATATCTGGATGCCGCGCCCCTGCACCCCACCACCACGGCGACCAGCATCCGCTTGCGCGAGGGCAAACCGCTGGTGACGGATGGTCCCTTTGCCGAAACCCGCGAACAGCTGGGCGGCTTTTTCCTGGTGGACGCCAAGGACCTGGATGAAGCCATTCGCATGGCCACACAAGTTCCTGCCGGCCGCTTTGGCACGGTCGAAATCCGCCCGGTCATGGAGATCGCCGGGCTGCCGCAGAAGGGTTAGGAGAACTGGATATGTGTCCGTCGTGTATTTCGAGCATGGCAGTCGCCATCGCCAGCGTGACCGCCACCAGCGGGTTGAGCATCCTGGGCATGCTGAATCTGGGCCGGACGACGGACAGGCCGCTGGGAAAAGAAGACAGACGCCCAAGCGAAGCGCAGCCCCCAAGAAGGGACCCGCTCTAGGAAAGTCCTGTGGCGGAGAAGAAGGAAAAGAAACTCAAAATTCGTGGGCGGCAACCCTGCACAAGTGCCCAATGCCGGCCGCATCCGTCTAAGTGAAAATCTGGAACCTTCCTGAAGGAGATCGCAAAATGACGGCGTCTATTCTTGACCGTCCTAAAATTGCCTCCCGCGCCGAGTGGCTATTGGCGCGCAAAGCGCTTCTGGCCAAAGAGAAAGAACTCACCCGCGCCCGCGACGAAGTCAGCCGGCAACTGCGCGAGCTTCCCTGGGTCCCGGTGGAAAAGAACTACGTGTTTGACGGGACCGGCGGCAAGCCGACCCTGTCCGATCTGTTCGCCGGACGCAGCCAGCTCATCATCTATCACTTCATGTTCGGGCCGGGATGGAAAGAAGGCTGCGTGGGATGCTCCTTTCTGGCCGACCATCTGGCCGGCGTGCTCACCCATCTCGAGCACCATGATGTCTCGCTAGTGGTGGTCTCGCGCGCTCCGCTCGCGGAAATCGCGCCTTTCAAGCAGCGCATGGGATGGACGTTCCCCTGGGTCTCCTCTTTCGGCAGCGACTTCAACTATGACTATCACGTTTCCTATACCAAGGAAGAGCTCGCGCGCGGCAAGGTCTATCACAACTTTGAGATGAATGAGAGTCCCAGTGAGGAGCTCTCCGGCATCAGTGTCTTTTATAAGGACGCGCAGGAACGGATCTTCCACACTTACTCCAGCTATGCCCGCGGAGGAGACATTCTGCTCGGGACCTACAACTACCTCGACCTCACGCCCAAGGGCCGCAATGAAAATGGACCGCGTCACAACCTTACCGACTGGGTGCGGCATCATGACCGGTACCAGGCCGGCGGATATGTCGACCACAGCGGCCGTTATCAGGAAGAAGAAAAATCCGGCCCCTGCTGCCATGGGGAATCGTCAGTCCGACTGAAATAGCGAGCGCTCCCGGCCACCCGTGGCGGCCAGGAGAAACGCAGACAGAAAAAATCGGCCGTTTGTCGATCCGGACGTTTCTGATTCGATCTACTTACAAAGAACACACTCTTTCATAATTTTCAGGAGCAGAAAGCATGCGATTCATGATGATTGTCAAAGCCAATGAAGATTCAGAAGCCGGCAAGTTGCCCACCCAGGAACTGATCGCGGCCATGACCAAATACAACGAAGAATTGATGAAGGCGGGCGTCCTGGTGGACCTTTCGGGGTTGCAACCCAGTTCCAAAGGCGCGCGCGTGAAATTCTCCGGAAACAAGCGGACCGTCATCGACGGCCCTTTCGCGGAAACCAAGGAACTGATCGCCGGTTACTGGATCATCAAGGTGAAATCGAAACAAGAGGCCATCGAGTGGGCCAAGAAAGCCCCTTGCCCCCACGATGACAAGGGAGAGATTGAAATTCGCCCCTTCTACGAGTTAGAAGACTTTGAACCCGGCGAAGGCGTGGAGCAGGCCAAGAAGTTAGGGGAGAAGTTATCAGCAAGCAAGAAATAGGGCCCCGGGGGAAGGATCAGGGCGATTTTTATGGCAACGCCGGTCGATTTCGCCGGTCCTTCTTCGACTCAGTAGTGAATCCGCAAGCTCGTCGCGGATGATTTTCAAATTCAGGAGTCGCGCATGCAATTCAATGTCTATCTTTATTTCAACGGTCAATGTGAGGAAGCCTTCAAGTTTTACGAGAAAACCCTCGGCGGCAAGATCGAGATGATGATGCCGCACGAAGGTTCGCCGGCGGAGAAAGAGGTGCCGTCAGAGTGGCAGAAGAAGATCCTGCATGCCCGCATGACCATCGGCCAGTCCGTCTTGATGGCTTCCGACGCCCCTCCGGGACGCGGTTCCTCCCAGTCGGGCTTCTCCATCAACATCGCGCTGAAAGATGTGGAACAGGGCAAGAAATATTTCGATGCGCTTTCCGCCGGCGGCAACACCATCATGCCCTTCGGGCCGACATTCTGGGCCAAAGGCTTCGGCATGTGCCAGGACCGCTTCGGCGTGCCCTGGATGATCAACTGCGAATAACGGGAGGCGCAAGCCTCCCTCCTTTGTCCCATTCAACCTTTTCAGGAGATGCCAATGCAATTCATGATGCTGGTCAAAGCCACCAACGAATCCGAATCCGGCTGCAACCCCAACCCCGAGCTGATGGCGGCGGTCGCCAAAATGGGCGCAGAGGCCGCGGCCCGCGGAATCCTGGTCACCTCCGGCGGTCTGCTGCCCAGCGCCCAAGGGGCGCGCATCCGCGTCGGCGGCGGAAAGACCTCTGTCATCGATGGGCCTTTCGCCGAGACCAAAGAACTGGTCGGCGGCTTTGCCATCTTCGAGCTGGAATCGAAAGAAGAAGCCGTCCGCATGGGCCGTGATTTCATGCAGGTCCACGCCGACATTCTGGGGCCTTCCTACGAAGGAGAGCTGGAAATCCGCCCCATGATGGCGAACCCGCCGCAGAACACAAAATAATGCCTCGCAAGGGAAGGAACGCTATGTCTTCATACGCGCAAACCGTATCGATTTCTAAGGGAGCCCGCTGGACCGGCCGCATCTTGAGCGGGCTCGTCATCGCATTTCTCATCATGGACGGGGTCATGAAGCTGATGCGCCCCGCCCCGGTGGTGGAAGGGATGATGCGGCTGGGGTATCCCCTGAGCACCTCCACCGGCATCGGCGTGATATTGCTGGTTTGCGTCCTGCTGTATACCATTCCCCGGACCGCAATTCTCGGGGCCGTGCTGCTTACCGGCTATTTGGGCGGGGCGGTGGCCACGCATGTGCGTGTGGGGGACCCGTGGTTCAGCCACGTCTTGTTTCCCATCTATTTTGGCGCGGTCCTGTGGACTGGACTCTTCTTGCGCGACCAACGGCTGCGCAGGCTGTTTCCGACAGACAGCCAAGCTTGAAGCGCCGGCTACGATGAAACTTTGAGGAAGCGCTGGCAAGTGTAATACCCGGGCTGGGAGCCATCATGTGTAGAAACATCAAGAACCTTTTCAACTTCGATCCGCCGGTGACGGAGGAAGAAATCCACGCCGCATCGCTGCAATTTGTCCGCAAAATCAGCGGGTTCACCAAACCCTCCAAGACCAACGAAGCGGCGTTTCAAGCGGCGGTGGACGAAATGGCCGCTGTGTCAACGCGTTTCTTGAGTTCGCTGGAAACCAGCGCGCCTCCTAAGAACCGTGAGGAAGAGGCCGCCAAGGCGCGGGCACGCGCCGCGGAGCGGTTTGGCACGTAAGTTCCAGACCCTGCGGACAATTCTCTACAGTTTTTTTGACAGCAAAAACGGGGCCTGCTTCCCGCATCCCAGAGGACGAGTTTTGCAACCAAATTCGAATCCAGGAGAAGTACGATGCCCCGTTACAGCACATTAGGCGATTACCGGTTTGCGACCGCGGATGATGCCGCCGACATCCGCGGCTCCAAAGTTTATGGCCTGAACGACGAGAAGTTGGGCGAAATTGATGATGTGATATTCGATGAGGCCACCGGCGGCATCATCTACGTTGTCATCGATACCGGAGGCTGGCTGTCGAGCAAGAAGTTTCTCATTCCACCGCAGACTTTGCGTACGTCCTTGACCCATGAGAACGATTTCCGCATCGACCTGGGCAAGTCGCAGATCGAGACCTTCCCCCCTTATGACAGCAAAGCGGTCTCGACCGAGGCCCAGTGGGCGGATTATGACCGGCGCTACCGCTCCAACTGGTCCACCGGGCCGGTCATGCACCGCGAAGGCACGGACCGGAACGTGACTCCGACCACCCAGCAGCAGGTGCACGCCGGTTCGGGGGCCATTCCCTCCGCGGCGGAGGAAGATCCGGGCACGCCCGTGACTCCCGTGCGCACCGAAGCGGAAATGGACATCTCGGCGGCCGGTCCGTCACTGCGCTGGACGACCTTCGAGGACAAGCTTCGTCAGCGTCGCGAAGAAGTGTTAGAGTCCTCGATCAACCATGCGAAACGCGCGGGGGCTGGGGATCGTCGTAGGGCCGGCTGAACCGCCCGCGCCGCGAGGCCAGATTGCAGTCCAGGGCGTAAGACGATTTATGCCTGAGATGGAACGTCCAAATCCGCCGCGTAGCGGCGGCAGATTGCAGCCCAGGGCGCAAGCCCTGGGTGCGGAGAGAAATCAGAACCAGCCCCGCAGGGGCGGAAGATTACAGCCCAGGGCGTAAGCCCTGGGTGCACAGAGAGCAGAGAGAGAGCCCCGCAGGGGCGACAGATTGCAGCCCAGGGCGTAAGCCCTGGGTACACGGCGAGCAGAGAGAGAGCCCCGCAGGGGCGGAAGATTACAGCCCAGGGCGCAAGCCCTGGGTACACGGCGAGCAGAGAGGGAAGCCCCGCAGGGGCGGAAGATTACAGCCCAGGGCGCAAGCCCTGGGTGCGGAGAGAAATCAGAAGCAGCCCCCGCAGGGGCGACAGATTGCAGCCCAGGGCGTAAGCCCTGGGTACACGGCGAGCAGAGAGGGAAGCCCCGCAGGGGCGACAGATTGCAGCCCAGGGCGTAAGCCCTGGGTACACGGCGAGCAGAGAGGGAAGCCCCGCAGGGGCGGCAGAAACCTAATCCCAAATGTAGCGTTCGTCATACGCGACGTTGTTCTTCTTCAGGAAGGCCACAAATTCTTCCTGAAAAGAATGTTTCTTATGGTGTTCTTCCTGGGTTGCAATATAGCGGGTAACGGCCGGAATACTGGATTCGCTCACGCTGAAGACGCCATATCCCGACTGCCAGGCGAATCGGCTCTGTCCTTTCTCGTGGGCCCATTTGGATGAATTGCTCTTGATGACACGGGCGATTTCGGCGATGGATTGGGCAGGACGGATGCGCACCAGCATATGAACGTGATCCCGAGTGCCGTTGATGATAAGGGCCGTGCCGCGCATTTCGCGGACAATGCCACCTAGGTACGCAAAGAGATTGGCTTGTATCTCCGGCGTGATCAGGGGCGCACGTTGTTTTGTGGAAAAGATCAAATGCACAACAACGTTACCGCAAGTTTGAGACATGGCTCTTTCGCCCTTTCCGGGCTTGCGTCTTGTGTCATGCCAACCCAGGGTGAGGCGCAAAAGCGCGCCTCACCCTGGGCTGCATTCTTTTGCCCCTTCGGGGCTGGCCGGCTTCTGAGCCCCGAGCCGTTTTGGTGCCTTTCAACGTTTCCCCGGTCTCCATACCCCGGCCGGATGGAGACAGAGCTCCATGGTTTTGTCGTGCCTGCTGGTTGGGTCCCTGGCCGATCCGTGGACTGATTATTTGCGTATTGCGGCGCCGATTTTGGCATCTTGGGATGGCCGAAAGATGTGACGGATGTCACAATGCCAAAGGAAAATCGCCTGCATCCAGGCATACTTCAGCCGCGCAGCGGCGAAAGATTACAGCCCAGGGCGTAAGCCCTGGGTGCGCAGCGAGCAGAGAGAGAGCCCCGCAGGGGCGAAAGATTACAGCCCAGGGCGTAAGCCCTGGGGTACGGAGAGAAATCAGAAGCAGCCCCGCAGGGGCGACAGATTACAGCCCAGGGCGTAAGCCCTGGGGTACGGAGAGAAATCAGAAGCAGCCCCGCAGGGGCGACAGATTGCAGCCCAGGGCGTAAGCCCTGGGTGCAGAGAGAAATCAGAAGCAGCCCCGTAGGGGCGAAAGAAAGCAAATCTAAGGAGAGCATCGCATGTCCACCGTTCGCGTTCTCGTAGGCACCCGCAAAGGCGCGTTCATCCTCACTGCGGATGGCAAGCGCCAAAACTGGGAGGTCTCCGGCCCCCACTTCGCCGGCTGGGAGATGTATCACCTGAAAGGTTCGCCGGTCGACCCCAACCGCATCTACGCCTCGCAAACCAGCGGATGGTTTGGCCAGATCATCCAGCGTTCCGACGACGGCGGCAAGACCTGGCACCAGCCCGGCACGCCCAAAGGCGAGCCCACCACCACGCCCGACGGCATGCCTAAGGGCGAGAGCAATAAGTTCTCCTACGACAAAGACAACGCGCCGCTCACCACCCACCAGTGGTATGACGGCACGCAACATCCCTGGGAGTTCAAGCGAGTGTGGCACCTCGAACCTTCGCTCACCGAAGCCGACACCGTCTACGCCGGCGTGGAGGATGCCGCCATCTTCCGCTCCACCGACGGCGGCCAGAGCTGGCGCGAACTCCCCGGCCTGCGCGGACACGGCACCGGCCCCAAGTGGCAGCCGGGCGCGGGCGGCATGTGCCTGCACACCATCATTTTGGATCCCAGCAATGCGAAGCGGATGTATATCGCCATCTCCGCCGCAGGCGCCTTCCGCACCGACGACGGCGGCCAAAGCTGGAAACCCATCAATCGCGGCCTGAAGTCGCAATACATTCCTGACCCGGACGCCGAAACCGGACACTGCGTCCACCATGTGGCCATGCATCCTCAGCGCCCGAATGTGCTCTTCATGCAAAAGCATTGGGACGTGATGCGCTCCGACGATGCCGGCGACCACTGGCGCGAAGTCAGCGGCAACCTGCCCACGGATTTCGGCTTTGTCATCGACGTGCACGCCCACGAGCCGGAAACGATTTACGTCGTCCCCATCAAGAGCGACAGCGAGCACTTCCCGCCCGATGGCAAGCTGCGCGTATATCGGAGCAAGACCGGGGGAAATGAATGGGAGGCGCTGAGCAAAGGTCTGCCGCAAAAAGACTGCTACGTGAACGTCCTGCGCGATGCCATGGCTGTCGATTCTTTGGATAAGTGCGGAGTTTACTTCGGCACTACCGGAGGCCAGGTCTACTGTTCCGCCGATGCCGGCGACAGCTGGAACCCCATCGTCCGCGACCTGCCCGCCGTGCTCAGCGTCGAAGTGCAGACGATTGGGTAAGGGTGAGGACGTATGGGTAAGATGTGTGGGGCGGGCGCCCTCGCCCGCCGGCTGCCGAAAGCGGATATGAAGCAGCCCCGAAGGGGCAAAAGATTGCAGCCCAGGGCGCAAGCCCTGGGCAAGCGAACGACAATGATCAAGTCCCGCAGGGACGACAGAAATAAAGCAGGATCGAGCGGGTAGGGCACCGCTTCAGCCGTGCCAATACAGCGGCCCACATCATCATTCCGAGCCGTCCGCAGCCGGGCTAAACACGCGGCGAGGAGGAGTGAGGAATCTGAATTCCTCAGCGGACACGGCGACGTATCGGGAGGTCCGTGTCAGGGCCCGGCTTAAGCCGGGCCGTCGAAGCCGCAAAACATGATCCCGCGCCGGTACGGCGCAACTACCAGGAAGCTGAATATCATTGTGGCAGTCGCGCCCCATGGGCGCGTAAGTCAATATAGGAGCGAACACGGCAGGGCTGAAGCCTCTTCCCTGATACAAATCATGATCCGCATTATCCTTCCCTTCCATCTCCGCACGCTGGCGCTAGAACCGGACGGGCGAGGGCGTTCGTCCCCACACGAAATAACTCTCGACGTCGACGGCCCAGTCACGCAACGCTCGGTGCTCGATGCGCTCGAAGCCCGCTATCCCATGCTACGCGGAGCTATCCGCGATCATGACACGCAGCAGCGCCGCCCCTTCCTCCGCTTTTTCGCCTGCGAACAAGACTTGTCCCACGAAGCGCCCGATGCCCCGCTTCCCGACGCCGTTGCGTCCGGGAAGGAACCATTGATTGTGCTGGGTGCCATCGCGGGAGGATAAGGTTTGACCTTATCCTCGTCGAAGCGTCGGCCGGATGTCAGGAGGGCTGCGGCCTGCGATGGCGAGTTTCCGGGATGTGGCCCTATGTCTTCAGCACCCGCAGGGTCGCCAGGGCGTCCCGCAGGGCTTGGTGCTCCACTCCGGCGTTCCGGTCCTGCACCAGGGTTTCCAGGCGCTGCCGGATCGTAACTTCCGCCAAGGCGATCCGCTCGGGCAGTTTTTCCGGATCGAATTCCAGCAAAGCTTCCTGTAAAGGGACCTGCCAAAGGGGATAGCGCAGCTGGTCGTCGCCCTCGGGTGGGACGTCCACGGCGCCGTCGGGTGGGACGATTTCGCCTCTGCGAATGCCTTCGCGAATCATTTCCAACGGGACCTGTTCGAAAAATTTTCTAGGGCTCTCCATCACAGCACCCCTCTCTTAGCTCCAACACTAACAGCTGTGGCGCGATACGGGTCACCTCTTTTGCCCCGGCCTGGCCCCCGATTTACTACCCCTAAGTCATTGCGCTGGAGAAACTTACAGCCGTTGATAGCGGCTCGCGGAGGGCTTGACGAGCGCCGTTTCTTAAGATTTAATAGCAATTTCTTTTCAGGATAGGAAATCGCTACGTTTGCGTTACGTTTACGCGGGAATTGTCAAACGATTCAAGGACGGGATATGAAGCCGCACCAGCCACCCATGAATTTCAAAACCATGTCCCAGGCGGACGTGCCCAAGGGCCGGGAAGGCAAACACAAGCAGATTGTCGAGCAGATCCTTTCCGACCTCGATCAGATGAAGGACGGCACCGCCATCAAGGTCCCCCTCAAAGATCTGGCGACCAGCAAAGAAAAGGTACGCTCGGCCCTGAACCGGGCCGTCCGTAAGCGCGGCCGCAACGTAGCCACCGCCAGCGACGGCAATTTCCTGTATGTCTGGAATGTAAGCGACTAGAAGGGCTGCCGTGACGCTATGTCATTCTGCCCACCTCCGTATTCTGGTGCACGCCGACTGCCGCTCCATATTCGTCGTCTTACACGCTGCAACTCAGACCAGCCCCCTGATGCAACCTGCTCCAAAGCTCCGTTCCAGCTATCATTCTGAACTGTGACCGCAATACTGAGCACACGACCCAAGTTCCCGCATTGGGCGAAATCTCTCCGGCCCCTTCTGCGCTGGTTGGTCATCGGCCTTGCGCTGCTTTGGGCGCTGGCCGCGACGATGCTCGTGGCGGCCCGGTGGATCGACCCGCCGACCACCATGGTGCACATGCAGCGCCGCGTGCAATCCTGGATCCACAACATGCCGTACCGGGCCCGTTACCAGTTCATCCCGCTCAGCCAGATTTCGCCCCAACTTCAACACGCGGTCATCGCCGCCGAGGATGCGCATTTCTATCAGCACCACGGATTCGATTGGCACGAGATCCAGATCGCGGCCGAGGACAAACTGGAAGGCGAGCGCACGCGCGGAGCTTCCACCCTCACGCAGCAACTGGTCAAAAACCTGTTTTTCGGGACCGGCCGCTCCATCCTTCGCAAGGGCGCCGAGGCTTCGCTGGTGCCGGTGGCCGAAGTTGTCCTGGGCAAACGGCGCATTCTGGAGATCTACCTCAACGTGGTCGAATGGGGCCCGGGGATTTACGGGGCGGACGCGGCCTGCCGTTATTATGACCAGACTGCGGCGGGAAATATCAGCCGGGAACAGGCGGCGCGGCTGGCGGCCATTCTCCCCGCTCCCCTGAAGCGGCGGCCGGAGCGCATGAACCACTACAGCGCCATTATTCTTCAGCGGATGGAGCAAATGAAGTGGTGATGGGCCGGCGCGATACTGCGGTTGATAATTTCGCCCGGACATTCCTTTGCTTGTTGACGAATCACGATTAGCGAACAAACCCTCTGCATGCCCACTTCCGGCGCGCAATTGTTCCCCGCTGCCATCGTCGAAGTTCAGGAGCCGGGCTGGGGGCTTCGCGTGCGGATAAAGCGTCCGCTTCTTTCTTTCCTCTCCACCTTGTCATCCCGAGGAGCGGAGCGACGAGGGATCTGCAGCTTCTTCTCCCAACTGCAGATCCCTCGCTTGCTCTCGTCGTCCCACGGACGACTCGTCCCGCACTCGGGATGACAGGCACTTTGTGTTTTGCAGGAGATACACTTTGTTTTCGCACAAGACGCCTCTGTCTTCGCAGGAGATGTTGCAGAGGCAGCGCAGGGTAGGGCACGGCTTCAGCCGTGCCAATGCTCTCAAAGCCGGATGCAAGACGCTTTATTCTGAAGATTTGCAGGATGGACAGACGATTGACCGGCAATTGACCATTCGAAACCCATTTCGCGGATGACCCCGCCAGCCTTCTTACTCAGCCTAAAGGTACAACTGTTTCGGCCAATCCGCGACCCGCAACTTCCGCCGGATCGACATGCGCCGCCATTCCACCCAGAAAACCGGCCACAGGCAGGAGACCAATAGCCAGGACCATTTCCATGCATCCCGTCCGAAGATCAAGGCAAACATGCCGAGCAGCATCGTCCATTTCACATAGCGATACACTCGCGAACGCGACGGCGTATAGATAGGAAGAAAGGGAGCTCCAAACAAAACACCCAGAACAATTCCCGCGACAAGCAGGACCTGCGCCGTGGCGCCAACACCGTCGCGGTAAAAGACGGCGGCACCGAGCAGCGCCGCCGCAACCAACAGCAGCAGAAACGGCTTGAAACCTGGCCGATGGCAAACCATTCTGGCTTCCCAGTTCCCTTCGCGCAGCAGGCGGGCCTCGGCTCGCGTCAAAAGCACTTTGCGGTATTCGCAGTTGGCGGCCTTCGCGTCTCCCAGGGCGGCGATGGCCTTGCGCTCTGCATCTTGCTCGGACACGCCATCGGCCCTGGCCGTTTCGCGCGCCGACTCATAGTGTTCCTGAATTTCGCAGCGCACCTGCGCCGCCGGCTCTTTTGCCAAAGACCGGGTCGCCTGTTGCAGCCATTGCTCGAGTGCGGTCATAGCTTATGCCTCCCCTAAGATCATGGTCACGGCCTGGGAGAGTTCGCGCCACTCGGCGCGGTCTTTGGCCAGCGTGCCCTTCCCGGACTTAGTAATGCGGTAATAACGCCGTGTGCGCCCGTTCTCCACGCCTTCGTAGGATTCCACCAGGCCTTCGCTTTCCAGCTTGTGCAGCGCCGGATAGAGCGTGCCTTCCTTGAAATCCAGCACACCGCGCGAACGTTCCTTGATGCGCTGGGCGATGCGGTAGCCGTGGCTCGGCTCATGCGCCAGCGCTTCCAGAATTAGCGTGGGCAGCGTTCCCTTGAAATTCATCGCATACCTCGAATTCCTATGCATAGGATAGGAGGGGCCGGACGGCTTGTCAACCCAAATGTGGAGCGGACACTTCTGTCCGCCCAAAGTGCGATAACATCCATCACGGGAAAGACACGATGCCAAAGCTTCATTTCAGCTCAGTGGAGGAATACCTCGCTGCACAGCCGGAAGCGGCACGGACAGTCTTGGGGCAGGTTAGGAACGCTCTGCGCCATGCCCTGCCGAAAGCTGACGAGACCATTTCCTATAACATCCCAGCCTACAGACTGAATGGGCGCCTCATCCTTTACTTCGCCGGCTGGCAGAAGCATTTCTCGCTTTATCCTTCATCAAGAGAACTCGAGGCGGCCTTTCGGAAAGAACTGGCCAATTACGAAGTCAGCAAGGGAACCATCCGCTTCCCCCTTACTGGACCGGTCCCGCTTATGCTGATCAAAAAAATTGCCCGCTTCCGGGCTAAGGAAGCAGGCAAAGTATCTGCGAAAACAGCTCGACCAAAAAAGCGGACGGCGACAACCTAATCTACTTTCCCTTCCGCAGCACCCGGCCTCCCCTTGCCGAAGTCGCCACGCCGTTTTCCACAGCGACCTGTCCATTCACAATCACGTACGGAATGCCCTCCGGCGCGGCGGTGGGATCTTTGATGGTCGACCGGTCGATGACCGTGTCGGGATTGAAGAGCACCAGGTCCGCCTTCATGCCTTCGGCAATACGTCCGCGGTCTTTCAATCCGAGTACCGAAGCCGGCAGCGAAGTCATCTTACGCACGCCTTCCTCGAGCGAGACTACCTTGTATTCGCGCACATAGCGACCAAGAAACCTGGGGTAAGTACCCGCTCCCCGGGGATGTCCACCATCAATGGCGCCATCGCTCGACACCATCACGCGCGGATCTTTGTAGAAATTCTTGATGTCGTCTTCCTGCATGGAAATTCCCAGAATGCCTTCCACATCTTCTCCCCACTCCGGCTTGCGGTGCGCAGGGTCGGTTTCGCGGATCATCTGCATATAAAGTTGATAAGGGTCCATGCGCTTCTCTTTGGCGATCTGCGCCAGCGACTTGCCGACTACTGACGGGTCGGGTGCGTAGTCGGTCAGAATAATGTTCTCCGGCCCTCCGTTATCATCCACGCCGCGCTTGACTTCGGCCAGGTCGTCGTAACGGCGCGAGAGCACCAGCACGCGCAGCGTCGAATGCCAGTAGTTGTAGGGATAACAATCGGCGGTGATCTTCAGGCCTTTGGCGTCGGCCTCTTTCATCAGCGCAGTGTATTTGGGAAACTGCCCCCACGAACTCACCGAGCCGAACTTGATGTGGCTGATCTGCCCCGGGACCCCGGCGCGCTCCGAGATCACCATCAGCTCCCGCCAGGAATCCAGCACGTGGGCGCCTTCATCGCGCACGTGGCTGACGTAATAGCCGCCGTAAGGTTTGATGGTCTTGGTCACTTCCACCAGCTCGTCGGTGGTGGAATAAGAGTCCGGCTCATATTCGATCCCGCTGGAAAGGCCGAAGCCCCCATCTTTCATGTCCTGATCGAGCAGCGCCTTCATCTTGGCGATCTCTTCCGGCTTGGCCGGACGCCGCCAATCGTCGCCCATGGCCAGGCTGCGCAGCGAACCAAATCCCACGGTGGAAGCGATGTTGATGGCAGTGCCGTTCTTCTCCACTTGCGAGAAGAAGGTGGCCAGCGGCTCCTTCGAACCGCCATCCTGCCCGACCACGGCCGTGGTAATGCCCTGGCGCACCTGGGTCATGGCCCCGGGCTGTTGCAAGATGCGGCTGTCCGAGTGGTTGTGCATGTCGATGAAACCTGGAGACAGAACCAGCCCGCTGCCATCAATCTCGCGTATCCCGGCCGGCGTCTTCCACTTTTTCTGGTCGGCGATCTTCACGATGGTGTCGCCCGCAATGACCACTACTTTGCCGCTGACCACCGGACCGCCGGCGCCATCCGCGATGCGCGCATTTTTGATGACAAGGGTGGGATCAGAGTGTGCCGCGCTGAAGAACAGGACGAGATGCAAAAGCAATGGATGGATCAAAATGGCCCCCGCGAATGGTTGGAGTTACTTAGATACGGCCGATGCTGGGAACTGCCATTATTGTGGCTGGTTCCGGTTTTGACAAGCCTGCAGTTCAGACTTCGCGCGCCTCGCACTTTCCCAACACCACCGCGGATGGCTGTCGCAGGGTATTGTGAATCTCCGCCACGGAATCGGTATGGCGCATGAGTTCCAGAATTTGTTCCTGCGGCGCGCGCGCGGCCACCGCGGCATGATACTGAATATTGCGCGCGGCTTCTCCGGCCCCGCCAAATTCGCCGCTCACTTCCACCTCCACCGACTGGACGGCGATACCGCGCTTGCCGGCCTCGCGATAGATGTCGTTGCAGTAGCAAGTGGCCAGGGCCAGAAAGAGCAGCTCTCCTCCGCTCGCGCTGGAACCGAAACCCTCCGGCTTCGGGGGAACCACCAGCGAGTGCCTGTGCTCCCCGGTGGTAAGAAAAACTTTGTGTTCGCCCTGTTGGTTGATAATCCGGGCGGAAATGTTCATAACTACCTCTTCTAGTTATACCTATGATCTTACCGATACCCATCGGCAAAATTGCGCGATAGAATCGCTCCCGCATTCATGGAGCGATGGCCATGCGCAATGTAACCTATCCTTCCTCTTTCCTCCACAAGAAGTTGCTCTCTCTCGCAGTCATCCCGGCCCTATGGTTTTTATGGGGGGTACAGTCTTCCGCAGCTGACCCGGACATCGCCTCACGGGAGCTGGTGGGCACATGGCGGCTGGTAGCTTACGAAGACCATCTCCCCGATGGGACCATAGATTACCCCTACGGCAAGAACCCCGCCGGACTCTTGATCTATGACGCAACCGGCCACATGTCGATTCAGATCGCGCGCACCCCACAACCCAAAGTTGCTGCTGGCGACGATGAAAAGATTACGCCGCAAGAGAAGATTGCGCTCTTCGACAGCTATGTCGCGTACTTTGGCAGCTATACCGTGGATTGGAAGCGCCACGTTGTCACCACCCGCGTGGAGGCCGATCTGTTTGGCACCTTTACCGGCACGACCCAGGAGCGCCCCTTTGCATTGCAAGGCCACCGGCTCACCTTAACGCCATCGTGGCAAAAAGACGGAAAAACCGTGCAAGGCGTCCGCGTATTTGAGCGCGTGCGTTAGCTCTCCGGCATTTCGCAGCTTCCTGCTACCATGCCCCTATGCACCTGACCGGCACCGCCGCACTGCGCATCGCTATCGCCCTGGGCATTGGGCTTTTGATCGGGGCGGAGCGGGAACGGCGCAAAGGGGTGGGAGCTTCGCGTTCCCCCGCCGGCATCCGCACCTTCGCCATCGTCTCCATGCTTGGCGCGGTCAGCCTGCAACTCGGAGGCGAGGTCCTGCTTGCGGTCATTACGTTGGCGGTGGCCGCGCTGGCCGCGATCGGATACCTTCGCTCGCGAGATAAGGATCCGGGATTGACCAGCGAGGCCGCGCTGCTGCTCACCTTGCTGCTGGGTGGTCTGACCGTGCGCGAACCCGCCCTGGCCTCCGGGCTGGCGGTGACTGTAGCGATTTTGCTGGCGGCGCGAGCGCGCATCCATCGCTTTGTGCGCAGCGTTTTGACCGAAGGCGAACTGCACGATGCTCTGATCCTGGCGGCGGCCGTCCTGGTCATTTTGCCGCTGATGCCGGACCGCTATCTCGGCCCCTTCGGCGCCATCAATCCGCGCATGCTGTGGAAAATCGTGGTTCTGATGATTTCCATCAGCGCCGGCGGCTATATCGCGGTGCGTCTCCTGGGCCCCCGCTTCGGGCTTCCTCTCTCGGGATTGCTTTCCGGATTTGTTTCCAGCACGGCGACCATCGCCGCCATGGGATCGCGGGCCCGGCAGCAACCGGGGCTGGCCCGTCCGGCGGTCTCGGCCGCGGTTCTTTCCACCGTGGCCACGATCCTGGAACTGGCGGCGGTATTGCTGGTCACCAGCCGCGCGGTGCTTTCCTCGCTGATGTTGCCTCTGCTGGTCTCGGGCACAGCCGCAGTCGTTTACGGCGTGCTGTTCACCCTGCGCAGCCTGCGCGACAAGACCTCCGAGGCCCCGCAAGCCGGCTCGGCCTTCAGCTTGAAGACGGCGCTGGGATTTGCCGCCATCATGGCGACCGTGCTCCTGCTTTCGGCGGCGCTCAACTCCTGGATGGGCAGCCGGGGCGTATTGATCTCTTCCGCGGTGGCCGGCTTTGCCGACGCTCACTCGGTCGCGGTCTCTGCGGCCTCGCTGGTCGCGGCCGGCAAGATGCAGGCCCACGATGCGCTGCTTCCCTGCCTGGCCGGGTTGACCACAAACACTGTGACCAAGGCCGTCTTCGCCATGGTGACCGGCGGTCGCCGCTTTGCGCTGCAGGTGATTCCTGGCTTGCTTCTGGTGATTGCCGGTGTATGGATCCCGGCGCTTCCACTGTTTTCTCACTAGTCATCGCACTTGACGCCATGCCGCATTTCGTAGAGCATGCTGCGCATGCGGAAACTTCCTCTGGCTTGTCTGGTTCTTTGCCTCACGGTTTTCAGCCTTCTCTCCGTCCCGGCTTTTGCCAAACGTCCCATTGCCATTGACGATGTCTATCGCATGCAAAAAGTCGGCGCTCCGGAAGTTTCTCCTGACGGGAAATGGGTCGCCTACAGCGTGACTTCCGTCGATAAGGACGCAGACAAGCGCCGCACCGCGCTATGGATGGTGAATTGGGAAAGCGGCGAACAAGTACAACTCACTTTCGGGAAACAATCCGCCAGTTCGCCCAAGTGGAGCCCGGACGGGAAGTATCTCTCCTTTCTTACTTCCGAAGGAGAGAAGAGCAGAACGCAGGTCTGGCTGCTCGATCGCCGGGGAGGCGCGCCCCAGCCGCTGACCAGCGTGAAGGACGATATCAATGCCTATCAGTGGTCGCCCGATGGCAAACGGCTTCTGCTGGAGATGAGCGAGGGAGACAGCGCTGAGGAAGGCAAAGACGGGGCCGCCAAAGCGCCCAAGCCCATCGTCCTCGACCGCTACCACTTCAAGCACGATATTGACGGGTATATGACCGCGGCCTCGCGCTCGCATCTTTTTCTCTTTGATATCGAAAGCAGGAAGCTCGAGGAGCTGACCAGCGATAAGAACTTCGACGATACCGGCGCGGAATGGTCTCCCGATGGCCGGCAGATCGCCTACGTCAGTAACCACGAGAAAGATCCGGACCAGTCGGCGAACGATGAAGTCTATGTGATTGACGCCCGCCCTGGCGCCGTGCCGCGCCGGTTGACCGCCGCCTATTCGGCGGGAGGCCAGAAGCTGGCCTGGAGTCCGGACGGCAAGCTCATCGCCTACCTCATCGGCGACGACGCGAAGTACAACGCCTACAGCATGAATCGCCTGGCGGTGGTAAACGTGAGTGACGGGACTTCGCGCGTTCTGACCGACAGATTTGACCGCGGCATATCGGCGCCGGAATTTACCGGCGATGGCGCGGCCATCGATTTCATCGTGCCCGATGACCGCTCGGAGTATCCCGCCAGAGTCGCCGTGAAGGGCGGCGCTGTGGAGCGATTGCTGGAAGGCAAGCTGGTGGTCTCCGCTAAATCAACGGCGGGTGGACATACCGCGATCGAGCTTTCCACCGACGCCGGGCCGGACGAAATCTATGCCCTCGAAGGCGGCAAGGCGCGCAAACTGACCTCGCACAACGATGCGTTGATCGCGGAGTGGCAGCTCGGTGCGGTCGAAGACATCAGCTTCTCGAGCAAAGATGGTACGGAAATCCACGGCCTGATGGTGAAGCCTGCTGGCTACACCGCGGGCAAAAAATATCCGCTGGTCTTGTGGATCCACGGCGGCCCCAACGGCCAGGACGATCACGCGCTTCCCTTCAGCCTCTACCCGCTGCAGGTGGAGCGGCAGATTCTGTCGGCCCAGGGCTATGTGGTGCTGGCCATCAATTACCGGGGCAGCAACGGCCGGGGATCGGCCTTCACCCGCAGCATCTTCGCCGACTGGGGCAACAAGGAAGTCGCCGACCTGCGGGCTGGCGTGGATTGGGCGATTGCGCAAGGAATCGCCGATCCCGACAAGCTCGGCATTGGCGGCTGGAGCTACGGCGGCATCCTGACCGACTACACCATCGCCTCCGACACGCGCTTCAAAGCCGCCATCAGCGGCGCCGGCAGCGCCAACCAGATTTCCATGTACGGCACCGATCAATACGTCCTGCAGTACAACAACGAATTAGGGCCGCCGTGGAAGACACCCGATACGTGGATCAAAGTCTCCTACCCTTTTTTCCACGCCGACCGTATTCGCACGCCCACCCTTTTCATGGGCGGACAAGCCGATTTTAACGTGCCCATTATCGGAAGCGAGCAGATGTACCAGGCCTTGCGCACCCTCGGCGTGCCCACGGAACTGGTCATCTATCCCGAACAGTTCCATTTGTTCACCCGCCCCAGCTACATCCACGACCGTTTGCAACGCTATGTGGCGTGGTATGCGAAATATTTGCAGTAAAGCGCAGGACCCCTAAAACGAATAGCGCAGGCCAAACTGCATGACGCGCGGCCGGGTCAACGTCTGGGTAAAGTCGCCCAGCGTGGTGCCATAAAGAAGATAGGGATTCAACGTTCCCACGTCGAAGCGGACGGCGTTGGTCACGTTGAAAACGTCCCAGGTAAAGCGCAGCACCTGCGACTCGCGAATTTTCCAGGATTTCGCCAAACTCATGTCCACGCCGAAGTATCCCGGTCCGCGCAGATTGTTGCGCTGCCCGGACTCGCCCGGATAGGCGAAGCGAAACGCGCTGCTGGCGGCGGGACCATCTTTAAATACGTTGGGCACGGGTCCATCCATGGAAAGCCCCGTCTTGGGGGCGGGGCCCACCAGCACCGCGCGGCTGTCCTGCTCGTAGTTCGTGCTGAAGGCGTAGCTTGCGATGCTGAAGGGATATCCACTTGTCCAGCGTGTCAGCCCGGAAACCTGCCAACCGCCGAAGAGCGCGTCTTCCAGGTGGGACCAGTTCTTACCCACGAACTTGCCCCGGCCCAGGGGCAGTGCATACACCCAGTTGGCATTGATCTGGTGAGTGGTATCGAAATCTGACGGCCCATAGAGTCCACGCGGGTTCCAGGAATTGATCACCTGTCCGCTCCATGCCACCGCGCTGCCGCCGGCGTTCTCATATTCATTCACGCGCTCGGCATTCGAGTTGGTGTCGAGCGACTTTGAATAGGTGTAGTTAAAGTCGAAATCCAAATCGCCGGCGTGGCGGCGCAACGTGGCTTGCAAGGCGTTGTAGTTGCTCACGCCAGTCGTGCGCCAGGTGTAAAGCGACGAGAACTGGTCGTGCCAGAAAGCATAAGGACCAAGAGTGGAGCAGGCCGGGAAACAGCTCACCCCATCCGCGGGCGCATCCAGCGACTGAATAGCGTAAATATAGTTGGGAGAGTTGGCATAGTAGAGGTCGTAAATATTCTGTGTGGCGGTAGGATTTCCCGGAATGTCCGGCGCACTGCCGCTGATGCCGGCCGGTCCGGCGGCCGCGGGAAACAGGTTCTCCCAGAACGCGATGGGCTGCACCGCGCTCTCCGGCGTGCCCGCAGCGGCCAGCTTGGCCAGTTGCGACGCTGCTTCGAAATAGGTCATACCGGAACCCGGATCTTTCATATTCACCGGCTCGGCCACATCCACCTCCTGCAGCAAGCGGCGGCTGAAGCGGCCCACGTAGGAAAGCTCCACCACAAACTGCCGGGGAAGTTCGCGGGTCAGGGAAAAATCCACCACGTGCGAGTACGGCGTCTTCATGGCGTTGTCGAGTCCCCAGGCAATCGCGAAACTGCCGTTCTCTCCCATACCGGGGGGCGTGGAGGGAAAGCCGGGCGTTGGTGCTCCCGGCAGCTCGGGGATTCCTCCGCAGGCGACGCCCGAGGGCATGGTCGTAAGCTGCACAAAGCGGGCCACACAATCCGTGGTCTGAATGCCCGAGGGATTTTCCAGATTGGTGGTCAAGCCGAAGGAACCCATGCGGTCAAAGCTGTTGACCACTCCAATGCCGAAGTGGTCAAAGGCGATGCCATAGCCTCCACGCAGCGAGGTTTTGCCGCTTCCGCCGAAAACGCTCTTCCAGAATCCTTCCTCGACCGAAGGCGAATAAGCAAAGGCCAGGCGCGGCGCGAAGTTCTTGTAGTCGGGCTCCCAATAACCGGCCTTCCCGTTGGCCTGGCCGCTCAGCGCAAAGGAAACCGCCGGGCGATAGACTTCGCCGGCGTTCATAGAATTCGTGCGGTTCGCGAAGAACGAAGACAGGCTGGGCGCCGGCGCCACCTGATTGCCGCTGGTTTCGTAGGGCGTCTGCAGCAGCGTGTAACGCAGACCGAAGGTCACTTGCAGATTGCTCTTCGCGCGCCAGGAGTCCTGCAGGTAGAACTCAGCTTCGTTGTTCTTGAAGTGCCGGGGCACCAGTTCGCCCACGG
The DNA here is from genome assembly GCA_018268755.1 of Acidobacteriota bacterium. Taxonomy (GTDB): domain Bacteria; phylum Acidobacteriota; class Terriglobia; order Terriglobales; family Acidobacteriaceae; genus KAN-5. The sequence continues at coordinate 300,702 of JAFDVW010000007.1, forward strand.
GGAAGAACTGTCCCGCTTTGTTCTGGTTGTAAACCGCAGAGATGGAGCCAATGAGTCCGGTCACATCGGCCACGGCAGCATCGTAGGCATACCCAAAGTCGGGGTCCATGGCGGGCAACTCGGGATCGTTCCCCGGGTCCAGGTCCTGGCCGGTAAATGCAATGCCGCCTTCATACAACCACGTGGGATGCGGGCTTCCATAGAAATAGTTCTGCGCATCCGAGTAGCGGTTATCGTTGACCATTCGCCAGTTTCCGCCGAATTGCAGCGTGTGCCGTCCGCGCGTCCAGCTCACGTCATCCACCAGTTGGTGCACGGGAACATTCACGTTCGTCGTGCGCGCGAATGAAATCTGGTCCGACAGGTTCCAAAACCCGACGTTCGAGAAGGGATTCTGCCCCGCATCTCCCAATCCCTGCCGCACGAACCCATAGCGGAAGTTGTTGATCACCGAATTGCTGGGGACCGCGGTATAGCCCACCGCGATCCCTTTGCTGTTGGCGCGCAGCGCTTCGCTGGCTGGCTGGCCGGGAAATGCCGCCGCCATCAGGGTGCGATCATTCTGCAAATTTCCCCGCAGAAAGAGCCGATGGTTCCCGTTCTTCGTCAGGTTTAAGTCCAGGCGGGTAAGGTAAGTATTCAGGCTGGCGGGCTGCGGAGCGGCGAAGGTATATCCCAGGATATTCAGGCCATCGGAACCAAAAGATGTCCCCGTGTTCGGCAGCGGAAAGGCGGGGATCGGCGTGCCATTGGGCAAGGTGGCATGGCCGTTCCACAGATCGAGCACCGCCGCGCTGACCCCGTTGCCGTTGGGGCAAGTGCCGCTGCTCAGGCAGCCCTGGTCGAGCGCCTGAATGTCGGAGGGCTGCAAGGTCACCACGCTGCCGTCTTCCGCGTAGTAGCTGACCACCCCCTGGCGCAAGTCGGCGCTGGGTACCGCGCGATTCACCTGCACCGATTCGCGCGAGCGCTGCCCTTCATAGTTCAGAAAGAAGAACAGGCGGTTTTTCACGATGGGACCGCCCACCGCCGCGCCAAAAGTATTGCGAATCAGTTGCCCGGGCTTGTTCGGCAGACCGCTTTCAATCTGAGCTTGCTTGTTAAACCAGTCATTGGCCGCCCCGGCCAGGGTGCGGTTGTATTCGTAGACTGAGCCGTGTAATTGATTGGTCCCACTCTTCGAGACCAGCGAGACCTGCGCGCCGGAAGATCGGCCCGAATCGGCGTTGGCGTTGGTGGTGGTGACGCGGAATTCTTCCAGCGAATCCATGGGCACCCGCAGCGCGCCGGCAAAAGCTTCGCCCAGCAATTGATCGTTGTTATCCAGGCCATCCAGGGTCACGTTGGTCTGGTCGCTGCGCGCGCCGTTGACCGCCCCGCCGCGGGAGTCGGTCGCGGAGTTCACCTTATTTCCCACATAGGCTACGCCGGCTTGCAGGCTGAGCAACTCTACGGCATTTCTGCCTTCGGAGGGCAGCGCCTGAATCTGCCGCGAGTCGAAAGGCGTGCCGAGCGTCGCGTCCACGGTGTTCACTGCCGGAGCATCGCCGCGCACATCGACCGTGGCTTCGGTTTTTCCCACTTGTAGCAGGAAGTCGAAGGTGACCGGTGTGTTCACCAACAATGTCAGGCCTTCGCGACGTCCGCCGGCAAAGCCTCCCGCGGCTGCTTCCAGCGTGTAGCGACCCGGAGGAACCTGCAGAAACTGATACTCGCCCCGTTCATTGGTGGCCGCCGTACGGCTGAATCCGGTGGCAGGATTGCTCAGGCTTACCTGCGCGCCCGCGATGACCGCGCCGGCCTGGTCTGACACCACACCACGCAGAGAAGCCGTCGCGCCCTGGGCAAACATCAGTTGGGGAATCAAAAGGAGGAGGCAAAGCGCCGTACGCAGACAGCAATGCAAAGAACAGAGGAATTTGTCCATGGGGTTCGCCAAATACGAAGAAGTAGTAAGCGCAACCGTATCAAGCGAACGTTAAAGCCGGGTAAACGGAGTGTGAAAAACCGACCGGAACCCGGGGTCACACCTCATAAGAAGCCGCTAAAAATCTCGAGATTTGGAAAGAATTGCGCAGGAAGAGATCTCAGATAACCCTATTCTTGCTATACCAAATATCACTAGGGCCGGCGCCGCAATTCCAAAAATGACTTGGACGGACTCTCCCAATCCTGGGCTAAAAATCCCCATAGAGACCGCGAACGGCTGCCACAGCGGTAAAGACAACAATAGCACTCGCAGAAATTTGCCAAACTTCTGTACCTCTTGAAAAGCAACAGTACGGCAGGAATCATGAGAATCTGGTTGTGCGCAGCCGCCATTGCCGGCATGCTGACAGCAACCACGCTCAAAACGGAAACGCTTGCAAAGGCGAATGCGCGCGTGTCCGCCGCCTGCCGTCTTGCCGTCCAAAGGACATAACCCGTCACAATCAATAATATGAGCGCCGCAATTGCCCCTGCTGTCTTGCCTACCATGATCTTTCTAAATTCACGAACAACATGCCAACGCGAAGGCCCTTCGCATAAGGTCGGCGAGTTGTTCCTCGTACTCACGGCGACGCTCTTCCGCCATAGCCCACGGGGAACCGCGCCTCCACGGCTCTCCACCGTACTCTCTATAGGGATATCCCCAATACGTCACGCCTGGAAGCCTCAGGCACAATCCTGCCGTTGCGAAGATCACCCCATTCTGCGCATAGAGTACCGGCACTCCGAACATATACCGGAATCGTGCATCCGGCACATAGGCGCCGAGTTCTCTGAGCCGCTCAACCAGATCAGGGTGCGTGCGAGTTTCATATCCGTCATCTGTATATCCACTTGTGGAGCCTTCCGGCACAGCGTTCTTTTTAAGGTATTGCAGAACAGAGACGTTTAGCGGATTGTCGAGCGTGTTCACAGTCTTCTTCGAGTCGCTGTCTGACAGGTTGGGCCAGAATCACACGTGTGCGCAATTTTTCGAGCCGTTTTTCACTACAGCTCCACGGCAAGCTGCAATTCGCGGCCAGGCTCGGCTTTTCGGCCCATCCTGCCATACCAAGGCCGCGTTCTATTCCTTCATTTCCGGCAAGGCCGGATCAGGGGGAATTAGGATGGATGCGTCCCACTCCTGCCGCGGACGAAGCAGGTTCGCGGCGCTGTTCAGGCCTATGACCAGAACCTGTCCGTCGGTGATCAAGTCATGGCCGGCGATGCTGCGGTTGCTGGGCGGCATGCCTGGACGCTCCACCAGGGCCGCACCCGAGACTTTCCCGCCAAACAGCAGATCAATCCCAATTTTATTTCGCTCGCGATCGATGTGAGGGTCAATGGCATGCGTCCACTTGGCCCCCCCTTCCAAAGCGCGGATCCCGATATCGTGGGTGGCGGCCCCCAGCCAGATCGGATGTCCTGCAAAAGTTTCTCCTCGCTGGTAAATGCGCAAGTGGTGCCGTTTCGCGAAGGTATTGTTCTGTTTTTCAAACTCCAGTTCGGGCAACTTGGAACCAAGATACAGGCTGGAGAGCGGGGCCTCGGAATAGCCGCGTTCAAACGCGGTGGCGGCAAAGGTCTTTAAGGCCGACTCCGTCGACAGGTCATGGGCGGGCAACCAGCCCGCGCTGAGAAACGCAGTGGTCACTTCGTCCTTGCTCCCGATAAACAGGATGTTGATCACGTCGGCGTCTCTTCCATCCTGGCTGGAGTTGCGTCGCGGCAGCTTCGCCACGAACTCCTCCAGGTCTTTCATATGGGCAAAGGTCGCGGGAGGAGAAGGCGGAGAAACCGGCGGCAGCCGGGTCGGCAAGGTCGCCATCAGGGTCATGTCGACTCCCTCGCGGTACTCAATCTCCCGTTTGAATTCGTGAGAGTATCCCCAGGTCGCGGCCTCGACGGCATAGCCCAAACCGGGGTATGCCAAACCCGCCACCCGTGTTCCCCAGCCGATCTTGTCCAGCTTGCTGCGGGGAAAGGCCATGCCAATTGCCAGGTTGGGTTCGATGGTTTCCCGGGCATTGTCCACATCGATAAGACGCGCGTAAATGACGGTGCGTTCTGCGTTCTCCCGCAGAACGTGGCGAAAGACCATTCCCAGCTTGGCGCGCTTGTACTGGTCGCTGGCGGGAATGGCGGAAACCACAATGCCTTCCAGGACGCTACCCGCGGGCAGGGTCATGCGATTCCCCACAAAAACCGGGGCGATGGTGACGGCTTGAATAATGTCCCCGGGACGCGAGCGATTGCTCGCCACCGCATCCAGCAGGCGGATGCTGATCTCTCCTCCCAGGGGCAAATCAGAATGCAATTCCTCCCGGACCGCGCGGGTGTCCTGCGAATTAGCGAGGGCAGTGATGTTCTTCAGGATGGGGACGACTTCTTCGGCCACATTGGTGCCTATATTGCGTTGCGCCCCATACTCGACGAGCAAATCTCCCATGTCTCCGTTCTCGGAGAAATCCTGCATGTCGAGCACAGTGATGCCGGAAAAGTCGCGAGCATTGACGTTGATTCCGGCGGCAATCAGCGCTTCCGCCAGCTGAAGATATGCCTCAAGCTGTTTGCCGGGCTTGGCCTGCAAGGAGCCCAGGACCGTCCAATGCAGGGCGGTCCGGCACAAGGGCGGAGGCGCCACGTTAATGCTGTCCGCCTTGGTCGCCCGCGCCTGGTCGTAAGCCTGCTTCAGCAGCTCGAGGGAATCCTTCTCCTTGGCATGATTGGCGCGGTAAATGGTGTGCAGCAGAGCGGAGCTCTGCAGCGAAGCGTCCACCTCGGCTTCCGCGGTGCTGTGCCGCAATGCCGGACTGGCCGGCATCTGCGCTTGCCGTGGCTCGTCCGCGAAAACCGGCACACTCAACAGCAACGCAATCGTGATTAAACCACGCTGGAGATTCATGGTTCCGTCTCAGCCTCCTGGGGAGTTCATCGCGGGGGACATCCGGAGCATACCGCATCCACGCCTGGGCCAGCCGGCAAAAACGCGCCAGAACCATCGCGGCCGCCCGGCTTCAGTGGCCCCCAAGCTTCGTACCCGAACGGCGGCCCCGGGCCCGTACTCCATGGGATTTGAGGCGTTCCAGTTTTTCCCCGCCCCCCTGGGGACGGACCAGCACCCGGGTATTCACGCTTGTCGACATCACCAGAGATGTGGTGGTGGCCACGAATGGGGTCAGATAGTTGTCGATCAGGCGCTCCAGCTCGTCTACGGAAGAGAGTGCGACCTTCATGATGAAGGAATCGGTGCCGGTGACCCGATGACACTCCAGGACCTGTGGCAGATCGCGGCTGACTTTCATGATCCTGGGAAAAGAGTCTCCCACTACATTGACGCGAATGAATGCAAGGACCGGATATCCCACTTTGGCGCGGTCCAGTTCGGCACCATAACCCAGGATGATTCCAGCCTCTTCCAAACGGTGGACCCGCTCCATCACCGCCGGTGTGGAAAGCCCCACGCGCTTGCCCAGTTCGGTGAAAGGAATGCGTCCGTTGTGCTGCAATTCGTCGAGAATTTTCCAGCCGATGGTGTCCAGCAGTTTGGAATTATCTTCGGCGGAAGGCGTGTTTTTCCTAATAGAATTCTGCACGCCACGCAGGATACCTTATCTTCCATCTTCCATCCAGCATTTGCCTTTACTAGCATAGAGTGAGCCGGCAGTTCCTGGATGCACCGGCCAACAACGCCATGATCAGCATTCTTGACCTTTTCAAAATCGGCATTGGGCCCTCCAGCTCGCACACCGTGGGCCCCATGCGCGCCGCCAAACGGTTCCTGCAGGGACTGGAAGAACGGGGGCAGCTGGAGCAAGTGCGGAGCATTCAGGTCGAACTGTTCGGATCACTGGCCTTGACCGGCAAAGGCCATGGCACGGACCGAGCCATCCTGCTGGGATTGTGCGGCGAAGCCCCCGACCTGGTAATCCCCGATTCCATCGAGAGCACGATCGCACGGATTCGCCAAGAGCGCCGCATCTTTTTGCTGGGCCATCACCCGGTCCCATTCGATAGCGAGAAGCATCTGCTGTTTCACCGCCAGGAGGTCCTCCCCGGCCACTCCAACGGCATGCGATTTACCGCGGTCGATGAGGACGGCCGGGAATTGCAGCGGGAGGTCTGGTATTCGGTTGGCGGCGGATTCATCGTCGCGGAAAATGAGCAGTTCTCCATGCCCGCGGTCCCGCCTCCGGCCGTCCCTTATCCGTTCCAGACAGCGGCCGACCTACTGCGCCTGGGCCAGGAAAACGGCCAACCGATTTGGCGAATGGTGCTGGAAAATGAGCGCGCCCTGCACCCGCAGCGCGACATCGAAGGCGCCGTAGGGCAACTGTGGCAGGCGATGAAAGACTGCACTGAGCGCGGCCTTCGCACGGAAGGAATTTTGCCGGGCGGACTGCAGGTCCGCCGCCGGGCGCCGCAACTCTACGCCGCCCTCACTCGCACCCCGTCCTCCGATCCTCTGGCCGTGGTGGATTGGATCAACGTTTTCGCCATTGCGGTGAATGAGGAGAACGCCGCCGGCGGGCGGGTGGTGACGGCCCCCACCAATGGCGCGGCCGGTATTGTCCCCGCCGTGGCCCACTATTACGAGAAGTTTTCTCCGGGCGCGTCCCCCGCCGGCATTTTGCATTACTTCCTCACCGCCGGCGCCATTGGCATCCTGTACAAGGAGAACGCTTCCATTTCGGGATCGGAAGTCGGCTGCCAGGGAGAAGTAGGAGTGGCCTGTTCCATGGCGGCGGCCGGTCTGGCGGCCGCGCTGGGCGCGAGCAACGAGCAGGTGGAGCACGCGGCCGAAATTGCCATGGAACACAACCTGGGGATGACCTGTGATCCCATCGGCGGCCTGGTGCAGATCCCCTGCATCGAGCGCAACGCCATTGGCGCCGTTAAGGCAGTCAACGCCACCCGCATGGCGATGAACGAAGCTGGAGACCACAAGGTTTCGCTCGACCAGGTGATTCGCACCATGCGCGAGACCGGACGGGACATGCAATCGCGTTATAAAGAGACTTCTCTGGCTGGGCTGGCTGTACACGTGGTCGAGTGCTAAGACCGCAACTTGCTGTCAGCATCTGATGCGGCTCGACCTGTCGTGCGCTCGCGCTTTTCATTTTCCCTTTCGCCCGCCTTACTTGTAACTCTTTCGACTCTGCATTAAGCTGACCGGACTCACCGGGGATTCCGGTATGGCACAAAAAGCTTCTTCAGGAAAACAAACCACCAGGCGCGCAACGTCAGGAGACCCGCATGAGCGACAGCGTAATTGCACAGAAATCACCGGTACCGGCTGAGCAAGGTCCGGTTTCGCTGGCGCGGGAACTTACGTTCTCCGATGGCGTGGCGTTGGTGGTGGGCATTGTGATCGGCTCGGGAATTTTCCTGGTGCCCGCCGGCGTGGCGCAGCAGTTGCACTCGGTGAGCGCGGGGCTCTCCATTTGGATTGTGGGCGGCGTGCTGAGCTTCTTCGGCGCGCTTTCCATCGCCGAATTGGCCTCCGCCTTCCCCGGCGCGGGCGGCCTCTATGTTTATTTGCGCGAGGCTTACGGACGAGGTACGGCTTTTGTCTATGGCTGGGCGCTGCTTTCCATGATTCAAAGTGGAAGCATCGCGACCCTGGCCGTGGCTTTCGGCTTGTATAGCGGGCAAGTTTTTGGCCTGACGCCGGCACGGCAGAAGATGGCATCCATTGCCTGCATTGCCGCGCTGACCCTGTTGAATTCCTTTGGCGTCCGTCATGGCAAATACACGCAGAACGTGGCGACCGTGTGCAAGACCGGCGGATTGATTCTGTTGATCGGGCTCTTGGTGGCGCGTGGCCACTGGGGCACACTGCAAGCGCATTTCGTCACCAGCGAACCCTTTCACCTTTTGCCCTATGGCGTGGCGTTGGTCGCGGTGCTTTGGGCATACGAGGGATGGCATTGTGTTTCCTTCGCCGCCGGAGAATTCAAGAACACCAACCGCGACCTTCCCCGGGCCCTGGCGTGGGGAAGCTTTGTCGTGGCGGCCATCTATGTGCTGGCCAACATCGCCTACTATCTGGTGCTCTCGCCGCTCCAGCTGCAAAATTCCGACCGGGCGGCGGCCGCGGCGGTCAGCAGCGTTTACGGAGCTGGCGCGACCATCTTCATCTCGCTGGTGATATTGATTTCGATTCTGGGCGCGACCAATGGCATGGTGCTCACCGGCGCGCGCGTGTACTACGCGATGGCCCAGGACAAAGTATTCTTTCCACAATTTCAAAAACTGCATTCCCGCTATCGCACGCCGGTGCTGGCGCTTACCCTGCAAGGCATTTGGGCTTCGGTGCTTACCCTGGCCGGCTCCTTTCAGGAGCTTTTTACCTATGTGATTTTCACGGCCTGGATCTTTTATGGATTGACGGTGGCTGCCGTGATCGTAATGCGCAAGAAAGCGCCGGCAATCCTTCGCAGCTTTCGGGTTCCCGCCTATCCTTGGGTGCCGCTGCTTTTTGTCGTGGCGGCTTTGGGCATTGCCCTGAGCACGATGGTGAACAACCCGTCGCATGCGGCCATGGGCCTGGGATTGGTCCTGTTAGGACTCCCCATCTACCTATTGTTCAACTTCTTCAATCGCCGCTAAATCTTTGCCACTTCCTGGGACCAGGGCCTTCCCCCGGAGTCTTCCCGCCCGGGGAACGGCGGGGTTCGCCAGGGGAGAACGCCCTCAGCACGATTTTTCTTATCGATAGAACATAAAAATTCAATTGGAAACAGGTGTTTCTATGGGGCAAGCGCTTGAATTTCCTCGCTCTTAACGGATATTGCTGCAATTTTAGCCTTATTCAACGGTTTTCGGCCTCCATTATGGGCTTGACAAGCGCGACCTGCAATTCTTAAAGTTTGCGGGACTTCCACAAACTGAAACGTGGGTTTCAGTTCAGTCGTGTTCGGCCACTTTCCGGAAGCGCCCATCTAGAGGCAGGAGAAAAATAGTGCAAAGCACCCGTCTTCCGTTCCACCTTTCCGCGAGCAAGTTCTGTTGCATCGTGAGCCTGTTTTTTGGGTTCCTGTTGGCCGCCGGCCTTCCCGCGCTGGCCCAAGTCACGGCCACCCTGCAGGGCCGGGTCACGGACGACCAAAATCTGGCGGTCGCCGGAGCCGCCCTGCGGGTGACCAACCCGGAACTGGCGGTGGACCGGGCGGCCGTCACCGGCGCGGAAGGGGAATTTCGCGTACCCGGCCTGCCCGCGGGCACCTACCGCATCGAAGTTTCCAAGGCCGGTTTTGACACCAAGGTCCTGCAAGGCCTGGAGCTCACCGTCAATCAGGTGGCCGCCATTACGGTCAAGCTTTCGGTCGCCTCGGTGAAGTCGGTGGTCAGCGTAGAGGGCGAAGCGCCCCTGCTGGAAACCACCATCTCGTCGACCGGCAAGACCATCATGCCCTCCGACATCCAGTCCATGCCGATCAACGGGCGCAACTACCTGGACCTGATGCAGCTGGTGCCGGGTGTCACGGTAAACCGCCAGGTCGATCAGGGTTCCGACGCTTCGGTGCCGGTGCTGGGGCAGCGGGGCAACAACGCGCAATTCCTGATTGACGGCATGCCCAACAGCGACTCCGTCAGCGGCGGCGCGGCGGCCCAGTTCAACCAGGAATCCATTCTCGAGTTCCAGGTGCTGACCGCCGGCTACAAGGCCGAATTCGGACACGGATCGGGCGGCGTGATCAACGTTTTGAGCAAAAGCGGCACCAACGTCTGGCATGGCGCTGCCTCCGTATTTGCCCGCAACTCGGTTTTCGACAGCTCGGATATTCCCAGCCGGCCGGATGTGCCGTTCCTGAATCGCTGGGACCCTTCTGTGCAATTCGGCGGTCCCATCGCTAAGGACAAAGTCTTCCTCTTCGGCTCGGTCGAGCGCATCATGGAGAGCCGTTCCCTGAACTTCCAGTTTGATCCTTCCACTCCGGACATTCTTCGCGAGCTGGAAGCGCCCTACAACAAACACACCCTGACCCATGAGACGCGGGTGCGCGGCAAGCTGGATGAGCAAATCGGTAACCACCGCCTGGGACAACAGATCAACCTGACCAACTCGCACATCAATTCGTTTCTGCCGCTTTCCGCGGCCCTCAGCCTTCCCTCCACCCGCTATAACGAAAGCGGCCGGCATCTCATGCTCGGCTTCACCGATACCGCCACGCTCGGCGATCAGGCCGATCCGTATCTGCTGAACTATTACGTACAGTTCCGTGAAGAACCCAGCCTGATGAGCCCGACTTACCCGGAAGCCGGCGGGGCCAACACCCTGGATAACCTCTTCTCCAGCCTCGACACCAATGAATTGTTCGGCGACCTGGGCCAGGTTTCTTACGGGGCCGGATTTACGCCGCTGCACTTCCACCAGAAATACTGGTCGCTGGGCGCAAACGTGGGCCGGGCTTACGGAAATCACACCGTGAAAATCGGCTGGGAATTCCAGAAGATGCTGGTCGACGGCGCGGAATCCACCAACAATTTCAATCAGCTTTTCAGCCTGCAGGATGATCTGGGTACTTATGGCCCAATCAACTCCGGCGTGTACTACCTGAACGTGCAGGGCGGCCAGACACCGCAGGAAAGCCATATCGGCCTGCGCAACAACTACAATGCGCTGTACTTGCAGGACGACTGGAAGCTCACTCGCAAGCTGACCATCAACGCGGGCTTGCGCTGGGACTATGACACCCGCTTCCCCAACAAGACCAACGTTTCGCCTCGCCTGGGTATGGCGTGGCAGGTCCTGCCCAAGACGGTGGTGCGGGCCAGCTGGGGCCGGTTCTACGATCACTTCCGCCTCGGCCTGGCGCGGGATATTCCCGATTTCGGCGGGGCCAACGTGCATCGCAGCCGCTACATGGCGTTCCCGCGGTTGTTCTATGGGAACCCCAGCAACATCACCCGTTACTTCACCACCCTGGGCCGCGATGTGCCTTGCGTTTCCTCCAACCAGACGGACGCGCAGATTGTTTCCGGCGGCACCCTTTGCGATAGCCCCAGCCTTCCCCTCTTCGGGATTGACCACCTGAATTCCATTGGCAGCAGCGTCATTCCCGCCGGTGCGGTCGTGAATAGTGGCAACGTCCAACAACTGAGCGGGCTGACCCCCGATCAATTCCTACAGGCCGCCGACGCGGCGGTGGGCAAGCCGGACGGCTACTTCACCTGGGACCCGTTCGACCACCTGTCGGTGCACAACGCTTTCAGCGCTTACGACGTGCCCATCTCGGTGGACCCGGGTTTCAAAACTCCCTATACCGACACCTTCCACTTTGGGATCCAGCAACAGCTGACGGACTCCATGGTGATCAACGCGGATTATTACCACTCCAACATCGCGGACATTCCGGGCGTGCGCAATACCAACCTGGCTTTCGAAGCCCGCATCCCTGCCTATGCGGGAGAACTGGTTCCGGGAACCGGCAGCCAGCTCATCAACAGCTATGGGCCCTGGTACAGCGGGTTCTATGACGGGCTCACGTTACAGGTGACCAAACGGATGACCCGGCACTTCCAGGTCGAGGCCAGCTACACCTACGCGAAAGAGTGGGACAACATGCTGAACTCGAATTTCGTGACCGACTTCCAGTCCGGCCAGGGTGCGGCCTACACCTCGCTGGGCGGGCCGTCGGACAGCTATCGCGGCATCGTTCCGGTAGTGACCGACCCAGACACCCTGCAAACCAACGCCAACGGGCCGTTTGTGACCAGCACGGGCAATCCGGTGCCTAAGGCAGGAACCAATTACAACGGGGCCAATGTCGATTACGGTCCGTCTGACCTTTCCGTGCCGCACATCTTCATGGTCCACGGCATTGTGCAGCTGCCGAAAGGATTCGAGATCAGCAGCATCTTCCGCGCGCAAAGCGGCTTCGCCTTTACCCGGGGCAGCAGCAATCCTCCCGACGTGGACGGCGATGGCTTCTACGGCGGCCGGGACATTGACTATGTCCGCAATTCGTTCCGCGCCCCCAGCTTTGTCAACCTGGATGCCCGTCTGGCCAAGCACTTCAGCATCACGGAGCGCATCAAGGCGCACGCCTACTTTGAAGTGTTCAACCTCTTCAACAACGCGAACCCGGCGGCCATCAACGGCTTGCCTCCTTCCGGGCCTGATGCGCCTGCATTTGGTTATGTGCAGCAACGTCTGCCGGGACGGGAAGGCCAGGTGGGGGTCCGCTTCGAGTTTTAAATCGCAGCCACCGAGGTACCGGTCGTAAAAAGCACATCATGGAAAGTATGCGGAGTGAGCGCGCAAGCGCCCACTCCGCTTATTACGGACGCAATGAATAAAGCAGTGACGGAAACTCATCCCGGCGGCTCTCGCGCGATCCAGGTTCGTCCGTGCAAAACGGTCGAGGATTTCGAGCAGATTGTGGACCTGCAAATCAAGGTCTGGGGATACAGCGAGCGCGATGCCGTCCCTTCCCAGATGTTTGTCGTAGCTGCCAAGACCGGCGGGCAAGTCCTGGGCGCTTTCGTGGAAGATCTCGATAGCCCTCCCCAAAATACCGAGCCTTCCCCGCACCCCCAAAAGCTCGCCGGTTTTGCTCTCGCTTATCCCGGCCTGCGGGACCGGGTTCCCTACCTGCACTCCCACATGGTTGCGGTGCTGGAGCCATACCGCGACTGGGGAGTAGGCCGCGCGCTCAAACTCGCCCAGCGCGAGGACGCCCTGCAGCGCGGCATCGGCGTCATCGAATGGACCTTCGATCCGCTGCAGACCAAGAACGCCTATTTCAACATCTGCCGCCTGGGCGCAACCATGCGGCGCTATATCCGCAATATCTACGGTTCCACCAGTAGCCCGCTGCATGGAGGGTTGCCCACCGACCGACTGGTGGCGGAATGGCACGTGAGTTCAGAACGCGTCACCCGAATTCTCGCCGGAGACCCTCCTCCGTTGCAGGCCCAAACTGAAGCCGTAGCTTTGGTCACTCCCGGGCCGCCGCGCCCCATCGCTGACATTCAAATGGAAGTCCGGCAACGCTTTGAAACTCTGTTTGCCGCAAATTACGCCGTGACCTGGTTTCGACGGGAACCGGAACACGTGTCCTACATCCTGGAGCCACAATGAAGATTGAATCGCTTGCTCTGCGCGAATTGAAAATGCGCCTCCGCTTTCCCTTCGAAACCAGTTTCGGGGTCACATTGCATCGCAGCGTTCTGCTGGTGGAAGTAGAGGCCGACGGCGTCACTGGGTGGGGCGAGATCACGGCCACGGAAGGCCCCTTCTACAACAGTGAGACGACCGCCACCGCCTGGCACGTGCTGGGCGATTACATTGCGCCATTTCTGGTGGGCAAGGAGATCCAGGCGGCTTCCGACGTGCCCGCGCTTCTGGAGTTCATCCGCGGCCACGAGATGACGAAAGCGGGCGTGGAAAATGCGCTGTGGGACGCGGAGGCGCGCCAGAAAGGAATTCCTCTGTCGCGGCTGCTGGGCGGCACTCTGAGCGAGATTGCCTGCGGAGTCTCCCTCGGCATCCAGGAGACCCCGGAAAAGCTGATGGCCAAGATCGAGCAGGAGCTGGCCGCCGGCTATCAGCGCATCAAACTAAAGATCAAACCCGGCAAAGACCTGGCCTACGTGAGCGAGGCGCGCCAGCGTCATCCTCACATTCTGCTCAGCGTGGACGCCAACTCCGCCTATCGCCTGAAAGACAGCGAGCACCTCAAGAAATTCGATGCCTTCGACCTGTTGATGATGGAACAGCCGCTGGAGTGGGACGACATCTTTTCGCACTCGCAGCTGCAAGCCCAGATCAAGACGGCGATTTGCCTGGACGAGTGCATCCGCAACGCCAACCATGCCCGGGCCGCGATTGAAATCGGGGCCTGCCGCATCCTCAACATCAAGCTGGGCCGGGTGGGCGGACACACGGAAGCCCGCAAGATCCAGGCCCTGGCCCAGGAGCGCGGTGTGCCGGTGTGGTGCGGCGGCATGCTGGAGTCCGGCATTGGACGGGCGCACAACATCGCCATGTCCACGTTGCCCAATTTTCGCCTGCCCGGCGATGTCTCCGCCAGCCGGCGTTATTGGGAAGAAGACATTATCGAGCCCGAAGTCGAAGTCAGCGCGCAGGGCACCATCCGCGTGCCGGAGACGCCGGGCCTGGGCTATGAACCGCGCCGTTCCAAGATCGAACAGTTGACGGTGAAGCATAAGGTGTGGAATTCCCGCGTAGCGGTCACCACCTAACCCGGCATCATTGTCGGGGCCGTCCGCGTCGGATAGGATGACTGCTCTCACGCGGCGCTGGAGATACCCCGGCCGCCTGCGTGCACTATCTGCGGAGGCGAAGCACGTTATGCGGGAAGAAAAGGCGGGGCCGCAAGAGGATTGGTCTTCTATGAACCTGGCAGAGCGGATCGCACGATTGAATCCCCGGCGGCAGGAAATCGTGCGCCCGGCCATCGAAGATCCGCAGCCTTTCATTCTGCTCAGCGTGCGCGATATGGCCAACAAGCTGGGCACCGATCCCGCCACCATCGTGCGCATCGCCAAAGGCCTGGGCTTCGCCAGCTATAAGGAATTTCAGCGATACCTGCATGAACTGTCCGTGACCCGGGCCACCTCGCTGGTCATGATGCAATCGGGACCGTCCGAGGATTCCATCCACTCGCGCCTGCAAAGGTCGCTGGACCAGGAAATCAAGAACCTGCGCGGTCTGTATAACAGCATCGACCTGGAGCGCATTACCGCCGTGGCCAACCGCTTATGGAAGGCCCGCCGCATTTTATTGCTGGGCGGCGATCTGGCCACCAGCCTGGTGTTCTATTTCGAGTATCACCTGAATCTCCTGGGCATGCCGGTCACCCAGGCCACCATGCCCGGCGTGGCAGCACATATTGTGCGCAGCATGGGAGAGGGTGATCTGGTCCTGGGCATCAGCTTTCGTCGCGGTCTGCGCATGACGGTGGAAGGCATCCAGCAGGCGCGGAAGCAGGGCGCCTATTGCGTCGGCCTGACCGATACCTACGTTTCTCCCATCGCGCAGTTTTCCGACGAATTCTTTCTGGCTTCGGTGGAGATGTCGTCCTTCGGCCCTTCCTACGCCGCGCCCATTGCCGTGATGAACCTGCTGCTGCTGGCCTGCGCCGAGGTGCGCCGCCCGCGCATCCTCGATCTTTTGAAAAAAGTCGATAAGGAACAGCGTCTGGGGTTCCGTTGGTACGAATTATAGAAACTGGGGGAATCGAGTGGCATGAACTTGGGAAACAGGAATGGACTGCGGTCTGCCGCCCTCGGCTTGGCCCTCGCCCTCAGCTCAACTCTTCTGCCCGCCGGCCGAGCCTGGGCCGGAGCGGAGAACATCGCGCCATCACCCGACTACGCGCCAGTGGCGCAAGCCCTGCGCACCATGGTGCAGCGCGAGCTCGCCGACAAGAAAATTCCCGCAATCTCCATTGCGCTAGTGGATGGACAAAAGATCGTATGGGCTGAAGGCTTTGGCTATGCCGATCCCGACAGGAAACTGCCGGCCACTGCGGAAACCGTCTATCGCGTAGGCTCGGTTTCCAAATTGTTTACCGACATCGGGGTCATGCAGCTGGTGGAAAGCGGGCGTCTCGATCTGGACAAGCCGATCGCAGCCTATCTGCCGGATTTTCATCCGCGCAATCCGTTTGGCGGCGAGATCACGTTGCGGGAGTTGATGTCCCATCGCTCAGGCCTGTTACGCGAACCTCCTGTCGGCAATTACTTTGAAACCAGTGAGCCAAGCCTGCAGGCTACCGTGCGCAGCCTGAATGAAACGGACCTGGTCTACAAACCGGGAGAACACACGAAGTATTCCAACGCCGGCATCGCCGTCGTGGGATATACCCTGCAAACCGAAAGTGGCCAGCCCTTCCCCAGCTATCTGAAACACGCCGTGCTGTCCCCCATGGGATTGCAGTCGAGCAGTTTTTCTCCCGAGCCCCAGTTGGTGCAGCGTCTGGCCAAAGCCTACATGTGGAGCTACGACGGCTTGAACTTTCCGGCTCCCACTTTCGAGTTGGGCATGGCGCCGGCCGGTTGCATGTACAGCACGGTGACCGATCTGGGACGATTCGCCCAGGTCCTGTTTGCGGGAGGCAAAGGGCCCGCCGGGGCAGTCATCTCGGCCGCTACGCTCAAAGAAATGTGGACGCCGCAGTTCGCCGCTCCCGGCGAGCAAAACGGATTTGGCCTTGGCTTTCACGTCGGCAAGTTTCAGGGACGGCGCGCCGTGGGACATGATGGCGCGATTTATGGCTTCGCCACGAGCTTTGCCGCGCTGCCCGACGACCAACTGGCGGCGGTGGCCATTGCCACCAAAGACAGCGTCAATGCGGTGACCGATCACATCATTCGCGAGGCCCTGCGCCTGATGCTCGCGGTGAAGGCCGGGCAGACGTTGCCGGCGATTCAGGAAACTCAGCCTGTTCCACGCGACCGCGTGCGCCAGTTGGAAGGACATTACGGGCCGGTAGAAGACGGGATCGACCTGCAGGAACAATTCGGAGAATTGTTCCTGCGCCCGGCTTCGGGAAGCATGTTGCGCCTGCGACAGCTGGGCAAGGACCTGGCTACCGACGACGCGCAGGGATACGGTTCCGTGGTGCAAGCCGGCGACAACGAAATCACCGTGGCGGGAAGGACCCTCAAGCGCGTGATTCTGGACAAACCTGCTCCTGCTTCCGAAAACTTTCGCCGCCTGATCGGCGAATACGGCTGGGACCACGACAAACTTTATGTCTTCGAAAAGGACGGAAAGCTCTCCACGCTGATTGAGTGGTTTGAGTTCGACACTCTGGAACAAAAGAGCGATGCATCGTTTGCGTTCCCCAGAAGCGGCCTGTATGACGGAGAGCAAGCGATCTTCACCTTTGCGCCCTCCGGCGAACCCGCCAGCGTGAAGGTCAGCGGCGTGGTGTTTGAACGCCGCCCCCTCGGGGCCGGCAAAGACGGCGTGTTCCGCATTCAACCCCAGAAACCCATTGCGGAGCTGCGCAAAGAGGCCCTGGCGGCCAAGCCTCCGGCCGAGACAGGAGATTTTCTGCAATCCGATCTGGTGGAGCTGACTGGGATCGATCCCACCATCAAGCTGGATGTTCGCTATGCCGGCGCCAATAATTTTCTGAGCACTCCTCTATATACGCAGGCGCGGGCATTTATGCAGCGTCCGGCAGCGGAGGCGGTGGCGCGCATCAACCGCAAACTGCGCGAGAAGGGTTACGGTCTGGTGATCCACGATGCCTACCGTCCCTGGTATGTCACCAAGATGTTCTGGGACGCGACTCCGCAGGAAGGCAGGATTTTTGTGGCCAATCCCGCCGAAGGTTCCCGCCACAACCGGGGATGCGCCGTGGATCTGAGCCTTTACGATTTGGCGACCGGCCAGGAAATTGAGATGACCGGCGTGTACGACGAAATGTCACAGCGCTCCTACGCCTATTACCCGGGCGGAACTTCCTTGCAGCGCTGGCACCGCGACTTGCTGCGCCATGCCATGGAATCCGATGGCTTCACCGTCTATCCCTGGGAATGGTGGCACTTTGATTTCAACGATTGGCGCAGGTATCCCATCGGCAACGAGACCTTCGAGCAGCTCTCCGGGAAAAAGCCGGCGGCGGCTCTGCACCATCCGCAACCAAACCAGGCAGCCAACTAACAACCGAAGGTGGGGAATTTTCGATGAACAGAGGACGCTCGCAATTTCGCTGGCTGGCCGTATGCCTGCTGCTTACGGCGCATGCCTTTTCGCAGACCCCGGAGACGTTTACCCAGCGCGTGCAGGCCATCGTAAACCGGCCCGAGTTCAAGCACGCGACGTTCGGGATCGAACTCTATTCACTGGAAACCGGACAGACCCTCTTCCAGTTGCATGGCGACAAACTGTTTACCCCCGGCTCCACTACCAAGTTACTGACTGAAGGCACGGCGCTGCAGTTGCTGGGCGCGGATTATCGTTTTCACACCAAGATCTACCGCACCGGCGCGATCGACAAAAAAGGGACCTTAAACGGCGACATCGTTCTGGTGGCTAGCGGCGATCCCAACCTCTCCAATCGCATTCAGCCGGACGACACTTTGGCCTTCGAGGACGAAGACCATACCTACAGCATGCCGGACAGCAAAGCCGTTCCCGGCGATCCGTTGTTGGTAATCCGGAAATTTGCCGATCAGATTGCCGCCAAGGGCATAAAGAAGATCAATGGACGCGTGCTCGTGGACATCAGTCTTTTTCCGGAAGGCGAACGGGAACTGGGTTCGGGCGTGGTGATCTCCCCAATTTCCGTGAATGACAACGTGCTCGACATGACGGTTACGCCGGGGGCAACGCAAGGGGCAACGCCCGTTCTGAAAATCAGCCCCGAAGTTCCCTACCTCAAGTTTGTGAACAAGCTGACCACCGGCAAGGCAGGCAGTGGCTGGGATTTGGAAGATCCTGCGGAAACCCCCAATCCGGATGGCAGCATCACCTTGACTTTGACTGGATCCGTGCCCTTGCAGGGCAAGACCCGGCTCTTTGCGTATCCCGTGACCGCGCCGGGCTTCTTTGCGGAAACTCTGCTGGCGCAGGCTTTGCGGGAGAAAGGCGTGAATGTCGCTTTACCCAGCAAATCTTCCGCGACTGATTTTTCCCGGTACACGCAGTTTTATACGGCTGAAAACCTGGTGGCCGAACACGTGTCTCCTCCTCTGGCCGAGGAAGTGAAGGTCACGCTGAAGGTGAGCCACAATCTGCACGCCAGCATGACGCCCTACATTCTCGGGGCAGTGTTGGGAAAGGCGCGTACGAAAATCGACCAGGCGGGTTTCGACCTGGAGCGCGACTTCCTGACCAAGGCCGGGCTCGACCTCAGCGGCGCTTCGCAGGCAGACGGCGCGGGCGGCGCGGCTTCCGCGTTCTACACACCGAATTTCATGGTCCGTTATCTCGCTTATATGGCCAAGCAGCAGAGCTATCCCTTGTTCCACAAGGCACTGCCGGTCCTGGGACGCGATGGCACGCTGGTGGACATTCAAAAACAATCGGTGGCGGCCGGCCATGTATTCGCCAAAACCGGTACCTATGGCGCGGTGGACCGTCTGAATCAACGGCTGATGATCACCGGCAAGGGCCTGGCGGGATATCTGACCACGACCAGCGGTCAGCCGCTTTCTTTCGCACTCTATGTGAACCGGGTTTCAGTGCCGCTGAACGATCCCATGGCGGCCCAGACCATTGCGGGAGAGGCACTGGGAGAAATCGCCGCCGCGGCCTACGAATTGCCCATCGATAAGCCGACGCTGGAAGCTGCATCCCTTCCCGCCGCACCGGAAACCTACGATGTGCTTATCCGCAACGCGCGGGTCATGGATGGCGCCGGCAATCCCTGGTACCACGCGGACGTTGCCTTGCGGGGAGACCGCGTCGCCGCCATCGGCGATTTGAGCCGCGCCAAGGGCAAGAAGGAAATTGACGCGAAGGGCTGGGTGGTGTCGCCGGGGTTCATCGACACGCTGGGCCAGTCGGAAGTTGCGCTGCTGCTCGACAGCCGCTCGCTCAGCAAATTGTCGCAGGGAATCAGCAGCGAAATTACCGGAGAAGGCGGCTCCATCGCTCCGCAAAATGACAAGACCCTGGCCCCCATGAAGCCGTTCCTCGATCAGTATCACCTGACGGTGGATTGGACGAATTTAGACGGATACTTCAAGCGGCTGGAGAAAGATGGCACGCCGCTGAACCTTGGCACCTACGTGGGGGCGGCGCAGATCCGCGAGGCGGTGATCGGCGATGAAGACCGTGCCCCCACCGCCCAGGAGCTCGAGACCATGAAGGGCATGGTGGCGCAGGCCATGCAGGAAGGCGCGCTGGGAGTCTCGACGGCGCTGATTTACCCTCCCGGCCACTATGCCAAGACCGAAGAGTTGATTGAACTGGCAAAAGTCGCAGCGCAATATGGCGGGCTTTACGCCACGCACATGCGCAGTGAAGGGGCCAGCGAAGAAGCGGCCATCAACGAAGCCCTGCGTATTGGCCGCGAAGCCGGCCTTCCGGTTGAAATCTTCCACATGAAGGTGAGCGGTAAACAGCGC
Source organism: Acidobacteriota bacterium (assembly GCA_018268755.1). Classification (GTDB taxonomy): domain Bacteria; phylum Acidobacteriota; class Terriglobia; order Terriglobales; family Acidobacteriaceae; genus KAN-5. The sequence goes on from JAFDVW010000007.1 coordinate 320,730, forward strand.
TGGGGCTGGATGACCAAAATGCAGGGCATGATCCAGGCGGCGCGCGCCGGCGGACTCGACGTCGAAGGCAGCATGTATCCCTACGGCGCCGGCGGCACGGCCCTGGCCTCGAGCCTCCCGCCCTGGGTCGCGGATGGAGGTACGGCCAAATTGCTGGAGCGCCTGCGCGACCCCGCGACTCGTCGCAAGATTGCAGCGGAAATGGCCGTGGACCACGTGGAGTGGGAAAATTTGTATCACGACAGCGGCGGCGGCAGCGGCGTCATGGTCTCCTCCGTGGCCAGCCCCGAATTGAAGCAGTACACCGGCAAGACCATCGCCCAGATCGCCGCCGCGCAGAAAAAGCCGGAGATGGACACGCTGTTTGATTTCATTCTGGCGGACAAAGCCCAGACCAGCGCCCTTTATTTCATGGCAGGAGAACAGGACATTCAGACCGGACTGAAGCAGCCATGGACATCCATTGGGTTGGACTCCAATGAAAGCTCGCTCGACGGGCCACTGTTTGAACCGCACACCCATCCCCGCGGGTGGGGATCCATGCCGCGTTTCCTGGGGCACTATTGTCGCGATTTGAAATTGTTGCCCATGGAAGAATGCGTTCGCAAGATTACTTCCCTGCCGGCGCAGCGCTATCACCTGCAGGACCGGGGATTGCTGAAACCGGGTTATTTTGCCGATGTCGCCATCTGGGACCCTGCCACCATCCTCGATAAAGCCACCTACACCGAACCCAATCAGGTTTCAGAAGGCGTGCACTATCTGTTTGTGAATGGGCAGTTGGAATATGAGAAGGGGCAACTGACGGGCGTGAAAGCTGGAAAGGTGCTGCGCGGCCGGGGATACAAAGGAAAGCCCTCGCTGTAGAGGGCTTTCCTCATTATTATTGGAAGCTTTCCTCTACAGATAGCCAATTTCCCGCAGCTTTTCTTCGAAGTTCTGCGGCAGGTCGGTGGCGGGCTTGCCGGTGAAGCCGCCGGCATACTTCACCAGATTCAGCAACAGGCGGTCCGCCGCCGGGCTCTCATCCAATTGATCGAGGATGGGGAAGGTATTCAGCAGAAACTGGCCCTCCCCGAACTTGTATCGGCTCATCAAAATGGCTGATCCGTAGCTGGGCGAGATGTCCGGCACGCCATATCCGACGGCGAACGCGGCAGCGATGACCTCCTCGGGCGAGTCCTGCCCATCCCACACGAAGTGCGGAATGAGCTGTCCATAGTAGTACCAATCGAGAATCGCTTTGGCCTGCAGTCCTTCAAAGATGGGATGGGCCTTGGCTACGCATTCTTTGTGATACAGGTGATCGACAAAGCGATAGCAGCGTCCTTTTTTGGCCAGCGGCAGCCATGCCGTGGTTTCCTTTCCGCGGGCGAAGGCGGCGTGCGAAAGAAAGACCACCGTGCTTCCCTGGGCCATGCGGCCAGCCAGTTCTCTCCAGCTTTTCGCTTCCGAGCCGGTCTGGGAGAGGTCGCCAACCAGGATGACTTCCCGCTGGGCCATTTTTCCTCCTTCCAGGGGACGGCATGGGACGCCGTGCTGCTTCAACCAGGCCTGCGCTTTCGCATCCACTCCCCAAGTCACGGCAGTCTGCTGGAGAAGCGGCAACGAAGCGGCATCGGAAAGATAAAACTGCCAGGACCGTCCCAGCGGCGCGCCGCCCCGCTCCAGATTAGCCACCAGTTCGTACGATCCCGCCGGAGCCTGCAACACTACAGGCTCGTGCAGCACAGGAACCGCCAGCGGCCCATCTCCACCCGCCGGCGTTTTGGGAATGGTCACGGTGGCCGAGCGCTCCCAGACATTTCCTGCGGCCCCGCTGATGCGAAAGCGCGCCGGATACTCCCCGGGAGGCAGTACATCTTCGGTCGCCAGCACCGCTTCCACCTGGAAGGGGCGGCCGGCATAGTTGTGGGATTTTTCCACGAACAGGCACCAGCGCAGGGGCCACCAGCCGTCCTGCAGCACGTCCATGGAGCCCGGCTTCCAATCACGCCAGAACCGCCAGAACCCTTCGCCGGTCATGGCGTGGTCCAGCATCCCGGTGACATTGAAGCCACACAGATGGGGATTGGAACGCACCAGATTGAATCCAAATAGACGGTGCCGCGCCATGCGGCTCTGGCTGTCGGCCAGCATGTCTTCCGGAAAGGGATACACCCCATCCATTCCAAAGCGCTGCCAGTCGGCCAGAAAACTCTCCGCCATGGAACGCATCAGTTGAAAGTCTTCCAGGTCCGGGCGAGCGCCGGCCTGTTCATACATGCGGGCCTCGTGGACGGCATTCATCAGGCTGCCAATGCCATACTCGGACAAATAGATGGGCTTGCTGTCCTGCCCTAAGGTGCGAACAAATTGCTCCGCTTTCCTGTCCTGGGGAACTGTGGGATAGAAATGAAAATCGCCGGAGCCGATGGCCGAGGGATACCCTGATTTTTTCCAGTCCGCGGCGCGCCCGGCCCCCGCGGCTTCCTTTCCCCACTCATGCTCCCATTGGGTGCTGCCCGGATTGCTGACTGTGCCAATACCCAAATCGCTGTCGAAGCGGCCGCTGGAGAGGAACACCAGCCGCGAGTCATCCAGAGAACGCACCAGGCCCAGGCTTTCCACGGCATGACGAAACACCGCGCCGTCGCTGGTCTCATTTAAAAGCTGCCATATCGTGAGCGAGGGATGGTTGCGGTCCCGCAGGATCATTTCCCGCGTGGAGCGGTCCGAGCGTTCCTTCATGTGAGGAGAATCTTCTATCAGCCAGCCGGCGTAGGACTCTTCCGACACCATAAGGCCGATCTCATCGCACAAGTCGAGCTGGTAGGGATAGGCGACCCCAATAAAGCGCACGGTATTGAAGCCGCAAGCTTTGGCATAAAGCAGGTCCTGCCGCAGCAGGTCAGGGGCGTTGTCCGGCGGGAGGATTTGCCCTATGGGAGAATGATTGCCGGTGTGCGTGCTGCGCACAAAGACCCGTTTTCCATTGAGCCGGAAATAACCTCGAACCACCCGGAAGTCGCGAAAGCCGCAACGCACCGACATCTCGTGGGCCGCGCCGGCTTCCTCCTGGAAACGGACGGTCACGCGATATAGATAAGGGTCCTGCAAAGACCACAAGCGAAAGTCGGGCACCTGCAACTCGGCCTTTATTTCGGTCGCGCCCGCGGAGGCTTGCACGCTTTGTTCGCTTTCGGAAAGGGTAATGCCTGTCGCCGCAGGGGCCACACTCAGATGCAGGCTTCCCTGCAGCGCTTTGGCTGCGGCATTTTGCAGCTGCACCTGCACGCGAATGGCGCCAGTCTTCCAGTCCGGACGAACGAACACGTCCTCCACCCGCACCGCCGGGACCAGGTGCAAACTCACCGGCCCAATTATGCCGCCACTATCGTAGGACGCTCCGCTGTAGAAAGGATCGAATTTGTTGCGGTGTGGCGTTTCCAGCAAAGCGATGCCATCGATCTTTTCTTTCCCCGGGTTCAGGACGCGCAAGGCAATTCGATTCTGTCCTGTGGCCCGTAAAGCACTCGTGATATCCAGAACAAAGGGGGTCTCGCTGCCCTCATGCCCGCCCACGGCTACCCCGTTGACCCATACCTCCGCCAGATAATCGACCGCTTCAAACCGAAGCAGAACCCGGCCTCCGCGATCGGGATGCGCCGGCGTGGCAAACTCCTTCCAATACCAGGCCACCCCATGATAGGCGGGGAACTCCTGCTGAATGATCGAAGGCACGCTGATCTTACGGCTGTCGGCCGGAAGTTGGGCCGTCCACTGCTGTTCGCGCCCCGAATTCTTGGGGTCAATAGCAATCGACCACTCTCCGTCGAGGGAAATCACGCTGCCCTGCAATGAGCGAGAGGAGGTTTTTTTCGAGGTATCCGCGACCGCGGGAAGCGCGCTTCCCAACAACGCGCTGCTGATGCCGATCCCTGTGCCCAACTCAACCGCTTGCCCCAGAAATTTTCTGCGATCTAAAAACGAGGATTTCTTCTTCATGGAAGGCCCTGTGTTCTCCTGGTGGGACGAGCGGAAGCGGCATTTACGGTCGCGTACTCTTCTCGACAAATCCCACAGCTTTCGTTGCACAGGTCTAAATACCGTGCAAGGGAGAGTCAAGAGAGTTCAATACGATGAACATTCTCGTTGTCTGGGTTACGCGAGAAACAACCAGGCAAGAAGCCGCCTTCGGCGGAGAAGATGGACATCTTCGGAGGGTCCAGTCTTAAAGGACCAAGAGGCGCGAGGACGCCGGAGCCGCCCCGTATTGGCGGGACGGAGTAGCTCAAAGCAAGGACCGTGGCCCGTCCGCTTTCGGCATGGATCTCGCGATGGACGCGAGTTTGCTGGGCCGCATGATCCACAGAATCTGATCGATGCCTTTTTCAGAAGCATCCACGGTAGCCAGTGCGGCGGGAACGCCGTCCCGGGACAGGAGCGCGGCAGCCTGCCCATTGGCCTCGACCCAGTTGACGGCGATTCCTCTCCAGAAATGGGAGGACACCGCAGTCACAAATTTTGCGACCCGTTCGCGGCCGGAAACCGGGACGCGCGCCGCACGCACGATGCCACCGCCATCGGCGTACGAGACCACATCTTCTGCGAATAAAGATTCCAGACCGGCCATGTCTCCTTTTTGCGCCGCCGCCACGAAGGCTTCCAGCAGCCGCCGTTGTTCGCTGGGATTGACCGTGGTCCGCCGCCCCTCGGTAATGTGTTTTCGCGCCCGGGAAACCAGTTGGCGCGCATTCGCTTCCTCGCTTTGCAGAATGTCGGCGATCTGCCGGTAGGAGTAATCAAACGCTTCGCGCAGCACATATGCGGCGCGCTCTGAGGGATTGAGTTTTTCCAGCAGTACTAACACGGCAAGCTGCACCGCTTCACCACGTTCCGCACCCAGTCCCGGGTTGCTGCTGGTGTCCACCGGCTCGGGCAGCCAAGTGCCAACATAAGTTTCGCGGCGAGCCTGGGCCGATTGGGCGAGGTTAATGCACAGGCGCGTGGTGGTGGTCGCCAGAAACGCCGGCGGGTTCTCCACCACGGCTCGATTGGTGCATTGCCAGCGCAACCAGACGTCCTGTACCACGTCCTCAGCCTCGGCCGCGCTTCCCAGCATGCGATAGGCTATGCCAAACAGACGAGGGCGGACGCCGGCAAAGGCGGAGAGGCCTTCGTCGTGTTCGCCGTCCTGCCCATCGCGGCGAACCGGGCTGGGAATCTGCGAAATCGACTGTTCTGCCATCGCGGTGGTCGTCATAGTGTATCTCCTGGAAGACGAATAGATCGCCGGATCCGCGGCTTTTTTAGGCCCTTTCCGGGCAATGGAGCCTTTGGTCAGGACGATGGCAGCATCTGCCCCAGGGCGTCATCGCTTAAAGGAGGATCATCCCCATCACCGGTGATCAGTTCCTCGATGACTTGTAGGGGGTCCAGCGGGGCCTGCGAAACAGGTGGCTCATCCGCGATCAGCATTGCGCGAACCTCTTCCTCGACTTCTTCCAGATAGATCTCTTCCTGGCCGGCTACGGTCTCATAGGCCTCCATATCCGCTGGGATGCTCGAGTCGGCGGCAAGTTTGATGGACATCCAGTTCCTCCGGTGGTCTTAGCTCGCGGGGCTGTCAGGTAGAGACCAGCGACATCGTCGATTTGTGACAGCTTTCCCCTAAATTTTTCCCGGGGTCTGATTTTGTCACATTTGGCGGGGCTGCCCTGTCCTAGAAAACGATGTATATGGGAGGAATCGTTGATGGAAAAAACTGACACAGTACGCCGCTATGCCGACGACCGCATTGAAATTAGTTATGACGCACACCGCTGTATCCACGCGGCCGAGTGCCTGCGCGGCCTGCCCGCCGTGTTTGACAGCGATCGCCGCCCCTGGATCATGCCGTCGGAAGCCGGCGCTGACGAGATTGCCGCTGTGATTGCGAAGTGCCCAAGCGGCGCCTTGCACTTTAAGCGCTTCGACGGCGGTCCCGAGGAATCTCCGCAGTTGCCCACCACCGTGCTTCCCATGCCCGCGGGTCCTCTTTATGTGCGCGGGCTTGTCCAGCTCAGATCGGCGGACGGAAGTTCCTTATTTGAGGACCTGCGTATGGCCCTCTGCCGCTGTGGCCAATCTCACAACAAGCCCTTTTGCGATAACAGCCACGTCTTTGCCGGCTTTGACGATCCCGGCCGGGTCCCAGGCACGCCGGTGAAAGACAGATGAACAGGAGGTGGCAAGCACATAGCAGATCGCGCTCACGGTGCTCTGGTCATGTGCTGGATCTGCATGTGTGGCACGAGGCCTGGAATTTTCCGGCGCAAGCGCTGGGGCCGTCGATGGCATCGCAAATGCGATCACATGTCACAAAGCTGCACCTTGAATTGTCTTAGCGAGTGCAAGAGTTCGATGCAGGCGTCGCCTTTCGATCCAATCTGAAGGAGGAAAAAACTTATGAAAATCGTAGTTATCGGTGGAACCGGGCTCATCGGCTCCAAGCTGGTCAAAAAACTTTGGGAACACGGGCATGAGGCGGTGGCCGCGTCCCCCAATTCGGGCGTCAACACAGTGACCGGCGAGGGACTGGCGGAAGCGCTGAAGGGCGCTTCGGTGGTGGTGGATGTGTCGAATTCTCCTAACTGGGAAGAAGCAGCGGTGCTGAACTTCTTCATGACCTCCACCCGCAATCTTCTCGCCCAGGAGGAGCTGGCCAACGTGAAGCACCACGTTGCCCTGTCTGTGGTGGGGACGCAGAAATTGTCGCAGAGCGCGTATTTCCGCGCCAAGATCGCGCAGGAAAAACTGATCGAAGAATCCTCGGTGCCCTACTCCATCGTTCACGCAACGCAATTCTTTGAGTTCCTCAAGGGGATCGCGGACATTTCGATGGAAGGCGGCAAAGTACATTTGCCTCCTGTGCTTTTCCAGCCGATGGCGGCGGAAGATGTCGCGGCCGCCGTGGGCAGGGTGGCGACTGGCCGGCCGGTGAATGGCATCGTGGAAATCGCAGGGCCCGAGCAATTTCGCCTGGATGAACTGGTGCGGCGGCGTTTGGCCACACTTCACGATCCCCGCGAAGTCATCGCCGACCCGAATGCGCTGTATTCGGGGGCGAACATCACGGAGAAGACCCTGGTTCCCGGAGAAAATGCCAGGCTCGGCGAAATGCGTTTCGAAACCTGGCTGGCCCAGGAGGCTGCGCCCGTCCCTGCCGGCGGCGATCTTGTGAAGGCTGGTTAGCAAATTCCAAAAAGAAAGATTCGCTGTTTATCCTGTGCCCCGCCCCTAAGTGGCGTCGCCCAGCTGAGGTGCTTATATGACATTCACGAAGTTCATGCTGATGCTCGTCTGCCTTATGTCCTGCACCATGGTGGCAGAGGACGCGAAGGTGACGGAACTCCTGGCCAAAGATTTTCAGGACCTTCCCGGCAAGGAAGGAGTGCTGCTTACGGTGGAGTATCCGCCCGGAGCGGTGGACCCCATTCACCGCCACAACGCGCACGGGTTCATCTACGTGTTGGAAGGGTCGATCGTCATGCGAGTCAAAGGTGGCAAGGAAATGACTTTGACGGCAGGCCAGACCTTTTACGAAGGCCCCCAGGATGTCCATGTGGTGGGCCGTAACGCAAGCCAGACCCAACCGGCCAGATTCATTGTCTTCCTGGTAAAGAACAAATTCGCGCCCGTGCTGGTGCCGGCCGCCGAATAGACCCAACGCTTTCACTGCACACATCCCTAAAGGAGAAATTTCAATGAGCACAATTCAGGTCAAAGATGGAACCACTCTCTACTACAAGGATTGGGGCAAAGGGCCGGTAGTGACCTTTTCCCACGGATGGCCCCTCAATTCCGATTCCTGGGACGGGCAAATGCTTTTCCTTGCCGAGAAGGGCTTTCGCGTGGTGGCGCACGACCGCCGGGGCCACGGCCGTTCCAGCCAGGCCTGGTCGGGCAACGACATGAACGGATACGCGGATGATCTTGCCGCGGTCATCGAGGCGCGCGACCTGCACGACATCACGCTGGTCGGCCACTCCACCGGAGGAGGCGAAGTCGCGCGCTACATTGGACGCCATGGGACCAAGCACGTGGCGGCCGCGGTGCTGATCGGCGCGGTCCCACCGGTCATGGTAAAGTCCACGGCCAATCCGGAAGGTCTTCCGCTGGCAGTCTTCGACGGATTGCGGCAAAGCCTGTTAAAGGACCGTTCGCAGTTCTGGAAAGAATTTGCCATTCTGTTTTACGGCGCCAATCGGCCGGGCGCGAACGTCTCGCAGGGCCTGCTGGATCAGTTGTGGCTGTGGAGTATGCAAGCCGGCCTGAAGAATACCTATGACTGCATCCAGGCATTTTCCGAGACCGACTTCACCGAAGACCTGAAGAAGTTTGCTGTACCCACCCTGGTCATGCATGGGGAGGACGATCAAATCGTGCCGGTCCACGACTCGGGAAAGAAGTCAGCCGCGCTGATTGCGGGCGCTAAGGCAATTTTTTATCCCGGCTTGCCTCACGGGCTCACCGCCACGCATGCCGATCGTGTAAATGGCGATTTATTGGAGTTTTTGATGTCGGTCCAGAAAGCCCGCAAGGCTGCCTGAAACGGGCTTTCTGTCGGTCCTGATGTGCGACACGCAGGGGAGCGGAGTTTTCGCGATTTCTTCCGCTTGCTGCTGACGAAGGAGAATCGCAGGCAGTCGGTAGACCCTGCGTGTGGCGCAGAAGGCCGAATTCCGGATTAGATAAAGAAGTTGAACCGCTAAAAGCGCGGCTTGGCCGGCCAGCGCCTACCGTCCTTTTTGCCCTGTGAATTTGCGGTATACGGCCCACAGAGCTTACGGCATAATAGGCGCGATGGCGCAAGATCCGTCGCAGGCTACGGCTTGGCTGGAAGAAGTAGAGTCGGCGATACGGGCGGCTGTTCGCCAGAAACTCCGGGTAACCCTCAGCGCCAGCGACCACCGCGAGGCCAATCTTGACGCCCAGGACCTGCTGGGAGAAATCCGCCTGAAGCTGTTGCGCAAGCAGCAGAGCCCGGGCGAGGGCGTAGAAAATTTCCCCGCCTATGCGGCGACCGTTGCCTACCACGCCTGCGCCGACTACTTGCGCGCCAAGTATCCCGAACGCACCAGCCTGAAAAACTGCCTGCGACGCCTTATGGACAAGCTGCCCGACTATGCCGTTTGGCCGGCTGAGTCCGGAGACCTGTGCAGCGGCTTCGCGGGCTGGCGAGGGCAGAAAAAGACTGTGGCCGACGGCGCCCGGCTGGCAGCATTTCGCGAAAACCAGCACCAGATTCTGCCGGTCCCGGGCAAGGCCTTCGCCGATTGGACCCTGGAAGACTGGCGCAAGCTGCTGGACGCTGTCTTTGGAGAGCTCGACGCCCCACTTTTGCTGGATGATCTGATCGCGCTTCTGGCTCCGCTGGTCGGGGTCGAGGATGTGCCGGATACCTCCGACCCTCCCGACGAAGACGGCCTGCAGGAGGTCGACCTTCTCCCCTCGCAGGGAATGGATTCTTATACCGTGCGCCTGACCCGTGAGCGCTTGCTCCTGCTGTGGGGCGCTGTCGGCCAGCTTTTGCCCTGGCATCGCGCCGCCTACCTGCTCAACATGCCAGACGGCGAAATCGATGTCTTCCTTTCTTATAACGTGGCCAGCCTGGAAGAAATCGCTAAATCATTGGATTTAAAAGAGAAAAACTACATGATCGCCTGGCTGGAGTTGGGTGTGCCGGCCTCGTCGCAGGCCTCCACCGGGGAGGAATCCCTGGCTAAGTTGTGGAAATATCTACCTTTAGAGGACAACTGCATCGCCAAAATGCTGCAGGTGACCCGCCCTCAGGTCATCGGGTACCGCAATAAGGCGGTGGAGCGGTTGCGGCGCAATTTGAAGCATCTGGGATGAATTTTTTGGGAGCATGGGAATATGGCTTCCGCCGGCCCGTCTTCCCAGGTTGAAGGATCTGTATTTTGGATCCGGACGAGGTTGAACAGCTATGGGGAATGAGGAAAAAGACGGAAAAGTGGCTACCGGACACCTGACCCCTCGACAGCTGGAAGACTTTCAGCGTAGGATTCTGGAACCCCAGCAGTTGCTGTGGGCCAGCCGCCACCTGAGCGCCTGCGGGCGTTGCCAGCGGGAGTTGCGGAGGGCCCGGCCTGCGCCCTCCCTACCGAATCTGCTCCCTGAAGCCGGAGAAGACCTCCATCTGGAATACGAGCAGATGACCGCTTACATCGATCTGGAGCTGGACGAACCCCAGAAACAAAAGGTGGAAGAGCACATCGGGTTGTGTGCGCCTTGCGCCCGCGAGCTGCGCGACCTGCAGCAATTGGAATCGCGTTGGTCGCAAACCGCGACGCCCGCCGAAGTCAAAGCGCCGGCCCAGCCCTTCTGGGAAAGATGGCTTCCCGCTGGGTCGCTGCCGCGCTGGTCGTGGAGCCGTGCTTCGGCGCTGGCCCTGGTGGTGCTGGGCGCGATGGGACTGTTCTCGGTCCGTTCTTCCGTCTCCGATCACAATCTGAATGCCGTGCAGTCCGGGGCGGACGCCGTGCAGCATACGTCCGGCTCCGTTCTTTACGTGTCCTTGGCCCTGATTGCATGCGGAGTGCTGTATTTGATTTTTGCCCGGCCTAAAAAGAAGTGACCCCGATAACAACTGACTGAGTGCAGTCCGGAAAGAAGAAGGAGAACTGTATGGCAAAGCGGCCCGGTGGAGCGATGGTGCAGAACCAGCTTCCGACGCGATCCCAGCTCGTGCCCGTGTTGACCAAGTGGCGGGAGCTCAGCAACAAATCTGCACTGTGGCCGATGGTGGTCACCATTCTGTTTGTGCTGGGCATGTATGCGGCTGACGCCCAAAATCCCTACGCCTTTCCCATTGATCTCCAGGAGATCCTGCACCTGAACAAGTGGCCGGACGTCGGCGGACAGCCGGTCTACACCACCTGGTTCATCATTCTGGTTGCCACTTACCTGAACCTGGCGAGCTTGTATTTCATCTATCGCCTGGCGGGAAAGAAGAAGTCCTGGGTGCTGCTGGTGGGCGCTGCCGTCTTTACGGCCTATGTCATGACCAGTCCGGTGTTCGATCTGGGATACCAGTTTTTCTATGGTTTCCTGGCGGGTGGGTCGCCCAGCAAAGCCACTGATTTCGTTACCAAACTCTACCGCTACATCATTGGCACCGGGCTATTTGAGGAGTTATTGAAGGCCGTTCCCTTGTTCGTGATCTATGGGCTTACCCAGTACCTGAAGCCACAGCATCGGGAGAAGTACGGCATTCAGGAGCCGCTGGACGGCATTCTCATAGGAGCGGCCTCGGCCGCCGGGTTCGCCATGATCGAAACCGTAGGCCAGTACATTTCCTCCTCGATTGAAGAGGGTTGGATGCACGGGGCCGTGGTGCTGATGAACAACCACTATCTGCCCGGCAACATCTCGGTCGATTCCGCCAAGCTGCTCATGGCCAAGGTCATGGGCTGTTTCCCCGGCGTAGGCTTGGCGGTGCCACGTTCCCTCGACCAGGCATTTGGCCACATGGCCTATAGCGGATACCTTGGCTACTTCATCGGTTTGGCGGCCCTTAAGCCGGAAAAGCGCTGGAAGATTCTGGGCATCGGCCTCATCTCCTCGGCGGTGGTGCACGGTCTGTGGGATGCCATCCCGGGCAGCATGACGCTTCTTGAAATGGTCATAGCGGTGATCTCCTATGCCGTCCTGGCGGCAGCCATTTTGAAGGCCCGCGAGCTCTCTCCCCAGCGCGCCTTCCTGCAGCCCAGCATTATTTTTGGCGATGCGGGCCTGGCCCCGGCGGCCTCCTTCATCCCAGCCGCCCCGGTAGCCGCAGTGGCCAACCCCATTCCGCCTTCGGAGGCCCCCAAGCCGGTGGTGGTAGAAACCGGCGGTAGCGGGAGCTCGAACCTGAAGATCGGCAACCGGCGGCTTACGATTGTTCCGGGCCTGCGGCTGCTGGCCCACCAGATCCCCGGCCTGAAGCCGCAAGGCGAGGAAGATATCGTTGCTGAAATTGTGCGCAATCCGGAAGATCCGGCCGTTCTGGGATTGAAGAACCTGTCGACTTCGGCCTGGGAGGTCGTCACCTCCCAGGGGAACCGGCGTGAGATCCAGCCCGGGCAGACGGTCAAACTTTCCACCGGGACCAAGATCGACTTTGGTTCGACCGACGGGGAAGTGGCTTAAAAATGTTTTTGCCCATGGGAATATGGCCCCGGGCCGAGCGTCTTTCCCCGGTGTAAGGCAGAAGTCAAGCCAACATCGAGGAGAAGAGAAAATGCAATGCCAGGTTTGCGGTGCGATGCGGCCCACAGCGAAGATCAGCTTTGCCGGCATCATTGGAATGATCGTGGCTTACCGCTACTTCTATATCAAAGGCGCGATGTGCAAGTCCTGCCTGCACAAGAAGTTCGTGGAATACACCCTGCCCACGGTGGGCCTGGGCTGGCTGGGTTTAATGTCGCTGATGGCGACGCCGTTTTTGGTGGCTTACAACGTAGTTCGTTATGGCATCGGGCTGGTGCAGCTGCGGGAGTCGCGCACGACCCGCCCGGCGTTTCAGCATCCATCTCAATTTCAACCGGCGGCCGTGGCCGCCCAGGGCCGTTAGGCCCCGGAGGAAACTGCAATGAACGACGTACCCCGCGAGAAACTTCGGGAGCTGCTGGAGAAACATGGGGAAACCCTGCTGCAGAATCCCGACCGCTGTGAAGGTCTGTTGAAGGACCACTGCGCCCCGTATCGCCGCGAAATTTCCGTGCTGGTGGGGGCCATGAAAGAACGGATTCCCGGTGAGTTGAAAGGGTCCTGGCAGTCTTCGATGAGCCCGGAAGCCATGCGCGCCCGACTGGTGCAGAGGCTGCAGGACGACCGCGGCCTGGCGCCCGATGTGGCGGATTGGGCGGTGGGCGCCTGGTCGTATGCCCTGGGCGTCAACCTGGGACGGCAGTCCGACCCGGTGAACCAGAGCCTGCTGTCGGAACCGCAAGGCGACGTCGCAGTCCTGGAAAAAGAGAGCGGCGGGACCAGCAAAGAGTTCCAGAAGCAGGATTCGGCCCGCAAGGATTCCAAAGAAGGCGCGGCGGCCGGGCTCGCACAGGACAAAAAGAAGAAACTGAAAATCGGCGCCGTTGCCGCCGTGGCCCTGGTCATCGCGGTCATCGCCTGGGGACGCCGCCCCGAACCCGTGCCCTGCGCCAATCCCTCGTCCAATGCCGCCTGCAACACGCCGGATGGCAAGGCGGATGGCAATGGCAATGGCAATGATAATGGGGGCAATGGGACGGGAGGACAAAACGGGGACAACTCGCATGGTGGACAGAACGTCAGCCAGCAGGCCGCGGCCCTGGTCGGGACTTCCATCACCATCCGCACCAGCCAGCGCCTGGATTCGCAGAGCGCCGTGGCCGGGCAGACCGTTCCCGCCACCGTGATGAATCCGGTCAGCCTCAATGGCAAGGAAGTCATCCCGCGTGGGGCGCAGGTGTTATTGCGAGTGACGCGCGCCGACAAAGCCGGCCACTTCCAGGGGGTTCCCGTGCTGGCGATCGCCCTGACTCAGGTCACCATGAATGGCGCCACGTATAACGTGTCCAGCAACTCGTATTCCGTGAGCGGCAAGTCTCGCGGCAAAAATACCGCCGTCAAAACCGGCGTGGGAGCAGGTGCGGGGGCGTTGATCGGCGGACTGTTCGGCAAAGGCAAGGGCGCGGCCATCGGGGCCGGTTTGGGCGCGGGCTCGGCTCTGGGGTACCAGGCCGTAACCCAAGCCGACCCTGCCGTGATCGGCGCCGAACGTACCATCAGCTTCCGGGTGACCACCGCGTCTCCCGGGCAGTAATTGGAATCGGGAAGTTATCAGCGCAAGGAGACCATGACCATGGCAATACGACCGGGCGGCGAATATGCGGGGCGTCCACTGCACTTCATCTGGCTGCTGGATTGTTCAGGATCGATGACCGAAGGCGGCAAGATCCAGGCCCTGAACAATGCCATTCGTGAAGTCATTCCCGCAATGCGTAAGGCGGCGGAGAGCAATCCGGAAGCCCAGTTTTATGTGCGGGCCATCAAGTTCTCGAGTGGAGCGGAATGGCACGTAGCTACACCCACACTGCTCTCTGAGTTCAAGTGGGTCGACTTGAAGGCTGATGGCGAGACCGATATGGGCCAGGCCTTCGCCTTGCTCTCCGAAGAGCTTCGCACCATGGAAACCAACACCCGGCAACTGCCCCCGGTGCTGGTCCTGGTCTCCGATGGCAAGCCCACCGACGACTGGAAAGGCGCTTTGCAGGCCCTGCTCAATGTGCCCTGGGGAAAAAGAGCGGTGAAGCAGGCCATCGCCATCGGCCAGGACGCCGATTTCGAGACCCTGCAGAAGTTTATCGACAACCCGGAGCGTCAGGTATTGCGCGCGGACAATGCCGAGCAGTTGGTGCGCTGGATCAAGTGGGTTTCGACATCTGTGACCGGCACGCCGCCGGGGAAAGAGCCGCCACCGGCGCCGGCGCCGCCGGCACAACCGGCCGACGACTCGGTCTGGTAGGGGCCGGGACTCCCTTCGCAGACGTTCATTTCTGCTCTAGCCTGGCCGCGAGACAGCGCATCGAGAACAGGGCGCCCACTTCGCCGGAGGAACATGACAGCAGCGCAAGGCAAAACAAAATGGAATGTGAACGGCGCATCGATCCGCGGGGCCTCGCACCTGCGCAGCGGCTTGCCCAATCAGGACGCCTGCGAATACTGGGTGAGTTCTGAAGGCGGTGCGGCCGTCCTGGCGGTCTCGGACGGGCACGGCAGCGCGCGGCACTTCCGCAGTCATCTGGGTGCGCAGCTCGCGGCGCGCACCGCGTTGGTGGTGCTGCGCAACGCAATCGAAGCCGGCAACGAATTTTCTCCCGAACTGCCTAAACTCCTGACTACCGCCTGGCTCTCCGCGGCCAACGCCCACCTCCAAAAAAACCCCTTCCAGGAGGAAGAGCTGGCGGCGGTGGTGGCCGCCGAAGGCGAAGAAGCCCGCGCCTCCATTGCGGCCAACCCCAGCGTCGCCTACGGTGCTACTCTGCTGGTCGTGTCCGCCACGAAAAACGGCATGTCTTATTTGCAGCTGGGCGATGGCGACATCATCGTGGTCGATGGCGCGGGAAATACCACGCGCCCTCTGCCGGAAGATGCCCGCCTCATCGGAAACCAGACCACCTCGCTGTGCCAGCCGGAATCGTGGAATGAATTTCGCGCCCGCTTTGTTCCCGGCGAAGAACCTCCCGCGCTGGTCCTGCTTTCCACCGACGGATACGCCAACTCTTTCCGTTCCGAGCAGGACTTCCTGCAAATCGGCCGCGATTATCTGCAGATGCTCGGGGAGCGGGGACTGGAAGGGGTCCTCGCGGAACTGCCGGCCATTCTGGAAGAAGCTTCCGCCAAAGGCAGCGGCGACGATATCACCCTCGGCCTGCTGCAACGGCACACCGGCGCCCAGCCCCGCGTGGCGGCGCGCCAGACCGGCTCTTCCGGCCAGGAAGTGCAAAAGCTGCAAGCCGAGCTGGCCGCGCAGGGAGCCAGCTTTCATCAGCTGCAAGCCAGCTATGCCAAAACCAGGAAGTCGCTGCTGTATTGGCAGATCGCGGTCGGCGTACTTGCGCTCGCTATCCTCGCTTTGGCCGGTCTGGCCCATTTCCGCAAGCATCCCGAGAAAACCCAGGCGCCGGTGGCCCTGGCCAAACCCGCGCCGGGCGACAAGAAGCCGCTGGCGAGAGCTCCCGGGGAAAGCCGCTGGATGCTGCATACCGATTCCGGCACCGATTTGCCCCTGACCTCGGGAAGCAAGATCACTACCAAAGATTTCGGGCTCTTGCGGGATGACGCCCTGGCCGAGGTCTCGGCTGAGGACAACGGCGTCGAGTTGAAGAACATCTCCAGCTCAAAATGGAAGATCACGGAAGACGGAAAGAACCGCGAGGTCGAAAAGAACGCCAGCCTGCGTTTGAAAAACAATCAGCAGATTAATTTCGGCCCCGTGACCGCGACCGTGACCCGGACCTCTGACTCCCGGGCCTTACCTCTCTCGAATAAGGACGGAACGCCCACTTCATGAAAGCCTTATTGGAACGAGGTCAAGTCCTGATCGCGCGGGGAATGCAGTCCACCTGCGTGATCAAGGACACGCTGGGCGAAGGCGGGCAGGCCGAAGTCTACCGCGCGCAAATCGGGAACACGGAATACGCCTTGAAGTGGTATCGCCCGGAGTACGTTCGCGCCGACCGCCGTCTCTGGGACCGCCTGAAAGAAGCCATCAACCGTGGCTTTCCCACCGAGAGTTTTCTCTGGCCATTTGACCTGGTGACCTTGCCGCGCAGCTCGGCCCTGGGCGGATATCTGATGCCCATCAAGGAGCCACGCTTCGTGAGCCTGGTCGATCTGCTGACGCGAAAGAGCGAGCCCTCCTTTCGCGCGCTGGCCAACCTCGGGTTCCATTTGGCCCACAGCTTCCTTCATCTGCACGCCCATGGTCTTTGCTATCGCGACATCAATTTCGGGAATATTTTCTTCGACCCGACCAACGGGGATGTCCGCATCGGCGACACCGACAACGTGGATGTCGATCGTACTCCTGGCGGCATTATGGGGACCTGGGGATTTATGGCCCCCGAGGTGGCCCGCCTGGAAACCGAACCCAGCTCCATGAGCGATCGTTTTTCCCTGGCGGTGCTGCTGTTTTATATCTTCATGCTGGGCCATCCCCTGAAAGGAAAGCGCGAGACTGAGCTGGCCTACGATGGTAGCGACCCCGATGGTTCTCGCCGCCTGTGCGCGACCGATCCGCTCTTTGTTTATGATCCCGGCAATGAATCGAACCGGCCGGTGCCCGGACTGCATGATGCCATCATCAACTTCTGGCCGCTGTACCCCCAGTCGCTGCGCGAGATGTTTACCCGGGGATTCACCCAGGGACTGCATGACCCGGAGTCCCGCATCATGGACAACGACTGGCGCAAGGAGTTTGCCCGCCTGAAGGACTCGGTGTTCTATTGCGCCGGCTGCACCGCGGAAAATTTCTTCGATATTGACCGGCTACGGGCCAGCGGCAGCCTGGCTCCTTGCTGGGCTTGTGGCCGCGCGGTGACCCCTCCGCCGCGCATGCGCATCGGACACTCCAAAGACTTCCATCTGGTCATGCTCAGCCCCGGCGCGCAGCTCTTTCCCCACCACCTGGAGGGAGACACTTACAACTTTTCCCCACCTCTGGCAGAAGTTGTTTCCTCGCCGTTCGGACTGAAAAATCTCTCGCGGCAGAAATGGACGGCGCGCGTGGGAGAACAGACCATGCTCGAGGTCCCTCCTGGAGCTGTTCTGAAATTAGATGTGTCCTGCCGCATTCATTTCGGGCGGGCCGAGGCCGACGTGAAAATCTAGCCCCGGGCGATGGGGCGCCAAGGCTGGGGTCCCGTGCAGCGTTGCCCAAGAACCGGCCCCCAGGGCCCCCATGCCTGCAAGAAACGCTCTTCTTCTCATACCCGGATGGTCGGGCCTATCTCAGGCCAGCGGGCGCACTACGGAGAGGTCGCGCAGATAGTCAAAGAACGTGTTGGGACCGAGCACCCCCCCGCCCATGCCACTCAGGTTCACGCCGCCGTAAGGAATTCCATGCACAAAAACGTTGTGGGCGTTTACCCAGCTATTGCCGGCGATCATGCTCTCGGCCACCCGGTTGGCCCGCTGCAAATCAGCCGACCAAACGCTGTTGGCCAGGCCGTAGGAAGACCGATTGACCAGTTGGATGGCCTCGTCTTCATTCTTGAACTTGAGCAAATAAGGCACCGGCCCAAAAATTTCTTCGCGGCATGCTACATTGCCGGCATCGCCGGCCAGGATGGCAGGCTTCACGTAGAAACCTTTTTCTTTTCCTGAAACCTTCAAAGGGCCACCCTCCAGGACGGCTTCCGCGCCTTCCTGTTGGGCCTTCTTGATGTATCCCAGCACGCGGTCCCTCTGCTTGGGGCTCACCACCGGCCCCATCTGGGTGCCGGCATCGTGTCCATATCCAATCTGGAGATTCTTCATCCGCGCTGCCGCCGAAGACACCAACTGGTCATAGATACTCTCCTGCACCACCCAGCGCGACGCCGTGCAGCAGACCTGCCCCGTGTTCAAGGTGATTGCCGAGACCAATGCATTTGCGGTGGCATCGACATCGGCGTCTTCAAATACCACGGCTGCGCCTTTGCCGCCCAGCTCCAGCTTTACCGGCACCAGGTTCTGGCCGCATTCCCGGGCCACCAGGCGTCCCACTTCCGGAGAGCCGGTGAACGACATACGCGCCAGCCGGGGATCGCGCGTCAGCGCTGCTCCTGCGCCTTCTCCCGTACCGGTCACCACGTTAACCACGCCGTCGGGAATCCCTGCTTGATGGACCAGATTCATCAGATACAGCGTGGAGAGCGGGGTTTCCTCGGCGGGTTTGATCACCACCGTATTTCCGGCGGCCAGGGCCGGCGCAATTCCCCACCCGACGAGCAGAAACGGGAAGTTCCAGGGAAAGATAAAGGCGCATACTCCTCGCGGCTGGTGCACGACGCGCGCTTCATGATGCGGTACAGCCAACGCGGTGCGGTATTGCACATGCACCGAGAGATCGGCGTAATAGCGGATGGTCTGGCAAAAATTCTGCACGTCCCCTTGCGCCTGGGCCAGCGGTTTGCCCACGTCCAGCGACTCGATCTCCGCCACCACGTCCCGCTGCCCCTCCACCAGGTCGGCTAGGCGATGCAGAAAGACCGCGCGCTCATTGGGGGCCAGACGGGCCCATCCCGAGTGGGTGAAAGCATGCGCCGCGGCAGCTACTGCCTTCTCCACGTCCTGGGCGGTGGCTTCATACACTTCCGCCAGAATTTCCCCGGTGCCAGGATCGAAAGTGGGAAAGGTCTTGCCGTTGGAAGACGGGACCCACTTGCCTCCTACAGAAAAGGACAAAGGCGCTTTCGACAGGAACTCCTGGACCTCTTTATGCTGGATGGTTGCCGTGGTCTGCATAGGTGTCATACCATAAGATGGAATAATATCTTTGTCAACGCCAAACCAGCGGGTTTGCGGGCTCCGCAAGGCCCGGGGCGACGGGCCCTCTCGGCTAGAATGACTCGAAGATTTCGGAGTTTACTTGTGCGAAAGAAAAAGCCCCCTGCCGTCAATCCGTTGGCGAAAAGCTTTTTAACACCAGTATCCCGCTCCACCCTGACCGCCGATATCTGCCGCAAATTGCTTTCCCACTTAATCCGTGGAGACTGGAGCGAAGGCGAACGCATTCCGCCTGAGCGCGAACTGTGTCAGCAATTGGGGGTGGGACGGGTTTCCCTGCGCGAAGCGCTCAAAGCGCTGGAAATTATGGGCATGATTGAAACCCGGCTGGGCGACGGCACATTTGTTTGCCGGCGCTCGGAATTTCTCTCGCGGCCGTTGCTGTGGGCCATCACCGGCAGCGACCTGACCGGGGCCCAGGAACTGGTGGAAGCGCGGCAGTTGATTGAAGTGGAGCTGGCGGGATTTGCCGCGGTGCGGGCTACGGCGGAAAATCTGAAAGAGCTCGGCCATCAGCTGGACCGCATGCAAGCCAACCGGACCGACGTCACCTCTTTTCAGGAAGCCGATATTCAGTTTCATCTGGCCGTAAGCCAGGCCGCCCACAATCGCATTCTGCAAAACGCCTTGCAGCTGATTCGTAACCTCATGCAACAGTGGATTGGCGGCACCCTGAACCTCAAAGGGGTCGCCGATGAGGCCCTGGCCCAACACCGGCAGATTTTCACGGCCATCAGCAAACGCAATCCGGAACGGGCACGTCTCGCCATGCGCGCTCATCTCAATGCCATGGCCCTTCACTTGACTAAAGAAATCAAAAGCATGCCCGCGGCCTCGACGCGCTAACCCTCTTCCGCTTCATTCCACAAAAATTCCTTCATAGAGCGATGCCGCATCGGGTGAAGGCGATTGCACGGCGAAAGCCACCGCCGCGGCAATCTCTTCCTGGCAATCCTGATCTACTTTGGCGAGTTGCGCGGCCGCCGTTCCTGAGGAGAGCAGCATCTCACGAAAGCGCGGCAGCGGGTCAACGCGCTTCCATTTCTGCGCCTCTTCCGGATCCTCATAACGCCCCGCGGAGAAAGCGCTATGCCGTTCCCAGCGGACGGTCTTGCACTCCAGAAAGATAGGGCCGCGTCCATGGCGGGCTTCCTCCACCGCGGCGCGCGCTGCAAGGTGCACCGCCACGACGTCATTGCCGTCCACCACAACGGAAGTCATGCCAAAACCCCGCGCGCGGTCGGCGATATCCGGGGTGGCCTGGGACAGGTTGGTGGGCACGGAAATGGCATATCCATTGTTTTCGCACACAAAGATAAGCGGCACCTTCCACAACGCCGCCATGTTCAGAGTTTCAAAAAATTCGCCCTCGCAGCTGGCCCCATCGCCAAAAAAACAAGCTGTCACCAGCGGTTTTTTGCGCAATTTATTGGACAATGCCACGCCGCCGGCCAGGGGAATATGCGCAGCCACAATCGCATTGGTCCCCAGAAATCCCTGCGCAGTATCGCAGAGATGCATCGAACCGCCACGCCCCTTGCAGCATCCTGTCGTACGTGTGAGCAGTTCCGCCATGATGGTGGCCGGGGAACAGCCCTTGGCCAGCGCAGCCCCGTGACCGCGATAGGTGGCTAGCACCTGGTCTTCCCGTCCGAGGGCCGCGCACACTCCTACGGAAATGGCTTCCTGTCCGATGCAAGGGTGAGTGGTGCCGGTAATCAGTCCCTTGCCGAACAATTCGATGGCCTGCTCTTCAAAAACTCGTATCTGCACCATCTTGCGATAAAGATGAAGCAGCTCCTCTGGCGATAATGGGCTCTTTGCGCTCACGCTTCGTTTCCTTAATTCACGATCGATTGGATGGCCTGCAATAGATTTTCACGGTTCGGGACAACATTTTGATACAGCGCGCCCGAGGGCACGGGAACATCCAGCCCCGTGACCCGCATGATGGGTGCGTTCAGATAGTCAAAGGCGGTCTCCATCATGCGTTGGGAAATCTCCGCGGCCACGCCGCAGGTGCGATAAGCATCATGCACAATGATGAGGCGTCCGGTTTTTCGCAGGGAGGCAGCAATGCCGGCGTCATCCAACGGATTGAGGGTGCGCGGATCCACCACTTCGACCTGTATCCCCGCTTGCGCGGCGGATTCGGCGGCCGCCAGCGCTTCCGGCACCGTCCCCGACAAGGCCACCACGGTCACATCCGTCCCTTCCCGCAAGGTGCGCGCTTTCCCGAAGGGGATGCTGTAGTCCTCCGTGGGCACCTCCGCTGAGGTCCCGTACAACTTTACATTCTCGATAAACAACACCGGGTCCAGCCCCCGCAACGCAGTTTTCATCAGCCCTTTGGCGTCATAGGCGTTGGATGGAATGGCAATCTTCAGCCCCGGAACATGCATAAACCAGGACTCCAGGCTCTGCGAATGCTGCGGGCCCATGCCCATGCGGCTCACAATCGGAGTGCGAATGAGGAGCGGCACGGTCACCTGACCGCCCAGGAAATAGTGCAGCTTGGCCGCCTGGTTCACGATCTGGTCCATGGCCACGGTGGTAAAATCCATGAACTCCAGTTCCACCACGCAGCGCATGCCACTGATGGCCAGCCCGATGCCGAAACCTACGGTCGCTGACTCGCACAGCGGACCATCACGTACCCGTTCCGGACCAAATTCATCAAAAAGTCCTTTGTAGACCCCAAACGTTCCGCCATAGGCGCCGATGTCCTGGCCCAGCAGTGTAAGCTCGGGTTGATTGCGCATTTCTTCCCGCAAGGCCTCGTTGAGGGCATCGCGCATGCTGAGTGTCCGCATGATTTCTCCAGAACCGAATTTCTTCCTCTAAACCACCTGCTGTTGCTTCAACCCGGCGATCCGCTCTTCGGAATAATGCAGATATTCCTTAAGAACAAATTCCGTGTCTTCTCCTAATTGCGGGGCCCGGCGGTGTTCTTCTCTCTGCCCCTCATACCGTACCGGCGTATTGACCTCGCGGACCTTGCCGAATTGAGGATGGTCCACTGCAATAATCGTACCGGCCTCTTCCAATCCGGGAGCGCGCAGCGCCTCCGCCAGCGAACGCACCGGCCCACATGGGACCTTGCCGCGCAATCGCTCCATCCACTCCGCTGTCGTCCGCCTGCGAAAGTGGCGCTGGATTTCCTGCACGACCAGCTCGCGGTTCTCAAAGCGCACGGCAAACGTGGAAAAACGTGGGTCCTCCGCCAGGCCCGGGTCTTCGAAAGCTTTACACAGTTCCTTCCAGAAGTGCTCCTTGCCGCAGAAGATGGTAATGTAGCCATCCTGCGTGGCAAAGGTCTGCACCGGCACCAGGGTCTGATGCGCGGAACCGGGATACCGCTGCGGGGTAAAGTCTCGGTTCAGGTTCCAGATGGCGAGATAGGTGAGCATGGAATAAGCGGTATCAAGCAGGCTTACTTCGATGTCGCGCCCCACCCCGCTCTTCTCCGCGGCATAGAGCGCACTGAGCATGGCCATGGCCGCGGCAAAACCCGCCGCGTGGTCAATGATCGAAATTCCGCAGGCGGCGGGCGGCTCCGTCGGGGCGCCCGTCAGGCTCATGAACCCGGTCAAGGCCTGAATGATGTAATCGTAGCCCGGCTCGCTGGCCTGCGGCCCTTGCGAACCGAAGGCATTCAGCGAACAACACACAATCTTGGGATTCGCCCCGCGCAAAGCGTCGTAGTTCAATCCCAGCCGGCGTGGCTGGTCTCCCCGCAGGTTGTTGAAGACGATATCGACGTTGCGCGCCAGGTCGTGCAGTACGTCCCTGGAACCCGGCTGCCGCAAATTCAAGGTGACGCTTTTTTTATTGCGGTTCCAAGACTGGAAGTAAAGGCCGTCTCCGCCGCCTGAGTAGGGCGGCACAAAGCGGGAGATTTCTCCTCCCGTGGTGGGGTCTTCGATCTTGATGACCTCCGCGCCCAGGTCTGCAAGATTGAGGGTGGAAAAAGGCCCCGCGCCAAACTGCTCCACGGCCAGAATGCGAACGCCCTGCAAAGGAAGCTGTTCCATCACCGTGGCCCTACGGGACGTTTGGGAATCATGACATCGCGGCGGAACGAAAGCACAGGCTCGTCCTTCTGGTTATAAGCAACCGTCTCCAGCGATACGATGCCGCGGTCGGGCTTGCTGGCGGATTCACGCTTGCCCAGGATCCGGCTGGAAGCATAGATGGTATCGCCGGCAAAAACCGGTGCCAGATGCTTGACCGCATCGTAGCCGAGATTGGCGATCGCGCGCCCGCTGATGTCCGCCACACTGACCCCCACGGCAATACTGAACACCAGCGTGCCAACTACCAGGCACTGTCTGTGCTGCGTGCTCTCCGCATAATGCGAATCAATGTGGAGCGGGTGCTGGTTCATAGTCAGCAGCGAGAACCAGGTATTGTCGACCTCGGAGATGGTACGCCCCGGCCAGTGGCGAAATTCCTGGCCAACCTCGAACTCTTCGAAATAGCGTCCGAATGACACAGTTCCCTTCCTAGGCCGGCAACGCGTTGGCGCGATATTGCTCAATCAACTCCGTGCGCAAAGGCATGCCTAACCCGGGCGCGTCGGGCACATGCATATATCCACCGGCAATGCGCGGCTGCTTTTCCGGAAGCTCGAACCACAGCGGGTCCCGCTCCGGATTGGGAAAGATTTCAACATATAAACCGTGGGGAATCGCCGTCAGTAGATGCAATGCCACTTGCGGCTCCTCGTGATGCGCCATTCCGATATTCATGGGCCCGGCCATAGAGGCGACCCGGCGCCACTCAGTGATCCCGCCGGCGATGGTGACGTCGACATTCAATGCGTCGACGGCATGGGCCGTGACCAGATCGCGGCAGCCGTAGGCGGATATTTCTCCCTGCCCGGCCACCACCGGAATCCCACCTTGCGCGCGCACCAGTTGCAGACCCTGCAGCTGGTCGTACCATTGCACGGGTTCCTCAAACCAGCGCACTTTGTAGGGTTTCACGCGCGCACAAAACTCAAGCGCCTCGCTCACCGTCCACGCCTGATTGGCGTCGCAGGCGATCACAAAATCGTCTCCCACCGCTTCGCGCACCAGGCGCACACGATCGGCATCCTCCGCCGGCGTCAAACCCCCGACCTTCAACTTCATGCCGTACATTCCGCCTTCTTTGTAAGCGACGACTTCCTGGCGAAGATCGGCTTCTCCGGCGCCGCGCACATAATAGCCGCCAATGGCGATGACCGGCACCTTGTCGCGATAGCCGCCGAGCAGTTTGCTGACCGATGTCCCCATGGATTTACCGATGGCGTCCCACAGGGCGATGTCGACGCCGGCAATGGCCTGCATAAGAATGGCCCGGTTCGCCAGATCAAGAACATGGATGCCGCGGTTCATCTGCCCCAGCTTCTTGTCACCGAACATGCGATGCCAGAGCCGTTCCACGTTCATGGCGTCTTCGCCGAGCAGCAACTCCTGGAACCGGCCATTGATCAGCCCGCAAACATCTTTCTGATAGCGTTCTTCATCTCCTCCGAAGACTTGGCCGACTACGCCGTTGGCCAGGCGGACTTCAGTGACGAGGGTATAGCGCGATTGAATCGCGTAAGTGCCACCACGAAAAACTTTATCGAGCTTGCGCTCGATGGGAATGGCCCGAACTTCTACAATTTTGGAATTCATGAGGTGGTTGCGCTTTCCGGTAGCCGATGGATCTCTTCCTGCCAGGCCGCTAGAAACTTCCCCGCCAGCGCGCCGTCGATATGACGATGATCAGCGGCCAGGGTGGCCCACATCCTCCAACCGGCGCGGACCTGGCCCTCTTCCACTACAGCCTGCTGCGTGATTTGCCCGGTTGCAAGAATGGCGATTTGTGGTGTGTTGATGATGGGAGCAAATAAATCGACACCGAACATCCCCAGATTGGTCAAAGTGAAATTCGCCGTCTGCAAGTGCTCCGGCTGCAACTTGCGCGATTGCGCCAGAGAGGTCAGTTTTCGGCGCACATCCGCCAGCCCCGCCAGCGTCAAAGTGTCGGCCCCAGGAATGGCCGGAGTCACCACGCCGTGCTCGGTATCGACTGCGAAAGCCAGAGACAGATTTACTCCACCCGCGGGAGGAGAAAAAAGCACCTGGGGAAACCGCGTCAACGTCTCTGCCAGCGTCAGCAAGACCAGGTCGGTGTAACTAATGGGCCGATCTTTGCTGGACAGTACATCCTTGGCCCGGACAAGCGAATCCATGACCATGGAGCGCACAATGTGAATGTGCGGAACATTCTTCCAGGCTTCTGTCACATGCTCGGCCAGCGCGCGCCTGCGGGAGGTTTGCGGAGCAGACTTTACTTGCGCCTCCACATCTTCCTCGGTAATGCGGCCGCCCGGACCTGAACCCCGGACCACCTGCAGAGCAACGCCTAGCTCCTTGGCGCGGCGCCGCGCCGCCGGCGTCGCCGCCAGCGGAGGAGCCGTAGGGTCGTTTTTCGCTTTCCCCAAAGTCTGCGGGGCCTCGACAACCGGAGTGTGCGCCGGGCCGTTTTCTGGGACCACCTCTCCCGGCTGGCCGATCCAGCCGATCACCTGGTCGACCTGGACTTCTCCGCTCTCCCACAGAATGCTGAGCAAAACTCCTTCCACCGGCGCGGGAAGCTCTACGATGGCCTTGTCCGTCTCCAGCTCGAGCAACATCTCATCTTTTGCAATAGGGTCTCCGACTTTGCGGACCCACTGCAAAATCGTTCCCCGCTCCATGGAGATCGTGGCTTTCGGCACTACAATCGGTGTCGGCATACGTCCAGAACTGGTGGATCATATCAATTTCGTATGTTTCTTTACAAGCTTTTTGTTTAATATTATGAACATGCATTCCCTTCCCTGGCGGCGTTCCTGGCTGTTTGTGCCGGGCCATGAACCACGCAAAATCGAACGCGCACTTTCCTCCGCGGCGGATGCGGTCATCCTGGATTGGGAAGACGCTGTACTTCCCCAAGACAAGGCCAAAGCCCGGTCATGCACGCACGAGGCCTGTGCCTCGTATTCCGGAAATAAATCTGTGCTGATCAGAATCAACTCACCCCGTAGTGAATCCTTTGCCGGCGATCTGCGGGCGTTGCGCTCGATCCAGCCTACCGGCATCATGATTCCCAAGTGCGAATCCCCCGACGATCTGAAAGATATGACCGCGTCTTTTCCGGATCAGGAGCTCTGGCTGGTCCCCTTACTGGAGACTCCACGGGGCGTGTTGCGCGCGGAAGAAATCGCCGGCGCATCCAACCGGGTCGCCGGTCTGGCCTTTGGCGCCCATGATTTCGCCGCGACCACAGGCATCCATCCATCGGAAAACGAGCTCGAGTTCCTCATGGCCCGGAGCCGGATTGTGACCGTGGCCCGGGCCTACGGTCTGGCTGCGCTTGACTCTCCGGCCGCCGCGCTGGAGGATGCGCGCGCGGTGCAGCAAAGCGCGGCGCACGCCTATCGTCTGGGATTCACCGGCAAGCTCGCGATTCATCCCACGCAACTCGAAGCCATCCACGCAGCTTTCGCGCCTAGTGCGGAAGAAGCCCGCGAAGCGGAAGATCTTTTGCGGCAAGCTGAGTCCCGGCAGGCCGGCGCGTTTTCCTGGAAGGGACAAATGGTGGATAAAGCTGTCCTCGAGAAGGCGCGGGCGATTATGCAACGATTTCAGGCCGCCAAAGCCAGCGCTCCCTCGGGTAAAAACTAAGTCATGCACCAACCACCGTTCACGTCCAGCGTCATGCCCGTGAGGTAAGACGCAGCCGGGGAAGCCAGGAAAGCGATGGAAGCCGCTACTTCTTCTGGTCGCGCTAGACGCTGCAGCGGAATGGATGCGCTAATCTGCTGGAGCCTTTCCGGACTGACGCCGCGCACCAGATCGGATTCCACCGGGCCAGGCGCTACGGCATTCACCAGAATCTCGGGGGCCAATTCGCGCGCCATGGCCTTGGTCATGGCAATGATTGCGCCCTTGGTCCCGCTGTAAATGCAGGCGTCCACGGCGGCGCCGGCTCTTCCCGCGTAGGAAGCCACACTGATAATGCGGCCTTTCGTCTTGCGCAATTCCGGGATGGCGGCCTGGGAGCAGAAAAACATGCTCTTCTGGTTGATGCCGACGATCTTGTCCCAATCTTCTTCGCTGGAGTCGAGGATGGAGCGGCGGGGGCAAATCCCTACATTATTAATGAGCAGATCGAGCTTTCCAAATTTCTCCACACAAACCCGGATGACTTTCTGGCAGTCGACGGGAGAGGAAAGGTCCGCCTCGATCGCGGCCCCTTGCACATGCCTGGCAATCGACTCGGCCGCTTCCCGGTTCACGTCCGCAAGTAACACGCGAGCCCCACGCTTAGCCAGCAGGTGGGCCGTAGCGGAGCCGATCGCTCCCGCTCCGCCAGTAATGACCGCGACTTTGTTCTCCAGGCTGAACTCGTCCATGCCGGGCTCCTGGTGCTCGCTTAGGCCATGAGATATTTCTGCACAACTTTTTCATTCACCGTGATTCCCAGCCCAGGGGCTTCGCGCACATCCAACCAGCCGTCTTTCTGTATCCAGGGATCACTGACCAGCTCATGCTGCATGGGAGATTCATGCGGCTTAAAATCCATGGCTTCGACATGCGAAGAACTGGCCATGAGATGGAGCGACGCAGCTGTATTGATCGCGCTGCTCCAGCTGTGCATGGAGAACGACAGGTTCTCCAGCTCAATCAGCTCGATGACTTTACGGCATCCAGTAATTCCCAGGCAACGGCCCGGATCCATCTGCACGACATCGACGGCGCCCGCGGCGATGACCCGGCGATAAGCTTCTGGAGTCCATTCCTGCTCTCCGGTTCCCACTCTCGTGGCCACCGCCTGGCGAAGCTGGGCATGGGCCTTGAGATCATGCGGAGGCAGCGGTTCTTCAATCCAGTGCAAGCGATGTTCTTCCAGGGCCCGTGTCCACTGGATGGCCTCCTGCACGTTCCACTTCACGCGCGCCCCCAGAATATCGAACACCAGCTTGGTATCTTCGCCGATGACTTCGCGAATACGCCGGGCCAACTCGAGATCGCGCTTGCGGTTCAAGCCAAATGCGGTAGCCGGCGTCTTCCCCCATCCTCCCTTCACCAGCTGATATCCCTCCTGATAAAAGGAAGAAAACTCCTTCAGCATGCCATCGAGATTTTCTGTCTCCAGATGAATGGAGGCCATGACCAGGACGCGCTTGTGGATCTGTCCCAACAAACGGCAGACCGATTGCCCCAGCAATTTCCCCCGCAGATCCCATAAAGCCGTGTCCACCGCGCTGATAGCAAAGCCGGCGACGCCTTGCGGCCCATACCACCAGACGCGCCCCAGCATGGTGCGCCACAGGCGCTCCACATCAATTGGGTCCTCCCCCAGCAGGAGCGGAGCGTACCCTTTTTCCACGATGGTCTTCACCGCGACCGCGGATTCAGGAAACTGCGAAATGCATTCTCCCCAGCCCACTGCCCCGTCAGCGGTCTCAATGCGCACCAGCGTGACATGACGCTGGTTGCCATAATCGTGCGGCTCGGGATATTGCAAGGGAAACGCCTGGATGGATTGGATCTTGGTCACGAAAACAAGCCCTCAGTCATTTTGCAAAGGAACGTTGTACTCGGCAGCGGCCAGAAGCCCGCCGTCTACGATGTGAGTAATGCCGGTAATGCCTTCGGAATCGGGTCCAACCAGATAAAGCGCGGCACGGGCCACATCTTCTGGAGAGAGGATTTTGCCCAAGGGGACCCGCGCCAGCCGCGCGCGGATGTTTCTTTCGCCCTCTTCTCCATATCCCATATGTTCGCGCAGCATCGGGGTATCGGTAATGCCCGGGCAAATACAATTCACGCGGATGCCATCGCGCCCGTAGTCCAGGGCCAAGGATTTGGTGAATAATGCCACTGCCCCCTTCGATGCAATGTACGCCGGCGTTCCCAGTTGGCCGGTAAAACTGCCGATCGATCCCGTGTTCAAAATGGCCCCGCCGCCACTTCGCCGCAGATGCGGGATGGCATGCTTGCAGCCGAAGAAAACCGCCTTCAGGTTCACCGCCATCAGCCGGTCCCACTCTTCCTCGGTCATGCTTTCCACGGACTTCACCATCACGAGGCCGGCATTGTTAAAAAGAATGTCCAACCGGCCCCAACGGGCCACGGTGCGGTCCACCGCCCCCTGGACCTGGAGTTCCTTCCCGACATCTGCAGCTTCGCCGATTACCTCTCCACCCTTCTGGCGAGCCAGTTGGACGGTCTCCGCCAGATGCTCGGCATGCCGATCGATGGCTGTGACCTTTGCCCCTTCGCGGGCAAAGCACAAAGCACTGGCCCGGCCAATTCCGCCGGCAGCGCCGGTTACGATTGCTACTTTTCCCGCCAGCTTCACCGCAGAGATTCTCCTATCGAGCGCAGATGATCGCGCAACAAAATCGTCTCGCTCACATTGTCGACTTCGTTGCAGTGCTCCCAGTCGATCCACACATATTCCACGGCAAACCATCCCGAGTATGCATGATCGGCCAGCTTTCGCACCAGATCGGCAAAATCAATGGCATTGTGCTTGAACGACGCCTGCAAGCGCTGCGGATTGGCGCACCGGGCATGCACGTGCGAGGCGCGCGGAATCAATGGGTCAGCCTGCTCCTGGGCAATGCCTTGCGCAATGAAGTGGCCTAGGTCCAACGTAAGCGAAAGGGCCGGGACTTGGACGAGCAATTGTTCCGCCAGCTCAGGTCTTGGAATGATCGAGCCGATGTGCCCTTCCACGGAAAACCTGATCCCGGCCTGCGCCGCTTTTTCACACCGCCACGCGAGTTCATCGGCACAGCGGGAAAGCGATGCCGCGATTCCCTCTTCTTCAAAAACAATGCCAGGCAACAGGCTAAGATGATGTGAATTACAGGCCAGAGCGAATTGCAGAATGCGTTCGAAATAGTCTCGCGATTTGCGGCGCACCGCAGCCTCGGGATGATTTGGGCAAAGATCGGCAAAGGTCGCGCCGGGAATCCCGAAAACATCAGCCACGACCAGCCCGGCATTTTCCACAGCGCGGCGCACCTCGGAGCCGGCGCGCTCGGGCTGCGCCAGGGCTTCCGTGGGTTTCAGATGGGAACGCCCCTCAAACAAGGAGACATCTATGCCGGTGAAGCCCATGTCACGGGCCAGGCGCAGCGACTGCTGCCATGCCAGCAGCGGGAAACTGTAGTCAGCGGTTGCGAGTCGGGGGTTCACGGAGTCTCAAATCTACAAGTGGGAAAATTTCATGTCAAGAATCAAGGTTCTTTATAGGAATATTGTCGGCTCCCCGGCCCAACCCTCGGGCTTTGCCCACGGCCGCCTCGCATCTTCCCTATCTGGCGCAGAAATTGTTTCTCTCCGCCCCCGGGCCCGCCCAAACTCCTGTAGTATACTTTTTTCTTTTTGAGCATCAATTTTCAGTCAAAGCAAATCGAGGACAGATCTTGCGCGAAATTGCCGAACTCCGACTGGCGAAAAAGATCCGCGAACTCCGCCAGGCCAAAAGTATGACCATTCAGCAGGTCAGCGAAATCGCCGGCCTGAGCCGGGGCCTGGTTTCCAAGATCGAAACCTGCAAAGTTTCTCCGCCCATCGCCACCCTGGCCAAGATCGCCCATGCGCTCAGCGTCCCTCTCGGGGAATTCTTTGACTGGTCGGAAGGCGATGACGCTCTGGTCTATACGCCCAAAGCGCGCCGCCAGGCGGTACGCGGGCGCCGCACCAGCTCCAACTATATCTATGAGCTGCTCGCTCCTGGCCGCCGTCATCGCGACATGCAACCCACCATCGTTTCCATCGATGGAAAGAAATACAAGTTCTCTCTGCTCGACCACGCCGGCGAGCAGTTTATCTTCCTGCTGGAAGGCGAGATGGATTACATCGTAGGCGACAAGACCTACCATATGGTCCCGGAGGACGCTCTTTATTTTGATGCCCGCGCTCCCCATGGCCCCAAACTGGGCAAGAACCAGAAAGCACGTTATCTGGTGGTCTTCAGCTCCACATAAGACAGAAAATATAAAGTTCGGAGACAGGCGCATCCGCCGTGGTGCACCTGTCTTTGTCCTGCAGGCCTCTCGCTCTGCAGCCGCTCTCCGCCACTATGAGGGCGAAGCACCATAGAAGCCGTCCACCTCAGGCCGTGTACTCTCCTGCCACCACTGTTTCACCAGCCAGGCTTCGGCGACAGCTTCCACATCCGGAGGAAGATAGGTATACATGGCAAAGGTAAATTTTTGCCCGGAATGCGCCGGCGAAAGCGGCGCTTTGTAAACCACCCACGAACAACCTGCGTTCTGCGTATTGCCGTATTGACGAGCATCGGGCACCGGGAACATTTGCAGATTACGCTCTTCCACGCGGGCGCGTAACTGAACAATCTCGGCGGCGTAGGGAGAATACCGATACTCCGCTTCTCCCTTCTTCAGCCGTATGTGGATGGCCACGACCGAGCGGCTGTCGAAATGGGGCAACCGGCAGGTGAACCGCTGCACCCCGGACCGCATTCCCTCCTGTTCAAAGCGTCCGGCATCGGCGGCTTTTAACTCCATCCAGCTCTCCGGCGCGGTCTGACTTAGGGACAAGGCCTGTCCGTGCTGCGCCGCGCTGGCGCTGTCCAGCTCTCTTCGAGGAGCGTTGCTATGGGAAGCCGGCCCCACCTCAAGCAGGAGGGTCTCAAATGGACGCAACCAGATTTCCTCCGTGCTCCCGGCCCGGGAGTCTGTGCCGCCGGCCGGAGAGACCACGGTTTTTTCCGGAAAATGTGTGGTCAGTTGCAGAGGGGTGCCTGCCGGCACAGACAATCCAAGCCGCTGGTCCAAAGGCAGCTTTATCTTGCGCGAGGTGAAATGGACATTGTTGGCGAAGATAAATCCACGATCGCGCTCACAGAATGCATATCCATACGGTTCATTCTGGAAGATGTCGCCGATATCCCGCCGTGGACGAAGCAAGATGGATTCATTGTCGCGCGAAAGCTTGATCATCTCCGCCAGGAATTCCAGGTCATCGTCGTCCAGGAGCTTCGAGTCGCCCCATATCTGGGGGAAAATCAGATTGCCACGGCCCAGGTCCATCACCAGCGCTTCGCGCCAGCGGTGCTTGCCCATGGAATTGCCCCAGCGAATCTGGGAGAGCCACACCCCGAGACTATCTTTGAGCAGGGGCGGGATGGAAGTCGCGAAACGCGTGCTTTGGTCCAGCGCCAGCGTGACCGAGTCCCGGTAATAGAGGCTGGGTACCCAGCTGGTACCGGAGCCTTCCAGGAACAGCCCGGATTCGAAAATGCTGTCTCCATAGACACCCCAGAAGGGGGAATCTCCGACGCCCCAATACCAGACCACAAAAATGTCCGGCGCGGCTTTGCGCGCGTGGTCGGCAATATCAATCAGGCGATCAAACATGGCCTCCGACGAATACTTTCCCGGAAGATGCTCGTGCCGCGTGCTGTTGCAGTAATAATCTCCGATATCCAGCTTCACCAGGCGCAACTTGTTATTGCGAATATGGTGCTGCACCGCGCCGTCAAAGGTTTGGAAATAAGGATCGGAAGCGATACACAGGGTCCGCCCAATCCCCAGCCCTTTGGGATATCCATTGTGATAATCGCTGACCGGCGGCTCACTTGGGGGAGCCAGAGATTCTCCCGGCGCTGGAATAGCGCTGGCCTGGATTCCCGGGTAAGAGCCATTGGACCATCCGCCCCCACTCACGGAGAACCACAGTCCAAACTTCATGCCCAGATCCGCCACGCCATCGATCATTTTCGATGGACCATCGGGATAACATTGGTTGGCAAATTCCGTCAGATCGCCATCATTGCTGGGCCATCCCTGGTCTAACGTGAAATAGTCAAACTTCACGCCTTTGGATTGCCATCCCTTCACCACCCGCTGGGTGTAAAGGACCTCATCGTCCGTCAGCGCAGGACATCCGCCCCACTGGTTGTTGATCCCATAGCAGGTATAAATAGAGATGTGCTTTTTCTGCATACGCGGGCTGCGGGAAAGAATGTAGCGATGGAACTGATCGAGCAATTCCCCCGCCGCGGCCACGCCGACCAGCGAGGTCTGCGTCCTTAAGGATGCTCCCGGCGGTATGGATCGGCCGGGGCAATGCCATAAGCGAATAGTTCCGGCAGAACTCTGATTGATGCCGGCGGGATGTTCGAGGCCGAAGAAGGCTTCGTTTTCCAGGAAAATCGGGACTCCCTGTCCTCCTTCGCTGGCCGCGTCCTGAATCTGGTAGGCATCCACATCCACGTCTAGAAGCATCTGGGGACGGGAAGAACGATTTTTGATCTCCAGCCATTTGCGCCGGGTAAAACCATCCAATTCGTAGTGGGCCACTACCTCCAGTTGCTGTTCTTTATTCTGGAGCGCAAAATCAATTTTTCCCTGGCTTTGCCGGCGCACATCCGTCAGTTGAAAATTGGAAACCGGGACGAAAGGCTGGCCCACGGAGACAAACTGATCGAATAACCAGGGGCGAAACACAATGCGCGACAGAATATTGTCGGGAACATTCGCAAAATGAAAGTTGTACCCCTTGGTACGCACCGCCAGCAGATTGCTCTTTCCCGGCCCAAAGCGTAGTGCGGCATAGCCGGGATCCGAAGGCCGTAAGGAATACCGCCCCGGCGTGCGCCAGCGTCCGGCAACCTCGCGGTGGCCAATCTGCTGGCCATTCACATAAATCCATTGCTGGTTCCAATCGAGCTGATCGTATCCGCCCAGAATGAAGAAAATCTCCTGTCCCTGCGCGGACTGGGGAAGCTCCACTTCCTTGCGAAACCATCCATACCCGTCATAGACACGGCCTCTTTGTCCGCCCGCCAAGTTTCTTACCGGCTTCCACTCGCCGGCTTCCCTTCGTCCTTCATGAAACCCCTTGGCTAGGCCGCTTTCTTTTTCAGGAGCAACGCTCCCGTCGTCGCTGAGACAGAAATCCCACCAGGGAATTTCCACGCGGGGAGCGTTGGAAAACGTCAGACTAAATTCTTTTTCCACCTGCAGCGGAAACTTCCGTCCGGAAATACGGTTCTCAAAGCCGATGCTGCGAATTCCCGTGGAAGAGGTCTCCAGATGCCAGGCAATCTGCGAGTTCTCCAGGAGGCACTGTTGCAAATAGTCGGT
>JAFDVW010000008.1 GCA_018268755.1 Acidobacteriota bacterium
ACCGCCATCACCGCGCCGGTGCCATAGCCCATCAGCACGAAATTGGCGACATAGATCGGCAGGTCCTCGCCGGTCAGCGGATGGCGCGCCCACAGCCCGGTGGCCATGCCGCGCTTTTCCTGGGTCTCGAGCTCGGCTTCGGAAACCCCGCCCTGCTTCAATCCGGCAAGGAATTCGGACAGTTCCGGGTTGCCCTGCGCCGCCTTCAGCGCCAGCGGATGCTCGCCGGCAATGCTGATGAAGGTCACACCCATCAAGGTATCGGGGCGGGTGGTGAACACCGTCAACGGCGCGTCCTCGCCATCGACCGCGAACTGGATCTCCAGCCCTTCGCTGCGGCCGATCCAGTTGCGCTGCATGGTGCGCACTTTTTCCGGCCAGCCGCCCAGCTTCTCCAAATCTTTCAGAAGCTCGTCGGCATACTGCGTGATGCGCAGGAACCACTGCTCCAGCTCGCGCTGCTCGACCAGGGTGTCTTCGTGGCGCCAGCAGTGGCCGCCCACCACCTGCTCATTGGCCAGCACCGTGGCGCACTTGGGGCACCAGTTGACCCGGCTGTTTTTGCGATAGGCCAAGCCTTTTTCATAGAGCTTGAGGAAGAACCACTGGTTCCACTTGTAGTACTCGGGCAGGCAGGTGGTGACTTCGCGCGACCAGTCGTAGGCAAAGCCCAAGCGCTTCATCTGCACCTTCATGTTGGCGATGTTGCCCAGGGTCCACTCGCGGGGCGGCGTGTTGTTGGCAATGGCCGCGTTCTCGGCGGGAAGGCCGAAGGAGTCCCAGCCCATGGGATGCAGCACGTTGTAGCCGTTCATCCACATATAGCGGGCCAGCGCGTCGCCAATGGAGTAATTGCGGACGTGGCCCATATGCAGCGCGCCCGAGGGATACGGCAGCATCTCGAGCACATAGTACTTCGGCATCGAGGAGTTGGGCTCGGCGGCATAGAGCGCGGCATCGTCCTGCCAGCGCTGGGCCCACTTGGGTTCTACAGTTTGCGGATCGTAGCGCTCGTCGCGCTCCTGCGTCGGGTTGTCTTCCTGCGGCATATTGGTTTGAAAGAATGCGAAGGCAATATTCTACAGGATGGCGAGGGAGCGCTCATCTTGCGTGGTACGGGCAGAGGGGCATCTCGCAGCAGTGTCTCTACGCTACGACATTGGCCAGCGTGCCGATGGGCGGGATGGTGATTTCAATTTCATCCCCCGCCTGCAAAGTAAAGGAGTCGGGTGGCACAATGCCGGTGCCAGTGAACAAGAAGCATCCTGCCGGGAAACTGCACTCTTTGTATAAGTAGGACACCAGCTCTTCCGGCTTGCGCTTGAGTTCCTTCAGGCTGGTCGCACCGCTGAAGACATCCTTCCCTGCCCGACGAATCCGCATCTGGATGGGCGTTTCCAGGGCCAGGGGCGTCTCCGCCACCAGCAGGCAGGGGCCGAGAGCGCAGCTGCGGTCGTAGACCTTGGCCTGTGGCAGGTAGAGCGGGTTCTCACCTTCGATGTCACGGGAACTCATGTCATTGCCCACGGTGTAGCCGGCAATTTTTCCGGCGGGCGAAATATAGAGGACCAGCTCGGGCTCGGGCACCGACCACTTGGCGTCCTTGCGGATGGCCACCTTTGCGCCAGGGCCCACCACGCGGTGCGGCGTCGCCTTGAAGAACAACTCGGGACGGTCGGCGACATAGACGCGGTCATAGAAGCTGCCGCCGCCGGCGTCTTTCGATTCCTGCATGCGAGCATCGCGGCTGCGGTAATAAGTCACCCCCGCGGCCCATACCTCCTGGCCTCCGATGGGCGGAAGCACGTCGGAGATATCCGAAACCGCGCCCCCCAGGCGGCTGGAGAGGAAGGCGGGAAGGTCCTCGCGGACAACCAAGTCGTCCCAGGAAGGAGCATCGATGCGATGAAAGGGGCCTTGCTGGTTTTGCGCGAAGAAGCCGCCGGCGGTGCGAAAGAGTCTCATGGCCTTGCGATCTTACCGCAGAGCGGGCGGATTGTATGCAGAGGTGTCATCCTGAGCGCAGCGAAGGACCTTTGTACTTCCTGCCTCGTAAATGACAAACGACAATTGCACAGGTCCTTCGTCGGGAGTTTGCGTCGGGCGCAAACTCCGCATTCTCAGGATGACAGAGTGGGCGGTGTGGCGCGGGCACTCTTGCCCGCAAATTTTCTCCACATTTCCCCCGGCGGACAGGAGTGTCCGCCCTACGATGTCACCAGCGACTTCAGCGTCTCTACATTGCGGCGGTCGTCGCCGGGTTCATCAATTGGAGTCTCGGCGATAAAGGCGCAATGCTTGAGCTTAGGATGATTCAGCAGGCGGCGGAACGGCTCCAGTCCAATCGTTCCCTTGCCGACATGCTGATGGCGGTCGAGCTTCGATCCGCGAGCGGCTTTGGCGTCATTGCAGTGCCAGACCCGGACATTTTTCAGGCCGACCGTCGCATCCAGCTCCGCCAGGGTCTGGCGAAATCCCTTATCGCTGACGATGTCATAGCCGGCAACGTGGGTATGACAGGTGTCAATACAGGCCCCAATGGGGACCAGACCGCGCAAGCGGTCGAGCACCTCGGCCACCTGATCAAAACTCGCCCCCAGGGAGAATTCAGCGCCCGCAGTATTTTCGATCAGGATGGTCAAGCCGCCCGCAACCAGGTCCAGGCCGGTGGAGGAGGCGGCAATCGCCGCCGAAGTGCGCAGCAGGCCCTGCTCCCGATCCGCGCCGCGAAAAGACCCAGGATGCAGCACCAGGTAGTCGGCCTTCACCTGCAAGGCGCGCTCGATCTCTCCCCGAAAAGCCTCGATGGACTGCTTCAGGAAGGCTTCATTCTGCGAGGCCAGGTTCACCAGATAATTGGTGTGAATCACCAGCGGATGCAGATCGTATTTCTCCCGCAGGCGTTGGATCTCGCCGCACTGCGCGGGTTGGACCACCGCTTGCGCCCACTGCCGCGGGCTGGAGGAAAACATCTGAAAGGTATTGCAGCCCAGGCGATAGGCGCGCTCGGCGGCGTTGGGCACTCCGCCCGAAGCGGAGGTGTGCATGCCGATGCGGCGCGACGTCCGCGCCGGAGGCTCGGCCGGCGGCGGCAGCTTGAGGACGTCCCCCTCTTTGACTTTGGGCTTGTTGCTGCGAAAGGCGTAGCGCGGCACGTAGGTCAGTATAACGGGAGCGCCGCGCTCTCATGTATCGAGGCTGCCAATTGTGCGGTTCGAGCTTCTCCCGTCTAATGAAGGCTCTCGCGTAATGAGCCCATGATGTCATCGCCCACAGACTCCGCTTCCACCGGCACTTCCCGCTACCTGTATTACGCGCTTTTGCTCGTCATTCTGCTGTTTACCACGTACCTGCGAGTGCGCCTGCGAGATTTCCCCCTGGAGCGCGACGAAGGCGAATATGCCTATGCTGGACAACTGATCCTGCAGGGTGTTCCTCCCTATCAGCTGGCCTACAACATGAAGCTACCGGGGACTTACGCCGCCTATGCCCTGATCATGGCGATCTTCGGGCAGACTCCGGCGGGCATCCATCTCGGAGTTTTGCTGCTGCACGCGGCCACGATCCTGCTGCTGTACCTGCTGGCGACACGCTTGTTCGGGCGGCTGGCGGGAGTAGTCGCGGCCGCAAGCTACATGCTGCTGGCCAACAGTGAGACGGTGCTAGGCTTCGCGGGACATACGGAGCACTTTGTGGTGCTTGCGGCGGTGGGCGGGCTGTTGCTGCTGCTGCAATCCGTCGAACGGCAATGCAAGACTCTTTTCTTTCTTAGCGGGCTGCTCATGGGCCTCAGTTTCCTGATGAAGCAGCCGGGAATCCTGTTCGCCATCTTCGGCGGCCTGTACCTGCTGCTGGAACTGGGGGCCGTTCCGTGGAAAGCGCGGCTGGCCCGGCTAGGCGCGTACTCGGCGGGAGTAGCGCTTCCCTTTCTCCTGACCTGCCTGATTCTGCTCAAGGCCGGCGTGTTCTCGAAATTCTGGTTCTGGACGTTTTCTTACGCCCGCCTCTATGCCAGCACGGTGAGCCTGCGCGAAGGGATCTTCCTACTCTCTAACTCGCTGGCGTGGATTGCGGGACCGTTTCTCTTTCTGCTGCTGGGAAGTGTGATAGGAATGGCCGCGCTTTGGGCGGACCAGGGCTCACGCCGCCATCTGCGCTTTGTGGGCGGACTCTTTCTGTTTTCCTTTCTCGCGCTTTCGGCGGGACTCTATTACCGGGGCCATTACTTCCTGGTGATGTGGCCGGTGGTCGCACTGTTGCTGGGCGCGGCGGTGAGCCTCGCCACCCGGCATATTTCGGGGTCTCTCCGGCTCGTCCCGGCGCTTTGTTTTTTGCTGGCCTGCGGCTATGCCATCTATCGCCAGCGCACCCTGCTGTTCGAGATGGAGCCGCTCACCGCCTGCCGTATGACCTATGGGGAAAATCCGTTCCCTGAGGCGGTGGAGATTGCTCAGTACATCCGGACGCACTCTTCGCCGGAGGCCCGCATCGCCGTACTGGGCTCTGAGCCGGAGATTTATTTCTACGCGCAGCGGCACTCGGCCACCGGCTACATCTACACCTACGGCTTGATGGAACCGCAGAAATACGCTGAACAGATGCAGAAGGAGATGATCGCGGAGGTGGAGGCCGCCAAACCCGAGTTTCTTGTGTTTGCTGACTTGAATGCATCGTGGCTGGCCTCGCCGCGCTCGAACACCGCGATTTTCGCTTGGGCGCGTGAGTATATCGCCGCCCACTACCAACTGGTGGGCATCGCCGATATTGCCCTCAATACTGCCTACGTATGGGATGACGAGGCCCGCGCTTATCAGCCAAGATCGCCGTTCAAGGTGCTGACCTTTCGCAGAAAAGCAGCCCCGTAGGATGCGCATGACCAAATTGTCATTTCGAACACGCTTTAGCGGTGAGAAATCTGTTTTTGCCCGGGAATAGCCAGGTTTCCCGAAAAGCAGATTCCTCGGGCGATCAAGCCCTCGGAATGACAATTCTGGATGGAGATGGTTTCGACGAACTGCGCCACTACCAATCCAGCCGTTTATTTGCCCTCCCCTATCCGGAACGATACACTTGATTGCTTTGAGGTGGACCTATGCTGGTCGTTATGCAGGCGCACGCCACGGAAGAACAGGTACGCGCCATCTGTCAAAAAATTGAGTCCCTGGGTTTTCGCGCCCACACCATCCCGGGAGCGGAGCGCACCGCCATCGGCATTACCGGCAACAAGGGCGAGGTGGAAAGCGGCACGCTGGAGGAAATGCCCGGGGTCCAGGAAGTAATTCGAGTCACCAAGCCCTACAAGCTGGTAAG
The DNA here is from genome assembly GCA_018268755.1 of Acidobacteriota bacterium. Classification (GTDB taxonomy): domain Bacteria; phylum Acidobacteriota; class Terriglobia; order Terriglobales; family Acidobacteriaceae; genus KAN-5. Next base: position 5,311 of record JAFDVW010000008.1, read on the forward strand.
CCGCGACATCAAGGCGGAAAACACGGTCATCACCTTTCCCGGCACCAACGCCACCTTCGGAGGCAAAGGGTTGGCCATTGTCGCCGGGCCCTGCTCCATCGAGAGCCGCGAGCAGGCCTTTGCCGCGGCTGAGCACGTGGCGCAGGCGGGCGCGCAGTTTTTCCGCGGCGGCGCCTATAAGCCGCGCACCTCTCCCTATTCATTCCAGGGGATGGGCGAAGAGGGTTTGCAGATCATGGCCGACATCCGCGAGAAGTTCGGCCTGAAGATCATCACTGAGGCCATTGACCACGAGTCCCTGGCCCTGGTCGAGCAGTATGCCGACGTCATCCAGATCGGCGCCCGCAACATGCAGAACTTCTCGCTGCTCAAGCGGGCGGGGAGAAGCAAACTCCCCGTGTTGCTCAAACGCGGGATTGCCGCCACCCTGGAAGAATTCCTCATGGCCGCGGAATACGTCATGAGCGAGGGCAACTACCGGGTCGTTCTGTGCGAGCGCGGGGTGCGTACTTTCGCGGACCACACCCGCAACACGCTCGACCTGAGCATCGTGCCGGCGGTGCAGCGGTTGAGCCATCTCCCTATCATCGTCGACCCCAGCCATGGCACCGGGAAACGAAATAAGGTGACACCGTTGTCGCGCGCGGCCATTGCGGTGGGCTGCGACGGCCTGATCGTGGAAGTGCATCATCAGCCCGACCAGGCTTTGTCCGATGGCATGCAGTCGCTGTTCCCGGAACAGTTTGCCGATTTGATGACGCAGGTGCGGCAGATTGCGGCCGTCCTGGGCAGGACCGTGCCCACGATCGGGCCGCACTCCACCGTCGCCGACTACAGAACCAGCACGCAACCCGTAACGGTTTAAGTCCGCTTGAAGAAGATCCTATTCATATTTTTTCTGCTGCTTGGAACGGCCGCCGGAGGCTGGTGGTATTTTCGCGAGCGCAGCCTCACCGACTACGGGCCCGCCTACCGGGAGTACGCCTACGTCAGCAATGGCAAAAGCAACACGGTCACGGTGCTCGATCTGCGCACCTATCAGGTGGCCAAGACCATCCATGTGGGCAACGAACCTACCGGCCTCGCCGTCAATACGCAAAAGAACGAGGTCTACGTGGTCAACACGGCCTCGAACAATATCAGCGTCATCGACACCGAGCAGAACACCGTGGTGGCCACCATCGGGGTGCACGGCAAGCCCTACTTCGTGGATGTGTCCTCCGATGGCAAGCGGGCCTATGTGGCCAACTCGGCGTCCAACAATGTTTCGGTGCTTGATCTGGAACACCGCCAGCTCGTTGGCAGCATCCGTGTGGGAGAAACGCCCGGCCTGGCGCGCGTTTCACCGGACGGCAAAACCGTCGTGGTCAGCAACCGCGGGGACGGCACCATCTCGCTGATCGACACGGCCCGTCTGCTGGTGCGCACGACCCTGTCCCTATGCCAGCAGCCGGAGGACATCGCCATTCTGCCCGACAACAGTAAGGCCTTTGTGGCCTGCTCAGGTTCGGCGCAAGTGGCCTCGGTGGACCTGAAAAATGACAAGCTGCTGGCCTTGTTGGATGTGGGCAAGACGCCGGTCGATTTGGCCTTGAAGCCCGACGGCGGCGAACTCATCGTGTGCAATTTCGATTCCGACAGCATCTCGATCATCGAGACGACCACCAATGAAGTCGGCGGCAGCTACCTGATCGGCACCCACCCCACGCGAGGCATAGTATCCGCCGACAACGCGCGCCTTTACGTGAGCAACTTCGGCTCCAACAGCGTGGCGGTTTATGACATTGAGATGGGACGGCTGATTGCCACGCTTCCGGTGGGAAGCCAGCCCGACGGCCTGGCGCTATCCAAGAGCCAGAATTATCTGCTGGTGCTCAACTCGCAGTCGGGTGACGTCACCGTGATCCAGAAACGCATCCCCAAGAAGAAGTTTGAACCCGGCGAGTATTCCCTGCTTACCATGGTCCCGGCCGGCATCCAGCCCAACCACGTCGCGGTGAAGTCGTTTCTTGTGCAAAGCCCGCAAAAATGATTCAGGGGCTCCATCGTTCCCCTGCGCCTCCACGGACCACGCAGGGACAGCCGCCCCCGGCTGTCCGGTTGAGCGCAGCTCGACAAAATGCATTCACCACAGAGGACACAGAGTTCCACCGGGATTCGCTCTGTGTTCTTCGTGCCCTCTGTGGTGGAAGGTTTTGATTTTTACAAGAAAGATCCGCGTCTCTACACAAAATGCCGGAGAATTTTATTGCGCGCTGGCGGTAGTTTGCGGCGGCGGGACGCCCTTGGCGTCCACAATGGCCCAGTGCCACTCCTGGTCGGGGGGAATTGCGGAATCCAGTGGCTGGCGGAACACAGTAGTGGTATAGGGAGCGGCGGTGCCCCGCAGGTGGAACAGCACAGTCGTGTCCGAGTGCTTCTCTTCCTGGGCCATAATTCCGGCGATTCCGGCCGCGGCCGGAACCAGGCGCGGGCTGGCGTACGGCGAGGCGTCAGTATCGGCGGCCCGTACCAAAGTCAATCCCACCGTCACCTGGCGCAAGGTCCAGGGGGTATTGTTGTGCAGAGAAATCTCCAGGGTGTCGCCATTTACGGTGGCAGGGCCATCCAGCTTCACCAGCTCATTTTCCGGGAGCTGCTGCGGCGCATAAGGATTGGAGAGCAGGGCCGAGGCATTCCCGCTGAAAGAGAGCCGGCAAGTCACATCCGGCGAGGAAACTTCGAAATCTTTGGCCATGCCATCGAAGCTGAACATCATACTCTTGCGCAGCTTTTGCTGTCCCGCTTCGGCCAAAATCTGATTGAAATTGTCGTTGTCGATCACCGGCGCCGCCGGCGCGGCAGGAGCAACGGCCGGGGCGGACGCAGTCTTGGCCCGGCGCAGCTGGCGAGCCAGGTCCCCCAAAGACACGCTCTCGTCGCTGGATTGTGCCCTTACCGCGAGGGGCAAGGTTAATCCCAGCAAACCAATGGCAAGCGATCTGAAAAATGGCACCTTCATGATGGAGCAAGGCTTCTGCCCCAAATTGTAGACAGGAAAAGGGGGTTACCAGCGGCAAAACGGGTAAACGATGGTCGTAGAACGATTGGAAAAGGGACTGGGCGCGCCCGACGAAGTAGAAGGCAACAGGGCAAAAGCGCGCCCGGACCAGAAGCTTGCGAGCCAGAATCTACAGCAAGCCAGAGGAGCGCAGACGGGTGACCGGATCAGGCGCCGGCACCGCCTCCCGCTTGAAAATCCAGCGAGCCACCGCGATTCCCAGCGCCGCGTAACACAAATGGACCAGTTTCATGAGAGCCCACCCCAAAGCTTTCTATGCCACCGAGTCCTTTTGAGGGAGCCAGAGAAGGCTGGACAGCACCCTCTCAACGTAGCAATCGCCCCCCAGCCGGTCAACGCCCGAATGTGCCATGGACGTAGCACAAAGGTAACATCAGGGTACCTGGTTGATCAGGATCTCAGCGTGCACCGGATTGCGATCTAGGCTTCTTTTTCCAGCTTGCGTTTGGCGGCGAGCAGTTCGCGGCGCTTTTGCGCGTCCACCACGGGATAGTCCAGGTTAAGGTCTTCTAATGCATCCACAATCGCGGCCGAAACCACCACCCGGGTGTACCACTTGTTGTCCGCGGGGACCACTAGCCAGGGAGATTGCGGCGTCGCGGTATGGGAGATCATCTCCTCATAGGCTTCCATATAATCGTCCCAGGATTCCCGCTCCTTTACGTCGGCGGCGGAGAACTTCCAGTTCTTCTCCGGCTCATCCAGACGGGAGAGGAAGCGGCGTTTCTGCTCTTTTTTGGAGACGTTGAGAAAGAACTTCCTCACCACCACCCCGTTGCGCGACAGATAATCTTCGAAGGCTCGAATATCGTGAAAGCGCTCTTTCCAGATGTTCTTGGTGATCAGGGAAGGCGGCACGCGTTCGTTGGCCAGAATATTGGGGTGCACCCGCACCACCAATACCTCTTCATAGTACGAGCGATTAAAAATGCCGATCCGTCCCCGTTCCGGCAGGCAGCGCGAGGTGCGCCACAGATAATCGTGGTCCAACTCTTCCGACGAGGGAGCTTTGAAGGAATAGACCTGACAACCCTGTGGGTTGACGCCGGACATGACGTGCTTGATGGCCCCGTCCTTGCCGCCCGCATCCATGGCTTGAAAGATCAACAACAGGGCCCAGCGGTCCTGGGCATAGAGTTTATCCTGTAATTCCGCCATGCGAGCGGAGCCCTTGGCCAGCAGCTCCGCCGCTTGCTCCTTGGATTTCAACTCGCCTGTATCACCGGGATCAAAGTCTTTGCGCCGGAACCGCCCCCCCTCGACGCGATAAGATTTTACCAATTTCTTAGCCCAGGTCATAACTACCCTCGCCTTCTGAAGCCAATTTGGCGCCTCCCGCAAAAGAAGGCCCAGTGTACAACGTGAGGCAAAATGCAACACCGCCTGCCGTGAGGTCTCAATCTGCGACCGGTTTTCCACAGATCTTAGACGAAAAATCCTCGCCGGCGGGTATAAGTTTCTCCATCTCAGAGGCAACACTTCCTTGCTTTGAGGCGTGCCCCCGCACCATAATTATGATTGGACAAATTCAAATTTTCTAACTTGAAGATTTAGCGGGAAGAGGGCCATAGTAGAGCGACTATGTGGGCGGTTTTACCCGCCAATCTGGCGGGTATCAGGTCCGCATCGTCGAGAAGAGGTCCGTTGCACGCGAGGGGGCAGCAGCGGTGATGTTTGGGACCGAACGAGCCATTATCAGGTGCCACACTTCGCCCACAGTACGGAGTTCGCTGTATGCCATCAGCCGTAGAACGATCTGCAGTTTTCCTTCTGGCACAAAACCGCCTGCTGCGTGAAGCGCTCACGCGCATCCTGGACAAGAAAATTGATTTACAGGTCATCGGGGCCTCCGCCTTTACCTCGGATGTGGGCGATCAGGTCCTGCTCAACAATCCCCATGTGCTGATTATGGATTGTTCCGCGGGGACCGAGTCCTACCTGGACCTGGTGCGCCGCTTTCACGACAAACTGCCCCGCCTGAAAGTCGTGCTGATTGGCATGGAAGCGGATGAGCCGGCCTTTTTGCGCGCGGTGCGCGCCGGCGCCCTGGGCTATGTGCTGAAAGATGCTTCCGCGCTGGAAGTCGTGGCCACGGTGCGCGCGGTGGCGGCCGGCGAAGCCGTGGCCCCGCCGCAACTCTGCGCCTCACTGTTTCGCTACGTGGCGCGGCAATCGACCCAGGCGCCCAGTTACCGCATCAAGATCGACCTGGGACTCACCAGCCGCGAGCAACAGCTGGTATTTCTGATCGGACGAGGCATGACCAACAAGGAAATCGCCCTGCAACTCCAGCTGGCGGAACAGACGGTGCGCAATCATGTCCATCGCATGCTGCGCAAAGTCGGGGCCAATGACCGGCTGGCGGTGGTGGAAATGTGCCGCTCGCAGGGCTTGCCGGTATGACCGGTAAAGCTGCTCTAAGAACCAATGAAAACCATTCCTTGTTGCAGCCGGTTGAGCGCTTTTCCTTTCGCGCCGTATAATAGAAAGATTCTGTAGCCGCCCTGAAGCCGCTGGGAGACCTGGCGGCGGAAATGAACTCCGGAAACCCGGCTGCAGCGTCTTTGACCGATGTCCACGGAAAGCATTGTTGTTCACGGGGCCCGTACCCATAATCTTCGCAACATTGATGTTGAGATTCCCCACAACGCCCTGACGGTGGTGACCGGGGTCTCCGGCTCGGGGAAATCCTCGCTTGCCTTTGACACCATTTACGCCGAAGGCCAGCGCCGGTACGTGGAGTCGCTCTCGGCTTATGCGCGGCAATTCCTGGAGCGCATTGAGAAACCCGACGCCGATCTGATCGACGGCATCGCTCCGGCAGTCGCCATCCGGCAGAAAAACACCACGCGCAACCCGCGCTCGACCGTCGCCACCGCCACCGAGATCTTCGATTACCTGCGCCTGCTCTTTGCCCGCGTGGGCCGCACCTACTGCGTGCAGTGCGGCAACGAAGTAAAGAAGGACACGGTGGATGAAGTGGCCACCACAATTCTGGCTTTGGGCGAAGATACCCGGCTGCATGTTCTCTTCCCGCTGCACCAACCGGAAGCGCCGGTTACGGAAAAACCCAAAACCAAGAGCAAGACGAAGAAGGAGGCTGCGGAAGCCGCGGCGCTTTCCGACCTGCTCAAGGCGCGGCTCTTCGATCTGCGCAAGCGCGGCTTCACCCGGCTCTATCAGAACGGACAGATCTTTGAGTTTTCCACCCCCGAATCGCTGCTCGATGTGAACTTCGCGCAGCCCGTCTTCGTGCTGGTAGACCGCATCGTGGTCTCAGCCGAGGCGCGGGCCCGCATTGTCGATGCCATCGAAATCGGCTACCGCGAAGCCGGCGAGGTGATTTTTGAAATTGTTCCGCGCGAAGAAGAAAAGCGCCGGCAACTGCGCTTTTCGCAGCGCTTCGAATGCAAGCAATGCCATCTGCGCTACGAAGAGCCGGAGCCGCGGCTATTTTCCTTCAACAATCCCTACGGTGCCTGCCCGCGCTGCCAGGGCTTTGGCAACACCATTGATTTTGATCTGGGTCTGGTGATTCCCGATCCCACCAAAACCCTGAATGAAGGCGCCATCGAGCCCTGGACCAAGCCGAAATACCGCACCCTGCTTACCGAACTGAAGCGCTATGCCCGCACTGCCAACCTTCCGCTGGATGTCCCCTGGAACGAGTTGAGCGCCGAACAGCAGCGCATGGTGATTGACGGCGAAGGCAAATACGGGGGGGTGCGCGGTTTCTTTAACCACCTGGAACGAAAAAAATACAAGCTGCATGTGCGCGTCTTCCTCAGCCGCTATCGCGGATACTCGATCTGCTCGGCCTGCAATGGCACCCGCCTGCGCATCGAAGCGCGGCAAGTAAAGATCGCCGAGAAGAACATCTGCGAAGTCTGCGCCATGACGGTGGAAGATGCCGCGAAGTTCTTTGCCGGGGTGCAGCTCAGCGCGCAACAAGCGGCCATCGCCGACAAACTGCTGCAGGAAATCCAGGAGCGGCTGCGCTTCCTGAACGAAGTGGGCCTCGAGTACCTGACCCTCGACCGCCTGTCCTCCACCCTTTCCGGCGGCGAGGCGCAGCGCATTCAGCTGGCTACTTCGCTCGGTTCGCGGCTGGTGGGGACCCTGTATGTGCTGGATGAGCCCTCCATCGGACTCCACACCCGGGACACGCACCGGCTGATCAAAATCCTGCATGATCTGCGCGATCTGGGAAACACCATCCTGGTGGTGGAACATGATCCCGACGTGATGCGCGCCTCCGACCGCATTCTTGACCTCGGCCCCGGCGCCGGCGAAAACGGCGGCAAGGTCATCGCCGCCGGCAGCTACGAGGAAATTCTGAAGAACCCCGCTTCCCTCACCGGCCGCTATCTCTCCAACGAGCTGCACATTCAGCTTCCGCCCGCGCGCCGTAAGCCTTCGCCAAAACAACAGATCACCATTACCGGGGCACGAGCGCACAACCTGAAAAATGTCGACCTGACCATTCCCCTGGAAATGCTGGTCGCCATCACCGGGGTTTCCGGTTCGGGAAAATCCACCTTGCTGCATGATGTGGTGTTTCGCGCCTTGTCCGCGGCCAAGAAGCAGGGCCCCCTCGCGCCTCCAGCGCCTTCGTCGGGATTGTGGAAGGAGCTGGAGGGAGATGATCTCATCGACGAAGTGGTGCTGGTCGACCAGTCGCCCATCGGCCGCACACCCCGCTCAAATCCGGTCACCTATATCAAGGCCTTCGATTCCATCCGCGAACTGTTCGCGTCTCTGCCGGACGCGCAGAAGCGTGGACTGACGGCGGGACACTTTTCTTTTAATGTTCCCGGCGGCCGCTGTGAAACCTGCCAGGGCGACGGTACGGTCACGGTGGAAATGCAGTTCCTCGCCGACGTCGAACTCATCTGCGAGGAGTGCAAGGGCACCCGCTACAAGCCGCAGGTCCTGGAAGTCCGCTACAAGGGCAAAAACATCCACGAAGTGCTCAATCTGACCATCAAGGAGGCGCTGCACTTCTTCTCCGGGGTCCCCAAACTGGTGGACAAACTACGCGTGTTGGAGGAAGTCGGTCTGGGCTACCTGCGCCTGGGGCAGTCGGCCACCACCCTCTCCGGCGGCGAAGCGCAGCGCATGAAGCTGGCCGCCCACCTGCAGCCGGCGGCCAAAGTGACGGCCACCCCCCGCCATGGCGAAGCCCGGCGGCGCAACCGCATCCTCTATATCTTTGATGAGCCTACGACCGGGCTACATTTTGATGACGTGAGCAAACTACTCTCCGCGTTTCGCCGTCTAATTGAGGCAGGGGGATCGATCCTGGTTATCGAGCACAACCTCGAAGTCATTAAAACCGCCGACTGGGTGATTGATCTGGGCCCGGAAGGCGGAGAGCGCGGTGGCTATGTGGTAGGCTCAGGGCCACCGGAGGCGATTGCCAAAATCCCCAAATCCTATACCGGAAAATTTCTTGCCCAGGTCCTGCATGCCAATGGATCGTCTCCAGCTAGCGGAAGCGAATAAGAAGCGCGGGGTCTCGCCCGCAGGGTGTGTCCTCCTGTCGTTTCTTGTTCTGATGTTTGCGGCGGCCCCGCTCGGATTCGCTCAAGCCACGGGGAAGACGGTGCGCCGCCATAGCGTGGCCGAGCCCGAAAATAGCCTGGCCCAGGCCGAAGCGGCCATCGAGAAGAAAGACTATGCCAGCGCCGAGCCGCTACTGCAGAAGGTCGTCAGCGGCGATCCCAAGAATTATCAGGCGTGGTTCGATCTGGGCTTTGTACACAATGCGCAAGGGCGGCCGGAGGATTCCATCGCCGCTTACCGCAAGTCGGTCGAGGCTAAGCCCGACATCTTCGAGTCCAACTTGAATCTGGGCCTGATGCTGGCCAAAACCGGCCAGCCGGATGCGGCCGAATTCCTCCGCGCCGCCACCAAATTGAAGCCGACCTCTCATGCCGATGAAGGCCGTGCCCGCGCCTGGCTTTCCCTGGGCCATGTGCTCGAGACCAGCGACCCTCCGCAGGCCATTGAAGCTTACCGGCAGGCGGCGTTCCTGCTTCCCAAAGAACCGGAACCACGGCTCGCCGCCGGCCCCCTGCTGGAAAAGGAAAACCGTTTTGCCGACGCCGAGCAGCAATATAAGGAGGCGCTGGCCCTGGCGCCGGACTCCTCCGACGCGCTCATTGGGCTGGCCAATCTCTACATGCGGGGACGCCGCTTCGGAGACGCCGAGGAGGTGCTTAAGAAACTGGTGTCCCTGCACCCCGATGACCCCGCCGTGCATATGCAACTGGGACGCATGTACGCCGCAGACGGGCGCAATGAGGATGCCATCGCCGAATTGCAGGTCGCGGCCAAGCTCGCGCCGAACGATGCCGGCGTGCAACGCGATATGGCCGATCTGCTTTCCATGACGGGGAAATTCGGCGAGGCGGCGGCGCAATACAAAATCTTGCTGGCAGCCAATCCCAGAGATCCGCTGCTGCACCACGGGCTGGGCGTGGCCTTGCTGCGGCAGCGCAAGTTTCCCGAAGCGCAGCAGGAGCTGCTGGCCGCGGTGCAGCTTAAACCGGATTTTGGCGCGGCCTACGGCGACCTGGCTGTCGCCGCCAACGAGAACAAGGATTATCCTCTGGCCATCAAGGCGACCGACGCGCGGGCCAAATTCCTGCCGGAAATCCCCATGAGCTACTTCCTGCGCGCGACCGCCTACGATCACTTGCGCGATATGAAGCAGGCCGCGCAGTATTACCATCGCTTCCTGGAGGTGGCCAATGGGCAGTATCCTGATCAGGAATGGCAGGCCCGCCATCGCCTGATCGCCATTGAGCCGAAGAAATAAGTCATGCGGATTTGGGGCACAATTCTGGTTGCGCTGCTGATCAGCTTGCCGGCAGGAGCCCGCGAGCTCCCACTGCAGGAGTTGCTTGCGCAAGCCGAGAACGCCCCGCTCAACAAGCAGCCCGATCTTTATCGGGAACTTGCCGAACGCCAACTCAAGACCGCCAAGGCCGCCTATGATGCGGGGCGCTCCGACGAGGGCCGCACCGCCCTGCAGGAGGTTGTCGCCTACGCCCGCAAGGCGGAAGACACCGCTGTACGCTCCGGCAAAAAACTCAAGGACACGGAAATCGCCCTGCGCAAGATGACGGACAAACTTCGCGATCTGAAACGTTCGTCCAATTTCGACGACCACCCTCCCATTCAGGCCGCCACGGATGAATTGGAGAATTTGCGCACGGCCCTGCTCGACCGCATGTTTGAGAAAAAGAAAAAGTAGAGGGGACCATGAAGCGCGCGCCGCTGCTCGTTGTCTTTGCTTCCCTGCTGTACCTGTCGCCGCTGCCGGCACAGCGCCGCAACGATCCCCTGAACCAGCTGGAAATTGATCAGCTGCGCGACACGGCGCTTGAACCCGACCTCCGTTTAAAGCTGCTGGTCGGCTTTGCGCGTCTCCGGCTTGACACTCTGCAAAAGACCCATGCCGACCCTAAGTTGCCCAATCGCGCCAAGGAAGTCCATGACCGGCTGCAGGATTTTCTCGACGTCTACGACGAACTCAACGACAACATCGACATGTACGCCGATCGCAAGGATGACATCCGCAAGCCGTTGAAGGAGGTCCTGGAGGCCGATACCGAGTTTCAAGCCAAGCTGCGGGCCTTGAAAGATGCCGGCCAAACTTCGGCCGCAGAAAGTAAGCCCTACGAATTCCTGCTGAGTAATGCCATCGAAACCATCGATGCCAGCACCCAGGACCATCGCCAGCTCATGTCCGAGCAGGAAGAGCTGGCCAAGCGGAAAAAGAAGAAAAAGCAGTAGCCACGTTGCCCGCTCGGGCCGTGCTAATCTGTGGCCAGGTGACGGAAACACTCCACGATATTTTTCAGCGCGCCTTCCGCGAACTGCGGGCGCAGGATCCTGTCCCCGAGATGGCGGTCTCGTTCTACGCTTTCGTCAACATCACCAATACCATCCGCCTGCGCCGGGGCAAGCTCTATGTCCGGCTTTCCGATCTGCTGGAAGGCGCGCCCGAACCGGTGTTGCACGCCATCGCGCATATCCTGCTGGCCAAAATGTACCGCAAAGCCATGGACCGCGATCTGACCGCCCGCTACCGGCGCTATGTCTCCAGCCACGACCTGACCCGCAAGGCGCATCTGGTCCGGCAGATGCGGGGGCGGAAACGCATCGGCTCGGCACACGGACACATCTACAATCTGGAAACCATTTTTGACGATCTCAACACGCGCTTCTTTCGCGGCCTGCTGGCCCGCCCCCGCCTGGCCTGGAGCAGGACGCGGGCCCGGCAGCGTCTGGGCCATTACGACCCCGCGCACAACGCCATTGTGGTCAGCCGCATTTTCGACCATCCCCAGGTGCCGCGCTATGCCGTGGAGTACATCGTTTACCACGAGATGCTGCACCTTAAACATCCCGTGAAATTACGCGGCAGCCGGCGCTGCGTGCACTCGGCGGAGTTTCAGGCGGAAGAAAAGCTCTTCCCCCACCACGCCGCCGCGGAACGCTTCTTAAGGCAGCTCTCCCATCTCAGCGCCACCGCCCACGCGCCGTGGTAAGGACACATTGACGAGGTCCGGCCGCAGGAAGTATCCTATTCAGTTGAAATTGAAATTCATTTTCAATTTTCTGACGCGGTAGTTTTCCTGGGAGCCCGCTCTTTCATGCTGCAAGCTTTTATTGTCACCCTGCGCGAAGGTGTGGAAGCCGCGCTGATTGTCGGCATCACCCTCGCTTACCTCACCAAGATCGGCCGTCCTGAGTTAAAGAAATCCGTGTATCTGGCTCTCAGCACGGCATTTGCCGGCAGCATCGTGGTCGCGGTCCTGCTCGCCCGCGCGAACTGGAATCAGGACATCTTTGAGGGCTGGATCATGCTGGCGGCGGCATTTTTCGTGGTCACCATGATCATCTTCATGATGAAGACGGGTCGCAAACTCAAGGGAGAGATTGAAGGCAAAGTGGGTGCGCTCGCGGGCAAGAACGCCGCTTTGGGGCTCTTCTTCTTCATCTTCCTGATGGTGCTGCGCGAAGGCGTCGAGACGGTCCTGATTCTCTCTGCCGTGGAAATGAATTCCACCCAGTTGCTGAGCTTTCTGGGCACCCTGCTGGGGGTGGCGGCGGCCATTCTGTTCGGGGTGATGTTCGTGAAGGGCAGCGTCCGCATCAACCTGCAGAAATTCTTCCGCGTCACCACCGTGATCCTGATTTTCGTGGCGGTACAGCTGGTTGTCTCCGGCCTGCATGAGCTTTCGGAAAACGGCGTGCTTCCCTCCTCCCGCGAGGAGATGGCGCTGATTGGGCCCATTGTGCGCAATGACATCTTCTTCTTTGTGACCATCCTGGCGCTGGCCGCGTTGATGGTGCTGTTTGAGATGAAGCGGCGGCAGCCGGAAGCCCTGCCCGAGTCGCCGGCCGAACGGCGCAAAGCGCAATGGACCGCGAAGCGCGAGCGGCTGTGGATGGGCTCGGTTTATGCCATGTCGTTCGTTTTTATTGTGCTGGTCACCGCGGGTTTTATTTATGAGAAGAGCGTCAGCGCACTCTCCCCGGCCACCCCGGTATCCTTCGTGAATGGGCAGGTAAGCATTCCCCTCTCGCAGGTTCAGGATGGCGATCTGCACCGCTATGTGGCGACACTGCACGGCGTGGACGTCCGCTTCTGGCTCTACCAGAAGCCGGATGGCAAGATAGCCTCAGTGCTGGACGCCTGCGAAATCTGCGGCGCTGCAGGCTTCTATAAGAGTTCCACCGGGGTGGTGTGCAAGAACTGCGCCGCGCCCATCAATCCGCAATCGGTAGGCACGGAAGGCGGTTGCAACCCCATTCCGCTGGCGGCCCAGGTTACCGCCGGCGCTATTGTTATTCAGGAAGCGGACGTCACCACCGGCGCCCGCTTTTTTGCCAGTAAGTGACTTATGTTTGCCCGGCTGGTGTACGAATCATTTCGCAGGCAGAAACGCCGCAAGCTGATGGCGGGCGTGGCCATCACGCTGGGCGTGGGCGTGGCCACCGCCATGATCGCCGTGGCTACCGACATCGGGGACAAAATCAGCCGCGAACTGCGCACCTACGGCGCCAACCTCGTCGTCACTCCACAGGAAGACACGCTGGACCTGGAAATCGGCGGGGTCAACCTGCGCCCGCCGAGCGACGGCGCCTACCTCAACGAATCCGATCTGCCGCAGATTCGCGGCATGTTCTGGCGAAACAATATTGTCGGCTTCGCCCCCATGCTGCCGGTGAATGCCGTGCTGGGAAGCAGTTCCGTCACCGTTCTGGGCACCTACATTGCGCGGCCGGTCCAGTATGGAAAGGAATCTTTCACCACCGGCGTGCGCACCACACATCCCTGGTGGAAGGTGCAGGGGGCTTGGCCCGCCGACGACTCGCAGGACGTCCTGCTAGGCGAGCGGCTGGCGGAAAAGCTGGGGCGCAAGCCGGGCGATGAAATCACCTTCGGCGGCCGAGCGCACAGAATTTCTGGCATTCTCTCCACCGGCACGGCCGAGGACAATGCGGTGGTCGCGCCTCTTCCCGTGGCCCAGCAGGTTTTGGGCAAACCCGGCGCGGTGCGCCGCGTCTACGTGAGCGCCATGACCAAGCCGGAAGATGAGCTGGCTCGCCGCGATCCCCGCACCATGAATCCGGAGATGTTTGACCGCTGGTACTGTTCGCCTTATGTGCAGTCCATCGCCTACCAGCTGCAGGAGGCCATCCCGCATTCGCACGCCGAGCAGATTCGCCAGGTAGCGCAGAATGAAGGCACGGTGCTGGCGCGCATTCAGGGACTGATGCTGCTGATCACGATTGCGGCCTTGCTGGCTTCCGCCCTGGCCGTCTCCGCGGCCATGGCGACCGCCATCTTTGAACGCCGTCGTGAAGTCGGGCTGATGAAGGCCCTGGGCGCGGGCAAGGCCTCCGTAGCGGCCATCTTTTTCAGCGAGGCGACTCTTCTGGCCCTGGTCGGCGGAGTGGTGGGATTTCTGGGCGGATCGCTGCTGGCGCGGCAGATTGGCCGCGCCATCTTTCATTCGCAGATCACCATTCAGCCGGTGCTCTTCCCTATCATTTTGGGGGTCGCGGTGCTGGTGACCGTGGCCGGCAGCAGCGCCGCCATTCGCAAAGCGATCCAGTTGGATCCCGTGTTTGCCCTGCGAGGAGAAGCCTGATGCCGCCGCATCGTCGACGCTCAGGTGGACGGTCCATGTTTCTGCGCATGCTGGTGCGCGCAGCCGTGAAGCGGCGCGGACGCGCCGCTTCCGCTCTGCTTGCCATGGTGGTGGCCGCGGCCGTGGCCACGGCCATGCTGAATCTGTATGTGGACGTGCAGGCCAAGCTGCGCAAGGAATTCCGCAACTACGGGGCCAACGTGGTGGTGGTCGCCAAAGACGGGCAGACCCTGCCCCCGGATACGCTGGCTACCGTGAACCACACGCTGGGCGGAAAAGCCCTGGCCGTGCCCTTCGCCTACGTGGTCGGCCGCTCGCAAAAGGGACAATCGGTGGTGGTAGCCGGGACCGATTTTCCTCTGGTCCGCAAGCTCGATCATTGGTGGTCGGTCAGCGCCTGGCCCCAGGGCCCGCAGGAGGCTTTGCTGGGTGCGCGGGCCTCAGCCATGGTAAGCCCGAAGGGTGAATCCTTCACTTTAAGTTTCCAGGGAAAAACCATCCCGTTGCATCCGGCCGGAACGCTGCGCACCGGGGCAGCGGAAGACAGCCGTATCTATCTCTCCTTGCCGGAGTTCACGGCGTGGACCGGGGTGCAGCCTTCCGCCATCGAAATTGCCGTCTCCGGGCCGCCCGCAGAGGTCGCCGCCGCCATCGCGCAACTGACACAAGCCTTGCCCCAGGCCGAGGTCCGGCCGGTTCGGCAGATCATGGAAGCCGAAGCCCAGGTACTGGGCAAGACCCGCTCCACCCTGCTGACCTCGGCCATTCTGATTGTGCTGACCGCCGCGCTCTGCGTCCTGGCCACGCTGATTGGCTGGGTCTTTGACCGGCGCCGGGATTTCGCCATCATGAAGGCCCTGGGCGCGTCGAACTGGCTGATCAATGGCTTCTTTGCCGCCGAGGCCGGCATTCTGGGCGCAGCCGGGGCCGTCGCCGGGTTTGTCATTGGCCTGGGAGCAGCGGTGTGGATTGGCAGGGTAAATTTCCATGCGCCGGTAGCGCCGCGCTTTAGCGTATTTCCGGTGGTCCTGGCGGGGAGCATGGCAGTGGCCCTGCTGGCCTCCATCCTGCCGATTTCCCTGTTACGCCGTGTGCAACCTGCTACGATTTTGCGAGGGGAGTGAGCGCGAGACCATGATCCAGATCAAGCACGTCAGCCGCGAGTATCCCGCCCAGGCCGAAGCCGGGGGCGGAGTGATCCGCGCACTCGAGGACTTCTCCCTCTCGGTCGCACCCGGCGAATGGGTCTCCATCATGGGCCCCTCGGGCTCGGGAAAATCGACGCTGGTAAACCTGATCGGTTGCCTCGACCAGCCGACGGCGGGGGAAATCTGGATCGATGGCGAGGACGTCGCCAAGGTCTCTGCCGCAGAGCTGAATCGCGTACGCTCGGAAAAAATCGGGTTCGTCTTCCAGCAGTTCCACCTGATCCCCTATCTCTCCGCGTTGGAAAATGTGATGCTGGCGCAATACTTCCACAGCATGACTGATGAAAAAGAAGCGCTGGAGGCGCTGCAGCGCGTGGGATTGAAGGAACGCGCCCACCACGTGCCGGCGCAGCTCTCCGGCGGCGAACAGCAGCGAGTTTGCATCGCGCGCGCCCTGATCAACGATCCCAAGATCGTCCTGGCCGATGAACCCACCGGCAACCTGGACGCGATGAATGAAGAGATTGTCCTGCGTCTCCTGCGCGAATTGCACCAACAGGGACGTACCATCGTGATGGTCACCCATGATCCGGTGGTGGCCCGCCTGGCCGACCGGCGCATTGAACTGCATCATGGAAAAATCGCGGCCCAGGAAGTTTTCGCCATGGCCGACGAGGAGCAGTTCGACGAAGTCCTGGAAGAACTCTGGGTGTTAGAGGAAAACAACGAGATCGCCGAGCTGGAGCGCATGCAAGTACACGGTGCGCTGCCGGTGAGCATGGCGGTCGAAAAGATGACGGAGATGGGATTGGTGACCACCCTGCCGCATCCCCCGGAGCCGCATCACCACAAGCCGTTTACCAACCCCTGCCATGACAATCTGAAGCCCGCCTCGTCTTCGACAGGAGATGGCAGCGTAATTGTCGAGCTCACGTCGCGGGGACGGCAGCGGGCTGCCGACATCATCCGCCGTCACCGTCTGGCGGAGCGTTTGTTTACCGACAGCCTGGCCATGGACAGCGAAACGGAAATCGAAGAGCAGGCTTGCAAGTTCGAGCACATCCTGTCGGCGGAGGCGACCGACAAAATCTGCACTTTCCTTAGCCATCCGCGCACCTGCCCGCACGGATCGCCCATTCCACCCGGTCCCTGCTGCCGCCGCCAGGCTGAACCCCGGGACCTTGCCGCGGCACAAAAACACACTTCTTAGCGGCCTAATCTCTCCGCTTGACGGTGCACAATTCCACGCCTCGTCCCAGGAATTCCAACAGGCGGTTGCCCTGCTCCTGGTCATTCACCAGGAACGAAAAGCGGTTCCAGGTCCCTTCTTCCTTGGAGCTGCCGCCTCGCGGCGCCCCGAAATCGTTGAGCGAGCCGTGTTTTTTGTTGGACGACCAATTAATCAAGCCCCGCCCTTCCCAGGTGGAAAAGGAGATTTGAAAACTCCTGCGCTTGTCCGCCACGGGAAAATCAGAGAGCGTGTCCACCTCATGCGAGCTCAGCTTCAGGCTGCTGCGTTCGATGTCCCCCAGATGAAACTTGACCAGGCGCGACCACTGCGAGGCAAACTCGCTCTTCTCGCCCGAGGCCGCCGGTGTACAGGCCTGGGTGAAGCTTCCCTCCTGTTCGAGCTGGATCTCACAGGTTGAAACCCGGTCCAGCTCGACATCTTCTTTCTGTGTGACCTGGCAGCTCTTACCGTCCCGCTCGCCTTGCGCCGATATTTCATCGTGCGCCGACTGCCGGAGCAGCGCCTGGATGGCGCGCACCGTCTTTTCGACTTCATCCCGGTCCACTCCCCGGGCCCAGGCCGGCATGGCCAAAACCAGGAGTACGAGCAAAGAGCTGATCTGCCCGAGGGAAGCCGCCTTTCGTAGGAGACTGCCTGCCATTTTGTCTACCGTCCTTCGCCCAAGGAATCGATCCGGCCTTGCGCCGAAGTGGGTTAGATGCGGGCCCATCGCAAGAACGGTGTCCGGCCCGACACTTTAGGAATGTAAAGTGTTGTATAGAAATATCGTGAGTGGCTGGGAATGGCGCCGAGGCTCGCCGATCAGTGCCGCTTGAAGTATTGCACCGCCCGCTCATGCTTTTCGGCGGCGGCCCGCGAGGAAAATGTCCCCAGATTCTTCCGCTTTCCTGTCTTGGGGTCCAGCTTGCGCGAATACAAACGGTATTTTCCTGAGGATAATTTTCGGATCATAGTCTTGAGATGCCCTCCGCCTCAGAGGCTGTTTGTGGAAAAGTGGAGGCGTGGGGTGGCTAAGTTTCAGGAATTCCGCAGAACCGCCAAGTTCCGCCGGCGCAGCCTCCGGTCTAAAATGTGACATGGAAATCCGTACCCTTACCGCCCAGGACGCGGAAGCCTTCTGGAACCTTCGGCTGGAAGCGCTGGAACGGGAGCCGCTCGCCTTTGTTGATGCCCCCGAAGAGCACCGCCAAAACAGCTTAGAAACGACCGCCCAGAAGCTGGTTCAGCGGCCTTCCGACATCGTGGTGGGCGCCTTTGACGGCCAGCGACTGGCCGGTATGGCGGGCTTCTACCGCCATACCCAGGTCAAAACCCGTCACCGCGGCCTGATCTGGGGGGTTTATGTGCAAAAAAAATATGCCGGCCAGGGCATTGGGAAGAAACTTCTCGGCGCGCTGCTGGAGCATGCCCGCAAGCAACCGGAGCTCGAGTCGGTGATTCTCGCCGTGGGAAAAGGCAATGCGCCCGCCCGGCGGTTATACGAATCGCTGGGCTTTCGTCTCTATTCCGTGGACCCGCAAGCCCTCAAGATCAACGGGACCTACGTCGATGAAGAGTGGATGTCCCTCTCTCTGCACCCGTGATCCTCCCCGGTCTCTCCGGTAGGAATTCACCTAGCCTCTTGCCAGAAGCGCTCGGGGCGGCGTAGTGTGACCATTTTCGACCGAACCCGAAGCCGCGCCTGACTGGCATTCCCCGGAGCCCGCATGTCTCAAACCTATACCCGAAGTGAGCAGTTCCATGCCGTGACCGCCAGTTTTCTGGGCTGGACGCTCGATGCCTTCGACTTCTTCGTGGTGGTCTTTCTGTTTGATGCGCTGGCCGAACAATTCAAGGTCTCAAAACATGACATCGTGGCCACGCTCACCTGGACGCTGCTCATGCGGCCGGTGGGCGCGCTGATCTTTGGATTGCTGGCTGACCGCTATGGCCGGCGCGGCCCGCTGATGGCCAATGTGATCTTCTTTTCGCTGGTCGAGCTGCTCTGTGGCTTCGCTCCCAACTACACCACATTCCTGATTCTGCGCGCGCTTTACGGCATTGGCATGGGTGGAGAATGGGGCATTGGAGCCTCTCTGGCCATGGAAATGGCCCCCGAGAAAAAGCGCGGCATTCTCTCCGGGATCCTGCAGAACGGTTACGCCATTGGCTATCTGCTGGCGGCGGTCGCCTATTGGCTGGCCTATCCCCACTGGGGGTGGCGCGGCATGTTCTTTCTGGGCGGCGTTCCCGCTCTGCTGGCGCTCTATGTGCGCAGCAAGGTGCCGGAGTCTCATGCCTGGAAGGAACATCGCCTGCCCTCCTTTACTGCCGTCCTGAGGTCGCTGGCGCAGAACTGGAAGCTCTTCGCCTACCTGGTCGTGTTCATGACCTTCATGATGTTCCTCTCGCATGGCACGCAGGACTTGTACGCCGACTTCCTCAAGACCGTGCACGGCTTTGCCGGGTCGACGGTCTCACAACTGGTGATTCTGGGAAATATCGGGGCCATGGTGGGCGGCATCACCTTTGGACACCTTTCGGAGAGTTGGGGGCGGCGGCGCAGTCTGATCGCCGCGCTGATGGTGGCCATCGCCATCATTCCGCTGTGGGCCTTCGGCAGCAGCGCGGGGGTGCTGGCCCTGGGAGCGTTCGTGATGCAGGTGGGAGTGCAGGGCGCGTGGGGCATTATTCCGGCGCACCTAAGCGAGTTATCGCCGGACGCCACGCGCGGGCTGATTCCCGGCCTGGCTTATCAAATGGGCATTGTGCTGGCGGCGCGCACGCCAGTCATCGAATATCAATTGAAGTCGCGCTTCGGCTATGAGTGGGCGCTGGCCGGCTTCGAAATCGCCACCATCGTAGGCCTGTGCATTGTGGTACTGCTGGGGCCGGAGCGCCGGGGGCGCAGTTTCACGACAAGAGCGCCCCAGCCTCCGGCTGCCAGCACGGCTTAAGACGGCAGACTACTTGGAGACCTCCAGCAGCAAGTGTTGCGAGAATTCGGCCTTGAGCCTGGCCGGCTGATTGGATGTGACCTCCACCGTGCCCAGGTCTTTTCCTTCGGCATAGTCAGTCACGTGGTAAGTGCCGGGCTGCAGGCCACGCAGCTCCACTTCCCCTTTCCACGGGGTCCCGTCCGGGGCAAAGAACGCGTAATACATCTTTCCATCTTTGGAGATGGCGTATCCCTCCGGGGTGTCATATCCGAAGGTGTAAAGATCCAGGAATGTGCCCTTGGAAAGCATCTTCTGGTTGTAGAGATCAATCCATTTCTTCCAGTGGGCATCCTTGTCGGACGTCAAATTAACAGCCTTGAACTTGGGACCCGGGTCCGGCCACACAAATTTCGTGCCCACCACGCCACCCGTGCCAATGGTGGAAGCAAAATCGTCCCCGTGCTCACTCCAGCCCTTGCCCACGCGAGTCATGGCGGAAAGCTCCACGTGGTCGCCATACACGGCGGATTCCGGCCCCAGCAGCGCTTTGTACATCTTGATGCGGTAGCGGACCTGCACCGCGCCGACCGGGTCCGCGGTCACAGCCTGGTCCATGTAAGGCAGCCAGGCCAGCGACGGCGGGGTGCCGCAGGGGCAGGACTGTGTGACGCTCTCCGGCTTCAGCGCCCGCGTGGTCTGGAAAATCACCTTATATACGTCGGCCACGGCGTTTACGGAGTCCTGTGGCGACTTGTGGTGGTGCGCCGGGTTATAGCAGGCCGGAACGGTGTAGATGTTGTCGAGCTTGTGCCCGTCATAGCCCCAGTCACGGATAAAGGTTTCGGTCAGCTTCTTGAAATAGGCCTGCACCTCCGGCACCGCCGGACACAGAGCCGCCAGATTACGAGTCATGCGGGCATGCTTGCCATTTTTGTCGAGAATCAGCCATTCCGGATGCTCTTTCACAACATTGGCGATGCCATAGGGGTGGTCCCACTTCCCTTGCCCGTCTTCCACGGCAATCGGCAGCCACCACAGCTGCACCAGCATGCCCTGTTTGTGGAAGTCGTCGGCCAGTGTCTTAATGGAATCCCCCGGGAAAGTATCGGAGCGCGGCGCCCAATCGCCGTAGTTGTTGAACCAGCGGTCATCGAGCGTGGCCCACTTGATCTTCATCTCTTTCAGCTTAGGGATGGTGCCCAACATCTGCGCCGGGGTCACGTCCGATTCATAGCCCCAGCCGCACCAGCTGATGTTGTAGGCTTCGTCGCTGGGCTTAGGGATCTCCCAGCCTTCCTTCTGCAGCACGCGCGACCAGAGGTGCAGCGGCTGGTAGAAATCGCCGCGGTAGACGGCCACAAAGGTACGCGGCGTAGCAAAACTTTCTCCCGGCTTTAAGGTGGTATTGGCGGGAATTTCCACAGCGGCTTTGACGAACCCGTCTCCTTGCACGTCCACCGGCACCGAGAGCGTGAGGGGCACGGTCTCGATATGTCCAATGGCCTCACCGACGGAACCATTCCAGAATGCGACGACCGGAATGCCGCCGCCGTATCCGCCCTTCACCACCTCTCCCATTGCATTCGGCCGGGAGAAATTTTTGGCCAGCTTGACCACGTCATCTTCGCCCCAGTCATAGCTCGCGCCCTGATAGGACCACATCTCATAAGGCTTGCCCGCCACGCGGGAATCAAAGCGATGCTGCTGGGCGACTACGTTGTCGACCTTCACCTCGGCTGTGCCGGTATTTTTATACTGCGCGCTGCTCAGCAGGATATTGGGAAACTCGTCATAGGCATCCGCCTGCAGGGTAAGTTGGACCCCTGTCGCGGCCGCCTGGGCCGGAATTTCAATGTGCTTGCCGCGCCCCATTTTTCCCGTGGCCTCACTGACCTTGGCGTTGGCCAGATCGAGCGTGAAGCGAATATCTTTCTTGTTGCTGACCAGATAGTTGGCATCGGGAGAGAGCGTGTCTAAAGACAGCTTGGCTCCGTCCTTGAGAAGAGCCGCCTGCACCGCGCCGGAAGGAAAGATGAGGAACTCCGCCGCGCTGGTCGTGACCACGATCGGCCCGCCGCCGGCCGAGGGCTCTACCTTGATCGTGGACGCCGGCGCGACCGCCGGGGCCTGGACTTCCTGCTTTTTGCATCCCGCCAACAGGCCGGCGAGAACAAGAGTGGAGACGATTGCGATCGTTTTGGGCTGCATCATCATTGCGCTCCCTTTTTGGCCAGATCCGCGCCTTTAAACTGACGGAACATGCGCTCCGCATTGCGATGGTAGATTTTTTCCAGCACGCTGTCGGGCAGGCCCATGCCATAAATCTTCCAGCGGCCCTGCCCCGGATATCCCCAATAGTCGAAGTATTCGTCCGTGGTCTCGAGCCAGCGGAAGTGGTTGCGGTACATAGCTTCTTCCACCGCGTTGTCCGTCCCGAACATGATGCGGTCCTGGTATTTCAGAAAGAATTCCGTGGCCCGCCGGGGTTGGCGGCCCAGCTCGGCCTCGCGCGCGCCGAATTCCACCATCACATTGGGATACTTCTCGAGCACGCTGGAGACGTAGTCCAGGTCCTCCGGCCAGTTAGCAAAATGGAGGGACACAAACGTAGTACGCGGATGCCGGGCGAAGACGCGGTCGCGCGCCGCCAGGATCGATTCTTTGCTGGGAAACTGCGGCCCGTAGAAACTCCAGTCCGGATGTCCGATCAACTCCTCATAGCGCTCATTGGTGTTATCGATGGGATGAAAAAAGGCCTCCGGGTCGGTCACGTGGATGGACACCGGAATCCCCAGGCGGCCGCACTCCTCCCACACGGGATCGAGACGAGGATCGTCCACCGTGATGAACTTGCCCGTCTTGTCCTTCACGCCGAGGCCGAGGTCCTTGAGCACCTTCAGTCCGCGCGCCCCACGCACGACCGCATCATCGATCTGCGCCACCATCTCCTGGCTGAAGTTGGGGTCATCGATCTTGCTCCAGTCAATTTGGGTGAACACCATGAAGCGGCCGGGATAGGGCTTCACCATCTCGTCGATGACATGTTGCAGCTTGTCGCCCCACATGCCGGTCAGGATCACGATGGTGCGGACGTTGGTCGCATCCATGGCTTTGACAATCTGCTCCGGCGGTACGTGCTCATCAATGCCGGCGGCATCGTTGGCATGGTTGTGCACGTCGATGACGTAGAACTTCGCCCGGGGCACTTCATGCGCCGGCGCGTGCAGCATGGACACCGGCTTGAAATCCTTCAACAGAAGGGTCTTTTTCTGGTCGGCGTTAGGATCGGCCGAGTAGCCGATCTGTGCGGAAGGAGCCGGCGCCGGCGTCTGGGCCCAGACTGCGCCCGCCAAAAGCAGCGCCATGATTCCTGCATACATGCCTTGCCTCTTCATAAAGCCTCCTGCTTATTCTTTCCCATCCACGATCCATGCCACCGCCCCGCGATCAAACGCAGGAAGCTGGAAAACCCGGCGATCGCCTGAGACTTTTCCACTCACGGTCTGCTCTTCGCCCAGGAAAGGCAGAAACTTCAACTTGCATTTCCGCGTTGCCGGAACCGAGACCCGCGCGCCAGTCTCTGGCGTAGGCTTTACGTTCTGGTGGGGCACGATGCCGCCGAAGTTTGCCAGGAATACATGCGGCTTGCCGTCGACCGAGGCAATATTCGCGGCGACGTAGGGCGAGGCTTCCACGGTCAGGCTGTTGTCCTGGGGAAGCAAGCGGAAGAATTCCGGAGCCAGGGCCTGGGTGGCCTGGGCAAAATCCTTTTCCAGGCCGGCAAAATGCGTCCTTCCCGGCGAAGACTCCAGGTGGACTACCTGCGGCGAGGCCGCCAGCCCTGTGGCGTCAGCGCCGGCCACGATCAAGCGATTTCCTCCGGCTGCATATTTCTTGAGCAGGGATTGTTCCTCCGCCGAAAGTACAGAAACGTCCGGCAAAACCAACGACGATCCCTGGAACTGCGCCAAGGTGCGCGGCGTGACCACCTGGAACTCGATGTGTTTCTGCAGCAGCAGCACCAGGGTTCCGCGATACGAAGGCAGAAAACGCGACGCGTCGAAGTTGCGGCTGGCCGGGGAAAAGTAGACGCCTACCGGATGCATGGGGCTGCGCGGACGGAAGAACACTTTGTCGTGCTTCTCGATCCAGCTGAAGATTTCCGTGCGCACCGCCTTGTCATTCGAACCGCCCATGGAGTGGCCGGGCGCGTCCCAGAAATTGGCGCCCACCATCAGCTGCGAGCCGGCCAGGGTCCGCATGGCTTCACCCGCGTTCACGTTCTTATCGCCGTCCCAGGAGTAATTCAATATCCAGGAGGCCTTGCCCTGGGCGAAGGCGCGGAACGACAGCATGCCGGCCTGGTACAGGAACCAATCGAGCTGGGTGCGGGCCGAAGCCGTGTGGTCGCCCGAGCCGAACTCATATTCGTGCGCAATGGCATCCACCACCGGGTACATGTCATAGACGTCCGCGCCCACGCGGGTCGCTTCCTGCTCGATGCCGGGGTAGATTTCCGGAATGACCATGATCTCCGGGTTCACCGAGCGGGCCTGGTCACGGATCTCTTTCATGAAAGCAGTCAGGGTGGCGATGCGGAAGTCAATCCACTTGCGGAAACCGGGATCAGAAAAATCGCCGATCTTCACTTCCTTGCGGGCGTCCAGTCCGGTCTGCTCCTTGAAGGCCGCGATCGTGAAATCGTCGAAGCTGGCCCAGGAGTCCTCCCAGCCATCAAAGTGCGTCATCCAATAGGGAATATCCACATAAATGCCATCCACGCCGGTGGCGGCAATCTGCCGCACCCGCTCCATGTAGATCTTGCGCCAGGGCATGGCATAAGGACTGATCCAGACATCTTCATCTCCGGGACGAATCCAAAATGCCGCGCCGGAAGTAAACACGGCGGGGTCGCCGTTCAGCTTGCGCTGTAACCACTCGGGGTGGTCCTTCACCATGGAGTGGGGCGACTTGTCGGCATTGGCGGTAATGCACTCGGTGCCGGCGATGTACACATAGACCTTGTTGTCGATGGCGTGTGCCTTTTTGGAGACCTCGCGCAACGCCGCCAGCTTGGCCGTGGGATCAACGAAGCTTTCGTATCTTCCGGGAATATCATTGTCGACTTCGATGCCGTAGACATGAGTGGCCTGTGCATCGCGGATCAGGTCGTCGATCCGGTTTTCCTCCAGCCCGTAGGCGCCGATGCGCACGTAGTGGGTCCAGTTCTGGCCGGGCCCGGCCGGGGCCCCCATCAACAATACTGAGGAGAGTACGGCACAGGTAAAGAGCGCTTTCGCCATCCGCATACGGATCTTCCCTTCTGATCTGGTTGCCCTGCTAAGTTTGGGTTACACGCCTGTCACATCCGAGATATTCAAACCATGGGTAGGACGTAAAGTCAGGCTGCCATCGTCATTCAGTTTTTGCGCGCACGCCCAGCGCACAGGATGTGTCTGTCCCTTCACTTCAATTTCCGCTTTCAGGCGCAATCCTTGCCACTTTACATCTTTGGGAAGCGGCAACTTGGCCTGACGAACTTTGCGCGGCAATGGATATCCGGCGTCCAGAGAGCCGCTCGAGAGCACGCGGCCTTCGGGCGTAGTCACGGCAATCCGCAACACTCCGGGCACCCCGGCGATGCCATCATTCACCAGCCCTAGAATCAGGCCTGGCTCGCCTTGCTCGTGATAGGTCCAGATCCACGAGGGGCGCACACGATAGCCGATGCACCTCGCCAACCCGTCAATCGCTTTGGGATATTTCTCGTAGTAGGCCATGACGCGGTCGGCGCGAATGCGGTGCCAGTTCCACAGAGAAAAATAATTGGCCGCTGCGTCCTGCGCGTGGTGCACGACGTTGTCGGTGTACGGAATCCCTTCATCCAGGTGCAAGCTCTTGGGGTCACCATCGGACATTCCAACTTCGATGGACACGCCCGCCCACGGCGGACGATTGCTCAGGGCCTCGATCTGCTCGTTTTCAATGAAGATGGTGTCGGTACGTAGCCAGTTGTGGCTGCGGATGGTGCGATCAACCAGTTCCGAGTTGCCGACTTTGCTGAAATCGGGCTGGGTGTTGGTGGCCAGCGGGGTCTTGCGCCAGTGGGCGTTCTGCCGCTGGAACATGCGCACGAAGGTGCTTTCCGCGGTGGCGTAATCTGGGAATGGGTTCTTCTCCAGCGGCCAGGTGTGCCCTTCTCCCCAGAACCCGTACATGCAGGTGTCCACATATTCCACGTCGGGATGGCCGTCATAATCGGCGGAAAGCAGGCCGATCAGCTCTTCAAACGCCGCCTGAAACGCGGGATCATCGTAGCGTGGTTCTTCGCGCAGACGTCCCTGCCACTCGCCCAGCTTCACATAGGGAACTTTCTCGCGGACGAAATCGGGCGCAGCATAGCCGGGAATGTCCGGATTGCTCAGCATGACGCGCAGGCCGATGCGCTTACCATACTGTTTGGCCAGGGCGAAAGTGATCTTCCAGTGCTCGCACAGGTCCAGCCTCCCGGGACGAGACTGCACGTCCTTCCAATTCACCCGCAGGTAGAGCTTGCTCCCCATGGGAATCTTCACCAGGTCCTCGAGGGTTTGCTCCAACGTGCGTCCCGGGGCCAATTGCGGCCCCATCTCATCGCAGACGTAGGTGATCAGCCCCATGCCGTAATTGGGGACGACATCTTCAGATGGGGTGAGCGCCATCACCACATTCCAGCTGGGATAGGCATCGGCCGAGAACGGCCCCTGATAGAGGCGGTCGCTCACTTCCGGGCCGGGACCAAAGTTGTATTGCTCGAAGTTGTGGGCGGGAACGTGGGCAAATGCATGTCCCGCGGCCGTTAACAGCGCTGCGCTGCTCCCTGCTTGCAGAAACCGCCGTCTGTCCATGATGTCAACCTTCCGTGCGGAGGCCGGACACCAGCCGCCCGGAGAGCTTCCGAGCGGCCGATGCAGGGTGGGGGTGCGATGGCAAATTGCGCGGCCCTCTGGATGCAGCTGAGGGCCGGCCGGTATTTAGAATTGGAACCGCGCGCCAAACTGCATCTTGCGATAGTTCCCAGTAGTGGAATTGACATTCCCGAAGCTCTCGCTTCCCCAGCCGGTGACCGGGAAGGCAAAGCGCGGGGTGTTGGTTGCGTTGAACATCTCCGCGCGGATCTGCAGCTTCATGTCCTCGTGGATGTTGAATTCCTTGGAAAGCGACAGGTCCAGGTTGCGGATACCCGGGCCGCGCAGGTTGTCAAAGAAGCGATGCGCGTTGCCCGCGATGTTATCGCCAGGATCGGCAAAGCAATCGGAGTTCAGATACGGGGCTCCCGTGATGGCGGCCTCGGTAAAGCTGATGCCGGTACGAAGATTGGAACAAATCACATCCGGTCTTTGGTTGCCATCCGCCAGGCGTGGACTGTTCATGCCAATGGCCAGCGGTTGTCCGCTTTGCAGGGTAATGAAGGAATTCAACGACCATCCCCCCACAATGGCGTCCGTCGTCTTGTTCATGCCGCCGCCAATCCAGCGGCCACGACCGAAGGGCAGATCGATGATGACCGCGGTGGTGAAGCGGTGGCGGGTGTCGCTGGCGCCCACACTGTGCTCCGCCGCCAGGTCATCGAGCACCTGCGGATTGTCCGCACCTAGATTGCCGATCCAGGCGTTGGCCCCAGCCGAAGAATAATCCGTGGCCTTGGCCCAGGTGTAGTTGCCCTCAAAACTAACATAGTGGGTCGTGCGCTTCTGGAAGCGGACCTGCAGCGAGTGGTACCAGGAACTCGCCGCCAGCAGAGGCAGGCCGGCGAAAGATCCATCAAACTGCGGATAGGGCCGCAACAAATTGATCTGCGGAATTTCCGCATCGTTGTAGATGGAATCCGGCTCGTCAAAAATCTGCTCCGCACCGGGCACAAAAAGCGGCTGGAACGGGTTGGCCACTGTGTTGTTGAGATAGTCAGACACGGCGTTATTGCTTGGATCGTGGGTAGGATTCTTTTCTTCCACCAGCTGATCGCGCACCGTGGAAGAGAGGAAGTTGCGGTTGCGCGTGCTCGACGTTCCCGCCCAGGGCAGGTGGGTGCTGCGATTGGCCGAGTAATCAGCGGCGATCAACACTTGGCCGGGCAGCAGGTGCTGCACTCCCAGGTTCCACTGGTAGATCTCGGCATTGCGCGCAGTCTCGGTGCCCAGGTCGTTCTCGTTACCGAAACCCCACTGCGCCAGTGCTCCGTACTTGTCGCCCTGCGGGCCGGCTAAGCCGTTGGGGAAGGGATTGGCAAGGGTGGCAAACTGGGTTTCATAATTGTCCGTAGTGAAGTGGATGGCGGCCGATTTGCGGAATGCCGTGCCGGCATACTGAAAGTTGGTGGCCACATTCATGCCGTAGAAGAGTCCGGCACCGCCGCGAATCACCGTATTCGGGGCCAACTGGTAAGCAAATCCCAAACGCGGAGCAAAGTTGTTGCGATCGATGGGTACGCTGCGCCGGTTGGAGTTGGCAAAGATGGTGGTGCCTTTGATTTCGCCCAGTCCCGGTAGATTAATTCCGCTGTCGCCGGAGAAATCGCTGAACTGCACCCGGTTGTAGCGCTCGGTGTAAGGGGTGCTCCACTCATAGCGTAGGCCGATATTCACCGTCAATTTCGGCGTCACCTTCCAGTCGTCCATCACGAAGAAGGCGGTTTCCTTGGAGAGGTCGGCCACGGCAGGAACGATATTCAATTCGCCGGAATAGGGGAAACCCGTGAGGATGGTGGCGAAGGCGTTGCCTTGTCCTTCATCCCCAAGCCCGGCATTAGGCTGTTGGGTCGTGACATCACGGCTGAAATCAAACAGGCCGCTGGGGTAATTGGGCTGCCAGAAATTGTTGTAGAAGCGACGTTGCTCTCCCCCGAACTTGAAGGAATGCGCGCCATGCACCCATTGCAACGCGGACGAATAAGTCGCCAGGGTATGAGCAAAGTGCGTGTCCACGCAACATTGACTGAACATGGAGGTCCAGGGATCATCGCCGGTAATGATGGCCGGCATACGGTCCAGACCGTTGGCGTCCAGAACGGAAGGCAATCCGACGCTGGTCAGCGTGGGATAATTATTGGTCATGCCGGGGGCCACCACGCGGTCAATGCCCAGGCGGCTGGTCCACAACATATTGGAAGTCGGCGACCAGCTGTATTCCAGCCCGCCATTCTGGACCTTCGTCTCGTAGATCACGCCGTCGTTGAACATATCGCCATTGGCGAAAACCGTCGGCGTGGAATAGTTGTCGGAGTGGCGGCTGTAGCGCCCGCCTATCTTGTGCTGGTTGTTGATCTGGTGGTCGACCTTCACGTCAAACTGCCACGATTCAAAACTGGAGAGCAATACGCTGCGATAGTTTGGATCGGGGAATTCCGCGCCCGAAATATTGGCTTCGGGATAGAGGTTCAGGATGGCCTGACCAATGGGATTGATGGAGGCCGGATCCATCACATCATCCACGCCGTCGAAAGAAAACCGCGGGCGGACACAGCTGTCACCCGAGGGCGAGCATTGGGAAGGATCGTAGATCGGAGTCCCGCTCTGGGAGAAGTCTCCCGCCCTTTCCAGTGCCGTCGGCACCCGGGCTTCGATGTTGACCGGGTCGCCCTGGGTTACGCGCTCAAAATCCAGAAAGAAGAAGGTCTTGTTCTTGATGATGGGTCCGCCCAGCGAAAAGCCGTACTGGTTGCGGCTATGATCGGGCTTCTCGCCGTTATTGAAGAAGTCGCGGGAATCAAAGACAGAGCGCTGCCCATACCACCAGCCGCTGCCATGAAAATTGTTGGTGCCCTGCTTCAGCACCATGTTCATTACGGTCCCGCCATTGTTGCCGAATTCCGCGGAGAAGCTGTTGTTCTGCAGCTTGAATTCCTGAATGATCTCCACCGAAGGCTGGTAGTAGACGTTGCTGTTGCCGCCTTCGCCCTGCTCCGGCGCGCTGATCGGGCTGCCATCCAGGCGGACTTCCGCGGTCGCATTGCGCTGGCCGTTGGAGACGAAGTTTGTGCCTGAAGGATAGTTGTCGTTAATGCCCGACCCGGTGGTTTCCGTCACGCCGCCCGCCAGAAAGACCAGGCCGAAGACGCTCCGGTTGTACAGCGGGATGTCGCGCACATACTGGTTGCTGATGTCCGTGCCCAGATTGGCCGTTTCGGTATCGAGCAGAGGGGCCGACTCGGTCACTTCAATATTGGTGCTGATACTGGCCGGGCTGAGCGAAAAATCGATCGTGGTCTGCTGGTCGACCCCGAGCACGACGTTCTTCTTTTCCAGCGAGCGGAAATCGGCCGCGTCGGCGCGAATCGTGTAAGTCGCCGGCCGCAGGCCGGTCAGAATATATAGACCTTCACTGTTGGTTTTGGCCGTGGCGCTGATATTGGTCGCGTCATTGGTAATGGTGACGGTGGCATTGGGCACCACCGCCCCGCTGCGGTCGGTGACAACGCCACGAATTTGTGCCGTGTAGCTGGCCTGGCCGGAGGCCGGAGCCACCAGGAGGAAGGGGGTCAGTAAGAGACAAACGCTAAGAACTCGACAAATTATCTGGGGAAGTGACCAAGATCGCATGTCCGGCTCCTGATGAGTGACAAAGTTGAACTTCGGGCACGTATTTCGTATTGCTTCGATACGATACTTTTAGTTTCGCAGAGTTACCCTTGTCAAGCCGGAATTATCGATGCATCGTATTCCTGTCAATAGGTTTCAAGTAGCGGCCGAAAATGTTTCTCTAAATTCTGTTTTATTTCACAAAATACAGAAATATTGTCATATTTCTGGGAATCACTCCCGCCTCTCCCTCTCTTCCCTTCGGATACTCCTGCTCGCCTCGCCAGCCCCTGCTTTTGCCTCGTCCCTTTCTGTTTCGATTCCTCTCGAATGGAGGGTGTTCGGGCTCGCCATCACCCACTTTTATTCCGATTTCGTTAATTTCTTCTGGAAAACTCTCGCCATTTCTGGCTAATTTAGACCGAAACAGTTATTAACTTACCAGGCGTAACTTCGCACAACGAGAACGAACCTATGACGACTTGCACCTCTCGCATTACTCTCCCACCTTCCCGCAGACTTCTGTGGCAAATCCTGCGGAGCGCGGCGTATCTGTGCTTGACCGTCGCCTGCGTCGCCCAAACTCCCAAAACCCGGCTGGAAGATCTGCACGACAAAACCATCCTGGTTTTCACGCCCCATCCCGATGACGACGTCTTTGGCGCGGGCGGCACCATTGCTCTGCTGAATCGCCACCACAACAAGGTTGTGATTGCCATTTACACCAACGATGACAAAGGCTCGTCCGATCCGGAAATGAGCTCCCAGCGTCTGGCCGCCATTCGCAAACAGGAAGAAGAAGCCTCCGAAGGATTGCTGGGCACCGCCAAAGAAAATCTTATTTGGATGGGCTACGACGACGGCATGCTGGAGTACGCGGCGCAACCCAAACTGGTAGAGGAGACGGTGGCCATTATTCGCCAAATTCGTCCCGACGTGCTGCTCTCGGTCGATCCTGGCGAATGGTACGAACGCTGGCATAAGACCGATCACCGCATGGCCGCCTTCAACACCATCGATGCGGTGCGCGCCGCTCAATTCCGCCTCTACTTCCCCAACCTACTGCTCGAGCGCGGCCTCGCTCCTTACACCGTGCCCGAACTTTATTTCTTTTATCCCTCACCCCAGGAGGCCAATTATTGGGTCAATATCGAGCCGGTGTTTGACCTCAAAGCTGATTCCCTGCTCAAGCAGGTCAGCCAGTTCGAACCCGCGGAGGCCAAATATCGGCCGGATTGGGATCCGGACACCTGGCAAAAAACCAAGAAAGGCCTGCAAGCGCTGCAAGAGACAAAAGACGGGCACCCGGTGGAGTCATTCCGTTACGCAACCAGCTTTAACGATCGTTAATCGGCGTGGGATGGAGATGCCAGCGGTAAACACGCGAAGGTCATCGCAAGTGCCGCCTCATCGCCCGCGCACATCGGCTGGGTTCCCTGATGCGCGCGCGTTTGACGCTGCCCGAACAGGTTGTTATGATTGTCGTGCGGGGTGGAGCAGTCTGGTAGCTCGTTGGGCTCATAACCCAAAGGTCGCTGGTTCAAATCCAGCCCCCGCAACCAACTCCATCAATAAGTTACGGGGATTCAGCCTTTTTTCCGCAGGGCAGAAAAAGGTCAATTAAGGCGTGAGGTGTATCCAGCGTAAATCTCATCGCTGATTTCCTCGCCCAATTCCCCTATTTCTTGCCCCAGCACCAACTGCACGATCTTGCTGTTGGCTTCTCGCTTCAATTCCATCAGGGCATTCCCATACACATTCATGGTTGTGGACAAGTGCTCATGGCGCATCAATTTCTGCTGCACTCCGACCGGTGCGCCCGTTGCGTCGAGCCATGAACGATAGGTGTGGCGGAAGGTCGCAGTAATTCCCTGCTTGCCGTTTGCCTGCTGCAGCCCCATCATCGGCGCGGCTTTGCCATGGACCTCAAGCGTCCGCATGGCCGCCTGCAATTGGTGTCGCCAGATGACGCGGGGCCCTTTGCGAACAGCGACGGAACAGCTCCGTGCCCCATGAACAAGGCTGCTCCTACGGAGGCTCCTGCTGCCGCGATGAAAGAACGCCGTGAAATTGGACGATCCATGCCTGAGCGGACCGTATCTGGACGGACCATGTTCGTTTCCTTTCTGAATTTGAAGCAGACTGACTGCTGAGTGATTCCAGAGCGGCGACAAAACCGCCGCTCTGGATCATGGTTGATTTACTGAATGTTCAGAGTGAGGGTGATGGAGCGAGTGAGCGACCCCTGCGTCGCATTCACCAGGATGGTGTGGGGGCCGGTTTCATGACCACCGCCACCGTTGCCTCCGCTTCCGCCGCCGCAGCCCACCAGCGCGACCAGAAGCAGGACCGGAGCCAGCCAGAGAACGCGGCGGATATTTTTGTTGCGGGCTTTCTTGCGCAGTGCGCTCAGGCTGAACACTCCCGGGATGGAGACGAAACCGAACATCAGGCCCAGAGTTGCGAGGTTGAAATTCTCCGGCATCCCCAGGCGCGCCGTCTGCGACTTGGTGGTGATGATCGTGAACGACGTGCTGACGCCGCCCGGTGCCACCAGCGCTTGTGCCGGGTTGAACGAGCAGGCAAGCCCCGAAGGCAATCCCGAGCAACTGAACTCCACCGCACCGGCGAGGCCGTTTTTCGGAGTGACCTGGAAGCTTACCGGCCCGGACGTCCGACCATAGGTGACCGGCAGAGTCCGAGTCGAGAGTGACAACGCCATGTCCGGAGAGGTTGCGTAAACCGTTACGAACGTCTCCTCGGATTGTGAAGCCTTGTAGGTCTTGTTAGTGGTGTAGTAGGCAACAAAGGGGAACGTGCCGAGATTCAGCCCGCTCACCGTGTAGCTCGCGCTACCCGTGGCATTGAGGGTGGTTTCATACAGCTTGTTGTCGCCCTGGTAGAAGGCGATGGTGCCGGACGGCGTGCTGCCGTCTGTCGCCGTGACTTTCACGCTCAAAGGCAGGGTCTCGCGCAAAACGATGCTGGTTGGCGCGGTCAGCGTGGTCGTGGTCTGGATGCGTGACGATGGAGGCTGTCCCGGATTTCCTTCCTGGCCCCCGACGCCGTCAAAAGCGTCGCAGATGTCTGAGTTGTAGAAACCAGCAGGGTTGGTTGAATCGACGTCCGGGTTGCCGCCGCCTTGCGACATGTCCAGCCATTTGCCCGCCTGGTTCATGGGACCACCCTGAATCACAAACGGTTCTTCGGGAAGATTCAGTTGCCCAGGCGCGTTGCCGAACCCAAGCAAGGTTACGTTTTGGGTTGGGTTGCCGGAGTAGGCCCTGCCCGTTCCGCCGTTGGTGATGCCGACGGCCAGTACGTAGCCATCATGAATGCCACCATACTGTTCGAATGGCGATCCCAGGGGGGAGGGGCTGGGATAAACCGCGTAGCTGTATGGCACCACGGAGTTTGTTGCGAAGTAATAGAACGCGTGGCAACCGTTGCTCTGACCACCCTCGCTGGGATAGTAGCTGGTTCCCGGCGCTGGTTCCTCCATCAGACGGCCTACCACCTGCGGCCAGAAGTGCACCTGGAAGCCAGCCTCAAAGATGGAGAGGAACAAGCTACGTTGTGTGGCGCGATTGAAGACCTGCACGGCCGCATTCTGCACAGTCTGGTCAGGAGCATAAAAACTGGGATTATTAGTGTCGGTGACCAGCGCTTCCAGTTGGGAGAGCTTGTTCCAATCGGAAAGGATGTTGTCTGAGGTGGTGTCAAAGCCGGCGCTCAACGTGCCTTGCAGATCACTGCTGGCCATCTTTCCGATGGTGGTTTGTACAGTGTAGTCGAGACTGGGAAGGTTGTTGGGATCTCCACCCCCCTGGGTCAAGCCTCCGGCGACGGAGCCGGCGCCGCTCAGGAACGATCCCAGAATCGAGAGTCCGCCGCTGACCACTGGCGCCAGCTCTGGCGAGATCAGTCCATCGGTCGCGAGAGTCGATCCGACATCGACCACGCTGCTGGCCAGGCCAAGGATATTGGACGAGTTCAGGGTCACCGGACTCGAGCTGTCCGCTTTCAGGTCTGGCGCGGTTTGAATGGTGTCGGCGGCGGCGATCATCTCCAGCGCGATGCTGGCGTTGCCCGCAGCCACGATGTCCTTCATGTTGACCGAACCGGTGGAGAGAAACGCCACTACGTTAGTCAAGGCGACGACTTCGTTCGACATCTGCGCCTTCACGTTGTTGAAGTCCGCTTGGGTGAAGGTTGCGGACGGCAGATTCAACTCTGCCGGGAAGTTACAGGTCGCGGTAGTGCCGGTGACTGTGCAGTCAGTCGGGAAAGTGGAGGAGGTCCCGACCCACGGGAGAATTGCCGGGTCATACGTGTGATAGTCGATAAACGAGTTCAGCGAACCGGTGAAGAAGTAGTGGAGATCGTCCTGGTGTCCGACGGTGTGCCGCAGATACACATTCGAGATTAGGAGATAGCTGATGTAGCGATAGGCCTGTTGCTGGCCTTCCAGGCTGCCGCCCGGCGTACCGGTCAGAACCGTGCTCAACTCCGGCCAATCCACCGGCTGCTGCGAGGTAATGTGGTCCATGCTGAAGTCGGCGCTGTCGCTACCAAAGGTGTCGTCCTGCGAGTTGTGGCTGGGACGGAACCAGCCGAAACGGTCGCGGGTCATGATTCCGTGCAGGTAGCCGGTCTGTCCCTGTTGCGAGTAGGCGGTGGTCGAGACCACCGAATGGCCGTTCATGGTGTCCCCCAACGCGCGGGCGGCAATCAATGAATAAGCACTCACGACGCTCGGGGCGGAGTCCGTCCACATCTTCATGGTGGCATAGGGCGGGCCGCCGAGTGTTTTGATCGCGTTGAAGAAGCCGGCGCCGCCGTTGTCGTTTTGATTTCCCCAGTAACCGTAGTTGCCGTTGCCGTCGTTGGTGGCCGCCACGGTGTAGTCGCTGGGTGTGTCGCCGGGAGCAAGTGCGGCATTGCCGATGGTGGTCAGGATTGCCATCTGCCGCGGATCCATGTTGAGCAGGTCGCTGGCAAGCCGCAGGTACTCACTCGTGGCCAGAGATTGGTTATCTCCGTTGTGGGTTTGATAGAACGCCCCACAACCGCTGAGGATGACAGTGTTGGGAGGTGGCGCGCCAGCCTGGGAATCCTGGCACGCACCACTGGCTGAATTAACGACCTGCATGGTCAGGCGGTCTACGACCAGCAACCAGTAGCCGCCCGTGTCCTGGGGAGGGGCCGGGGGAAGAAAGATGTTGGCGGTGTGGGTTGGTGTCGCCTGGTCAGGCGGGACTCCCAGTTGAACCATCCCGAACGGCGCGTAGTCGGGGTTGCCACGACCGTTCGGCACCACGACATACTCGACGGAGTCCGAAGGAATGAAGTTATATTTTCCCGTGATGTCTTCGACAAACATCCCTCGGGCGAAGGGTTGGTGCAGCTGGTCCTTATTTCCCCAGGTATTGAAGTTTTCGTAAGCCTGCCCGGGATTGGCTCCGGCGACGCCGATGACAAAGTACTGGTAAGGATAGTCGGTGTCGTGATTGAAGCTGCTGTAGTTGGTGCCGCCGATCGGAGTGGTGTCCAGCAAATAGTTGTTCGCAGTAAATTTCTGATAGTTGGTGCCCATCATG
The DNA here is from genome assembly GCA_018268755.1 of Acidobacteriota bacterium. Lineage (GTDB taxonomy): Bacteria > Acidobacteriota > Terriglobia > Terriglobales > Acidobacteriaceae > KAN-5. The sequence continues at coordinate 41,020 of JAFDVW010000008.1, forward strand.
ACGATGCTTCCCGGGGAACTGGTCTTCAGGGACACCAAATAGGCGTTCAGAGTATTGTCGTTGGCAAAGCACGCCGCCGGAGTCGCTTCCTGTAGTGTGTGCCGGTCGAGCACGACGACCGAGTAGAACCAGTCCGAACAGTTCAGCGTCGCCTCGGGATATTTCTGCTGCGAGCCGACAAAAATCCACGGGTTGCCGAATACGTATCCCGACTGATTGGGATTAGTGGTCAGAGAAACCGAGGGCGGCAAGAACGCGCTATAGGTCGGCAAATTCGGAACGTCATTATTGAGGTCGTGAGCTTGCACGAGTGAGCGCGCGCTGAAGACAGAGTTGTTGGCCTCACCGTCAAACCGCTGCCTCGAACTCAGCAGCCGTCCGTCGCCAGCCTTGGCGGTGGCGTAGAGCACGTTTTTAGGCCCGCGCAGTCCGTCTTGCGTGGAGAGAACGGCGTCCATGCAGGTGTTGTTCCCACACGTGGATGAGTTGAATTTGCGGGTCACATTCTTGCCATTCAGGACCACCTTCAGCGTGGACATGTCGGCGTCAGAGGGAAACTCCAGTCGGACGGACTTGCCACCACTGACCGTTTCGTCCTCTGCGGGACGGATGAAGAGCCCATTGCGGGGATACACGACTTGGCCCGCCGGGCGGTTTGGAGTGGAGGGCCGGGCAAGCTGCGACCAGCTCAGCGTGCCGGCGGTAAGAACAACACAGAGACTGATGATCCAACGCAGATTGCGGGCCATGGTTTCGATGCTCCTGTTCTTCGATTTCGATATCTTCAATTTCAACGTCTTGGGAAGTCCTGCGACTTCCGGATTCTGTCCTTAAAACTCACGGGCACTGCGAGGCTCCCGAATGTCTGCCTGGTCCAGATCAGTGGAGCTCCAGCAAAAGCGTGGTCGAGCGCGTTGAGCCTCCCGCCGTCGCATTGACGAGGATCGTTCGCGAACCGGTCTCACGCTCCACGCCGTCTCTTTTTTTTCTCTCCATGCTGCAGGCCGTGAGCACAATCAGCAGCAACGGTGTGACCCACCAGAAGCGGCGCCAGGACCGCCATAGTTTCGGACGCCCGCTCCATACGCCTATGCCGAGCAAGACGACGAACCCCACCGCGGCTACGCCAGCCATTCCACGGTCCAGAGCTTTCTCTGCCGAGCGGTTGCGGATGGTGAACTTCGCGGTCGCGCTGTGGTCCGCGGCGAGTGCCAGTCGCTGCGGGGTAAACTCGCATGCCAGGCCCGCCGGAAGGCCCGAGCAGCTGAAGTCCACTTTGCCGGTGAGCCCGAACCTAGAGGTAATCTCAATCGTCACCGGCGCAGACTTGGCCCCATAGGCCACCTCGAGCGTCTGCGGAGAAAGCAGCAGCTCCAGATCCGGCGGCGCTTGATACACAGTGATCGTCTGCTCGGTGGATTCGGATATGCCTTCCTCCCCAGTGCTGGTGTAACGAGCAGTAAAGGAATAGGCCCCCAAAGCCAGGCCACCGCTGGGGAGGGTCGCGCTCCCATCAACATCCAGCGTTGCCTGCCCGACATTCTGTTTGTTCCGGTAAAACGTGACATAGCCCGCGGGCGCGGGCCCATAATCGCTGGTCACGCGCGCTGTTAAGGTGACGCTTTGTCCGACGACTGCACTGGGTGGCACCTTCAAAGTCGTTGTGGTGCTGGAGACGGGCCGGGAAAGATCGGTGTCGCTGCCATCCAGTAACTCATTGCTGAGAAGGAGACCAGCGCCGGCCAGAGAAGCCAGGAAAAGCAAAACAAGCAGGCTTGTCAGCCGCGTAATGAACGCCATGGGATTCTCCTCCTGCTGGATTTTCGGCCGCCGGAAGCTTCCTTCCATTGGCCGTGAGGAAAATTAAGCGGGCACCCCGCTTGTAGGCTATAGTTGAGAAATGAAATCAAGCTGACTGCGGACTGACCATATAAGTCATAGAAAAGAATGGGCAAAGCTGGGGTCGTGACGGTTCAGAATTCCAACCCAACACGATGGAAGACAAGCAGAACCAGGAACCAGACAGTGGGCCGATCCGGAACGAAGTGACTGTGCCCAAACCGGAGCCATCCCCTCCTACGCCGATTTATGAGTTCGGCCCCTTCCAGCTCGATATCGCCCGCTACCAGTTGCGGCGCGAAGGCCTTCGGCTGCGCATGCCGCCGGCCCCCATGGCGCTGCTCACCTTGTTTATAGAGCGCCACGGCGACCTCATTACCCGCGATGACATCGTCCGCCGCCTCTGGTCTGCCCCGGAAATGGTGGATGTTGACCAGGGCATTAACACCGCCATCCGCCGCATCCGCCAAGTCCTCCTCGATGACCCCGGCAGCCCCCGCTATATTGAGACCGTTGTCGGCAAAGGTTACCGCTTCATTGCGGAAGTCAGGGAGATTCGATCCGCGCCCGCTCCGAGGCCCTCCCCCTCTTCGGAATCCAAGCCGGAACCAGAAGATGAAGATGGGTTGCCCCCGGCTCCCGTCGTTGCACCCGCTCCACCAGAACAGAAAAAAGCCAAGCTCCACGCCCGGGCCTGGATGTCGGCCGTCGTGGCCTTGATCGTGTTGATCTCCGCCTATTTTGGCTGGCGTTTTCTACGCCGTCCCGTGCGCTACACCGCGACGCTTTCGCAGGTCACCACCAATGACAGCGAAAAACGCGTGACCACAGCTGCCATATCGCCGGACGGGAAATGGATCGCCTACAGCGATATCAACGGTCTTTATCTTCGCCTTCTGCAAAGCGGCAAGACTGTAGCCCTGAATGCGCCGGGCAACTTTCGGGCCGAACGCCTCGCTTGGTTTCCCGACCAGACCAAACTACTCGTCAGCGGTTTTGACGCTAAATTCGCCACCCTCGACATTTGGACTGTCTTCATCACGGGTGTACCGCCGCAACTATTTCGCAAGGAAGCTCACTCAGGGATCCCCTCGCCCGATGGCAGCAAGGTCGCATTCCTGCCGGTCAAAGATAAAGAGATATGGGTCTCCGGCATCGATGGCGATGGGGCGCGCCGCTTGGTCTACGATGCGCAAGGCAGGACCTACTCGGCGCTGTTTTGGTCTGAAAATGGAAAGCGAATTTCTTACCTGCGCAATGTCAGCGGACCGGGCTACGATGATTACGAGTCAGCGGACGCTGACACCGGAAAAGTCCTCGCCGTCGAAAAGAACCTCTCCTTCTCAGCTGCGGTTGCTATGACCGATGGCGGCCTGTTCATGCTGCGGGACTCGCCCGCCAACTTACGGGATGATTTCTCGCTTTGGCGGGTCGAAACCGATAGTGCAACCGGAGCATTACTCTCCGAGCCGGAACAGATCGCCACACTCCCCAAGTCCCATGCTTTCGGACTCACCGGGTCCGACTACGGTCACCGGCTGAGCTTTATCGCCAGCAGAGGCAGCCCGCATGTCTATGTTGCGCAGTTGGAGTACCCCGGACCGACCTTCGGAGAAGTCAAGCGGCTCACCTACGACACCCGCACCGACTACCCCCACAGCTGGCTCTCGGACAATGAGACCGTCATTTTTGAGTCGGACCGCGTCGGCGCCTACCATCTCTATGGACAGCGCCTGCAGGACCATGACGCCCGGGAATTTAATACCGGCGCCGACCATGCCGTGCTTCCGCGAGTGACGCCTGACGGCAAATGGATCCTGTACGCGATGAATCCCGACAGCATCATGTCCCCAAAATCCCGGCTATTTCGCATCTCCGTAGCGGGCGGTGGTACGCCTGAGCAGGTGGATGTAGGAGGCCCACTCCAGGAGTTCGACTGTCCGCTGAGAAGTGGGAGCTGCGTCCTGCTGGAACTCGAAGGCAAGAAATATCTTCATTACTATGCGCTGGATGCCACCACCGGCAGAGGCCGTCGGTTGGGCCGGACATCCTGGGTCCCTCACATTCTCGGAGACTGGAGCGTGGCCCCGGATGGCAGCGCCGTCGTGCTGGCAGTCCACGATCCCGGCAATCCCAGAATCAGGATCGTGCCTCTCAATCCCTCCGGGACCAGTGGTCAAGAGCGGGAACTTCCCGTGCGTGGCTTTGGCATGCTTTCTGGTATCAGTTGGGCGGCTGATGGCAAGGGCTGGTTCGTCGCGGCCGATACCGGCGCAGGCACGCTGATTCTCTATGTGAACCAGCACGGCGCCACCCATGTTCTGCGTAACACTCCGCTGGGGACCTGGGGGGTGCCTTCTCCGGACGGGAAGAAGCTTGCCTTTGTAGATCAGGCCGTCGACAGCAACGTATGGGTGTGGGACATCCAAGCCCACAAATAACGTGCATAATTTTGTAGGGGGCCTATTCCGGACTCGGGATACCTTCGACTTCGGCCCCTTTGAACCTTACCCCACATGAGTTCGACAAGGTCCGGGGCGTGCTACCACGGGGCGCGAGCTTCCATATAATGCAGCGGATGACAGATGAACTCGTCACCAGCAGTCCGTTGCTGGTCGATCTCATCGCTTTAGCGCTCGCATTCCGGTTCCCCGGAACCGAACTTCCCCCACACTGGTAGTTGGCTTTGCCGTCGTTGCCGCCCAGAATTAAAAGGTGGCGGGACATCCCAGATCTGGAAACAACTCCGACCAATTCGCACCACAACCTCAAACGAGATCGGGGCCCCATAGGACATGACTGGGAGGAGACGGGCCGGAATAATGTGAGTTGGTCCTGCGCCAATTTGTAAGAGCCGAGCGGCAGGATCTTGGGATGGTTCGAAGTTCAACGTATTTGCGGCTTTAACCTAAACTGGTCTGACAATCATATGTATCAAAGATTGCGAATATAGCGCAGCCGATTTAAATCATGTGTTTCTGGCTCTTTGGTCTGATTATATGATATTATGCCTTGAAGGTCATGAAAGCCCTCTTCTATCCCAAGTGGAATTCCCTGGAAGTGGTCGACCTCCCGGCCCCGGCGCCCGGCCCCGGGGAGGTCCTGGTCCAGGTGCAAAGCTGCGGTATCTGTGGTTCGGAACTCGAGACGTTCCGCAGCCGCAGTCCACGACGTATGCCTCCCCTCATCATGGGACATGAGTTTTGCGGAGTTATCACGCAGGCCGGTCCCGGCGTCACCGGGTGGAAAGAGGGAGACCAGATCATTTCGCATGCGGTGGTGCATTGTGGCACTTGTCGTTTTTGCCGCGATGGCCAATCCAATTTATGCGCATCCCGCCAGATCTTCGGTATGGATCGGGCAGGTGGTTTTGCTGAATACGTGGTGGTCCCGGAACGAGTGCTGTTTCAGTGGCCGGCAACCCTGAGTGCCCGGGAGGCTGCCCTGGCTGAGCCGCTGGCTAACGGGGTCAATGCACTTCAGCTTGACCCTTTTCAGCCGAAGGACCGGGTGATCGTGATTGGGGCCGGACCTATTGGCCTCATGTGCCTGCTTGCGGCTCAGGTCCTCTCGCAATCAAGCGTGATTGTTTGCGATCTGATTGAAGAGAGACTGGAAGTCGCGCGGCGGCTGGGCGCTATAGCCACGTTCAGTCCCAAAACACAAGATGCTCAAACGGTTGTCTCCCATACATGGGGAGAAGGCATGGCCGATTACGTGATTGATGCCGTGGGATCGGGTCCCACAAAACGCATGTCCCTGGATCTGGTTCGCCCTGGGGGCACGGTGGTCTGGGTGGGTCTATTTGAGAACTCTTTCCAGTTCGACAGCTATCCCGTCACCTTACAGCAAAAGCGAGTCCTGGGTTCTTACTCTGGCAGCCAAAGCGACGTCCGCAAAGCCATATCCATCCTGGCCAGCAAAGCCGTGGATGTCACCAGTTGGGTGAAACCTTTTTCTCTGGAACAAGGCGGGGAAGGGTTCCGCGCGATGCTGCAGGGCAAAGGTGACAACATCAAGGGAGTTCTCGATTTTTCTCGGGACAGCCATTAAACGTTTGAGGGAGCGAAATGCAGGAACAGAAGTTCCAGATTGTGATCACGGATCATGGATTTCCCGATGTCAGGATTGAGCAGGAAATCGTAACGGCCGCCGGTTTTGACTTTTCTGCCGCCAGCTGCAAGACGTCCGAAGACGTAATCACAGCCACAACCGACGCAGATGGGCTCCTGGTCCAGTGGGCCCCCATTACGCGCGAAGTGATCTCCAAACTCAAACGCTGCAAAATCATCGTTCGCTACGGAGTAGGCGTAGACAATGTAGACCTCGAAGCCGCGAAACAATATGGGATCGCGGTCTGCAATGTACCTGACTACTGCGTGAATGAAGTCGCCGACCACAGCATGGCCCTGGCCATGTCTTTGGTGAGGCAGCTGGGGCCGGTGGAAAAGCGCTTACGTTCCGGTACCTGGAAAATTGTCCCGGTCGGCCCTATGCCTGCCTGCCGGGAAATGTTATTTGTCACCGCAGGATATGGCCGCACCGCCCAGGCGGTATTGCGGCGCGCCAAAGCATTTGAGTTTCAAGTGGCGGCCTGCGATCCGTTCACTCCGGATTCCGTCCTCCAGGAACATGGCGTTCGCCGGCTTTCAGCGGAGGAAATGTTTGCCCAGGCGGACGTCCTCTCCTTGCATTGCCCGCTGAGCGCAGAAACCCGGCACCTGGTCAATGCCCAGCGGCTCGCACAGATGAAGCGAACGGCCATCCTGGTCAATACCGCACGCGGCGAGTTGATTGATACGCAGGCCCTGGCCGATGCGCTCAATCGCGGCCTCATCGCTTATGCTGGCCTTGATGTATTCGAAAAGGAACCGCTTCCGCCTGAGCATCCGCTATTTGGCTGCGCCAACGCCCAGCTTACTTCGCATGTGGCCTGGTTTAGTGAAAGCAGCCTTCCCACATTGCGCCGGCTTGCGGCGGAAGAGGCGGTACGCGGGCTCCAGGGCGTAACCTTGCGCCACCGCGTAGCATAGTTTCAAGCTGCCCTTAAGCATCTTTCATAAGCTTGCAAGCTAGCCGATCCGTAAAACACAAGGGGCGCCGCAGTCTCCCTGGGAGCATCTTCCAGGAATGTGACCCTGCGCACGCCCGCTGCCCCCTCAAGCTCTGCCCCTACTTCGTGCCCGCCGCTGGAAGAGTGACGACCGCAATTCCCATAGAACCGAGGGTAAATTTCTCAGATCTAAGTTTTTCCACGCGAGGCGGCTTCGCACCGGATTCGCGATCGATGAATTCAATTTGGGCGGAGTTGGCGCCGGCCAGCTCGACTTGAAAGCTGCGATCTCGTTTATTGATCAGCAACACCTTCTTGGTTCCGTCAGGCTTAGTAAAGGCCAGGGCCTCCACGAAGGGTGGAAGGAAAGGCACTGCGTCCTGAATTTCGACCCGCGAGTCGACGATCTTGTCGCCCGGTTGAATATTGCGTATTAACATGGCCAGCACCCAATAGGTCGCATTCGGGTCGCCGGTCTTGGGGTCCAGCATACTCACGCTGGCAAATTGTCCGGGAAAGCCCAACAACTGCGATTCCGCCGCAACGTCAATGCCCATCCTCGTCAGCTGGGCGAATAAGTAGGCATAAGTCGTGGCAAAGCGATTGCGATAGCCTGGATCTTCGGGTTTGGGCACAAACCCGGGCGTGCCCTGTTTGAAATCATCCGGCAACATAACGCCCAGCTCATTAATAATGGTGCGCGTCTGGGGCGACAATCGCTTCCGAATCACCTCGATGTAGCGGACTGTGCTCAGAAACTGGTCCGCCATGTCAAAGAAGGTGAACTGATGGACATCCGCCGGTTGGTCAGCTGCCGGCAATCCATAGAAGTGATAACCGACCATATCCAGTGGGATGCCGGGTTTATGGTTTTTCGGATCCAGGAAGTATTCGAAGTACTGTGGATTCATGGTGGGCAAAGCCAGCATCATGGCCACAAATTTGGTATTCGGGGAGACGGCGCGCACAGCTTCTACAATGGCATCGTAACGAGCCGTATACTCCTCGGGCGTCGTGAAGTGCTCGATATCGATTTCATTCAGTACACCCCAATAGTCAATCTTGTAGTGATGCCCGGACTCGTGCCACTTCCCATACTCGTCTTTGAATCCGCCCTGGGTATACCAGGAAGCCAACCGAGCGAAATAGTCGGCCAGTTCTTTTCGCGTAGGGTCACGCAGTTCGCTTCCCTGCTGGTACAACCAATCCTCTTTATTGGGATCATCGGGGTAGGCTACGCGCTGCGGGGTTTTGAACATCCACACCGGGATGGTAGATAGATTGACCAGCACCGGATGTCCCTTGGTGGCTTCAAAGAAGTCCAGCATGATCGGGTCAAGCAAGGAAAAGTCCCACGAGGTTTTGCCGTCCTGAGGAGGTTCCAATTCGGCGACCGCCAGCTTGGGATAGGGAAACCAACCGAGATGGGACGCATAGTCGGCGTTCAGGTCCTTCAGCGCCTGGAATACCTTGTCATGAATCGGCGAGTTCCGGCGGTAGTAAGGGTTAATAGCGCAAAGCAGGGAGGGGCTGGTTTGAGAGACGCGCACGACTTTGTCCCAGTTCACCTGGACCTTAGCGGACTCCGCAACCGATGTCCCCGCCATGAGACAAACTACGATGGCGAACCATGCTCCCTGGAAAATTGTTTTCAAGTTGCCCCTCAGCATCGAATCCCCCGTGTGTTAGAAAGAATATTTGAGCGCAAATTGAATTTCGCGTGCCGGCTTGGCGCCCAGGATCTGACCAAACGTCGGAGCGGTGGGGTCAGCTACAGGAAGTCCAAACTGTGGGTGGTTGAACGCGTTAAACAATTCGGTGCGGAACTGCAGGAGCTGGCCTTCGCGGATCCGGAAATCCTTAAAGATGGAGAAGTCCACATTATTGGTGGGAGGGCCAATGACAATGTTGCGCCCGGAATTGCCAAAAGTGCCTACCGGCGCTTGCACAAAAGCGCTGGTATCAAACCAGCGAGTGGGATTGCGCTGGTCTCGCGGCAGGTTGCCATTGTTGGTCCCCACGACGTTTGCTCTCTGGAAACCGACACCCGTCAAAGACTGGTCCGAAGCGACAGCCACCGAAAATGGTGTTCCACTGCCATAAGTCACGATGGCATTCGTCTGCCAGCCTCCGGCAATCACATTGTAGAAACCGGACCAATTGGCCCCAAAGCGCTGCCCTCGCCCGAAAGGCAACTGATACAGCACACTGGTCACAAAACGCTGGCGCTGATCAAAATCGGAGAGGCCGTATTCGAGTTCAGGATGGGTGCGGTCTTGTGGAGCATCACCCGAGGAAGAGCCGCGATCCAGCGATTTTGCGTAGGTGTAGGCCGTCAACAGATAGAGATTCTGCGAATACCGCCTTTCCAGCTTCACCTGCAGCGCGTTGTAGCTGGAGAGCCCTTCATTTTTTGACATGGTAATTTCGCCCAGTCCAGGATAGGGGCGGCGATCATCGATCGGCTCACCTGAATAGGCCGGCAAACGCGCCTGGTTCACATTGACCCGGCCGTTCAATCTGCGGCCCGCGGAACCTGCGTAAGCTACTTCCATCATGAAGCTGCCAGGAAGCTGCTGTTGCACACTCGTACTGTACTGCTGAACATACGGGGTGCGGGCCAGAGGATCATCAGTCAAAATCCCCGCTGTGGCCAGAGAGCTGGATGGCGGGAAGAGATTGTCCCATTGCACGGAAGGTGGCAGGCCAAAGAGCGGATTCAGATCCAGAATCTGCTGCCAGGCAAGATCCACCCCTAGTCCGAAATTCAGCTCATTGATGGTTTTGACATCGTAATAAACGCCGTAACCGGCGCGCACCACGGTGTGGTCGCTGCGGAAGGGCTGCCAGGAAAATCCAACTCTGGGCCCAAAATTTTTATTATCCGGATGGACCAATCCCGCGTCCTTTACATTCTGTCCTGGAACAATGACTCCGTTCGCCTCATCGAACACCCCGAGGTAGCCGCGGTAGCGATCAGTGGGAACCGAAGAACGCTCGTATCGGAAGCCTAGATTGAGGGTAAGTCGCGGATGAATCTTCCAGTCGTCCTGGATGTATCCGTCCACCTGATAGATAGTGAGATAGGCGGTGGGCAAATGGCCGGCTCCAATGGCCAGGAAGGGATTCCCGAGAAGAAAGTCCGCCAGCGCATTGCCGGTGGCGCTGCCGATAAATGAAAACAACCCGCGGTCAAACAATCCCGTGGTATGGGGATACTGGGTGTGGCGCAACCCGCCGCCAAACTTGATCGTGTGTCCGCCTTTCACCCACGTCATTGCATCTTCATACTGAAACAAGTTCTGTCCAACTAAATCGGGATAGGTGATATTTCCCCCAAATGCGCTGTACCCGGTGACGGCAATCGTGGGAAGCCCATTGATAATGGGGTTGGTCACGACGTTCTGAAAGTGCAGCAGGTCTTCTCCTCCCGCGCCATCCTGGATCGTTTTGTGAAAATAACGATTGAATCCGAATCGGGCGGTATTCAGGAGGGTGGGAGTAAGGGAACGGTTCCATTCAATCCCAGCATTGTGGGCCAGATCATTTACCGTCGACCCACTCAAGGCCGCATAGCTGGGCAGGCCCAGATCAGTTTTTAACAACGAATAGCGAATAAAGAGGTTGTTCAGTCCCCAGTTTTCATCAAGCCGGAGGGTGAACTGGTCCATGTTGTTCTTGGCGCTGGGAGCGGTAATGTAGTTGTTCGTACCGCCTGTGGTCACCGCCGGCAACAGGGCAATGATGCGATTGCTGAGCGGAGAAATACGGTCCGCGGGAATGATGTTGTCGGCAAACGGGGTACCGGTCAGGGGATCATGGATGGGCGCTTCCCCCGAAAAGTCTCCGGAGAGTTGTTGCACCGTGGGCAATGTGGCGATGAGGGTATTGGCGCGCCGCGAACGGAACCCTTCATAATTGCCAAAAAAGAAAGAGCGGTTCTTGCGGATCGGGCCACCAATCGAAGCCCCAAACTGGTTTTGGCGAAGCGGAGGAATACCCTGGTCAAAATATTGCCGGGCATCAAAGATGTCATTGCGCAGAAACTCGTAGGCCGTGCCATGGAACTTGTTGGTACCGGAACGGGTCGCGACGTTCACCTGGGCCGTGCCGTAACCATACTCGGCATTGAAAGTATTGCGCTGAACATTAAATTCCTGCACCGCATCCACAGAGAGGGCCATGTTCATGCCCTGAAAGGTGCCCGCACTATTCACGACTCCATCAATGCTGTACTGGTTCGAACTTTCCCGCCCACCCGAAATGTTCACTGTGGACTTGTAAACCAGGCCATTCTCGGAATTCGGCGCCACCGGCAAAGCTCCAGCCGTCAGCAATGCAAGCTGCAGAAAGTTGCGCCCATTCAGCGGGAGTTCTTCGATCTGTTTGCTGCGAACCACTTGGCCCAGAGCCGCATTGGTGGTGTCGACTAAAGCAGGTTCGGAGACCACGTTGACTTTGCTGGCGGTTCCTGCGATGGGGAGCGCGAGATTAACCGTGACTTGCGTGGCCACGTTGACTTCTACGGGCTGCACCAGCTGGAGCTGAAAACCGGGCTTCTCTGCTTGCACGCTGTACTTGCCGGGCAAGAGCGATGTGACCACGTAGTACCCGCTGCTGTTAGCGTGCGCCTTGAAGATCTGCTTGGTTTCCAACTCGGTCACGGTCACATCGGCGTCCCGAATAACAGCGCCCGATGGATCGCTCACGGTACCAACAATACTGCCGCGAGCCGTCTGCGCCCGCGCTACCTCATGAAAACCCACCACGCTCAGCATGCAAATCAACAAAACGGCCAAGGCACGGCCCGCAGTTCCAACGTTTCCAATAAATTGCAAAGGTTTAGCTCCCATATGCTTTGCTGCTGCCACGGCGGAAAAGACGAATGCCATACTCCCCCCTCAGTTCCGCGCTCGATATGATCACATCATCAGACCATTGTCAATCATAAATCGCATACGCCTTAGCAATTTTTTGGGCCCATGGTAAATCAGAGATACTGAGAAATGGCTGAACCCGGCATTCTGAGGCAGGTGGCAATACCATATCCGCCGCACGAAACATCAGACCACAATGAATGGCAAGGAAGCGAGGTGATGGGGTGGGTAGGGCCCGCTCGGGATCCGGAACGCGGGCCGGAAAAGGACTATTTTGATCCGGCGAACTGACTGACCTTGCCCAGGCCTTCACTCCCCAAACCTTGATATCCGCCGTCGACAGGCAAATCGACAGCGGTTATGAAGGAAGCATCGTCACTGAGAAGAAACAGCACGGCAGCGGCCACTTCCACAACGTCCCCGCAGCGCTCCATCATGTGAAACTGGCCCCAGACTGGGTCCCATTTTTCGCGATCGCCGCCGGCCGCCTTCAGCACTTCCCGAGTCCAGATCCATCCCGGACTGACGCTGTTGACTCGAATGCCCAAAGGCGCAAAGTCCAGCGCCATGCATTTCGTTAGTGTGTGAACCGCGCCCTTGGCCGCGTTGTATGTCCAGCGCTTGGGTTGCGCAATGAAGGCCGAGATGCTGGAGACATTCACGATGGCGCCCCCACCACTGCTGCGCATGGCCTCGGTGGCCGCCGAAGCCACCGTCGCATACGCAATAGGGCCGACGTCCATCACGCGGTGCCAGTCCTCACGCGACGCATCTGCCCACTTGGCGGTGAAAGAGAAGGCGTTGTTGACCAGGAAGTGCAAGCTTCCCCACTGCGCGACCGTGCCGGCGACCAGGTTGTGACAAAATTCCTCGCTGGCCATGTCCCCATGGAAAAACCGCACTTCATATCCTGCCTGGAGCAAATTCTTCTCGGTCTCCGCTCCAGCGTCCTTCTCGATTCCGCTGAATGCAACCCGCGCGCCCTCGCGGCACAACTCTTCCACCACGGCAAGGCCAATTCCCATCGATCCACCGGAGACAATTGCCGTCTTCCCTTCAAAACGGCCGCTCATTGCTTTGCGAGTTCGCTTCTGCAGCATGAATACACCTCAGACCATCAACTGGTTGGAATAAGCAAGGACGAGCACCGCAACCACCAAAACGACAAGGCCAACCGTCATAAGCTTTTTGGAACGAGCAGGCGCGCCCTTCCATTCTCCGGTCAGGACCCCCACCAGATTTCCGATGAGCACCGAAGCAATCAGCATGGTGGGAAATCCCCAAAACGCGCCGAAAGCCCCCACCCGTGTGGCGCCCATCCCGTACACCACGATCCCCCCGGCCCATACCAATCCCATGTAGATCGCCCAGATCCAGTATCCACCCGTCCCGGGATGGGAGAAATAGGGGAAAGTGCGGTTATGCCACAGCAGGTACAGGCAGTAGGCAATATTAATGACGTAATTGGCGGTGAATACCAGGGCCCAGACGGCATTGGGCGCAGCTGCCGAGGTCGCGCCATATTGCTCCGCCAACTTGGTGATGGGCGCGCCAAAAATAAAACCAAAGTTCACCAGCCCGGACAGTAGGCCCGCGGCCACGCAGAACAAAAGCCCCGTGCGGAAATTCCCCGTCGTTGGCTGGGATCCGGCCAAAGCGCTTGCTTTGATGCTGCCCGCTTTGGCCACCACCGCCAGGCCCGCCAGCATGAGAACAATGCCGCTCACCAGTACGATACCCGGCAGCGCTATGATTTGCTCGGGATGCTGCATTAGCAAGGGAATCAGAGAGCCACCCGCGGCGATCAGCCCCATGATCAGGGACAGTCCCAGAGAGAAACCCACGGCGGCTACACCCAATCCAAAAAATACGCCTCCCAGTCCCCACCCGGCACCAAACAGCAACGCCAGCAGTATGGCCCCCCGCGTGGAGTGCGCGTACACCGCGCCCAGATCAGGTATAGTGAAAAACGCCAGCGGCCCGGGCACCAGTAACAACGCCATCATAGAACCGGCTCCCCAGGTGTTCTCCCATCGCCAGCGCGGCGTGTACTTTAAAGGAAGGGAAAACAATCCCTCCATGGCGCCGCCCATCACGATAAAAATCAGCCCAATTACGGTAGTGGTTGCCTGCATCGTTGTTCCTTTTCTTGCTGCCGTCTCTCATCAACAGGTTCACCACCGTTTGAGTCTTTCCGTCACCTCGGGATCGTAGAGGGGAAGCAGCAAATCGGCCTCATTGTCGAATCGCTGATAAGCCCGCGTACACTCATCCAGACTTTCCATGATTCCCAGAGGAACATGTTTTTCGACGTTCGCGTATTTGAAACAGGCATCGGAGATGATTACCGTACCTTTCTTTGTCTCAACCGCGTAAGCCATCGAGGAACGATGATGCGTTCCCACCCAAAATGCCCGTATTCCCGGCAGGACCTCTTCTTCGTCATCAAGCAGGCGCAGCTTTTCCGGCGCCGTTACATCCAAATAAATGAGCGTTTCATCCGGGATACGCAGCTTGCGGGGAATGTGCATGGGATATTTCGGAGCATGAAAATCCTCAATCCATCCCCGCCGGGAAATACACACCGTGGCATTGGAAAACATGGGAATGTTCCCCGTGGCATAGGCCTGCAAGGGGGAAATCAGTACATGATCGATATCAGTGGGCTTGAGTCCCAGGGTGGCAAGCGCCGTGTCGGGGCGCTCCCTCGCCTGCCTTATCATTTGCGAGCGCGGCTCAATCGCCTCGGACCAGACCTTGTTCATGGGCCCCAGATCGAGAGGAGGACCGGTATTGATGATGATGTTCTTCCCTTCCCCGCGAATCACCACCATCCAGAAATAGAGCATCTCCCACTTGCCCCACTGGCTCATCCAGAAAACTTCCGGCCCGGGGACTTCCGCCTGCCCCATTTTCAGTACTTGAATTTCAAACACGCCCACCCCCGGATGCACAATTGAGTTCCTTTGAGCCGCCGGTCATATTAGTCTGATGATCAGATTAATGTCAAACATAAATCCACACAATTATGTCGGAAGTCGCGGAGTTGAATTTACCGGATATGATCTATAATTCAGACCATTAGACCGGTCAGGAATTTTTCGGCCGGCCCAGAAAGAGCTTTTTATGGCGAATCTCACGACGCAGCTAGGCAAGCCGGTCACGAAAACCACGCTGAGCGACAACATCGCCGATCAGATTGTGCAATTGATTTCGAAAGGCAATCTTCGCCCGGGAGATCGTCTTCCTCCAGAACGGGAGCTCTGCAAACAGTTCGGGGTGGGGCGTTCTTCTCTGCGCGAAGCGGTGCGCTGCCTCGCTATCGTCGGTCTTCTGGATGTACGGGTCGGCGATGGAACTTTCGTAGCCCCCGATGGCGCAAAGTTTATGGGCACTGTTTTCGAATGGCGGATCGTGACCGAACAGCAGGACATTACCAGCCTGCTCGAGCTGCGCCTTGCCCTGGAGGCGGAAACGGCCTATCACACTGCCATGCGCGGAACCGCAGAAGACGTGGCGGCGTTGCGGGAGATCGTAGAGAAAATGGAAGATATGGTCGCCAATCGCATTAAGTTTTCCGCACTGGACGCGCAATTTCACCTGACCATCGCCCGCGCCTCGCAAAACAAGTTGATGTTTGATCTCTTGACCCTGGTGCGGAGCCAGCTCGAACGCTCGCTATTAAAGGTGCTCTCCTTACCCGGAGGCGGTGGGGACGTGGCCGTGAAACAGCACGCCGCGATTCTTGAAGCGATCCATCGCCGGGACGGCGAAGGCGCTAAAGACTTGATGCGTGCGCACATTCAATACACGCTCAAGAACTACAAGAAACACGCTCAGGAGCTGATTTAGAGTGTGTCCGGCCCTGTATGAGTCAGCTCAAACTGGACCACTCGCCCCCCGCAACTCTTCCGAAGACAGCTGAGGTGTAAGCGAATTTACCAATCATCAGGAGACATCCACCATGCAAGTTTGGGGCAACAAATGGACGAGCAAGCAACTCCTGGAAAGAACAGGGGCCCTTTCCCAATTGGGGGGCATTGTTCAATCCGAATATGTCACCGGCAAAGCTAAGGGAGTCAACGCTCTTCGCGTCCGCACCGCCACGGGACTTGAATTTTCAGTTTTGCCGGACAAAGGGCTGGACATCGTCGAAGCATCTTATCGTGGCAACTCGCTGGCTTGGCACTCCCCGGTAGGAATCGTCCATCCCGCCTATTACGATCCCCGCAAAATCGAATGGCTCAAGACCTTTCCCGGGGGACTCTTGTGCACTTGCGGGATGACCAATGCGGGATTTCCGGATGAAGACATGGGAGAAGAACTAGGGCTGCATGGTGCGGTTTCCAACATTCCCGCAGAGCATGTCCATTGGACAGAGGAATGGCAGGATGACGACTGCTGGCTCCGCATCACGGGAAAGGTGCGGGAGGCGCGGGTTCACGGGCCAAACCTATTGCTGCGCCGAACCGTCCATGCTTCCCTATTGCGCTCCATGATCCGGGTAGAAGATGTCGTGGAGAACCAGGGATTCCTTGACACCCCCTTGATGTATATCTATCACCTGAATTTTGGGTTTCCGCTTTTGACGGAATTCAGCCGGATCTACGCACCCAGCCTGGCAGTGACTGGCCGTAATCAGCATTCCACCGCTTCGCTGGACAAATGGGCGGAGTTTGAGCCGCCTACCTTAGGGATTGGGGAGCGCGTGTACTACCACGACATGCGGCCCGATCCGGACGGTAAGGTCACAATCGTATTGCTGAGTGATGATCGCAGCAAGGATTTTGGCATTTCCGTGCGCTATTCGGCGGCCTCCATGCCACGCTTTATTCAGTGGAAGATGACCGGCGTCAATCATTTTGTGCTGGGGCTTGAGCCGGCGAATTGCCGCGTGGAAGGCAGGGCGGCAGAGCGTAAGGCCGGCACCCTGAAGACCCTGAAACCCGGAGAACAGGAACGCTTCGGCTTTGAAATGCACATCCTGGATGGCAAGCAAGAAGTCCAGGAGGCCATTGCCAAAATCGAGATTGCCCGCTAGAAATCGGTCCGGCCGGTTACAAACAGGCCGGACATCCTTTCCTTAAGGCGTCCGCCTCTCACTGGGTTTCGGCCGCTGGCCCCATGGCGTTGGCATGAAATTCGTATTCTCCGGAAGCGACCTGAAACACGGCTGCGCCGCCTTCCTGACGTAGAAAAGTGACTCCGCGGACCTGTGTCGCCGGTCCGGTCCCTTCCTGGACCTGCGCGATCGAAGTTGCCGGAACATAGACTGTTGCGGTGGTATTGACCGGCACTACAATGCGCAACTGCAACTTTCCCGCCTCTTGTCTCCACTCCGAGACAATTTCTCCACGGACCGATTGGTAAGTCGCTTTGGCGAATGTAATTTGCTTCTCCGGTCGCGGGCGAATAAGGAAATGCCGAAAGCCGGGGTTTCCCGGATCCAGGTTAATGCCTCCGACATTGCGATAGATCCATTCGCCGACCGCTCCCATGCCGTAATGGTTGAATGAATTCATGTAGGGCGCCTGATATCCCCGGCCTTCCACATATCCATCCCAGCGCTCCCAGACGGTCGTGGCGCCATGGTCAATCATATATCCCCAGGATGGAACTTCACGGTTGGTTAGTAGCTGATAGGCCAAATGGTTGTAGCCGGCATTACTTAGTTCCAGCATTAAACGATTCGTTCCATGAATTCCCGTCGAGAGATAGCCATTGCGAAAAGAGCGGACATTCTGTGCCATTCGCGCCGCTGCCTTACGGTTAAGATCGGGGGACAGCAGATTGAAATTCAGGGCCAAAGCATAAGAGGTTTGATTGTCTCCGTCCGTTGATGTCCCGGCCCCTGTCGCCAATGCCGGATCAGACGGGCTTTTCGCGTGGATAACTCCGTCATCGCCGACAAATTCTTTCTGGAATGCCATACGAATCTTCTCCGCAAGCTCGCCATAGGTGCGCGCTTCAGCCTGCCGTCCCAGCACCCGGGCCATCTCAGCAACTACGTGGGTGGATTGCGCGAAGAACGCGGTAGCGAAAAGATCCGTGGGTGTCGCAGCCCCTTGCTTGGGCCAATTCGGCAAGTCAATGGTGTCGGCATTCAGCCAGTCGGTAAAGGCAATGCCGCGCGCCTTTCGCCAAATCAGGTCCGGATTCGCCGCGTGAATGCCATCCACATAGCGTCGCGCGGAATCGAATTGCGACTCAAGTATCCTTGTATCGCCATAGGTCAGATACATTTGCCAGGGCAGCAATACGCCGGCATCTGACCAACCCGGCACTGCACTGCCCTCCGGGGGTGGGCCAAATGGGCTGGGAGCAAATGCCGCGAAGACGCCGTCCCCTCCCTGCGCATCACGAATGTCCTGAAACCATTTGGAATAGAATCGCGACAAATCCATGTTAAACATGGCCGCGGGAGAAAAGACCTGCGCGTCCGCCATCCAACCGGCACGTTCGCCACGCTGCGGACAGTCGGTGGGAATCCCGGTCAAATTCCCTACTTGCGTCCACCAGATGTTTTGCATGAGCTTATTAACCAGTTGATTGGAGGTCTCCAGCGTGCCGGTACGCGGCGCCGCCGTGTGCACCACCTTTCCCACCAGCATGTTCGGCGTTGGCTTATAGGCCAGACCGGTTATTTCTACGTAACGGAATCCGTGATAGGTAAAACGCGGCTCGTAGCTTTCTTCTCCACTTCCGCGCGCATAGTAAATGTCCGTCTGTTTGGCGCCCTGAAGATTTTCCCGCAGATTGTCGGTGTAGATTGAGCCGTCCTCTCGCAAAACCTCGGCGTGACGCAGTTTGATCGCGGTTCCGGCGGGTGCATGGAGTTGCAGGCGCACCCAGCCGACCATATTCTGTCCCATATCCGCCACGTACACCCCGGGCATAGGCTCATGGACCCCCACCGGGTGAACTTCGCCGACTACTTCAATGGGCTGATCATATTGACTGACCAAAGCGGCGTGGACGTCTTCCGACACTTTGGCCGCGGACCACTTCGAATCGTTGAACCCGGAATGGTCCCACCCTGCCATTTCTTTGCGGGCGTCATAAACCTCGCCGTCAAAGATGTCATCGCTGCGCAGAGGCCCCTCTTGTGTGACCTTCCAGGAGTCATCGCTCACGATAACTTGCGAAGTTCCATCTTTGAACTCCAATTTCAACTGCAAGAGAAACTTGGGCTCGGTCCCGTAGAACCGGCGTCCCGGCAAAAACGATGTCCGTCCGGCATACCAGCCGTGCCCCACCAATGCGCCGACGGCATTTTCTCCAGCCTGCAAGAGATCGGTGACGTCATATACCTGATATTGCACACGTTTGTTGTAATCGGTCCATTCCGGTGCAAGCACATGGTTTCCGACACGCTTTCCATTCACATGCAGTTCATAGAGTCCGAGGGCCGAAACGTAGGCCCGCGCGCGCGCCACGGCTGCGCGCACCTGAAATTCTTTGCGCGCCATAAGGGCAGGCGCCGGAGCGCCGGCCCGCGCCGCCTGCGCCACCGTCACCGTATCGTTGAGAAATTGCAGGGACCAAGCCCCTTGCTCTTCACTGTCGGATGCGCTGGGGACCGCGCCGGCACGCGACAAAGGCAACAAAGGGTGGGGCGGACGCGGATCGGATTGCAACGCTTCCATTTCGGCCAGCGCGAAACCATAAGCTCCCTGACCTGCGGAGGCCAGGCGTGTCACCACCAGGCGAACATAACGTCCTTGTGCCGGAGAAAAATGCAATTCCACAGGCTTGTCACCGGGATTGGGATAGTCCGCTTTCGTCTGGTCTATGACGGTTTGAAAGTTAGCAAAATCGGGATTTCCGGAAACATCCACCCGAAAGCGCACGGGAAATAGATAGCCGGCCGGCGCATCCGGAATGTCGAAGGGCTTGGTGGGAAACAATTTGACCGTATCTAGCCGCTTGTCCAGGAGCAGATCTATGGCCACCCATTTTTCTATGTCGGCCGAAGATGCGAATTGAGAGCGATAGCCGTTATGGCCAGCGGATTCTCCGTCAGGGTGACGGATCCACTTGGCTTTCCAATCGCCGGCATTAAGCAGACCCATACCCCAATGGCTGGGCTCGCTCCACGCGGAGGCGGTCCCATGCTGGTCCCACACCCGCACTTTCCACCAATAGTCGCGTCCACTCTGCAGCGGCTTGCCCGCATACTCAACGTGGACGGTCTCCTGCGAAGGTACCTTTCCAGAGTCCCAGCTATCGGAAACGCCTTCTCGCAGGCGTGCAGGACTCGTCGCCACCAACACCTGGTAGGCGCTCTGCTCCTGACCGCGTTCTCCCTTGCGAACCGGGTGCAAAAGCCAACCAAAGCGTGGATGCGGCGCTTCCAAGCCAAGGGGATTTGCTGCGTATTCCGTGCGTAGATTATCGATGTGGAGTGAACTTCCCGACTTTAGAGTGTCCCCGCCGCTGTATTCGGTAATCATGAGGAGGAGAAAACAAAGAAGCATCCTGGGGAATCTTTCACTGGACATGGAGTTACCTCCGGGGAGTCGAAATGCCGTTGGGCGGCAAGAAATGGCCCTTACTGGACTGAACATATTATTATCAGACCATTCGAAGCATAGCAATGCCTATCTGGTAAACCAAGGCATAGGCTTCAGCAAGTCCCGAATCGCTGGAGCGGCCGGCGCACGCGCGGCTGTCTGCTCTACCCTTGGCTGACTTGCAGCTGTTTTATGTCCCGATGACCTGGGCTTCCTATACTTGCTCGCTCACCTGCTTTTCCCCTTTTTCCTTGACCCAAAATCAAAAAGCCGACACCGGGGAGATGGGGAACAGCTTGTGCCGCAATCAGATTTTCTTTGCGGTTTGGAGTTCCTGATTCAACTTTTGTTGATAAGCGGCGAGGCGGTCTTTGTCCTGCCGAGCGCGGGCGGCATAGTAAATGAGCCCCAGAGAACGGCGATGGCGTTGGCTGGCGTTGCCATCGGCGCGATGTACGGTCATGGCGTGATGGACTAGCAGATCTCCCGGCTCGGCCACCATGGGCACTTCCGCTTTACGGTCCTTCTCTTTGTAGTCGGTAATGCCCTGCGAGAAACCGAGCACCTCGGTCCGCCCGTGCGGCCTAAGTCCTAGGCGATGCGAGCCGGCAACATAGCGCACGCAGCCATTTGATTCATCTACCGGATCGAGGGCCAGCCACATGGTAACCGCCTCGTTCGGCTCCAGCATAAAGTAATAGCCATCCTGGTGTGGCGGAGTGAATTTGCCCAACTGCGGAGGTTTATTAAACCATTCGAGTTCCTGCGGTACGACTTTGTCGGCGAGCAAAGTCTCGGCTAATTGCTGCCACTTGGAGCGCACGATCATTTTTGCGAAATATGGCTCATGCTGCTTCATGTGGGCCATTTGCTTTAACGTGGAAAGATCATTGCGGTCTTCGTAGTACACGTCGGTACGTGGAAGTTCCGGAACGCGCGCACTGATGTAACGATCCAGTTCACGCTTTAACTCAGCCAGCTCATCCGCAGCCAGAAAGCCGCGGATGAAGACAAAACCGTCCTGATCGAATTTCTGCTTCCACTGCCGGAGATCTTCCTGCGAAGTTCCCGCCATGGCTTACCTCCCGAATCGTTCAGCGTTTTGTATAAGTTGATGGGTTCGAGTTCCGAGCCGTGTTCCAGCCTGCGGAAACGTCGGCGCTCACCGCCCGTAACCAGATTCCGCCATCGGCTTGCGCCACCGTCGAGCGCACCCGCAGATAATTGATGCCCCCGGCCCGGCGATTGTCCTGTACTACACCTACCGCACGCCCATTGAGCAACACTTGGCACTCACGGCGATCGGTGTTCCACTTCAGAGTCAGGTCATACCAGCGGCCACTTTCCAGTTTGACGCCAGGAAAGATTTCTCCGGTGGCCAGAATGGGAAGACTGAACACGTTGTAAAACTTATCCTCCAAATCCCAAGGGACGGAGAAATGGTCGGTCAGGCCGAGCAGCGTTCCGGAAGATCCGGGGCGAAGCATCATTTGCAGCTTCAGCTCGCCTTTGCTGCCGAGAGGAAAGTTCCAGACAGCACCGGAAGGCCAGTCTTTCTCCGCTTTCCGCACTTCGAGTATGGACTTTCTCGTTGCCAGGTCCGTCTGCAACCCGGCGCCTTTACTGCCAAACACGGACCAGTCGTCAATACCTTGGGAAAAGTCTGTACTTTGCCTGGTTTCTTCAATCCATGCCGGATCGAACAAACGGAAGTTGCGCTGGGTTCCGCCTTCTACCCAGTTGGAGAAGAGGACTTTCCCGTCAGCGGTCTGCGTGGGAAAGGAGTAGGACAAGCCGTAGTCTCCTCGCAAAGATTGCGGCGCATTGCGGGCAGGATCTCTCGCCACCTCGCGGAAGCCACGCCAGGTCTTGCCTTCGTCGTCCGAGATCGCGACGTGCAACACATAGCGCGCGCCATAAGCGTAGGGGTAACGCAGACAGGCATTCGAGAACAGCAGGATTCGACCGTCCTTGAGGCGCAAAAGGCTTGCCGGAGAGTCTGAAGAAATCAGCGTGGTAGGCAGCGGATCGCTCCAGCTGTGACCGCCGTCCCTGGAGAAAGACTCGTAGAATCGCCCGCGCTGGTTGCGCAGCAGCATCCACACGCGGCCGTCTTTGAGTTCGAGGACCACCGGCTCATCAGCACCGTAGGTGCTTAAGTCCGGCGTTTGCACGGTAAGTTCCTGTGGCGATGCCGTCCATGTCTCGCCATCGTCATCGGAGAAAGTTGCCGTCACCCCATAAGACCCCATGTAGGTGAAGTCCATGAAACCACCGCCGCGGTTGTTCCAGGAACGTCCGTGGGTAATGGAAAATGGCAAGAGAATTCGTCCGTTGCGAAGCTGGATCACCGAGAGCAGATCGCTGGCGTGCCCATTCCAGATCGGTTTCGGCACATCCCAGTGCGTAATGCCACCACGGGAGCGGGCATGCCAAATATCGAGCAGCGGGCCGGGACGCGTGGGCGTGCCCTCTTCCGTTTTGGGGTAAAGGACTCCTGTGTTCGCATCACACAGAATGAAGATGTGGATTTCGCCGTTGCGGTCGACCAGCGCATCGAAAAGAGCGAAGCCGCCCTCTGCTTTGGGCCAGTCAAACAAATTCACGGGCGCCGACCAGGTGCTGCCATCGTCGGTGGAGTAGCGTCCCTGCATGGTCTGCTGGCCGTCTTCGCGCGCCACGGACAAAGCAATGATTTTTCCATTCGGCAATTGCAGGGCCCGATACATATTTTCCCGGAAGGGATAATCCGCGCCTGGAGAGGCGGTAAAAGTGGAAACAATCCTGGGGCCCGCAGAAGATTGAGCCGCACAATATAATGACAATAAGAGGACCGCGAATGAGTGCTTCAGGAGGCAAGATAAAGGACGACCGCGCATCGCCGACCCCGAACCGGGAAATATATACCGTCGACAGAATACGATTATAAAATCAAGTCGTCAACCAATTATTAAGGCTATTTCCATACTATCGGTCGACGGATCACTTCATCCTATGATCCTCTTTCAGCAGGATTTTGGCCCGGGCATAGCCATGCTCCAGAAATGACCGCTCAAACCAGCAACTGAATCCATAAGAAGCCCGCGCCATCAAGTCCATATCCCCGTCTTCATTCCAATCCACCGCCATGATCGGGGCCTCATACGGCAGGTAAGGCAAATCCAAAGTCTGCATCGGAAGGAACCGCGGACCGCTCGACTTCCCCGCGTTAAGAATGAGGTGTGGTTTGGAGCTTCCGATGATGACATCCGGCCAGCCGTCTCCGTTCCAGTCGGCGGTGGAAGGAACAAAGCGCGTGCCGGCCTCTCCAATGATTTCCGGAGCGGCGAATATGGGAGTCGCCCCTCCCGTGAGGTTGCTGTAGTAGCGGACCTTGCCGTAAGTATCGCCCACGATCAAATCGACTTTCCCATCGCGGTCGAAATCGGCGGCGGTCAGCGTGGTGCGGGCACCTTGCAGAACGTCGAAATCCCACTTCTGCCCTTCCTGCGGCCCAACCTTGATGGGCTTGCCATCTTCGGTCTTGAGCAGAAATCCCTGGGTATCGAAGCGCGTACCCTCCGTTCCGCTCAGATTGCGATGCAAATAAACGTGGCCTTCGTGCACTCCATAAAAGATGTCGGGTTTGCCATCGCCATCCATATCAACCACCTGCGTGAAGGTCCATTGATCGCCGAAGGGGGATTTGTGAAATATCTTTTCACCTGTCCCCGGAATGCTCTGCGCGGGCGCGAACATCTGCGGATTGCCTTTGCCCAGGTTCAGCCGGACGGTAAATCCATCGACCAGGTCAAAGTGGCCGTCGTGGTCCCAGTCCATGGCCTGCGTGCCCCACCCTAGCAACGGCACACTGTTCCACCGGCCCTTCAAAGGCGGCTGATACTCCCACAGAGGATGGTCTTTATCGCCAACATTCATAAAGATGTATAAATCGCGGATCGAACCCACTACCAGATCAAGCAGACCATCGTGATTCAAGTCGACGGCGCGCGGGGCTGCGAGCGCCCCCACAGGGAACCGTCCCTTGACCGGGAAAGGGAGTTTCGTAAATTTGGGCTGGCTGGGCGTGCCGGTATTTTTGAAGTAGAAAAGAAAGTTTTCACTGCTGGCGGAGTCGCCCCCGCCTTCGGTCATGGGCATGTCACCGGTCACGATGTCGAGCAAACCGTCACCGTCAAAATCGGCGATGGTGGGGGCGGCGGACCAGGCTACATCGAGCGGCGCGCCGTCCGCCTCCAGCGGACCACGAAAGTGCAGAATGGGAAGATTGTTTTTGTTCCGGCCAAGATTTTCAAAGAAATAGATGCGCCCTGTGATATATCCGCCAGCCAGGATATCGACGTGACCGTCACCATTGATGTCGGCGGCTGCCAGCACGGGATGGTAGTCCTTCTCATAGACGCTTTTGATTTCCGGCACCGGATCATGCGGAAGCTCGAAGGGCTTACCGTCGTCGGTATAGATCAACCCTTTATAGACCAGCTTTGGCGCCTGATTGGTGCCAACGTTCTTGTACCAGACAACGCGATTCCACTCCGCGCCGCTCAACAGGTCCTGTACTCCATCCCCGTCCCAATCGATGACCAGCGGCGTGGCGCTGAAGCCGACGTCGAGCGGCTTGCCGTCCGCAGTAAATAGGAGCTTTGCATAAGAAAACTTTGCATCTGTCTGACTACCACGATTGGGATACCAGATGATGCCCCCACGCTCTCCGCCCACGAGAATGTCCGGCAAACCGTCCCCGTTCCAGTCGGCAACCTCAATGCGGCTAAGTTGCTGCGTGTGCGTGGTTTCGCCGATTTCTTCAATGCGCTCGGCGCCGTCGCCGACAAAACCCGTACGCGGCAAAACGTCTGGCTCATTTCCCGCAGGCAGCAAGTCGAAGTAAATCGCATAGTAGGACGGGCGACCACCACGCTGGATGTGCGTCCAGGCCAGATTGCCGCCATTCCATTCGCCCAGGGTTTCATAAAAATATCCCCAATTACGTTGCGGAGTGAAGGCTAACTCTCCCGTCTGAGGATTTACATTGCCGACAACTTCCGGAAACTGCTCGGGGATGGAATCGTCATACCAGCGATAGGGCAATTCCCAGGCCGCATGCGCATAGACCCATTTGCCATACGGAACCGGCTCACCGCTGTTCGGGTCATACTGCTCCACTTCGAACGAAGCCGCGTCTATCTTCCGCTGGCTGCCGGTCAGGGCCAAAACATCGTCGGCGGTGATGTGGATGCGGGTTGGCATTTCGTCGGAGTTGCGACCAAGCAGATCCATGGGATCGACGCGGACCAGAATGCGGTGGCTTCCCTTCCCCACCCAGGCAGGGGCTTTCTGCGTTTTGAAGCCGCTGAAAGAGCAGATGCAAAGCGCCAAGAAAAATAAAAGACCTATCCGGCGATAATTGACGAACCAGGAATGTGGCATTTTCATTGGTTCTCCCGGGGCGCAGGGCCCATGTTCTGATACACCTGGCGAGCGAGTGCAAAGCTGTTCAATACTTCCTGGCGGTGGGCGGCGTCAGCGAATTTCCCATCTTTGCCAATGCGCTCGGTCAGCGCATCCATCCAGCGCAGGCAGAAGTCGCGGTCTTCTGCGGAGTAAACCTGGGTATTCCCCACCGAGACATAAATCGGGCTGCTGTGCGCGGCAAGTACACGATCATTGGAACGGCGCTCGGACCAGCGCGAAGGCCCATTGGAAATACGATCGCTGTTTTCAGCCCAGACACGGGCGGCCAACCAGGTGCTTTCTTCGAGCGGAAGTTCGCCTTGCCACTGCAGGCGCTGCACTGGGGTTGGGCTCGAAGCCTCAGCGACCACTCGGCCGCGAGCGACAATTTCCACCTTTGTGATGGGGATGGCGGAGACAGCTTCGACCTGCACATGCACTTTGGCAGAACTTTTTTTAGATTCCAGATGGATCTTACTTCCGGGAAGCAGCCCATTGACCTGAAAACTTAAGAGTGGCCCAATCGTTGCGAAGGAACGCCCTTCGCGTAGACCGCGCGCCCAGCTCTCATAGTCAAAGTGGTCGGCGGTGTAGACATAGACTCGCTCACCGCCGGCAAGAAAAGAAAAACTCTGATTCAGGAAGGCGTCGCTTCCACCAGAGATACCAAGCCTGAATCCAAGATTCAGGAAGCGGTACCACAGCTCCATGGAAGGTTCGTCATGGCTGCAGAAAACTTCAAACCCGTCGATCGATCCCAGAGCAACATCGGCAACGGCTTCGCCCCCCAGCGATCCCGTTGGGATCTGATCAAAGCGCAATGCCGGATGCGCGTAGAGCGCGATGCCGCCCTGGTCGCGCGCCTGGCGCGCTTGTGAGTCATTCGACGGATAGTCTTCCCACTGCTCCGACTCCGGAAAGCCAGTATAAAGAGGACGCACCAGGCGCTTAAGGTTGAGCAGCAACAGGTGCCCGTAGCTCCAGGTGCGCATCTCCTGGTTCCAGTACAACACTTCTTTCTTGGTGGAAAGGGCATGCGGTTTGCCTTCAAAGTAGCGCTCGTCATGAATCGTGCCGCGCACGCTGTTGGAAACCATCATGTTGCCGACGTTCAGTCCTTCGGCCTGCACGGCGAGAAGATCATCCGGCGGCGTGCTCCATTGCTCGCCGGTGTAGTTGCCGTGGATGTGGTCATCGCCGCTATACCAGCCGGCGGCATTCATGTCCTTGAGCCAAGGCAGGGGGAGACTCACATCAGCGTCTTTGCCGGGAGAAAGATCGAACTCCTTTTCCACTGGCGCATAGTCGAAACCTTTACGCATTTCCAAGCGTGTCTTCCCCGCGGGCAGGACCGCTTCGAAGGAGCCCTTCGCGTAGAAGAAGTGCTCGCCGGTCATCCACATAATGCGATCGAAGGCGCTGTCGGGCGTGTGGCTCAGCCCATCTGCGCCTTTAAGGTAGATACGTGCTGGTGTGGGCATTCCGGAGGCGTCGAGAGTGCGCACGCGGAGACGCACAGCTTGGCGCACATCTCCGGCGATGGCAATCCGGGTTGAATGCGGGCCCAACACATGCAACTCGGAACGAAACACACCCAGCTTGGCTCCGCGTAATGTGGGTGCGATGATTTTTGTCTCGCCGGAAGTAAGCTGTACCTGCTGTTGGGAGGCTGTGACGTTTTCACCCACGAACGTAAGCATGATGTTATGGGCGCGAGAGGTCTGATTGGACAGCAGAACCAGAAGTCCGGCGAAGGGCTGTCCTTTGGCAAGAGTGAAATGCGCACGCGGAGCAGTGATATTCCATCCCTGCTCCGTGAGCACCGCCCTCCCCAGATAGTCAGACTGAATCTCGGCATACAATCCGCCCAGCCAGTTCTGCATCTCGCGATCTGTTCTACCGCTGCTTTGCTCCTGTGCTTTCCAATACAAATCGACGGCACGCCGACCGTCGACCGCGTCTGCCCGCGTCGAGAGAAATACTGCCTCCTGAAAAGCACGGACCAATGTTTCGGCCAACTTCCCCGAAGGCGAAGCCTGGGGCACAGCTATTGCCGGCGCCATGAGAGCCAGCAGCGCCAGCAAGAACCGGGACCGCGCGACCATGTGTCTCCAAAGCTGCATGGATCATTTACGCCGTTGGGTGGATTTTCGCGACGATTTCTTGCGCGGTGCGCGCACCGCGATGGCGTCAATTTCCACCCGCAGCGATCCGAGCCCTGCCTGCACGGTGGTACGCGCGGGAACGGACTGCCCAAAGAATGCCTTGTAGGCTTTGTTCATCTCGGCAAAGTCGTCCAGGTCGGCCAGAAAAATACCGCAGCGAAGAATGCTGCCCTTATTGCCCCCAGCAGCCTTTACGATGGCCTCAACATTCCGCAAAGCCTGCGTGACTTGTTGGCCAATGGTTTTTCCATCAATCGCCCCAGTCGCCGGGTTTGTAGCCACTTGCCCCGAGACAATGATGAGATTTCCGGCAGCTGTCCCCTGTTCATAGGCAGCCGCCGGCGGCGGAGCTTTGTCCGTCCGTATGACTTTTCTCATTCGACTTTCTCCTGCGATTTATTTGCTCAGAAGCCAGGCTCGATTGAAACGCGCCGTGCGGATTTCACGCCGCCCCTGCGGTAGTTGTTCCTGCCACACGACAATCAATGTGCCATCTTTGGCCTGCACAGCCGAGGGATAGGAGACCTGGAAATTTGGCGTGGTTTCCGCCACCACTTTGGGCGCGGACCAGGTTTTACCACCATCGGCGGAAAGAGCCGCGGTGAGCGGAGTGCGGCCGGTGGCTGAGTTGTCCCACGCGACCAGCACCTCTTTAGAACCATCCAGCTTCCACAAGGCCGCGGGAGAGTTGTGCGCAGTCAGTGCGCTGGCGCGCGGCGTACTCCAGCTCTTGCCACCGTCTTTGCTCCAGGCTTGGAACAGTTTGGTGCCGGAGGTGCGCATCAGGGTCATGATGCGGCCATCTTCCAGTACCACCATGGCGGCTTCATCCAGACCGCCGGTGGAGTGGGGAGAAGTTTTGGGAATCACCGCGTAGAGATCGCCACCGGCAGTCCACGTTTTGCCGCCGTCCGTTGAACGCAGCACGCCCGACTTGATGTCCATTTCGCCTTCGGTCGAAGGCGGCATGCCCTGCTCTGCCCAAGTGTCCCAGGCATAGCTGATGATCAGAGTCCCGTCCGCCAGACGATGTCCCTGATGGATTTTGCCGGCGATATATTTGCGCGGCGTCGAGAGCAAGACTTCGTCGCCCCAGTGCACTCCGTCTTTGCTTTCCCGCATGTAGATAAGGCTGTGCTCAATCTTCACCGGCATAGGCACAGTGGTTGAGAAAGCCAGCAGACGGTCGCCATCGACCAGCAGATTGGGATCGGCATCTTCGGTATCGGGATGGTCGAAAACAATCTTCGGCTCCGACCAGGTTTTGCCGTTGTCGTCGGAGACATTGGCCGCAATCTTCATCTTGGTGGGCTTCTCGGCGGTATAGACCGAGAAGATACAAACCAGCCTTCCATTGGCCAGCCGCGCGATCACCGGATATGCATTGACGGTGAAACCCTGCGGATCGGAACGAGCGATCACTCCGCTTTCAAATCTGCCTTCCTGCGCAAACAATATGGCGGTACCAAAAAGAAAACAAATAACCAGACTGCGAATAAGAGTCCTGCTGTGCATGCCAACCTCCAGCCCTGTTTCAGATTTAGAACCCTGCGAAAATCCCCGGCGAGACACCGCTCAGATGGCCGTCCAGCCTCCATCTACCGGAAGATTTTGTCCCGTGATGTAGCGCGACGCTTCCGAAGCCAGAAACACAATCGGGCCCTTAATGTCGTCGGGCTCGGCCATGCGCCCAAGCGGCGTTCTGCGCACATAGTTGGGAACGAACTCCGCGGGGGTGTCTTCCGTTTGGAAGCCGCCGGGGGAAAGGCAGTTCACTCGCACCTGGTAGGGAGCGAAGAAGCTGGCCAGATAACGGGTCAGGTTAACCATCCCGCCCTTTGCGAAGGCATAGTTCACGGGATTGGTAAGCCGAGTGCCTTCATAGATCGAGAAGTCCGGCCCGACCATGCCATAGATAGACGCGATATTAATGATGGAACCGGCGCGCGCTTTCTGCATGGGCTCGGAGAAAATCTGGCAGGAAAGAAACAGGCCGGTGGAGTTCACCTTCATGGCCGCTTCCCATTCGGCCGCAGTCACATGGCGCAGGTCTCCGCCCGAGCGCGCCACGGCATTATTCACCAGGACGTCGAGACGGCCGTGCCGGTCGAGAATCTTCTGGCAGAGTCCGCGAATAGAAGACTCCGACGTCAGGTCCAGCGAAGCAGCCTCCACCTGTAAAGACTCCGACGTCAGGGATTGCGCCAGCGTTTCGCACTTGCCCAAGTCGCGTGAAGCGACGACCACATGTGCCCCGGCTTCCGCCAGCGCCCGCACGATGTGCGCGCCATAGATTCCAGCCCCTCCGGTAACCAGAGCAATTTTTCCTCTTAGGCGAAACAGATCGATGGTGTTCTTTGCGGCTGTCATGGCGTCTTCTCCTTCGGATGGCCGGACGCGGCGGCTTCGCGAGACTCGGCACGCGTGACTTCCGCCTTGGCATAACCATATTTCACATAGCTGCCGTCGAGGAAGTAAACAAAGCCATAAGAAGAAGCCAGCATAATGTCCGGATCACCATCATGGTTCCAGTCCCACACCGCGGGCACGGGATAAGGAACCTGGCTAAGCGCCGGGACCGGCAACGGATCGAGGAAGCGCGCCTGCTTGCGGTTGGTGACGTGTCGCAGAATAACAACCTGCGGGCCGTTGTCTCCACTGGCGGCGACAATCAGGTCCGGCAAGGAGTCGCCGTCCCAATCCGTCGCCGTCACAAAGACGCGCCCGGAACGACCTAGCAACTTCTCCGCCGGAGCAAACTTAGGATGGCGATTGTCGCCGACGTTTTCGAAATAAAGGAGCTGGCCGATAGTGTTGCCGATGACCAAATCAGTCTTGCCGTCGCCGTTGAAGTCCGCCGCGGCCGGGATAGCCCGATTGCCTTGTAGAACGGTAAAGTCGGTGACTTTGGTGTCCGCCGAAAAGCCTGCCACGAGCGGGGTTCCGCTGGCCAGCATCATGGTCTCGGCGTCCGCGAACTGTGGGTCCTGCCTTGTGCCAGTATTGCGATACAGCAGCACATTTCCATCGACCGTGCCGAACACAATGTCAGGCTTACCGTCATTATCGAAGTCATAAGACTGTGCATTCCCAAACTCATCGCCGTGCGCCGCAACTTTTCCCATTGATTTGCCGCTGACCGTCTTCAGCTCGCTGCGGGCCGCAAAAGGTGGCTCACCAGTCGCGAGTTCCACCCGCACACCATAACCGCCAATCAGCAACGATGGCTTGCCATCGCCGCGGAAATCGACGATCGAATCGAAGCTCCACTGCGTGGGCACCCATGATCCTTCAAAATTTCCGACAAAGTGGAATTTCGGTACGGAACGGCTGCCCACATTCTGCAGGTAGGTGACGGTACCAACGTTGGTGCCCACCAGCAGATCCACCAATCCATCGTGGTTCATGTCGGCCAACGCGGTTGAAAAAGGAGCGCCTCCGCTGCGGAAGAGCGTCTTCATGGCTTCGTCTTCCGGCTCATCAAACGGGAAAGACTCTTCGTGCAAGGAGTCATTGGTTCGGATGTAGTAGTGTAGCCGCGAAAGATCGGGACGGTCGCCTCCGGTCGCCGACATGCCAAAACTGCCGCTAATCAGGTCCATTTTGTCGTCGCCGTTCAGATCGGCGGTCGCGGGCGTGGAATTCCAGATAACGTCGATCTCCTTGCCATCCGCCTTAAGTGGGCCTTCCAGATGGAGCTGCGGCGTACCGTCGGCATTCTGTCCGACGTTGCGA
Organism: Acidobacteriota bacterium; assembly: GCA_018268755.1. GTDB lineage: Bacteria > Acidobacteriota > Terriglobia > Terriglobales > Acidobacteriaceae > KAN-5. Next base: position 72,653 of record JAFDVW010000008.1, read on the forward strand.
TAGAGATAGATTTGTCCGGTGATGTAGGTTCCGGCCAGAAGACTCAACTTGCCATCCCCATCCCAATCCACGACGGTAGGAATACTGCCGTAGGTGTCTTTGAAAACTCCCGGTGGCATTTCCGGTACGGGCAGGTAAGGAGTTTTTAGCACTTCGCCATCTGCCTGCAGCAGGCCTTTATCGGTTAGCTGAGGTTCTTGCCGCGTGCCCACGTTTTGGTAGTAGCGAATTACGCCTTGTGGTTCCTGCGCAACCAGCAAATCCAACAGCCCATCGCCGTTCCAGTCGACGACAACCGGCGCGGCACACCATTGCACCTTGGCCAGCTTGCCATCTGCCAGGACCGGCTCACCCAGGCCAAAGCTGGGTTGCGATTCTGTGCCGAGATTGCGATAAAAGGTGACGTAGCCGAGTTGATCGCCAACGAATACATCGGTCTTGCCATCGCCATCCCAATCCGCACCAAAGGGTCGCACCATCAGCACCTGCGGAAACGGCGAGCGCGCCACATAAGGGATATCTCCGTCGCCAATCCACTGGCGCGGCGCAACCGTTGCCTGCAGCGTCCAGGGATTGAAGTAGATGGCGTAATACGAAGTATTGTTACCTTGCTGCTCGTGTTCCCATACCAGCGTGCCACCGCGACTGCCATCGCCCGGCCAATAGTGACTCTGAAAGAGTGGCATCGGATTGGAATCGAAACGAAATTTCAGAGGGCCGGACACAGCTTGTCCAGATTTCGCATCGTAGCGAATAATTTCCACAGACCCCGGATCGAAGGGCTCTTTCACTGCGACACGAGTAGGGCGTAAATCAGAAGTCCGTCCGGAAAGCGATTGGGATGCAACTTTGACCAGGAGTCTCCGCGCGCCATGGCCGGTCCATGCGGGCGCTGTTTCGGAGAAAGATTGCGTGGGCAAGAATACTGTGAGACAAAGCAGCACACCCCACTGCCAAATCACAGGTTTGCGGATCGCGCGTTCTCTCATGGGACTCCTTCCTGTTTTCATGACGCTCCCTGCAACGCGCGCTCAATCGCAGCCTGAATCACGAGTGCCATGGCGGCGTAGCCTTTGCGGTCGGGATGCACGCCGTCATCGGCATAGTCAGAGCGCAACATGCCGTACTCATCAGCCATGACCGGAAAATAGTCGGCGAATGTCGCATGGGCTTCGCGGGCGTATGCGCGCAGCCAGTCATTGAGCTCCTGGATCGCACTGGCCGGACGTTCGTTGGTGCGATTGGTACCGCTGTAGTCGCTGACCGGCGGAATGGAACACAGCACCACACGAATGCCCCTCTGTTGCGCTTGCTCGGTCATGGCGCGAATGGCATCCTGGGTCATGCGGAGCGGATTCGGCGGGCCGCTCTTGCGGGCAATATCATTTGTCCCGCCAAGAATCACCACCACATCAGGACGGAGCGCCAACACATCGCTCTCATAGCGCTCCAGCATCTGTGGTGTGATCTGCCCGGCGATGCCGCGGTTCACATATTTTTTGCCGGGAAAGGACTCATCGAGAGGCCAATAATCGGTAATAGAATCGCCCATGAACACAACTTTCGGAGATTCAAGACAGGGCTGGCATGAAGGCATCGTGGTGTCCGCGTTCGAAAAACCTTCCGTCTGCGCTTGCATTGAGGCGCCAAAAAGCAAAGAGGCGATGACGCATCCCGCCGAAAGAAGTGCTGCCAGACGAATGGTTGGTCGGCTCCGCCGCACGGGCGTGGCAAGATTCATTCTGGAATCCCCAGCTTTTTGGTGTCGACATGCAGACGATGAGCACGAATCTTGCCTTGCCCTTCCTCAATACTCCAATGGCTGGCCAGAAATTCTCCATTGCTAAGACGCATGATGGAGGGTTGCCCAAAGCGAATGGAGTTGAACATTTGCGTCATGGATTGGCCTTTTTTCGTCTGCTGTCCGAGAAAGCCGCCCCAGATCGGCAATTCGTCCAAGACCTTCCATTTGTCTCCAGTGAAGTCAATCACGCGGACGTAGATGCCAGGGTCTTCCCCGCGATGGGCGTGAATGCTCAGGAGATACTCGCCGCCCAAATAACAGAAGCTCGAAGACTGCCCCATGTGCCCGGTATCGATCAGCGAAGACCAGGTATAGCCGTTGTCATGAGAAACGGTCACGCGATTGGAGAGATGCCGCTGATGATCTCCGTCATACGCCCAAAGAATGGTGACCAGCCGGCCGGGCTGCATTTCACAGATCCTGGTCTCCCACGGCGTGATGAGGCCGGGAGGAACGCAGAATGTATTGTCATTCCAGGTCTTGCCTTTGTCCTGGCTGCGCAAGAGAACACAAAATTTCCCACTGGGATTGCTGCCATCCGGCAGATTGTAGAAACCCGCGCTGGCTACCAGGTCTCCAGAATCAGTCTCGAGGCACGCTCCGGAAAGTTCCAGCAGCTCAGGGCGGCTGCGCTCGATATTCTGAGGTACGCTCCAGGAACGGCCGCCATCCTTCGAGAAGGAAACAATATTGTTTCCCGGCTGAAAACCTCCGGTTTCTGGAATGGCGATGGCTTCTTCCAGATTGCGGCGATAGAAACGATATCCAGTGGCAATCAACGTACCGTCTCGCAGCACGCGCGGCTTCAGCGTATCGGTGGTTTCAAAATCGAGGATCGATTTGTCATAGAGTGGACCTTGCAACTGCCAGGTGCGGCCCAGGTCACGCGAACGGGAAATATACGTAGTGCAATTCGGGGCTTCGAAAGCCTCGCCAAACATGAAGAGTGCAATCAGCTCTCCATTGGGCAATTGCGCCAGCCCGGGGTGATAGCCATGGCGGCTATGAATGTGAGGAGTTGGATTGTCATAGACAATGTGGGGCTCCAGGTATTTCAAAAGCCTCAGCTTCCGTGGCTCGTCTACGCTGCCGGAGCTTGTCTTCAACTTCGTCTTGCGCAATGCCATGTATTCCCCACTAGCGAAGATTTGCATTGTTCGCGGAAGCTGCAACATCGGCTTCCGCCGTTTGCAGCCACAAACCGCCATCCGGCTTATCGGACAAAGGACGCAAGCGCAGATAATTGATCGAGTTGCTTACCCGCTGTGCCGGCACTGAACCGGCTCGTTTGCCATTCACCATGACTTCACATTTGCCTTCCCGCGTGTTCCATCGCAGTTCCACGTCGTACCAGCGGTCCGCCACAAGCTTGGTTCCCAAAAGCAGCCCCTGCTCATCGATAGACAGATTGAACACATTGTGAAACGTGTCCTGATCGTCGAAGGGAACCGAGTAGTGATCGGTGAGGCCAAGATTGTTGCCGCCAAAGCCTTCCCGCAACCTCAGCCGCAAGCGCAATCGGCCGCTTTCTCCAGCAGGGAAATTCCATACCGCGCCGGAAGGCCAGTCGGATGCGGCCCGCCGCACAGCCAGTACAGAAGTCCCGTCTGCCGCTCTGCTGGGTTCTGCCCCGCGCGTGCCAAACATCGTCCAATCGCCTGCGCCTTGCTCGAAGCTAGTTTGCTGGCGGGTCTGTTCCAGCCAGCGGGGGTCAAGACGAAACAGAGATTTTGCGTTTCCCGTCTCTACCCAAAGAGAAAAAACGACAGTGCCGTTGGGAGCCAGGGCGGGAAATGCATAGGAAACGCCCCAATCTCCATTCGGGGGAGGACGGTCCTTGCGCGCCGGGTCGCGCACAATCTCGCGGCGCCCTATCCAGGTGCGACCTTCATCGGCGGAAACGGCGGCGTGGAGCACATGGCGGCCGCCGTAAGCATAGGGATAACGTTCCGCCTCGTTCCAGATCATCAGGATCCGCTGATCGGGCAGCCGCACCAGCGCCACCGGAGATTCCGAAGCAACGATGGCGGAGGGCCGGGCAGCGCTCCAGCGCTCGCCCCCGTCGGATGAGAAGGATTCATAGTAGCGGCCCATTTGGGAGCGGATCAGCATCCACACCCGGCCGTCTTTCAATTCGAGGACCACCGGCTCGGCCGCGCCAATCGCAAACAAATCGGGTGTAGGGATAGTCAGCTCATCGGGGGATTGCTTCCAGGTATCGCCGCCATCATCGGAATAAATCGCGGAGGCGCTGAACGCTCCCACAAAGGTAAATGCCTTATGACCATCCCCACGCTTTCCCCACGAGCGCGAGGTCTTATAGGAAATGGGGAGCAGGATGCGGCCGCTTTGGAGTTGAATGACGGACATGATATCGCCGGCCCTTCCCTTCCAAATATTACGCGCCGGCTCCCAATGGGTGGCCCTGCCCGTCGACTTCACCTGCCAGATATCCAGAACTTCCCCGGCACGTGCAGGCTTTCCGTTGGATGGTTGAGGACGCGCCGCCTCGTCGCTCAGATAGAAGATGTGGACTTCACCATCCCGGTCCGTAAAAGCATCAAAGTAGCCGAACTCACCGGCCTGGTCCGGAAAAAGGAAGAGGGGCTGGGGCGCGCTCCACGTAGTTCCAGAGTCGGCGGAATAGCGTCCGACCATCTTTTGCGCATGGCCCTGGGTCCAGATAGAAAGGGCCAACAAGCGGCCATCACCCAAGCGCACCGGCTTAGCGATATTATCGTGCGGAGATTCACTGGCATCGAAGGTCACCAGCTTCTCCGGCGGGGAGACCACCAGCGGGCTCGCGACCCGCGAAGAATCCCCAGCCCACGCCGTCACGGCGGAAAGGCAAACTGCCAGGATTGCAAATTTGCATGTGTTGGCGGATTGTTTTCGCAGCATCTCTCTGGACCGTCGCACCTATCACATTGTCATTTCGGCAGAACCAGCCTTCGAGCCAGACGGATGAAGCCGCTGCCTGCGCAGCCTCATCCGTCTGGATACCAATCAGCGATGGGGTTAAGGTTCGATTGATTAGAGCGCGGGGAGTTCCCCTCCCCGCGCTCCGGGGTTAGAAGGCGTAACGCAAGGCAATCTGGATGTCGCGACCATCACGGGCATTGGTGATCTTGGCCCCAGATGCAGAGTTGAAGAAGTAATTCCCGGCCGGCGAAAGCAGATTCGGGTGGTTGAAGAGATTGAAGGCCTCCGCCCGAATCTGGAACGTTTGCCGTTCGGTAATGTGAATGTACTTTTCCATTCCGAAATCCACGCTATTGGTGGGCGGGCCGGGAATGATGTTCGGACGCGCATTGCCCTGCAAGTTGATCTGGATCGTATTTCCAGTATTCGGATCCACGTAGTCCGTCGGCGGATGTGTGGGGAAGCAGCTGTAATCGTACCATTCGTTGGCCGAGCGCTTTCCGCGAGGGAGAATGCCATCGCAGGTACGATCGGGCAAACGCAGGGCCGAGGTATACACGGTAAACGGCACACCCGTCTGGAAGGTATAGATCAGGTTGCTTCGCCATCCGCCAAGAATCCCGTTCAATACCGGATTCCAGGTGCTGCCGAAAGCCTTGCCCTTGCCGAACGGTAACTCGTATCCGCCGGCCACGGTAAAGCGATGGCGCGCATCGAAATCGGCATTCGACCAGAGCTTGCGCACGATGTTGCCCGCTGCGGTCACGTCAGTGATCAGATTTTCCAGAGCTTCGTCATTGGAAGATTCGGCCAGAGCGTGGGCCCAGGTGTAGCTGGCAAGGAAGTTGAAGCCGTGCGAGGTGTCTTTACGCAGGGTGGCCTGCAACGCATCGTACTGCGAGTTGAAGCCTTTGGCACGCAGCCCGAAGTTGCTGAACCCGTTGGTAATGACCTTCTCGTACAGGTTCTGGTCGTAAGTCTGGATTGACATGGCGCCGTTCAAATTCACGCCATGACTGCCTACGTAACCGACTTCCGTGCCCCAGCGGCCACCCAGATCGTTAGCAAAGGTCAGGTTCCACTGCTGTACGTAGCCGGTGGGATAGTAGGGCGTATTGGGGAAGAAAGTCCCCGGGCTCTTGCCACGCAAATAATCCAGACCGTAGGGTACCTGATCGACCGTGGTCAGGTGACGCTGCTGGTCCGGCCAGGATGCTGCATAAGCCGGATAGGACGTGACCAGACCTTGGAAGGGAGCAACCCAGGAACCGTACATGGTGGTGTAGGCGTTCTCAGTGGTATAGAAGAGACCATAACCGCCGCGAATTGCCGTCCGATTGCTACCGAATGGCCGCAGAGCAAAGCCGATGCGGGGCGAGAAGTTCCGTGTGCTGGGATCATAGGGACGGTTCGGACCATTGGTCTCGTATCCGAATTGCACCAGATCCAGCAGGTTCTGCGGAGCTCCCTTGGCATAACGCGGAAGACCCGTCTTGAAGTCCAGGGTCATGAATTGATTGTCAGTGTTGGAGAAGGGCTGCTCGTAGTCGTAGCGCACACCCAGATTCAGAGTGAGCCACGGCTTCACCTTCCAATCGTCCTGGATGTAGCCGGCCGCCACATTGCGAACAAAGTGCATGTCGGCAGGGCCGGCCGTGCCACCAATCCCCACCGTCATGAGGTTGGGAATCCCCATAAGCACGTCAGTGAAGGTGGATCCGGTGACACCATAGTAGCTATCGTATCCCGGCAACCCTTCATAGACACCGAAGTAGTAGGCCACGCTGCCGGCGTTGTACTGCCAATGGAACTTGTCGCGAAAGAATTCCCCACCATAAGCGATGGTGTGGCGGCCTTTGACAGAGACCAGATTGTTCTTGATGTAGAAGTTATTGTTGTGGTGCTTGAAATCGCCGTCATTGCCGATGTCATAGCGCTGGTACCCGATGGTGTAAAACAGGATGCGACAGGTCCCATCCATCGTGTTCACACTGGAATCAAATCCCCAGGTGGCGCAGTAGTTCTTGTCGTTCAACAGGAACTGGCTTCCCGACTGGAAGGAAGAGAAGCTGACTTTCAGATCATTCACCAGGCGCGGGGTAAAGATGTGCGTCCAGGTGCCTGCCCATGTGCGATTGTGGTCCGCTGAGACTTTATCTCCGTAGACATTGAAACCGGCCGAACCGTTATCGTAGTCGTCGAACCCGAAGGTTCCGGTAACACTATCGTTGTCGGAGAACTTGTGGTCCACGCGACCCAAATATTTCTTCTGGGTGAATTTCGATCCGCGGAACAAGTGCAGGTTAAGGAAAGGATCGCCGCTGTAGTTCGGCTCCGGCCACAGATCCATCAGCTTCTGTCCAATAGGGCTGATCAGCTCGGGAGGCAGCACATTGCCCGGGATGGGATCGCCGGTGTTGGGATTGGTCAGCACCACCGGCTGGCCAGAGAACGGGTTAATAGTATTGCTTACGTCCCCGTGACGTTCCGCGTCCGTGGGGGCAAAACCCACGAGCTGCTGTCCGGGCTTTACCTGGCGGAAGAATTCAGTGTTGAAGAAGAAGAAAGTACGATTCTTAACGATCGGGCCGCCGATGGTGCCACCGAACTGGTTGAACAAATAGTTGGAAAGGTCCTTGCGCTCGCCGTTATAGAAATACGGCATGGCGTCCAGCGCCTTATTGCGGTGGTACTCATAGAGCGATCCGTGGAAGGCATTCTCGCCAGATTTAGTCACGATCGTGACAATTGCGCCACCTGAGCGTCCGTATTGCGCGGAATACATATTGGACATGACGCGGAACTCGGAGACAGCATCTAGCGCCGGCGAGCTTTGCATCTGGTTGTAGAGGGGATCGGTATTGGCAGCTCCGTCAATGTAGTAGCCGTTATAGCTGCTGCGCGCGCCATTGAAGCTGACGTCCACCCCTTTGCTTTGCCGGACACCACGCTTGGGGTTTCCGGAAATTGCGCCGGGCTCGAGAGCGGCCAGGCGCAGAAATTCACGACCGTTCAGCGGCAAGTGCTGGATCTGGTCGCTGGTCACCACATCGCCGCGTTCGGCATTTTCGGTGTTGACTTGAGCAGCCGAGGAGGAAACCGTGATGACCTGACCGGCGGAGCCAATCTGTAGACTCATGTCGACCCGGACGGTGTCGCCGACCCCAATGGTGACACCCGTGATCTCGCGCTGATTGAAGCCGTCGGCCTGCGCAGTCACGTTGTATTTCCCGGGTTTCAGCAAAGGAAAGCTATAGTCTCCCTGCTCGTTGCTAGTTGTAGTGGCGGAAATCCCGGTCGCCACATTGACGGCCGTGATCTTGGTTTTTGCAATAACGGCGCCGCTCGGGTCCTTGGCCGTGCCTACCAGCGCGCCTTGCGTATTACTCTGCGCCCATAACCCCAGGGACGCAGCGAATAGAAAACACCATAACTGCAGGGTCTTCATGATCTCTCCCCCTCCGATTGTTCAGAACCTGCCTGCGAGTGGAACTCACACTCTGTCGACAGTCGGCAGTTGTAGATGAGCACCCGGGTGATTGTCAAGCGCGTTTTTTTTATAGCTCCTATACATTTGTTATCTGGGAAAATTTCGGAAAAATAACCTTGCACAGGGCCCTGGCCTCATGTAAAAATCCGCCGACAGTCGACAATGACAAATACTTCTTTCAGCTTGGGCAATTGGTTGATTCTAGGTGGCTATATCGCCGCCATTAGCATTCTGGGCAGCCTGTTCTACCGGAAAAAGACATCCGCGGGAGACTTTTTCCTGGGCGGGCGGCGCATGAAAGCCATCCCTGTGGCCATATCCCTGGTCGCCGCCGACATGAGCGCGATCAGCTATATGGGGGCGCCCGCCTGGACTTACCAGCACAACCTGGAGCTGGTCTGGTCGAGTTGGACCTATCTTTTCGTGGCCCCGGTGGTGATGTTCATCTTCATGCCATTTTATGCGCGCTTTAAGTTCTATACCGCCTATGAATATCTGGAAAAGCGTTTTGATCTGAAGACCCGCTTGCTGGGCAGCGCCATCTTTCTCCTCATGCGCGGGTCGCACGTCGCCATCGTGATTTATGCCCCCTCGCTGGTCCTCTCCTTGATCACGGGAATGCCTTTGGCCGCATGCGTACTGATCATGGGCGTCTGCACTACGCTATACACGACCTTGGGCGGAATGAAAGCGGTGATTTGGACCGATGTCATGCAATTCAGCATTCTCATTACCGGGCTGATTGCGGTGGTATGGTTCTCCATCGCCCGGGTGCCCGGGGGTTTGCCCGTGGTATGGCAGGTCGTCAATGAGGCCGGCAAGCTGCGGCTTTTTAATTTCTCCACGGATCCCACGCAGCTCACCACTTTCTGGGCGGCTGCAATTGGTGGAGGATTTATGGCCCTCTCCACCTTAGGGACCGATCAGGCTTATTTGCAACGCTATTTCACTACCAGCTCATTGCAGGAAGGTCAGCGCTCGATTCTCCTGGACGCTATCATCATCGTGCCTGTTTCTCTCCTGCTCTACCTGGTGGGACCGGTTTTATACACCTTTTACCATTTCAATCCGCAGCAATTGCAGGGGATGCCCAGCATGGATGCCATCCTCCCCTTCTTCGTCATGACCCAGTTGGGAGGATGGCTGGCCGGGCTGGTGATCGCCTCCATCTTTGCGGCCTCCATGGCAGTCATGAGCGCCGGAATCAACGCGCTGACCACAGCGACCACCGTGGACTTTTACCAGAGGTTATGGCGTCCTAACAGCAGCGATGAAGAAGTGGTGCGAGCAGGGCGCATGGGAACTATCCTGTGGGGGGCGGCGGCCACCGGAGCAGCCCTATTTGCCGGTCGCCTCGGCCCCATCATCAATGCCTTCAACCTGATCAACAGCTTTCTGGGTGGACCGATTCTGGGCATATTTCTCCTGGGCATGTTGACCAAGCGGCCGCGGGGCAATGCCGCAATCAGCGGGGCGGCCCTGGGAATCGCTGTGGTTTCACTTCTGGCTTGGAAAACCCAGATTTCCTTCTTCTACTATGCCATCGTCGGCACCGGTGTTACCTTTCTTGCGGGATGGATCTTCGGCTGGTTACAACCGGCGCGTAGCGATGAGGAGCTAGTCGGCCTGGTACGGGGGCTGCATGCCCCCGCAGAAAACCCACAAACCTAAGCTCCCCCAGCTTTTCGATCCAGAAATAGAAAACGCCTGCGGATTTCCGCAGGCGTTCTTACAACAACAATAAAGAGCCTCTATGCGCTGACTTTAGCGGGGACCTGGCCCATCAGCTGCGCGCGAATATCGATACCTACTTCCTTGCTCCAGGCCCTGAGCAAGCGCTGATAGATCGGACCACCCACTGCCCCGTTGCCCACGGTGACGCCGTTAAAGCGCGTCACCGGAGCCATGCAATATGGCGTGGTGGTCACGAAAGCTTCGTCGGCTGTCATGGCATCGTGGATCTGGAGATCACGTTCGACGAAAGGAATGCCTTCCTTGCGGCACAACTCAATGACCACTTTGCGACTGATGCCGAGCAGAATATTGCGCGGATTCGGCGAGTAGACCGTGCCGTTCTTGACCAACAAGAAATTCGAACCGCTGGTTTCGGTGAGGTTGCCGTCGAGGTCCAGCAGGAGTGGCATGGCCCCGCCATCTACCAGATGTGCCTCCTGCTCCGCCAGCCACCAATGCAGGCGGCTGCGGTTCTTGATCTTAGGGTCCACGCATTGCGGCGGCACGTGACGGGTGGACGGTGTCACCAGGTGCAGACCGGTTTCGAAAAACCGGCGGAAGAGATGAAATGGCATGGGAAAAGTATGAATACAGTAAGTGGGCGTGAGCTTGCTTCCTCCGGAAGCCGCCGATCCGGCATAGACCAGGTTTTCGCCGGGAGTAATGAAATACACCACAGCCAATTCTGCGTCCGGGCCGGCAGCCTCTGCGTTTATGCGGACCAACTCAGTGGTAATTTTGGCGGTTTCGTCCGCAGAAATGGGAGGCGCAATGCGGGCATATTTGCAGGAATCATAGAAGCGGTGCACGTGGTCTTCGAGGCGATAGGCCTTCTGCTGAAACGTGCGCAGCAGATCGGTCACGGTGGCGCCTAAGACAATCCCGAAATCATAAATGGAAATGTGTGCTTCCGAGGCCGGCATGAACCGGCCGCGGATGTAAACCTGAGGTTCCTTCGCCATGTTGTAATTCCTCTCCTAAGATGCCAAAGCACGGTCGACCGCCGCGAGGGTTTCGTCGATCACTTCGTCGGTATGCGCCACTGAAATATACCAGCGGCCATCCGGCAAGACCTGCACGCCTTCGTCGAGCAAGGCCAGGGCAAAGTCGCTGTATTGCTGCTGGTTGGCCGTCAGCAAATCGCGATACCGCCGGGCCGGGCGGTCCATAAAAGCCAGGTGAAAGACCTGTCCTTCACCATTGGAAACTACGGAATAGCCGCGTGCGCGCAGTTGCTTTTCCAATCCCTGCCGAAGACGGGTGCCGCGGCGCGAAAGATCAGCATAAACGTTCGGGTCGCGGGAAAGAACCTCAAGTGTCGCCTTGGCTGCAGCCAGGACGATGGGGTTCCCGTTAAGGGTACCGGCATGCACGACCTTCCCGTTAGCAATCAGGTCCATAAATTGATTTTTGCCGGCCAGCGCGCTCAAAGGAAGGCCTCCGCCGATTGCCTTGGCATAGGTCGCCAGGTCAGGGGTGATCCCATAAAGACCTTGGGCTCCGGCGAGGCTTAGGCGGAATCCAGTAATGACCTCATCGAAAATAAGCAACGCGCCGTAGCGAGTAGTGATGTCGCGGAGAAATTGCAGAAATCCGGGCTCGGCCGGAATGCAGCCGCTGTTGCACAATAGCGGCTCGCAGATGATGGCAGAGATATCTTCCCCATGTTCCGCGAACAACTTCTCCACCGCTTTGCGGTCATTCCATTCCGCTACCAGGACATCGCTATGAGCGCGCTGCCCCTGGCCTGCCCCGATCGGGGCTCCCGCGGCTTTTTCAATCTCGGCGGCGCTGGGATGATAGCTGACCAGCACGCTGTCATCCCAACCGTGGTAGTGCCCTTCGAACTTCAAATATTTTCCACGGCCGGTATAGGCCCGCGCCAGTCGTAGGGCGATCTGTACAATCTCCGTGCCGCTGTTGGCAAAGCAGACCAAGTCCCCGCAAGGGATGATCTGGGTAAGCTTCTCCGCCACTTCGAACTCGAGATCATGCTGGGCGCCGAAGGTCAAGCCGCGTTCGACTTGGACGGCAATCTGTTGCGCAATCTCCGCCGGAGCTTGCCCGAGGATCAAGGGCCCCCAGGCCAAGCCGTAATCCAGATAGGTGTTGCCATCGACATCCTGCACCCGTGGCCCGTGTCCACTGGCAAAGAACAAGGGATAAGGCCGCGCCGAACGGCGCAATCCGCTGGCCACGCCACCCGCCAAAAACTGTTGTGAATGCTGATAGCGATTCCATGAACCCGGGGTTTTGTCCCTCAGGCGGTGTTCACGTTGCTCGACGGAAAGAGGAATCGTGGTTGGCATACGGGCCATTATAACAGCATTCTGTCGACTGTCGACTGTTTTCTATTTCCGCCAATTGACGGGAATTTCGGCCTGGAAGGTCCACTTCCCACGAACGCCGGGCCCGGACTCTCCTCCCGCACCCACGACAACGTTTCCTACCCGGAAAAACTTTGTGTCCGCCAGCCCCTGCGGCAATGCCGTCGTCGCCTGCACCCCGGTCTTCAAGTCATAGACCCTGACTTCCCGTACAAAATTATCGGTGTACCCCGCGAGCAAGAGCGCCCGGTGCGGCAGTCCTACCGCCCACCAGGCGCGGTTTGCCGCAGGAAGATCGGGCAGGCGAGTCCAGGTCTTCGCCTTCGGATTAAACTTGTAAACGTCTTTCAAGTTCTCGACGTCCTGCGCACCCGAACCGGCGCCACCAAAAACATAAATTTCCCCATCAATGACAGCCATGGCGTGACTGATGCGCCCGGGCCCCGGCAATGCGGGCAACACCTCCCAGCCATGAGATTTTTCTGACCACCGCCAGAAGGCATTGCTCATGTTCTTGTAGTCACCAGCCTTGGCAATCCCACCCAGCAGGTAGATGGAATCCTGCAGCGCGATGGCCACAGCATAGAGACGAGGCTCCGGAAGCTCCGCTGCAGGGACAGGCTTCCACGTGCCGTGGTCCAGAACCAAGGCATCGCGACGCACATTTGACTCCGCACCACCGCCGAAGATATAGAGTTTGTCGTGCAGAGACGCAGAAGCAGCGTCGCTGCGGGGCTCGGGCAGAGGCGCCGCGTTTTGCCAGGAATTGGCTTTGGGATCAAACACCTGCACCAAGTCGCTCCAGTGCTTCTTCTTGTTTTCCCAATAACTGCCCCCGACGAGGAGCATCTTGCCCTGCACCACTCCCGCCATGTATCCGGCAACGGGGCGGGGCAAATCGGCCATCTGCTGCCACTGCAAGCTATTTTCGGGCGCACTCTGCCCGGTCAGACTGATCACGGCAGCTCCTAAAACGAGGAATATGAAAAGCATGATTTTCCGCATGATGTTTTCGCCTCACCCCTGACGCTTCTTGGGGGAAACCCCGAGTTTGTCGTAAAACTCCTTCACTTTGACCATCTCGGCATCGCTGTAGCTGTGCTGCGGGGGCCGAAGATAGCGTTGCGCCACACCGAAGTACTCCAACGTCGCGTGCCAGAAGGGTGCAGAGAAATTTTGAATGAAGGGATGATCGTAGTTGGCCACGATCTCGGTCTGCGTCTTCAGGTCGTTGTGCTGCACGGCCTCCCAGAAGCGCACGGAGATTTCCGGAGCAAAGGTCGCGTAGGAATCGAAATAGGCGTTGGCGCCATAGGGTTGTCCCACCAGAAACCAGTCCAACCCTCCGCCGGAGAAGCAATTGATGCGTTTCCCAAAACGAATGACGCCATCGATGTAGTAGCTGAGACTGATGTCTTCCTTGAGAGCAACGATGGAATCGATCTTGGTGAGCCGTTCCAGCATGGGCATGGGGAAATCTCCGTGCAGGACAATGGGTAGTCGCGTAGCCTCGGCGATCTTCCTGTAGTGCTCGACGATGCCATCTTCGCTGCCGGAAGGCTTCAGTACTTGCAAGGCGGTCGCGCCCACTGACTCGGCGTAGCGGGCAAACTCCACGGCCGGTTCGGTCCACCAGGCATTGGTTCCAATGATGGTCATACCCTGGTCTCCGACAGCATCGACCACCAGTTTGGTGAGCTGGCGGATTTCTTCGTCCGAAAGGAAGGAATATTGGCTGTCGCCCGCGGTCAATTCAAAGATGGTGATCTTATGCTGCAGACCCATCTGGATCATTCGGCGCAGTCCGGCCACATCAAGACGATAGTCCGTCGTGAACGGCGTCGGGATGGAGACAATGGGGCCGCGCAGGCGATCCTTGAACTCCGCGGGAGTGAGTTTGACCGGTCCCGCAGCCTGCAGCGGGGTGGGAAGAGACATAGCGCTACCGAGAACAGCTCCTGCTTTTATAAACTCACGACGGCTCCAATTCATGGGCATGAGAACGCTCCTTAGGGAATGAGTGGACTGATTCAGTGATCAAAAACATCAATTCGCCGGATTCCACACGCGGGAAGGCGTGGATCAGGGTTACAACACCGGCGGCGGGGGCACGGAAGATTTCCACTGGATTTCCATGCAGGGTTACGGTACGACCCAATTCTTGTCCGGCCGCGACGTTCTGCAGCATATGCACCGCCGTCAATAAAAATCCCGGCTGCGTCGCCTGCATGCTCTGCTCGAGATTGCCGTCTCCGTATAACTGGACTTCAACCGGCACGGGAAAAATGCTTCCGGAGAGAATTCCCAGATGGCGCATCAGCCGAAGGATTCCCTGGCGGAAGACACGCAGATCCTCCGGATCAATCCGTCCTGCGCCGGCTGCTTCGGTGTAAAGCCAGGGAATGTTTTGCGACGAGGCAAAGGAGATGGTGCGGCCGGGAGGCGTGGTGGGATGTCCCCACACCACCGGAGCGCCAAAAAGAAAAGCCGCCTCTTGCGAACGGGGGTCCGTGGCGTCATAGCCGACCATACGAGGCATCTGCAATTTGACCCCGGCGCTGTGCAGATCCAGATAGAAGTCCGCGTGACGAATAATCGCGTGCGCCAGGTAGTAAGCAATCACATAGCTCGGGCTCCCCTGCGCATCTCCCGGAAATGCCCGCGCCAGATTGACCTCATCCAACGGGCTGAGACGGGTTGCGCTCCAGAAGGCAGGCGGATTGGCCACGGGAACGGCCAGCACGTCGCCA
The DNA here is from genome assembly GCA_018268755.1 of Acidobacteriota bacterium. Lineage (GTDB taxonomy): Bacteria > Acidobacteriota > Terriglobia > Terriglobales > Acidobacteriaceae > KAN-5. Next base: position 87,680 of record JAFDVW010000008.1, read on the forward strand.
TTCATTTGGGCTGGATCGAGTTCGCTTTCTAATTCCAACAGTGCGCGGATGCCTTCAAACTCGTCGCCGTGCACGCCCGCAGTGATTCCAAGAGTTCTTCCTGGCCGGGCCCCGCGCCACAAAACTACCGGCAACGTAGCTCCGCTGGCTCTTACGCCAAGTTCCAATTCCAGGGAATATTTCTTTCCTCGCCTATACTGTGCAGGATCGAATTGCGCTGCGGGCAATCGTTCCACCGAGTTGGATGCCTTTGTCGTCATGCTCAGTAGGCGAGGAACCCTCCGTCGACCAGCAAAGTCGTGCCGGTAATGAAGCTGGCGTCGTCCGAGGCCAGAAAGGCGATGGCTTTGCCGACTTCGTCGGGGGTACCTCGCCGGCCAAGCGGCGTAAAGCGCAAGAATTTCCCGCTGCCCCCAGAGCTCTTCACTTCCGCGACGGCATCGACGCTGGTTTCCGTGCAAATGTCCCCCGGCGCCACGCAGTTCACACGAATGCCGTGGGGTGCCAGCTCTATGGCCATGGCTTTGGCCAGCATGTTCTGCGCTGCTTTGGTTGCGCAGTAGACACTGGCATTTTCCTGGGCCGCGTATCCGCCCACCGAACTCACGTGGATGATGCTTCCGCCTTTTTTGCTCGCAATCATGTGATGGGCGGCCGCCTGCGAGCAGTAGATTGTGCCTTTGAGATTGGTATCGACAATCTGGTCAATCGCGTCGACCGTTGCGCTCAACAACGGGGCCAGGGCCACCGCCCCGGTAAGGCTTGCATTGTTGATCAACACATCCAGAGACCCAAAAGACTCGACCACAAAGTTCACGCAGTGAGTGACGGCCTTCACATCGCGAATGTCGAGTTCCACACTGACCATGCCGTTCTGTAGTTGCTCGACGGCGGCCCGGCCGCGGGCGGTGTCGCGCTGCGCAATCACAACTTGCGCACCCAGCTCGGCAAATACTTTGGCAGTGGCAAATCCTATGCCGGTGGCGCCGCCGGTAATGAGGACAACTTTTCCTGAAAGGTTCATAGGGCATCGAGCGGAAAAACAGGCCGCTGCAACCTGGTGTAATGAAAATGCCGCACGTCCGCGGCGGAAAGTCCGGGAGTATCGACCTCGATGATGCGAGAGGCGATCGGTGCATAGGCGGCACGGTAAGCGATGGCCGCTTTGACCACGATGATACGCAGCCGGGTGGGCTCTATGCCCATGGCGCGCAGTTGTTGTAGGTTCCACATCGGCATGCGTCGTTCCGTGAGCATTACCAGCGTGCCTCCCACCGCGACCAGGGCAGTTCGCCCCTGGTCTTCCAAGACGCCATCGCGCATCAGGCCCACATTGCGAAAGACCCCATCACTCAACGAGCGCACTGTGCCGGTGATGGAAAGCGGAGATCCATGGTGGGGGTCGCTCTTGCCACCGACGTGGCAGGTAATTTGTTGCCGGACACCGGCTTCGCTGCAGGCAGCTACAGCCTGTGGGTCGCAAAGCAGGACGAAAGCGCCTTCGGCCTTTCGTTGAAGCAATTCCGCCAGCAACACTGTGCCGTCTCCGGGGGTTCCTGCACCGACATTGTCCCCGACATCCACAAGAATGGTGAGACCTTCCGAAAAAGCCAGGGCTTGCCTTACGGCCTCGGCGGGCTGCGGGATTTCGCGGGCAAATTCAGCGCGGCGGTGCCAAACCGAATCAGCGATCTCCCGGGCAGCAGCCTCCGCCAGGTCCGTAGATTCACCCGTCGCCAGTACGGAGAAGCCCGCCTGCGGAACATCGCTGTAGGGGAAGCCGGCAAACACGCTGAGGTTGAGCATGCCACGATTCTTTTCCTGCTCTCCGGCCGCGGCGATCACTTCGGCCATGGGAGGGCGTTCCGTGGACTGCGACAAAATGTGAGGCAGCAAGGGCCGCCGCTGCAGTGCCATCTTGGGGCGCAGTCCCTGCTGTAATATGCGGTGCAATATCTCGGCCGCCTCCAGGCCACGCTCCACCTGGTCAACGTGCGGATAGGTCTTGTAACCGATCATCGCGTCGGGCCAGCGCACCATCTCTTCGGTCAAATTGGCGTGGAAGTCGAGGGTGACGACCAGCGGCACCCGGTCACCAATAGCGGCGCGCACCCGGCGCAGAATCTCCCCATCGGCATCCAAGTAATGTTCGGAAACCATGGCGCCGTGCAAGGAGAGCAACACACCATCGAGGGGCGCAGCCGATTGCAGGCGGGCCACCAGATCTTCCACCAGGGTGGCGAAGGTTTCTCCGGTCACCCTGCCGGAAGGCATGCCCCATGCCATCAGCGTCGGAACAGCCTGCCATCTGTAACGCTCTGCGCCTTGCAGAAAGCCGTGCATCTCGGAGCAAGTCCCGGCCCAGTGGGACGGGATTTCATCGCCATAATGAAGCTGCCCTTCGGCGAAACGCTCCATGGTCATGGGTTGGGAAAAAAACGTGTTGGACTCGTGATAGATTCCGCCGATAGCAATGCGCTTCACCCACGCACCTCCAGCAGATCCGCATTGATCCCCTCTTCCGAAATGAGCGAAATCACATTTTCCTGAGCAGCTTCTGACAGAGAATCCGGATCTTTGAATCCGTGCCCGGTCACCAGACACACAACGCTCTCTCCCGCCTCAATTCGCCCCTGCCGGCAAGCCTTCAGACATCCCGCTAATGCCGCCGCGCCGGCCGGTTCACACCAGATGCCTTCCTCACGCAACATTCGCTTCTGCGCGGCAAACACCTCCCCATCTGGAATCCCGATAGCCTCGCCCCCTGACTTGCGAAGCGCGCGCAAAGCGCTGCCGGCGTCAATGTCGTAAGGCACAGCCAGCCCGCTGATGCGCGTGGTGCTTTCCACGGGACGGATCTCCTCACGCTTTTCCCGGAAAGCAGAAACCACCGTGGCACACCCCTCCGGTTGTACCGCGTGCACTTTTGGGTGAACAGGACTGCGAGAAAATCCCCGGCACACAGCAGTGAACAAGCCTCCCCCGCCCACCGGTACAAACACATGGTCCAGGCGGTTACCGCACTGTTCCGATAACTCGAGGGCAATACTCTCCACACCACGCATGCCATCCGGACAATAGCGATAGGCCGAAACCACCAGCGGTACGGAATGCTCCTGCGCCATGCCAGACAAGCGGGCAAAGACGTTCTGGGTAACTGCCGGCGAAGTAATGAAATCGCGTACGCGAAACACGCGCGCTCCGTGCGCTTGCATTTGTAGCAATTTGCCGGCGGGCGCGAACTCATTGACAAAAATGGCGCACAAGATCCCATAGCGGGCGCAGAACGCAGCCAGAGCGGAACCGGTGTTGCCCGAGGAAGTGGCCACACAAGCATTTACTTTGTTCTTTTGGAATTCACGAACCTGTGCGGCGATAAAACGATCTTTATAAGAGCCGCTGGGATTGCACATTTCCAACTTAAAGAACAAGCGAATCCCCAGACTGGGACCGAGGTGCACACTCTCCACCAACGGTGTGTTCCCTTCCCCCATCATGCCGGCGTATATGTAGCGAGCCTCGCTCAAAACAAAAGTTCCCCCTGGCCGATCTGCCGCGCCAGAAACCCTTTGCCAGTTTGTTGCAAGGCGCAGTCCAAATGCTTTTGCCCGTCGCGCAAGGTAAACAGGCCGTGTCCGGGAAAGAGCCCCTGGATCTCTAATCCTTTGAGTTTGTGCAGGTCCCTGCGATATCCCTCCATGCCGGAACCCTCGGCATTGATCACACCCAGCACACCGCCATAAAAGACCGCATCGCCGCTGAACAAACACTTCTGGCCGTCAATTTCGACCACAAAGCAAAAAGAGTCTTCGCTGTGCCCGCGCACTTGTAGGGCGGTAAACTCTGTACCGTCTACGGAAAAGGTCTGGCCATCACGCACCGTAATATCCACTGGACAAGGAGCAAGCTGAAAATCGGGAGGGTAAATGCCCTGCTCACGGGCCACACGCAATCCACTGGCCTCCTCGTCACCGCTTTCCAGAATGCGGCGGGAGCATTCCGGGGCAACCAGGATGCAACCTGTTTTTTCTTTAAGCGCAGCTGCCCCTCCACAATGATCGAGATGACAGTGGGTGACAAGAACTGCTGTCAGGGGCACGGTGGGAAAATCAGCCTGCAGATTTCTCAGCAGGTCCTCGACTTGCATTCCTGCCCCGGCATCAATCAAGATCATGCCTGTCTCCCCCCGCAGAGCGTAGACATGACAATCGCGGCTCCCAGCTAATCCGAATTGCAGGCTGGCGACTAAGGCCAGAGAAGGCGAGAGCCTCATAAAGTGTCGACAGTGTACAGATAAAATGATTTCTAAACAAGAAAATGGTTCGGATTTATTTCATTTTTCCCTAGACAACAAATTATGCACTATGTATTCTGTCGACGGTTTACGGAGCGCGCGAAAGGCGCACTCGAGGAGCAGAAAGCATAATGTCCAAAATGGTTGGGGTCGTCCCCCCGATTGGTACTCCGGTCACGGAACAGGATCGCGTCGATGAACGTTCCCTGCGCCGCCTCACCCGCTATCTGGTGGATGCGGGCGTGAATGGCATCTTGGCGAATGGCACCATGGGGGGCTTTGCATTCCTGACGGATGAAGAACAGATCCGGGCAGTTTCAGTGGTGGTTTCTGAGGTCAACGGGGCTATCCCGATCATGGGAGGCATTGGGGAGACGAGCACTAGCCGCGCCCGGCGCAAAGCTAAACAGATTGCCGCCGAAGGGGTGACTCATATTTCGATCCTTGCGCCCTTCTACTTTTTTGCCACGCAGGACAATTTATATGCCTTCTTCTCCGAGGTCGCAGCCGCCGTCGACCTTCCGGTTTTCATCTACGACAATCCGGTAATGACCAAAAACCACGTGCATCCGGAAACCGTGGCGCGCCTGCGCGAAGATGTGCCCAACATCATCGGCATTAAGGAAAGCAATCAGGACTGCATCAACCTGCAAAAGCTCATTGAGCTCAATAAGCGGCCAGACTTCTCCATTTTGACAGGCAGTGAGTTCCTCATCACGGTAGGCCTGGACATGGGGTGCGATGGATTTATCGGGGGCTTGCACAACATCTGTCCGCATATGGCAGTCGCTTTGTATCAAGCCTATCGGGGGGGAGACAAGGAACAGGCCCATAAACTGCAACAGGACCTAATTGCCACCTGGGAGTTGTTCCGTCACGGCAACATCTGGGGAGCTTTTGACGAGGCACTGCGTTATCTGGGGATCGCGCAATGCGCGACTGGCGCGCCGTATGTCTCCAAGCTGAGCCCGGAAGAAGCCGCCGGCGTGCATTCGGTCATCGACCGGTACGTAAAACCATACACCAGCCCCGTGCCTACGCGGTAGTAACGGTAGCCGCCGTGCTGGCGAACCGGTCCGGTGCGTGATAACGCACCGAAAGGTGCGCCAGCATGACTTCCTCCGCTGAGTGTTTCGAGCGTCCGCAGATGAAATCAAATAGCGGGCGATGGGAATCGAGCACGAGACGCAGTTTCTCGCTGCGCAGCATGGTGCGCACCGAGTGCGCAAACAGCGGGGCGGTCAAGCTGGTCAAGATTTTTTCCAGATATTCATTGCCGCTGTAGCTCCAGATGGTGCGATGGAACTCAAAATCCACCCGCATCGAGTGCTTGGTGGGAGAGGGTTCCATGCTCTCGATGGCGACCAGAAGCTGTTCCAGCTTTTTCTCCCGCTGCGGATTGATGTGGGCTTGCGCCAGACGCAGGGCTTCCGCTTCCAGCACCACGCGCAAGGAATTGATCTTTTGAATGTCTTCTTCGTCCAAGCTGACCGCGAACATACCGCGGCGCGGGATGTTGACGATCAAAGACTGCTCCTGCAGCTGCTGCAGGGCCTCGCGTACCGGAGCGCGACTGACATGCAGCTCGCGGGCCAACTGACTTTCATTCAGGCGCTCCCCCGGCTTGATTTTGCCGCTGAGAATTGCGTCTGTCAGTACTTCTACGGTGCGGTCTTTTAAGGTCTCGTTGTTCTTGATGGGTTGGAATATGGAGTCGCGTGCCATGGAATCTCCCTGCTCGACCACCTGTCCTCCGTCGACAGTACCGCGTAACTCTTTGCCTGTCAAGCGCTTCACCTCGCGGCACGACCATTCAGGAAAGGAAATTTCGCCTCCATGTTTAAGAATCCCTACTCAGCCTCGACTGCAACCCAAGGGGTTTCCGATAGTCGGCGCACATTTCTGAAGCGGGCTTTGGCGGCGACCGCGGCCGCTCCCATCCTGCGCAGCACAATCGTGCCGGCTAGGGCCAACGCTCGGCTCGGCAAGGCGGCTTCTCCGCCGGAACTCTCCGTCATTCCCGACTACATGGTCTATGCCCGGCTGCCGGATGGCAGGCTTCTCGGCATGATTCACGCTCCGGTGGAAGGATATGCCGTGGGGCGCTATTCGCAGGACAATGGGAAGACTTTCGGAGAATTCGTGCGACTCTTCCCGCTGGATACCCGCCTCGGTAGCTGGTCTATGCACAACGCGTTTCTCGACCATGAAGGGGAACTGCAGCTCATCTATACCAACGATGAGAATACCTTTGCGGAGCACAAACCGTTTTATGAGACCCGCCTCAACATCTGGCATGTGCGTTCGCGCAATCAACGACGAGATTGGTCCGCGCCACGACTGGTATGGAAGGGATACGCGGGTTCCCTGCTCTCATTTGTGCAACTGAAGAATGGCCGCGCGCTCCTGCCCTTCACCTATCTCACGCGGCGGACCTGGGCGCAACGGGGTACGGGCTTTGATGCTTTCACCTTTATGGGCCGCTTCAGCTCAACTTCCGCCTACTCCGACGATCAGGGCAAGAGTTGGCAGGTTTCGCCAATAGAACTAAAGGAACCCACACCCCAAATCGGTGTGGATGGTGGCATTGAGCCGATTGTCCTGGAACTGAAAGACGGCCGGGTCTGGATGCTGATCCGCACGCAATGGGGACGCTTTTACGAATCGTTCTCCAGCGATCACGGCGCCACCTGGTCGCAGCCGGTTCCGACCAGTCTGCTCTCCAGTGACTCTCCCTGCAGCCTGACTCGGTTGCCTGACGGCCGTATTGTGATGATGTGGAACAATACGCAACGCTATTGTTACGCAAATGGCGGTCGGGTCGTACTGCATGCTGCTATCTCGGAAGATGACGGCAAAAGTTGGCGCGGTTACCGGGAAGTGGCGGCCAATCCCTTTGCCAAGAACCCTCCGCCCCCAAATGGCGACCATGGCGTCACTTACACCGTTCCGGTGATTACCCACGATGGCCACATCGCGACCTCGCTCACCCTGGGTGGCCCTGATGGGGGATATCGCCTGTTGCGTTTTAGTCCGGAATGGCTTTACGAAACCGCACGGCAGGAAGACTTCTCGCAGGGACTAGCCAACTGGCAGTATTTCGGCACGCATGGGGTCGCTGCCCAGGCGCATCCAGAAAAAGCAGGGCAACAGGTATTAAGCCTGCAAAAGCCTGACGCCAGCTGGCCGGCTGGGGCCGTGTGGAACTTTCCAGTCGGCTATCGTGGCGAATTGCGCCTCCGCATTCTGCTGCGCAGAGGATTCTCAGGCGCTGTGCTGGGGCTTACCGATCACTTTTCTGTCCCCTTCGACGCAGAAGACGTTTTTTACAACCTATTCAACGTGCGGTTGCTCCCGGGCGGAGGCATTCAGGATGGGGGGCGACTCGAACTCGACCGCTGGCATGACTTGCTCCTGCGTTGGGACACCACTCTGGGGAAATGCAGCGTGTGCGTCAATGGCCGCGAGATCAGGCGGGTACAGCAGGCCCGCGAAAGTGGCGGTCCATCCTATCTGCGTCTGCGCTCCACCGCCGTCGGAGAAGACCCCGGCGGTTTGCTGGTGGAGTCCGTAGCGGTGGATGTGAGCAAGAGCTGGAGGTGAGCCACAAACACAATCGGGGCCGAGGCTAGAGCCTGGTCCCCTCGCCCCGCACCTTGGGATCTGCGCAGCTCGGCCCCACGGGCTCGTCTTCTACTTTTTCACCTAGATAAAATCGCGGTACACGCTTTCCAATTGCACACAGCACCTCATAGGAAATGCTGTTTTGGGAGTGGGCTGCGGCATCGGCTGTAAGGCTAAGGCCCTTATCGGCGCCAATCAAGGTCACTTCATCACCTACTGCAACTTCGGGAATGTGGGTCACATCGAGAAGCGTAATGTCCATACAAACGTTCCCCACAATAGGGGCTATGGCTCCGCGCACTAGGACTTCGCCACGCGAGGAAAGACGCCGATCCAAGCCATCGCCGTATCCCACGGGTATGCTTGCCAGCAAGGTCGCTCTCCGCGTGACATAAGCCCCGTCGTACCCGATCCCCTGATTCGCTGCCACGGAACGCAAAGCGATGATGCGGGTCTTCCAGGAAAGTACGGGCAGTAGAGGAACCGGGCTCTGTTGTCGTGCCCGATGCCCCTGCGAATCGATAAATGGCAGTGTGTAGCCGTACAAAGAAATTCCGGGACGGACCAGGTTGTACCAGGTGGCAGGCCGGCTCAGGAGAGCAGCGGAATTTGCCATGTGCCAAAAAGCAGGCGCAAAACCCATCTTCTTTATCTGCCTTTGGGCCTCCGCAAACCGTTCTTGCTGTAATTCCACATCTGCGGCATCCAGAATCTCCGCAGAAGCCAGATGCGTAAATACACCTTCCAGCTTTAAATTCCGTGCGGCTTTGATTTCTTGAAGTCGGGTTGCCAGGGTTACCCGATCTACCCCGAGACGCCGCATTCCCGTATCAACTTTCAGATGGATCGGAACAGTACGTTTGCCAAACTGCCGGGCCTTGCTATGTAACTCCTGCACCTGCCAGGGTTCCCACACTGCTGGAACGAGCCGGTACGCAAGGACTTCTTCGGCTTCCCCCTGCCAAAACCCGGTCATGAGAAGAATGCGGCCGCGGACTCCGGCTTCGCGCAGACGCACTCCCTCTTCGGTGCAGGTGACTCCGAAGAAGGTGGCGCCTTCCTGCTGCAAAGCACGAGCGCAGGCGACTGCGCCGTGCCCATAGGCATCTGCCTTGACCACGGCGCAGACGGCGGCTTGGGCCGCTACTCGTCTTTGCAAGCATCGGAAATTGTGGCGTAAATTTGCCAGGGAGACCTCTACCCAGGTAGGTCGCATGGAGATGTGGACAGTCGACTGTCGACGGTATGAAATATACCATAAAACGATAGTCATTCTCCACGGCAACGATTCCAGGTGCAAAGGTCCCAACCAAGCGGTGGAACGCATGAAAGGCGGAGAGCCTCCGCTCAGCAGCAATGTTGAAAGAATCCTGTGGAATTCTGGGTTCCCCGTCGGTGCTGAAGTCAGCCGAGGCATCGTCAATGGAGCGGCCCCACGTGTAACGGGCCTCGCCTGTAACGCTGCGCCAACGAGCGTGGCCTTCGGCCTGAAGTGAATGGTAGACGCTCGAACTCCGCGAAACGAAGGTCTCGAGCGGGCCAAACTGCGGGTGCGGCGGAGCCCCTCCGGGCTGGGACTGGTTGAGATTGCGGCTGGAATCGAGAGATGTTCCTTTGGAGCCTACGTAGGCGATGCTGAATGACTTACTTCCGAAGTTTTGCTCAACCACACTACGCCATTGCTGAAGGTATCCCGCCTTGAAACTCCTTGCGACTTGAACGGCAACCGCTGGTGATGGAAGGGCCGGTTGCGACAAGATAGTTTGGATCGTGCTGGTTCCGAAGTTGGCAAACAGTCCAGTGGTAAAGAAAGGCGGGTTCAGTCGCGGAAGAATGTTGAGATTAAGGATAGTGGTGTCGTAGTAGACGCCGTACTCCGCACGCAACACTGGCCCGGTCCCGAACGGCTGCCATGCCATGCCGAGACGTGGGGCAAGATTGTTCCAGTCTCCGGGATAGATCCCGCGTGGGACACCCTGCGTCCCCGCAATGATAAATTGACACGCCGGAACGGGTGAACAGGTACCCGTTGGATAGAAACCGAACGTGCCGGTCTGCCCTTCCTGGGGAAGCCCAAACCCGACGTGTCCCCAAGGCTGATTGCTGCTCGGGTAGTAGCAGACCTTAGTGTCGAGTCCGAGCGGATCGGCCTCAGATCCCGGGTTGTTTTCAGCGTAGCGATAGAAGTCGATTCCGCCATCGAACAGTATCGGATCCTCACTCAGGAACCTGCCAATGGTCGGATCAAAATAGCGAAAACGGTAATTGTAAAGCCCAGTTTCCGAATCCAACTCACGCCCTGTAAACTGGAATGGATTTGTGAGCGTGCCCGTGGACCCGACTAGCTTTCCAAATGAGTCATAGCTGTACGTGTTTGCGAATGCTCCGGTGGAAGCGCTGAGGGATGTAGTGCTGCCAAGAAAATCTATTTGATAAAAGCTCGTGATCGCGCCACGAAGCCCCGACAGTGGCTCATCGATTGCTGGGCCCTGGTTATATCTAGCCAGCACGTTCCCACTGGCGTCTATTTCCTCCAGCATATTTCTACCCTCATGGAGGTAGGTGATCGCTCCACTAGAGCTTGCCTTCTGTATCCTTCTCCCGAATGGGTCATACCTGAACGACACCACGTCCGAGCCACCGCCGGTCTGCGGCACCGTCGCCTGGATCAGCCGATTCTCGTAGTCCCACTCATAGCTGGTCGTGCCGTTGCTGTCGGTTTTGGTCACGGTGTTCCCGTTGGCGTCGTAGGTGTAGGTCTCGTTCGGCGTCGAGGTGAGCTGGTTCGACGCGTTGTAGCTGTACGGGGACACGCCCAGGGAGGACAGTCTATTCCCCACCGCGTCATACGTATAGCTCTCCGTGGTGCTACCCCCCTGCGTGACCCCCAGCAACTGATAAATGTTGTCGTAGGTATAGCTTGACGTGACGCTGGCGTAGTAGTCGGTCTTTGACGTTCGGTTCCCGGCATCGTCGTAGGTGTAGCCGGCGCCATCAAGCACCGTCGAGCCCGACTTGTGCAGCACGCTCAGCAAGTGCGACAGGCTGTCATAGGTGTAGTCGGTGTGGATGCCGTTCGGACGCGTCAGCTGCGTGCGCCGGCTCAGCGCGTCGTAGCTGAAGCCGAAGGCCCCGGTCAGCGAATTGGTCAGCGTGCTCAGCCGGTTCAGCGTGTCGTAGGTGTAGGTGTTGGTGCTGCTGTCGGGCGCGGTGAAGCCGGTGCGGTTCGAGGCCGCGTCGTAGGCATACGCATTGGTATAGGTCGTGCTGGGCAGGAACGAATACTGCGTCGTCGTCCCCACCAGCCGGCCCATGTTGTCGTAGGCGAACCCGTAGGTCCCGGTCGGGTCGGTCACCTGCTGGATTTTGCCGACCAGATCATAGACATACTCCACCTGCATGGAATCGGGATACGTATTCTCCACCAGCCGGTCGAGCGCGTCGTGAAGAGAAACGTGGAGAATTTTCTATCCGTTCAGGAATGGGGAGGTAGATCCACCGGCCCACCCTTCCGCCAAGAACGTGGAAGAGGTGGGCACCCTCGTGGTTCAGATCGAGTGATGATGAACAAAGTTCAAAGGTGCGCCACCCGCCCGTTCACGTCGTAGGTGTGGCGTCGTCTCTCGCTCACTCATCACTCGGTCCGCTTCGGCCGGGGGGGGAAGTAGGGATAACACGCTGATAGGGATCGCCACCCCACTTCTCGATCTCGCCCAAGACTTCCTCGTGCAAGTGCTCGACGCTTAGGTCTACAAATTCCCGTGACAACTTCATGGCATCGAGAAGGTGGTCCGCGAACGTCGCCTTCCGCTGGGCTTCCGCCATCTGTTCGTTGGTTGGTGTCATTACCTCATCTCCGGCGCCGGAGGGGAATCACCGAAAAGATCTTCGCCCATCGTGCGCGACTCGAAATTAATGTTCTCCCACTTCAACATGCATGGCCCTTCGGCCGCGTGCGATAACACTGTTTAAGGCAGCAGTTTGATTTCATGCAAACTGAGGCCATAGCCGCTTTCAGGTGGATTGCTTTGATAGCCACCGATGAAATTGGCTGAATAGGCAAGCCACATCGTCTTTCCATCTTCACTGATAAACTTGGATGGAATATTTACGAAGTAAGCCTGTTCCCCGAAATGGTGCATATAGGTAACCATCTTCCACGGGCCCGTGATTTTACTGGATTCCAGAATGTAGGTATTGAACCTGGAAATCGTGTCCACGCCATCCGTAATGCACATCAGATATTTTTTCAGCGGAGCATCGTAGGTCACCGTAACCACGCCCATATTGTTATTCCACTCCACCAGTGGCCTGATCCTGGAGAAGTCTTTTGTCCAAATAGGACGCCCGGACGCATCATTTCCGCCGAAGAACTCATATTTCGACTTGTCGTTCATGTTCTTGATGCTGGGCTTTACGCGCGCCAAATATACCTGGTCGGCGGTGATCCAGCTTAGATTGGCAGGGCGCGGCTTTGGATCATCGGACACGGCGCCGTGTCCGACCAGATAGGCTTTTCCATCGGGCGAGTGCTCCATGTTCTTTCCGAAATCCACGAAGTGCGGGGCTCCCATTTTGACCGGATCGCCTCGCTTGACCGGCGACTCAAAGAGTGGATGGAGCGGGGTATGGGGACTTTCCTGCCACGTTTTCCCGTAATCCAGGGAATATCGAAATCCCACGAAAGGCCCCAGGACATCCCAATTCAATTCGGTCGCAGGATCACCATCCGTGTCCAGAAGTGTGTAAGTCCCGTAATACCAGACGCCGTTATAAACCAAACTGCCGCTTGGGTACCTTCCCTGATAGGGAGCCGGGTCATCGGAATGCACGCCGGGATCGACAATCTTCAGATGCATGGCATCATCCCCAATCAGGGTGGCATGGCCCGTGGTGGCTTTGATTCCTGGCGGAAGCTTACTGCGGGTCAGATGGAGTCCGGCTTCGGAAAACGAAAGTGACAAAACGCCGCCTGTTCTGCCATCGGTCCACGGCGAATATAGGTTTCCATCCGAGGCCCAGGAGGGATACCACGTGTCTCCGGCATCCAGCTGATTTGTGCGCCCGGTAAAACAGATGCCAGTCAACTCCGATGAGGCCGGAAAAGGATTGTCCGCTGATGGTTGCGATGGCCAGACCTGGCACGATACGTCTGTTTTGTCGCTCGCGTATACCAGGAGTCCTGACTGCAGCAGGATAAGACCTAAAAAGAAAGCGAGTGTAATGGCGGAGGAAGACACCGACGTCCATCGATTCCACTTTGTCATGCATGGCTCCTAGATCTGGGCGAAACTTCTACAATCGAAAAGAATGAATGGGGACCTCTCTACGCTGTTTCGCGGCCCCACCGCACGAGCAGAATCCCACTGCGCCTCACGGGATTAATTTTGCGTTAACGCTACCGCACTTTAGCGGAATTCGTTCCGATTAGCGAGTGCCAACTGAAATATCACTTACAAAAAGCGCTTGTCAAGAACAAGTGTTCGCGAGCTTCCCCACCCTGGCTTTCTTCCAGGACTCGCCAGCAGCTAAAACTCAGGAGCGTTCGCATTGCGCAACTCACGGTAAAGCGCGAGGTTAGAACGCAATATGATGTTGGGATTCAAATAATAGGTGGGGGGGACAGCCCGACCACTCACAAAATGATCGACAAGCAATCGTAAGGCCGCTTGTCCCTGTTCATAAGGGCGTTGATAGATGGAAGCCGCAATCGTTCCATTCCTGAAGTAGGGAAGCATTTCGCGAAACAGGTCGGAGGTAATCAGCTTGACTTTTCCTGCTAATCCTTCACTTCGCAACGCACGGCATACTGGAAGACAGTTTACCGTGCTTACATAGATACCGGACAGCTTCCTGTTCCTGCGTAGTAACTGGACACACTTACTAAAAGTTTCATCTTCGTCTTCATGCCCTTCGACCACATCCACAAGTCTTGCATCGGCGCGCACCTGTGGCAGCACTTCGGAAAATCCCTGGACTTTTTTATGGTGATTGTCAGTTTGCAGCATTCCGGTGACAATGGCGACTTGGGCTTTTTCCGATAGCATCAAACCCATGATTTCACCGGCAAATCTGCCGGCCAGGACTGGCTCCACACAAACCACTGAAGTGCGGTTACTTTGCGGGGCATCGCTGGCAAGACAGACTACGCGAATTCCCTGCTGTTCCGCTTTATTAATCCACGGAGCCAGCATTTTTGGGTCTGCCGGAGTAAGAATCAAACTTCGAATGTCGGACTTTAATAGCTCTTTGACCTTTTCGACTTCCTCTTCTCCCAATCGGTCCACCGGCCGATAGACAATCTCCACGCCGAGGTGTTCATTGCGGCGGGCCTCCCGAAAAAGGCCCCGCCGCACGTAATCGTAGAAAAAGTGGAGTTCCCGCGGAATACAGATGCCAATGCGGATGCCCTTGCCGACCGACAAGACTCGGGCGGCCAGATTGGGCTTGTACCCAAGCTCTTTGGCAATTTGCAGAATACGCTGGCGGGTCGCTTCTTTGATGCGTCCGTTGCCATGCAGGGCGCGCCCCACAGTTCCAATGGAAACGTTAGCCAGCTTCGCAATTTCTTCCATTCTGATGCGGGACATGTTTAGCAAATCATTTTAAGAATAGAGACTCATGCTCGGCCGATTATAGCGAAACCTAATGAGCACTGCTACCACTGGCACCTCCAAACGCTATCCAGTGGCTGCCCAGTTGACGCAAATGATATAGTGCGTAAACGTCACCGCAGAGGGAGAGCCGCCTATTCCCCGGCTCAACGTATGTGAAGTGGCGGAAGTCAACGTCGTAACCAAGAGTCTTTGGACGTATCCGGGGTTGAACAGACCATGTTTGCCACACGCGCGCCGGAATCTACCCGGCCAAATCAAAAAGTATTTGTAGTGGTCCTCGCTTGTGTGGCTGCGCTGGGAGGACTGCTATTTGGATACGATACGGCAGTCATTTCCGGAGCGCTGGGATTCTTACGGATCCATTTTGATCTCGACGCAGTAAGAACTGGCTGGGCCGCAAGTTGCACTCTGGTGGGATGTGTTATCGGCGCAGGGGTCAGCGGCCTTATGAGTGACTCCTTTGGCCGGCGACGGGTGATGTTCTTTTCCGCAATCATGTTCCTGATTTCAGCCGTGGGATCAGCTATCGCGGTTCATCTCACGTGGTTTGTGGTGTTTCGCATACTGGGTGGTCTTGGCATTGGGGCTGCCTCCATGGCCAGCCCCCTTTATATTGCGGAGATCGCCCCGGCCCGCTGGCGCGGCCGTCTCATCAGCCTCAATCAATTTGCCATTGTCAGCGGGATGCTATTGGTGTACCTGGTGAACTATCAGATTGCCCGAATGGGGAGCGAGACCTGGAACATATCGATTGGCTGGCGGTGGATGCTGGGCTCAGGCGCGCTTCCCGCAATTCTGCTGTTCGGATGCCTCTTCCTCGTTCCGGAAACCCCGCGTTTCCTTGCACTCAAGGGTAGACAAGCAGAGGCGCTGGCGGTCGCGGCGCGAATCGAGGACTCGCTGTATTTCGATTTGGAATCGCGGCGCTTGGCCATTTCTGAAAATCGAGAAGTGCTGTTCCAGCCAAATCATCCTCTGGGGAGACGGCTCACTATTGGAATCATCTTGGCTATCTTCCAACAAATTACAGGCATCAATGTTTTTCTCTACTACGCGCCCCAGATATTCGCCCAGCTGGGAAGTGGCGCTAATGTAGCGTTGCTTCAAACCGTGGCCATAGGCGCTGTCAATCTGGTCTTTACCATAGTCGCTATGGGAATGGTGGACAGAGTAGGTAGAAGAACTCTGCTGATGCTCGGTTCTTTCGGAATGGGCATTTGCCTCGCCGCCATGGGCCTCGCCCTTCTGAAATCAGCCTTTGGAGCATGGCAAATCGCTTTGGTGCTTGGTTATATTGCCTGCTTTGCACTCTCCGTAGGCCCAGTGACCTGGATTGTCCTGGCCGAAATCTTTCCCGCGAAAACCCGAGGCCGCGCTATGGGGATCGCAACCATTGCGCTATGGGCAGCCAACTTTGTGGTCTCGCAAACCTTTCCCATGATGAACGAAAGCCAGTATCTGATCGCGCGATTCCAGCATGGCTTTCCCTTCTTTCTCTATGCGCTCTTCTGCTTTCTCGAATTGATCTTTGTGTGGAGAGTGCTGCCAGAGACGACGAATCGTTCTCTGGAAGATATATCGGATCTCTGGGATCGACCTGGGGGTTCCCGGTAAGGCCTGCGGACATTGGCCGTGAAACAACCTGCCAGATCACAAACTATGTCTCACCGACTGTCAACACGTGCCGCTGCCGGAGCAATAGGGCCAGAGGTGTCGCTTTCCAATGGTCTGATCAGCATGAAGGTCATGCCTCATATCGGCGGGCGCGTCATGAGCCTTTCGCTCGGGAGAAAGGAGGTGTTGTATGTGAATCCACGTCACCAGAGCGATCCGCCCGAACCGAAGGGATTGGGACCTGGCACGGGTGAATGGAAGAATTATGGCGGCAGCAAGGTTTGGGTTGGGCCGCAGGGCTGGTCGTGCGAATCCGAATGGCCAGGGCCTCCGGATGAGGTGTTCGATTCCGGCCGATACTCCTATGAGGTATCCAAAAACACGTCCTGCGCCTCCATCGAACTGCGGAGTGCCCATGATGAATATTCCGGAGTGACCCTCTCACGCAGACTCGAAATCAGACCAGGCACTTCGATCGTTCGATTGCGGCACCGCATGGAGAACACGTCCCGGCGGCGAGTGCGCTGGGCCATCTGGCAGGTTACCCAAGTGGATGCCGCTGATGGCCTCGATATATTCATTCCTGCCACGGGGTTTCGCAAGACTTTCGGCAACGAACCTTACCTGGGTATGGCACACGACGAGAAGAGTGGATGGGTCCACTTGAAATACCACAACAGAGTTGCCAAGTTTGCAGTGGGGGCGAACCAAGGATGGATGGCCGCTTTAAATCATTGCCGCAAAGTGGTCTTAGCGGAAACGTTCCCGCTAACTCCCGGCGCAGCGTATCCGGATGGTGCGCCCACGGCTCTCTGGGTTAGTGGTGAAGGCACATTTTCCTTGCATGGCGATACCGTCGATATGTCCGGCATTGCCAGCGGTTGCGACCCTCATGTGGAGACCGAAATCATGGGGCCTCTTATCGAACTCGATCCAGGAGAAATTACGGAACTCGCCACGGAATGGCGCTTAGCTGCTATTGAGTCGCAGACGATCCTTTCGGTCAACCCTTGTGGAGCGATCGCACGCCCGCTCAGTATCACAAAGGGGCCACAGCAGCGATTAACGGGGATCTTCGGAGTCTTTTACGAAGGCCAGATCCAACTGGTGATGTTTGATCGCAGGTCTAAGGTCGTCAGTATACTTCCACTTGGAGATGTATCGCCGCTGCGCCCCCTCATACTGAATGAGCCTATCGCTCGACCGATGGATGCGGTTCGGTGCAGCCTGTGGCTACTCGATCAGAAGAATCAACGACTGGGAACTATCGATCATGTCCAACTTTGCTAGCGACTGCCTATCAGGGAAAAGCATTCTGATTACCGGGGGGCTTGTAGCCATCGGCTGTTGCCGCAAGCAAATTGCTAACTCACGGCGCATACGTGATAGCAAATGACATCGTTACGGCAGCACGAGCACAGAAGTTCGCCTCCGAAAACAGGTGGCCACCCTCGTAATACGCCTACATTCACGCGGATATTACCAAGCCATGCGAAGTCGACGGGCTTGTCGACTCTGCATTCTTACGAGCTGGTAAGGTCGATATTGCCCTCTGTCATGCGGGCAGGGTAGAAAGTTGCACGATTTTGCAATACTCTGCTTCCGCATAGATAGATCCGCACCCACAACCATCCAATTCCTCCTGCCTGGAGCTGGGTGACATTGTCAAAAGACGATGGTTTCAACTCTCGTGATGCGCGTGGAATGATTGCTTGGGCTTTCGTCTGCCTTTCGCAGGCTTCCCTGCCTGGTTAAATTTCACTGCGCACCCTGGGAGATTTTCGGAAGACCGCTGACCCTTTCCGATACTTGGGCGAGGGGAGGCAACTTGTTGTGGGGAGAATCGAGATAGTAGAACGCTACAGCTGAAACGTCGTCTTGCCGAGCATAAACCACTCCAGGATCTGAGGATGTAGTGTCATAGCTTCCCAGCTGCCGTTGGGGGGAATCGAGCAGCTTAATCCATTTGCCACGATCATCCATGGAGGTCGGAGTAATGGGCACTCCCTTCTTCAGCATCCCGAGAACCCTGCTCCTGTTTTCCCCTCCCAACTGGGAAATTGTCGCGCGCAGGTCATGATGAAAATAGATTGGATCCGGCAAATGGTAGCGGTAAAACCCAAATTCACCTCGTTGCGGGTCAGAGACAAGCGACCCCTGAAAGCGCCCCACAAAAACTCCCTGGCCCCAGCCAGTCCCGATATAATCTTCCGTTCCCGTACCCGCCAATGTGGGATTGGTGTCTCCGTCCAGATAAACCTTGACGGTCCCCTCCCCCCACCACCCGGTGTTCTCCGGATGGGTGATGACCCCAATGTGGGCGCCGATAAAACGCCCTTCTCCTTCAACTTTAGGAAGGATCTCAAACTCATGCAGCAGGGTGGTCGGACGTTCTCGCCTCCAGGTGGCATGAAAATACAGTGAATCGGGGTTCCACTGCTCTGTTTTCAACACATCGATGTCATAAAAGACATAGGTCACTCTGTGTGTGGAATCATTGGTAAGTCTTACGGAAGCTCCTCTGCGGAAGGGCATGGGAATGTAACAGACAAACGATCGTCCTTCTGGACTGGCGAATAAAGCATTTTCAAAAGCGACTGTACGCCCAAGGATCGCAGCGAAAAAATCCCCAAAGGGGACAGAGACCGCAGGAGTTGAGGCTTCATCCCAAAATATTTCCAAACGCAACGAACGTAATGTCTCCGGGTCCCGGGAATCCAGCGTAAACCACATTCGGCGGATTTCTCCGCTTCCCTCGACCTGCAGCAGGGTCTTGGTTTCACCAGCGCCTAGCGATTCAAAGGGATGCCCTTTTACTCCCCGGTTCTCCGTGGCGCCAGCCCCTTTCAAGGCCAGGCGGTTTTCAAAAGAAGCCCATCGCGTCTCAACATCAGGACATCTGCGCGAAATCTCTTCGCTGCAGCCCGGGCCTGGCTTAGAGTTCTCCTTTCCGGACCAATATACCGGCACGATCAAGAACATCCCCAGCCCAGCCATCGCAAGAAATAAGGCTATGCGAGATAGATTCATTGTGGCTTCTCCGAAAAAAGCGCTGTGACCACAAACCAAGTCATTATGTCATTATGATATCAAACTGATTTCACCAAAGCGCAATTCTTCCCTCCCTGGTCTGGAGCCCTGACTGCCAAAAACGTCCATGCCATTGACAAAACATATCTAAACTCACGAATCGCGCCGAGGCTCGCTTCCTCCGCCAGGTGGCGAGTTGTTTCGGTTTGATTCCGCGTGAGCACTCTTCGGGTCAGGAACGGCAGAAGCTGGGTGGGATCAGCCAGCAAGGCAATCGCTATGTTCCGATGATGCGATTGATTCTCCGGCAAACTACCCATTGCAGGGTGAGTTTCTCTTTGAACGGGAATCGTTTCTAGAGCCGATCGCAATTCGCGGGTATTCCTCTACAGGTGATCTCTGAATCCATCAAGGGGTTTCACCTGAGCAATTCGTATACACGAAACAAGGGGTCGATGAGGGTTTCCACACGTTTGGAGCGGGGCTGCTGATTAGCAGTGTTGCAGCGGGTGGTGGCGCAGACCGCGATGGTGGCAGCGGTGATCGTCCCGGCCATAGTCACAATGCCGCCCTTTTTGCGCAAGGGACGTTAGCGGATGACCGAGGCGGAAGCCTCAGTGATAGTACTTACCGGTTCTCTAACGCAGTGCGCGTGTGGCGATCATGCGGGCCCAGGTCCTGTAGTTTCCGTCGAAACAGGAGTTCATTTCCATGCGACCGCCGTGGATGTAGTACACGCACGGTAAGGTCTCATCGCTGTCAGGCCGAATATATCGAATCTTGATGGTGTTGCCGTCAGGCGCAGAAGTAGGTGCCTCAACGCTTACGCGCAGACCGGTCGACGGAGCAAGATCCTCGCGGTCCATTGAGTCAAAGAGAGCCTTTTGGCGCTGCTGCGCGGCGAGTCCTGCCGGAGAGTTCTCCTGGCAGGTGAGGTGAGCATAGAGCTCGTCGGGCTGGCCCTTCAGATAGATATCCTGTTCGGCATCGAGCACGAGGGTTGGGCAGGATATCTGTTCTGCGATACCGTCGCGGAGGTTGAACCTAAGGATCTTTGCAACAGTCTCATGCGGTGTAGCCTCGCCCATGACGAAGTTGGCCTGATCGATGCCCTACTTAGCGCCGGAGGACTTCTGCCTTCCGGCCATGATCTGGGCATCAAGTTCGGGAGCTTCTTTCTGATTCAGGGCAGCCAGGAATCGTCGCGCTTTTCGGGTGGAAAGGCAGCCAACTGCGTCACGCCGAAGTCACAGATACCATCGTTCGCCACGAGGGCTTTGATCCTCTTCTCAAAGGCTGCAGCGCGCGGCGCCAGATAGCCGCCTAAGCTCACGCCCATCAGGGCAATCTTTTGTGTCTTACACTACGTTTGGTAGTCCTCCCATGCTTCCAAGTCGTCGGTAGAACCATTTTTCTCAGCCCTGTTACGGCAGAAGCGGGCCATTTACGCGGCGGTTCGCCCCACTGGAAAGCGAACCGGCAAGACTAAACAATAAGGTCAATTAAGGCGTGAGGTGTGTCCAGCGTAAATCTCATCGCTGATTTCCTCGTCCAATTCCCCTATTTCTTGCCCCAGTACCAACTGCACGATCTTGCTGTTGGCTTCTCGCTTCGACTCCATCAGGGCATTCCCATTCACATTCATGGTTGTGGACACGTGCGGATGGCGCATCAATTTCTGCTGCACTCCGACCGCTTGCGTCCAGCCATGAAACGATTTCGATTCCTGGGGAGTCTCACGTTTCTTGCGGCGATCCGCGTAGAACAAATCCCGGATAACGATGAGCACGCAGGTGTTCGAGTACTGGACCATCGGAACAATCTGCGTCCTCGACTTGCCTGGAAGCGGGCAGGCAAAACTAAGCACAACCGACAGCGCAATTTTCGTAGATGGTCCCCTCGTCGTCTCCATGATCGTCCTAGCCATGCTTATTGGTGCTGCAAAAGCACAAGTTCCGCCCCATGTTCCCCCACCGACAGGCTCAGCTCCTGATCATAGACACCAAGGTCTTGTTGCCGCCAGAGATCGCGCACCTGCCGCTTCCCCTGAATGCCCAGATCAGACCAACGCACCGGGACCTTAGTTTCCTGCCCTCCACGATTGAAGAATGCCACCGCGATTGCGCCTCCTTCCATTACTTTTGCCCACACTTCCAGATCGCCGGAACGCCAGACCGGTGCGCCCTGTTTGCCGAGGACATCCTGATCGACCGCAATGACTTCATCGTTACCCAGCAGACGGAGCGTGAAATCATCCATTTGGGTCAAGTCGCCGCCGATCACCAGCGGGGCAGCCGAAATCGCCCACAAGGTGAAGTGCGTATATTGCTCGTTCGGGGTCAAAGGAGTGGGTTGTAGTTTGTCTTTCCACAGGATGTGCCCGAGCTCAAAATTATCCGGATCGTTCCATCCCCCGGGGCCCGCCCACTTTTCTTTGCCGGCCTGTCCAAAACCGATATCCACTACGTTTTTCCAGAGTCCGCCGTGATCATTTCCCAGATCTCCGGTGGTGCGCCAGACATTCCCGCCCACCTCGCGTCCCCATTTCCAGACATCCCCGAATCCATATTCACAAATGTAGTAAAGGATGTCGCGATCCAGGGATTTAAGGATCTCTCCCATCTGCTGATAGGGCTTCTTCACATTCATGTCGTCGGGGCCGGTCAAGAACTGCTGGGTGTACGAACACAGGTCATATTTCAGAAGGTCGAAACCCCATCGGGCGAAGGTCTCCGCGTCCTGGCGTTCATGCTGATAGCTACCTGTATATTCCGCGCAAGTCTCGGAGCCGGGGGAAATATAGATTCCCATCTTCAGCCCGCGCTGGTGCGCCCAGGTGGTGAGCGCTTTCATGTCGGGGAAAGCTTTTCCCGGCTTGATATTACCCTGGGCATCGCGGGGAGACTCATCGGCGCTCGTCTTCTGCGGCTTGATGTTCCAGCCATCATCGATGTCGATATACGAGTACCCATGGTCGGCCAGACCCGTAGAAAGAAGCGCGCTGGCCTGGGCCCGGACCATGGCGTCACTGATATTGGTGTAGGACATGTACCAAGTAGCCCATCCCATAGGAGGCGTCAGCGCAATCTGGTCTCCCACTACAATACGGAACTCTCGCGCTGCTTTTCCCCATGCATTCTTTGCGCCGAGGATCACCGGATAGTTGCCCGGCTGCGGGACTTTTCCCTGAATGACGCCGGTTTCCGGATCCAATTTGAGTCCGCGAGGAAGTCCCTTGGCGGAAAAAGACAGAGGCCGCTTGCCCGTGGCCGGAATGCGAAAGATAAAAGGGTGCCCGGGACGGACCCCATAGACTTTGGGTGCGTGGATGCGAGGCTGGTCCGGGGGCAAGGGCGTCAAGGCCGGTCGTTGCTCAGCCCAGGCCATTACAGAAATGGTGAGCAGCATGCCAAAAAGGACAAATTTATGAGACTTCATAGGTTTCTCTCTCCGATGCAATAGAAGAAACTGATCTGCCATTCGTACTCACTGCGGCACAGCTTTTCCCGATCCTTCCAACACTGCTCGCAGCGTATTGATGCCTGTAATCTCGAACTGCTCTCTCCGCCCGCTCGGCCACCAGACTTCCAGGAAATCGATCTTGGTTTGTGATCCAAGTCCAAAATGCAAGCGGGAGTCGCTGTGCGACATGTAGCAGCACCCGCTCCTCACCTCTGCGGTCTGCACCGACGACCCAGCCGCCACCGTCACCCTGGCGCCCACCGCATCGCGATTGGACTGCGTGCCAATGAGCTTCACGGCGATCCAATTTCCCGCTGGTTTCTGGTTGACCAGAAGATTCGGCGAGGAGTCGAGGTTATTGATGACCAGGGCCAGCGAACCATTATTTTCGAAATCACCGTACGCCAACCCTCGGGCCGCCGTCTGCAAGAGCGTTCCTGGCCCGGATTGCTCGGTAATGTCGCCGAATGTTCCGTCCTGCAGGTTCCAATAGAGGTTCTTGATTTGCCGAAAAGTACTTTCCCGCTTCAGGCGGTCGACATTGGGATAGACGTGGCCGTTGGCGATAAAAATATCCTGCCAGCCATCGTTATCCATATCCACAAAAGCCACGCCCCAACCTACGTGATGCGGGCGATATCCCAGGCCGCGCTCCAGGGCCACATCGGTAAAAAAATCTCCCGTCTCGTTGAAATAAAGAGCAGGGATGTCATCGTCAAAGTTGGTGACCACCAGACTGAGGCGGCCGCTGTGGTCGAAATCCGCGGCGTCCGCTCCCATGGAACCTTGTTCGGCGCCGTTCTCGTTAAAAGCCACGCCGCTGGAAATGCCACGGTCGGTGAATGTCCCGTCATGGTTGTTGCGGAGCAGAAGATTGGGGGTGGAATCGCAGGCCAGAAAAACATCCGGCCAGCCATCCTGATCAAAGTCTCCTGCAATGGTTGAAAAGCAGTAGTAGCCGCCCGGCCGGTCGAAGTGCGCGGGCGCGGACACGTCCTGAAAGCGCCCATTCTTTAAATTCCGATAGAGGATATTCTTGCTGCCGGGAAGCCCCCGCGGACCGCACATGACGGCAAGCCCTTTGAACTGACAAAAATCTTTCGCGCCGGGTAATGGAGTTGCTCTGGGATCCAGCGTTACATAATTGGCTACGGCAAGATCGAGAAAGCCGTCGCGGTCATAGTCCAAGAAGGAGCATCCCGTACTCCAACGAACTCCATCTTCCGGCAACCCGGCTTCCCGGGTCACGTCGAGGAAATGGCCCCTGCCATCATTTCGATATAAGACATTGTGCCCATAGAAAGTGAGAAACACATCTTCCTGGCCATCATTGTCATAATCCCCCACACAGACGCCCTGTCCCCATCCGGAAGTCTTGATTCCGGCACTCTCGGTGACATCCTGAAACTGGAGATGGCCGAGGTTTCGATAAAGGCGGGTTTGCGGCTGCTGATCGAGCTTTTCCCAGCGAGTTCCGTTGACCAGCAAGATATCTACCAAACCATCTCCGTCGTAGTCGAAGACCGCCACGCCCGAGCCGGTGCCTTCGATGAGAAAGCGCTTATCCGTGGGGTCGCCGGACACATGGCGAAAGTCGAGGCCGGCTTTCTGCGCAATATCATGCAGAGTGATCCCAGACTTGTTGAGCACTTTCCGGGCAGGCCGGGCAGGAGCTCGCAACGGCACCGTGGACATTCCCTGGCCGGAGGTCCGGCTCACGCCCAACAGGAACATGCCCACCAGGGCCGCGACCATGCCGGCGCGGGCCCCGATTTTTTCCCACCGGCTTTTCCCGGCTATGCGACTTAGCAGGAATCTAGGCATGCGTCAGGGATGGGGCGCGTCTTCGGTCTTCAGATGAAGGGCGTTGGCTTCTTGCCGGTCGACCTGGGCTTGGGTGAGAGCGCCGACCCGCTGGAACAACGCTTCCGCCCGTCGCGGGTCTCCATATTGCTGGTGCAGACGCGCCAACTGATAGTAGGCAGGCTCAAAATTGGGATTGCTTCGCACCGACTCTTCGTAGGCCTGAATGGCCGAGGCGTAGTTGCCGAGTTTCTGCTCGCAACGTCCCCGCATCATCCAGGGTAGCGGATCGCGCGGGAACCTCTCCGCGGACTGCAGGAATTGTGCGCTGGCCTCGGCATACTTTCCCAACTTGAAGAGGGCCAGGCCATAGTCGTAGGTATAGGCGTTGAAGGCGCGATTACCAGGAACATTGCCGGCGAGCACCGCGCGCGCAAAATGAAGGCTTGCCTCTTCAAAATGGTTTTGCCTGTAAGCGATTCCACCCAGGAAGAAATGAACAGGGGCTTCCAGATCGGGGACCTTGAGAAGAGCTGAAAATTCCCTTTTTGCCGCCGTGATACGGCCGGAGCGAAACAGGCTGAATCCGCGGCAGAATCGCCAGGAAGTGAGCAATGGTTCCCGCGGCGGGGGTACTGCCAAGACGCGCAACGCATCCAGGTCACGGTTCTGTGCCTGATACCGTCTGGCCAGAATGAGCCTTGCGGAAAAATCCTCCGGGTCCAGGCGCACGGCCTTTTCCAATTGTTGAATCGCCGCATCAAAATCCTTCAAACTCCATGCCACCTCCGCCAACATGACCCGAAAAAGCGGCTGCGCGGGGTTGAGGTCTATCGCTTGCCTTAATTGATCGCGCGCGGAGGATAACTGGCCGGCTTCGTAGGCTTGCCATGCTTGCTCCGCACGATCGGAGGCAGACCGACGATTTTCTTGGGCAGGAGCGCAGAGGCACGCCAGAACCAGAAACACCATGCAATTTGTCACTCGCGTGGCGTAGATGCGGTTTTCCTGGGGACAATGCATAAGGAGCTATCCACCACTCATAGAGCGAAACAGTATGGGCCTGACCACTCGCCAGGCCCATACCTTCCGGCAGTCTAGAACTTGAGTTTTAAGCCAAACTCAATCACGCGCGGGTCTGTGGCGCTAAAGATTCTGCCGAATGCGGAAGAAGCGAGATTGCCATTCGGCGCGCCCAGGTTGGCGTGATTGAAGCAGTTGTAAAGTGAGGACCGGAATTCCACCCGGTAACGTTCATTGACCTGGAAATTCTTCTGGATGTTCAAGTCGAAGTTCACCAGGCCAGGGTTGGTCAACGCGCCGTGGCTCAGCTGACCGAAAGTGCCGATCGCATTGGGGACGAAGGCGTCAGTATTGAACCACTCGGCAATCTTTTCCGACTTGGAACGGTTTCCCGACAAGTGCCAGTTCCCCACCACGTCAGGTGTGTCTCCGCCTACGCCGGTCAGCGAATTATCTCTGCCCGAAACCAGGGTCAGAGGGAACCCGGTGCGCAGGCTGAGAATGCCACCGAATTGCCAGCCAGTCACGGCATAGCGGCGCAGCGGACTGCCGGCACTTTCTCCAAAGGGCTGCCAGATGAACGACGAGACCCAATTGTGGCGTACATCAAAAGCGGACGGGCCGTAGTCGCGATGATAGTTAAACGGATCGCGTGGACCGTTGCATCCTTCGCCCTCGCAGCCCGCCACCTGCAGAGATTTCGACCAGGTATACGTACTCTTCACCAACACATTGCGGGCAAGCTGCTGATCGAACGTGACCTGCAAGGAGTGATAGTTGCCATTCAACGCCGGCGTGATCAGGTTGAGATCGCCGATTTCAGGATAGAGACGGCGATCCTGCGTATTGCCCGGCGTTGAGTTCCCGGGAATGTAGACCGCGGGATTGGCCTGCACCGACGTCACCAGGTGGCTCGAAGAAGAGCCCACATAGTTGGTTTCCAGCACGGCGTGTTTCCATAGGGCCTGTTGAACGGAAAGGCTCCACTCATAGTGGGTTTCAGTCTTGAAATTGGTGTCGATGGCGGCGGCACTGGCCGTCGGCTGAAACGGAAGCGTCTTCAGCCCTTCATAGTCGGTTGCCGTAGGACGGGGGAAGGGGTTTACTCCGTTATACGGCGCCTGCGCAAATATGTCCTGATCATCTCCGGCAAAAAGAAGAACCGTGAGATTGAAGGGTTGGATCAGAAGCTGGCGGTTATAGGAAATTCCACGAGTCAGCGGAATGTAGAAGGTCCCAAATCCCGCCCGCACCGAAGTCGTGCCGTTGCCGCGCACGTCCCAGGCCAGGCCGACGCGGGGCGCAAAATTGTTCCAGCGGGTGGAAAAAATACTGCTGGGAATGCCGTCATCCCCGGGGTAGAGCAATCCTTCCGTGGACAACGGGAACACCGTGGACTGGCGTCCGGGGACAAAGGCCGCCAGTTGCCGGTTCTCCGAGCTATACCCCGGCGCTACATCCCAACGCAAGCCCGCGTTGAGCGTCAGCCGGCGGGTGAGCTTGATGTCGTCTTGCACATAGGCCGAACTCAAGGTCTGTCTGAGCCCAGCGCGCACGCCGCTGATTTGCAGATAGCTGGCGTAGCGGCCAATCAGGAAATCGGCCGCGGTATTCCCGGTAAATTGTCCGCTGTATTCCAGATCTCCCCCGGAGACGAAGTTCTGGGTCTCGTTCACCCGGTTACGATAAATTTCCACCCCGAAATTGAAGTTGTGACGGCCCTTGACCCACGACAGATTGTCGGCAATATGCATGGTAGGCATGATGTCTCGCGTGGGGGCCCCCACATAGGCCGAGAAATACCCGTCCATATCCAGTTCCGCGTCAGGCGTGAGCCCGAAACCCAGGTTGGCGTTGGCTTCACTGACGCCATATCCCAGCTCCGCCAAGGAAAGGCTCTTTTTAGGAAATACACCGAAGGCGCTTCGCACGTAGCTGATATGGAAATCGTTCAACAGATTGGGAGAGAACGTGCGTACATAGCCAAGGGTTGTGCTCTGATAGCGGGTGGGGAGTTCGGAGACATTGTCGCTGCTGATGGCTGCGCCGGAACCGGAGGCAAACCCGAATTGTGGCACGTCATCGATAAAATAGCGGGCCGTGAACATATCTTTGGGGGTGACCTGATAGTCGACCTTCATGATCCCCTGATGCTGATGCATCCGCCCTTTGTCCTGAAAGCTGTATGTGTCACTGCCCACATTGGGAGCGGGCAGCCACTGTTCGAAGAATGCCTGCGACTGCGCCGTAATGCGGTCAGCCGGGACCACGTTCCCGGGAAACGGCATGCCCGTCTCCGGGTCGATGATCGGGTCCGCAAGGGCAGAAAAGTCTCCGGTGCGCTGGGCCAGAGGGATGGTGGGATAGGAATGGTCACCGGGTGATCCCACCTGTTCCGTGCCCTGATAGCTCAGGAAGAAGAACAACTTGTTATGAACAATGGGGCCGCCCAAGGCTCCGCCGAACTGATTGCGTTGGAAATTCGGGCGTGCCGCGGCGAAGTAAGGCCGCGCATCGAGCGATGTGTTGCGCAGGAACTCAAACAGGCTGCCATGGAACTGATTGGTGCCGGAGCGCGTTACAGCGGATACGTCGGTCGTTCCGTGGCCAAACTTTGCGCTGTAGTTGCGATTGCTGACGGCGAACTCCTGCAGCGCGTCCGGGTTCGGGTAGGAATTGGCGATGGAATAAAAGGCATCCTGATTGTTGCCCCCATCCAAGCTAAAACTGGTGTCCAAAGAACGGCTACCCGAAGAAGAAAAGACCAGTTGCCGGGCCCCGAATTGCCCGCTGCTGCCGGCCGCTACGTTGCCCGGGGCGAGCGCGAGCAGTTGCAGCGCGTTGCGGCCATTGAGCGGTAGGTCTTCAATCCTCTTCGACTCGACCACCGTCGACACCGTACTGCTGGCGGTGGTGACCAGGGGTTGCACGTCCGTGACCGCAATCTCCTGGATCTCCGACCCGACTTGCATCTGGGGATGCAAGGTAAGCCGCTGTCCTACGGCGAGCACGAGATTTTCCTGCACCCAGGTTTTGAACCCCGAGGCGGCAATCTGTACTTTGTAGATCCCGGGGACAAGGTCGGTAAAAACGAAATACCCCTCGGCGGAGCTGACCCCGGCGCGGGCCAGGCCGGTTTGCATGTTGGTGATCGATACCTGGGCTTTGTCAATCAGCGCATTGGAAGGATCGGCCACCGTGCCGTCGACCGAAGCGGTACCTTGAGCGTACGCGCGGGAATGGGCAACCACAATCAGCAACAGCATGACCACCACTACCGGCAAGCGGTTCAATCGCATAGTCTCTCCTGAGCAGTCTTCCCAAAGGGGAAGATTTTGGGCGAATCGGAGGATTTCCGTGTACGTTACCGGTCGTAAACTAGGGCAGCCCCGCCCGCCTTGTCAAGCAAAATTATTTTGTTTTTGCATGCCCGCGCAATCTGCCCCGCAAAAGCTCGGCAGGCAAACAGGAGTCGCGGCATGATTTGTGCGGCGGCAGCTCGCTCATGTTATAAGTGGCGAAGACTGATCGGCAGGTGAAGGACTAGCCCATGAAACGTTCCAGACGACGCAGCCCAACGCCGGAAGCGCGCGCCGTACTTTCATCCGCCCCCGACAAATCCGATTCCAAGATCCCCGGGATTAAGGAGATCGCGCAGGCCGCGGGAGTTTCCATTGGTACGGTGGACCGCGCTTTGCATTCCCGGCCGGGCATCCGTGCGGCCACCCGCGCCAAAATTCTC
Organism: Acidobacteriota bacterium; assembly: GCA_018268755.1. Classification (GTDB taxonomy): domain Bacteria; phylum Acidobacteriota; class Terriglobia; order Terriglobales; family Acidobacteriaceae; genus KAN-5. The sequence goes on from JAFDVW010000008.1 coordinate 116,889, forward strand.
CAAACCGCTGAGCAACTCGGATATCGCCCCAATCTGGCCGCGCGTTATCTCAAGCTCAGCCAGCAGCGCAGGATTGAAGTACATCTGCCGCAAGAGATCGCCTCCTTTTTCGATCCTCTGCGCGACGGCATCCGTCACGCCGCCGCGCAGTTCCAGCCCAATCTTGAGGTGGAGTTCCGCTCCTATCCACGCATCGGGCAGGGAGAGGTCGAATCCATTCAAACGTTTTTAGAGCATGATTGCGATGGCATCATCCTCGCGCCCAGTTCCCTGTCCAAGATATCTCCGCTGATTCGCAAAGCCACCGCGCGGGGAATCCCGGTGGTGTGCGTGGCCACGGATGCGCCGGGCACGGACCGTCTTACCTCCGTCTCCAGCGATCCTTTCACCAGCGGTGCGATCGTGGCGGAACTGTTCACGCAATTGCGAAAGGGCGTGCGCGAAGTCGCCATTGTGACCGGCGATCTCTCTACCTTTGATCACTCGGAAAAAGTCCGCGGCTTTCGCGCCATGCTCTCCGACCTGAACAGCGCGATTTCCCTGGTCGAAGTGGCGGAAGCGCACGACGACTACCGGGAAGCCTACCGCCAAACTTGCGATTTACTGGCCCGCCGGCCCGGCCTGGGCGGCATCTATGTCAGTACCGCCAACTCCTTGCCGGTGATCAAGGGACTCGAAGACAGCGGACGCATTGGAACGATTTCCGTGGTCGTCACCGACCTGTTTCCCGAACTTGTTCCGCTCATTCATACCGGCAAAGTATTTGCCGCACTTTACCAGCGGCCGTTGACCCAGGGCCGCATGGCGTTTGAGGCCCTCTATCACTTCCTCATGGAGGGGATTCGTCCTCGCCCCGTCCATAAACTTCCTCCCCACATCGTGCTGCGCAGCAACCTGGATCTCTTCATCGAAAACTCCGTGGTGGAACTCGAGGGCTAGCACGGGGCCTGTCCCCATCAGCCGCGCGCGGGAAAAAAAGTTGACGGGATGGGAACACTGTGGTCAAGTATTGCCATGGCCATTGACGGTAACGTACACGCTTCGCGGGGTTCCCGCTGCCGGGCCCTTGCCACCGCCCTCGTCTGCATCTTGTTTTTATCCGCCTCCGCTTTTCCGGCGCCAATCTACACCACCGAATCGCCCAATCGGAAGTTGTCGATCTCACTCAAACGAAGTGCTGCCGGAGAATTTGTCTACACCGTCTCCTACGAAGGCAAGGTAGTCCTGGGGGACTCCCCGCTCGGGCTGTCCCTGAAGGGTGAGCCGGCGCTCAACCATGACCTGCAAGTGGTGACGACTAAGCGCAGTACTTACGATCAAACCTGGAACCCGGTGGCGGGGCCGCAGAAACAAGTCCGCAATCGTTATCAGGAAATCGAGATTGCGCTGCGGGAATCCACCGGGGCCAAACGCCGTCTGGATATCATTTTGCGGGCCTATGACGAGGGTGTGGCACTGCGCTATCGAATCCCGGAACAGCCCAATCTCTCGTCTTTCGTTATTTCGGCGGAGCAGACGGGGTTTGCCTTCCCTTCCGATGCAGAGGCCTATGGCCTCAATATTGGCAAATTTGTGTCCCCGTCGGAGGGCGAATTTGCCAAGATTCGCTTGGATGACATTTCTCCGGATTCTTTATTTCTGCTCCCGCTTCTCGTGCACCCGAAGAATGGGCCCTGGATCGGCCTGCTGGAAGCCGATTTGACGGACTATGCCGGTCTTTACCTGCGCGGGGTCGACAATCGCCCGCACCACCTTGCAGCCGTGCTTTCTCCTCTCCCGGGCCGTCCCGGCGAAGCGGTTGTGGCCAAAGCTCCCAAGCTGACTCCCTGGCGCGTGCTCATGATTGCTCCCACTGCCGGCGAATTGATTGAACACAACTACCTGGTGAGAAACCTGAGCCGGCCAAGCCAGGTGAAAGACACGAGCTGGATTGTCCCCGGGAAGACCTCCCTGTTCTGGTGGACGGGCAAATATCCCTATGCCACGGACTTTGTCCCTGGCCCAAACACCGCCACTTACAAACATTTCGTTGACTTCTCCGCGGAACACCACTTCGAATACGCGTTACTCGACGACGGCTGGTCGACGCACGAAGACATCACCCAGCCGGTTCCCACACTCGATATGGACGAACTGGTCCGCTACGCAAAATCCAAAAATGTCCGCTTACTTCTGTGGGCCCCCTGGACAGCGGTGAATCAACAGATGGACGCCGCATTTCCTATCTATGAGCGCTGGGGCGTGGCCGGCATCAAAGTCGACTTTATGGACCGCGACGATCAGGAGATGGTGAACTTTTGTGAGCGGGTCAGCCAGAAGGCCGCACAGCACCACCTGCTGGTGGACTTTCATGGGACTTACAAGCCTACGGGAGAAAGCCGGACCTATCCCAACGTGCTGGTGCGGGAAGCCGTCATGGGCCTGGAGTACAGCCTGTGGAGCAAGCGGACCACCCCGGAGCACGACGTGACGATTCCTTTTACCCGCATGCTGGCCGGCGGACTGGACTACGCACCCGGGTCTTTTCTGAATGCGACGCGCGAGCAGTTTCAACCGCGGGACAATGAACCCATGGCTCAGGGTACGCGCGCCCATCAACTTGGACTTTATGTGGTCTTCGAAGCGCCTCTGGCGATGGTGTGGGGATATCCCGAAGCCTATCGCAATCAGCCCGGCATGGAGTTTCTTGAACAAGTGCCCACCAGCTGGGATGAAACGCGGGTATTGCAGGGGGCCGTCGGCGAATTCATCACGGTGGCCCGCCGTCACGGCACGGATTGGTATGTAGGCGGTCTGACCAACTGGGATTCCCGCGACATTTCCCTTGCCATGGACTTCCTGGGCACAGGCGAATACACCGCAAAGATTTTTGCCGATGGCGACGATGCCGATAAACACGCCACCAGTCTGCAAGTTCAGCAAATCCCGGTTACGGCCCAGAGTTCCATCCCCTTGCGTATGGCCCCTGGGGGAGGATTCGTTATGATCTTGTCCCGAAAGAATTGAAATCGCGCAGGCTTTGGCGAATCGACGGGACCTCGCTTGTCTGTTTTCATCGAGGCGCACCTACATATTTGTCTTTAACGAGAAGCATTCATTATTGCGATCACATTTTATGTCCACGAAGAAGCTGCAACTTCCTGAAGCTCCCGGCAAACTGACCGGCCCGGTAAAGGCATGGGCTGAGCCGATGGTCATTCCGACTTATGAACCGCTCCCCGCCGACAAGAATCCCATGTTTCTTGAAAAGCGCGTTTACCAGGGAAGCAGCGGCAAAGTCTACCCCTTGCCTTTCATTGACCGCGTCTCCACCGAGGCCCAGGACCGCGTCTGGCAGGCGCTCCACATTGAAAACGAGTTCGTACGGGTCGTGGTCTTGCCGGAAATTGGGGGGCGCGTGCATATCGGGCTCGACAAGACCAATGAGTATGACTTTTTTTACCGGCAAAATGTGATCAAGCCGGCGCTGGTCGGACTGGCAGGTCCCTGGGCCTCCGGTGGAGTGGAGTTCAACTGGCCCCAGCACCATCGGCCGGCAACCTTCATGCCGATGCACTTCGAGATCGAGGAGCACGCCGGTGGCGCTCGTACCCTCTGGTGCAGTGATCACGACCCCATGAATCGGCTTAAAGGTATGCACGGCATTTGCCTGCATCCCGGAAAAGCCTACATTGAAGTCAAAGTCCGCCTCTATAACCGCACTCCCTTGGCCCAGACATTCTTGTGGTGGGCGAACGTCGCGGTGCGTGTGCATGAGCTGTACCAGTCCTTTTTCCCGCCGGATGTACGCTACGTTGCAGACCACGCCAAACGCGCGATGAGTCGCTACCCATTCTGTGATGGTTCCTATTACGGAGTGAATTATGGAGAGCGCGCGCGCAATGGGGTGCCCCCAGAGGAAGCGCCCCCGGCATTTGTGCCGCCTGGCACCTACCCGCCCAATGACCTGAGCTGGTACGCGAATATTCCGGTGCCCACCAGTTACATGGCAATGGGTTCTCGGGAAGACTTTCACGGCGGGTACGACCACGCCAGAAACGCCGGCTTGATTTTGCTGGCGAATCATCATATTGCCCCCGGGAAAAAACAGTGGACTTGGGGAAATCACCCTTTTGGCTATGCCTGGGACCGTAACCTCACGGATGATGACGGTCCTTACATTGAATTAATGGCCGGAGTCTACACCGACAACCAACCAGATTTCTCATTTCTGGCGCCGGGTGAGACCAAGACCTTCAGCCAATTCTGGTATCCCATCCGCCAGATCGGCCCCGCGCAGAAAGCCAACCTCCATGCCGCCCTGAGCCTGCGCCTTTCCGACAATCAGGTCCACGTTGGAATTTGCCCGACCCAGGCATTCCCCGCCGCTCGCATAAAATTGCAGGCCCAGGGAAAAGAGCTTGCCGCGTGGACCCGCGATCTTTCTCCCAACCATGTGTTTCTCGAATCTGTGCCCCTGCCCGCCCATGGAACGGTCGCCGATCTCGCGCTGAGGCTCGAGAGCCGGGATGCGCAACTGCTGCTGGAGTATCAGCCAATCCCAGAAAAGCAGAAGGAGGTTCCGGCTCCGGCCACCGAACCACCCTTGCCGGCGGAGATTTCCAGCAATGACGAGCTCTACGTCACGGGCTTGCACCTGGAACAGTACCGGCATGCCACCCGCCACCCTGAGGACTACTGGCATGAGGCGTTGCAGCGCGATCCAGGAGACAGCCGCTGCAATCACGCCCTGGGATTGTGGCGCTTACGGCGCGGCGCGTTTACCGAAGCGGAAAAGCATTTTCACTGCGCCATCGCACGACTCACGAGGCGCAACCCAAATCCGTATGACGGCGAGCCCTACTACTACCTTGGATTGACCTTGCGCTACCTGGGCCGTGATACAGAAGCGTACGCAGCTTTCTATAAGTCCGCCTGGAACCAGGCATGTCAGGCCACGGCGTATCTGTCCCTCGCGGAACTGGACGCAAAGGCCGGCCGCTGGGAGAGTGCGCTTGAACACCTGCAAAACTCTCTGCGGATGAACTCCGAGAACTTGAATGCACGCAATCTTTCTGTGGTTGTGCTTCGTAAACTGGGCCGAGAGGCTGAGGCTGACCGCTGCTTACAGCCGACACGAGCGATGGACAAACTGGACATCTGGTCGCGCTACCTGCACGAAGGCACGTTGCCCAGCGAAAACCAGCTGCTGCTTGACCTGGCCCTGGATTACGCTCGTGCGGGACTTTACAAAGAGGCCACGGAGGTACTCGGGGCTCTGGATAACACCGCTAGCGACGGGTCTTTGCCCATCGTTCTCTATGCGCTCGCCTACTTTCATGAGCTTTTGGGCAATGCCGCCCATGCGCGGCGGTTTCGGACCGAAGCCGCCTCTGCGCCTCCGGATTATTGCTTTCCGAACCGGCTGGAAGAGCTGCTCATTTTAGAGTCTGCCCTGGCAGCGGACCCGCAGGACGGCCGGGCCGCCTATTATCTGGGCAATCTTCTCTATGACCGCCGCCGTCATCGGGAAGCGCTGGCACACTGGGAGAAGGCGGTGCAATTGCTTCCATCATTCCCTGTGGCATGGCGTAATCTCGGCATCGGATACTTCAACATTCTCGGGGATGCCGCCAAGGCACGCGCTGCGTTCGACCGGGCTTTGTCTGCAAATCCGCATGACGCACGAGTGCTTTATGAGCGCGATCAACTCTGGAAGCGCATCGGAGATTCTCCTCAACACCGCCTCGCGGAACTGGCGGCTTTCCCGGAATTGACGCAGCTGCGCGACGATCTTTCGGTTGAGATGGCGATGCTTTATAACCAGACGGGCCAGCCGGAAAAGGCCCTGGCCCTTCTGCAGTCCCGTAGATTTCAACCGTGGGAGGGTGGCGAGGGCCTGGTGCGCGGGCAACACGTACGCGCGCATCTGGCGCTGGGGCGGAAGGCATTGCTGGGCGGCCAGGCGCTGCAGGCAGTAATGTATTTTGAGGAGGCCCTTTCCTGCCCTATGAATCTGGGAGAAGCCACTCACCTGTTGGCGAACCAGAGTGATATCGACTATCTGCTGGGGCTGGCGCACGAGGCCTCGGGAGACCTAGCCCGTGCCAAGCAAAGCTGGATGCGGGCCGCGAAACACAAAGGCGATTTTCAAGAGATGAGTGTGAAATCATTCTCCGAGATGACGTACTTTCAGGCCCTCGCGCTCAAAAAGCTCGGACATGAGCAGGAGGCAGCGACTCTGCTGCACTCGCTGTTGACGTACGCCGAGGAACTGGCAACGCGCCCGGTCAAAATTGACTATTTTGCGACTTCCCTTCCCGCCATGTTGCTGTTTGACGACGATCTGCAGAAGCGCAACACCGTGACCGCACTGTTTCTGCAGGCGCAAGCACGGCTGGGGTTAGGTGAGCTCAACGCAGCCATGCACCTTTTGCGCCAAGTGGAGAATTTGGACAGCAATCACCCATTTGCCGGCGAAATGCTCGCGGAACTGGAGTCATCCCATGCAAATTAGCTCTCCTGCCACGCCCTCCGAAGCAACCGGCCACTACCAGACCGGCTATATCTGGCTGATTTCCTTTATTGCGGCGCTGGGGGGCTTGTTGTTCGGCTATGACTGGGTGGTGATTGGCGGAGCCAAGCCATTTTATGAACAGTACTTTCAACTAACGTCCGCGGAAGCCATTGGATGGGCCAATAGCTGCGCCCTGGTGGGATGCCTGATTGGCTCCATCGTTACCGGAGTTCTAAGCGACCGGTATGGCCGGAAAAAACTTCTGCTCCTCTCGGCATTTCTGTTCGCCGTTTCTTCTCTGGCCACGGGGTGGGCGCACGGTTTTCTGACCTTCACCACCTGGCGCGTCATCGGTGGCATCGCGATTGGAATGGCCTCTAATGTTTCGCCCGTGTATATCGCCGAGATCAGTCCGGCGCCGTGGCGGGGACGATTGGTTACGCTCAATCAGCTTACGATTGTCGGGGGTATTCTCGCCGCGCAAATCGTCAACTGGCGGATCGCGGACCGCGTTCCTGACGGCGCTACCGCGGAAATGATCCGCCTTTCCTGGAATGGCCAATATGGGTGGCGCTGGATGTTCACCGCGGTAGCGGTGCCTTCCCTGGTGTTTCTCTTCAGCGCCTTTTTTATCCCGGAAAGCCCGCGCTGGCAAGCCAACCGGGGCGAACAGGAGAAGGCGCGCCGCACCCTGGCGCGGATTGGCGGCGAGGAATACAGCGCCAGGGCGCTCGATGAAATTCGCCGCGTCCAGAGCGCGGAAGAGCAATCTGAGGCAGCCTGGCGCGAACTTTTCAGGCCCGCGGTTCGCGGGGTATTGACGATCGGCATTTGCCTGGCAGTGCTGCAGCAGTGGAGCGGCATCAACGTGATCTTCAACTATGCGGAAGAGATCTACCGCAATGCGGGCTACGGCGTGAGCGATGTTCTGTTTAATATCGTGATCACCGGCGCCATCAATCTGGCGTTCACTCTGCTGGCCCTGGGGCTGGTGGACCGCTTTGGCCGCCGCGCCCTGCTATTGGCGGGGTGCGCCGGAATCGCCGTGTCACATCTGGTGCTCGGCATTGCCTACCAGCAAGGGATCAAAGGACTGCCTGTCCTCATCCTCACCCTCTGCACAATCGGTTGCTATGCCATGTCCCTGGCCCCGGTGACCTGGGTTTTGATCTCCGAAATTTTCCCCAATCGCATTCGCGGCGTGGCCACTTCCGTTTCCGTGTCGATGTTATGGATTGCCTGCTTTATCCTGACATTCACCTTTCCCATCCTCAATCATCGCCTGGGACCATCCGGGATTTTTTATACCTACGCCATCATCTGCGCGGCAGGCTTTATTTTTATCCTTCTCCGCGTACCGGAAACCAAGGGAAAGACCCTGGAACAGGTCGCACGCGAACTCACAAAATAGGATCACGGACTCTTGCGGCCCCGGGCGACGAAATTGCAGGAAGAGTGCCGAGCTCGCAGTCTCTCTCTTGCAGCAGACTGCTAGGGCCGGACACTAAAGAGGTCAGCTCCCGAGGTCAGCCGGTCCTGGGTGATGGGAGACAGTTCCCAGACGGTCATCGATCGCAGGCGAGCGGTACCGCCTTGGGTAAACAAACCTATCCCGAGGCTCGCGGGATTGAGCGGATAGACGCGGTCACTCAGTGACGCCCTGCCATTGGCGAAGGTTTCGATGACGGAAGCATCCAGGTAGATGCGCAGCTTGAGCGGTTCCCTTTCTTCCAGCTTGAGGAGGCCTTTCTGCACGCCGCGCCCCGCCAGAAATGGAGGGCGGCCCTCCGTAGCGGGATCCTGGCTGGAGACGCTCGTGTCGCAGAACAGTTCTTGGGAATCTCGGTCGTAACCAATCCGGGTCTGTTCGCTCCCGTCGGCGGTGGAACGCAAGCGGACTCCCGCCCGATGGGCGCTCCCCATTTCTATTTCTACCTCTATTTCCGCGCAATCGCTTTCCACATCTTTCAGGAGAAGCGGACCATCCGGGGTGATTTTCATCTCCGGGATTCTTCGGGGCGCCTGGCGCAGAATCCTGAGTTCTGTAATCGGTTCCACGCCCAATGCACCATCGCTGCGCAGCGTAAGCAACCTTGGCAACGACATCACGCCGGCCCAGCCGGCCGCCTGTTGTGCCGGCAGACTGCGGTTCTCACGCAGCCATGCCCACCAAATCCGCCGCCCCTGTGCGTCCCGCATGGTTTTCTGGGCATAGGCGGCGGCCCCATAGTCCACCTGCCCTTCCCCTGTTCGATGGAATCGATGGTCCGCATAAGTGCCAGTCCAATATTGATTGTCACGAGCGGTCAACAACACGGGTTTGCCCTGCAGGATGAAAAAATCGGGACACTCCCACATGGCATTCCAGGGTCGAGTTGCATCTTGCACCGCAGGACCAGGCTGGGCCACGGCAAGCGGGTGCAGGTATGTCCACTGCCTGAGGTCCTTGGAACAGTAGAGGAGCGCCATACCACCTTGGCCGATCTCGCCTGATCCGATCCCCATGTACCAGGTCTCGGCTTCCTTCCACAGCGTGGGATCTCTCCATCCCACGGCCTTGATGCCGGCCGGCGGCGCGGCCAAAACTGGGTTCTCGGCGATTTTCACCCACTTGATCAGGTCGGCATCGCTAGGGTCGGCGGCCACGGCAACCATCTGCCGCTCCGGTACCAGCCCTTTTTCGCGCTCCGCGTGCTCACTCTCCGCGGACCAGGTGGCTCCGGTATAAACGAGGGTTGGCACGCCATTGTGAATCACGGCCGAACCCGACCAACAGCCGTTCTGGTCCGGTCCTCCCGGGGTCGGAGAAAGGGCGATGCCCAGGTTTTTCCAGTGCACCAGATCGCTGGATACCGCGTGTCCCCAATACTTCGTGCCGAAGATCGAGAGAACGGGACTGTACTGATAGAAGAGGTGGTAGCGCCCTTTCCAATAAAGAGGCCCATTGGGATCATTAAGCCAGGCGGATGGGGGCATGAGATGAAATCGCGGCCGATGCCGGTCGGAAGCGAGTGGAGTCGGGGACCGCTCCGCGAAAGCCGCAGCAGAAGCGAGCGCGGCGGAGCTGAGCGCCAGAAATTCTCGCCGCGTGAATTGGATTTTGCTTGCGGGTCTCTTCATCCTTTTCACTGCGGATGCCCCGGGGCTTCGCCAAAGAACGGACCCTTTGCGGCAAGACCGCCGGCTGGAGCTGCCTCGGGTTTAACCTCCTGTCCCTCCGTGCGCCGCGAGGCGAAGTAGGCATCGAGGACCCGGAGGCCCTTTTCATTCACCAACGGGCCGGCCTTTGTGTTACCTGATTCGATGTGTAAGAGCAGCGGTTTCGCCTCATCGTAAGCCGGCCACTGGGGGAGACCGGGTCCATTGGGGTCTCCGGTTTTAGCAAAGTTCGTCCAGTAGGTCCGCAACATTTCTGAAAGAGCTTCGTCCTGCGGAGTCGGCGCCGGGCGATCATGTTCCCGAAGCTGGCGAAATACGTAGGGAAGTTCCGAAGCATGGCGTGCGCCGTAAGCACCTGGCTCAGAACCCGCAGGAATTTCGGCGGGTTCGTTAAAGAAATACAGGAACACTTTCGCCTTGCCGGTTTTCGTCTGCAGGCGGGCCCAAGTCCAGGCATTCCATCCGAAGGACGAATCTCGCATCAGATTGCGCGCCGTCCATTGCCCAGCGGGGGTTTCTCCTCCCGGATAGGCGGCGAGAATCCTGTCGGCAAACGTCCCATATTTTTCCCGAACACTTTGAACGTAGGCCGCCTGTGATTTGGGATTTCCGAAGGTCGCGCCTTCATCGGAGTTGTAACCGGTCAGGACCGGAACATCGTTATATTGTCCCGCTGCGTAGAGCTTGTATTGGTCCTCAGGGATCACCCAGCCGTCCGTATTGGGCCGGGCCCAGCCGAAGCCGCGTGGGACCATCGTTTGCAGTTTCTCGGCCGGAAGCTTACGCAGCTCTGCGAGATTGGAAATACCCACCGAAGAAAGCCAGCGGACGGTCCTCTTCTCCGCGCTGGCCAGGGGATCTGATTCGCCAAAGGATGCATCTGCCCGCACCGGGCCAAAGGAAGCGCCACTCTCGGCGATGGCTCCCCGGAAGAGCCCCTTGGTCAGGGGTGAAGCGCAGAGAATGCTCACCGCAGCCGCGCCTGCCGATTCACCCTGGATCGTGACCTTTTGCGGATCGCCGCCGAATGCGGAAATGTTTCTCTGCACCCACTCCAGCCCAGCAATCATGTCAAGGATGCCGTAGTTGCCGGAGACATGCTGAGGGCTCTCGGCGCTGAGGCTGGGATGGGCCAGAAAACCGAATACTCCGAGGCGGTAAGCGATCGACACCACGACCACCCCCTTCCTGGCCAGCCATTCACCGTGATAAAGCTGTTCCGCCGGGGCCCCTGCCACGAAGCCGCCGCCATGGATCCATACCAGGACCGGCAACTTATCGTTCGCACTTCCGGCAGGTGTCCAGACGTTGAGATACAGGCAATCCTCGCTGGGCGCGGGCAGATTTGCGATGGCTGCGTTCGTCTGCATGCAGGCCAAGCCGAACCGGTCCGCGGCACGCACTCCCTGCCACTTGGGCGCGGGCTGAGGCGGCTTCCAACGGAGATCCCCGACCGGTGGAGCCGCATAAGGAATTCCACGATAGACGCGGAGACCATCCTCGACGGTCCCCTGCAGCAGACCGCTTTCGACCTGCACCGTTTGCGCCCATGCGGCGCCACTGAACAGCCCCGACAAGGTGACAGACAGCAGTGCTATCACCATCGCAAATCTCGAAGCCAGGTTAGAAGCTCGCATCGGTCCTCCGTTTTCCTTCTCAGGGCAACAGGTCGTGGAATTTTGGAATCAAGTATTCCCGGGTAAAGCGGTCGTGGTCCCGCAGAGATTGCACGATCTTCTCTATGTCGGCCTGCTTTACCGCGGCCTCGATCACGTCCACTCCCTCCTTCGCCCAAGCGGCCCTTTGCTCGACGGTAACCGGCTGCACCGGCGCGCCGGACTCGTCCTCAAACCCAAAGAACCCGACGGTTCCGTTACGGGCGCCGCCGCTCACCCGCAGGGCTTGCAGCGTACGGAGACCCTGATCGGCGGCGTGTTTCGGGACTTCGGGGGTCAGGTTGACGGGAATGTCCTCCAACCGGCCCACGATGGAGTAAGCCCCGAAGAAGACCTTGTTCATGTCTGCATTGACCTTCTGCAGAAGAATGTCGCCTTCGAAATAAAGCGCCGGGACTTTTGATTCGTAAAAGAATTCCAGGGCGAGGGGGCTGGCTGTTTCCGGCCCGGCCGCATTGCCGACCGTGACATAGATCTGGCGGCGAAAGCCTTGTCGCAATAGGGAGCGGGCAATGGGTTTCAGATAAGCAAGGGCCTGCGCGGAACTGACCTGTACCGTGCCGCGCCCGATTATCCCGTCTCCGGGATAGGTAAATTGCAGATGGGGAAACACAAGCGCATTGGTCGCCTCGGCCAGTTTCAGGGCGAAGGCTTCCGCTGCGACATACTCGCAGTCCACCGGCAACACCCCATGGGCCTGAACATTTCCAAGTGGGATGAAGATGAGGTCGTTGTACTGCAGATATTTCTCCACTTCGACATTGCTCAAACTGGTGAAGTAATGCGTCCGTACCAAAGGCGGCGGGGTCGGTTCGGGCGCGAGCATAGGAGGAGTAATGGGTGGCGGAGCCAGTGGCGCGGACGTCTGCGCGCGCAGGCCTGCGGCAAGACTGAAGAGCAGAAGCCCGGATGCAATCCATGCTCTAGTGCCTCTGAATGTCATTTGCCTTCTCCTTTTCCGACGAATTCGGGAACATCCACCCATATTGCGGAAGGATGTGCTCTTGAGTGAATTTGTCATGGTCGCGCAGGGCCTGCAGGATGCCCTTGATATCGATGCTTTTCACGGACTCATCAATCATCTGGGCGCCCTCTTTCCCCCACTGGGCGCGCTGTTCGGCGGTCACGGACTGGGCGGGCCCGATGTGGTCGGTATAGTGGCTCATATAAAAGCCGATGGCGCCGCTCTGCGGCCCAACGGGAAACAGATTGTTAATGCCGGGATCAGCGGGATGTTCGGGCACGGGTTCCGACAAATTGACCGGGATGTCCTCCAGCCTGCCGGCAATGGCGTAGGCGCCATATGTCATCTTGGCGAAATCCGCGAAATTGGGCGGTTTGGTATTGTTTTTCGGGCGGTGAAACATGGCAGATTCCAGATAGAGAATGGGGACATGGGTCTCGTCGTAAAACTGGCGTACCAGCGGGCTCACCGTCTGCCAGGACGGAGCATGGCCGGTGATGTAGACCTGCCTGCGAAATCCCTGGCGCAGTAGCGAGCGCGCAATCGTCAACAGGTAGGCGGTCCCTTGCGAAGGCGTGATGTGCACGGCCCCTCTGCCCACGATGGTGGCATCGGGAAAGAAATAGGCCAACCCGGGCAGAACCAGGCCATCTCCTTCTTCCGCCAGCTTCATGGCATAGGCAAGCGGGCCCACATATTCGGCATCGATGGGTATTTCGGCGTGGGGCTCGACCGTTCCCACCGGCACAAAGATCACGTCATTGCGCTTGAGATACTGTTCGATCTCGGTGTTGGTCATGTGTGTCAGGATGCGGGTCCGCATCCGGGGGGAAACTTGCCCCCAAGCCACAGCGCTGAATGATAAGACGAGTGAGAGAATCATGATTCGGCGCATGCCAAACCTCCCTTGCAAACATTGTTGTACCGAACTACTTGATTCCGTGAGCGCGTAGGAACTCCACCTGCGCCGCGCGGGGATGTCTCCGCATGCTCGGACTCTTGTCCAGGACCATGAGCGGACTGTCAAATCCGTGGAAGGCATGCCAGACGGGTAAGCCTTGTCCGTTCGGATTCAGGTTCCGGACGAAATTCGTCCAATATTGCATGACTGTGTTTTGCAGCTGGAGGTCCTGATAGGGGACCGCCGCTTTCCAGTGGTTTAACAGGCCAAAGACATAAGGGAGTTCCGCTCCGTGATCAGCCCCAAGGCGCAGACCTAGAGTGGCCGGCTCGCCGTTGTAGCCGCCTTCGTCAAGGTAGTCGAAGTAATAAAGATAAACATTGGCCCCAACACCAGCCATTGCGGCGGCCAGATTCTGCTCTCCCCATGCCATGCGATCGGCGAACATGCGCTGCTGCGAGATGTGAGAAGCGTCTTCGGAATCGTTAGGATAGAGCGTCAGGAATTTGTCCGCGTCGGGACCGTAGGCGGTTCTGGCCTTGTCAAGGTATTCGCCGGGCGGCAGCGGCGAACGGAAAAGATGTTGCCCTTCATCGGAGTTCGAGCCCACGATCATGGCCACTTTGTTCTGCTTCCCCTCCTGCAACAGCGCGAGCGGGCTGGCCGGAAAGAACCGCCCGTCTACATTGGCTTCCGCCGAGCCAGCGGAGAGCAGCTTCTCCGCAGGCATCGCCCGCAACTCCGCGACAGTGCGGACGCCGACGGATTCCGCAAACTTGACGCCCGCTTTTTCTCCGTCTTCGAGGGAGAGCAATTCCGTACGCGCGAACCCAGGCCCAACTCCCCCGCTTTCGACGATCGCGGCACGGAACAAACCTTTCGACAGCGGGCTTACCACCTGAGAGACTACCGAGAACGCGCCCCCCGATTGCCCGAAGACGGCGACTTTGCGGGGATCACCGCCAAATGCGGAGATATTGCGATTGACCCATTGCAGCGCCGCATTTTGGTCGAGCAGGCCATAGTTGCCAGAGGTATGGTAGGGAGATTGCCTGCTCAGTTCCGGGTGAGCAAAGAACCCCAGGATTCCCAGACGGTAGTTCAGCGTGACGACGACTATCCCCTTCTTGGCCAGTTCTTCGCCGTCGTACAGGGCTTCCCGTGCAGAACCCACTCGCAATCCGCCGCCGTGGATATAGACCATGACGGGCAGGCCCGCTTTGCCGGACTTAGCGGGGGTCCACACATTCAGGTACAGACAATCTTCACTTTTCGGGAAGTCGCCTTGCGGGAAGTTCTGTGCACAGCCATCGCTGAAATGGTCCGCATTGCGGACACCTTCCCAAGGGCGCGGAGGATGCGGCTCTACCCAGCGCAGATTTCCTACTGGAGGCTCGGCATATGGGACCCCCTTGAAAGCAGTGATGCTGCGATCTCTTCCCGGCACTCCACGAACCTGTCCGCCATCGGTGTGGACCGGTTGGGCAATTTGCGCATAACAGATCCCGGCCATCAGGACAGCTGAAAACACGTATTTGTAGTTCCTCACAGGACCTCCTGAATCTCTTCCCGACTTCCAGACCGGAACGAAAGTCTCTTAATGGAGGGCGGCGCCCGTAAGAATGTTGCGCAATTGTTCGGAAGAGATGGGCGGGGTCGCCCCTCGCTGGGTCGCTACCCAGGAAGCGAAGCGATTTGCCGCCTCGCTGGTTTCCTGGAGCGAACATCTCCTCCAGTAGTGGTGCGCGAGACAGGCGGTAAACGCGTCCCCGGCCCCGACCGCGTCCTCTACTTTCACGCGAAACCCGGCATGTTCCACGGTCTCCGAGGGCGAGACCAGCAGACTTCCGCGGTCGGCGCGTGTAATGCAAACCAACCGCAAATCGAACTTCTCCAATAATCTTTTAGCCAAGGTTTGTTGGTTTCCCTGATCCACTTCGAGCAATGACGTAACCCGGGTCAACTCTTCTTCGTTCAGCTTCACAATGTCGGCATGCTGGAAGGAGCGGCGAAGGACCTCGGCGCTGTAAAAGGACTGACGGAGATTTACATCGCAAATACGCAGACCGGTCTTGGGCACGTTTAGCAGAAACTGCTCAATCGTCGCGGCCGAGGTCGAAGAGCGCTGGGCGAGCGAACCAAAGCAGACCACATCGGCCCGGGCCGACAGGTTGTCCCAGTCTGGAGTCCATTGCAGAAAATCCCAGGCCACAATTTCCTTGATGAGAAATGTGGGTTGGCCGGAAGCGCCGATACTCACCACCGCCGTGCCGGTTGGGTGACCGTCGTCCTGCTGCACGTGATCTACGGTCAGGCCGAGTTGCTGCATGACCTGGCAGGCTTCCCCGCCCAGTTCGTCTCGACCCACCCGGCTGGCCACGATCCCTTGGTCCCCCAGCACATTGGTCATGTAAGCAAAGTTCGCCGGAGCGCCGCCCAATACTCTTCCTGTAGGTAAAAGGTCCCACAAGACCTCGCCCACTCCGATCATCACTGCCGGTCTAGTCATGGCCTTATTCCATGCCGTGGGTGCTGTTTTACTGAAACAGCCGGGGCGCAAAATCCGCCAGATACTTGCGCCAGACTGTCCATACATGGGCGCCTGGACTCTCGACCCATACGTGCTTGATGCCTGCCTGCTGTAATTTCTCGTGCGCCTGTTTCACGGGATCGAGGAGAAAGTCGTCGCTGCCTACGCCGATCCAAAGCAGACGCAAGCGCTGGTTCAGCTTGGCCGCGTCCGCAAAGGCCCCGTCATAATCCCGGCTGGTGTCATTGAGGAAGAAAGCGGGGCTAAAAGCGCCCAGATAGGCAAACAGGTCCTGGTGATGCAAGCCGATGCGGACCGCTTGCCCTCCCCCCATGGAGAGTCCCGCCAGAGCCCTGTGCTCGCGGTCGGGAATGGTGCGAAAGTGGGTGTCTATAAACGGAACCAGGTCCTGGGCAATTACATTGTCGAATAGGGTGTACCGCTCCTCCAGAAGAGAGCTTGCCAGCGTGCGGTGTGTAGCCGCCCCCGATGGGGCGGTGGTTCCCGGACGCGGAGGAGGAGGAGGGGCAAAGTGGATCCCGGTCATTCCATTTTCGTTGACGATGATCATTGGCTGGGCCTTGCCGGCCGCGATCAGATTGTCGAGAATGAAATTCTCGTGCCCCTGGCGGCTCCATCCGGTTTCGTCTTCTCCCCATCCATGCTGCAGGTATAGGACCGGATAGCGCTTCGTGCCTTGTTCATATCCCGGCGGGGTATACACATAGATTCTTCGCCAGTCGCCGGTTGTTTTGGAAAAGTACCATTCGATTCGCAGGCTGCCGTGGGGAACATCTTTGGCAGCAAAGAAATCCGATTCCGGCGCAGGCACTTCAATGCCGCTTACTTCCTTACGGGCGGCGAAAAACGCGCGGCTTCCCGGGTCGGTGGAAACAAAGCCATCGCTGGAGATCAAATAGTAGTGAAACCCCGGCAGCAAGGGCTTAGTGGTCACTTCCCACATCCCGTCCGGGGCCTTGGCCATCTCATAGGTGGCTTGCCCCAGGTCCATCAACAGTTGCACCTTCTGCGCTTCATCGGCTTGAATGCGAAAAGTTGCGCTGCGATCGGGGTTAAGGCGCGGATACTCCGCGTCCGGTACGTTAGTCGGCGCGGGAGCGGTTTGCTGGTTTTGCCCCCAGCACGCTCCGGAGGCAAGGAGTATTGCGAGAACGATTGTGGTGAGCTGGCTCATTCGAGTTCTCCGCCGTCAAAAAACCTGCTTCTTCCTGGCCTGAGACTTGACCGAAGTGCGTAATAGCGAGAGGTCCACAGCGTCCGCCATTGCCTTATAACCGATCGCGCTGGGATGAAGATGGTCTCCCGAGTGGTAGCCTTCCCGGAATTGCGCAGGACGCTGGGCATCGCGGACCGCCGCGTCGAAATCAAAGACCCCGTCGAAGGCTCCGCTGCTGCGTATCCATTGATTGACCGCTTGCCGCGTGGCTTCCCCGTCCTCGCTGTAATAATCCGCGCCCCCATATGGCGTCAGGGTCGCCCCAAAGACCCGGATCCCATGCTGGTGGGCGCGATCGATCATCTGCTTGAAGCCCACGATCAGGTCTTCCGCGCTGACCAGTTCGTGCACGAACGGCGGGTCTTTGAGCGTCTCGCCGTTGGGCAGCCGGGGCTTCATGTGGGGCCAGCCGATGTCATTGATCCCTTCCAGAATCATGATGGCAGCCACGCCGGGCTGCGCCAGAACGTCGCGATCAAAGCGAGCCAGGGCGCTCACGCCGGCACCGTCATGCAAGATCCGGTTCCCTCCAATTCCCGCGTTGACCACAGACACGGGCGCTCCGCCCTTGTCCGCACGCAAGCGATCGGCCAGCAGGTCCGGCCAGTCGGCGTATTCCCCTTGCTTGGCCCCCACCCCATCGGTGATGGAATCGCCTAAGGTCACGACCGCTGCGGCTTGGCTGTTCCAGACCTCCACATCCGCCAGCCAGTACCAAGACGTTTGGGTTGTGGGGTTGGGCAGCTCGGCTTGCGCAGTCGAATCTCCAGGTCCGGAAACGTAGGTCTCGTGCTGGGCCCAAAAGTGAGTGCTGGAGGCGCTGCTGCTGACTGGCAGATAGATGCTTACGGCGATCTCCGAGAAGGCGGGCACTTTCAGATCGACAGCGTCGCTCAATACGGGCGCTCCTGGAGGAATCGTGATGGAGGCCTTTCCCCCGAAGAGCAGAGTTCGATCGGATTCCGGCGCGATCCTGCCCCCTTGTTGCACAAGGGCCACATGCGCCGCGCCGATGGTGAGCGCAGAGCTCCCGAAGGCGTTCGAGAAACGCACACGCAGGCGTTCGCCGCCGATTGTAGGTTTCACCACCATGCGAATGGTCTGCTTCTCAAATACGGGGGCGGGTGGCAGTCCGGGAAAGGCTAGCGGAGCATGAATGGCTGTACTCCAGGCGCTCACCCATCGCCCCTGAGCGCTGGGCTTCTCCGCTCCGTAGAGCAGGCTGGTCGATAGCCACAGGAGCAAAGCTATCGCGACGAATCTTCTTCTCAGCACATCTTTCATTTCGCACTCACTCCATCTGCTTTACGCAGGTATCCAAAACGGGTCACCCGAGGGCAGGAACGCAATCGGCACTTCGTCGACAAAAGTTCGCAGCCAAAGCGCGCACTCGCGCATGCCCTCTTCTTCCCCGCCCTCATGGGGAAGCTGGATGAGCCCTTTCTTCTCGCCCGCCGCGATGGCGTCGCGGATGTATTCCGGGGCTTCCCATTCTCTTCCCTCGAACACCAGAAGAACGTCCACCTTGGGCAGTTGCGGCATGCATTGCAGAATGTAGTGTCCGCCGTTGCCGACCCGCGTGACCGGCAGCTTGGGGTCGCCCACCAGGCGCATGCTGCGCACATTCAACTTCTTTCGCATGTCCCGCGCCAGATCTTCCAAACTGGTCTCCGGGATGGCGTACTGAATGGAAAACGGGTTGTCGCTCTTGACGCGGTAGTTCTCCCAGCCCATGGCACGGTCCCACCCGGCAAAAATTCCATCGCTGGGACGGCGGGCGTGCCAGTGATCGTGGAAGCGCCAGACCACCATCTTGTGCTTGGCGATGAAGTCCAACTTGAGGTGATAAAGAGGATTATCCCTGAGATCGGACACCACGTCGGCGGCGCTCCAGAACGTGGGCTCGTGGCTGATGACGAAGTTGTTTCCTGCCGCCGCGGAGCGCTGCAGCAAGTCAAGCGTCGACATGAAGGTCGTGGTAATGCCGGTGATCGGGGCATCGGGATCGCCGATTTTGAAATCGTCGGCGGTCGGCGTCCTCCATGGCACCCCGACATGCTTGCGAATTCTGGCGACGACTTCGCGCGCCGTCAGCGTGCCCGAAGACGACTGTCCACGGAGAAAAGTGGGGGCCAGAAGCAGGCCGCCACCGGCCAGCTGGCAGAAACGCCGACGCGATAATGTCGTATGGTCCACGGTTTCCCTCTAGGCCAGCACCCAGAACGGCTCCCCAGCGGGGACCCATTCGACGGGCACTTCCGTTACAAAACTTCTCAGCCATTCCGCCATTTCGCCGCTGCCCGGCTCTTCGGAGGCTTGCTGGCCGATCAGGATCAATCCCTTGATCCTCCCGGCCGTGACCAGGTCCTGGAAATAGGGCGCGGCTTCCCACTCCACAGCGTCGCCTGCGATCACGACATCCAGGTCCTGCTCGCGCAACATGCGCTCGCTATCCGCCACCAGAAGCAGACCGTGAGTCAGTGCGACTTTACGCACAGGGGACGTGGCCTCGCCGATGACGCGCACTCCGTGGATCTTCAGTTTCGCCATGAGGTCCTGGGCGAGCAATCCAAGGGAGTTCTTGGAGGCTTGAAAATAAACATTGCGAGGGTCGTACTCTTGCCGGTTCTTATTAGGCAGGTGAAATTTCTCCCAAGCCAGGGCCCGCACCAATCCGCGCAGTTGACCATCTGAGCTGCGCGCATCCCAGTTCTCCGACAAACGCAAAATGATCAAATGGTTCTGGGTGATGAATTCTTGTTTGGCGCGGCAGACCGGGTCGCTGTCGGTCATCTCTTGGGGTGGTCCGGGACTATTGCGCCAAAATAGCGGAGCACGCTCCCCTCGGCTGTAGAAAGGGGCCTCGCGGCAGATGATGGTGTTCTTATGGGTGGCCACCGCTCGCCGAAGAACTTCCAATGTCGGGGTAAAGCTCGTGACCACTCCCGTCACCGGCGCGTCAGCATCTCCCTCAAGAATGCCGTCTGAGAAGCCGTCCGATCGCTGGCTCTGCCAAGGAACTCCTACGTTTTTCTGAATACGTTCGAGTAAGACTTGACCAGTAAGCATGTATAAAACCGTAAACTTCGATCAAGATCAGATACTTTGCCATGCCGCTTTTCGCATCACGTCACTTCCCACCTAAACGGCGATCAAAGAACTTCACGATGACATTCAGCGCATCTTTCGATTCAGGAACATCGACGTTGTAAAAGAAGCCATGAAAAAGTCCTTCCCAGACGTGCAATTCGGTTTCCACACCGGCCTTCACCAGTTGCTGGTGAGAATAGAGTGCCCCGCTCAACTCGAAACCCCGCGTGCCGGTAATCATCAAAGTAGGCGGGAACTTGGCCAGAACTTGCGGTGAGTTGACCGGCGAGACCAATGGATCTTTGGGGTCGGTCCCGCTGAAATACCCGAGAGGAGGTCTCTGCCCCGCGTTGGCCGGCATAGGAGGCGCCAGGCGCGCTTCCCCCAGCGGCCAGGCGGTGTACAAGGCATCGCCACCGAAAGCACCACCCGCGCCGGCACAGAAAATGCCAATGGCTCCCGGCCTGGGAAGATTATGGGCCTGAAACCAGGCCACCGACATCGCCGTTTGCATGCCTCCGGCCGAGCATCCATAGATTCCGATATTCCCCGGTTTGTAACTCTTGAGAAGCTCCTGGTAGACCGAGGCCACATCTTCACTGGCGGCGGGAAACTTGTAGTCTGGGCCCTGGCGGTAGTCGACGCTGACCACCTTGATCTCACCCAAAGCTGAAACGGGAATGGATTCCAGTTCCGCGCAGCCGGGCCAGCAGCCGGAGAACCCTCCGCCATGAAGATTGATGAGCACGCGATTCTTATTGCGGGCGGAAACGCCGGCTTTGGGGGTGTAAACATACACCCGCACGCCGGCCATCTTCTCGTCTTTCTTATCGATCGCGAACAACTCGCGGTCGCGCGCCAGATACCCCTTCATGAAGCGAGGTACGCCATCATCCTGCTTCAGAATCTCCGGGTCCTGCATGTCTTTCAAATGCTGCGTGACATAGGCTTTGGCTTCCGGGCTGAGAAAGGCGGACATGGGCACCACCTGGGCCGGGACTTCCACGGTGCCGTCCGCACGCACGACAACCTTGGGTGGCTCCGGGGGACGGTCCTGTCCGAGGGCGGGGAGAGGAGAGATGGCCAACAGCGCGGAAGACAACAAGAGCAGGACTCGGGTGTACGACATGATTGTGCGCCTCAGCATTTCGTGCAGAACCTAGTGCAGCAAGAACCGGGCGCCGCCCACTTTCCGGGCGGCGCCGATATGAGGTGAGTTAGAACCCGACGCGCAAGCCAAATTGAATGGCCCGCGGAGGGTTGGCCTGCGAGGTGATCTTCCCGAAGCGGCCTGGACCATCGCTGATGTTCGTGTCCGGTGCCCCAAAACGCACGTGATTGAAGGCATTAAAGAACTCCGCCGTGAACTGCACATAGACGCGTTCCGTAATGTTGTTGCGTTTGGAGAGGGAGAAATCCCAGTTATTCATGTGGTCCATGCGAACCCCGTCCACGTTGCGCGGTTCGTTGCCGAACCTCACCTCGCTGCTGGTATCGACCGGGGTAAAGCAAGAGGTATTAAACCAGCCGTTCAGGGCCCGCTGTTGGCGCGAACCGCTCACACCCAGCTTGCAGGTCGGGTCGAAATCAGTTCGCATCCAAAGCCCCTGGGCTCCGAAGTAGCCCTGTCCCCCACCCAACAGGCTGAGGGCCGAGCCGGGGAAGAACTGGTATACGCTCATGGGCACACCACTGCGGAAAGTGGTGATGCCATTGATACGCCAGCCCCCAATGATGGCATTGGCAATGCCATGCGCATCACGCAAGAAGCGCTGGTTGCGGCCGAAGGGCAGATCCAGGCCGTATCCCACCGACAGGTTGTGGGGGACATCGTAAGAGCTGACCGAGTACTCGCGGTCCAGATGGTTATTGTCCTGGGTCGAGCCCCCGAAAATGAAGCCTTCATCCAAAAAGGCGCTGGAGCTGTCGGTGTTCGACGTCAGCCGCGAGTAGGTGTAAGCAACGCTGAGGATGCCCTTCCCGCCAAAACGCTTCAGGAAGGAAGTCTGCAGCGAGTTGTAGCGGGACGAGCCTTTGTGCGGATCCAGGAACAAAACTCGCCCGTATTGCGGGAATGGCAGTAAGAGTTGGCCAGCATTCACAGTGGGCCCGGACAGTGCACCAGGCGTAGTGATGGTGCCATAGAACGGATTGGGCACCTGCTCGGTCAAGGCCGCCGGCCCCATAGAAAAGTACTGTTCCGGCAGCTGGTTCAGGTTGATATTCGAAACCGTCGCCCACCCCTGCAGGAGAAGGTGGGTGCCCTTCGATCCGGCGTAAGCCACGGTCAGCGACGAGTCTTTGCCAATCTGGCGTTCTACGGCGGCGTTCCATTGTTGAACGTAAGGAGTGGGATCACCCGGTACGCGCATGGCGAAAATCGGCAGTCCGTAGAAATCCCCCGGCGTAACATTCCGGCGCTTGGGCTGGGGCAGGCCGAGCGGGAACGGATCAGCTACGGTAGCGCTGGGACCACCGCCGCCCTGTGCAGCATTGACCGGCGAAAGATTCGGTCCATCCTGGCTGAGCGTGCTGGGCGGATAGGAAATTCCATATGCGCTGCGCACGACGGTTTTGTCGGTGAGGCGATAAGCTAACCCAATGCGCGGAGAGAACAGCTTCCAGTGCAGATTGTCTTCGCGCTGGGACTTCCAGTCCGAGCTGCCCACCAGGGCGACGTTGCCCAGCAATTGCTGGGTCTCGCCGGTGACCGTATTGAAGAACGATCCCAGCGGACTCGCTGCCTTGGGCAGAAATACGGTGTCGTTGTTGCTGGCTTCGGAGAAAGTGCTGGGCTGGTCCCAACGCAGGCCGGCGGTGATGGTAAGTTTCCGCGTGGCCTGGAAGGTGTCGTCCACAAAGAAGCCGTAGGATGTGAAGTAAGCGCGAGAACCGCCCACCATTCCGGAGGCGACCTGCGAGCCTTGCGCGCCCACGATACCCAGCAGTGCGGAGGCGACCGCCGAACCACCGGCGCCCTCATTCGCCGTAGCGGCCTGATCGAAGTTCAGAGTCAGCACGCCGTTTTGCGGAGCGGAAATCCACTGCACGCGGCGCACGACCCCGCCCATCTTGATCTGGTGGCGTCCCACCAGCTTGGTCAGGTTGCTGGAGAAGGTCAACACATTCTGGCTCCAGAAGAGCTGCGAACCAATTCCGTTGCTGCCGGTAATTCCCTGGCCATCACTGAAAGCAAGGGCCGGATAGTTGGCCGGGGCGAGTAACTGGCTAGTGAGACCGGCCCAGCCGGGACCGAATTGCGATAGGTCCACGCCCTGGCTGTCAGGAAATTCGTGCTGGAAAATCCGCAGGTACGAAAGCCTGAGATCGAGGACCGTCGAAGGATTAAACGCGTGCGTGTCTCCCAGGATCGCGGAGTGGGTGTAAATGCCGGTATGACCCTGGCCGGAAGTATGCGTTCCCCATGCGTCATAGGCATCGCTGTCTGCTTTCCAGTAGGCGTAACGCGCAAACAGGTTGTTCTTGTCCGAGATGCGGTGGTCCACTCGGGCATTAAATTGCTGATTGATCCCTCCGGTGGACATCTGGGTGATGAAGTTATTCTGCAAGCCCGGCCGATTGGGCAGAGGATACGACTTCTGGAACAGGGCCAAGGCGGAGGAATCGAGACGGTCGGGGCAAATCACGTTCAAGGTGCCATCACATTCAAACTGGGTCCCGGGAGACTCAGGATCGTAGATCGCCGGCAGCCCGGCGGCGGAAAAGTCACCCGCCCGCTGGTCGGCTGTGGGCACCGTATTGGTCACGAGCGTCGCGGTCTTCAGCACCTGGCGCTCGAAACTGAAGAAGAAGAACGTCTTGTCTTTAATCACCGGGCCGCCCACCGTGCCACCAAACTGGTTTTGCGCCAGATGCGGCCGGTCCAAACCGTTCAAATTGGAAAAGTAATCGTTGGCATTCAAGACCTTATTGCGCAGATATTCGTACGCGGTCCCGTGAAAACTATTGGACCCCGACTTGGTGGTGAGATTGACGATGCCCCCGGCGTAGTTGCCGTATTCGGCGGCCACGTTATTGGTGACCACGCGAAACTCCTGCACGGCGTCCTGCGTGGGAATCAAGGCGTTGACGTTGCCCGCCGGCGCATTGGAGGGAACACCATCAATGTAAAACGAACTCTGGTTGCCGAAGCCGCCGCCAATGGCGTAGTTGCCAAAACCGATGGCATTGGTGCGGGCCCCGCTTGCCTGGTTGGAAACGGCGTTGCCGTAAGTCCCGCCCTGGGCGACCACGCCGGGCACCAGGGTCAGCATGTTGTTCACGTTTCTTCCGCTGAGAGGAATACTCTCCACCGCGGTTTGGGTGATGACCGTTCCCAACGATGCACTGTCCGTCTGCAAGGGTGGGGCTTCACTGGTCACGACCACGGATTCGCCCGTGCTGCCCACCTGCAGGGCGGCGTCGACACGCGTGGTGACGTCCACCTGCACTTCCACTTTGTCCTGGATGAAGTGCTTGAACCCGGTCATTTCGACGTCCACTTTGTAGACACCCGCAATCAGGTTGGGGAAGGTGAAGATGCCGGTGCCACCGGTCAGGGTAGAACGCGTCTCATTGGTAGCCAGATTGGTCAACTTCACATTGGCGTTGGAGACAGTGGCGCCCGAAGAATCGGTGACGGTGCCCAACAGGGTCCCGAATCGCACCTGGGCGAACCCGGAAGCGCATAGCGCCAGCACCGTAATGGCGAGGAGGAGAAAGTTTTGGGTGGGACGGAAAGAACTGCCCAAAAGTGATGACCAGCGTTTACTCATGTTGTGCTCCTTCAACGTGGAAGACAGCGCGGCTCAGCCGGTAGCGGACGACCCGGCGCCTGCCCAGCCCTAAGGGGCCAAGGCTTTGCAACCGCACGTGTGCGATATCAATCCCGACGATCGCTCACTTCGGGCAACTTGTATCGCTGTCTTCTGGAAGTTGTCAATGCGATTTGCGTACAACTAGGAAAAAGATGTATACACCGCATTGCCCAGAGCAAGATGTCTATACAATCCGGGTGCGCATTCGGGAAAAAGAAAATTCCGGGGATTGGACCACCGCGCCCCACCTGCCTAGAGCTAGGAACGCGGCGCGGCGCCGCAGGATTGGCGGATTACCATCTCACAACCCAGCAACACATCGCGCGCCGGTAAGTCGGGGTTTGCCATTCTATCGAGCATGACGGTCAGAGCTACGCGGCCGATATCTCGGCAGGGTTGATGTTGTGTAGTTAGAGGCACGGGTAACAAGCGGGCATAGCGGACATCGTCGATTCCCACAATGCGAATCTCTCGCGGGATGTTCCTTCCCAGGGAAATCAGGGTCTGCATCAGCCCTCCCGCGGTGTGATCATTGGCGCACAAAAAAGCGTCGGGACGGTCGCGCTTGACTACGGACTTGACGAAGCCGGCGTCCGAGGGGTCTCCGATCCGGACCAGGTCCAGATCACGCTGGTCAGAGAGCGAGAGCAAGGCTTCACGGTAGCCGGCAATGCGGGCATCCACGGTGGGTGCCGAATTGGGACGGGCAAAGAAGGCGATGCGGCGCGCGCCCGCTCGAATCAGGTGTTCCGCTGCCATATAGCCGGTCCGGCGATTGTCAATGCCCACCAGATCGTAGCGGCTGCGCCGGGGATAGGGCTCGAGACAACGGTCCAGCAACACCACCGGAATGCGCGCCCGATCCAGTGCGGCCACAATGCGATGATTGGCCTGGTTGCGGTGGGCGCTGTACTCCACCGGAGCAAAAAACACGCCGGCCACTTTTCGAGAAATAAATTGGTGGCACAGCTGTTCCGCGGCCTCTTCTTTTTCGCTGTCGCCGGAGACCGTGTTTCCCCAAAGCAAGGAATGGTGCACTGCTTCCGGCGCTTCCATCATGCCTTTGCAGATCGCCTCAAAAATCTCGGTCTGGCCTAGCTCCGGAATCAGCAGGCCGAAGACGTAACTACCCGAGATCGGAGTAGTGGAAACATAAGTACCGGAACCTACCCGCCGGGTAACTAAGCCGAGAGACTGCAGTTCGCGCATGGCGCGAAAGACGGTCATCCGCGAAACTCCAAAACGGCGGACCAGTTCCGCCTCGCTGGGCAGCCGGTTTCCCGGCTTGTAGCGGCCGGAGGCGATGTCTCCCTGTAGCTTTTCCAGAATTTCCCGATACTTGTGTTGCTCCATGGTTTTGTCTCGCGGCGCGATATTACCATATACAACTTAAAGGTCAATCCTCCGCAATTCTCTTGACAGCTTGGAGCCTGCAATTCTATGAAGAGCTGTCCGCACATGGCCATGAAGAACCAGGTGCAACTCATCACCTACGCCGACCGCCTGGCGGAGAACCTCCGTAGCCTGCAGGCGCTCCTCCGCAAGACCCTGCCCGGAGCATTCGGGGGCGTGCATATTCTTCCCTTCTTTCATCCCATTGACGGCGCTGACGCCGGGTTCGATCCCATCGATCACACCCAGGTGGACCCGCGCATTGGGAGTTGGGCGGACGTACGGGCCCTGGCCGAGGACTACGAAGTAGTGGCCGATCTCATCGTCAACCACATCTCCAGTCAATCCCCGCAATTCCAGGACTTCTCCCGCCAGGGGGCCAATTCTCCCTTTGCGGGACTGTTCCTCACCTATGCGCGGGTGTTTCCCCAGGGAGCCAGCGAAGCCGACTTGGTGGGCATTTACCGGCCGCGGCCGGGACTTCCCTTCACCAGCGTCGCGCTCGAATCCGGCGAGCGGCGGCTGCTGTGGACGACCTTCACTCCCCAGCAGATCGATATCGATGTCACCCACCCGCAGGGCGCGGCCTACCTGACGGCCATTCTGGAACGGTTTCGCGAGGCCGGTATCCGCATGATCCGGCTCGACGCCATCGGCTATGCCATCAAGAAACCAGGCACCAGCTGCTTCATGATCCCGGAAACCTTCCAGTTGATCGCTTCGCTCACCGCCCAGGCGAGGGCGCTGGGGATGGAAGTCCTGGTGGAAATTCATAGCTACTACTTGCAGCAAATCGAGATTGCCCGCCAGGTCGATTGGGTATACGACTTCGCCCTTCCTCCGCTGGTTCTGCACTCGCTGTATGCGGGCGATGCCACCGCCCTGGCCCACTGGCTGCATATCCGCCCCAGCAACGCGGTCACGGTGCTCGACACTCACGACGGCATCGGAGTGATTGACGTGGGGGCCGGTCCTCGCGGAGAACCCGGCTTGCTGGCGCCAAAAGAGATCAACACGCTGGTGGAAACCATTCACGCCCGCAGCCATGGGCAAAGCCGTTTGGCTACGGGAGCGGCCGCCAATAATCTTGATCTCTATCAGGTCAACTGCACGTTTTACGATGCGCTGGGAAGGCGGGACCACGAATATCTGATCGCTCGCGCCCTGCAATTCTTCGTACCCGGGATTCCCCAGGTTTACTACGTGGGTCTGCTCGCGGGAAGCAACGACATGGCGCTGCTGGGCCGCACCCAGGTCGGCCGCGACATCAACCGCCACTACTACAGCTCGCCCGAGATTGCGGAGGCTTTGCGCCGGCCGGCGGTGCAGCATCTGCTCGACCTCATGCGCTTACGCAATACACACCCCGCCTTTTCCGGTCAGGCGCTGGTCGAGTCTCCTTCCAAAGCGGAGCTGTCGATTACCTGGACAAACCACGATCATCGAGCGGCGCTCAGGGTGAATTTTGCAGCGCCGCGGGCGGTCGTGACTTACTCGACAGCGGAGCCAGGGGGCGGCCGATGGGAATCGGGAACGGGCACCCCATCGGAAAAGGAGAACTCATGAACCAGGCAGCCTCGCAGCGTAACCTGAGCACCATCCGATGGCTGACATTTCTCATGTTCATGATGTTCGCCATGACCACCGACTCGGTGGGGGTCATCATTCCCGAGGTCATTCGGCAGTTTCATCTCAGCATGACGGTGGCCGGGGCCTTCCACTACGCCACCATGTCAGGAATTGCCTTCGCCGGGTTCTTCCTGGGCTATCTGGCGGACAAGCTGGGGCGGAAGAAGACCATTATTCTCGGCCTGGTTCTGTTCGCCTTGAGTTCCTACCTGTTTGCCGCGGGACGATCGTTTCCATTCTTCCTTACGCTTCTGCTGGCCTCCGGAATCGCCATCGGCATTTTCAAAACCGGGGCCCTGGCGCTCATCGGAGACATTACGAAGTCCACCACCGAACACACCTCCACCATGAACACGGTGGAGGGCTTCTTTGCGGTAGGCGCGATTATTGGTCCGGCGATCGTGACTCGCCTGCTGCAGGCGGGCACATCCTGGAAGTGGTTGTATATTTTTGCGGCCACGCTCTGCGTAATTCTTATCCTCACAGCCTGGTCGGTGCGCTATCCGCAAACCGCAGTGGCCTCCGAAACAGTTTCGCTGAAGCGCACCTTCGGAATGATGAAGAACCCCTATGCCTTGGGATTTTCCGGGGCCATTTTTCTTTACGTTGCGGTGGAGAGCGCGGTCTACGTCTGGATGCCGACGCTGCTGGCCAGTGATCGGGCCTCGACGGGATTTGTGGCCGCCTATGCCATCTCGATCTTTTTTGTGCTGCGCGCCGCCGGCCGCTTCGTAGGCTCCTGGATGCTGGCCAAGCTGAATTGGGCCGCGGTCACTACGCTATTCAGTCTGGCCATTTTTGCCTGCTTCCTGTGCAGCATGGTGCTGGGCATCAGGACGGCGGCCTATCTTTTGCCGCTTTCCGGGCTTTTCATGTCGGTGCTTTACCCCACCATCAACTCCAAAGGCATCAGCTGCTTCCGCAAAGCGGAGCACGGCACGGTGGCCGGGGTCATTCTGTTTTTCACCTGCGGCGCGGCCGTCGTCGGCCCTTTAGCCATGGGCGCCATCAGCGATCGCTTGGGCAATCCTAAATACGGATTTGTCCTGGCTACGGGATTTGCCGGCCTGCTCTTTGCCGCGCTTCTATGGAATTGGATCACCCATCCTACCCGTGCTATCTTGCAGGCGCTCGACGCTACCGAGTATCACCGGGATTGACGAGCAGCCCCTTCGTGGTTCGGCCGAGGGGGAGGAGGTGAGGCATGATGCATCCAACATTTCCCAAGGCACTCCTCTGCGCCTTCTTCATGATGTCTACCACGGTCTGGCCCCAGCAGGCACAGACATGCCAAAATCTGGCGGCGTTTCAGGCCTCCGGCGTCGAGATCACCAAGGCGGCAGCGATTCCCGCAGGGACTACCGAGCAGATCCCATGGATCGGGCAGAGTGCGCCGCTGCCTGCCTACTGTCGAGTGGAAGGAGTCCTCCATCGCCGCACCGGAGTGGGCGGTGAGGAATTTGGCATCACCTTCGCGCTGGCGATGCCGGAGAAGTGGAACGGGGATTTCCTGATGCAAGGCGGTGGCGGCGGAAATGGGATTGTACAAGCCCCCCTTGGTTTGACGGCTTCCGGAGACACTCCTGCTCTTATGCGCGGCTTTGCCGTCCTCAGCAACGATACCGGTCACAAAAGCCATACCGGGCCCTTCGATTTTGGATTTATGAAGGACCAGCAGGCTTACCTGGATTTTGCTTATCTCGCCAATGCCCAGGCGGCCGTGATCGCGAAACAGATTCTGGCCTCTTACTATGGAAAGCCGGCGGCCTTCTCCTACTTCACCGGCTGCTCGACCGGCGGGCGTGAGGGCATGGTGCTTTCGCAGCGATATCCCGGGCTGTTCAACGGCATCATTTCAGGGGACCCTGCCATGCGCACCGGGCTCTCCAACCTGGCCATCGGCCGATGGATCCCGATTGCGTTCAACCAGATCGCTCCCAAAGACGCACAGGGAAAACCGCTGATCGGCCAGGCAATCAACGATAACGACCGCAAGTTGATTGCACAGGCGATTCTCGCGCGCTGCGATGCCAGGGATGGCATGGCCGATGGCTTGATCTCCGATCCGCTGGGCTGCGATTTTGATCCGGAGACTTTAGCCTGCCATGCGGGCCAGAACGATTCCTGCCTGGCTCCGGAGAAAGTGGCCGCCATCCGGAAGGCAATGGGCGGCCCCAGAACGGAAACCGGAACCCAGGTTTATCCCGCATTCCTCTATGACACCGGAATTACCAACACCGCGGGACTGCGCGGGTTGCTGGCGCCGGGCCCTGGCATCTTCGGACCTGCCACCAGCGATCTGACCATGGATGTGGCCAAGGAGGCTCTGGCCGGAATCCAGCCCTTGGTGGACTCGACCTCCACCAACCTGACAACCTTTTCTGCGAACGGAGGAAAACTGATCTTCTTCCATGGCAGCAGCGACCCCTGGTTTTCGCCGCTGGATACGTTTGACTACTACAAAGACATGGCTGCGGCCAATGGCGGACTCGCCACCGTCTCTCAATGGAGCCAATTCTATTTTGTACCCGGCATGAACCACTGCGGCGGAGGCCAATCGCTGGATCAGTTCGATCTGCTGGGCCCGCTGATGAACTGGGTAGAAACGGGGGTTGCGCCTGCGGGAGTCATCGCCACCGGTAAGGCTTTCCCAGGCCGCAGCCGTCCTTTGTGCGCCTACCCCAAACATGCCCACTACAAAGGACAAGGCGACCCGCAGGACGCGCAGAGTTTCGAGTGCCGGTAAGTAGCGAACCATGCTCGGGTCTCATCGGCTGCAAGCGAAGGCCGGCGCGGGAATTTTCCTCCAGCGTAGGGAGGCTTGGCGCTCGTCCGGGTACACCGGCTCCGCTGCCGGCGCAGAACGGCCAGGGGCTATTGCGTCTCCGCGGTCTGGCTCGGACGACGCCCTTCGAAGAGGGTCAGGGTGGCGGTCCCGGCCACGGTCAGCGCTCCACCGGCAATTTGCGGCAGGGTGATGCGTTCATGCACGGTAATAATGGAGAGGACCAGTCCAAACAGCGGCAGCAGATAAATCGAAGTGGAGACCTGCCCAACTTCCAGCCGGTTCAACACCCACATCCACAGAACCATAGCCAAGCCCCAGGAGAGAGCGCCCAGAAAGAGAACGGCAAGCCAGGTGCCGAGAGTGTACCCGGTGATCCGAAAAAACGGCTTGTCTTCAGTCAAGACCGAGATCACGGCACAAGCGGCTCCGCCCGTCACATAACTAAAAACCAGCACTTCCAATTCGCTATAGCGTGACAGCAGGTCCTTGCTGTAAGTGTTGTAGAAAGCGCTGCCCAATCCCGCCAGAAAGATAATGGCATTCCCCAACAAAAGATCGCGGCTGAACGATGCATGCGCCAGATCGCTGGTCGAGACCAGTAAGGTGCCGGCCAATCCCAGCAAGAGGCTGAGTCCGCGAATGGTCGTCAGCTTCTCGCCCAGCATGACGATGGCCAGGCCCGTCATCAGCATGGGGATGGTCAAAGAAAGGATGGCGGCGTTCGAAGCGGAAGAGTGTGCGATGCCCCAGGCGAGAAACACCGAAGGGGGCACGATCCCGAGCACGCCCAACAAGAGAAATTCTCCCACCGCTTTCCAGCGGAATGGCTTGGCAGGGCGGGTGCTTTTCCGCTTTTCCCGCAACCAGAGCGGCAGCAAAAGCACGATGGCCACCAGCAGCATCCAAAAATTGAGGGTGCCGGCTTCCATGTGGTCGCCGGCGATCTTGTAAGCCGGATACTGCGCAGCCCACAACAGATTGACCAGAATCAACGCTGCGAAGTTGACCCACATGCGGCCGGGTTGGACACTCATAGAGAGAGCCTGCTGAGCAGCCCGCCATCCACCACCAGCGTGGCGCCCGTAATGTACGACGCAGCGGGAGAAGCCAGGAAGTACACGGCCTGCGCGATGTCCTCGGGCTGGCCCACCCGGCCCAGGGGAATGGATTTCCCGATTTTCTGCACCACCTCTTCGGGTTTCGCCTCCTGCTTGAGAAACACTTCCATCATCCCAGTCTGGACCGCGCCCGGGCACACCGCGTTCACCCGCACTCCGTCGGCGGCAAAATCCACCGCCATGCCACGCGTCAAGGCCAGCAAGCCAGCCTTGGTGGCCGCATAGGCGGCAATTTGCGGTTCGTTGGCGATGCCTTGCACGGAAGAAATCTGCACGATGCATCCCTTAGATTCCCGCAGCAGGGGATAAGCATATTTGGCGCACAGAAAGGCGCCGCGCAAATTGGTTTCGTGGATCGCGTTCCAATCGTCGGCGGTGTATTCGTTGGCCGGATGATAGCGCTCGATCCCGGCGTTATTGCACAACACATCGATGCGGCCGAAGGTCTGCGCAACCTTCTTCATCAGTTCCTGGACCTGCGACTCCTGGCGAACGTCCACCGGCACGAACAAGGCCGGCTTGCCGTCCGCGCGCAGGGATGCTTCCAGCGCAGCGCCCCGCTCTGCATCGCGATCGGCGATGACCGCGGTGTCTCCGTGCTTCACAAACTCCTGCACAATGCCGCGGCCAATGCCGTAGGCCCCGCCCGTCACAATCGCAATCCGAGATACTCCCTGGTTCATCCCCACCTCCGCTTAGGAACCGCCGGTCAACATACCACCACTTCGCGCTGAAAACGTTGCCGAGCTTCGCGCTTCGCGTCCCGCCCAAAGCTGGCCCCTGGGGCGGGAAATGATCCGCTCCTCATTCCAGCTCAAGCCATCGCTGCAGACTGGCGCCCATGACATGGGCAAACGGGAAAGAATGGAAGGAAAGCTAATCAACGCCACTCTATCGATGATCGATCATAGATTAAGTGCCAAGCTCCCACCTGTCAAGCGGGACCTGGCCGTTGCCAAGGTGTGGCTGGGGGCTCCGGCCCATTGCCTTCCGAACGATAGGGGGAAATGAAGCGCCGACAGCTGGGCAGCAGCCGGTTGGCAAGCTTGCTCGTACATCCGCAAAACCTAAACGACAGCGGGTCCGGCGACTACTTCACCGGCCCCAGGTTCAGTTTGCCGAGGAACTGCCATACCGCGTCGTAGGCTTTGCGGTTGTCTTCGTCCTTGAACTGGCCGTGGCCGCCGCCTGGGATGGTATAGAGCTGATTGACCACCCCGGCTTTGCTCAGCGCCTCGTGCAGCCGCACCGCATGGCTGTAAGGCACGACGTCGTCGGCGTTGCCGTGCAAGGTGATGATGGGAGGATTCTGCTTGCGTACATAGGTCAGCGGCGATGAGCGCCGGGCCTGTTGTTCCTTGTCGGCCAGGCTGCCCAGCCACATCACCGCATAGTTCTTGGTGTTGGGCCCCTGAATCAGGTCGTTGACATCGGTAATGCCATACCAATTGACGATGGCCGCCACATGCGGTTCGGCCTCTCCCGGATTGGGCGGGCAGTTGTTGTCCAACCCGTCGCTTCCCTGCAACATGCCGGTCATCAGCGAGAGATGTCCGCCGGCGGAGTGGCCGGTCACGACCAACTTGTTGGGATCAATGTGGTACTCCTTGGCATTGCGCACAACCCAGCGCAAGGCACAGCGGCAGTCTTCCACTGCGCCCGGGGCCTTGGAGACGCTGGCCATGCGGTATTCGACGTTCACCGCGGCCCAGCCCATCTTGAGATAAGGCAGCGTCATCAGCACCGCGCCGCCTTTGTCGCCGAAAACCCAGCCGCCGCCGTGGATATAGATCACCGCGGGCACGGGATCCGTGGCATTGTGGGGATAAATGACGTCGAGCTTGTTCTCGTGGCCATTCTCTACGCTATAGACCACATCGGGGCGGATCCAATATTTGTTGCCTACATCTTCGATGAAAGTGGACGAGTCGGCGGCTTGCGCTCCGCTCACCTGCACCGCCAGCACCACCGCCAGGAACACGGCCAATTTGATCTTCGTCATGTTGGATCCTCCATCTGCAAATATGGATTTACGGCTCGAACCCCGCCCAGAGCTGGGAGACCCGCCCGGGATCGGAGACCCATTGCACCGTCTCCGGATCACGCCGAAAACTTTCATAGATCGGCGTCTCCCGAGGAACACCCAGGTCGGGATACTCCCTCGCCTGGCGCAGTTGCAACCTGGAAGGGGCATATCGCGGATTGCGCTCCCAGCCGATATTTCCCGCGGCATCGAGCAACGGGAACCACGCCAGCCCACCATGCGCCCGCATCTGCCCGTATTCGAATCCGTACTGCCGGTCGCACCAGGCGCCGAAAATCAATTTGGAGTGGATGTCGGCGTTCACCACATAGTGCGCCCATTTCGGCGGGATGACCACTTTTTCTCCCGGCCCCGCCTCAATGGCCACACAGCGGCCGGGCTCGTCTCCCGAAAACTCCTGCCCATACACAATGGCTTTCCCCTGCCAGATTTCAAATAGCTCCGGCGTCGACCAGCCGCAATGCGGCGAGATGGCATGCACATGCCCCTGGCTGCGCACCGGCTCCGCTCCCAGCCGTCCCTGCGCGTAGACCACCATGCCGAACAGCAGCATCCGCTTTTGCAACTCCGGCTTGTCTTCTTCGCGGCCAACATCCATGGCGATGGAATACACCGGGTCGGGACCGGAAGAATTGGGCTCGCGCAGGCTCGCCCGAATGGCATCGAGCGAGCGATATTCGAGTGATGGGCCGAAGATACCCGGGCCAAAGTGAAAATCAAGGCTGGCCGGCTCCGGGGAAAAGCGTATATCGAGGCCGGAATCGAATTTAGCTATGGGAGAATTGCTGACGTTCTGCATCACGCTCTTTCCGTTACCAGCTTCGCCGCACCATCCACATGGAGAAGTCGCGCGCCAAATCCTTTCTGGCGGATCAGCTCGTAATCGTGGCCGGCATCACTCGGCCAGCAGGCCACGAAGTGCAGGGGCGCTTTACCGGTATTGGCCGTCCTGTGGCCAATGTGCGGCGGAATAAAATGCACACTCCCCGGACGCATGGCTTCCATCCAGGTCTTGCGATTCTCATCCATCAGGATCAAGGCGCCCTCGCCGGAAATGGTCGCGTAGTATTCAGCGCGGTCGCGTTGGCGATGAAAATGCCCGTGCGTCATGAAATATTCCGCGCCCACCTGTCCCGGCTCGATGACCGTGTTCCCCCAGAACAGGCCGCCTTCGGTGCCGTCAGCGATGGGGCACCAGGCCTGCACGCGATAGACAACGGTGTTGAGGTCCATACCGCGCCAGGCGCCGGCATCGGCAAATAAACCATCCAGCTGGCCCAGGGTTTTCACGCTTTCGAGGACTTCCGCTCCCGGTTGTAAGAGGCCATTCGACCAATCCATCTGTATCATCGCCATCGCTCCCTCTAACTATCCGGCAAGGCTTGCACAAACACAACCGGACGGTAAAGATTCCTGTTCTGCGTCACACCGCTGGCCTGCACCGGGTTGGAGGCATAGTCAGAAAGATCTTGCCGGTCTCCAGCTCGACATGCTCCTTGGCGGCATAACAAAACACGTTGGGAGTATAGTTCGCATTTCCCGGCTGCATTTTAAGAATAGGAAAATAAGCTGTCCCCGCAGGCACAGAACTCACCGAAACTACATGCGGCAGCGACTGCTGGGGAGGGAGGGCCTGCAGCTGAGGAGCCGCCACCGCACGAGAACCCCACTCAATCCGGACAGAAGACGACCTCCCGCTTTCAAAGCTCCTCCTCTGCGATACGGAAGGATGGAAACCGCAACTTAAAAAGGAGAGTGACGGCGGGTCAACTGCTGTCACTCTCCTTGGGGAAGCGCCTAGTCATCTTAGAAGATGAACTTCAGAGAGAACTGCGCTTGACGGGCGGTGCCGGTACCGATCTGGCTGCCCATGTTGTCGGCAATGGTCTGGCCCACTTTGCCGAAGTTGGTATTCACCGTGCACCCCGCAGGCGTTTCTCCGCTTGCCGGCGTGATGGCGGTACAAATGCCGGCATCTGGATTTGCGAAGTTGGGGTGATTCAGGATGTTGAACAGGTCGACCCGGAACTGCAATTTGGTGTTTTCCGTGACGCCAAAGTTCTTCATCACTGAGAAATCCCACTGGAAAAAGCCCGGACCACGAAGAGCATTACGTTCGACTGTTCCCAGGTTTTCGCCGGGAGTGCCGTCATAGCTCGGGTTGGGGGTGAAGGCCGCGACGTTATAGCTGGAGAACGGCCAATTCACACTCGACAACCACGGCGAGACACCCGGCACATAGTTCGGGCGGACCGGATTGCCAAAGAACCCGCTGACCAACTGCACATTGGTTGGCAAGCCCGAGCGGGTTTGAATGATGCTGGAGGTCTGCCAGCCGCCCAGCACACCGCGGACCAGGCCGTTGTACTGTTTGAACTCCGGCAGGCTGTAAACCAGGCTGGTAGTGAAATTGTGGCGCACATCCCAGTCGCCGCTACCGCGATCGGTGTTCGGATCATAGGGGTTCGAGAAGCCGCCGAAAACGTTCACCAGGTCGTCGATTTCGTGCGACCAGGTGTAGTTGGCTTCCAGATTGAGTTTGCCGATGTTCCGCTTCAACTGTACCTGCAAGGCGTTGTAATTGGAAAACAGGCTGTCATCCGCCACGTTTTCGTTGGCAAATCCGGAATACGGGCGTGCTTGCGTAAACGGGTTGGCCGGATTGGCATTGAGCGCCGCGTAACTCACGCCGGACTGCATGTGGGCCGTCTTGTTGCCGGTGTAGTTCACGGTCAGAATGGTCCGGTCAGCAACTTCCTGCTGGATCCCGAACAGCCAGTTGGTGGAGTAAGGATCTTTCGGGTTCTGCGCGAAGGCCACCACGTTCTGCGTTCCCGCCGGCAGCGGAGGGTTCTCCATCGGATAAGCCAGCGGAGCCTGGAATACGTTCACGCTGTAGCTGGAAAGTTCCGGCAGGTTCGTGACCAGCCCGAAACCAAACTGCATCGGCATATAAAACAGGCCGCCGTAGCCGTGGATGACCGTCTTCCCTTTTCCGAACGGATCATAAGAGAAGCCGATGCGGGGCGCGATATCGCTCTTGGGGGCCTTGTAGGGCGCCTGGTCTGCGGGCAAGAAAGACTGTGTGGCCACATCGAAGTTCTGCGCCCGGTCCTGCCCTTCCCGCCATACCGTGTTGAAGTCGTAGCGAAGGCCGAGGTTCACGGTGAGATTGCGAGTCACACGCCAATCATCCTGGAAGTGGAAGCCCCAGTTGGAATTGCGCACACCGACAAAACCCGGGAAGCCGATTTTGGATAGAACAAAGGGCGCGTTGTATTGCAGGTCATGCACGCTGCCGAAGGAGAAGGTTTGTTGCGGCCGCAGCCATTCGTTCAGGCGGTTGACGCGGATTTGCACGCCGAACTTCAGGGTGTGGTCCTTTACCGTCTTGGTCACCGTGTCAAACACTTCAAAGACCGAGAAGGGCGTGATCTGGTTGAAAGAGTTGGGGCCGGGGAGAGAGCCTAAATCGGTGAAGAAGCCGGAGAACCCAACCAGCGGGGTCGGCGTATTGGAATTTGTGTCGGAATAGAACCGGTTCAGGCCGATGCTGAATTCGTTCAGCAAGGTCGGGCCGAAGGTATGGGTTTCGTCAATTTTCCCGCGCTGCGTGCGCAGGGCCTGGGGCGATACCTGGCCGACGTTCATGCCGTAGGTGTAGTTGGTCAGCGAGTCGCCGATGTTGTAACGGCCGAACAAACGGTCCTTATCGGAAATGTTGTAATCCACGCGCAGCGAGCCGGTGTCTTCGCGCAACGTCGTGGGCAGCACGGCCGGGTCATACACCATGTTGGAACCGCCCTCGGTGCCGCTGTCGAAGCCCGGGTAAACGCAGGATTCCGGAGCAGGAATGGCGGTGCAGCCCGCGGGCAGCGGGGCCAACTGGTCGAGCACGGCCTGCATGGAAGGCTGGAATTGCGAGCGGGCATAGGCGCTCAGCGTATGGTTCAGCGCATTGAAGTTGGTGATGCGCTGCCGCACGCCTTCATAGTTGGCGAAGAAAAACAGCTTGTTGCGCACCAGCGGGCCGCCCAGGTTGGCGCCGAACTGGTTGAGGCGCAAAGGCTGCTTCTTGCCGGTTTCAAAGTAGTCGTGAGCATCGAGCGCATCGTTGCGGAAATATTCGAACAAAGTGCCGTGGTAGTTGTTGCTGCCCGGCTTGGTGATGATGTCCATCTGCGGGCCCAGTGAGAAACCGGCCTGCGCGTTATAGCCGTTGTTCGAGAAGTTAATTTCCTGAATGCTGTCGATGCTGGCGCGCGTGACGCGGGACTGTTCTTGCCCTTGCGTGCTGAGGAAGCCATTGATATCGCCACGCGACGCGTTCTGCCCGTCCAGCGTGATATTCAGTCCGGTAAAGATGTTGTCCAGACCGTTGATGCTTCCCTGAAAGAAGCCGGTCGAGGCCACGGCCCCCGCGGCCACCTGCAGAAAGCTGCTGACGTCGCGTCCATTCACCGGCAAATTCGCGATCTGATTGGAGTCCAGCGAAGAACCGGTGGTGGTGGTGTCGATGGCGACCGTGGTCGTGGTGCCCGTTACCTCGATTGCCTGCTCTACCCCGGCCACGTTTAAGGTCAAATTCAATTTCACCGTGCCGCCGACATTGAGCCGGATTTCCGGACTCTTGGTCTCGACGAAGCCACCGGCGCTGGCCGTGACTACATAGTTGCCCAGCGGCATAGCGGCAGCCACGAAGTTCCCGGAGGTGTCAGTCTCCAGCTTTTTTTGCAGGCCGGTCCCCACGTTAGTAATGGTGACGGTGGCCGCCGGCACGACTGCGCCGGAGGGGTCCACGACGGACCCGGCAATGGTGCCGGTATCAAATTGCGCGCTAGCCAAGGCGGTGAACAGGAAGATTAAGCCGAGAATGGAAAACCAACGACGGAGCACAACCGGGTGCGATGAATACGAGAGCATTTCGTGCCTCTTTTCTGAAGGCGCCACGCAAACCTACGGCGCTGGAACCACAATGTTCCTTAAGCAGGTGGCGAACTGGGCGCATGTTAACGCTCCTGATTTGCCATAGTCAATCTTTTTTATGATTTATTTTCATTAAAACAATCTGATTTTTATGCTTTTAATGCGCAAAACGCGCTTTTTTAGATCTTGATCCACTCATCACATTTGCTCGGAAATTCAAGCAATTACATTGTAACCAACAACTTACAAGTAAATGGCGAACTAAAAAGAGGAAAAGACACCTCAACAACACACCGCTTTCGTTTACCGCCAGAAGGCGGTCCAGTGGAGGGCAGCGCTGTCGACCGCCAGTATGGGACCTCTGATCCTGCTATCTCGCTCCTTCTATGGGATGCAACTTGCGGCCTCCCCGAACGGGCCGGAATGGTCACCCGCCCTAGGCGCGATCCAGTGGCTCCACTTGGAGTGTGATTCGTCCGAAACGAGTGGGGGTGGATTCGAGAAGATAAGCATTCACATACTGCAGGTCGGTGGAGGTCAACCCATCCAGCAGACGCAGCTGCTCTCCATTCTCAAGCAGCAGCATGTGGCGCAGATAACGGACGCATTCCGCGCTGGCCCAATTTGTGCAGAGCGGGCACCCGC
The DNA here is from genome assembly GCA_018268755.1 of Acidobacteriota bacterium. Lineage (GTDB taxonomy): Bacteria > Acidobacteriota > Terriglobia > Terriglobales > Acidobacteriaceae > KAN-5. Next base: position 156,301 of record JAFDVW010000008.1, read on the forward strand.
CAGGGCCCCGGCCTCCCCGCCGCTGCAGCTACGCTGCCGAGGAAGTCTCTGCGGTTAAGCGCGGTCATCGATGCTCCCAGGTTTCCTGAATCTGCTCGAGGGTCTTTCCCTTGGTTTCCGGCACGGACTTCCAGATGTAAATCAGGCACAGGAAGGAAAGAGCGCCGTAGATGGCAAAGGTCCCCGCCAGGCCCAGATGGTTCACCAGGCTGAGGAAGGTAAAGGTCACGACCAAGGTCCCGGTCCACAGCGCGGAAGTCGCCACCGAAGCGGCGCGGCCGCGCACCTTGGTGGGGAAGATTTCGGAGATGATCAGCCAGGGCCCCGGGCCCATGCCTAGGGCGAAGAACGCGACATACACCAGGATGCTGCCCAGAATAAACGTGACCGGAGTCCCATGAATGTTCAGCGCCACCACCAGCACGGTGAGGGCAAGCCCCATGCCTCCGCTGGCGATCATGAGAATGGCGCGCCTTCCCCAGCGATCAAGGTAGATCATGGCCACGATGGTGAACACCAGATTGGCTAGGCCGATGATGACATTGGCGGCCAGGGCGGCGCTGGTGGATTGTCCAGGAAAATGCTCGCTGACGATGATGGAGCCGTAGTACAGCACGGTATTGATGCCGGTGATCTGGCAGAAGATCGCCAGCATGACGCCGACGACCAAGCGGCCGCGCATGGCGGGCGCAAAGACTTCACGCCAGGACCCTTCTTCGCCGGCTACGGCCTGTTGCACCGCCAGCACTTGCTCGCGCGCCGAAGCCGGGCCCAGAATGCGGGTCAGAATTTTTTCTCCCTCCGCAACTCTGCCCTTGCCGATCAGCCAGCGCGGGCTCTCCGGAATCAGCAGCAGGCCGATCAGGAATGCGAGGGAGGGGACCGCCGCCGAGGCCAGCATCCAGCGCCAGCTGCTCTCGCCGAACTTCGCCAACTGCCAGTTGACAATATAGGCCGCCAGAATTCCCACCACGATGGCCAGCTGATTGAGCGAAACCAGGGTGCCGCGATTTTTGGAAGGAGAAATTTCGGCAATGTAGACTGGGGTCAGGACCGAGGCCAGCCCAATGGCCAATCCGCCCAGCAGCCGGGCCAAGGAAAAGACGGTGACGTTGTTGGCCAGAGCGGCGCCCACGGAAGAAAGAGCAAAAAGGGCAGCGGAAAAAATCAGGGAGAGCTTGCGCCCATAACGGTCGCCCAGCATGCTGGCCCCGGCCGCTCCCAGCAGGCACCCCAGCAGCAGCGAGCTGGCGGCAATTTCCGTTTCCAGGTTGGAAAGAGTGAACTGGCGGCGCAGAAGAAGCAGCACTCCATTCACCACCGCGGTATCAAAGCCAAATAGAAATCCGGAGATGGCGGTGGTCGTGGCCAGCAAGACCACATAACCGAGGGACCGTGCTTCCGTTACCGTAGGTTGCGGATCTGTATTCGCGGCTGATATCTGCATCGCGCCTCCCGAGTGAGCTTCCGCCTGTCCCCGCTTACCGGCTTGTAAACTTAAGCGCTGGGTGGTTTCTCGTCCCGCACAAACGCCTGCACGGTCGCGCAGGTCGTGCCCTCCGCTTCCCCACTGGGGCGGATGGTGTAATCGCCGACGGCCGCCGGTACCACAAAGGTCTCCGCATAGTGGACCACAAAGGGAGCGAACTTGCCCGTGGGACTCTCCACGGTCGCTTCCCGGCCTTCCACGAGATTCAGCACATTCACGGTGCCGCGGGTGTGGTAGGGGGTCACGCTGGTAAACCAGCGTCTGCGGGTCTCGATGAATTCCAGTTCGTGAAGCCCGGTGCGCTCTTCTCTCCAGCCTGGCCCTTCCGCCACCGGCTGGACGCGATTGATCAGGCTCTTTTCCACCCAGGGCGTATCTCGCTCCCAGGCGATATTAGCAATGCCGTGATCTAAATGGATGGGACGCGGCAGACCGTTCAGTCCCAGCCGCCCCCAATCCCAAAGCTTGAAGGTAAAGATGTAGGGGGTGGCGCTGATCTCCAGCACCATGCTGTTACGCCCGGAACAATGGATGGTGCCTGCGGGAATCAAAAAATGGTCATGCTTTCGGGCGGGAAATTTGTTCACATACTTTTCCGCATCGAAGGCCGGACCGCCATTCTGCGCGGCGCGCAGCTCCCGGATCATCGCATCGCGGTCGACGCCAGTTTTCAGGCCTAGATATACCGAGCCGTCCGGGCCGGCATCCAGCATGTAGTAACTCTCATCCTGGGTGTAGTGCATGCCAAACAGGCGGCGGATATATTCCGTGCGGGGATGCACTTGCAAGGAGAGATTGCCGCCCCCCATGGTGTCGAGAAAATCAAAGCGGATGGGAAATTCCGCCCCGAAGCGCGAGTAGATAGTGTCGCCCAGAAATTCGCGGGGGTGAGAGAAAGTCAGGTCACTGCCGGGAAGCTCGATGCGCACCTCGCCAAAGCCCAGGAGCAGACTGTTTTCCTCGGGAACACAATCAAAACACCAGGCATGATTGGGAACATCGTGCGGCAGGTCGCAGACCTCCTCCATCCAATGCCCGCCCCAGGGGCCGGGATCAAAATACGGCACCAGGCGAAAAGGCCGGGTCACGGCCTGCTTCAAGGCGGCACGCACCACCGAGGCCTTCACCAGTTTGGGAGTATTGCTGTTGGTATCGAGGAAGAAGTCGATTTTTTCCAGCAGGGTGCGCTTGTGCCGGTCGGCGGCGCGCCAGTCCACGAAAAACGCCCGCTTGTATTTGCGGCTGGCGGGGTCTTGGAAATTGTCCGTCCCCAAGTTGGCGACCTGGTTGCGACGCTGCCGTAGCTGGATCTCCCAGCGCGCCATGTCGGCATAGATCAGGAGATCAGGCTGGGGAGCCACTAAGGTTGCACCGGTCCCAAGGACCAGCAGCAGTCCGTCCTTCCATTCCGCCACTTCCTGGCGGGCCTGCTGCAGCCGCGCGAAGTCGAAAAAATCCTCCAGGCCAATATTGTTCATCAGCCCGAACACAGGATCATCTCCCAACACGCCCGCCAGCATGCGGTCCACTTCCCGGGCCGGTTTCAGAAGATCCGCTACCAGCAGCACCTTCGCCGGGCGCAGGCCTTCCGCAAGCGCCTTCTGAATTTCCGCTTCAAAAGCCCCGGGATAGACGTCCACACCCACGACGAAACGGCCGGAAGGGATGCCGCCTGCCAGATGGCGCCCGATCTCCGGCCAGCCGAGCACACAGTCCGCACTCGTATCCGAGACGGCGATGTATGGAAATTTGTCGTAGTTTGAATGTCTGGACATGCCGTCACTTTCGCGGTGGTGCGTTTGTCCTGCCTCTCCAAGGAAGACGCGACTGGAGCGGAATTTTTATGTCATTTTCGACCTGAAAATGCTAAAACGTAACTTAATTATTTTCGTTTAATCTTCAATCGCACACAAAAAGTATCGAAAAGTGCATATTATGTCAAGCATTTCGGGAGAAAGGTCATGCCAGCGGGCTCCATCCATCTCTTGTGCAAACGCCCCGTCCATTTTTCGGAAGCCTGGTCAGGGCCTGGTCCGAGTGGGCTTCTCCCGCGCATCCGGTTGAGCCGGTTGGAATTTGTCTATTCCCGATATAACGTGGTACGAAACAAAGCTGGCGTGTTGGCCCAAAGGAGCTCATTTTGATGAGTCGCAACCGCGGTGACCGGAAGGCAGCTGATCTAGGGGCTTCCCCTGCCGGCGAAGTGGACAATCCCGATAAGCAGAAAGTCCGGCTGAGCGCCATTCTCAAAGCCTTGCAGCAGTCGGGCTCGGTTTCCGTGGAGAACTTGAGCCGGGACCTGGAGGTGTCGCTGGTCACCATTCGGCGCGACCTGGATTCCCTGGAAAAGCAAGGCTTGTTGCGGCGCACCCATGGCGGAGCGGTTTCCATTGAGCCGTTGTTCTACGAGCCCTTCCGCAATGACCGCTCTTTCCAGGCGCAGGTGGAGAGATTTGCGGAAGAAAAGCGCCGCATCGGCCGGGCGGCGGCGGCCTTGGTACAGAATGGCGAGATCATTTCCCTCACGCCGGGCACCACGACGACGGAGGTCATTCGTGGACTGCCGCTGAACCATAACATTTCGGTCGTCACCAGCACGGTGAATGTGGCCATGGAACTTTCCAAACGGAAAGACCTGGACGTTTTTGTCACCGGCGGGCATCTGCGGGGAGACTGGTTTTCCCTGGTGGGCCCGGCGGCAGCGCAGAGCTTGTCGAGTGTGCTGGTGCGCACGGTGTTTCTGGGAGCGGACGGCATCGATCCCAAGTGGGGCCTGAGCTGCTATAACCCTGACGAAGCCCAGCTCAACTCCACCATGGTGAAACACGCGCAGAGAAAAATTGCCGTCATCGATCACAGCAAGTTTGGCGTGGTGGCGGGATGGCAGATTTGCCAGATTGCCGACCTGGACATTCTGATCACCGACACCGGGGCCAGCGATGAAATGATTGCTCCCTTCGAGCGCGCACAAGTCAAAGTCATGCGGGTGTGAGGTCAGGCGGAGAGCGTCTCGGTCAGCAAGGGCACTGCCCCTAAGAGCGCGGCGTGGTTTCCCAGCAGGGCCGGACGCACCTGGACCTTTCCCCACGGAGTCCAGGCGTAGCGGTTCAAGTGCGCCTGAATCACCGGGACAATGTCCGCGGCCCGTTTCATGACCCCGCCGCCGATCAGCAGGATCTCGGGATCGTAGGCGTGCACCATGCCCACCGCATCGGCACACCAGATCTGCAGGCAGCGGTCGCGGATTTTCTGGGCCACCTCATCTCCCGCGTCGGCCTCGGCAAAAAGCTCCTTGAATCCGATACTGGGATATTTGGCCAAGCCGCTGCGCTCGCCTCCCGGCCAGTCGCGAAAGACCAGCGGCAGAGACCATCCGGAAGCTTCCGCCTCAGCGCAACCTTTACCGCCGCAGGTACAGTCGCGCCCGGTATAGAGCACGGGGATATGTCCGCCGAGACAGCCCGCCTGGGAGTGTTTGCCGCGCAGCAGTTTGCCTTCGATCATGGCCACCCCGCCGATGCCGGTGCCCAGCGTCATCATGATGACGTCGGTAAATCCCTGGGCCGCGCCGGCGAAAGCCTCCCCCAGCAGCGCCAGGCGGGCGTCGTTCTCAATGCGCAAGGGCAACCCCAGCGTTTCCCTGCCCCACTGGGCAAGATTGAGCCGCGGCGCATCTTCATATTTGGCATTGGTGGAAACCACGCGGGTCTCGCGCATGGAGACCAGGCCCGGGAACCCAATCGCAATGCCGGCGCAGTCGCGCAGGGCAAGCGACTCCTTTTTTCCCAACTGGGCAAAGGTCTGCGCCGCGCGCGCCAGCAAGGCGCTCAAGTTTTCCGCAGCGTCGGCCGGGACCACTTCGCTGGCGAGGATGGCGCGGTCCTGCACAATGGCGCAAGTAGCGTGGCTCCCCCCTAAGTCAATCGCTAAAGCTTTCAAGCAGATGGTCCCTCACTTTCTGGAGAGTGTGGCTTGCTGGTTGGAGATAGCGGAATGGCGGCCCTGCTAGCGCAAGCCTGAGGTCAGGCCGAGGCCCGCGCCCCCCTATTGCACGCCGATTCCGGCAATCAACCCGCCATCCACCAGATAGTCGCCTCCGGTGCAGAAGGCGGCCTTCGACGAAGCCAGGAAAGCGGCCATCTCCGCCACCTCTTCGGGAGTACCGATGCGGCCCAAAGGATGCCCGGCGCCGAACCGTGCAAAGACTTCTTCCAGCGGGAGATCGGGAGAGAAGTGTTTAGCCGAGACCGCCAGCATGGGCGTGCGCACAGAACCGGGGCTGATGGAGTTCACCCGGATCTTATCTTTCGCGTGGTCGAGGGCCAGCGCGCGGGTTAGACTGTGCACCGCGCCTTTGGTGGCGGCGTAAGCCGCTACGCCTTTCTGGCAGGCATATCCTTGCACCGAGGCCAAATTAATGATGACCCCGCCGCCCCGCTTCTTCATTTCCGGAATGCCGAAGTGGGCCGTGAGGTAAACCCCGCCGATGTTAATGGCCATGCAGCGGCTCCAGGTCTGGGGATCGGTTTCCACCGCCGAACCGAAAGGATGAATGGCCGCGGCATTGGCAATGATGTCCAGTCCGCCATAACGTTGGACGGTCTGGGCAACCACGGATTGTACGGACTCCGGATTCGATACATCGCCGGTTTCCACATGGAAATTGCCCCCGAATTCGGCGGCTTCGCGGACCAATTCCTGGTTAGCGGCGGCTTCGATGCCGCAGGCCACTACCTGGGCCCCGCCGGCGGCAAAACGCTTGGCAATGGCCCGTCCGATTCCCGTGGTTCCGGTCACGAGCGCTACTTTGCTGGTAAATTCCTGCATAGGGTCCTCACTTTTGCTGCCTGAGAATTTGCCTTTCCCGCTCAGCCGCCTGCGTGGCTAAGCCAATTCCGGTACCGCGCTTTTCAAACCTAAAATCACTCCCCGCAATTCGGCGAGGCCCTTGAGTCTGCCGATAAATGAGTAGCCGGGATTCATGCGCTTTCCCTGGTCGTCGCCCAGCAGATGGCCATGGTCGGGACGCATGGGGATTTCATGGTCGGGGCGGCGGTCGCGGCGGCGGCGCGATTCTTCCGTCAGCAAGGCGCGAATCACGCCCACCATATCGGAGCTGCCCGCCAGATGGTCCGCTTCATAAAAGGACCCATCGGGCTCGCGCTTCACTTGCCGTAAGTGAACGAAGTGAATACGCGGCGCAAATTCGTTCACCATGCTCACCAGATCGTTGTCGGCCCGCGCCCCGAAAGAGCCCACGCAAAAAGTAAGCCCGTTGGCCGGCAGGTCACAACCCGCAAAGATGGCGCGAATATCGGCGGCAGTGGAAACCACGCGCGGCAAACCGAACAGTGAAAACGGAGGGTCATCGGGATGAATGGCCAGACGGACGCCGAGTTCCTGCGCCACCGGAGCCACCTCGCGCAAAAACTCGATCAGGTTGGCGCGCAGGTCGGCCGGGGTCAGCTCTGCATATTCCTGAATCAACCGCCCAATGGTTTCGCGGGTGTAGGAACCTTCGCCTCCCGGCAAGCCGGCGATGATGGTTTGCTCCAACTCAGCAATGCGCGCGGGAGTCATCTGTGCATAGCGGGCCTGCGCCGCCTGCTTTTGTTCGGCCGAGTAGTCTTTTTCCGCGCCTTTGCGTTGCAAGCAGAGCAAGTCGTATATGGCGAAATCCACCGGATCAAAACGCAGAGCATATCCAGTCGAAGGCACTTGCCAGCGCAGATCGGTGCGCGTCCAATCGACCACGGGCATGAAGTTATAGCAAACGACTTTCACGCCGGCCTTGGCCACCGCGGCTAAAGAATCCTTCCAGACACCGATCGATTTCGGCCACTCCGGCGCATGCAGTTTGATCGCGTTGGGAATAGGAATGCTTTCCACTACCGACCAGACCAGACCGCGACCTTCAATTTCCGCTTTGCGCTTCAGCACTTCTGCCAACGGCCAGGGTTCGCCATGATAGAGATGGTGTAAGGCCGTCACCACACCGGTAGCGCCCGCCTGTTTGACATAGTCCAGAGAGATAGGGTCTTGGGGACCGAACCAACGCCAGGTTTCTTTCATGTCAAAACCATACCCTAGAAATGACCTTTGCATCCGGACACAATCCGGCGGGAGTTGGCCGCGCGCAATTTGTTCGAATTAAGCCGACAATGTGTTCGTATACATCAATTTCGCATATTTATAAATATTTTTTCGATTAAAACGATCATATCTTCTTGACCTCCCCCGGGCAGAGTTGGTAGGTTTTAGCCGGACGCTTGCGGCCTTCCGCCTTAAGGACCGGTCATGAAAAAGCTGCTTTCTCCTCTTTCTTACTCCTTCATACTCTTAGGATTGCTGGTTTTGGCCGGCCCGCGCGCCGTTTCCGCCGCGCCACCGGAGGAAGTTCGTCCCTATCCCGACTTTCACGACAGTCTGGGTTGGTTTGGGGCAGACGACGCCTACTCCATCCCCCTGGATGCTGAGCGCAGTCTTTGGTTGTTCGGTGACACCTTTGTGGGCGACCGCGATATGCAGGCGCGCCATCAATACAAGTTCATGGTGCGCAACAGTGTGGGGATCTCAACCTGCAAAGCGGGCAGCGTCTGCGCCATGGAATATTTCTGGAAGAACCCTTACACCCCGGCTTCACGCTCCTTCTTTGACACGGGCGACGACAAGGTCTGGTATTGGCCACTCGACGCATGGCGGGACGGCAAGAAACTGTACGTTTCCCTGCTGGTGGTGCGGGACAATCCCAAAGCGAGTTCCGAAGCCCTGGGCTTTGAAATCACCGGAACCCGCATGGCCATCGTAAAGGATGTGTACGCCTCACCGGACAAGTGGAAGGTCACCATCCAAGAGCTGACTGATGCCCGTTTCTGGGTGGGCGCCACGGTGGTGGAAGACGGCAACTTTGTGCTCTGGTACACGCAGGTCAGCCAGGGCGAAGCCAAGGGCTTCATGACGGTATTGCGCGTGCCGAAGAACAAAATGAAAAATCCCGCGAAGTCTTTTGAATATCTGAAGAAAGATGGCACGTGGGCTAAAGGACTGCCGGGCGCAGATGCCATGCACGTCATCGACCAGGCGATCAGCGAGATGTCGGTGCGCTACCACCCCAGCATCCGCAAATGGGTGGCGGTGGTGCCGGGGCCGGGATTCCCCACCCCGCAAGTGGATGCCCGGACCGCTGACTCTCCCATTGGGCCCTGGTCGGCCCCGCAAAAAATCTTCGAATTTCCGGAGATGAAATCCGACTGGCATGCCTACGACAAAGACACATTCTGCTACGCAACCAAGGAACACCCGGAATTTTCCGACAGCAAGCTGGTGCTGAGTTACACCTGCAACTCCATGGTGGTTGCGAAAGCCGTGGCAAATGGAGATATTTATCGTCCGCGGATCGTTGTGCTCGATCTGCCACACTAACTTCGGATGGTGGTCATGAAACGAGTTCTGCTCAGCGGGCTGTTCGTTCTCTGGGTTATCTGCCTGGGCTCCAGCCAAACCCCGAGCCCCGGCCTGGAAAGCCCGCAAGTCCAGGATGCGACGCTGCAAAGCCAGGCCCTGGGACGGGAGATACGTTATCGCGTAATTCTGCCCGCGCACTATGCCGAAGGCGGCCGCTTCCCGGTCCTCTACCTGTTGCATGGTCTTTATGGCGACTATCTCAACTGGGACACGCGCACAGGTTTGGAAAATTATGCGCGCCACTATGACTTGCTGATCGTTATGCCGGACGCAGGCAACTCCTGGTATACGAACTCGGCCGGCGTAGCGGCGGACAAGTTTGAAGACTTTCTGGTCAAAGACCTCATTCCCGAAGTAGATAACAAATACCGCACCATTCGCGACCAGCATGCGCGGGCCATCGCCGGTCTCTCCATGGGAGGTTATGGCGCGATCAAGTTCGCCTTGAAATATCCCGGCCTGTTCCGCTTCGCGGGAAGTCTGAGCGGGGCGCTGAACGCGGCCCAGGACCTGGACGCGCAGAGGGCGGAATTCCGCGACAAGCTGGTGGAAGTATTTGGGCCGGCGCAAAGCAAAACTCGCAAAGAAAACGATGTCTTTCAGTTATTAAAGGGCCTTCCCGCGGGTGGCAAGACTTACTTCTACCTTGCCTGCGGCTCCTCGGACTTTTTTCTGCCGGTGAATCGCGCCTTCGCCGAGCAACTCGCCGCTGGCAAATTCAGTTACGAATACCACGAAACCGCGGGCGGACACACCTGGGAGTATTGGGACCAGGCGGTGCAGCCATTGTTGGAAGCCGTGCAGGCGAGGTTGAGCACGGCTGCGAACCCATAGAAATGAGAGCTCTGTCATGAAGATTGTGGATGTGCGCGCCACCACCGTGGCTGTTCCGCTGGAAGCCCCGCTACGCCATGCCATGGGGACGCACTGGGGGCGCTTCGTGCGCACCATCGTGGAGATCGAAACGGACGACGGCGCCATCGGTCTGGGCGAGATGGGCGGGGGTGGAGAGAGCGCGGAGAACGGCATCCGCGCCCTGAAGCCGTATTTATTGGGCCACGACCCACTGCAACTGGAGCAGCTCTACTGGAAAATTTGCAACCCTACCGCTTCCCTCTACAACAATCGCGCGCAGTTGCATGCCGCGATTGAATTTGCCTGCATGGACCTGGCCGGGAAACGCCTGGGCGTTCGCGCCTGCGATCTGCTGGGCGGCTCCCTGCGGGAAAGCGTACCCTTTGCCAGCTATCTTTTCTACCGTTACCCCGACCCTAAGACCGGCCGGGGCGGAGAGGAAACCGCTGAAGAGATGGTCTCCCATGCCCGGACGCTGAAGGCGCAGCATGGTTTTCGCACGCACAAGTTGAAGGGCGGAGTCTTCCCTCCCGATCATGATCTGGAGGTCTATCTAGCGTTGGCGGCGGCCTTTCCCGGCGATTCCTTGCGGATCGACCCCAACACCGCCTGGAGTGTGGAGGATTCCATTCGCATCGGGCGCGCCATCGAACACCTGCGCAACGATTACTACGAAGACCCGTGCTGGGGACTGGAAGGCATGCGGCGGGTGCGCTCGTTCGTGAAGGTCCCCACTGCCACCAACACGGCAGTGGTGAACTTTGAACAGCTGGCGGCCTGCATACGTCTGGACGCCATTGACGTCATCCTGCTCGACACTACGTTCTGGGGAGGACTGCGCGAGGCGTGGAAGGCCGGGGTGGTGTGCGAAAAATTTCAGCGCGGCATCAGCGTGCACTCAAGCGGTGAACTGGGAATCCAGCTGGCCACCATGCTGCACCTGGGGGCGGCCTTGCCCAATTTGAGTTTCGCCGCCGACGCTCACTATCACCACCTGACCGACGACATTATTCAGGGCGGCAAATTGCCATATTCTGGCGGCGAGATCGCCGTCCCGGCGGGACCCGGCCTGGGTGTGGAACTCGACCGCGACAAACTTCGCCAATATGCCGAGCTCTATCAGCGCGAAGGGGGATACCAGTACGACCGCGACCCGGAGCGTCCGGAATGGTTCTCCATGGTGCCGGAAAGGCGCTTTGCGCAGCCCAAGAAGCGCCGCTAAGCGGCGGGCAAAGTTTTTCTGCACGCAAACGGAATACAGGCTTACTATCATGAGCTTTCGTCGTCTTTTTCTCCTCGCCATTCTTTTTCCTGTCCTGGGGTTTCTTTCTAGTCGCGCGCTGGCGGAAACCGGCGGCAAGCTGTTGTGGCGAATTGGGGAGTTCAATGCTTCCTCCGGCGAGTTCCGCAGCCAGAACATTGACTACGGCAACCCGGCCAGCGATCCCGTCTACGAAGTCGGCAAAAGCACGGCGGCCGATTGGCTGCGTTTTCAACCCGGCCCGGCCAATGGCATGACCGGGGCCAGACTGCATCCGTTCACGGTGAAGTTTGAACTCAAGGAGCCGCCGCAGGGTGTGTATCAACTGCGCCTTGCCGTGCTCTATGAGACGCCGCGGCTGTCGTATCTGAAAGTGGAGATCAACGGCCATGCCGGCCTTTTCTATTTTCATCCCAAGCTGGATTACGCGGCGGGCGATTGGGAGGGCACGTTTGTTCCGCAAACCTCGATCGACTCTAAGGTAATTTCGATTCCGGCGGAGTGGATGAAGCAGGGGGCCAACCAGCTGGTGCTGACCGCGCTGGATGATCCCAGCACGCGGCAGGACTCGCTGGGCGCCATTGCGCCCGGACATACCGGCATTGCCTACGACGCACTGGAGCTGACGCAGGCATCTTCGCGCGACGCGAAATCAGCGGATTTTGCCGCCACCATCGCGCCGACGATCTTCTACCAGAACAAGAGCGGTCTGGAAGAAATTGTGCAGGTGTTCGCCAGTTTTGCGCGCGTGCCGGCGCGGGGAGAAATTCGGCTTTCGCTGGGAGGAAAGAGCTGGAGCCAGCCGGTTTCCGGACCGGAAGAGTTCGGCGAAAAGAAACTAGAATTCCTGGTGCCGGAGTGGAGCGGCAAAGTACCAGCCAGCGTGACCTTGCAGTCGGAGCAGGGGAAACGCACGGTGCGCGCGGAGATCAGCCCCGCCAAGAAGTGGACGGTGTTCATTATTCCGCACGAGCACCTGGACGTGGGCTTCACCGACTACGCCGCCAAAGTGGCTGAATTGCACTCGCAGTCCATCGATGATGTGATGGCGGTGATGCGGCGCGTGCCGGAGTTCCGCTGGACGCTCGACGGATCCTGGGTGGCCGACCAGTACATTGCCGGCCGCCCGGCCGAAGCGCGGAAAGACTTTCTTGAGCACGTGCGCAGCGGCAAGATCGCCATTCCAGCGGAGTTCGCCAACCAACACACGGGAAATGCCTCGCTGGAAGGTCTGATCCGCAGCTTTTACGGCAGTCGCCGCCTGGCCTTGCAATACGATCTGCCGAAAATTGACGCGGCGCAGACGGTGGATGTCCCTGCCTACACGTGGTCTTACGCCTCGGTGCTGCATGATGCCGGCATCCGATATTTTCTTGGGGCCAGCAATAGCTGGCGCGCGCCCGGGGTGTTGCTGGGAAGGTGGAATGAGAAGTCTCCCTTTTACTGGGAGGGCCCGGACGGCGGCCGGGTGCTGATGTGGTATTCGCGGGCCTATCTGCAAATGCACACGCTGTTCGGCGGCCCCTGGCGTATGGAGGCGGTACGCGATGCATTGCCGGTGTTCTTGCAGGCCTATAGCGGGCCCGCGTATCCGGCCAACAGCGCCATCATCTTTGGTTCACAGCTGGAGAACACGCCCTTCACCAAAGAGCAGGCGGAGATTGTGGGACAGTGGGGGGGGCAATATGTCTATCCCCGGCTGGAGTTTTCCACCGTCAGCGCCGCCATGCGACAGATGGAGCGGGAAGCGGGAGACAAAATCCCTGTCTACCGTGGAGATTTCGGGCCTTATTGGGAAGACGGCTATGGTTCCGATGCGAAGCACACGGCGATCCACCGTGAAAACCAGGAACGCATTCTGACGGCAGAAAAGCTCTCGGTGCTTCCTTCCCTGCTTTCCTCCATCCTGCGTCCGGATTTGTCTCTTTTGCAAAATGCCTGGACCAACGAGCTGACCTACGATGAGCACACCTGGACTTATGTCGGGGCGACCTCGCAGCCGGAAAACGAGCAATCGGACAAACAACTGGCGCTGAAACAGGCGCGGGTGCTGGAAGCGAGACGGGAGATTGATGAATCGATCCAGCGCAGCATGGCGCAGCTGACCGGCATGTTGCGGCCGCAGCAGAATTCCGTCGCGGTGTTCAACTCCCTGAGCTGGAAGCGCGACGGCCTGGTGAGTGTAGACCTCTCCGACGGGCTGGAGATCGTGGACAACGTGAGCCAGCAAGCTGTTCCCTATGAGGTGTTATTCGTGGGCAAAGGGTACGCTTTGCCCGGATTTGGCAGCGGATACAGGCGCGTGCGATTTGTGGCCAAGGATGTTCCTGCTCTGGGTTACAAGCTTTACTCTTTGCAGCCGGCCCGGCAGGCTATGCCCGCCGCGGCGCAGACCACAAGCGAGACCGTGGTCGAAAACCAGTTTTACCGGCTCACGCTTGACCCTGCTTCCGGCGCCATTGCCGGCATCTTCGACAAGCAATTGGGCCAGGAGCTGGTGAACACCGGCAGTCCTTACAAGTTCGGCAGCTACCTGTATGTGACCGGCGGCGACGATATCCCCAATAACAGCCTGTATCGTTTTGGGGCTGGGTTGAATCCTCCTGCCCTTACGGTGCGACCCGCGGGCAAGGGGAAGATCGTTGGCATCAAGAAAACGCCCTTCGGCACCATCATTACCCTGGAATCTTCCGCCTACAACACGCCCCGCATTCAAACGGAAATCACGCTCTACGACGACGAGAAGAAGATCGGCTTCCGCTATGATCTGCACAAAGATCGCGTGCTGACGCGGGAATCCGCCTACATTGCCTTTCCTCTTGCCATAAACAATCCGTCTTTCACTTACGGAAGCCAGACCGGGTGGGTGAATCCCGCGAAAGATGAGCTTCCCGGAGGGAGCCGCGAATGGTATCTGGCGCGGTATTGGACTGCGGTAGGCAACAACGCGTTCAACGCCACCATCGTTCCGGTGGACGCTCCGCTAGTCGCCTTCGGCGACATCGTGCGGGGCAACTGGCCGCGCGAGTTTCAGCCGAAATCGAGCACGGTTTTCTCCTGGTTAATGAACAACTACTGGGGGACCAATTTCCCGGCCTGGCAGGGCGGAGACTTCACCTTCCGCTATGTGCTGACCAGCAACGCCACACTGAATCCGGCGGAAGCCATGCGGTTCGGAGTCGAGGAATCGACGCCGCTGGAAAAGACCGATGTTCCGCAAAGCGCCGGCGTCTCCGCTCTGCCGCTGGATAAGGCAAGCCTCTTGCAGCTGGACCACGCCAACGTGCAGGTTTCCACGTGGAAGATGGCCGAGGATGGCGAAGGCACCATTCTTCGCCTGCAGGAAACTTCCGGCCAAGCTACGCAGGTGCGCATTCACAGCGACTATTTCAAATTTCGGGCCGCCTGGATCGCCACAGCGCTGGAAGAAAAAGTCTCCGGATTGTCGCCGAACCAGGGAGACCTGGAGGTCTCGTTAAAACCGTTTCAGGTGCTCACCGTTCGCGTGCTCAGCGATCCGCGGAAGCCTGTGGAGTAAGCAGGCCTCCGGAAACACTTCTACGCTTGGCCATCTCCTGGCCAACCGCCCCCAGTTCCGCCGGGGAAAGCCATTTGGCCGCCGCGGGAAAGACAAGGGTGTCTTCCACCTCGATGTGCTGGGCGTACATTTTCTTCAGTTCGGCGAGGGCGGAGCGAAGCTCGCCGGCCTCTTGCGCGGGGAGAGGACCTGCTTGCAAACACTGCCTGCCCAGTCTGTCCACCAAAGCATGCAAAGGCGCGGCCCGCTGGTGGTCTTCTTCCAGCGCGTCCAGGCGCTGTAGAGCCATCTCTATTTCGCTGGATTGAAGTTGCCGCATGCGCGGGAACAAGGAAGCTTCCTCATCTTCGGTATGGCGGGGGGCAGCCTCGCGAAAATACTGCAAAGCCGTCTGCAAGGACTGCCGGGCCTCCTCCGGCAAAGGAGTCTCCACGATTGCCGCGACCGACTGCAGCGCGCCCAGAAACATCTCAATCCGGCGATGACAGTCGGAGAGAAGGCGGGTGGGATCGGCAAAACTGTGCGTCGCCATGCCAATTTGTACCGGCATGCAGAACTCCTTCCAGGCTTGAGGATGTGCCTATGCTATCCAAGATGGGCGCCGGACACGATGACTTTTGTCACGAGTGCGAAACTATCCCTTTAGCGGCGAACATGCGCGGCAAGGCCTATTGCCCGGCCGCCGCCCGGTCCGCCAGAACCAATGCATTCTCGGAGTAGACCCGGCCGGCGGGAATGGAAGGATCGCCGGCCTGCAAACGAGCGAGCATCTGGACTTTTTCCGCTCCGGTGACCAACCAGAGCACGCGGCGAGCGCGATTGAGCAGAGGATAGGTCAGAGTCATACGCCGGCGTCCCTGATAGGTGCCGGTGATTCCGACATCCGCATCTTCCACCTGCAGCACTGGGTCTCCGGGCACCAGCGAAGCCGTATGGCCATCCGGCCCCATGCCTAAATGGACCAGGTCCAGGATCGCCGGGGAACCCGCAATCGCGCTAAGGGTCTGGGCGTATTGGGCGGCAGCCGCAGTTAAATCCGCGGACTCCACCGGCATGGCATAAATCTGCTCCGGCCGCAGGGGCGCGTGGGAAAGCAGGCTCTCGCGCAGGTGAGTGAGATTTCTGTCGGGATCCCCGGCCGGCGCCACCCGTTCATCGACCTGCACCACGTGAACGAAATTCCAGGGGACTTCTTCCTGGGCCAGATCGCGCAACATGATCCAGGGCGTGCGGCCTCCACTCACGGCCATCACAAATGAGCCACGGGCCGCGACCGCGGCCTGAGCCTCGGCGGCAATGTGCCGGGCCGCTTCCCGGGCCACGACATCGGGGTTGTCATAAACTTCGATGTTCATCACGGCTTCCTCAAGGGCAAAGTTGGGAGAGCGAGACAGAATTAATCCGCCTCGGGAACCGATTCCGTGCCCGATGGATTATGCCAGTTGCCGGGCGGGGCCACGCGCGCAACTTCTTCCGGTCCCCAGGTCCCCGGAGCATAGGGGAAAATCGGCGTTCCCTTCTTCAATACCGGTTCCACGATGCGCCAGGCCTCTTCGACATAATCTTCGCGGGCGAAGAGAGTGCTGTCGCCGGCCATGGCCGCCCCCAGCACACGCTCGTAGGCGTCCATTTCGTCGGCCTGCGGAGAGTGGCTGGCCACCATCTCGCTGGTTTGCAGAGTTATGCCCTCCCCCGGAGTCAAGGTCATCATGCCCATGGCGATGGTCACTTCGGGACTGAGACGCAAGCGCAGGTGGTTTTCCTTCAGCACGCTGTCGGGAATCAGGGTGGGCGGCTTGCGGAATTTGCCGACGATTTCCGTGGAGGTCACCGGCAGATTTTTGCCGGCGCGAATGTAAAAGGGGACGCCCTTCCAGCGCCAGGAATTGACTTCCATCCTTAAGGCCGCGAAGGTTTCGGTCTGGGAGTCTTTGGCCACGCCGTTCTCCTGCCGGTAGCCCTCGAACTGCCCGCGCACCAGGTTGGCTTCCTCGATAGAGGCCACGGCCTTCAGGACTTTCACTTTCTCATCGCGCACCGATTCGCTGTCATTGCTGACTGGCGGCTCCATGGCCAGATTGGAGAGCACCTGAAACAGATGGTTCTGCACCACATCGCGGATGGTGCCGGTCTGGTCGTAGAAACCGCCGCGCCCCTGTACGCCGAAATCTTCCGCCATGGTGATCTGGACGCTCTCAATGTAGAAGCGGTTCCAGAAAGATTCGACAAAGGTATTGGCAAAGCGGAAGACCATCATGTTGTTCACGGCGCGCTTTCCCAGGTAATGATCGATGCGGAAGATGTCATGCTCGTTGAAGACGCTGAGCAGGAACCGGTTTAGCTCCCGGGCCGAGGCGAGATCATGACCAAAGGGCTTTTCCACAATCACACGCGCACCCCGGCCGCAATTGGATTTCGCCAGATGGCCCACGACAGTTTCAAACAGGACCGGAGGAATGGCCAGATAGTGCGCCGGCGCATGCGCATCCTTGAGCTGATCGCGCAGGGCGCCGAAGGTGGCCGGGTCCTGATAGTCTCCATCCACATAGCGCAGCAGGTTGCATAACGTTTCGAAGGCCGCGGGATCCAGGCCGCCGTGCTTTTCCACGCTATCTTTGGCGCGGGCGCGAAGCTGATCGAGGTTCCACCCCGCCTTGGCCACACCGATCACCGGCACGTTCAGGTGGCCACGCTTCACCATGGCCTGCAATGCGGGGAAAATCTTCTTATATGCCAGATCGCCGGTGGCGCCAAAAAACACTAGTGCGTCGGAATGACCGTTGTTCATCACCCACAATCTCCTTAGGCCTTCAGTTTCCGGTAGCGCCGGATCAGGGTATTGGTGGAGCTGTCATGTTTCAGCTCGGGCTCTTCTCCGGCTTCCAGCTCTGGGATGATGCGCTGCGCCAGCACCTTGCCCAGTTCCACCCCCCACTGGTCGAAGGAATCAATGTTCCAGATCACACCCTGGGTGAACACCATGTGCTCATACAGGGCCACCAATTTGCCCAGCGCCTCCGGCGTCAGCCGATCCACCAAAATGGTGTTCGACGGCCGGTTCCCTTCAAAGACACGATGCGGCACCAGCCAGGCGGGCGTGCCTTCGGCCTTGACCTGCTCCGGGGTTTTGCCAAAGGCCAAAGCTTCGGTTTGCGCGAACACGTTGGCCAGCAACATGTCATGGTGGCGGCCCAGCGGATTCAGCGTTTTGGCGAAGGCAATGAAATCGCAGGGGATCAGGCGCGTGCCCTGATGAATGAGCTGATAAAAGGAATGCTGCCCGTTGGTCCCCGGTTCTCCCCAGTAGATGGGGCCGGTATCGTGCGCGACTTTTCCGCCCTTCAGGGTGACGTGCTTGCCGTTGCTCTCCATGGTCAGCTGCTGCAGGTAGGCGGGAAAGCGCTTGAGATACTGCTCGTAGGGCAACACGGCCACGGTCTCCGCGCCAAAAAAGTCGTTGTACCAGAGCGACAACAAGCCCAACAGGACCGGGAGATTGCGTTCCAGGGGGGCGGTGCGGAAATGCTCGTCCATTTCATGGAAACCACGCAGCAAAGCGCGGAAATTCTCTGCCCCCACGGCAATCATGGTGGAAAGGCCAATGGCCGAATCCATGGAGTAGCGCCCGCCGACCCAATCCCAGAAGCCGAACATGTTGGCGGTGTCGATGCCGAATTTCGCGACCTCGGCAGCATTGGTGGAGACCGCGACAAAATGCTTGGCGACCGAGCTTTCCTCGCCGCCCAGGCCGGCCACCGACCAGGCCCGCGCGCTTTGCGCGTTGGTCATGGTCTCCAGCGTGGTAAAAGTTTTGGAAGAGACGATGAACAAGGTTTCCGCCGCATCCAGACCTTGCACGGCTTCGGCGAAATCGGTACCGTCCACGTTGGAGACAAAGCGGAAAGTCAGCGAGCGATCGCTGTAATAACGCAATGCTTCGTAGGCCATAACCGGTCCCAGGTCGGAACCGCCTATGCCAATGTTGATGACGTTGCGAATGCGCCGGCCGGTGTGGCCTTTCCATTCCCCGCTGCGCACGCGCTCGGAGAAACTGGCCATGCGGTCCAGCACTGCATGCACTTCGGGAACTACGTTCTTGCCATCCACCAGGATGGTCGCATCTTTGGGCGCGCGCAACGCGGTATGCAGCACGGCCCGCTTTTCCGTAATGTTGATCTTCTCACCGGAAAACATGGCCTCAATCCGCGCTTTGAGGCCGGACTCCTCGGCCAGTTGCAGGAGCAGGCGCAAAGTTTCGTCGGTGATGCGATTTTTAGAGTAGTCCAGGTACAGCCCCACCGCCTCCACAGTCATGCGCTCGCCGCGGCCCGGGTCCGTGGCAAAAAGTTCCCTCAAATGCAATTTGGATACCGTCTTGTAATGGGCCGCGAGCGCCTTCCAGGCCGCGCGGGGATTGGTCTGAGGCTGAACCGGTGCCGCCATACGCTTGCTCCTTCGACTCGTTGCTCGGAACCCCAGCCTGTCAGATGGTGGCAGGTTGTTCCCGGTTGGTCTGCGATCCGCGCAGCGCGTAATACAAAATGTACAAATAGCAGAGAACGGGGACAAAAAAGGCGTGATGGATGCCAATATGATCGGCGATGGAGCCTTGCAGCAGGGGAATTACCGCCCCGCCCACGATCGCCATATTGAGGATGCCGGAACCACTTCCCGTCAGCGGTCCCAACTTCGCCACCCCAAGACTGAAGATGCTGGGAAACATGATGGAGTTGAAAAATCCTACGGCCAAAATGCTCCACATGGCCGCCGGTCCGCGGGTGAGCATGGAAAAAGTGACCAGGGCCGCGGTACATACGGCAAATAGCGCAAGCAAGTGCTCGGTTTTAAAGCGACGCAACAGGCCGACCCCGAGAAAACGCCCGACCATGGCCCCGCCCCAGTAAAAAGAAACGTATCCCGCGGCGACTTTTTCCGGCAGGCCGGCAATTTCCGGCTGCCCGAAGTAGTTCACCAGGAAACTTCCAATCGAGACTTCCGCGCCCACGTAGGCAAAAATTCCCACCGCCCCGAGGATCAGGTTGGGATGGCGCCACACTGAATCATGGTTGGCTGCGCCGGCCTTTGATGTCAGTCCTTGAATCACGGGCAAGCGGGAAGTCGCAATCAACCCTGCCAGCAGCAGCAACGCCACCCCGATCACGATATAGGGCAGCTTGACCGAGGCGGCCTGCTGAACGCGGTAAAGCTGCAAGGCCTCCGGGGAAAGGGCCCGCAGCTGCTCGACCGCCAGCGGCGCCGCGCCCAGAATCAGCAGTCCCCCGAGTTTAGGCGCGATGGTAGTGCCCAGCGAATTGAAAGCCTGCGTAAGGTCCAGACGGCTGGAAGCGGTTTCCGGCTTGCCCAGCACCACGACATAGGGATTGGCCGCCACCTGAAGACCCGTAATGCCGGCGGCCAGCACCATCAGGGCAACCAGAAAAAGCGGAAAGGAAGCCGAAGACGCGGCCGGCACAAACAAAAACGCCCCCACCGCCATGCCGAGCAGGCCGGTCACCATGGTCTTCTGGTAACCAATCGCATTCACCACCCACGCCCAGGGAAACGAGAAAAAGAAATAGGCGGAGAAAAAGGCGCACTGCACCAGCATGACGCGGGCATAACTGAGGTCGAAGATGGTCTTCAGGTGGGGCACCAGAATGTCATTCAGGCAGGTGAGAAAGCCCCACATGAAGAACAGAGTGGTCACGATCACCAGGGGGCGAGTATAGTTCGGTGTCCCCGCCGGCAGGCCGCTCGGCGGTGCGGTATGGGTGCTTCCCTGCATTGCCATGTCGCTAGCCTCCATCCACTCCACGGTTAAATTTGTGCGCAAAAACAGGGTCTGGATGCGAATGGAAAACGCACAACCATGCAGTGGAGTCTTTCATGCGGACTAAAATCGCCGGTAGTTCGGACCCGTATTGGGGATAGCAGAAATATGATACCCGCGTGGCCGGTGTCTTTGCAGGCTAAGTTTCCACAGCCCCGGCAGACCGGCCGATGTAGTTGGTGTGACAAGGAAGACCGGAGAACAAGCGGGCCCCAAGCAACTCATCCGCGCCATGAGAAAACCTGTCTTTCCAGTACAATTCGCTGGTGAGTAAGCCTCTCTCCGCCGGCGAGCAACCCCGACGCACCACTCATCCCGCGTCCGGAGCCGCCGGGCCGGGGCTGAGGTGGGAGCAGGTAGAGGGCAGTCCCCTGCCCCTGGGCGCCCATTGGATGGAAGCCGAGCAGGCCTTCAACTTTGCCCTGCATGCCGAACATGCGGAAAGCGTCACCTTGTTGTTTTACGCGGCCCACGACCTGGTCAATCCCCTGCTGGAGTATCGCTTCGATTTTCTGCATAACAAGTCGGGACACGTGTGGCACTGCCGCATCCCGGCCAGCGAACTCCGCGATTGCGCCTACTACGGATATTCGGTCTCCGGGGAGAGCTTGCCCGGGGTCCACAGTTTTGATTCCCAGAAGGTGCTGCTCGACCCTTATGCCCGCTGCATTTTCTTTCCTCCCAGCTTTGACCGCACACTGGCGATGCGGGAAGGCCCCAATGCCGGCCACGCTCCCCTGGGCGTACTGACCGCGCCGCAGGCGCACTTTGACTGGAGCGGAGACCACCACCAAGACCACGAGTCGGACGCGGTCATCTATGAGTTGCACGTCAAAGGATTCACCCGCCATCCCACCTCGGGCGTGGCCGAGGCGCGCGCCGGGACCTATGCCGGACTGGTGGAAAAGATCCCCTATCTGCAGGAACTGGGCATCACCATGGTGGAGCTGATGCCGGTCTTTCAGCGCGACCCGCAGGAAGGCGACTACTGGGGATACATGCCGCTGAACTTCTTCGCACCGCACGCGCAATATGCCTCCAGCTACGAACAGGATGCCCAGCACATCGAATTTCGCAATATGGTGAAGGCCTTTCATCAGGCCGGCATCAGCGTGGTGCTCGATGTGGTGTACAACCACACTTGCGAAGGCGACCATCGCGGCCCCATCTACAGCTACAAAGGCATCGACTCCGCCGGTTACTACATGCTGACCGGGGACCCGGCCACCCCCTATGCCAACTATTCCGGCACGGGCAACACCTTGAACTTCGGCCAGGCGCACGTGCGCAAGATGGTGATGGACAGCCTCCGCTTCTGGAAGCGGGAGATGCACATTGATGGCTTCCGTTTCGACCTGGCCTCAGTATTCAGCCGCAACGCCGACGGCACCTTGAACTGGGGACATGCACCCATCTTCACCGAGATCGCCGGCGACCCGGAGCTCAGCCATCTTCGCTTGATCGCCGAACCGTGGGACACGGGGGCGTATCAACTGGGCCGAGGGTTTCCCGGCATGACCTGGCTGCAGTGGAACGGACGGTTCCGCGACGATCTGCGCCGCTTCGTACGCGGCGACGCCGGCATGGTGCCCGACCTGATGCGCCGGATCTATGGCAGCGACGACCTGTTTCCCGACAGCCGCGCCGACGCCTACCATGCCTACCAGAGCGTGAACTACGTGACTTCGCACGATGGCTTCACGCTCTATGACCTGGTTGCTTATAACGAAAAGCGCAATTGGGCCAACGGCCACGACAATACCGACGGCATGGAGGCTAACTTCAGCTGGAACTGCGGCCACGAAGGCGATGAGGGCGCGTCTGCCGAGGTGCTGGCCCTGCGCCGCCGTCAGGTCAAGAATTTCTTCTGCCTGCTTATGCTGTCCAATGGCACGCCTATGTTCCGGGCGGGCGACGAATTTCTCAACACGCAATATGGCAACAACAATCCTTACAACCAGGACAACATCACCGGGTGGCTGGACTGGAGCCAGTTGCAGACCAATCAGGACATCTTTCGCTTCTTCCAAAAGATGATCGCCTTCCGCAAGAGCCATCCTTCCTTGAGCCGCAGCCGTTTCTGGCGGGAGGATGTGGACTGGTACGGCACTGGCGCCCGGGCAGATTTGTCGCACGACTCGCACAGCCTGGCATTTTGCCTGCACGGGACTTCCCAGGGGGACGGCGACATTTATGTCATGATCAACGCCTATTGGGAAGAACTGGAGTTTCAGATCCAGGAGGGCACGCCGCAGGAATGGCGGAGAATCGTGGACACAGGACAAGCCAGCCCCAATGATTTTGTGGAGAGCGGAGAAGGCATAGACACCCTGCATTACACGGTGGGACCGCGCTCCGTGGTGGTGCTGCTTCGCCCCGCAGGACGTTAGCAGCTCAGCCCCGGGGCAACAACTTTTCGAAGGCGTCCGCAGCCAACTGGTCCAGCGATTCGACAACCACGTCCGCCGGTAAGGCTTTGCCATTGTGACTGATGCCGATGCACTTCATTCCGGCGCGATGCGCCCCTTCCACTCCGGCGACGGCATCTTCCACCACAATGCAGCGTTCCGCCGGCACGCCCACGCGGGAAGCCGCGGCGAGAAATACCTCGGGATCGGGCTTGCCGCGACGCACGTCTTCCGCCGACACAATGCCGTCGAAAACCGCGCTCGCGGAAAGAACTTCCAGGATGGCGTCGACATTGGCACGTGGCGCAGCCGAAGCAATGGCTTGCCGCCATCTCTGCCGCTGCAGGGCCTCGAGCCAGCTCGCCACGCCGGGCAAAAAAGAAATTCCCTGGCGGCGCACCTGCGCGCGGTAGCGTTCCTCTTTAGCGTTTCCCAGCCGCTCGATGGTTTCCGCGTTGGCTGCAGCCCCCAGCCAGGCGGAGATAATGGCATCATTGCGCTGCCCAAAAGAAGCTAGAAACTGCTCGCGCGTGATGGCCACTTTCTCGTCCGCAAGAGTATCGCGCCACGCCAGCCAGTGGAACTCCTCGGAGTCGATCAGCGTTCCGTCCATATCCCAAAGCACTGCACGAAGGATCACCGGCACTTCCTCTCCGCGCAGCGCAGGGTTCTCCGGCTAGGCGATCTTCTGGGCGATTTGCGAGAGGGCATATTCTTCCAGCTTCTTGGCATCGGCGTTGAATTTGCGGATGCCTTCGGCCAGCTTCTCCGTGGCCATCGCATCTTCGTTGTGCAGCCAGCGAAACGTCTTTTCCGTGAGATGCAGTTGTTCGTCCTTGCTGGACTTGGCCGTGGCCGGATCGAGCTGCCTTTCCAGCACGCCCTCGGTTTTGCCCAATTGGTCGAGCAGGTCCGGACTGATGGTCAGCAGATCGGAACCGGCCAGATGAAGGATCTGGTTCACATTGCGGAAGCTCGCGCCCATGACCTGGGTCTTGTATCCATACTTCTTGTAGTAATTGTAGATGCGGGTGACCGAAGCCACGCCGGGGTCCTGCTCGGGAGGAATTTCTTTCCCGCCGTTTTCCTTCTTATACCAGTCGTAAATGCGGCCCACGAAGGGAGAGATCAGGGTGACCCCAGCCTCGGCACAAGCGATGGCCTGGGCGAAACTGAAGAGCAGGGTCAGATTGCAGTGGATGCCCTCTTTCTCCAGCCGGTTCGCCGCCTGAATCCCTTCCCAGGTGCTGGCGATTTTGATCAGAATCCGCCCCCGCGAGATGCCCTTGGCCTCATACAGGGAGATCAGCTTGCGCGCCTTGGCCACGGTGCCTTCGCTGTCGAAGCTCAGGCTGGCGGCGACTTCGGTAGAAACCCGTCCCGGCACCACCTTTAGAATCTCCATGCCGAACAATACGAAGAGATGATCGATAAACTCCTCCGCCATCTCGGAGCGGTCCCCACCGGGCCCCGCGGCGGTCTCCAGAGCATCGTCGACCAGGTGCTTGTAGGCCGGCATCTGGGCCGCGTGATACAGGAGCGAAGGGTTGGTGGTCGCGTCCTGCGGCCGGTGCTGGCGGATGGCTTCAATATCGCCGGTATCGGCCACAATGGTCGTGTATTGTTTCAAGGATTCAAGCAGCGTCATGCGATTCTCCGATTCTGGTCTGGCTCTGGCGTACTTTCATATTGTCATCCTCCCCGCCCGGGCAGGAAGGAAAATCGTCGCGCCCGGGTTCAGGCGCGGGCCTGGTCGATTAATTTCTTCCAATTCCCCCTCGACTTGAGGATCAATTCCAACGCCTCGCGCACCGCCCCATGGCCGGCCAGGGCCCGCGTGGTGTAGTGCGCCACCCGCTTCACCTCGGGCACGGCATCGCCCACCGCGATGGCCAGTCCGACTCGCCTCATCAAAGGAATGTCGGGGAGATCGTCCCCGATATAGGCGACCGCGGAATCCTGCACCCCGGCCTGGCGCAGAATTTCCTCATAAGCCGGCATTTTCAGCGCCTGCTTCATGTAGATGAACTCCATCTTCATCTCGTGGGCGCGGCGTAGCAGGGCGGCGCTCTCGCGGCCGGTGATGCAGCCGGTGCGCAGACCTGCGGTGCGGGCTAGGGTCAGCCCCTGGCCATCGTGCGCATCAAAGGTTTTGATCTCCAGTGCGCTGCCATCGGACTGCGAAAGCAGGGTCACACCGCCATCGGTCATGGTGCCGTCCACATCCATGAGAACGACCTCGACTTGCCGGGCCCGCTTCTTGAGGTTTTGCGAAATCTTGGGCAAGCTCTCCTGCCTCCTAACGCTCGGTAGTGTCTTCCAATTTTGTCACGCTCAGCGCCGCGGCCATGACGTGCTCTTCCCCGGGCGCGAGGGAAACCGCCGCCTCCAGCATATTGCAGGCTTCCACGCAGAGGAACTGCGCCCACTCGCCGTCCCCCAAATCCGCTATAGCGGCGGCCTTTTCCTGCCAGGGGTTCCACACCACGGTGTTGCGCGAGCCTTGCTTAGTAAGCCGGATGCGTCGTCCCGCTCCGGGATCGATCACATCCACCCGACCGCTGGTGTTGCGATAGGCACGATCGGTCTGCGCAGAAAATTCGATGGCGCCCCCTTGCACCTTCTCCCGGTTGGCGTCCGTGTTGTCCAGAAAATGCACGCCCTCCAGCCCTCCCACCCGCGCCTGCGCCGCATTCGTGACTCGGTTATAGGTATGCAGGGCTTCTTCGTAGCGGAAAGGCGAGGCTCCGGTATTTCTGCACACCAGCTCCATGCGGAGTTCCGGGCCAAAGCTGACGCGGTGCTCCAGGCGAAATTCCCCCGGCCACCAGCGGCGCGTATGTTCATCGCTCTGGGTGAACAGTGTGACCACGGTCCCGCCGTCGCGCTCGGCGATGGATGCCAACTGCCACAAGCGGGTGCGCACAAAACCATGGGCCGGGGCCTTGGCATCGTCCGCCTTGTTGCGGAACCAGGGAAAGCAGATGGGCACTCCGCCCCGAATGGCTTGCCCTTCCTGCCAATGCGCCCGGGAACTCAGAAACAGCGCGTCCTCGAAGCCCTTGGGCTTCCAGGAAGTCACGTGAGCGCCGTAAAGATAGACCTCACCTGTCCCCCAGGCCCCGGAAACGCGGACGCAAGGAAGTCCGCCGTGGCCCTCAGCAATCTGCGCCAAACCGGGAATACCATATTGGCCATCCAACTGCGCTGCGAGTGTTGTCATGTTCTCCTCTGAAGTTCTATCAGAATACAAAAAAGCGCGCCCGAGCAAGGCTTGACAGATGAAATGGAAGCGAAGAGAGTGCAGGCAGGCCCGGCCTCAAGTCCTCGGCTCTGCAATCATCCGGCGGTTGTTATCCACAGAATGCCCGCCGCGATCTGCGGAAACAGCGCGCCGGCCGGATAAAATTTCTCCACTTCTTGCACTGAGCAACCCCGGGCCTTCATCTATACCTGAGCGAGGACTGCATGAGCACGGAAAGCATGGTCAGCAGCGAAGCAGCGAAAGTTGTCCCTACCACCCCATCTGGCCCTTCCGGCCAGGAACTGCTCCGGCAATACGGATGCGGTCCCATCCCCTTTGTAGGAACGGAAAGCGCATTTTATGAGCGCCACCTGGTCTTCGATCGAGTGATCGATCCGCGCGCGGCCAGTGCCCGGGAAAGATTTGAAGCTATCGCCCACTCCGTGCGCGATGTTCTGGCGCAACGCTGGGTGCTGACCAAAAAGACGTATGAGCAAACCAACGCCAAACGCATTTATTACCTCTCCATGGAGTTTCTGATTGGCCGGTCGCTGTCCAACAATATCGTGAATTTGTTGCTGGATCCCATGGTGCAGGGCGCGGTCCAGCGTAAGGGATTGGACTGGCTGGACCTGCTGGAGCAGGAACCAGATGCGGGGCTGGGCAACGGCGGTCTGGGCCGGCTGGCGGCCTGCTTTCTCGACTCCCTGGCGACCCTGGCCTTACCCGCGACAGGCTATGGCCTGCGCTACGAATACGGCATGTTCCGCCAATCGTTGGTAGACGGCTGGCAGAAGGAGAACCCCGATAACTGGCTGCGGGACGGCGATCCCTGGGAGATCTGCCGCCTGCACGAAAAAGTGGAGATCAAGCTCAACTGCTCCTTTCAACTGCGCGGCGGACGCGTGGAAGTCACTCCCAACCAGCCCTCCAGCTTGTTTGGGATTCCCTTTGATCGTCCCGTAGTGGGCTACGGTGGAAAGACCGTCAATACTTTGCGACTGTGGGCGGCGGCCGCTCCCGACTACTTCAACTTTCAGGAGTTTGGGACGGGGGACTTTGTGGGAGCACTCTCCGGGACGCTGGAAGCAGAATCGTTGACCCGGGTGCTTTACCCGGACGACTCCACCACGGCCGGCCAGGGATTGCGCTTTCTCCAGGAATACTTCCTGGTCGCCTGCTCCATCGCCGACCTGGTGCGGCGTTTCCGGCGTTACAACTCGGATTGGGGGAAATTGCCGGAGAAGGCGGCCATCCAGCTGAACGACACCCATCCCTCTCTGGCGGTGGCGGAATTGATGCGCATTCTGCTGGATGAAGCCCGGCTGGGCTGGGAAGAAGCCTGGGACTTGACGCGCCGCACCCTGGCCTACACCAACCACACGCTGCTGCCCGAGGCGTTGGAAAAGTGGCCGGTGCAGTGGTTTCAGGTGCTGATCCCCCGACAACTGGAGATCATCTATGAAATCAACCGCCGGCTGCTGGAGGAAGTCCGCGCCCGTTATCCCGGCGATGAAGCGCGGGTGCAGCGCATCAGCCTGATCGAAGAGATCCCCAGCCGCAAGGTCCGCATGGCGAACCTGGCCATCGTCGGTTCGCACAGCACCAACGGCGTGGCCGCGGTGCACTCCCGGTTATTGCGCACCACCACGGTCCAGGACCTGGCGGAAATGTTCCCCGAGCGCTTTAACAACAAGACCAACGGCGTGACCCCGCGGCGCTGGTTGCGGTTGTGCAATCCGTCTCTCGCGGAAAGCATCACAGACGCCATCGGGAACACATGGGTCCAGGACCTCAGCCAGCTGGCGCAGCTCAAACCTTTGGCGGAAGACAGTGCATTTCGTGACAAGTTCCTCGCCGCCAAACGCCAGGCCAAGGTGAAATTTGCCCAGTGGCTCAAGACCCAGCATGGATACGTGGTCGATCCCGATACGGTGTTTGACTGCCAGGTCAAACGCATCCACGAATACAAACGCCAGTTGCTGAATGCGCTGCGCATTATCGTGTGCTACAACCGGCTGCGGCAAAACCCCAACATGGATTTCGTCCCCCGCACCTTCCTGTTTGCCGGCAAGGCCGCCCCCGCCTATCAGCTGGCAAAGCTCATCATCAAGTTCATCAACAATCTGGCCGGCACTATTGACGGCGACCCGATGGTGCGGGGGCGCATGAAAATCATTTTCCTGCCGGACTACAACGTCACCCTGGCGGAACACCTGATTCCCGCTGCCGACGTCTCCAATCAGATTTCCACCGCAGGCTACGAGGCCAGCGGAACGAGTAATATGAAGTTCATGATGAACGGGGCGTTGACGGTGGGCACACGCGACGGCGCGACCATCGAAATGGCGGAAGAGGCGGGCGAGGAAAATATGTTTCTCTTCGGCTTGACGGTGGAACAGGTGCAAGCGAGCCAGGGCTGGTACAGCCCGTATTGGCATTACCAAAATCAACCGGCTACACGCGCCGCCCTCGACCTGATTTTTTCCGACTACTTCAGCCGGAACGAGCCGGGAGCATTCGCTCCCATCCGCGATACCTTGCTGACCCAGGGCGACCACTACATGCACTTGGCCGATTTGACCTCGTATACGCAAGCCCAGGACCACTTGGGTACACTGTATGCCGATCGCGGGGCGTGGGCCCGCAAAGCCATTCTGAATGTGGCCAGCTCGGGAAAATTTTCCAGCGACCGCACCATCCGCGAATACGCAACGCAAATCTGGAAGGCGGAGCCATGCCCCATCTCGTAGAAAAGTCCGGCCCCACACTCTCGCCGCTCGCGGGAAAACCTGCCCCGAAGGAAATGCTGGTGGATGTGGCGCGCCTGCAGAAGGAATATTTCGAGCGCCGGCCCGAGGTCACGGACCGCACCCAGCTGGTCGCCTTTGGCACCAGCGGACATCGCGGCTCGTCCCTGCACGGCTCCTTCAACGAAGCGCATATCCTGGCCATTACCCAGGCCATCTGCGAATACCGCCGCGCCCAGGGGATCGACGGCCCCCTCTACATGGGGAAAGACACGCATGGACTCTCCGCGCCGGCGCAGCGCACCGCGCTCGAAGTCCTGGCCGCCAATGAAGTGGAGACGATCCTGCAGGAAAAGGACGGAGTCACGCCGACCCCCGTCATCTCGCACGCCATCCTGGTGTACAACCGGGGCCGCAAAGACCATCTGGCGGATGGCATCGTCATCACCCCTTCCCACAACCCTCCGGAAGACGGTGGCTTCAAATACAATCCGCCCAACGGCGGTCCGGCCGACACCGATGTCACCGGATGGGTGCAGAACCGCGCCAACGATTTATTGCGCGCCGGCAATAAGGATGTAAAGCGCATGCCCTTGGAGAAGGCCATGCGTGCTGCCAGCACGCACCAGGAAGATTTCATTCTGCCCTATGTCCACGATCTCAAAAACATCGTGGACATGGATGCTCTCCGCGCGGCAAAACTCAAACTTGCGGTGGACCCGCTGGGCGGGGCCTCGCTGCCCTATTGGGACCCCATCAATTCCATCTATGGGATTGACATCGCCGTGGTCAACCCGGTGCTCGACCCAGCCTTTTCCTTCATGACGGTCGATCATGACGGAAAAATTCGCATGGACTGTTCCAGTCCTTACGCCATGGCGCGGCTGGTGGGATTGAAAGATCAATATCAAGTGGCGTTCGCCAACGATCCGGACGCCGACCGCCACGGCATCGTCACCCCCAGCGCGGGCCTGATGAATCCCAATCACTATCTGGCGGTGGCCATCCAGTATCTGCTGACCCATCGGCCGCAGTGGCGGCAGGATTCAGCTGTGGGCAAAACCCTGGTCAGCAGCAGCATGATTGACCGCGTAGTGCAGAAGTTTGGCCGCCGGTTGTGCGAAGTGCCGGTGGGATTCAAATGGTTTGTCTCCGGGCTGGTCGATGGTTCGTTTTGCTTCGGCGGGGAGGAAAGCGCCGGCGCCAGCTTCTTGCGCCGCGACGGCTCCGCCTGGACGACCGATAAAGATGGCTTGATCATGGACCTGCTGGCGGCGGAAATCGCCGCCCGTACCAGCAAAGATCCCGGGGAGCACTATCGCGCGCTGACCGCGGAATTCGGCACCCCGCACTACACGCGCATTGACGCCCCGGCCACTCCTGAACAGAAAACCCGCCTGCAAAAACTCGCGCCGGAGGCAGTCAAGGAATCCAACCTGGCCGGCGAGCCCATCACCGCCAAGCTGACCCAGGCCCCAGGCAACCAAGCGCCCATCGGCGGTCTCAAGGTCACGGCCGAAAATGGGTGGTTTGCCGCCCGCCCTTCCGGCACGGAGAATATTTATAAGATCTACGCGGAGAGTTTCCGGAGCGAGTCGCACTTGCGGGCCATCGTGAGCGAAGCCCAAGCCATGGTGGACCACGCGCTGAGCAGCGGATCGTGAAATTCGCGGGCCGCCAGGTCCCGCTCTATCGCGGTGCTCGCGGGGGAATACCCCGGATTTTCCGCAATTCAAGAAAAAGAAGGGACCGCATTTACCAGTAGTAGGTGGCCACCACGCGAGGGGGCCCGGCCACCGTGTCGGTCACCACGGTTTCCAGGACTACCTGCATGTTCTTCTTCTGCCAGTCGGAGGGCGCCGAACGCAGAGCCTCCTGCAGAAAATCTTCCCGCGAGACAAACTCTCCGGCAACGCGCGTACCGTGCCCTCCTACTCCGGCCAGGGCGATCAACAACTGGCCGGTCTTGGAGTCCAGGACGCGGGTCACAACAGCGTAATCGTGAGTGGGCTCCCCGCTGGCATTGCGCTGGCAGAACCAGGTCCTGCCCTGAGGAATCCGTTCTTCAATCACTGGGACCCCATTTTTCTCGGTAAATGCGAAATGCAAATTGGAAGTCAATTGCAGGGTCCAGTGATTATTGAAGGCCCCGACCAGGATGGAAGGCGAGTTGCGCAGGTCTTCGAACGAGTAGGTAGCGCCGATCCGCACCTGGCTGGGTTTATTGATGCGCGTGAAAAGCCCGGAGAGGAGGGCCGTGGCCTGCGTGTCGCCAATGGCCACTCCGAATTCATTCTGCCGGACCATGTCTCCCCAGGTCAGTTTGGTCTGGGGATCCAAGGGCAGGGGCTCGCTCAGACGATCCAGTTCCGATTGAAAAGCGCTGGGATGCTTTTGCGTGAATTTTTTATAAAGTTCATCCGAAGGACGATAGACCTCGGTCCGGCCCAGGCAGATCAATACCGGCTGTGAGGTAGAAAAGATAGGCGCCCAGAACTCGTTCAGCACCGAACGCGTTGCTTTGGCGGGAGAAGCTTTGAACGCAACCTCGGCGGTACCCAGGACAGCGAGGATTCCCAGGGCCGTCAACAGCCAGGGCACCCAGCGGGGCCTGCGGCGCGGGGTAACACCCTCGTGCCCTAAGCTTTCCTGTTCCCAGTGGAACTCGGGGGCATAGGAGCCGACCGGCAACTCGATCCGGACCGCCGTGGGAGTGGGCACAGCGTGGTAATACTGCTCCAGCCTCCGCCGTACTTCTCCCGCCTGCACGCGCACCACGGGATCGTCGCCGGTCGCGTATCCGGCCGGACGCTGAAAGACCTCCACCCCGATGGTGCGTTCCTTTAGAAGATCGTCGCGATGGTCCAGCTTATGCAGGACAACGTAGGAGAGAAATTGCTTGCCTCGGCTGCTATTGCGAAAAGGCCGGCTGCTCAGGATGTTTTCCAGCTCGAGAAGGACAGCACTCCTGGCCACGTTCTCAGGCGGACTCGCCACCCCGTGGGATCCCGGGACCTCAACGACTTGAGTTCGTGTCGCCATGGCACCGAACTATTTTCCCCGACTGGTGTATCACGGTTGCTTTTGCCTTGTCACGCCACATCTCTGGGTTACTTTTCGGCTTCCTGGAGCCCCCTCCGACCCACCGCAAAACAGCCTGTAAATCCATGAAAAATAACGAGCTTTACAGTATCTAACCGTGAGCTACTTGTGCCTGAGGGCGGACCGATCTAAACCTCACGACAGGCCAAGTGTGTAACCCCGGCGGTGTTTCCTGGCGGTACTTGTAAACGTTTGCAATTTTCTCTGGAACCCAAAGCTCAATTTGGCGAACGGCTCTCCACCGATCGCTTCGGAGGATTCATGCATCGCAGCTCAATGACCTTGCTTTCAAGAATGAGACCTTTTGGCCTCACCTGGGTGGTGCTTTTCTGCCTGACCGCGACAAGCCTGTGGGCGCAGATTACCGGGACCTTGACCGGGACGGTATATGACCAAAGCGAAGCGGTCGTCCCCAGGGCCAGGATCTCCCTGCAGAACCAGTCCACCCACGACAACCGGCAAACTACCAGCAATGAAGCTGGGTATTTTGCGTTTGCCGGGGTGGTCCCCGGCACTTACACCCTGCGGGTGGAATCGCCCAATTTCAAAACCTGGCAGCGGGCTGAAATCGTCATGAGTCCGGGCGACAGCCGCAATCTTTCCGACATCCTGCTGCAGGTCGGGAATTCCAACGAAACGGTGAGCGTGGAAGCCGTGGCCGGCGAGGTCAAACCGGTGGACTCGGCGGAACGTTCCGCCCTGCTGACGCCCAAAGATATCGATCAGCTGGCCTTGCTCAGCCGCAACGTCTCTGAGCTCCTGAAAGTGTTGCCCGGAGTCACCACCGCGCCCAATGGCGCATTCAGCAACAGCACGCAGTTCAACTTCAGCACCGCCGGGGCCAATGGCAGCGCGGTCGGCGTGGGCCTGAATGCCAATGGGGTCCCCAACCGCGGGGGCACCAGCTTCACCTCCGACGGGGCCAACATCATCGACGTGGGCTGCAACTGCTGGTCGACCGCGACAGTGAACCCAGAAATGACCCAGGAAGTGAAAGTGCAGACTTCGAATTTCGGCGCCGACTCCAACCATGGGCCGGTGGTGATCAACGCCATCAGCAAGTCAGGGGGCTCGGCTTATCATGCCGAGGCCTACTTCAATGCCCGCAACGGAGTTTTGAATTCCAACTCCTGGGAAAACAACCACAACCACGTGGTCCGGCCGGACGAGGCCTACTACTACCCCGGCGGCAACATCGGGGGGCCGGTCCCCTTTACCCACAAGAAACTGCTCTTCTGGGCGGGCTTTGAATATTTCTGGCAGAAAACCGGCTCGGACAATCCCCTGAAGTCCTATATCCCTACCGCGGACATGCTGAGTGGAAACTTCGGTCCCACCCCGGCCAATCTGGCGCTTTGTCCGGATGGCTTTAGCACCTCGGCCAACGACTGGTGCCGCAGCATTGACGGCAGCATCGCGCCCGATGGCACGGTGATTTCCGGTACCCAAATTCCTTCTCAGTATCTCGACCCGGGCGCGGCCGCAATGCTTTCCGTGTTGCCCGCGGCCAACGCCGATCCCGCCAGCAACGGCGGCTACAACTACTTCCAGCCGGTGACCAGCCAGCACAATCCTTACATGCTGCGCACCCGCCTGGACTATAACTTTAGCGAGAACACAAAGTTCTACGTTTCCTATCAGTATGCCAAGGACAATGCTCCCTGGAACGGCAACGCTCACATCTGGTGGGTACCACAGAATGCCGTGGAATTCCCCGGTGGCGGCGGGGTCAGCCCCAACATCTCCAAGACCCTGACCGGGCACTTCCTGCATGTGTTCAGTCCATCGTTGACCAATGAGTTCACCGCGTCCTGGTCCTTTGGCGACAATCCGCAAAAGCCCAACGACTTCAACCGCGTGCTGCGCAGCACCATTGGATGGCCCGGTCCCGACACCGCAGGTCCCGGCGCCAACTATGGCTCGGTGTACAACACCGGGGTGCAGATGATGCCCTCCTGGAACACTTACTACAACGGCGCGGCTTTTCCCGATTTCTCCCAGTTTGATGGTTTTGAAAATCCGGCCGGCGCCTTTGACACCCGCAAGCAGACGCCTACCTTTTCGGATGATCTGACCAAAGTGTGGCGCTCCCATACCATCAAGCTGGGCGCCTTCACGGAAACCGTGGGGAACCTGCAACAAGCCAACACTTTCCCCAACGGCGTTTTCTCTTTCAATCCAGGACAAAACCCCAGTGCGATTGGCGGCGCCACCATCGGTTCGTTGAATCCGGTGGCCCAGTTCGTCATGGGGATTGCCAGCGGTTATCAGCAGGACAGCCTGGCGCCTATTTCGGACCTGGCGGCACGCACCACGTCCTTCTACGCCATGGATTCCTGGAAGGCCAGCAAGCGCCTGACCTTCGATATCGGTTTCCGTTTTGACCATATCGGACGATGGTATGACCGGAATGGCATCGGCATGGCGGTGTGGCTGCCCGGACGGCTGCAGAGCGACGTGGCTGCCAACAAGCCTTTCCCCGGCATCTGGTGGCATGCCATCGATCCGGGAATTCCGCTGGGTGGCTCGCCTACGCGTGCCCTCTTTGTGTCCCCCCGTATGGGAATGTCGTGGGACATCTTCGGGACCGGCAAGACGGTGGTACGCGGAGGTTGGGGATCATATCGCTGGAACGATCAGTACAACGACTATGCCGGCCCGCTGCAACTTTCCCTGGGACGGCAGACGTATAACCTAGCCGGCCAGACCAACGTGCCGATCTCGCAAGTGGGCCTGTTGGGCGCTTCCTCGGCCTGGACGCCCAGTTCGGCCTACACCGCCAACCCCGGCGACCACGAGTCGCCTGTGACCTATGCCTACAGCTTTACCATCTCCCAGCAAACTCCCTGGAATTCCCTGCTGGAAGTGGCCTATGTCGGCAACAGCAACGCCAACCTGCTCATGGGCGGGCAGAATGGCGCGGCCACCGGAGGAGAGTGGACCAATGTCAATCGGGTGCCACTGGGCGCCTTGTTTGGTCCCGATCCCATCACCAACGTGGTGTCGGCGAATCCGGAAAACGTTGCGGTCAACCCGGGAGGCGTCGCCACCGGCAATCAGCTGCAGGACTACTTCCCTTACGGGACCGTCTACGGCACGCAGCCCATCTACATGACGCAGCACGTCGGCTACTCCAATTACAACGCGCTGCAAACCAGCTGGCTGAAACGCGCCGGACGCCTGGCCTTCAACCTGAACTACACCTGGTCCAAGAACCTGGACCTCAATCACAACATCGACGCATTCTCGGTACATGGTAACTATGGCGTCTCCAACATCGATCGGCCGCACGTCATCAACACCTCGTACTCCTACAGCGCGGGCAATCTCTACCACGGCGGCATGAAGTTCCTGGCCGGCGCGGTGAATGACTGGACCATTTCCGGGATCACCACCTGGCAAGCCGGGGGGAACCTGCAAGCGTTGTACAACCCCAACCTCAGCCTGCAGCTGAACTACATTTGTCCCGATGACGGCGCCAGCAGCGGAGCCGGATGCGTGGCCAATCCCAGCTTTGGCGATCCGGGCGAAGCCCGCTGGGTCCTGCCTTCAGGAGTGAGTTCCGGGTTCGGCGTGCCCACCTATTTCGGGACGGTGGCCAGTGCAGCCAACCAGGGATTCATGGCCATCATGCCGCAAACCAGCTGCAATCCCAGCAGCGGAGGCGGCGACCAGCATATCAATCCCTCCTGCTTCCAGGTGCAGGCCCCCGGAGTCGTAGGTCCGCGGCAGTACGCGTACCTGGGCGCGCCCGCGTATTCCAACTGGGACCTGGCCGTCTTCAAGACCTTCCGCATCAGCGAGCGGCAAAGTGTGCAGTTCCGCTTCTCGGCCTTCAACTTCCTGAACCATCCGCTGCCGCAGTTCAGCGGATCAAACCAGCTCCAGCTGAAATACAACAAGGTGTACCAGGGAGATGCGGCCTTTGATTCCACCGCCTTTGCCCTGGCCACACCGGCGTCTTACGGGCTTACTGACACCAAGACCGGACGGCGGCAAATCCAGTTGGGACTGAAGTACACTTTCTAGCCCGAGTACACGCGGAGGGCCGGCCACGGCCCTCCGCTTTTTGCACTGCTTCCCTTGCTGCTATTTTTCCCAGACGGCCGCCAACCGCTCCGCCCTGCCGGCAGTCCCCAAGCAAGCGAACACCGCCTTGTCTTTATTGCGCTGCGCAGCCGATTTTTCGCATAGAATTTAGCGGGCGCGAACGAAATCGGTAGTCCGAAGTGTTGGCGCTGCAATGCGGCCTAGCTGCCCGATCCCAAATTCCAGGCATGAATCTGCAGACTCTCAACGATGTTTTCTTTGCGGTGGTAGAACGCGACGCGCAGCAAGCCATGCTGCACAAACAAAGCGGAAGCTGGACCCCCATTTCCGCCCGGCAGCTTTATCAGGATGTGGTGGGGGTGGCCCGCGCCTTACAGAGCTGGGGCATCGTGCACGGCGACCGGGTCGCCATACTGAGCGAAAACCGGCCGGAGTGGACCATCGCCGACTTTGCTTCCCTGCTGCTCGGCGCGGTGACGGTCCCCATCTATCCCACGCTGACCGAGGAACAGACGGCTTATCTGCTCTGCGATGCCGGCGTCCGGGTGGCCTTTGTCTCTTCCGAGAAGCACCTGCGGAAGCTGCAGGTGATCGCAGGCCAGACTCCGCTGGAACGCATTGTGGTCATGGACGAGCTGGAAACCAATGACGCAGTCCCCATGCCCCAGCTCATGCGGCAGGGGCCGAAGCAGAGAGACGCGGGGTTTGAGGCCGCCGCCCGTAAAGTGGCTCCCGCTGATCTGGCCACCATCATCTACACCTCCGGCACCACCGGCATTCCCAAGGGCGCCATGCTGAGCCATGGCAACATGGCGTCGAACCTGGAGTATTCCCTGCAGGGCTTCTGCATCCATTCCGGGCAGACCAGCATTTCCTTTCTGCCGCTCTCGCACGTGACCGCGCGGCACGTGGATTTCGCCATGCTTTATCACGGCGTGCGGCTGGCCTATGTTCCCCATGTCGAGCAGCTGCCGCAAGCCCTGCTGGAATTGCAGCCGGCGATTTTTGTCGGGGTCCCGCGGGTCTACGAGAAAATTCACGCCCAGGTCGAGTTGAAGACGCAGGCGGTCCCCAGGCGCTGGATTTATCGCTGGGCCCTCTCGGTGGGGAAAGCTCACCTGGAAGAGACCCTGGCCGGCGATCTTTCTACCTCCCTGGCCTGGAAACTGGCGGACCGATTGGTCTATTCGCAGGTGCGGACCGGTATGGGAGGCAAAGCGGAAATCTTTATTTCCGGCGGAGCTCCCCTGGGACGCGAGCTGGCCGAGTGGTATGCCAAGCTCGGCATCCGCATTCATGAAGGCTATGGCCTGACAGAAACCTCGCCGGTCATTGCCGTAAACACGCCCGGGGCGCATCGCCTGGGCAGCGTTGGCAAGCCCCTGCCCAACATCGAGGTGCGGATTGCCGACGACGGGGAGATACTGGTGCGCGGTCCCTCGGTTTTCAGCGGCTACTGGAAGCGGCCGGAAGAAACCCGCGAGGCCCTGGTAGACGGCTGGTTTAAGACCGGCGACATCGGCCGCCTGGATGAAGATGGGTTCCTCTACGTCACCGACCGCAAGAAGGACCTGATCAAGACCTCGGGAGGAAAATTCATTGCCCCACAGCCCATCGAGAATTCGCTGAAGCACCACTCCCTGGTGGGGGAAGCGGTCATTGTCGGCGACAAACAAAAGTTCCCCGCTGTCCTGATTGTCCCCAATTTCACCCTCCTGGAAGGCTGGGCCCGGAGCCAGGGCATCGCGTTCACCTCGCGCACCGATCTGCTGGGCAACGCCAAAGTTCGGGCTCTTTACGACGGCATCGTCGAGGAAATCAATCAGAAACTGGCGCGCTTTGAGAAGCTGAAGAAGACCCTGCTGCTGGGAGAAGAATTGTCGGCGGACAACGGCACCCTCACCGCCAGCATGAAAATGCGGCGGCGGGCAGTGACCGAGCGCTATCGCAGCCAGATCGAAGGGCTATACGCCAACTCCGAACCAGAGGTCACGGTAAACGAGCGAGGTTGAATGCCCGGGGCCCCAGCCCCGTCGACAAAGGATTACAATAAGGGCCATGACGGATTCCTTGCTGATTGCCGGACGCGAATTCCGCTCCCGTCTGATCGTGGGTACGGGAAAATATAAGTCCTTCCAGGAAAATGCGCGCGCCCTCGAAGCCAGCGGCGCCGATATGGTGACGGTAGCGGTGCGCCGGGTGAACCTCGATCGCAGCAAAGAGTCACTGCTGGACTACATCGATCCCAAGAAATACTTTTTGCTGCCCAACACGGCGGGGTGTTACACCGCTGACGATGCCATCCGCACCGCGCGGCTGGGCCGCGAAGTCGGTCTCTCCGACTGGGTGAAGCTGGAAGTCATCGGCGATGAGGCCACGCTTTATCCCGATGTGCAGGCCACCCTGGAAGCCACTCGCGTCCTGGTAAAGGAAGGCTTTACGGTTCTCCCCTATACCTCAGATGATGTGGTATTTGCCAAGCGCCTGCTGGACGCCGGAGCGAGCGCCATCATGCCCCTGGGCGCACCTATTGGCAGCGGCCTGGGCATTCAGAATGCGGCCAACATTCGCATCTTGCGGGAAGTGATTACCGGTGTGCCGTTGATTCTCGACGCGGGCGTGGGTACAGCCTCCGACGCTGCCATCGCCATGGAGCTGGGGGCCGATGCCGTGCTGATGAATACCGGGATTGCCGCCGCGCAGGAGCCGGTAGAGATGGCCGAGGCCATGAAGCATGCGGTGATCGCCGGCCGCAAGGCGTATCTGGCGGGACGCATGCCCAAGAAACTCTACGCGACGGCCAGCTCTCCGCTGGAAGGCGTGGTTCGCTAAGACAACCTGTGGCGCGGGCAGGAGTGCCCGCGCCACAGTAGTTGCTCCAAAATTCAGCGACAGGAAGACTTCGTAAGTTTGCGTGGGCAGGAGTTCCCGCGCTACAGGAGTTGCACATATTTTGGTGCAGGTCTATTTGCGGGCGGCTTTGTTTTCCGGCGCAGGCGGGGCGGCGGGGCGGGGCGCGACGTAAACAACCTCTCCCGGGCGGGCATAGTGGAGCTGCTCACGAGCTTCTTTTTCAATGGTTTGTGGATTGGTCTTCAAGTTTTGGATTTGCCCCAGGGTGCGCTGATTTTCCAGCTGCAGTTCCTGCACGCTCTTCTGCAATTCCTGGTACTCCGATTTCTTCTGGCGATAGACCACCATGCCATTGGCGCCGAGCAGGACGTGCAGAGAGAGCCATACCGTCACCACAACCACGCCCACGGTGGCCAGACGGCGGCGCGAAGCGTAGAACCACGACATCAGCGGCTGGGCCCGCTCCAGGGTTCGCCCCGCCAGGGCTTCTGCCCTGGGAGCGCTGTCCACCAGGGCACGCAGACCATCCTCGGGCCGAGGAAGAACACGAATTTTGGGGGAGCGGATTACTCGAAGATCCATGCTTTGGCCGCCGCGTTCACTTCCTGTAATACTTCCGGGCTCCTGATGTCTTGAAACAGCCGGACCACGGCAACTTCTAAGTGAACGTGTCCATCGCTGCCCGCGTCAAGCGGAAGTTCTGCTTATTTTTTCCTGGAACCAACTTAGGCAAATCGCTGAAGCTAAAATTCGTCCGGAGTTCGGACGGGGAAATTCCCGGGCCGCCGGTGCTACAGTTGAGGTTGCCGGTGAAAGAGCGGAAGGATAGTTTATGACTGATAAAAGACTCGTCTTCACCACCGCGGGTTCCGAAGAAGAAGCCCGCCGAATTGCCAATGCCTTAGTGGCTCGACGGCTGGCCGCCTGTGTGAACTTGCTGCCGCGCGTTACCTCGATCTTCCGCTGGCAGGGCAAAGTGCAGGAAGAAGCGGAATGGCTGTTGTCGATCAAGACCAGCGAAGCGCAGTTCCCCGCCGTGAAAGAAGCCATCCACGAATTACATTCTTATGAGGTGCCCGAGTGCCTCTGCCTCTGCATCGAAGCCGGTAGCGAAAAGTACCTGGAGTGGATTGCCGAGTCGGTGGGATAAATTGCCTCTCCGTTGCTCCGCTCGCCGGCCTCGGGGAAATGCCGGGAGAGAAAGCTCCCGAAGAGTTATCCTAGGAGTGGCCGCATGATGCGCTCGCACACCAGCGAAGGATTTCGATTGCTTTTCCGGCAGCCGGTATTTGGCCTGGCGGAGATCGCGTGGCGGTGGACGGTGGGCGCGGCTGGCGTGTTTTTGCTGGCGGCCGCCGGTTTCGAATTCCTCAACTCGCTTCCGGTGAGTCAAACCGACCTCCTGCTTTTGCAACTACGGCATCCCGCGCTGGTCTCCCAGGCCATCGCTCACATCTTTCAAGGCAGCGCCCCGCGAGCGGTCGCGGCAATCCTTGTCCTGGGTTTGGCCTTCACGGCCGCGTGGGTGGTAGTGGCGGCGCTGGGCCGGGCCGCCACCCTGCAGGGACTGCTCGCCTACTTTCGTGACGTGTACGCCCAGGACAAGCCCGCCCCGGCCGTTCCCTGGCGCTTGCGGTCGCTGATGGGGCTGAACTTCCTGCGTGCCGCGGCGGCCTTGGCTTTCCTGGTGGGCCTGGTGGGAGCAGGGGTGCTGGCCGGGTTGGCCTCACCGGAGAAATCCCCCTCTCCTGGGCTGGCTATTCTGGTCTTTCTCTTCGCGCTTGGCCTGACGCTGTGGGCGTGGTCCGCCATCAACTGGCTGCTCTCCCTGGCGGCTTTGTTCGTAGTAGGGGAGGGACAGGACTCCTGGGGATCGATTCGAGCCGTGGTCAGTCTGTGCCGCAATCGCCTGGGAACAATCGCCGCCCCAGGCACATGGTTTGGCCTGGTCCACCTCGTCCTGTTCGTGGGAGCCACAGTCGTGGTCACCTTTCCCTTGGCCCTGGCGGGAATTCTGCCCCCGTTCCTGACCCTGGCCAGCATTCTGTTTATCACGCTGGTGTATTTCGCCTTCGCCGATTTTCTTTATATCGGGCGTCTGGCGGCCTATGTATCTATTCTCGAGCGGCCAGAACCTCTGCCGATTCCGCTTCTCCCACCCACACTTCCGGAAGCTGCCACCTTGGCCAGCTCAGCCGTAGATCAGGATGAGCTGATCCTGAGCGATGTGCCGCCTTCTGAGCCAACTGCCTGAGCCTGGTGTAGGCGCGGGCGTCTCGCCCGCGCGGGCGTGCTCGAATCGACTGCGGTGCCTGCGATTCCTTCCAGGTTTGGGGCGGGGCGTTGAGGGACCTGCAATTGCAGTATTACGGCTCCGCCGACGCGCGGGCGAGATGCCTGCGCCCACACAAACCAAATCACACAAACCAAGTCACACAAGCCAGGTCACACAAGCCAGGTCACACACGTCCGAGGGGAAAACCACCCGCGGAAACGCCTAGCCACCGGCCCGGTCTCCCCTTTACACTGGTCTGCCAATTTGAGACACTCGTCCGTGGAAACTCAATCCATCGTCGTCCTAGACTTCGGCGCGCAGTACTCCCAGCTCATCGCGCGCCGCGTTCGTGAACAGAAGGTCTTCTCGGTCGTCCTTCCCTGCACCGCGTCGATTGAAGAAATCCGCAGCTACTCGCCGATCGGCATCATCTTTTCCGGCGGGCCCTGCTCGGTCTATGACGCCGACGCCCCGGTGGCCGACAAAAAAGTCTTCGAGCTTGGCCTGCCCGTGCTGGGCATCTGCTATGGGCTGCAATTCATGGTGCACGCCCTGGGCGGGAAAGTCCGCGCCGCCGAGCACCGCGAATACGGCCATGCCGAGGTCGAGGTCACCCCTGCGTCCGAACTCTTTCAGGGGCTGCCGAACAAACTGGAGGTCTGGATGTCGCATGGCGACGAGGCGCTGGAATTGCCGCCCGGTTTCCAGCTCAGCGGCAAGTCGCCCAGCGCCGTGGCCGCGGTGGAAAATCCGGCGAGGAAGATGTGGGCGGTGCAGTTTCACCCCGAGGTGCATCACACCAAGCTGGGCACGGAGATCCTGAAAAATTTTGTTTTCAAGATTTGCCACGCCACTCCCAACTGGACCCCCCAGCACTTTATTGATGTGACCATCGCGCAGGTGCGGGAACAGGTGGGGACGGGACGCGCCCTCTGCGCACTTTCGGGCGGCGTGGATTCGGCGGTGGCCGCGGTGCTGGTGGACCGCGCCCTGCGCGACGGCAAGGGCCGTTCCCGGCTGACCTCGGTCTTCGTCAACAACGGCGTGTTGCGCAAGAACGAATTCGAGAAAGTGCAGCAGAACCTGCGCGACAAGCTGGGCTTGCATCTGGTGGCGGTGGACGCCACCGAGCTTTTCCTCGGCAAGCTCAAGGGCGTCACCGATCCGGAAAAGAAGCGAAAAATCATCGGCAATGAATTCATCACCGTGTTCGACCAGGAAGCCCACCGCATTGAGAAAGAAGAAGGCAAAGTGGACTGGCTGGTGCAGGGGACGCTCTATCCGGATGTGATTGAGTCGCGCTCGGTGCGCGGCCCCTCGCAGATCATCAAGTCCCACCATAATGTGGGCGGGCTGCCGGAAAAAATGAAGCTCAAGCTCATCGAGCCGCTGAAGGAGCTTTTCAAAGACGAAGTCCGGCGCATTGGCCGCGACCTGGGCATGCCGGAGGAAATTCTGCAGCGCCAGCCCTTCCCCGGCCCCGGCCTGGCGGTGCGGGTACTGGGCGAGGTCACGGCGGAACGCCTCGACATTCTGCGCGAGTGCGACGACATCGTGGTGAATGAGATCAAGAGCGCCGGGCTTTATCACAAGATCTGGCAGTCTTTCGCGGTGCTGCTGCCGGTGTCCTCGGTGGGCGTCATGGGCGACCAGCGCACCTATGCTTCCACCTGCGCCATCCGCGCCGTGCACTCTGAAGACGGCATGACCGCCGACTGGGTGCCGCTGCCCTATGAGGTCCTGAAGACGATCTCCAGCCGCATCGTGAACGAAGTGAAGGGCGTGAACCGGGTGGTGTATGACATCACTTCGAAGCCGCCGGGCACGATTGAGTGGGAGTAGAGAAACAGTCGTTGGCCGATAGCCGTTGGTCGTTTGCCGTTGGCCAATGCGCCGATGCGAGCGCGCACTTCAGGCTTCGATGACTTGCAGACCCAGCACCTTCTGAAAGGGATCGAAGTCGTGGTCGCGGTGAAGTAGTGAATGACCGTTTTTTAGACAGAAGGTTGCAATCAGGCAATCGATCGTTTTGCGCACCGTATATCCGCGCCGCCGCAGAATGCGGTAGTTCTCGGCGGCGGCAATGGCCAAAGCCCGCCCTCCGGTCTCAAAAACGTGGAACTTCAGGAGTTCCTCGCGGACATTCGTAAAACTCGCCTGACTCTGGATTCCTTGTAAAACCTCGCACAGAATCAAGTCGGTCAAAGCCAGCCGCTGGCGAGTGAGTGCCCGATCCAGCCATTGAATTTGGGGGTGATCGTCGCCGCGCAGATAGTCGATCCAAACCGTGGTGTCAACAATGACCATGGCTCTTAACCTGAATTTCGCCCGGCCCGCGACTCCTCGAGATCACCTTCCCAGCGCACTTTGCCACGCAGGCGCCGGATGGAACCTTGCGCGTGGGTTTCGGCAAGCAGACGCAGGCCTGCTTCTACCGCAGCCCTTTTGGTGCGGGCGCCGCTGCTTCGCATAGCCTGATGCATAAGACGGTCGTCGATTTCGATATTGGTGCGCATAGAAATTCTGATGTGTATATTTTACATATTTATGTGTATTAAGAAAAGCAGATTTTTTATAGAACCTCGCGAGTGAGCTCTCCTTGACCCGCATACCGGCGAAGGGGGCCGCGAAGCATATTTATCCTTGGTTGCGGCCTGATCTCAAAATCCATTTACAATAGATGGTCATTCCGAGGACTTTCCATGTCAGAGACACGCCCTGCCGCCGTTGCGACCGCCGAGATTCCCGCCGTCCCCCTCACCATTGAAGGCTACAGCGTGTTGCACCAGATGATGCGCTTTCGCTGGTCCGCGTGGCGGACGCTGCGCTCCTCGCAGAAAACGGAGATTGTGCACGAGGCAAGCAATCTGCTCGCCAAGATGGAGCAGAATGCCACCGGCCAGTCCGCGCTCTTTTCCCTACTCGGGCACAAGGGCGACCTGATGTTGGTGCACTTTCGCGAGTCGTTCGATGAGTTAAATCAGGCACAGCTCCAGTTGCAGCGCATCCGCCTGGGCGACTTCCTGGAGCCCACCACCTCCTATGTCTCCGTCATCGAACTGGGACTCTACGAATCGACGATTAAGACCTATAAAGAGCTGGCGGCACGAGGGGTCGAGCCGCATTCCGAAGAATGGAACCGCGCCATCGGGGACACTCTGGCCCGCCAGAAAGAGGCCATGCGCCCGCGGCTCTTCCCAGAGATCCCCAAGGCGCGCTATGCCTGCTTTTATCCCATGGACCGCCGCCGCGGCGAAGACAAGAACTGGTACACGTTGCCTATCGAAGAGCGCGCCCGGCAGATGAATGAACATGGCCTGGTCGGCCGCCGTTATGCCGGCACGGTGCGGCAGATCATCAGCGGCTCCATCGGCTACGATGACTGGGAATGGGGCGTCGATTTGTTCGCCGATGATGCGCTGATCTTCAAGAAACTGATTTACGAGATGCGCTTTGACGAAGTCAGCGCCGTCTATGCCCTGTTCGGACATTTTTATGTCGGGATCCGCTGTACCTGGTGCAATCTGGGCAAGCTGCTGAAGGGCGAGATTGTGAAGGCGTAGCGAACTCTTAGACCGCAGAGAGCGTTGAACACACTGGAGACGCGGAGGATTCATGGCCACACTCGGATTGATCGAATACCAGGACGCCAGTCCGGAAGTTCGCG
Organism: Acidobacteriota bacterium; assembly: GCA_018268755.1. Classification (GTDB taxonomy): domain Bacteria; phylum Acidobacteriota; class Terriglobia; order Terriglobales; family Acidobacteriaceae; genus KAN-5. The sequence goes on from JAFDVW010000008.1 coordinate 201,087, forward strand.
CCGTCTATGACGACATCATGGCCACGCGAAAAACCGACTGGGTCAACAATTTCTGGAAGGCGCTGGCCCATGATCCGGTGGCCTTGAAGCGGACCTGGGAAGACATCAAGCAGATTATGGCCCCGGGCGCGCTCGATCCCCTGGTCAAGGAATTGATCTATGTGGCGGTCAGCGTCAGCAATCAGTGCGATTACTGTATCGCCTCGCACATCGCCTCGGCCCGCAAGAAGGGCATGACGGATGCGATGTTCAAGGAGCTGATGGCCGTGGTCGGCATGGCCAATGAGACCAATCGGCTGGTGGCGGGATATCAGGTAGAGATCGACGCGCCATTCCAATAGCCGTCGGTTCGTCCCTGGCTATCGGCTGGGAGACTTCTTGGCTGTTGACTTCTTCGCTCCGGACTTCTTCCGGGGAAACCTGTATTCGTGCAGTTTCATGTTCACTTTTCGGCCGCGAAAAGTGACCCCTTCCGCCTCCAGCCGCAAGCGCTGTTCGATGGCGGAATCTCCTCGCAGCTTGATCACCCCACCGCTTCCCAGCACCCGCTGCCAGGGCAGCGCATATCCATCGCGCAAGGCAGCCACCGCCTGCCGGGCCCCGTGGGGATAGCCCGCGGCGCGCGCCACCGCGCCATAGGTCGAGACTTTGCCGCGTGGGATTTGGAGAATGGCTGCCTGGATTTTCTGCCGCGCGCTGCTGGCCATATTCGTCTTTTCTTGCCGGGACACAGGCTTTCAAAAATTTAACCAAAAAGAAAACAAACTTTCTCCGAATGCAAATTACCGTACTCGCCCGCGGTCTCTCTTGTCATCTTAGGAACCATATTTCACTTCCCAGGAGAGAACACTTTCATGATCCGCACAGCTAAAATTCTTTCGTGTCTATTGCTCGCAGCCACCGTATTGGCAGCCGTGGGTTGTGGAGATGAGGCGCATTCCCGGCTACGCGTAGTGCATGCTTCCCCCGATGCTCCGAATGTGGATGTGGCGGTCGACGGCAAAACCGTCCTGAGCAACGTAGCTTACGAAACGGCTTCCAATTATCTGACCATCCGCTCCGGGGCGCGGCGCGTGGAAGTACGCCCCACCGGCACCACCACCGACGTCATCAATGCAACCCCGTCGTTCACCAAGAACAAAGACTACACGGTGCTGGCGGTGGATACGGTAGCCAACCTGGCCCCGCTGCTGCTCAATGACAATAATTCCGCACCCGCGGCCGGGCAGGTGAAGTTGCGGGTCGTGCATGCCGCGCCGGGAGCAGGCAATGTCGATGTCTACGCGGTGCCGCCGGGCACCGACATCACCACCGTAGACCCCACCCTGAGCAATTTCGCCTTTAAGGCCGTGTCCGATTATCTTTCCGTACCGGCGGGAAGCTATGAAGTTTTTGTAACTCCGACGGGCACCAAGACGGTGGCGATTGATAGCGGGACGATCACGCTGAGCGCCGGCCAGGTCCGCACCGCGGTCGCGCTGGACGCGCCGGGGGGTGGGGCCCCCTTCACGGCCATTCTCTTGGCTGATCTAAATTGATCGGGAAGCCGCAACCCATGGGGGGGGCGAGGCCGGCGTCTTGCCGCCTCGCCCCATGTATCAAGATTCAGGCAGCTTCCTCATGGAAGGAATCGAGCGCGGCGCCTTCGCTGTCATAGACCTCGAAGACCGTCAGCAGCTTGGTCACCTGCAACAGGTCCCCTACCCGCTGGGTGAGACTGGCCAGCTTAATCGAGCTGCCAGCGTTGCGCGCCGTGGTGTACAGCGCCACCAACGTGCCCAGGCCACCGCTATCGATGTAATTAACGCCGCCCAGGTTCAAAACGATCTTCTTGCGTTCCGGCAGCAGCGCTTTGATGGTGTCGCGCAGTTCGGCCGATTCCTCGCCAAAAATGATGCGGCCATCGCAATTTACCACCGCGATGTCGTCCACCACGCGCCGATGGATTTTCAGTTGCACGGGATTCTCCTTCGCCCCAAACCAATTTAGGCCTAACAGGGTATCCTGCGGGGAACGCTTGGGCAAGCGTTTCATTGGGACAACAAGTGCGGAAAATGTGCAAAAATTTCGTGGTCTGGCCGCGCCCCAAGCCCCTCCATCCGCGCTCCCATCACGTATAATCAGACCTTTGATTCGCCCCACTCTCCCATGAGCTATCAGGTCCTGGCGCGCAAATACCGTCCGCAGAAATTCTCCGAGGTCATTGGCCAGGAACACGTTACCCGCACTCTGAAAAACGCCATCGAGCAGGGACGCATCGCTCACGGCTACATTTTCAGCGGCCATCGCGGCATTGGAAAGACCACCATCGCCCGCATCCTGGCCATGGCTCTGAACTGCCGCTCGGCGGAAAAGCCGGTCACCGAACCTTGCGGCATCTGCGAATCGTGTACGGAAATTCGTGCCGGAAACTCGGTGGATGTGATAGAGATCGATGCCGCCACCAACCGTGGCATCGATGAAATCCGCGAGTTGCGCGAGGCCGCCCGCTACCGCCCGGCGCGCGATCGCTACAAGATCTACATTCTCGATGAGGCGCACCAGATCACCGACGCCGCCTTCAATGCGCTCCTCAAAACCCTCGAGGAGCCGCCCGGCCACGTAGTCTTCATGATGGCCACCACCGAGCCCGAGGACATTCCGCAGACCATCCGCTCGCGCTGCCAGCATTTCAGCTTTCATGCCGTGCGTTTTGAGGACATCCTGGGGCAGTTGCGTGATCTGATCGGACGGGAAAATATCGAGGCGGACGAGGACGCGCTGGCCCTGCTGGCCGAGGCCGGGGACGGGTCCATGCGCGATGCGCTCTCCATCCTCGACCAGGCCATTGCCTCGCGTGAAGGCAAGCTCACCGCCGACGCGGTGCGGCAGCTGGTAGGAGCGGCGCCGTCGGGCATTATTGAAGAAGTCATGCAGGCGGTGGCGCGCAGCGCCAGCGATGAAATTCTGCGCACCGTGGACAAGCTCCTGGCGGAAGGTCACAATCCCACACACTTTGCCAAGCAGATGGTGCGTTTTCTGCGCAATGCCGTGGTCGCCAAAGTGGCGGGACGCGACTCTTCCCTGCTGCAGATTTCCAGCGACGAGCGCGACCGGGTCACCCGTGTGGCCGAGCTCTTCAGCGAAGAAGATCTGACCCGCCATTTGCAGATCATGCTGCGCACCCATTCCGAACTGGGCTATCGGCAGGAGCAACGCTTTCATTTGGAGCTGGGACTGTTGAAGCTGTCGCATGCCCAGCGCTTGCTGCCACTGGAGCAATTGCTGAGCGAAAACGCGGCAACCACGCCGGCTGCCACGGCCTCGCCACGCACCCCAACCCGGCCGGCGCCCGTCCCCGAGCCGCGAAAGTCCGAACTCCCAGGTTCGCCGGCACGCCCCAGCTATGTTTCTCCTTTTGCCGCCGATTCCGCTCGCAAGGGCGGAGCTAAGAGTGAAATGTCCACGGAGAGCGCAAGCGGTCCCCGCCTGGTGACGCAGGCCCCGGTCATGGCGCGGGTGGTCATGGGTTCGGCGGCCCCGGCGGTGCAGGAACCGTCTGTGATCTCCGCCCCCAATCCGGAAGCGCCCGCAATGCCGGAAATCCAGACGGAAGCCGAGCCCGTACAGGAAACAGCCGTCCCCAACGACCCGGTCCCGCTGGCACCCACCGCGCCGACCACAGAAACCGAGGGAGCCGAGGAGGTGCGCATGGCGGTACTCAACGCCCTCGCCGGCCACCAAATGCTGGCCTCGCGGCTGGAGACCGGCGAGTGGCAGTTGCAAGGTAACGAGCTGGTGATTAAAGTGGCGGCGTCGGCGACTGTCATTGATATGACGCTGGGCCCTGACGCAAAGAAGCTGATTGTGGCGGCGGCCAGCGGCGTGCTGAAACGCGCAGTCAAGTTGAAAGTAGTTCCCGGGGCCGCACCGCAAGCTACGGCCAGCGCGCCTCGCCCCACACCAAGCGCGCCCAGCGGGAGTGCGCGCAGCCGGGTGGAACAGGACCCCTTGGTACAGAGGATGAAAGAGAAATTTGGTGCGGAAATTCGCACCATCATTGACTACCGGGAAAAACGATAGGATGGAAAGCTTTCGAGTTGCCGGGTTCGGATTTCGATCCCGGACCAGCGTCTGGCGATAGGACAAATTATGGGCGGATTTAACCTGCAAGAATTGATGTCGCAGGCAAAGAAACAGACGGAAGTCCTGCAAAAAAAGATGGAAGAGACGGTGGTCGAGGCCTCTTCCGGCGGCGGCAGCGTGACCGTTAAAATGAACGGCCGCAAACAGGTCTTGGGCGTCAAAATTGAGCCGGACGCGGTGCAATCCGGCGACCTTGAAATGTTGCAGGACCTGGTGGCCGCGGCGGTGAATGCCGCCGGGCAAAAGGTCGATGACGCGATGCAGTCCACGCTGGGCGGCATGCTCGGCGGGCTGGGGCAGTAGGGATTTGTAATTTGGCAATCGGGGAATTTTGTAATTTGAGAGCCCGCTTGCGAAAGTTCGGAATCACTACTCGCTGCCGTATTCGGCAACTTGTTTTTGCAATTACGCAATTACCAAATTACCCGATTACCAAATTTTAAAATTCCCATGTCTAGATTTGCCGAGCCGATGACCCGGCTCATTGACGAACTGAAGAAGCTGCCCGGCATCGGCAGCAAGACGGCCCAGCGTCTGGCCTTCCATATTCTCCGCTCCAGCGAGGACGATGCTGAAGCCCTGGCCGCGGCGGTGCGCGACGTAAAGGCCAGCCTGCGCCTGTGCTCCATCTGCAACAACATCACCGACGTAGACCCCTGCGTCTATTGCAGCAGCCCCACTCGCAACCAGCGGCTCATCTGCGTGGTGGAAGAGCCCACCAACATCGCCGCCATCGAAAAGACCAAGCATTTCAACGGCGTCTATCACGTGCTGCATGGGGCTATCTCGCCTCTGCATGGCGTCGGGCCGGAGCAGCTGCGCATCTCCAACCTGATGCAGCGCGTGGAAGACGGCCAAGCGGATGAAGTGATCCTGGCCACCAATCCCACGGTGGAAGGCGAGGCCACGGCGACCTATCTTTCCGGCCAGCTGCGCCGCGCCGGACTCAAGGTCACACGCATCGCCACCGGCATCCCGGCGGGCAGCGATATTGAATATGCCGACGAGATCACCATGCTGAAAGCCATGGAAGGGCGGCGGGAACTCTAGTGCAGCATGAGTTGTGCAAAATTTTGAACTGGGTGCTTAGGGCTGGGGCCCTCACGGACCCCGAAAACACTCCCTCACAAATTGATAGATAATTATTTATCAATAACTTACAAATATATCCACAATTAAGACTATAGGTTTGCGAATGGCCGATGGATTGCGGCCTTGCCCGCCGGCTCCTTGATTTTTGGCTGACGCAAGGAGATGCAAGGTTCGCTGACAAACCTGCCAGCCGCATTTTCGGCGCCAGTCGCGCCGTGCTGCGATGTAAACGCATCCCAACTCGACGCCACGAAAACCGGGCCAACCAGCCCGGTTTTTCTTTATGGATTTTTTGTGTGGAGCGGGCACTCTCGCCCGCGAAGTCTGGCGGACAGGAGTGTCCGCCCCACATCTTTGCCGCCATCTATTGGGTAGGCAGCAACTCTTCGGGATCGAGAAAAACATTCTCTTCGGCTTCGCCGGAAAGCAGACCTTCCGGCAACGTACCCCGGTTATATTCCGCCATGCGGTTCTTCCACTTGAGGAAGTCGGTGATGCTTTGCGGCTCAATGCGGACTTCCACCCGCCGCAAGCTGGCCAGCAGCAGGTTCATCTCATAGCGGAAGCCCTTGGCGGTGCGTAGATTTTTGGCGGAAGGCTGCACCATTTCCAGGCGACGGTTTTTCACCTCGAGCAGCCCCCAGCCCGGCGGCAGTTCTTCCGGCCGCAGCAGACTTCCCTGGGTCAGGTAAAACCGTTCACATCCCAAACCCATCTCGGGCTTGCGGCGGAAGGGCTTTTCGCGGTCGGCGAGAAAATCGCCGCGGGAAACCTTGCACTCGACGAGGACCGAGTGACTTTGCCCTTTCCAGCCGATGGCGTCGGGCATCTCTCCGCTGGCGCATGCCTGCTCCGAGAGCACCACGCCGCAGCGATAGCGGCGAAGCCAGGCGACAGCCGTCGAGACCAGTTGGGCATGCGTCATAGGTGCAATCTTAGCTTGTACCGGAAGGTCCGGGGAGACGAAAGTGTCTGGCTGGTTTCCCGCGTAGACACTGATCCGAGGGCTTTTCGCGGGCAAGAGTGCCCGCGCCACAGGAACTCTTACTTCTTTGAACGCAACGGACGAACCACGATCGGCCGGCGGTAGACGACCTCGAGCAGGTGGCGTCCGGCGGCGATGGCTTCCGCGTCGCGGCGATGGGGGGAATATCCCTGCGCGGCAATGACGATCGTCTTCGGCTCCACATGCAGCTGCAGCCGCTGGATGCTCCGTCCACTGGCGAAAGCATCGGCCAGGCGCAGAATCCCAGCCAGGCGCAACACTTCCCTCTTCTCCTCCGCGGTCAGCCCCTGCAGAGCAGGATGCCGCGGTTGGGGCAAGGCTCCCTGATGGTAGCGCGCCACGATGGCCACCAGATCCAGTTCTTCCTTACTCCAGCCCATGGGCGGAATGAGACGCCGCAGCAAGCGATGCGAAATTTTATGGTGTCCCTTTTCTTTGCGGGCCAGGCCCACGTTATGCAGAAGTGCAGCCAGCGCCAGAATGCGGCGTGAGGACTCGCGTCCTTCCGGCTGGGGCAAACCGTCGTAGAGTTGCAAAGCTAATTGCCGGACGTGGCGGGTATGGGCGAAATCGGGATCGAGCAGAGAGGCCCACAAGGTCAGACGGCGCTGGGCTCCGGCCTCGATCTGCTCTCCCTGGGGCAGATGGGCCCGCCAGGCCGCCCACCGAGACTGCGGCCCCAGCATCCTTTCGCGGTACTGGGCAATCCGGCGCTCCCGCTGCTCTTTGATTTTGGCCTGCCATTGCGCCCGCGATTCTTCTTCCAGGAAGACGTTGGCCTGCACCGCGGTGGCCCACAGGACATCGAGGTCATGCACTTCGCCCAGGAGGTCCTGCAAATGCTTCAAGTCGCTCTTCCAGGCGGCATGCTGTTCGGGAAGAAAGTTCTCCACGATGTAGCGGAAGCGTTTGATGCCGATACGCAGGTCGTGCAAGGCCACCTGGCTGCGATTGCGCAAGGCGCGACGATGCAGGTCGTAGGCATGGGCCCAGCGCTCCAGGGCCAAGTGGCGAAACAGCAGGCTTCCCGGACGTATCCGGGCCGCGCGCTTGGGCAAAACCCGGGACCAGCGCAGCCACTGCTTACGATCAAACCCCTGCAGCGACTGTGCCGCTTGCGTCTTCAGCTGGATTTCACGGCCGGCGAGAAACTGCAGCAGACGGGTGCCCGCGGGATCGCCCTCGGGATCGAGTTTGTGCACCCACTCTTCCGCCACCTGCACATCGCGCAACTCGCCTAGACTGCGAAACAGCTGGCGCCCGGCCTTCTTCATGGCCTTCCAAGCGGGGTCGGGATCCAGCGCGATGAAGCCGTCCGCAAGAGATCGGCAGCGCCGCAGGGCCACGCGTAGATCGTGCACCGGATCAGCCGCGAACCCCACGCTGGCGCGATCACATTCTTCCAGGACGCGGTGCATCCATAGAGCCAGGCCGACGAGCGGGGCGGGCTTGGCTGCGGGAGTGAGGGGAGACGAGATCGACATATCCTTTTCTATATTGATATCGCAATTTTTCGATTTGTGGGGGAAGGGATCACCACATCCCCTGGAGGCCCCTACAACTTGCGAAGAATCAATACCTTGGGTGGGGTGCGCCGCAAACCCGGCAAAGCTCCCCGGCTGGGCCGGCATTTCATTGCGGGAAGGGGGCGGCAACCGCCTTTCCGGCCCCCGGTCATACAGCATCCATAGATTCCCAGTTATTACCTCCGTAATGTGGATGGACTTACCGTTCCGCATTACGCTAGCCAAGTACCTGAAACATTAGGAGCGGCCTATTCCTACCGCAGACACCACCGCCAAAGAGAGCCGGATTGCCTCGGCCCGTGCCTTTGTGCACAGCCTGAACATTCTGGTCAAATACGTACGTCTGTACGGCTTTGAACACACGCGCACCGAGAAACAGTTCGAGACGGCGTGGAGCGAATTGCAGAACGGGCTGCCCAAGAGCGGCGACGGATTTCTGCTGGGCGTCTCGGACAACAAGCTACTGATTGACGGGATCCTGCTCGAAACCGGACAAGCCGAGCGCAGTTTCGCGCAATTGCTCACCACCGCCGGACTGGCCAGCATTCATTTTTCCAGCAAAGTCACGGAAGAGGACTTCGCCCGCCTGGTGCGCGCTTTTGCCGTGGGAGGGTCCAAGGCACAGGACGTAGGCAAACAGATCAAAGAGACTTTCGGAGATAGCAAACAAGCCTCCATCCGCATCAACGAAGTGAAATTTGTGGCCGCCGACCCGGCCACCGGAGATGTGGCGATTGCCGCGCAAATCGCCGCCCAGACTTTAGGCCCGGAATTCAAGGAGTGGCTGAACGATCCGCAGAAGTTGCTGCAATTGATCGCCGCGGCGGAAGGGGCGCACGGAGGCGGGGGCGGCAGCGGAGACAGCAGCGGAGCTCCGGGGGAGGAAACGGCCCCCGTCGGCAGCGTCCCGAACGTAAAAGTGCCCGGCGGCAATATCCCTGGAGGCGGCTGGGAAGGCGGCGTGGTGCCGCTGCAGGAAGAAGAGGTCATTCAAGCCATTCGCCTGCTGACCCGCTTCGGCGAAGTCGGCGGCGACCCTCATGTTCGCCCGGAAACTCTGCAAAAAGAACTCAATGAGGTAGATCCCAACACCAAACTCAACCTGCAGCAACTGCTGCAATCTCTGGCGGCTTCGTCGACCACGGCGGACCAGAATGACACCCCGCTGCTGATGAAAGCGGCGGAGCATATGGCGATCCGCTTCGCCCTGGAACGGTTTCAGAAAGGTGAAGTCAAGGTCAATGCCGTACACCAGATGATGGAGCACATGAGCCGGCAGATGGACACCTTGCGCCGCATCCTGCGGCTGCAGGAAGAGAAGATGAGCAAGGCCGGCATCCTGGTGGAATCGCATGCCGATATTCTGGACCGGTTGTTCTGGGCGGAAGTCCCGGAAGCCGGCAAGAAGAGCGTGCTGCTCTCGAATGAGGCGCCCTGTGTGCCTCCGCGCAACGTCCGCCAGTTTGTGGAGCTGCTGCTGGAGCGCGGCGACAAAGAAACCGCCGACGCCATTCTGCGCAACTATATTTCCTGTCTGGACGCGAAGGACACCGAGCCCAAGCGCAAGATCGCCATCGGCCTCAGCCAGTTGGCCGATCTCTATACCGGCACCAACGCGGAACTCCTGGCCCACGCGGTGCGTAAAGTGGGCGAGGCCCTGGCCCGCGAACAGGACAGTGAGCTGCAAAGCCTGCTGGGCGCGGCTTTTGTACGCATGAGCGCCGAGGCCGGCAATCGCAAACAATTTAAAGCGCTCAGCGAAGTCTGCGCCGCCATGGATCTGGTGGCCAAACAGCGGCCGGTGCTGGCGGGAGAGTTGCGTCCGCGCATTGGCGTGGAAAATCGTCTGCCGGAATTCATCGAAGAGGCGTTGCGCATGCCGCAGGCCTCGCAGGATTTGCTGCAGGTGCTGCGCTTGACTTCAGGCGCAGCTATTGAACACTTCTCCGACCGTTTCTTCCGCTGCATGCGCCGCGAAGAGTGCGATCGCATGGTGGAATTGGTAAGCGAGATGGGCGCGCCGGCGCTGGCGCAGCTGCGCGAAAGCCTGCGCACCGGGCAGCCCCGGCAAGCCGCCGGCGTGGTGGGCCTGCTCAGCCGGCTCGATGTGCCAACCCTGCTGGAGATCCTGCCCTCGCGGCTTCCCGAGTGGAACCGTTTCTATCACGACATCGTGGTACGGCAGATTGCCTATGGCGCCGCGCCCGACCGCGGCCGTACCTTGCTGGAGCTTCTGGAAGTCCTCGATGCCCTGGTCCTGCCTCAGGCGCTGGATGAAATCGGCATGAGCGGCGACCGCACGGCGGTGCCGCCGCTGATCGTCATGGCAGAAGCCGGGGAAGCCCAGGGCCGCACCCCCCTGGTGCAGGTCAAGGCGGTGGAATCCCTTGGCCGCCTGCGCGAGCCGGAAGCCGTTCCTGTACTGCGCAATCTGCTGGAAGCCAAAAAGCGCTGGAAGTGGGTCAACCACAAGGAGCTGCGCATCGCCGCGGCCCAGGCGCTGGCCAAAATTGATCCGCGCTATGGCAGCCAGGTGGTGGCGGACAGCGGCCTGGAACCTGGGGAACTGGCCATTGCGCCGCTGGATGCAGCGCCCGCCTGCCCCTGGGTGCGGCAACGGCGCTATGAGCGCGTGGCCCTGCCCAAGAGCCTGTCGGCCGTCATCAGCAGCTCCTGGGGCAAGTCGAGCATTCTGATTCGCGAATTGAGCCTGGGCGGCGGCATGGGCACAAAAGAAGACAATCTGCGTATTGGCTCGGAAGCTAATATCGATATTGCTATCGGCATTAAGCACATCCGCGGGCAGGTCCTGCTGCGCCGCGCCCGTGTCAATGAAGTCGGCTTCGAGATCGTCAATACTGATCTGGAAAGCCGCTACCGCCTGCGCCGCCTGCTATTGGAAGCGCTGGAACGCGCCCCGGAAACCAAGAGCACGGATTGGGACGGACAACGCAAAGCGTAGGCTTTCACCAACCATAAAAAAGCCCCTGCCGATCCGGCAGGGGCTTTTGATTTTCCCGTCGAATTGCGCTTAGGCAACCTTGACGAAGATGATGACCAGGGTGAACAGCACCAGGGACTCGATGAAGGCGAGACCCAGAATCAGGGCCAGCTGAATTCCCGGACGGGCGGCCGGATTGCGGGCCAGACCTTCGCAGGCCGAAGCCGCTACACGCGACTGTCCCAGAGCGGCCAGGGCCACGGCCAGGGCCATAGCAAAGCCGGAGGTGATGGCGACCCAGTTAGGGCCGGAGGCGGCGTGGGCCGGTTCCGCTCCCTGCGCGAACGCAGGCACGGTCAGCACCAGGCAAGCCAGCATGACGATCAACAGCATGGTGAATTTACGCATATTGCACTCTCCTCATGAATTTCCGCCAGTGGGTGGTTGACGTCATCCTCGTACAGACGCCCTCACGCTTGCGGACGATAAAGCCCAACCGCTTATGAAATTTAGTGGTCGTGCGCCGTGGCCTCTCCCAGGTACACGCAAGCCAGGAGCACGAAAATATAAGTCTGAATAAAGGCCACGCCGATATGCAGTCCCTGGAAAATAATGGGGACGCCCAGCGGGATCAGCGAAAAGAACACCATGGTGACCATTTCGCCGGCGAACATGTTGGCGAACAAACGGATGGTCAGCGAAAGCACGCGTGCCAGGTGACTGAAGATCTCAATCGGCACCATGAGCGGGGCCAGCCACCAAACCGGCCCGGCGAAGTGCTTGAAGTAGCCGAGCCCGTTGGCCCGTAGTCCCTGAATGTGGTAGTAGAACCAGGTCACCAGCGCGCATCCCAAAGGAACAATGGGAACGGCGGTGGGCGATTCCAGGCCGGGGATCAGCCCGATCAGGTTGCAGCTCAGGATGAAGACCCCGAGGGTTACCAGATAGCCAACATAGGGCTGATAGTTGTGGCCGATGATCTCCTTGCCCAGATCGGCGACGAAGCCCTCAATCCCCTCCATGACGTGCTGCAGCGCGCCCGGGCGATCCACCGAAAGGCGCAAGCGCACCGCGATGAAAAACAGCGTCAGCAGCAGGAAGACCAGCAGCTCCATGGCTACGCTGTTGCTGATCGGTGTTGTGGGATGCTTGGGATGAACTCCCACCAGGGTCAGGAGACGGAGCGCGAGCTCGCCGAAGTGGTGGTTGAGAAACTCAGTAAACGCAAGTTGTTCCATCGATAACGCCCCAATACCTGGCCAAATGTCGGATTTCGTTCAGTAACCCCGCCGGATGGCTGCCTGCGCCTCGTAGGCGGCCTCGCACAGCATGGCCGCGACCGGCAGGCAGAGCCCGATCAGGAAGCCCCGAAAGGCTTGGGAAGAACCATAGAATATAGCATAGGCAACGCCGCCAACCAATAGATAACGCAGCACAAAGCTCCCTACGACGGCGAAGCCCCGCTCCCGGCTGTGGGCGGCCACAATGCGCTCGGCCAGGCCTTCCACCCCACGCGCCAGCCAGCGGAAATTGAGCCAGGCGACCACCGCTCCGGCCAGAAACCCGCCCGCATAGGCCCACCCCAACCTCCAGGCCACGATTGCCGTGGCAAGAGGGGTCAGGAAGAGCAAAAAACGCAGGATGCGGCGGGTGGCCCCACCGTAGAAGTGTTCGGCCGGCGAGGCGGAAGACTCGGCGGACGCAGGCGGTGCCTCAGGCTCACTCACTTGTCGTCCTTCACCGAAGTTAAGGCCATGCGAATCATCTGCACAAAACCGACAATGGCTCCGAAGATCAGGCCGGCGAGGTAGATCCACCGGGTATGCAGCCAGTGGTCAAGCACTTTGCCGAGAAAGAAGCCCAGAAGCACGGAGGCGGGAATGATAAAGCCGAGTTCCGAGTAGCGCGCCAGTTTGGCTACGGACTTCGAATTATCGGAAGACGGGTCGCTCATGCTCTCAGCGTACACCGGGAGAGTGGGTGCGGCCTAGGTGATATCCCTGTCTTTCTGAGCGAGCTAATACCTTCGCGTTAGCGAAGGTATTGGGAGTCGAAGAATCCCTACCCTTAAAGTTCTGCCGACTGTAGGGATATTTCGACTCGGGCCCCGGTCGCAATAGCGACAGGGATCCTTCGCTCAACACGACAGTGGAATTACCGAATCAATTCCGCGACCGCCCCGGAGTGCACAATGCCCAGCGACCCACCGCTTTGTTCAACACCAGATGCCAGACTTTCAGACTTGTCTTTCTGAGCGAGCTAATACCTTCGCGTTAGCGAAGGTCTTGGGAGTCGAAGAATCCCTACCCTTAAAGTTCTGCCGACTGTAGGGATGTTTCTACTCGGGCCCCGGTCGCAATAGCGACAGGGGTCCTTCGCTCAACATGACAGTGGAATTACCGCATCAATTCCGCGACCGCCCCGGAGTGCACAATGCCCAGCGACCAGTTGACGGCGCGGATGAAGGGCTCGGGATACACTCCGATGAAAACCGTCAGCAGGGCGGAGATGCCAAGCGCGGTCTTCATGCCAAAACTGATGGGCAGGCGCTCCTGGTCGAGCGCAGGGCGCATGAACATGGCGTTCGCGATCTTCAGGTAGTAATAGAGGCCGAACACCGAATAGGCCACCCCTAACGCCGCCAGGATGTAATGTTGGCTCTCAATCAGGCTCAGGAAGATGAAGTACTTGCCATAGAAGCCGGCCAGTGGCGGAATCCCGGCCAGTGAGAGCAGGAAGGCCAGCATCATGACCGCAGCTACCGGCGCGCGCTGGAAGAGTCCGGCGATGTCGTCCAGTTCATCGCCGATCACATCTTTATTGCGCAGCGAGGTGATCACCGCGAAGGCGCCCAAGTTCATGAAGGTGTACACCAGCAGGTAGATCAGGATCCCCTTCAACCCATCAAAAAACGCCGGCGCGGGATACTGCACCGAAGCCAGCGCGATCAGGCCCAGCAGCATGTATCCCACATGGGCGATGGAGGAATAGGCCAGCAGCCGCTTGAGGTTGCTCTGGGTGAGCGCGGCGAAGTTCGCGGCGGTCATGGTGGCAATAGAAACAAAAATCAGCAGCGGCACGTAGACCGAGCGCAGCGGGTACAGTCCCCATACCAGCACGCGCAGCAGCATGGCCCAACCCGCTGCTTTGACGGCAACTGACATGAATCCCGTAATCGAAGTGGGCGCGCCTTCATAGGCGTCCGGGGCCCACTGGTGGAAAGGCACGGCGGCAATCTTAAAGAGCAGGCCGGTAGCGGTGGTCAGCAATGCCAGAACCGCGACCGGGCTGGGATGTCCCTGGTTGGCCTCCATGTGCCGGGCCAGGGCTTGCCCGATGCCGCCAAGGTTGGTGGTCCCGGAGAGTCCATAGAAGAGTGACAGCCCGTAGGCGAAGATGCCCGAGGAAAATGCCCCCAGCAGCAGATACTTCAGGGCGGCTTCATTGGAACGCCGGTCGCGGCGGAGGAAGCCGACCAGCACGTAGGTGGAGATCGCCATCAGCTCCAGGCCAATGAAGATCAGCACGATGTCATAGCCGGCGGCCATGCACATCATACCTACTACCGAAAACAACATCAGCGAGTAATACTCGCCGCGGTGCTCGTGCTCGACCTCAAGATAGTGCACCGAGGTGAGAATGGCGACCGCCGCGCCTGCCAGAAAGAGATAGAAGAAATAAATGGTGATGCGGTCGAAGATCATCGAGCCGCTCAGCACAAAGGGGGACTCCATCAAGCGCAGGTTCTGCTGCGCCTTGCAGACCGCGCCTGCGGCAAAGGCGATGCCGATGAGGGCAGTCACCGCGTTCGACCACTTCCACTCCGCCGGAACCATCAAATCAATCAGCAAAATTCCCAGGGCAAACAGCGTCAGCAGGATGATGGGCAACACCATCGCGTAATCCGCCAACGTAAAAAACTGGGAGAAGTTGCTGATCACCTATTTACCTCCCTGCGAAGTTTGCGCCACGATCTCGGGATGTACGACCGGCAATTCGGCATTCACGTTCGCATTGGGTTGCCGCACGGTCTGCACAATCTGATTCACCGGTTGCTCCAGAATCTGGAAAAACGGCTTGGGGTAAAGGCCGATCCAGAAGGCCAGAATGAGTAAGGGCACAAAAGTCAGCACTTCGCGCGGGGTCAGGTCATGCAGCTTTTCATTCTTGGGGTTGGTGACTTTGCCGAAGAACACCCGCTGATAAAGCCACAACAAATACGCCGCAGCCAGCACCACTCCAGGCACGGCCCACGCCGCCCAGGCGCGGTTCTCCATGAACGTGCCTTGCAGGATGGTGAACTCGCCGATGAAGCCATTCAACAGCGGCAGCCCCATCGAAGAGAGAAACATGATCATGGTGATGGTGGCGTAAACCGGCATGACGTTGGAGATGCCGCCATATTCGGAAATCTCGCGGGTGTGCCGCCGCTCATAGAGGATGCCGACGATCAGGAACAGCGCGCCGGTCGAGATGCCGTGATTGATCTGCTGCAGGACCGATCCGGCAATTCCCTGCGAGTTCAGGGCGAAAATCCCCAGGGTGCAGAAACCCAGGTGGCTGACCGAAGAGTAGGCCACCAGCTTCTTCATGTCCTTCTGCATCAGCGAAACCAGAGCGCCATAGATAATGCCGATGATAGACAAAGCAATCATCCAGCCGCGCACTTTGGGATTGGTCACCACGCCGGGGAAAAACGGCAGCGCGAATCGCACAAAGCCATAGGTCCCCATCTTCAGCAGGACACCCGCCAGAATCACCGAGCCGGCGGTCGGAGCTTCGACGTGCGCATCGGGCAGCCAGGTGTGGAAGGGGAACATCGGCACTTTAATGGCAAAGCCGATAAAGAACGCCAGGAAGAGCCAGAAGGCATAGTGATACGGAATCTGCGGCGCAGTCTGGTACAGAGCGGGGATGCTGAAGGTGTAGATACCGGTCAGGGTATGGTGGTTGAAGTACAGGAACAAAATGCCCAGCAGCATCAGCACCGAGCCGGCCAGGGTGTAGAGGAAAAACTTGATGGCCGCGTAGAGTTTGCGCGGGCCGCCCCAGATGCCGATCAGCAGGTACATGGGCACCAGCATGGCTTCCCAAAAGACGAAGAACAGGAAGAAATCGAGCGCCATAAAGACGCCCAGCATGCCGGTCTGCAGGACCAGAAACCAGATGTAGTATTCCTTGACGCGGTCTTCGATGGCGGTCCAGGAGGAAAGAATGGAAATCCAACCCAGCAGCGTGGTCAGCATGATGAGCAGGAACGAGATGCCGTCAATGCCCAGGTTATAGCCCGCGCCGATCGAAGGGATCCAGTTGTTCGCTCCGCCTTCCAGGAACTTGAACCCCGGCTCAAAGCGCTGCTCCCAGAACATGGGGACGAGCGGCAGAGAGATAAGAAACCCGGCCAGGGCAAACATGTTGGCGATCCAGCGGATGGCGTGCTTGTTCTCCTTGGGAACGAACAGGAGCAGCAATGCGCCCAGCAAGGGCGTGAATAAAATGATCGAAAGAATATGGCTTTGCATAGAAGCAATCTCAGTTACCGCATCGCGCCGCCAAGTGAGCGGCCGTCCCGCCAAAATCCGCTATCGCCAGGCGTAATAGGCGACAAATCCAACTAGTCCGACCACCATCACCAGCGCGTACCACTGCACCAGGCCCCATTGCAGAAGGCGGGCGAACCATGAAAGCGGGTGCGTTATTAACGCTAGCCCGTTCACCAGCAGGCCATCGATGATCCATTTATCCCACCAACTGGAAATTTTTCCTGAGAGCCGCGTGATCCGGCCGGCGCCGTTTACCGTGCCATCGATGACTTTGGCATCCACCCACGAAGACGCCTCGCCTAGTCCCATAGCGCCAAGGCGCACATCGCCGATCTTGCGGCGGCCGGTGAATACGTAATCGTAAGCTTCATCGACGTAGTACTTGTTCTGCAGCGTGCGGTAAACGGGAGGCGCGGCCTGCTCAATAGGCTCGGCATAGCCCTTGTCCGCCGCGGCATAGTAGCGCCTGGCCAGACCAAAACCCACTCCGGCAGCCGCTACCGAAAGGAACATGAGCCCGTACTCCAGAGGATTGGTATGCTTTTCCTCTTTTTCTCCCGCCACCAACTGAGCTTCCTTCCCCTCTTCCTGAAAAACTTGGGCTTCACGGGCAAAAACCGGATCCAAATAGTGCTCGAAACGGTTGGAGCCGCCCAGGCTATGCGGCCAGCCCAGCCATCCGGCGCATACGGCACAGACAGCCAGAACCACCAGCGGCACAGTCATCGACTTGGGCGATTCATGGATGTGGTGCTCGACTTCATGGTCCATGCGCGGCTTGCCATAGAAGGTGAGGAACACCAGACGGAACATGTAGAACGCCGTCATGAGCGCGGTGATGAAACCGACCAGCCACAGGATGCGATAAGCGCCGCCCTCCGACGACCAGGTCTGCCAGAGGATTTCATCTTTGGAGAAAAATCCGGCAAAGGGCGGGATGCCGGCGATGGCCAGGGTCGCGATCAGGATGGTGCGGTAGGTCGTGGGAATTTTTTTTGCCAGGTGGCCCATGTTGCGCATGTCCTGCTCGCCGCTCATGGCATGGATCACCGAGCCTGCACCCAGGAACAACAGCGCCTTGAAGAAAGCGTGCGTAAACACGTGAAAGACGCCGGCGGCAAAAGCCCCCACGCCGAGCGCCAGGAACATGTAGCCCAGCTGCGAAACCGTGGAATACGCCAGGACACGTTTGATGTCGTTCTGCACCAGCCCAATCGACGCGGCAAAAATGGCGGTCAGCGCGCCGACAATGGCCACCGTCTTCATGGATGTGGGCGCCAGCACAAACAGCGCATTCGAGCGCGCCACCATATACACGCCCGCCGTGACCATAGTGGCGGCGTGAATGAGGGCGGAGACCGGGGTGGGGCCCTCCATGGCGTCGGGCAACCAGACATAAAGAGGCAGCTGGGCGGATTTACCGCAGGCGCCGACAAATAACAGCAGCGTGGCCGCCGTGATAATCGGGTCGCCGATGTTGAAGTGTCCGCTCCGGGCCAGAAGATTCACATCCACATAGCGCAGCGAGCCGAAGTACCAGGCAATGGTGAACATGCCCAGCAGGAAGCCGGCGTCGCCGATGCGGTTAACGATGAATGCCTTGTTCGCGGCAGCGCTTGCCGCCGGGCGGTGGAAGTAAAAACCGATGAGCAGATAGGAGCAGAGTCCCACCCCTTCCCAGCCCACGAACATCAGCGCATAGTTGTTCCCCATGATAAGCGTGAGCATGGAGAACATGAACAGATTGAGATAACCGAAGAAGCGGTAGTAGCCACCTTCGTGCGCCATGTAGCCGGTGGAGTAGATGTGAATGAGCAGGCCTACGCCGGTCACAAAAAGCAGCCAGATGGCGGACAACGGATCAAGCAGAAAACCGGCATCGGCCTGAAAGGGCGCTAGCGTGCCGTCGTGCGTGGTGTAGTTCATGTGGCCGGTATCGGTACCCAGCCAGGTGAACATGACCTTCTGGAAGGGTTGATGGTGGTTGGCTTCAGCCCATCCCTGATACTGCCACACCGCGCCACAGGCCCAGAGAAACGACAACGCCACCATGCCAACACACACGATGCTGACCGTCTGCTTTTGCAGCTTGCGGCCAAAAAAGAACATGACGGCCGCGCCGAAGGCGGGAAACAACGGAATCAGCCAGATGTGATCTAGAAAAAACATAAGTTCAGTCGTACGTCGTTGGCCGATGGCCTTTAGCCGATGGCCGTTCGCTAGAAGCTAATAGCTAGCAGCTAATCGCTAGTAGCTTCCTTACCATTTCATCAAATCCACTTCGTCCACATTCACCGTCTCCTTGTTGCGGAAGAAGGCGATAATGATGCCCAGCCCGACCGCCGCTTCGGCGGCTGCGTCGGTAATCACGAAAATCGAGAACACCTGCCCATGCAGCCCGTAGAGCCGGGAAAACGCCAGCAGGTTCAGGTTCACGGCATTCAAAATCAGCTCAATCGACATCAGAATGATGACCACATTGCGGCGCGTGAGCACGCCGATCACGCCCAGCACGAACAGCGCCGCAGCCAGGACCAGGTAGTGCAGTGTCGAGATTTGTCCGAGAGCTTCCATGTTTTTTGCACTTGGCACTTGGCCTTTAGCCCATGCCACGTCTGGGGTAGTTCCTCAAGACTGAGCGGCCAAATGCTAACTGCCAAGTGCTAACGGCTAAATTCTCTTCTTCGCCATCACTACCGCTCCGATAATCGCCACCAGCAACAAGAGCGAGGCAATCTCGAAAGTGAACAGGTAGTGGCCATATAAGTAGTCGGCGATGCCCTGCGTATTGTTCCCTTCCTCGAGAACCACTTTGGCCTCGGGGAACAGCGCTTTCCCTTTCACATATACGCCGATAAATAGTCCCCCCAGGGCAATGGCGGCCAGCAATCCCACCAGCCAGAGCTTGTTGAACTGTTCTTCTTTCTGCGATTTTTCAATCGAGACCAGCATGATGACGAACAGAAACAACACCATGATGCCGCCGGCATAAAGGATGATCTGTACGCCGGCGACAAACGGGGCATAGAGCATCAGGTAGAGCCCGGCCAGCGACAATAGGGTGAGGATCAGCGCCAGCGCCGAGTGCACGGCATTGCGGCGGGTGATCACCAGCACGCCGCCCAGCACGGCCAGTCCCGCCAGCAGATAGAAGAAAAATGTTGTGGCTACGGGTTGCATGATCGTTCTGTCATCCTGAGCAAAGCGAAGGACCTATGCCTCCGCCATCAAAACAAAATCCCTGCCACCGCGGTCAGCAGCAAAACCCCCAGCGCGACCGGCAGCAGCACCTTCCAGCCCACTTTCATGAGCTGGTCAAAGCGGTAGCGCGGAAACGTCGCGCGGTACCAGATGTACAGGTACATAAACACCGCCACTTTCGCGATGAACCAGAAAATGTCCTGCACCCGGTCGCGCACCGGCGGGATGAATAAAACCACGCCGATCAATCCGAGCACCGCGCCGAAACCGGCCAGGCCCGCCGTCTGGATCTTGAAATAGGGGTGCTTGGGCATGCGGCCCACGCCGACAAAGGCAATCGCCGCCAGTCCCAGAAAAAGCAGTCCGGGAAATAACGAGAACACCAGGTCCCAGCTCTGGCCGGCAAGCCAGTGCGGAAAAGGCCGCAGCCATCCCCCCAGCCACAAAGTCACGGCAATCGAGGAAACCGCGATCATGGCTGCGTACTCGCCCAGCATGAACAACGACCAGCGCAATCCGCTGTATTCCGTGTGGAAACCGGCAGTCAGCTCGGACTCGGCTTCCGGCAGATCGAAGGGCGCGCGGTTGGTCTCCGCCACCATGGCGATGGCAAAAACGCCCAGCGCGATGAATCCCAGGGGAAAGAACTTAAAGACGAACCAGGTTTGCTGGGCTTCCTGCGCCTGCACGATGCCGATCATGCTCAGGGTGCCGGTCCCGCTGGGGTTCAGGCTGGTCATCAGCACCGCGGAAACCACGGCCAGTCCCATGGCGATTTCGTAGGAAACCATCTGTGCGCTGGAACGCAGCGCGCCCAGCAGCGGATAGTGCGAGTTTGAGGCCCAGCCCGCCATCACCACGCCCAGCACGCTCAGCGACGAGACACCCAGCATGAACAGAATGCCGATATTTAAATCGGTAATCGCATGGGCGCGGCCGAAGGGGACCACAATATAGGTGGTGAATGAAGCGCACAGAATGATCAGGGGCGCCAGCCAGAACACGAACTTATCGGCCGCCGACGGAACAATATCTTCCTTGGTCAGCAGCTTGATGGCATCGGCGATCGGCTGCAGCAGGCCGTGCGGACCGACGCGCATGGGGCCCAGACGAATCTGGAAGTGGGCCAGCGCCTTGCGTTCCAGCCAGTTCATGGCCATGACCGCGACGGAAATTCCGGCAAAGACGATCAGCACATAAATCAGCGCCCAGAACGCGCTGCCGGCTTCCCCCGGGGTGACGTTGCTTTGCAGGTACGCGGTGAGGAAGTCAGGCATCAGCGGTCCACCTCGCCCAGGACGATATCGAGCGTGCCAATCACGGCAATCACGTCCGCCACCAGCTGTCCCCGCACCATGATGTCGAGCGCCTGCAGGTTCACAAAGGAAGGCGGCCGCACCCGCACGCGATAAGGCTGCGTGGAGCCATCGCTCACGATGAAGTATCCCAGCTCGCCTTTGGGCGCTTCGATGGAGTGATAAATCTCGCCCACCGGCGGCTTCAGGACTTTGGGCACCTTGGCCAGGATCGGCCCATCCGGCAATTTTTCGACCGCCTGCTCGATGATGCGCAACGATTGCCGCATCTCGGCCAGGCGCACCAGATACCGGTCGTAGGTGTCGCCGTTCTGGCCGGTAGGAACTTCGAAATCCATTTCCGCATAGGCGGCATAGGGCTGTGCCTTGCGCAGGTCCCACTTCACGCCACTGGCGCGCAGCACCGGGCCGGTGACGCCGAGCGCGATGCAGTCCTTTGTCGAAATCACGCCGACCCCCCGGGTGCGCTCCACCCAGATGCGGTTGGTGGTGAGCAGGTCCTCGTACTCGTCGATCTTTGGGCGCACGAACTTTACGAACTTCAGCACTTCCTGTTCGAAGCCCTCATAAGTCTCGTAGAGACATCCGCCGATGCGAAAGGCGTGCGTGGTCAGACGGGCGCCGCAATACTTCTCAAAGATTTTGAGGATCTCCTCCCGGTCGCGGAAGGTGTAGAACAGCGGCGTCATGGCGCCGATGTCGAGCGCATGGGTCCCCAGCCACAGCTGATGACTGGCCACCCGGTTCAACTCCGTCAGGATCATGCGCACATAGTTGGCGCGCGGCGGAGCTTCGATGTTTTGTAGCTTTTCGACCGCCTCGCAGTATCCCAAGCCATTCGAGACCGCCGCCACATAGTCCATGCGGTCGACATAAGGATTGAACATGGCATAGGTGCGGTGCTCGGCGATTTTCTCCACCCCGCGGTGCAGATAGCCGATCACGCACTCCGTGCCCAGAACCTTCTCGCCGTCCAGCTTCAGGATGACGCGCAGCACGCCGTGGGTCGCGGGGTGCTGCGGCCCCATGTTGATGATGAGCTCATTGGAATCGAGAAATGTCTGGTCGGGCTCGCCCAGTTCAAGGTGGGACAAATATTTAGTGGCGTCCTCAGGCATTATTGTCCGCTTTCGATCCCCAGATTGATCTGCACCCACTCGTTGTCCTGTTGCAGAATGCTGTAGTCCTTGCGCAGAGGATGGCCTTTCCAACCATCCGGCAGCAAAATACGCTTGAGGTCGGGATGCCCATCAAAGCGGACCCCAAACATGTCGAATACTTCCCTCTCCAGCCAATTGGCCGTCGGCCAGAGGGAAGTCACGCTGGGCACACTCGCGCCGTCTTTCACGGCGGTCTTCACGCGCACGCGCTGATTGCGGGCAAAGGAATATAGGATCCAGACCATTTCCAGCGGGTTTTCCCGCTCCGGATAGTGCACCGCCGTGATGTCCACACAGTAGTCGAACTCCTCTTCGTCACGCAGCACCTGCAGCAGCTGCGGGAGCAGAGAGGGATCCACCACCAGATAATTCTGTTTCAGATAGCTGACCGCTTCCCGGATGCCCGAACCATAATGTCCCTGCAGCTTCGCGACCAAGGGAGAGATCCAGGGCTCGGGAACAGGCCCGGCCGGTTTAGGCGGCGCTGCCGCCCGGTGAGGCGGGACCGAAGGTGCCTGGGATGAAGCGGTCTCTGGGGAAACAACCGGCGGATTCGCGGGCGGCGAAGTGCCGCCCGGCGAAGGGGGTACAGGCGGTTTGGTTTCTTCCTGCATGGCTGAGGTAATCCCCCCGGCCTCTGGAGCGCAAAATAACCGACCACTTCTAACAGCTTGCGAATACGCTGTCAATGACGCAG
Organism: Acidobacteriota bacterium; assembly: GCA_018268755.1. Taxonomy (GTDB): domain Bacteria; phylum Acidobacteriota; class Terriglobia; order Terriglobales; family Acidobacteriaceae; genus KAN-5. The sequence continues at coordinate 223,694 of JAFDVW010000008.1, forward strand.
CTCACACCGCGCGTTCATTTTGCGGGACCAGCTGCCTGATATGTCTCAATCAGATCACGGATGCGCAAGGCATCCGCTTTACGGTGACCGTGGCTGGTGATCGGGTCGGAGCCGCCGGTCGAATCAATGCGGATTTCCGACCACACCACTCCGGTGGAAATCTGCACCGAAGCGACTTGCGAAATCGCTATGCTTTCTTCGGTACTGCCCAACAGGCGCGGTTTCACCCGGCTCACGCGCAGCTTGCTGACCACGATCCGCGTGGGAAAAAAGAAGTTTCCCTTCGTCCAGCGGCTGGCGGTAAAAGTTTCTGCAGGGGCAAGCGGATCGGTCATGACCGGGTCACACCCATTCCAGAGCGCCTTTTTTCCAGATCCAGATGTAGCCGACGATCAGAATCAACAAAAAAACCAGCATCTCCACCAGGCCGAAAACCCCCAGCGCCTTGTAGCGCACGGCCCAGGGGAAAAGAAAAATGGTTTCCACGTCGAAGACCACGAACAGAATGGCCACGATGTAGTAGCGCACGGTATAGCGGCCGCGGGCATTGTCCACGGGATCGATGCCGCATTCGTAGGGCATCAATTTCGTCCGGCTGGGATTTTCCGGCCGCACCAGCTTCGCCGCCAGTAACGTAAGCGGAATTAATATGCCGACGACCGCCAAAAAGATAAAAATCGGAATGTAGTTTTGCGGCATAGGGCCTCAGGAACTCCAACTCCGAAATCACAACTGCACATAGTATCTCTGGCTTACCCGATGTTCAAGGAGAGCTTTTCATTTGGCGAGGAATTTCTCTACGCCAACGGCAGGATAGACCATTCAGTTGCAGGCTGCTGCTTGGCGAAACGGCCGGCCCGGGGCGGGAACGCAGGCTTTTCGCAACCAGCGCGCGCCCTTGGTTATAATCGGACTTCACACTTCAGGCAACGCGTTGTAAAGGAAACCTTGGCACTCGACGAAAACATTTACCAACTACGGCTGGAAAAGCTGAAGCAGATCGAAGCCCTCGGCCAGCCCGCTTATCCCACAAAATTCGATTTCACCCACACCCTGCCCCAGATCTGGGCGGAATACGATAAGCCCGCCGAGGCCATGGAAAACCCGCGCGTGGAAGTCCGCGTGGCCGGGCGCATCATGGCCATCCGTCTCATGGGCAAGGCCGGCTTTGCCCACCTGCAGCAGAACGGCAAGCAGCTGCAGATTTACGTAAAAAAGGACGCCGTGGGCGAGAAGGGCTTTGAGCTCTACAAGCTGCTCGACCTGGGCGACCACGTCGGGGTCAAAGGGTATCTGTTCCGCACCCGCACCGGCGAACTCAGCGTGCACGTGGAAGAGTTGACCTTCCTGAGCAAAGACCTGCTTCCCTTGCCCGAAAAGTGGCACGGGCTGACCGATGTCGAACTGCGCTATCGCCAGCGCTACGTCGATCTCTTCATGAATCCTGAAGTGCGCGAGGTCTTCATCCAGCGCAGCAAGCTGGTGCAGTCGCTGCGCCGTTCGCTCGACGCGCGCGGCTTTATTGAAGTCGAGACACCCATGATGCAGCCCATCGCCGGCGGCGCGGTGGCGCGCCCCTTCGTGACCCACCACAACACGCTCGACATGGACCTCTTCCTGCGCATTGCGCCGGAACTCTATCTCAAGCGTCTGGTGGTGGGCGGCCTGGACCGCGTGTATGAGATTAACCGCAATTTCCGCAATGAAGGCATCTCCACCCGGCATAACCCCGAATTCACCATGCTGGAGTTTTACCAGGCCTACACCGACTATCGCGGGGTCATGGACCTGACCCAGCAGTTAATTGCCCAGGCGGCGCAGGACGTGACCGGCGGCACGGTGACCAAGTGGGGCGACAGCGAAATTGACTGGGCGGAGGCCAACTGGCGGCGCATGACCATGCGCGAAGCCATCATCCACTATTGGCCGGAGACGAGCGGGACCAAGCCCGCGCTCAGCGATTTCGCCAGCCACGATTCCGTCAAATCCCTGGTGCAGCGCTTCAATGCCGGACACGCCCACGTAGCCTACGACCCCAAAGAGCCAGCCGGGAAAACTATCGCCAATCTGTTTGAGGCGGCCGCGGAATCGCACCTGCAGCAGCCGACGATCATCTACGAGTACCCTACCGCGGTCTCGCCGCTTTCCAAGCAGAAGGCCGACGAGCCCGACTGGACGGAGCGCTGGGAGATTTATGCCGGGCAGATGGAAATTTCCAATGGGTTCAGCGAGCTCAACGATCCGGTGGACCAACGGCGGCGCTTCGAAGGTCAGTTGGCCGAGCGGGAACGCGGCGACGACGAAGCCCACCAGATGGACGAAGACTACATCCGGGCGCTCTCCTATAGCATGCCGCCGGCGGGAGGGGTAGGCATCGGCATTGACCGCCTGTGCATGCTATTTACCGACTCGCACACCATCCGCGATGTGATTCTCTTCCCCTTAATGCGGCCGGAAAAAACGCAGGAAGAACCTACCGAAGAAAAGTAATTTGTCATGCTGAGCCGCGGATGTTCCCCCGGAACATCCGCGAGCCGAAGCATGCCTACCTTCTGCACAAAACCTCTCTGCATAAAATAGGGATCCTTCGACTGCATGGCCGCCGGGAAAATCCGGCGGTCATTTCTCTCAGGATGACAGCGGGGATGCTCCATCAAGAAACACGCCTGTCATGCTGAGCGTGGCGGATGTTCCCCCGGAACATCCGCGAGCCGAAGCATCCCTACCTTCTGCACAAAACCCTCTCTGCATAAAATTAGGGATCCTTCGACTGTATGGCCGCCGGAAAGCCCGGCGGCCATTTTGCTCAGGAGGACAAGCGATCTCTTCCTTGTCTCGTCAATTGCCCATTAGGGCTGGGGTATCAGGAAAGTTAATCCGCCCCGCTAGAATGCACTGGAAACAGGGCACGTCCACAGCCTAGACTTTTCCACAGGTTCATCAGTAGGCAGCGCTACCGTAGTATCCATCGCGGATGCTGGGTCGGTAGCGCTCTGCTTTTTCTGCCGCTATTTTTTCTTCGCGCGCTCTTTCTCCGCCCAGTTCCACGCCGTAGTGACAATTTGCTCCAGGGAATATTTTGCCTTCCACTTGAGCAATTGTTCGGCGCGGCGGGGATCCGCTACCAGCTCGGGTGGGTCGCCTGCCCGGCGCGGCGCCATCTTCACCGGCACCTTGCGCCCGGTGACGCGCTCCACCGTAGCAATCACCTCGCGCACCGAGTAGCCCTTGCCCGTTCCCAAATTCAAGGCCAGCGAATCGGCGGAATCCAGATACGCCAGGCCGAGCGCATGCGCCTCCGCCAGGTCGGTGACGTGGATGTAATCGCGAATGCAGGTGCCGTCGGGGGTGGGATAGTCGTCGCCAAAAATTTCCAGCGCCGGCCGCTCGCCATGGATCGCCTCAAAGATGCACGGGATCAGGTGGGTCTCCGGCTGGTGGATTTCGCCGATCTTGCCGTTCTCGTCCGCCCCGGCCGCATTGAAATAGCGAAACGCCACATAGCGGACGCCATAGGCCCGGGCATACGACTCAAGCGCATATTCAAATGCCATCTTCGACGCGCCGTAAGGGTTCACCGGCCGCTGCGGGTTTTCCTCCGTGATGGGTACTTTCACCGGCTTGCCGTAAGTGGCGCAGGTGGAAGAAAAAATAAATTTCCGAACTTTGGAATCAACCACGGCATTGAGCAGGGCCAGGGCGCTGACAAAATTGTTCTCAAAATATTTGCGCGGATTGGTGACCGATTCTCCCACATAAGCAAAGGCCGCGAAGTGCATCACGGCATCCACGCGCGGCAGAACTTTGGCCAGCTTGGCGGAATCGGCGATGTCGCCGACAATCAGTTCAAATCCTTCCGCCAGTTCGGCGTGACCGTTGGATAAGTTGTCATAAATGATGACTTCCTGGCCGCTGCGCTTGAGGAAATGCGCGGCATGGCTACCGATGTACCCTGCTCCTCCGACGACCAGAACGGACACGTAGGCCTCTTTCTTCTCTTCCGCATTTGAGATAACAAGCGTGGGATCGCGACTGAAATTTTAGCAAAGGAACGCGGACGTTGCTGTATCGGAGGAATGTAGAGACGTCGGGCAACGTCTGTGCTCACTTTTTCACTTGTCATTCTGAGGAGCGCAGCGACGAAGAATCCCTACCTTTTTTCTTGGCAGAGGGCTGGTAAAACCGGGTAGGGATTCCTCGTCGCTACGCTCCTCGGAATGACAGTTGCATTTCTTTTTGAACTGGAACTTTTGGGCAGAGACGTTGCTGCGCAACGCGCGGGCGAGACGCCCGCGCCCACATGTGCGGTGGTGAGTTATGAAGCGCGCGACAAAAACGCGGCATCGCTTAAACCGGTGCCGGGTTTCTCTCAAACTGCCGCTGATGCCAGTAAGGATAGATTGGCGTCTTCTTGCTGGCGGCATCCAGCTTGGCTACCTGCTCTTGGCTTAGGTTCCATCCGGCGGCCCCCAGGTTCTGCCGCAACTGCTCTTCATTGCGTGCCCCGACAATCACGCTAGACACCGTGGGACGTTGTAACAGCCAGTTCAAAGCCACCTGGGGAATGCTCTTGCCGGTCTCTTTGGCCACCGCGTCCAGCGCGTCCACCACGTTGTAGAGGTCCTCATCGGCCACGGGCGGGCCGTAGTCGGCGGTCTTGTGCAGGCGGCTCTGCTCCGGCACCGGCTGGTTGCGGCGGAGTTTGCCGGTCAAGCGTCCCCAACCCAGCGGACTCCAGATCAGAGCGCCTACTCCCTGGTCAAGACCAAGCGGCAGGAGTTCCCACTCATATTCCCGCCCGATCAGCGAGTAATAGACCTGATGTCCCACATAGCGGGCCCAGCCATATTTCTCGGAGACGGCCAGCGACTTCATCAAGTGCCAGCCGGAGAAATTCGAACAGGCAATGTAGCGCACCTTGCCGCTGCGCACCAGCGTGTTCAGCGTGTCGAGGGTCTCTTCGACGGGCGTCTGCGCGTCGAAGCCATGCATATGATAGATGTCGATGTAGTCCGTGCCGAGACGGCGCAGACTATTTTCGCAGGACTGAATCAGGTGGTGGCGTGAAGAGCCCACGTCATTCGTCTCCTGCGTCATGCGAAACGTGGCTTTGGTCGAAATTAAAACCTTATCGCGGCGACCGGCGATGGCCTTGCCCAGAATTTCCTCGGAGAGCCCCTTGGAATAGACATCGGCGGTGTCGAACAAATTCACCCCGGCGTCGAGACAGATATCGACCAGGCGGGTCGCCTCTTTGACATCGCTTTCTCCCCAAGCGCGGAAGAACTCGGAACCTCCGCCAAAGGTGGCGGCGCCAAAGCTAAGAACGGGAACTTTCAGTCCGGAACGGCCAAGCAGTCGATATTCCATAGGCTTGAATAGATGATAAAGGATGCGGACGCGCTTCAAAGAGTGCTGTGGATTTCCGGGGCGGGATAAAGCGGGTAGGGTACGGCTTCAGCCGTGCCATCAAGCGAGCCAACCCGATTCACGCGCGTCAGCGCTGACGCGCATCCTTCTTGAGAACAAGGCTGGCGGCACGAGTGGAACTCGTGCCCTTCCCTAGATTGCGGAGCTTCGCTCCGCTGGGCAGGTGAGGACACCTGCCCCTACATGCCCTAGCATTGCTGCTGCAAATCAGCGCTTGGCGGCGCGGTGGGCGTCGCGCCCAACAAATGCTGTACCAGCATGGAAGCTTGCACGCGAATCTCCGGGACCGCCGTGCTCTCCCACAACATGCCTTTTCTGGCCGGGCCGACAGCATAAAGCGCCCCGGAAGGCTTCCCCGCCCGGTCGAGCAAGGCCCCATCAAAATCCACCTGCAAACCCAGGGCCAGCTCATCGGTACAGATCAAACCCTGCGCGAAAAGGTCCGCCAGCAAGGGATGGTTGATCTTGCGATAGTCGGTGGCCGGGCCGGTGCAATTGATGACCCGGTCCACGCGCAGGGCATGCTCTGCGCCGCTCTGGCGCGCTGTGTAGGAGACTTCAACGAAATCAGCAGTCTCGGTATAGCGCGTAATTCTTCCAGCGTGCAGCTGCGCCATGCCGCTTTGCACCATGGCCTGCAGGCGGTCGCCGATCTCGGGCGCCACACGATGGCGGTGCACTTCCCAATAGGAGCGCACATGGCGCAAGGCCCGCTTTCGTTCCTCGAGGGGAAGAGATTGCCAGACCTGGCGGATCACCGGGCGCATGGCATCGATGACCGACCGCCAGTTAATGCCCTGCTGGGCGGCGGTGCGTACCTGGCTGCGCACCAGACGCAGCATGCCGCGCGCCGTGCGCGGCGAAGAGGCATCCCAGAAACGGGGCCAGGGGTCGGTCAGCTCATGACGCTGCGGCATGAGCCCGTGACGGGAGAGAAAGTGGATCGTTCCCTGAAATTTTTCTGTATAGAGCGCGATAGCCAAATCGACCCCGGTGAGGCCGGAGCCGATCAGCAGCACGCTGCCCCGCGCCGGCAAGTCCGCCAGGGCATTTTTCGACCAGGGCTGCGCGATGTATCGCCGGCTCTGCTCGGTCAGGCCGGGAAGGCGGGGGTTGCCCGGCGGAAAATTTCCCAGGGCCAACACCACAGTATCTGCGGGTACGACAGAGCCTTGTTTGCGCCCAACCAGCCACTGCTCTCCCTCACGGCGCAGCGAGATGGCTTCGTCCTGCAGCCACGCCAGGCGGCCGGCACACTCTTCCCTGGCCCGTTCCAGCTGCGCGCCGATGTATTTTCCATAAACTGCGCGAGGAAGAAAGGTCCGCGGCTGCACCGCAGGGTCATGGTGGGCTTTTACCCATTTGAAGAAATGGTCGGGCTCGTCGGGCAGCGCCGTCATGTCGGTGGCGCACACGTTGAGCAAATGGCAGTCATAGGGCGTGCTGTAGGCCAAGCCGCGCCCCGGGACCGGTCCTTGGTCGATGACCGTAACGTTCCATTGTGGGGAGCCGCGCAACAGCTGAATGGCCAGCGTGGAACCGCTGAAGCCACCACCCACAATCACGATATGCCGCTTCCCGGTCTCCATGCAGAAAAGACAACTGCTTTGAGTTTATCTCTGATTTGGGGTTGTGCCTGTCCACGGAGATAACGAATCCGCTACCTCCGCGGACAGGCCAGAACGGCTAGAAGGAGTAAATCAGATCAAATTGCATGCGCTTCAGGTACGGCTCCTGCTGCCCGGGAGAGACTCCGGTGGCCAGGACCGCATGTTGCAGGCTGCTGTTCAGGGTGCGGCCAATCCACAAGTTGTAGCTGGCCACGGTATTGCGGCGCACTTTCCACAGCAGATAGATGTGGTTCTGCAAAATATTGCTGGGAGCACGCTGCTCGCTCTCGAGGAAGGAGGCCAGCGCCGCATCCTGCTCCAGTCTCCACCAGCCATAACCGAATTGCAGGTCGTTGGTGTTCTTTACTTGGCCGAGACTGAAGTCCACCTGGTAGGCGTGTGACTGTTTGCCCAGATCGCTCAGAACATTGCCGCTGCTGTCCACGGGATGGGCGGCAGCATTCAGGTTGTTCTGATATTCCAGCAGCAGGTTCGCCGGCAGGCGCTTCCACGGGGTTTTGATGGTGTTGTTCACGATCATATCCGCATAGAGGAACCCGGAAAGAAAGTGCAGGTGATTGCTGGAATCGGTGTAGGTCGCGTTGGTGAAGCCCTGCGGCCCATAGACGCAAGGCGCCGTCGTGGGCAGGCCCGCTCCTGGGGCGCATCCCGGCCCTTCTCCCGGGGCCTGCACGTTAAACGCCGAGGCGTTGAGGATGGCGTCCACATTGCGCCAGTTCAGGATGGTGAATGACGGCGTGCTGGTGAAGGCGCCGAAGTCCAGTTTGCCCGAGACTTGCCCCCCTGCAGCATATGAGTCCGCCGTACGGCTGGTCTCGTTGTAAAGCAGTTGAATGGCCTGCACCGAGAAGTTCTTCACCACCGGTCCGCTCAGGTCGAAGGAGAGCTTCTGAGTGAATCCTTCCGGATTAAGGTCCGGATCAAAGGTCATCGAGGTGCGCTGCCAGGTGTAGGCGAACTTCCCGCCGGTCAGGCTCAGCCACTTCGCGGCCAGAGGATTGTAGGCCACGTAGGCGCGGTCGATTCCGATCGTCTTACGCGTGAAGTAGCCGGTCAGGGTTTCATTGGTGCTGTTGGAGTCTCCCAGCGACCCGGAGGTCAACAAAATGCCGCCGGTAAAGTCCTCGTTCAGCTTGCCTTCCACGCCGAAGCGGGCGCGGAAGCGGGCACGATCGCGGTCGGCCACGCCCGGCTGAAAGAAGCTTTCCCCACGCACGCGGATGTCGCCGGTAAAGCGGAAGCGGCCCAGCAGGTCCTGCACGGCGCTGATCTTTTTGTCCTCGTCCTTGCTGCGGCTCTCCACTACGGAAAGCGCAGCCTTGGTTTCCCCGGCCTTGTCGGAGGCCTGAGTAGCCAGGGTCTGTGCGGTATGTGCCGACTGCTGGGCCTGTTCCGCCGTCGTCTGCGCCAGCTCGGCGCTGGTTTGCACCTTCTGCGCATTGGCGCTGGCTTGCTGCGTGGCGTCCAGAAGTTGTTGGATCTGCCCTCTCAGCGCATCGACCTGCTGTCTCTGCGTTTCCAGTTGCTGCTGCTGGGCCAGCACCAGGTCACGCAAGGTTTTGATTTCCTCCTTCACACTGGGGGGAGATATAACCGGCTTCCGTTTCGCCTTGGCCGGGGTAGCAGATTGCGCGAAAAGTGAGGCGCTCATGGCCACGACCAGCACCAGAGCAGTGGTCCATCGTTGCGGGGATTGCATGTCCAACGGGGCTCCTTTTTGGATAAGCGCTGCGCGCTTATCCGGGTTATGAATGTTCACTCCCGAAGGCTTTTGCCATCGGGAATGGAGAAACCGTAGCTCTTTAGCAGCTCTACGATTGCGGGGGTTTTTATGAATTCCAGGAACTGCCGCGCCACGTCTTTATGAGGTGAAGGACGGAGGATGACGGCCGCCTGTTCAATGGGCGGATGCTCGCTGGCCGGGATTTCAAAGTATTGGCCCTTTTCCTTCATGGAAGGGGCCAAAGCCAAAGACAACGCGACAATGCCGGCGTCCGCTCCTCCAGAAACCACAAAGGAAGCGGTCTGCGAGATGTTCTCTCCCAGCACGAATTTTCCCGAGAGCCGGTCATAGAGCTTTTCATACTTGAGCGCCGCCACTGCGGCCCGGCCGTAGGGAGCGTGCTCCGGGTTGGCGATGGCGATCTTCTGAATCTCCGCGCTCAGCAACACCGGCAAACCCTGGCTCACGTCGACCTTGGGCGGACGCAACAGCCAAAGCACGATCCGCCCCGTCGCGTAGTGGTACAGGGTGCCGGGCTCGGACAGTCCGGCGGCTTCCAGTTTCCTGGGATAGTCGATATCGGCGGAGAAATAGAGATCAAAAGGGGCCCCGTTCTGGATTTGGGCATAAAAATTTCCTGAAGACCCAAATACCAGCTTGACGCCGTGGCCGGTTTCTTTTTGAAAACGGGCCGCGACATCCTGAAAGGCAAACTGTAGATCGGCGGCGGCGGCTACCGTGATTTCTTCCGCGCAGGCGGACGCTACCAGACCCAGGGCCAGGAGCAGGACAACCAACAACTTGCGTGATATAGGCATAGCAGGAATCTCCTCAGGGTGAGTAAGGCGTGCTGAAACTCCAGTAAATCTATGGACTCACTCGTATTAAGAATGGGTATCCCGTTCCCTTCCAGGAGACTTCTTATCCTGGATTGCATCATGCTGACCATCCTCAAGGAGAGCGGATTGGGGCCGTGGCGCTGAATGGGCGCTTACACGCTGGAGAAACAGCAACAGAGATTGTTGTTTAATACAGATGAAATCAATATGTCAACCCGTTTTGATACGGTTTACGGGTCTACACTCGCAGAATCATCACCTCCGTGGACTTGATGAGCGCGGCCGCGGTTTGCCCCTTTTCCAACCGCATTTCCCGCACCGCATCGGCGGTAATAATGGAAGTCACCTGCTGCCCGGCGATGGAAAGCGTCACCTGCGCCATCAGTCCGGATACTTTCACCTCCACGATGCGCCCAATCAGCTGGTTCCGCGCGCTGACCTGGCGAAAACCGCCCCGGCGCTCGGGATATTCCACGTGCTGTAAGGCGTGATGAAGATAGCGGTCCAGCTCGCTTTCCGGCAGGCGGTGATGTCCGCCCTGCGTCTTGATGGTCTTGATCTTGCCCTCATAGATCCAGCGCTTCAGGGTGGGATAACTGATTCCCAGCGCCTTGGCGGCGTCGCGGGGCGACAATAATTTTGGTCTCTTGGTCTCGCCTTGCATGGAACCTTCCCTCCGGGAAGTGATTCTACCCGGCCCGACAAACGCAGCAAGCGCCGCCCCTAGCTCGTCCCGTTGGCTTGACGGATATCAAACACCTTCACATCTTTGGGAATAACAAACACCGATTCGTCTTTGAGCAGGTGCAGGGAGCGAAAGCGCTCCTGGGTCATTTCCACCTGCACCAGCGCGCCCCATTCGGTGACGGCCTCGACTTTGACCAGCGGGCCGGCGGCATTGATGTATTTAATGCGGGCGCGGAAATGGTCGCCGCCGTTGGGTTGCCGGTCAATGTCCAGCAAATGCGGGCGTACATACACCACGTGGCCGGTCTCGCGCTCGTGGATATAAGCCTTGCCATCATCGATGCGGCCATGAAACAGGTTCACATTGCCCAGGAAGTTGTACACAAAGGGAGTGGCGGGGTGATTGTAGACCTCATCCGAGGTGCCTACCTGCTCAATGCGGCCTTCACTCATCACCACCACGCGGTTGGCCAGCTCCAGCGCCTCCTCCTGATCGTGCGTAACGAAGACGCTGGTGATATGGATTTCGTCGTGGAGCTGACGAAGCCAACGGCGCAGCTCCTGGCGGACCTTGGCGTCCAGGGCGCCGAACGGCTCGTCCAGCAGCAACACACTGGGCTCCACCGCCAGGGCGCGGGCCAGAGCCACACGCTGGCGTTGCCCACCGGAAAGCTGCGAGGGATAGCGGTGGGCCAGCTTCTCCAGTTGGATCAGCTTAAGCAGTTCGTGCACCTTGGCGCGGATCTGTTCTTTCGATGGCCTATGCGGACGCGGGCGCACCCGCAGACCGAAGGCGATGTTCTCGAACACCGTCATGTGGCGGAACAGGGCGTAGTGCTGGAAGACAAATCCCACCCGCCGTTCCCGAGTGCTGCGGTCCGTGATATCGGTGCCATCAAAACGCACCGTACCGGCATCCGCGAACTCAAGGCCGGCAATGATGCGCAGCAAGGTCGTCTTCCCGGAGCCGGAAGGCCCCAGCAAGGCCACCAGCTCTCCCGACGGAATTTGCAGGGTGACATTGTCCAGGGCGGTATACTGCCCGAACTTCTTGGTGATCTGCAGCGCTTCGATGCTCATACCGTGGCCCCTTCCCTGTCCCACTGGGTGGCTTCTTTCCATTGACGCCGCGCCCTCCACTCCACCGCCGACTTGACCACCAGGGTCAGCAGGGCGAGCAGGGCCAGCAGCGAGGCGACCGCGAACGCGGCGGCAAACTGATATTCGTTGTACAGAATTTCAATGTGCAGCGGCATGGTGTTGGTGCGCCCGCGAATATGCCCGGAAACCACCGACACGGCGCCGAACTCTCCCATGGCGCGGGCGTTGCAGAGAATCACACCGTAGATCAGGCCCCATTTGATGTTGGGCAG
>JAFDVW010000009.1:0-423522 GCA_018268755.1 Acidobacteriota bacterium
GAAGATGTTGGGCGACTTGCCGCCCAGTTCGAGGGTGACGCGCTTCACCGTGTCGGCGGCCTGCTTGACGATGATCTTGCCCACCGAGGCGCTGCCGGTAAAGGCAATCTTGTTGACGTCGGGATGCTGCACCAACGGAGCACCGCAGGTCTCGCCAAAGCCGGTGATGATGTTGACCACGCCGGGCGGCAAGCCGACATCGCTCAGCCAATTGGCCATTTCAAGCGCGGTGACCGGGGTTTGTTCGGCGGGCTTGAGGACGCAGGTGCAACCCGCGGCCAGTGCGGGAGCCAGCTTCCACGCGGCCATCAGCAAAGGATAATTCCAGGGAATGATCTGGCCCGCTACCCCGATCGGTTCTTTGAGGGTCAGGCTCAAGGCATTATCGGGAACAGGATTGACGTGGCCGAGAATCTTGGTGGCCAGGCCGCCGTAATATTCGAAGCAGGTGGCCACGTCGTTGACATCGAACTCCGCTTCGACAATGGGCTTGCCGCAGTTGCGCGCTTCGAGTTCCGCCAGACGGCCCGCATTCTGCCGGATTTTCTCCGCCAACCGGAACAGCACCCGGCCGCGTTCCTGCGCGGTGGTGGAGGCCCAGGGGCCATCTTCGAAGGCCGCTTTGGCCGCGGCTACGGCACTATCCACGTCTTCCGGCCCGGCATCCGGGACCTGGGCCATGATGTCCTCGGTAGCGGGCTCATACACGGGCAAAGTCTTATTCGACTTACTGCCTACCCATTCGCCGTTGATATACATCGGATAGGTGCGAACCTCGGTCTTGATTCCGCCGGTCATGAGGCCTCCTGTCAGCAAAAATGACAATTAGTTTCGATGAATGTAAATGGAATACGCGTTCTGCTGGTATGCCAGCTGATATTCCCTTTCCAAAATCTGCTGCATGTGGGCAACCAGCGCCCCATCACGCTTTCCGATGGACCGGAAATAGTCGCGATAAATGTCGTCCACCACAATGAACTGCGCGCGCTTGCCGCTCAAGGCCCCGATGCGGGGATCATCGAGCACCTGCCCGTCAAAGCCAAAATCAAATCCCAGGGCGGCGCTGCCGAAAATAAAATCGCCGGGTTTGCGCTGCGCATTCACGAAGGCCACCATTTCCGCATGCGGCTTTCGTTCATTGAGCCGGCTGCGGTAGAGCGTAGCGCCGGCTTGCACCATGACCACGCCGGCCAGTCCCAGTACGATTAACCCCCGCGGCAGGATGCGCTCCTTCCATAAGGCCCAGCCCGCAAAGGCCAGAACTGCCGTATAGAGAGGCACGATATGCACCAGATACATGGTGACCTTCTGGTTAAATAAGCTCTGTCCCAGAAAATAAGTCCCCAACAATGCCAGAAGAAGCACAGCGCCTTTTTGCCGGCGCAACTTGGGCAACCCCAAGACGAGGAGAATCGACACCACGTACGCCAGCAGCACCAGACTCTTCAGAAAAATTGGCCCGGTATGACCGGAGGAGTGCTCTCCCAGACCAAAAGCCGTTCGGTAGCGGTCCGTCCATTCCAGCTTCAAGGCCAGAAGCGGATGCTGCAACCCCAGAAAGCGCCCGCCCTGCACGGCATTGAAGGTGATCTGCGAGCGGAAGGCTGCAGGGTCTTTCATGATATACAGCAACCACCCCGCCCCCGCTACGAGATAAGGCAGCGCGCAAACCGCGACCGCCGAGAAGAACTTGGGCAGAGTTTTCAGCTGCGGCCGATCCAGCCACAAGATCAACAGGCACAGCGCAAGCCAGTGCAGGATGAAATTGGGATGCGTAACGAACGCGCAGGCCATCCAAACGTTGCCGGCAAATAGGGCCCACAAAAAATTTCGTTCCCGCAAACTCAGGTAGACTGCGATGGCCAAGAGGCCCAGGGCCACAGTCATCATTTCGGGACGGCCTTCCGTGGCCCGGTCGATCATGTTGTAATCCACCGCCAGCAGGCCCAAAGCGAGCCAGGCCGGAGCCACGTGCCCCGTAATGCGAAACACAAGCAGAAACATGGCCAACAGAGCGACCGCTCCCCACAAGATGGAGGGCAGCCGGTCCGCAAAAAGAGAAAAGGGGACGACCTTAAACCAGGCGGCCTGCGTCACCAGGTAGAGCGGGGCCACCCAGTAAGTGTGCTGTTCGATACGCAACAAAGGCGTGCCCGACGTTTCCATGGTGGTGGTCCCCATCACGCCTTTTTCCGCCAGATTCAAGCTGGGACTGGCGAACCAGCCTTCATCGGCCCACGGTCGCTTGCTCAACCCGATCGGGAGACACAACGCAAAATACACCAGCAAGGCCAGTCCCACCCCGGCCCACTGAGGAAGGGAGAGGACGGGAATAACTCCCGGCTTCACGGCCAGAGAGCCGGACACCGAATTGTGCGGGGCCGCACTCATACTTTCTCGACTCGACCACCTCAGCGCCCGGGGATTCAAGGCCGGGGCACTCCGTTAAGACACCTCGTGCAGTTCACTGGCAGCCTTGGCCTGGCGTCCATAAATAAAAAAGAAGTAGGCCGCCAAGCCCAGGAAAAAGACCGTGCCCAGGACCATCTCCAGTTCGTACACCACCAGGGACTTGATCAGGGTGGGCGGAAAGTACTGCAAGAAAATTCCCAGGACGGTGGTGACCAGACCGCTCATGCCGGCGGCAATCAGCACCGGTTTGCTGTAAACCCCTTCGGCCCTGGTATCGCTCCAGGCTAGTTTTAGCAGAGCGCCGAAGACATAAACATACGGCACCAGCTGTAGGACGACCGCCAGCGAAAGCATGGTCTGGAAGGCTTCCTGCACGCTGGAAAATGCAAAGAAGATCACGCACAACAACATGGAAATGGCAGCGTGCACAATCAGCGCGGCATACGGGGTGGCGTATTTAGGATGCACCCGTCCCAGCCACGCCGGCATGTAGGAATCGAGTCCGGCAACGAACGGGATGCGCGCCGACCCACCCAGCCAGGCCGATCCAATGCCGGCAATGGAGAGGCTTAATAATAGTGCGAAGCCGGGGACAATCCATCCTATGCCCAGGTCCCCCGCCATGTGTCCCACAGCCTGCACGATGCCCTGCAAGACATTCACATTCTTCCCGACCGCCAGCAGCAAAGTCAGGGTCGTCGCGATGTAGAGGACGCCCGAAATCACGCCTCCCCAGGCCACGGCCCCGGGCAGGGTGCGGCGGGGCTCCTGGATTTCGTCACCCATAATGGAGGCCAACTCCAGCCCCACCAGGGCAAAACAAATCACCCCAAAAGAATTCAATACGAAGCGCGGATCATGGGGAAAGCGGAAATCCGCCGCGCTCACGGTCAGGCCAGTCTTCGAAGAGATGACAACGCCCAGCAGGACAAGCACGCCGGCCGCGATGGCGGTGCCGATGGCCCCTAGATTATTGATCCACTTGCCGATCCCCAGCCCCACGATGTTCAGCACCGCCAGCACGACCAGCAGCACCAGTGAGGTAGAGATGGCAAACGCTTTATTGTCCGCCAGCGCTTGATGGTGGGCTCCCAGTACGAACACGGAAACGCCGACGAAGTACAGCATGACCGTCGGCACGTAGAGCATGTTGTTCGTCCAGTAGCACCAGCCGGAGAGAAAACCGTGAAAATCTCCGAACACTTCCTTGGCCCACAAGTACACGCCACCCTCGCCGGGATAGCGATGGGCCAATTCGATCACCGCGATGCCTTGAGGCCAGAAGAAAAGCCCAAGTGAAATCAACCACAGCCAGATGGTCACCCCGCCATTGGCGGCGATAGAGGGCACCACATTCAGGTTGAACACGGCGACGACAAATAAAAGCACGAGGTCGCGGCGTCCGAGGACCCGTTTCAGGTGGGGCTGGTTGGCGTCTT
This sequence comes from Acidobacteriota bacterium, assembly GCA_018268755.1. Lineage (GTDB taxonomy): Bacteria > Acidobacteriota > Terriglobia > Terriglobales > Acidobacteriaceae > KAN-5. The sequence continues at coordinate 3,852 of JAFDVW010000009.1, forward strand.
GTTGGTTGGACAAAGAAGCTCCCGAGGTTTCCCCAGACGCCGGAATCGAAAAAACAACTCCGGCGTCCGGGGACAAAGAGATTAGCGGGCCGCCACGGCCAGGCGTTCCTGCTGCGCCGCAGCCAGGGCGGGAGCAACGTCCTCGAATGCAGCAATGTGCTTCTCGATATCGGCTTCCGTATGCTGCACCGACATCGTCCACTGCTCATCCCACCAGTAGGGTTGGGCCATGACTCCGCGGTTCACCATGCCGAACCAGTAGTGCCGCCAGAGATCGACGTCGACGGTGGTCCAGTCGCGGTAGTTGCGGATCTCTTGCGGGTAAAGCATGAGAGCACCGTTGGCGCCGGCAATCGCCACGTAGCCCTGCAGTCCAACTTTGGCGATGGTCTTGCGATAGCCCTCCACCAGCTTCTTGCTCAGCTTTTCCACCTGCGCATAATTCTCGCGGGTGAGCACATCGCTGAAGGTGGCCAGGCCGGCCGCCATGGAGACGGGGTTGGTGTTGTAGGTACCGCCGTGGAAGACCTTATGCTGCGAGATCAGGTCCATCACCGATTTGTGGGTGCCGAAGGCCGCCAGCGGCAGGCCACCGCCGATCGACTTGGCCAGACAGATCATGTCGGGAATGACGCCGAAATATTCCGAGGCGCCTCCCCAACCCAGCTTGGCGCCGGTCTTGACTTCGTCGAAGATCAAGAGCGCGCCGTGTTTTGTGGCCAGATCGCGCAGCCCTTGCAGGAACCCGGGCTGAGGCAGACACAGGCCGACGTTCATCAGGATGGGCTCCAGGATGATGGCGGCAATTTCGCCGGGGTTCTCTTTGAAGCGACGCTCCACACTGGCCAGATCGTTGAAGGTCGCAATGGGAACGTTGGCCACGCTGGCCTTGGGCACGCCCAAGCCGCCCGGGACTGAAGTAGGAGCGTGGATGTCGCCGAATTCCGGCGCATGCGGTTTAACGCTGACCAGGGCAGCGTCGTGCAGGCCATGATATCCGCCCTCGAACTTGATGATCTTGTCGCGGCCGGTGGCGGCGCGGGCCAGACGCACCGCGTGCATGGTAGCTTCGGTTCCCGAAGAACCAAAACGCACCATCTCCACGGGAAAGCGTTTGCAGATTTCTTCCGCCAGCTGCCATTCCATATCGTGGGGCATGCCGAACATGGTGCCGGTAGAGAGGCGCCCCTGCACCGCCTTCATCACCGCGGGATGGCAGTGTCCCGCCATGAGCGCGCCGAAGCACAGGTTGTGATCAATGTATTCATTGCCGTCAAGATCACGGAATTTGCTGCCTTGGCCTTCCTTGACGAAAATCGGGTAGGGATCGTAGGCGCGATAGTTGCTGGCCACGCCGAGCGGAATGCGTTTGAGGTTCTTCTTGTGGGCTTCCGCGGACTTCGGCGTGCGGCGCTCAAAGGTTTCGAGCTCTTTTTGTAGTGCGGGGTACATCGGGTTCTCCAGAAGTGCTCAAGCCGTGGTGACCGGCCATTAGAATGCCCGGACGGCCGCGGCCGCCCGGGTCTCGCTTCTCTACTGTACTGCTTTCCAGCTAGAAGTAGAACTTCAACGCCAGCTGAATTTCACGCGGATCTTTCACCCGCAGAATGCGGCCGAAATCCGATCCGTCGGTAATGTTCCCATCGGGATTATTGAATTGCGGGTGGTTCGCCAGGTTAAAGAACTCGGCCCGGAACTCGAAGCGCTTGCTTTCGTCGATGGGGAGCACCTTGTGCAGGGCGAAGTCAACGCTGTTGATCGGCGGCCCACAGCAATAGGTGCGGCGGGCATTGCCGATGCGTCCGAAAGTGTTGTCCTCGGAGAAGATGGCCCCATCCGCCCCATTGAAGTAGTAGATGCCGTCCGCCGTGTTAGTCCTCTGAGTCTGGAAGGGACCGACCTGGTCGGGCTCGCCGGGATATTCGAAGAAGGCGCTGTACATCAGCTCGTTATCCGACGAGGAAGTGATGCGGATGGGGAAACCGGTCTGATAGCTGTAGATGCCGGAAATGTCCCAGCCATTCAGCACCTTTCCGGCAAAGCCGTTGTACTTGGGAATGGGCAACTCCCACACATAGCTCAACACCAGGCGGTGGCGGGCGTCGAACTGGGAGAGCGAATAGGTCCGGCGGAAATCCAGCGGATTCAACTCGCCTTCGAAGCTGGAAGCCTGGTCGAACGACTTGCTCCAGGTGTAGGCGACGTTGGCCTGCAAGCCGTGCGAGAAGCGCTTCTCCAGGGAGGCCTGCAGGGAGTTGTAGTTGGAATTGGCAATGGTGTCTTCGGCGAAGATGCTGGAAAACACCGGGGTCCCATCCGACGGGCAGCCCACGCCGGTGGTGGGTTCGCAGGCGGGCGACGAATACGGCCGCAACCCGACCAGCGTGATATCGGTGGGATTCGGGCCGGTGACGGAGGAAACCGAGCCGTAGGGCAGGTGCAACGTCATCCCTGCCGGAATCTCCCCCGCCGGAATAAAGAACGAGCTGTCGGCGTAGAACTGGCCGCAGTCATAACTTCCGTTTCCGGTGGTGGAAGAAATATCGTGCAGATCGAGACAGGTCTGCGCGTTGCCATAGTTGACGTCATGGCTGGCCAGCAAACGATGGCCCTGCGAACCTACGTAGCCGACCTGTAGCACCAGGTCCCGGGTCAGCTCCCGCTGAATGTTCAGATTGTATTGCGCAGAGTACTGAGTGCGCAGATGCGGCTGGAACTGCCCGTAGAGCAGCAGAGGACGGAAGCGCTGCCAATCCGGGTCCTGTCCGCGGGGCGGATCGATGATGCCGTCAAACGGATTGGGCTTGATCGTCCCGTCCTGTTGCAGGTACGGGGTATTGAACATGGGAGCATTGATGATGTTGCTGCCGCCGAAGGGGGGCTCGGCGCTGAATTGCTCGAGCACGAGCTGCTCCATCGGGTTGTAGAACAGGCCCCAGCCGGCGCGGATGCTGGTCTTCCCCGAAGACCCCGGGCTCCAGGCGATGCCCACGCGCGGCGCGAACGTCTTGTAATACGTCGAGGTCAGGCCGGCCGGCACTCCGGGATCTCCCGGCACCACCAGGCCTACCGGGCAGTACTCCGGCAGGGTGTTGTCGCAGGGATAGGTCGAGCTGGTTTGGCCGGGACGGAAGCTCTGCACGTGGCCGCTGATATCGGTGAGCGGAGTAAACAGCTCCCAGCGCAGTCCATAGTTCAGCGTGAGGTTCTTGCGCAGCTTCCAGCTGTCCTGCGCAAACACCGCGAAGATCGAACTGCGGACATTCTCCACCTGCGCCGAGCCCTGGCTGAAGCTGTCGGGAAAACCCAGCAGATAGTTGGGCATCAGGTCATCGCTGACCACATCGTTGGGGCCGCCGCCGTAGTAGCTGTAGAAGCCGTTCACGTTGTAATAAAGCGTCTGGTCAAAACGCTGGCGGCGAATGTCCCCGCCAAACTTCATGGTGTGGCTGCCCTTGACCACGCTCAAATTGTCCGACCATTGGAAGGTGTTGCCCACCTGCGGAATTTCTCCTTCAAAGTTGTTGCCGTAGGAGAACAACCCGGAGACATCCACAAAGGGAACGCCTTCGTGCGCCGCGCCCAGACCGGGATGGATCCCGAGATCGGCATTGTTGGGATCATTGAAGCACTGGTCGGGAGAAACCGTGGCGCAGACGTTGTGAATGTCGGAAGTATGCTGGGGATGCAAAAAACTGCCTTGCGCTTCCCGGAAGTAGGTGAAGTGCGCTTCATTCACGATGTTGTTGGTGATGGTCCAGTTGTGGGTGAGGTTCCACTGCTGGTAGCGCTCGAGCGTGCCCGCGCCAAATCCTAACACCGTAGCGCCGCCGGCCTGGAAGCGGGCATAAGGATCAAACAAATTGCTGTCGTTGAAATAGTAATACGCGGAAAAGTTTTGCTTGTCGTTGATGCGGTGATCAAACTTGAAGGTGAACTGGTCGGTGCGGTCCTTGTGGATGCCCGCCACGGTCTGGAACAGGCCGGAGTTGGAGACCGGCACGAACTGGTTCAGCATGTCGACCGCGGTGGGGTCCATGCAATTGGCCGGGATCACGTTGCCCGGGAAGATGTCCGCATAGGCCACCTGGCCGTCGACCGTGGTGCTGGGCAGGGGGATGGCGCCGCCGCCGGGCATGGTGCAGCCGCGGTCAATCAGGGCCTGGGCCGCAGTGTCGGTGGTCAGAGCTCCAGCAAAAGGAGTTTGACTGGAAAAATCTCCGGCGCGTTCCGCGTCCGTGGGCACGGAGATGGAGTCGGAAGGAATGCCCTGGCGAATGCGACGCCCCTCATAAGAAGCGAAGAAAAATGTCCGGTCTTTCTTAATCGGGCCGCCGAAGGTCCCGCCAAACTGGTTCTGATTGAACTTGGCTTTCTCTTCGTTGCCGAACGAGTGCGAGTTCAGGACGGTATTGCGGAAGAACTCGTAGACATTCCCGTGAAACTGGTTGGTGCCGGACTTGGTGACAACATTGACCACGGCGCCGGAGTTGCGTCCGTATTCCGCGTCAAAGGTGTTGGTGAGCACGCGGAACTCTTCGATGGAATCGGGCGTCGGCTGTACGGCCGGCAGGTTGGCAAACTGATCGTTGGCGTCGCCGCCGTTCACGCTGAAGTTGTTGGAGCGGCCGCGCCCGCCGTTGACCGAGACCACGCCCGCGTTATTGCTGCCATAGAAAAGGTCGGAGCCGGTCTGCGACTGCACCCCCGGCTGCAACTGCAGGAGCTGGTAAGTATCGCGCGCATTCAAGGGCAGCTGCGACACGGCGCGGGAGTTCACCACCGCGCCCATCTGGGTGCTGGTCGTTTCCACCAGCGGGGCCTCGGAGGTGACCTCGACCACTTCCTGCGCGCCGCCGATCTGCAGGATGGAATTCAGGGTCACACCCTGGTTCACTTCCACCGTGACATTCTTCTGCACATTCTTCTTGAAGCCGGCCTGCACGAACTCCGCGCGATAGGTGCCCGGCGCCACTTCCACAAACACATAGTCGCCGCCGCTGCTGGTTTCCGCGCTGCGCGAGACCCCGGTGGCCTCGTTAGTCAGGGTGACTTTTACCCCGCCCAGCACCGCGCCGCTGGGATCGGTGACCCGTCCCAGAACGCGTCCGCCGGTGCTCTGCGCCAGCAAGGAGGCACACAGCAGGGCGAAACACACAATGAGGGTGGAAACTGCGCGACGCAGCGAGGGGGAATCCATGGAGCCTCCAAGAGGGTGGATGAATTTCAGTTGCTGAAAACGGGTTTTGATTGCGCCGGGAATAAACCTTGCTATAATCGCGAAAGGTTAGAGAACCTCCTGTAGCACTGTCAAGGGAAAAATCTTTCTCCCTCCTAGAAGAATTTCTTATCGGGGCGATTCGTAGGGGATGAAGGCCAAAGACGGCGAACCTTACTTGAAAATCGGAGATGTGGCGCGCATGGTGGGCGTTTCCCCGTCGGTCATCCGCACATGGGAAAGCCTCGGCTTGGCCCGTCCGCAACGCACCGCCAGTAAATATCGTCTGTACAGCGCGGAAGATGTTCGCTTGCTGAAACGCGCCCGCTTTTTGCGCAAGGTGCGCGGCATGAACGCGCCCGCGATCGTGCAAATGCTGAAACGCGACGGCCTGGTGCAGCCTTCCTCCAATGGGCCCGCCGGCGGCATGGGCGCGCGTCTGCGCCAACTGCGTGCCCATCGCGGCTTGTCGCTGGCGCAGGTGGCCAAAGCGGTGGGTATTTCGGTAGGGTTTCTGAGCGCTCTGGAACGCTCGCAGATGAGCGCGTCTGTGGGCACGCTGCGCAAGCTGGCCCGTTTTTACAAGACCAATATTCTGGAATTCTTCGATACTACCGAATCGAACACGCACCTGGTCCCACCCGGCAAGCGCAAAATTCTGGAGGCTGGGCCGGGCGTACGCATGGAACTTCTGGCTTGGGGGAACCGTGTCATGGAGCCCCACCTGTTTCGCATCGCTCCCGGCTCGGGCAGCGGCGAATCCTACGCCCACGAAGGCGAAGAGTTCCTTTATGTATTGCGCGGCAAGCTGGAAATCGCCCTGCAGAACGAAGAGTTCCTGCTCAAACCCGGGGACAGCTTCTATTTTGAGAGCGCTACCCCGCATCGCTGGAAAAATCCAGGTGAAACCGAGACGTGGATTTTGTGGGTGAACACGCCCCCGACTTTCTAGAGTAAACTTCTGCTGCTCGTGAGGTGAACATTGTCCAAGCCAAGGTCCTTTTCCCCCATCGGTTGTCTTCTGTGGACGCTGTGCATGATGAGCGTCCCGGCTTTCCCCCAGAATGCGGCCCCCACGAAAGCCGACATCCTTCTCACCAATGCCCGGGTTTACACGGTGAATGCCGCCCAACCCTGGGCCTCGGCGGTGGCGATCCAGGGAGAAAAAATTCTCGCGGTCGGCGATGCCAGGCAGATTGAGAAATATCGCGGCCCCTCCACCAAAGTTGTGGATGCCGGCGGTCGTCTGGTGCTACCCGGCTTCGTCGATTGCCACATCCACTTCATGGAAGGTTCGCTCGGACTCGAGCACGTCATCCTGAATGGCTCGAAAGACGTCGCCGAACTGCAGAAGCGGGTGAAGGACTATGCCGATTCTCATCCCCACGAGGCCTGGATCACCGGCATGGGCTGGACGTATCCTACGTTCGGCGCGGCGGCGCTGCCGAATAAGAAGATCCTCGACGATGTAGTTCCCGACCGGCCGGTTTTTCTCTCCGCCTTTGACGGGCACAGTTCCTGGGCCAATAGCAAGGCCCTCGAGCTGGCGAAAATCACCCGCGACACTCCCGATCCGCCCAATGGAAAGATCGTGCGCGACGCCAACGGCGAACCTACGGGAGCTTTGAAGGAAGCTGCGGGCGAGCTAGTGTCCTCGCTCATCCCCAAGCCGACGCGTGAGCAACGGCTGGAAGCCTTGCGTCTGGGCATGCATGAAGCCAACAAAGTGGGGCTGACCCGGGTACACAGCGCGGGCGGCGACTTTGAATGGCTCAGCCTCTATGACGAGCTGCGCAAACAGGGAGAATTGAGCCTGCGCTTTTATGTGGCGTATTTTCTCGATCCGCCGGAACTGACGGCGGACAATCTGGAGAAGATTGAATGGGCCCGGCGGACCTACCACGATGACTGGATCTCCGGCGGCGTAGTCAAGACCATGCTCGATGGCGTCATCGAAGCCCATACCGCCGCCATGCTGGCCCCTTACAGCGACGACCCCACACAGACCGGCCATCTTTTCTGGGACCCGGTGAAATACAAGCAGGCGCTGGCGGAACTGGACAAACGTGGCATCCAGATTTTCACCCACGCCATCGGAGACTACGGCGTGCGCACCGCGCTGGATGGCTATGAAAACATGGCCAAGGTGAACCACACCACGGACGCCCGGCCGCGCGTGGAGCATATCGAGACCATTTCCAAGCAGGACATTCCGCGCTTCGGCAAGCTGGGCGTCATCGCCAGCTTCCAACCACTGCATGCCTATCCCGACGAGGACACGCTGGAAATCTGGGCGCGCAATACCGGCCCGGAGCGCGCGACCCGGGCCTGGGTCTGGCAGAGCATAGAGAAGAGTGGAGGCAAACTCGCCTTTGGCAGCGATTGGCCGGTCGTGACCCTGAATCCCTGGGAAGGCATGCAGAATGCCCTGACCCGTAAGACGCGCGAAGGCACGCCGGCGGAAGGATTTGTGCCCAGCGAGCGGGTCAGCCTGGAGGACACCATCCAGGCCTACACCCTGGGCGCGGCTTTCGCCGGGCGGCGGGAAAAGACCGAGGGCTCGATTGAAGCCGGCAAGCTGGCTGACTTAATCATCGTTTCGCAGGACCTGTTTAAGGTCCCAGCCTCCGAAACGGCGAATACCAAGGTGCTGCTGACCATGGTCGGCGGCAAAGTGGTCTATCGGGCCGACTCCTTTGCGGCGGACGGCAGCGCCTCTCCTTCCGCCGCGTCTTCTTCCTTACCTTCCCGGGAGGCACAATGATTTCGCTTCGGCGTGCGTTTTCGATCCTTCTTATTGCAGCAGCGGCTCTCCTCTTCGGCTCTTGCAGCAAAAAGACGCCGACCCTCAATCTTCTGGTGTGGGAGGGTTACGCTGATCCTTCCTACGTCCATGCCTTCGAGGAGCAATACCACTGCAAGGTTTCGGCGTCGTACATGGGCTCCAGCGATGAGCTGGTGGCCAAGCTGCGCGGCGGCAGCGCGGGCAATTACGACGTAATTTCCCCCTCCAGCGATGTGGCCACCTCCCTGGCCGCGGCCGGTCTGGCTGAGCCGCTTGATCTCGCGAAACTTCCTTCCTATAGCCAGCTTTCCGCGCAGCTCACATCTCTACCCCTGGTGCACGTGGGAAACAAAACTTTCGGTGTGCCCTTTATGTGGGGACCGGACCCGCTGATTTACGACACGACTGTCTTCCAACAGCCGCCGGACAGTTGGAATGTTCTGTGGGATGCCAAGTACCGCGGCAAGATTTCCGTGTGGGACGACCTCTCCACCGTCTACATGGCGGCCCAGGTTCTGGGCTACGACAAGCCTGACCCAGGCCAGCTCTACAACCTGAGCGACGAGCAACTCGAAGCGGTAAAGAAAAAGTTGCTGGAACTGAAACCGAACATCCGCAAGATGTGGTCGACGGGCGGCGAGCTGACCAATTTATTTCAGAACCATGAAGTGGTCGCCGCCATGGGCTGGCCGCTGATGACCAACCAGTTGCGCAAGATTAATTTCCCGGTGGGAGAAACCATCCCGAAGGAAAACACCACTGGCTGGATCGATCACCTGATGATCACCTCCGGCAGCGAGAACAAGGACCTGGCCTACAAATTCCTCGAGTTCATGATCCAGGCCGAGACCCAGAAGAAGGTCACGGACGTGACCGGATACACTCCGGCCAATCCCAAGGCGGCGCAGTTCATGACGCCGGAAGAAGTAAAAGACCTGCACCTCGACGACGTGGACAACTACCAGAAACGGATTTACTTCTGGCAGAATGTCGCGCGCCGCGCCAAATACAACGAGATATGGAACGAGGTCAAGGCGGCGCAGTAAGGTCTTGTGCAGCTTAGAGCTGCAATACCGTCGGGCTTTGCCCGGCCGCCCAGATGAGGACATCTGGGCCTACGTAATCCGTGGCGGTCACAGCGGCACAACTTATGAACGCACCTTCCCTGCTCTCCATCCGCAATGTTGCCAAGTCCTTCGGCAAAAATTCCGTGCTGCGCAATATTTCGCTGGAAATTGCGGAGGGGGAATTCCTGACCATTTTGGGGGAGAGCGGATCGGGCAAGACTACTCTCCTGCGCATCATCGCCGGCTTCGAGAGCGCGACCTCCGGAGAAATCTGGATGGGTGGCGAGCGTCTCGACCCGCTGCCGCCCTACCGCCGCCGCGTCAACACCGTCTTTCAGCAATACGCGTTATTCCCTCACTTGAGCGTCGCTGACAATGTCGGATACGGGCTGAAAGTCGCAAACCTCTCCCGGACAGAGATCAGTACCCGCGTGGAGCAGGCCCTAGCCATGGTAAAGATGACAGCCCGCGCCAACGCCAAGCCCAGCCAGATCAGCGGAGGCCAGCAGCAGCGTGTCGCCCTGGCGCGGGCGCTGGTGAACCGGCCCCGCCTCCTGCTGCTGGACGAGCCGCTCTCGGCGCTCGACGCCAATCTGCGCCGGCAAATGCAGGTGGAGTTGAAATCTTTGCAGCGCGAGGTCGGCATCACCTTTGTGTTTGTCACGCACGACCAGGAAGAGGCCATGGTCATGTCGGACCGCATTGCCTTGCTGCGCATGGGCGAGCTCGAGCAGGTGGCCTCGCCCCGGGAAATCTACAATCGCCCGGCCACGGCCTACACCGCGCAATTCATTGGGCACACCAATCTGCTGCAGGCCCAGGTGCAGGATGGGGTGGCCCGCTGCCAATCGCTGGCATGGAAGGTTTCCTTGCCCGATGGCCCGGCTCTGTTTTCGCTGCGCCCGGAGAATGTGCGCTTCGCCAGCGGCGACGGCGTCCGCATTCGCGGCACCGTGCAGCAGCAAGCCTTTCACGGCGCCACCGACTTGCTGCGCATCGACTGCGGGGAAGGATTGGTGCTTTCCATGCGCGCCGCCAGCCGGGAAAACTGGACCGGCAAAGTGGAGTTGCAGTTTCAGCCTGAGGACGCCATCCCGGTGCGCGCCTCCCAGGAGCGTACGTAGTGTTCTCTCGCGCCTATCGCGCCGCTATCACCGTCCCCCCGCTGCTGTGGGTGGCGGTTTTCCTGCTGGTTCCCTACGCGCTGCTCCTCTGCTACAGCTTCTGGTCAGTCTCTTCTTTCCAGACCATCGTGCACTCGTGGAACTGGGAAAATTATCGCGAGCTTTTTCGCGTGGATGCCTACTGGCAGACTCTGCTGCGCTCCATGTGGATCGCGGCACGGGTCATGTTTTTCTCTCTCCTGCTGGGTTACCCGCTGGCTTATTACCTCTCGTTCTACGCCGGCAGGCGGAAGGAACTGCTGTATCAGATGGTGATCATTCCGTTGTGGGTCAGCTATCTGGTGCGGGCCTACGCGTGGAAGACCATCCTGGGCAGCGACGGCGTGCTCAACACCCTGCTGCAATATGTCCACCTCACGCAGCACCCATTAGACTTTCTGCTCTACAGCCCGTTCGCCGTAGTTCTGACGCTCACGCACATCTACACGCCGTTTGCCTTCCTGCCGATCTACGCCTCGCTGGAGCACATCCCGCGCAACCTGGTGGAAGCCTCGCAGGACTTGGGCGCGTCGCCCCTGCAGACTTTCTGGCGGGTGGTCTTTCCGTTGTCGATCCCTGGCGTTGTGGCGGGAGCAACCTTCGCCTTCGTGCTCAGTCTGGGAGATTTTCTTGCCCCCTTGCTGCTCGGCGGTCCCAGCGGCATCATGATTTCGAATATCGTGGTCAGCCTATTCGGAGCGGCCTACAACTGGCCGCTGGGTGCGGCCATCTCCTTCTGCATGCTTTTGCTGGTGCTGGCCCTGCTGTTCTTGTCGGAGAACCTGGAAAAGAAATGGAGCTTCCGATGAGCGGGGGAGTGAAGGCGCATTCTCGTTGGCTGCCCTGGCATGCGCTGGCCGTCTTCGCGTTTCTGTACCTGCCCATCGTCACGCTGATCGTTTACTCCTTCAACGGCGAAGGCGTAGGCGGATTTCCACCACGCCATCTGACCTTGCAGTGGTATCGCATTCTCTTTGCCGATGACGCCATTTGGGCAGCAGTCTTCAACAGCCTGCAGGTGGCCTTAGCCGCCATGGTCATCTCGCTGGCGCTGGGCATTCCGGCGGCGCTGGCGCTCGACCGCGCCAACTTTCCCGGCAAAGGGCTCTTCCGGCGTCTGGTGCTGCTGCCCCTGATTCTTCCCGGCATTATCACTGGCCTGTCGCTGCTCATGTTGTTTCGCGAGGCCAACCTGAAGCTGAGTCTGGCAACGATCATCCTGGGCCATGGCACCGCGCTGATTTCGGTGGCCACGACGGAAATCTTCGCCGGACTGCAAAAACTCGACCGTGCCCAGGAGGAGGCCTCGCTTGACCTGGGCGCCACCTATTGGCAAACCTTCTGGAACATCACCATTCCCAATCTGAAGCTGCCCATCATTGGCGCGGCGCTGCTGATCTTCACCCTCTCCATGGACGAGATTGCGGTCAGCTTCTTCCTCATCGGCCGCGACAACACCTTGCCGCTGGAAATCTGGGGACGGCTGCGGCGCGGCATCACCCCCGAAATCAACGCCATTTCGACCATTATTTTTGTGTTTTCCCTGATCGCGATTGTGGTTTGGTACCGCCTGCGCATGCGTGCCCAAGGCAAGGCGGAAATTGCCGCGGAACTGTTAGAAACGAACTGATTTCGCCCGCGAAAAGGGCCGAAGCCGCCGTACAGGGACTTTGCCTAATCCGTGAAATCCGTGGCAAAAGTCCGCCCACGCTGCCGCAAACGCCCGCCGCATAGTAAAGTAGAGACAGCACAAATCCCCACCATTGGAAGGATTTTCTTGAGTTCCAGCATCCGCAATATCGCCATCATCGCGCACGTGGACCACGGCAAGACCACCCTGGTGGACGCCCTACTGAAGCAGAGCGGCACCTTCCGCGCGAATGAAAACGTCGTAGACCGCGTCATGGATTCGAACGATCTCGAACGCGAGCGCGGCATCACCATTCTGGCCAAAAACACCGCGGTCCACTATCACGACGTCAAGATCAACATCGTCGATACTCCCGGCCACAGCGACTTCGGCGGCGAGGTAGAGCGCGCCCTCAAGATGGTCGACGGGGTCATGCTGCTGGTGGACGCCAGCGAAGGCCCGCTGCCGCAGACCCGCTACGTGCTGGGCAAAGCGCTGGAAGCCAAGCTGCCTCCCATTCTGGTGATTAATAAGATTGACCGCGCCGATGCGCGTCCGCAGGAAGTTCTCAATGAAGTGTACGACCTGTTCATTGACTTGGACGCCAAGGAAGACCAGATCGATTTTCCCGTCCTGTACACCAATGCCAAGCTGGGCACGGCATCGACCGACATCAAGGTCCCGGGAGAGAACCTGCAGCCGCTCTTCGAAGCCATCGTGAAGACCATCCCCGAGCCCAAGGGCGATCCCACCGGGGCCTTGCAGATCCTGGTCGCGAACCTCGACTACAGCGACTACCTGGGGCGTCTGGCCATTGCCCGCGTCTTCAACGGCACGCTGAAGAACGGAGAGGATGTCGGCATCGCCAAGCTCGAGGGCAGTCTGCAAAAGACCAAGATCACCAAATTGTTCTCCTTCTCCGGGCTCAAGCGCACCGACATTACGGAAACCACGCTGGGAGACATCATTGCGGTGGCCGGCGTCGAAGGCATCACCATCGGCGAGACCATCACGAATATTGAGAATCCCGCGCCCCTTCCTCCCATCACCATCGATGAACCCACGATCGCCATGGTCTTCACGGTCAATACTTCGCCTTTCGCCGGGAAAGAAGGGGAGTATGTCACCTCGCGCAATCTGCGCGATCGCCTGCAGAAAGAACTGCTCACCAACGTCTCCCTGCGCGTGGAAGATACTGACAGCACCGATTCGTTCAAGGTCATGGGGCGCGGCGAGCTGCAGCTTTCCATCCTGATCGAGATGATGCGCCGCGAAGGCTACGAGCTTATGGTCGGCAAGCCCGAGATCGTCACCAAGCGGGTGGATGGCAAGCTGATGGAGCCCATCGAAAAACTTACCATCGATATTCCCGAAGAGTTTGTGGGCGTGGTGATGGAACAGCTAGGGGCGCGCAAGAGCGAAGTGGTCAACATGCACAACCACGGCTATGGGCGGGTGCGGATTATCTTCCGTGTTCCCAGCCGAGGGTTGATCGGTCTGCGCAGCCAGCTGCTCACCGATACCCGCGGCACCATCGTGATGAACTCGATTTTTGACGGACACATCGAGTGGCAGGGAGAAATTCCCCACCGCCTGACCGGGGCCCTGATCTCCGATCGAGGCGGCGTCACCACGCCTTACGCGCTCTATAACCTGCAGGAACGCGGCGAGCTCTTCGTCGGCCCCACCACCGATGTGTACGAGGGCATGATCGTCGGGGAGAACGCGAAAGACAACGACCTGGACGTCAACGTGGTGCGGGAAAAGAAGCTCACCAACATGCGTTCCTCCACTTCGGACATGGCCATCCGCCTGGTACCCTTCCGGCAATTGAACCTGGAGCAGGCCATCGAGTTCATTGCCGAAGATGAGTTCGTGGAAATTACGCCCAAATCCCTGCGCCTGCGCAAGAAAGTCCTACAAGCCAACAAGCGCAAGCGGGGACCGATGGTGGCGGTGGAAGAAGAATCCTGAGGGGCGTTCTACACCCCGAAATCCGGGCTTGGCTCCAGAGCCAAGCCCATTTTTTTGTCCTCATCACGGGCACAAAACTTTTTTCCTCCCATTTGAGCCAGTCTTCCCTCTTTTCCCGCGTGAGTCAGTGAGCACAAATTTACGGCCGCGCCCAGCCGCGGAAATTCATAGTCAGGGAGACTCTATGAAACGCCATCTTCAAGCTTTGATTCTTACCCTTTGCATGCCCACGCTTTCCCTTATGGGCCAGCAGCCCACCATCCTGGGAAAAACCAATATCCATGCCCTGCTCGAAGCCGCCCCCGGCGTTCCCCGCAGCACAGCGGAAGCGGCGGACCGGTGGAAGCAATCGGACGCCATCTACCAGCCCTTCCAGCAGAAAGTCGAGGCCGCCCACAAGCAGTTGCAGGAATCGATGGCCGCTCGCGCCCATCAGGCGCCAGACGCAGCCACCATGGAGAAACAGGCCAAAGCCATGAGCAACGCCAACCCCATTGTGTCCGGGATGGGCGGAGTGGACAAGATCCAACAAATGACTCCAGAGCAACGCGAGGCCGCTGCCCGGCAGTCGGCCGCGAACTACCAGCAGTCGTTGGTTACCGGCAATGGCCGTAACTCGCCAGCCATGCAGGCCATGATGCAAAAAATGATGACCGACCCGGCCTACCGCGCCCGTTTCATGCAGATGAGCGAAGCGGAAAAAGAAGCCGAGCTGCGCAAGAACATGGGGCCGGTGGCGCCGCAGAGCGTAGAAGATCACCAAAAGGGGCAGCAAGAACTGAAGGCGGCCGATGAGATCCGCAACTCCCAGGCCATCCAGCAAGACCTGCAGAAAATGACGCAGCGCATTCAGAGCATCGAGACCGAGTTCGCGAAGAAGGACCAGGCCATCTCCGACGCGCCGGGCAACCATGCTCAGATCGGCCGCGACATCGGCGCCAAAATCGCCAAGGTCCCGGTGGTCGAGCTGGGAGAGTACGGCCACGACAAAGACCCGGCCCAGATGCAGGCCTTGTATCGCGAGCAGGCCACGCGGGACCGCGAGCGGGCGGCAGCGGAACTTACCCAGCGCGCGGCCTTGTACGAACAGAAAAAGTCGCAGTACAAAGAGGTGGTCTCCGCCTACCAGGAGTGGCTCAAGCAGAACCAGGCCCGGATCAACCCTTCCATGAACGACCTTCTCAAGGGGACCAATACGGAACTGGCAGTCGCCGGCTTCGAGCAAGGCCTGATCGGCCTGGCCGAGGACTTGGCCAAGTACAGCAAGCACGCCACGCAGGATGCCGCCGGCTACGAGCAGAACTATCAGGAGAAAATCCCAGCCGGACACTGAAACTCTACCCACCGATGGGCGGCAAGCACACCTTGCCGCCTAGTTGTGCGGATCTGCCGGAAGCGCCCAGAAACACCCACACCTTTGGTCCTTGTGAGTCTCCCCGCATACTTTTCCCCCAAATCGACTTTCTCCCACACGTAAGCCTCCCTCCCATCGATAAATAGATATCGGGCGACGGAAAAATTTATACTTGTTCTGTGGCCAAGCCCGAGAGCAACCCGCTGAAGATGTTCCTGGTTCCATGCAGTTGCGGAACCACTTTCGCGGTGGCGGAAAACTACGATCGCCAGGGCACGGCCTGGAGCCGTTATATGCAATGCCCGCGCTGCGGCAAGCGCCACGACCCCAAGAACCGCGTGCTGCAGCTGGGATATCAGACGGAAAAATTCTGGCGGGTGGATGAATGCTAAGACTTTGGACGGCCCTATGACGTCAAGCACTCCCAAGCACCCCCTGCGAGTGGCCATTGTCGGGGTTGGAAACGTGGGCGCGACCTTTGCCTATGCCCTGCTGCTCAGCGGGCTGGCCGCAGAAATTGTCCTGATCGATGCCAACCATGCCCGTGCCGAAGGCGAGGCCATGGACCTCAACCACTCCGTGCCCTTCACCCATCCCACACGGGTTTGGGCAGGCGATTACGCCGACTGCGCCGGGGCCGTGGTCACCGTCCTGGCCGCGGGTGCGGCCCAGAAACCGGGTGAGACCCGGCTCGATCTGGTGAAGAAGAACACGGCCATCTGGCGCCAGATCGTCCCCCGCATCGTCAGCCACAATCCCGGTGGCATTCTGCTCATCGCCACCAATCCCGTCGATGTCTTGACCTACGTAGCCCTCAAGTTGTCCGGCCTCCCCGCTACCCAGGTCATCGGATCAGGCACCATCCTGGACACCGCCCGCTTCCGTTACCTGCTGAGCCAGCATTTTGAAGTCGACGCTCGCAGCGTCCATGCCTACATTGTGGGCGAACATGGGGACAGCGAGGTACCGGTATGGTCGCTGGCCAACATCGCGGGCATGCGACTGGCGGACTTTTGCCAGGCCCAGCGCCGGGCTTATGACCAGAAGGCCATGGACGAGATCTTCTCCCAGACCCGGGACGCCGCCTATCACATCATTGAGCGCAAAGGCGCCACCTACTATGCAGTCGCAGCCGGACTTATGCAGATCACGCAAGCGATTCTTCGCGACCAAAGCTCCGTCCTGTCCGTTTCCAGCCTGATCACCGACTACTACGGGCTGGCTGACGTCTGCTTCAGCCTGCCCACGGTGATTGACCGTGGTGGGGTAGAGCAGGTCCTGCGCATTGCCTTAAGCGAGGACGAGATTCGACTGTTGCAACACTCAGGTGAGGTGTTGAAAAGCATCATTCAGGGCCTCTCTCTGGCCTAGATCATTTTGAGATTCCATTGCATTTTTCATCGAAAACCTTGCGCATCTTGAGTTAGCTGGTATACTTCCCGCGCATTTGACTGTTCGTCTACTCCGGCTATCTGGCCAACCAGCCTTCTCCGCCGAAGTCGCCACACTCAAATAGCTTCCTGCGGAGAGGGCACGTCCTTGAAAAACATTTTTGTGGGGAATTTGAGCTTCAACACGTCAGAAGACGAGCTGCGGCAGCTTTTTGAGCCCTATGGACAAGTCAGCCGGGCCAGCATTATGACCGACCGGGATACCGGCCGGTCGCGCGGCTTTGGCTTCGTCGAAATGTCCAACGCCGAGGAAGGCGAGCGCGCCATTGCAGCGCTCAACGGGGCCGCCCTCTCCGGACGCAAGTTGAATGTGAATGAGGCGCGCCCCCGGCCGGAGCGCAGCGGTGGCGGGGGTGGCGGCGGATTCAATGGGGGCCGGGGCGGCGATTCCCGAGGAGGACGGGGCGGCCGGGGACGCGACCGGGACTATGATCGCGGTGGGCGCGACCGCTGGTAGAGCCAGACGCTTCCATCTTCTGCCTTAAGCTCGGCAGGGGAAGGGTAAAACACTGCAAAAGCTTGCAGCCCTGTCCCTTCCCAGCCTGCTATTTGCTTCTGGGAGTTTCACTTAGCGGACGGCCCCCGGCACTCCGATTGCTCAGCAGGTTGACGGTACATTCAGGTTCTCAGGTTCCGCGGCCCCAACCGCGAGGGTAGGCGATGGCATACAAAGAAATCTTCTGGATGGCGTGTGATTCCACCGAACAACTGCGCGCGGAGTACGGCCCCTTCCATACCCGGGCGGAGGCGGAACAGGAAGCCCGCAAGCTCGGCTTTCACTTTCTCCTGCGCTATGAACACATCATCGGTGAAAACGATGATATCCAAGAAGTCCGCTGCATATTCCTGGAATTGCCGGAAGGGCCCGCCACCGCCAACCGCACGGCCGTGCGCAAGCTGCACACCCGCTGCGCCACCTGCGGCGAATCGGCCGTCCATGATCTGAACTGGCAAGCCGAGGTCTGGGCCGATATTCATGAGTTTGAACACTCCCGCCATCGCGTGCGCCTGTTTGAGCAGACCCGCGCTGAGGGTCTGAAAGAGATCGGCAACTGGCGCGACTTGTGCGCCTGATGCCGAATGCCCTCCCCCGGGCAGTTTCCGCCAATTTCCTTCGCTTCCCTTGCGTGCCGTAGGGTGACTGCCCCAAGCTGTCTCCTGAGTTCTCGTCGTGCTCCCGGGCCTTTTCTGTTACCCTGTTCGGTTTTGGGCCATTTTCTGGCGCGAGGTGAACATGCTTCGAATTGCTGCCCTGCTCTTGGCGCTCGTGCCCCTGCTAGGGGTGGTGTGGATCTTTCTCTACGGCTCGCCCACTACGGTGGACGGACTCTTCCTGATTCTCATCTTGCTGGCCATTTCCGGGATCCTCGGCGCCACCGGTCTCTACGGGATCTACAAATCACGGCAAAGTGGCGCCACCGTGGCTACCTCCGCCCCGTCGCCTCATGGCGGCCTGGTCCAGCGTGGACGGGTGGAGAGCGTAACTTTTTACGAAGCGGAGGTGGGACGGCCCAACAAGAGCCTGGTCACGCTTGCGGGGGCCGACCAGCAATTCCGCTTGCTGCTGTTGGAAGGGGACGTACGCAACGCCTTGCCGGTCGGACAACAGGTCGAATTCACCTATCGCAAAGACAAAGATAATGGTTCCAATGTTTTGGGGAATGTTCGCTACGCCTGAATCGGGGCGATGCCAAAATCCCAAAATCTTTCCCAGTCTGCCATTACGAACGTAACTTTCAGGTGGTACTTTGCCCCCCCACCCACCTTCTTCCCAAGCCAAAATATAGCTTCCAGGGTCGCGCGCTGACTATAGCCGGGCCGGGAGGAATGATGTCGCAAGTTCGGGAAGAACGCACCACACCGCCATCGATGCTGGCGCGTGCCGATGAAATCCAGCAGCAGATCCAGCAGCTTTCCAGCCGCGACTGGCAGCTTTGGTCCATTGTGCTGCTGCTGGTGCTGGTCTTGACCTCCGGCCTATTGGCGCTGGTCTTTCCGAATCTGGCCTGGACCCAGCGTTTCATTCGGATTGAGAAAATCGAGCAGAGTTATCTTCCCCAGCTGTTCTTCGGACTGATTTCGCTCATCCTGCTTTCCAATATCTATCTGCTGGGCCAAAAACTCACCCTGAATGCCACGCGGCGGACCCTGATCCGGGAGCTGGTGCTGAACGAGCGGCTGGAGAACCTCTCTTTGATCGACCCGCTCACGCAGTTGCCCAACCGTCGCGCCATGAACGAGCTGATCCCTCGCGAAGTGGCCCGCGCTAATCGCATCGGCAGCAATCTGACCGTGCTGGCCATGGACCTCAACGGCTTCCGCGCCATCAACAGCCGTTTCGGATCGCTGGAAGGCGATTCCGTGCTGGTCGAATTTTCCAAAATTCTGAAGACCGTCTTCCGCGGCGGCGACATTATCTTTCGCCAGGGCGGCGACGAATTTCTCGTGGTCATGCCCGACACCGGCGAACAACAGGCCGAGGCCCCCATGCAGCGCCTGACCCAGGCGATTGAGCAATGGAACCTGAATAGCCACAAGGATTATGAGATGGCGATGGCCTGGGGTATGGCGTCCTACGTTACCGGCAGCGATGTGGCCGATGTGCTGCGCGCGGTAGACCGCAAGATGTATCAGAAAAAACACCACCTGGTGCCGGTGTTTTAGAAACACTGGCAGAATTTTCTGCGCGGAACGCGCAGGCTCCATCCATTTTTCCACGAAGTTACAGGCTAGGAAGTGCGGGCCCGTCCGGCTTAGCTACCGCCCTGCGCGCCGCGCCCAGAAGAGCGGTGCTGTCGTTGGTGATGACCTTCACCGGAATGTCCTCCAGCAAGGGCCGCATCCTGCCTTTGTCGAGGAAGGCCTTCATGAAGGCGGCGCCGGTCAGTTTAGGCAGGAGTTTGGGTGCGATGCCCCCTCCCAGAAAGATGCCCCCTGTCGCCTTGACCTTGAGCGCCAGGTTCCCTGCCTCCGCCCCGTAAACCGAGATGAACAAGTCCACCGCCTGTTCGCAGAGCGCACATTCTCCGTGAATGCCGGCCCGGGAAATGACGGCGGAAGGATCAGAATGGGCCATTTCCTCGGTGAGCCACTTGGGCTCTTTTCCGTAACCACTGTCGCGCAGGAACTGAAACACGTTCAGAAATCCGGGCCCGGAGAGCACGCGCTCATTGCTCACATGCCCGAAGCGGGCCCGCAAATAGCGCAGCAGCTCCATCTCCAGATCATTGTTGGGAGCAAAGTCGGTATGGCCGCCTTCGGAAGCAAACACCCGGTGGGCGCTCCCATCCCAGAACATCCCGGCCTGGCCAAGGCCGGTACCGGCGGCGATGACGGCCTGGTTGCCCACCGCTTCGCCTCGCACCTGGTTGAGACAAACCACATCTTTGGGCTGCAAGACAGGAATACCCCAGGCGTTGGCTTCCAGATCGTTCAGCAAAATGGCTTGCGAGATTTTGAGTTCCGCCGCCAGCTTGGCGGCTTCAATCACCCAGGGCAGGTTGGAAGTCTCGACCCGCCCATTTTTGACGGGGCCGGCAATGCCGAAACAGGCGGAGTCGGGATGGGCGTCAGTGGATTCAACAAACTTGACCACGATTTCATCCAGGCTGGCATACTCGCGGCTGGGAAATACGGTGGCTGACACCAAATGAAACTGGTCATCGGCGACATCGAAAAATGCAAGCCGTGCGTGAGTGCCCCCGATGTCGCCTGCCAGAATCATTTTTCGAAATTCCTCCAATATCGTCCGTCTCGTTCCAACAAGTCGTCCGCCTCTTTCGGGCCCCAGCTGCCGGAGGCATAGTTGGGAAAGTTGCGCGGGGGCAGGGCCTTCCACACGTCCAGCACCGGGCTCACCACGCACCAACCCGCCTCCACCATGTCGGCGCGCTGAAACAGCGTCTGGTCGCCGATCATGCAGTCGTGCAGCAGGCGCTCGTATCCCGTATTGGGCTGGGTGCCGAAGTAATCGGCGTAGGCGAAGTTCATGTCGACTGCGCCCAGATGCATGACCGGCCCGGGCACTTTGGCGGCAAAGCGCAGAGAGATGCCTTCCTGGGGCTGGATTTGCAGCACCAGCTGGTTGGGCATGAGGGTCTCGACCGGCGTGTCCCGGAACAGCACGAAGGGGGCGCGGCGAAACTGAATCACAATGTGCGTGTTATGTCCGCCCAGGCGCTTGCCGGTGCGGAGATAGAATGGCACGCCGGCCCAGCGCCAGTTGTCGATGGCCAGCTTCATGGCCACGAAGGTCTCCGTCTTGGAGTCGGAAGGGACGCCATCTTCGTTGCGATAAGCCGGCTGGCGCTCGCCGTTGAGCACGCCTTCCCCGTATTGGCCGCGTACCGTGCGCACCAGCACTTCCTCGGCAGTCAAGGGCTGGATAGCATGCAGGATCTTGGCCTGTTCATCGCGCACCACGTCGGCGCGGAAGGAAATCGGCGGCTCCATGGCGGTCAGGCTGATGAGCTGCATGATGTGGTTGGGCACCATGTCACGCAGCGCGCCCGCGGTATCGTAGTAGCCGCCGCGCTTTTCCACGCCTACCGTCTCGGTCACAGAGATTTGTACGTGATCGATGTAGCGGCGGTTCCAGATCGGCTCAAAAATGCCGTTGGCAAAGCGGAAGGCCAGAATATTCTGGACGGTCTCTTTGCCCAGATAGTGATCGATGCGATAGATCTGCTTTTCGCTGGCCACCCGCAGCAGTTGCTGGTTCAGAGCGCGCGCGGATTCCAGGTCGTGGCCGAACGGCTTTTCCACGATCACCCGCCGCCAGCGCTGGCCATTCTCTTCCATCAGGCTGTTGGCCGCGAGGTTCTCCACGATGGGTCCGAAAAACTCCGGCGCCGTCGCCAGGTAATAGAAATAGTTCCCGTGCGTGGAGTGGTCCTGATCAATTTTCTCCAGCGTTGTCTTCAGCTGGGGGTACATGCCCTTGTCTTTGAAGTCGCCGGAGAAGTAGTGCATGCGGCGGACAAACCACTCCCAGAGATCAGGGTCGATCTTGGTGGTGGCAAACTGCTTCATGTCTTCGCTGATCTTCTTACGAAAATCCTCGGTGGACATGGGGCTGCGGCCAATGCCCACCACGGAAAACTCACGGGAGAGCAGCTGGGCCTGGGCCAGATTGTAGAGCGCGGGAATCAGCTTGCGGCGGGTCAAATCGCCGGAGGCGCCGAAGATCACCATGATGCAGGGATCGCCGGAGCGTCCTGGACGGGGGGCAATGTTGGCCAGCGCATCCGCCGGCGATTGGGTAAGCTTCTTCGTGTCCGATCCGTTCTCAGGCATGCTTTCTCTCCCCTTATCCGTTTTTCTTGGGCTCAACGTGTCCGCCGAACTTCTGGCGCATCGCGGACAAAATCTTTTCCGCGAAAGTATGCTCCTGGCGGGACCGGAAGCGGGTAAAGAGAGCCGCGGAAAGCACGTCCACGGGGACGGCTTCGTCGATAGCTGCCTGGATTGTCCAGCGCCCTTCTCCTGAGTCCTGCACAAAACCGCTGTACTCAGAGAGCGCCGGGCTTTCCGCGAGGGCCATCGCGGTCAGGTCCAGCAGCCAGGAGCTAACCACGCTGCCCCGGCGCCAGACTTCCGCAATGTCCGCAAGATTCAGATCGTAGCGAATTTCTTCGGGAAGCTCCTTGCTGTTGGCGTTCTTGAAGATGTCAAAACCTTCGGCATAGGCCTGCATCATGCCGTACTCAATACCGTTGTGCACCATCTTGACGAAGTGTCCGGAACCGGAAGGGCCGCAGTGAATGTACCCGTCCTCGGCGGTGCCGGGCAGCTGCTCACGCCCGGGTGTACGGGGAATGTCGCCCCGCCCGGGGGCCAGGGTCTTGAAAATGGGATCGAGGACCTGGAAGGCTTCCTTGGGGCCGCCAATCATCATGCAATAACCGCGCTCCAGCCCCCAAACGCCGCCGCTGGTGCCCACGTCCACATAGTGAATTCCCTTGCCCTGGAGCTGCTGGGCCCGGCGTACGTCATCCTTGAAATAGGAGTTGCCCCCATCGATCAGGATGTCTCCGGCCTCCATGTGCTTGGCCAGTTCCTGCACGGTTTGCTCGGTGGGCCCCCCGGCCGGGACCATGATCCAGGCGATGCGGGGTTTTCCCAGCTTGCCAACAAAATCGGCCAGCGAAGCAGATGCGATCGCGCCCTCGGACGCGATCTGTTTGACGTTGTCGGCGCTGAGGTCGGTGACCACCACTTCGTGACCTCCTCGCATCAGACGGCGGGTCATATTGGCCCCCATCCGTCCCAGACCGACCATTCCCAGTTTCATACCTGCTCCTTTCCCATATTAAAACGTTTCCATAAAGTTTGGCGAGAGTTTTCCCAGAAGGGCGTTACGGAATGCTCCCCACCCCGGGGACCTGCACCTTCGGGCATCGTGGCCCGCGGTCGCCAAGCCGGCGAAACCGCCTTTCCGGGCGTTTTCGCCGCCGGCTTGAAGCAATTAGCGCGCCTCGGGAGCACGCCGCGTAGTGTTTACCTTTGGCCCGAATTCTTTTCCACCGCCGCCAGAAGCTTGGCGAAAGCCTCGGCGAACAGCGCCACCCCATCCGCCGTCAATTTGTCGGTGACCTGGGCAATCGCGATGCCCAGGTGCTGCAGGGTTGCCATGGTTTGCTCGGCGCCCGCGATGTCCTGAGTCAGGGTCTCGGCCACTTGCCCGTGGTCGCGAAATGCATCCAACGTCGCCGGGGGAATGGTGTTCACCGTGTCCCGGCCGATCAGGTCTTCCACATACATCACATCGCGATAGGCCGGATTTTTCGTACTGGTGCTGGCCCACAGGACACGCTGGGTTTGTGCGCCCCGGGCCGCCAAGCTCTGCCAACGCCCCGTGGCAAAAATGCGCAAATAGGATTGATACGCCAGTTTGCCATTGGCGATCGCGGTCTTGCCCAGGATGCTTGTGAGCTGCGCCTGTTCTTCCGCGCTGACGCCGGCCTTCAGGCGTTCCTGGGCAATGGCGTCCACTGCATTGTCGATGCGGCTGATGAAGAAGCTGGCCACACTGGCCATCCGGCTCACATCCCCGCCCTTGGCGGCAAAGTGCTCAAGGCCGGTAATGTAGGCTTCCGCGACTCTTTCATAAACGTCGCGGGCGAAAAGCAGTGTCACGTTGATGTTGATGCCTTCGCTGATCAGCTGCTGAAACGCCGGAATCCCTTCCGCCGTGCCCGGGACCTTGATCATGAGGTTTTCCCGGCCTACCGCTTTCCACAGCCGCCGCGCTTCCTCTAGGGTGCCCTGCGTGTCGCGCGCCAGATAGGGGGAAACTTCCAGGCTGACGTAGCCGTCTCGTCTCTGTGAGCCGGTATAGACCGGACGCAGCAGGTCGGCGGCGTCCTGGATATCGCGGATGGCCAGGACCTCATAACGCCCCTTCGCATCCAGGTCTTTGCGGGTTTCCAGCGACTGCAAAATCCCTGCGTAGTCTTTGCTTCCGGCAATGGCCTTCTCGAAGATGGCCGGGTTTGAAGTCATGCCGCGCAGACCGTCTTCCGCGATCAGGCGCTTGAGTTCCCCGCTGGTGATCAGGTCGCGGCGGATATAGTCCAGCCAGACCGACTGACCGAAGTTCAGCAGGCTTTGCAACGGGTTGGTAGTTTTTGCGTTCTCCAGTACTTCAATTGGCTGCATCACACTTCTCCCACTGGGGGCGTTGCCGGGCAACTCCTCCGGTTAAATTCTCCCTACCTCGCCCGTTTGATGGCCTCTTTCGCGGCCGCCACTACCCCTTCGGTGGTAAAGCCGAACTTCTTCAACAAATCCTTCAACGGCGCGGAAGCCCCGAAGCGCCGCATCCCCACATTGACTCCCTGCAAACCGGTGTAGCGCGCCCATCCGAAGATCGAAGCCATCTCCACGGACACCCGCGCCGGCACATCGGGGGGCAGGACCTGCTTTTTGTATTCTTCACTCTGCTGTTCGAACAGTTCAAAGGAAGGCATGCTGACCACGCGGGCTTTGATCCCCTCCGCCTGCAGCTGTTCATAGGCGTTCACGCACAGGGAGACTTCGCTGCCGGTGCCGATCAGGATGACGTCAGGAATTCCGCCCGGCGCGTCCGCCAGAACATAGCCGCCTTTGGCGAGACCCGCAGCCGGGGCATACTTGGAGCGATCCAGCGTGGGCAGGGCCTGGCGGGTGAGCACCAGGGCGGCCGGCTCATGTTGCAACTGCATCACGACCTTCCAGGCCTCCACGACTTCATTGGCGTCTCCCGGACGCAGCACCAGAATTCCGGGCATGGCGCGCAGGGCGGCCAGCTGTTCAATCGGCTCATGGGTGGGCCCATCTTCCCCTACCCCGATCGAATCATGAGTGAAAACGTAGATGGCGGGAATCTCCATGATGCCGGCCAGACGGATTGCACCCTTCATGTAGTCGCTGAAGTTGAAGAAGGTCGCGCCATAGGGGCGGACTTTGGAGAGCGCCAGCCCGCTGACCGCTGCGCCCATGGCATGCTCGCGCACGCCGAAGTGCAGGTTGCGCCCGGCATAAGAACCGGCTTGAAAATCCCCCGCGCCTTCAAATTTCAAGGTGGTCTTGTTGGAGGTGGCCAGGTCCGCCGAGCCTCCCAACAACCAGGGCACGCTCTGCGCCAGTGCGTTCAGGACTTTTCCCGAACTGTCGCGCGTGGCCACGCCCTTGGCATCGGCCGGGAACACCGGCAGGTTTTTGTCCCAACCTTGCGGGAGCTTGCGCTCCTGCATGAGCGCCCACTCCGCCGCCAGCTCGGGATATTTCTTCTTATATTCCCCGAACAACGCGTCCCACTTCTCACGCAGGTCCTTGCCACGTTTCCCGATGCCCTCGCGGAAATTCTGCCGTACTTCTTCGGGGACCAGGAATTTGGCGTCTTCCGGCCAGCCATAGGCCTTCTTGGTCAGCTTTACTTCTTCTTCGCCCAGCGGCTCACCGTGCGCGGCGTTGGAATCGTGCTTGTGCGGGGAGCCGTAACCAATGTGGCTGTGCACTACGATGAAGGTCGGACGGTCCTTAGTGGCGAGAAAGCCCTGATACGCCTTCTTCAAGGCGTCCAGATCATTCGCATCCGTCACTTCCAGGACGTTCCAGCCATAGGCGCGGAAACGCTCGCCCACATCTTCACTGAACGATGCGGATGCCGGGCCGTCGAGTGTGATTTTGTTGTGGTCGTAAATCCAGCAGAGGTTGGAGAGCTTCAGGTGCCCGGCTAGCGAGGCGGCCTCGCTGGCGATGCCTTCCATCATGTCGCCGTCACTACAGATCACCCAGGTGTTGTAGTTGAAGAGTTCAAAGCCAGGCCGGTTGAAGTGTTCGGCCAACCACTTGGAGGCGATGGCGATGCCCACGCTGGTGCTGACGCCCTGTCCCAGCGGGCCGGTTGTGGTTTCCACGCCCGCCGTCCAGCGATATTCGGGATGGCCGGGGGTCCGGCTGTCGAGTTGGCGGAAGCGCTTGATTTCGTCCAGGGAGACAGCCCACTCGCCCAGCTTTTCGCCCTCCGGGTTCACCCCGCGTACTTCGGCGAGGTGCAGCAAGCTGTAAAGCAACATGGAGGCGTGGCCGGCGGAGAGCACAAAGCGGTCGCGGTTGGGCCAAATGGGGTCGGCCGGATCAAAACGCAGGAACTGCTGCCACAGGCAGTAGGCCACGGCCGCCAGTCCCATGGGTGCGCCCGGATGGCCGGAATTGGCTTGCTGGACCCCGTCAATGGACAGAGTGCGGATGGTTGTCACGCTCAGGGCGTCGATTTGCTGGGCGGTCAGGGTTTGTTCGCTCGCCACCATGAAAAATCTCTCCTTACGGCGAAACCAGGCCTCGGCTGGGAAACCGGGAAGCAGGGCTGTCTGTGATCTGGGTGATAGGAATGGATCTCCCACCACGTGCAGTGTATCAAGAGTCGCGCCCGGCGCGGAACAACCTGCGTTTCTTACAATTTGGATGTGAGGACAAGAGCAACGATTCATTCATCCTGAAAAAAGAGGTGCTTTCAAGATGAAGCGAAAGGGTGAGGAATGAAAGAGGTGTTTTTTTCTACCACTTTTCGGGTATAGCGGACCGGCTAACGCTTCATTTGCGCCAGATATCCATTTTCCTGATGATAGCCTTTGGTCTGGCCTTCGACAAACTTCAAGAACTGCTTTAAAGTCTCGCGCTCTCCGGCTTCCAGGTGATCAAACCGCACGCGCACTCCAAAGCAGGGATTGCTGCTGGTGATGACTCCGTTGAGGATCAGCCCCTTAACCCAAAGCTTTCCGCTCGCCACCCACAAACCGATTTCCACATGCGATCCGGTAGAGACCGGGCTGGCGGTTTCGACAAAACATCCCCCCAAACTGGTATTGGAAAGATTGCCCCACACCGGCGCCCCGGCCCCGTCCACGCGCAACTCGACCGCGACAAAACACTTGATGCGCGGATAGCGGCGGCGGTCTTGTCCCCAGGAAGGGGTAAAAATATCGGGTTCGAACGGCGGGGTGGCAGCCGCGGCCACCGGTTGTGGCCGCTCGGGCTCGGTCGTGGAAACCTGCGCCGCTTCCGAGGCAGACGGGCTGAGCACCGAAGCCTTCCCTTCTTCCTTCTTCTGTCCAGCCACGCTCCGCTTGATCTCCCGCATGGCATCCAGCAGCGCCTGATCGCGGGTCTCCGCCGGCGCTTCCCGATAAGTCTTCAGCAGATGCCCCAGATGGGCCACCAGGTCCGGATCGTTCAATAGCTGGGTCCAGTCCGCTCCCGCGGCAGCATTCTTAACATCGCTCATAGAAGAAGTTACGCCCCCAGGCGCACCCGTACGCGTCCGCACTCAGATTGAGGCCAGGGGGACGCCGGCGACAAGATGACTATGGTGACTGCCTTCGGTAACTACCAGCCAGATACCCCTCGGCCATTCTGACGGCGAAAGGAGCGCCTGGACTGCCCCGCGAGGGCAGTCCGTGAGGCGAAGGCGGAACGAGTATTAAGCCTGTAAGTTGATGACAACACCGGGTTGTTGAGCTTGTCCATTGCCCGCCCCGAAGTTCAGCACAATCTGTTCGCCATTGCTGCCGTTCACATTCAGGGTAATTTGGTCGCCGTTGCCGGCGCCGTTCACATTCAATGTGCTGTTTCCGCTGCCATTCACGTTGAACGTCACCTGGTCCACCACCCCGTTATCGGCGCTATTACCAATGTTGAGGGTGACTTGTCCGGCGGCCGCGCTGTTCGATCCCCCAACATTGACCGTCACCGATTCTGTGGGAGTGGCCGCTGGTGCGGTTGGGGCTAGGTCCGTAGTACCGCTGTCCGTAGCAGGAGTCGTCGTCGAAGGATTCAAGGCCGGAGCGCTGCCCAGATTGATAGTGATATCCGGCCCGGGTTGCGAGGCTGGAGGTGTGGCCGAATTGCCGCCGCGATGGTGATGATGATGATGGGCCTGGACCACGGTTTGCACATCCTGCTGGAAAGTGGCAAAGGCCTGTTGCGCGCCGGAAATGTCCCCCGCTTGCAAGGCTTGTCCCACCGCAGCAAAGTCTTGCGC
The DNA here is from genome assembly GCA_018268755.1 of Acidobacteriota bacterium. Lineage (GTDB taxonomy): Bacteria > Acidobacteriota > Terriglobia > Terriglobales > Acidobacteriaceae > KAN-5. The sequence goes on from JAFDVW010000009.1 coordinate 32,018, forward strand.
AAGCTGTGAATTCCGGAATGGGCTGGTTCCGTTCTGAGTCAGTGAGTTGTAGGCTTGCTGGGCGGTGGTTAAGTCCCCCGACTGCAGCGCCTGGTAGAGCTGCTGCAATCCGCTGCGGAACGACTGCCGTTGTGAATATGCGGAAGCCCCGACTTGGAGCAATGAATTCACTGCACTGGTGGAAGAAATTCCTGCGACCGACATTTTGTCCTCCCGTGGAAGTTGCCTCGCACCCTCAGGGCTTGGCGATTACTGCTCTCATCGGCGACCCTCCTCTCTTCTTTAGGAAAAACCTCGCAAATCGGAATGCCAAGCGGAGAAAATGAACAAAGGTTAATCCGGCTTTCCTTTACAATCGCAGGGTTCCTGCGCATCCTCCATGAAGCGGACCATTGCGGTGATCACCAGCTCGCGCTCCGATTACGCGCACCTGCGCTGGCTGTTGCATGATTTGCAACGGCATCCCGCCATAAAACTCAAAGTCATTTCGTTGGGGCCGCATCTTTCCCCAGAGTTCGGCCACACCGGGCGGGAAATTGCCGCAAAAGACAAGATCACCACCCTGGAGTGCCTGCTGAGCTCTGATAGCGACGTCGGCATGGCCAAGACGCTGGGCTTGGCCACCCTGGGACTGGCCGACCTTCTGGGCCGCATGCGCCCGGACATTCTGGTGTTGATCGCCGACCGCTATGAGATGTTAGCGCCCGCTTCCGTGGCCCTGACCCTGCGTATTCCCATGGCGCATATCGAAGGCGGCGAGATCACCTCGGGCGCCATCGACGACGCCGTGCGCAATGCCCTGACCAAGATGAGCCATCTGCACTTCGCCTGCACCCGGGCGGCGCAAAAGCGCATTCTCGCCCTGGGAGAAGAGCCCTGGCGGGTCAGCTTCAGCGGCAGCCTGTCGCTCGACCATTTGCGGCGGGCCAAATTGCTCAGCCGGACACAAGTCGAAAAGAAGTTGCGCCTGTCGCTCAAACAGAAGACCATTCTGGCGCTCTATCATCCGGTCACGCTCAAGCAAGACACCGTGGCCGAAGCGGAAGAAATGTTTGCCGCCTTGGCGCGGCGCAAAGAACAGATCCTCTTCGTCTATCCCAACGCCGATGCGGGCAGCCGCAAACTTGTGGGCAAAATGGAAAAGTTCGTCGCCACCCGTGGCAATGCGCGGCTGTTCGTGAATCTGGACCATCCTACTTATCTGAGCCTGCTGCGCCAGGTCGACCTGCTGCTGGGCAATTCCAGCAGCGGCATGATCGAATCCACTTCCCTGGGTGTGCCCACGCTCAATATCGGCCTGCGCCAACAAGGACGCGAGCATGCCGCCAATGTGCTGAATATCGCCGCCGAACGGACAGAGATCCTTCGCGCCCTGGAGCAGGCCTTGCATCCAAAATTTCGCCGCACCATCCAGGGCTTGAAGAACCCCTATGGGGACGGACAGGCGGCAAGGATAATTGCGCGGACCCTGGCCACCACTCCGCTGGGAGAGAAGTTATTGTTCAAGCACTAGACCTTGAACTCGCCGCCCCCAACTGGCGGTGTCCCCTGATGCGCATTCCCCTGGCCCAACCCGAAATCACTGATGCCGACCGCGAAGCCGTGCTCCGCGTCCTGCGTACTCCCCATCTGAGCTTCGGCCCGATGCTGCCGGAATTCGAAAATGCCACCGCCGCTTACATTGGCCAAAGCTTTGGCGTCGCGGTGAATTCCGGAACTTCGGCCTTGCAGCTGGCCTTCCGCCTGCTTGATCTTCCCCCAGGCAGCGAGGTCATTCTGCCGTCTTTCGCCTTCGTGGCCCCCTTGAACGTGATCTTGCAGGAAAAGCTGCGGCCGGTGTTTGTCGATATCGACACCGCGACTTTGAACATCACGCCGGAAGCCGTGGCTGCGGCCATTACCCCCAAGACCCGGGCAATCGTCGCGATTCACACCTTCGGCCGGCCCCTGGCCATGGACCGGCTGCGCGCGCTGGCCGATCAGCACCAGTTCGCCCTGCTTGAAGACGCTTGCGAAGCTCTGGGCGCAGAGATTGCCGAAAGAAAAGCCGGCAGCTGGGGCGATCTGAGTGTGCTGGCCTTTTATCCCAATAAACAAATCACCACCGGCGAAGGCGGCATGCTGCTCACCTCAAACCCCGATTGGGCGGAACGGGCGCGGCGCCTGCGTAATCAGGGCCGCGATCCCGCGCTCGATTGGTGCCAGCAGGCCGAAGCCGGCTTCAGCTACAGGCTCTCCGAGATGAATTGCGCGCTCGGGCTGGCGCAGCTGCGGCGCATCGAAGCAATCGTGCAGCGCAGGCAAGCGGTCGCGGAGGTCTACGACCGCAAGCTGGCCGGAATCCCAGAAATCCTGCGCCCGGCCCTGGGTGTGCCCCGCGGCCGCATCAGCTGGTTCTGCTATGTGGTGCAACTGGCCCATCCCTTGGGGCAAGCGGAGCGCGATAGCCTGTGCGCCCGTCTCCTCGCGCAAGGCATCGCCGCCGGTCGTTACTTTGCGCCTTTGCATCGCCAGCCGCTCCTGGCGGGAGAGAAACATCTGCCAATAGAACTGCCGGTCACGGAACAGGTAGCGGCCCGTGTCCTTGCCCTCCCGTTCTTTTCCCAACTCACGGAAACCCAGATTCAGGAAGTCACGGACGCCTTGTCGGAAGCGCTCGCCGACCTGCGTCGGAAAACGTAAAGCAGGTTCCCTTCCCAGCCCCATCGCCGGGTTTGCCCGCTGGCATAATCCACCACAATCCTCGCCTGCAGTGCGAGGCCCGCACTCTGCATCAGAGGCAACACTTCGGCATGCCGGAAAAAATGCCCATAGGTGCGATATTGCGCTTCCTTGTATTCCCACGTGACCGTGACATCGCCGTTCTGCTCGCCAGGATGGATCCGATCGTAGAAAAAGCGCGCGAGGGTGGCCGCGGCCCCGTAGGCCCGCAGGTTATAACGATGATTCACATCCAGAAACAAAAGACCGGAGGGAGAAAGCATGCGGGCCAGCTGTTGCACGACTTCCGCGCGCGCCGCCGCGGGACGAACATGTCCCAACACATTCCACAGGCAGGTGATGACATCGAACTGGCGGCCGGTCACTTCCACAGCTTGCGCAGACAGTTCCTCCGCGCGAATTCTCCACACTTCAGCTCCTGCCACGCTGCGGCTCATGGCGAAGCTGGGCTCCAACAGCACTATCTGGCGGACACCTGTTTTGGCGGCGATGCGCAGGGTGCGCTTGCCGTCCCCGGCGCCTATATCGAGAAGCGATTGGCTGCCGGCGGGAATTCGCGCCACCACCTGCGCGTCAATACTTTCCAGGTATCTCCTTCGGCGTTCGGCCAGACGAGGAAAGAATGGCGCGATCTGCTCGTAAGCAGCCACCGGATCGAGGATCTCTGAAGGCCCCATGCCAGCTCCGGCTTCCTTGATCTCTCAGCCCCGGTGCAGGCCAACCCTCGAAGCAGCCCACAAAAGCGCCACCGGACCTGCGCTCAGTTCACTTTAAGGGTCAAATTCAACGCGTGGCTGACCCCGCTTTCGGTGCCGGTCACGCTCAAGATGTAGGTCCCGGAAGTCGTGCCTCCCGAGCCTCCTCCGCCGCCACCACCGCCTCCGCCCGAAGAAGAACCACCACCGCAGGAGGTAGACAGGCCCACAAGGAATAACGCAACCATGGCCATCGCCATCCCGCGCCGCGCCGGCTTGGCCAGCCACAGCAGCGCCATGGCCATACCGCTGGCCATGAGTATGGTACCCGCCAAACCTTGGGATGGACCAAACGGAGCATCGCTTCGCGGAGCCCATAACCCGGCGGAGGTGTGCGCCGTGGTGGTGACCGTCACCGTAAATGCGCCGGGAGTCGAGCCATCCAAATTCACGCTCGACGGCGCTACCGTGCAGTTGGCCAGGTTAGGCGCACCCGCGCAGGTGAGGGCCACCGTTCCACTAAAGCTGCTGATGGAACTTGCCTGCAGGTTGTACGTCGCCGTCTGTCCAGCAGTCACGGTCAGATTGGTCGAGCCGCCTGAGGCCGGGCCCAGCGCGAAATCCGCTCCCCCGCTGCTGATCTGGATGGCCCCATTCTGATCGTGCCGGATGCGCAGAATCCCCGTACTCGAATCAAAGGTGTATCCCTGCTGATTGAGGTTCGCGTTCTGGCTGAGCGCCACCCCTCCCGCCAGCACGCTGGTGGGGGTGAAGCTGATGCGCAGCACCTCGGTGGCGGAGTTCTCCGCAGTGGCGTAGCTCACGCCGCCGGAAGAATACGTCACGCTCTTCACAATGGAGGTCGAGCGCAGAAGATGGTCTTCTCCGGCAGGAGCGAACGTCGGCATCGCCCCCATCCCGGTCAGGAAGTGGCGGACATAATCTGCGTAGCCGTCGGTGAACCACTGATGGTTTACATCCGGGCCATCGATCACCACACCCGAAGACCGCGCCATGTAGGTCGCCCAATTGAACGAGCGAATGGCTTCCTGCTGCGCCGTGGTGTTGCCCGTCAGTTCATACAACATGGCATTCACCGAGGCATAGCGCGAAGTATGGCTGCCCATGGGATAGGCGAAGATGGCCTGCTCCTCAATGGTATTGGCGCCATACGACTGGGTGGCGTAATTGTCCAGCACCCAATTCAAAATGCCCTGCACATGGCTCTGCCAGCTGGCATCGAGATCGCTGCGCTCCATCAGGTAGCGGGCCGTCATCAGAGCCGTATACTGCGTGGTGTCATTCAGGTCGGGCTGAATGGTGTTGTCTTCGAAATAGTTCGCCCACACGTTGTTCTGCAGAGGATAAGTCTTCAGCCAGGTCCAGGCGGTATTGCGCGCAGTCTGGTAATTCGCCGTATTGCCCAGATTGAGCTTGATCAGCAGATCAAACAGACGAATGGGATTGATCGCGTCTGCGGTGTATTCCTCGCGAACAGCCCCGGTCTTGGCGTTCACGCGAAACGGCCACGGCGAATGAGTAGCGTCGCCGGCGCGGATTTTGGCGGCCAGCACGTTGGCGCATTGAATGGCTGCGTCGCGATACGCGGTGTTGCCGTCGAATTGATAAAGCGTCAGCCAGGCGTAGCCCAACTCGCCGATCTTGTCCGGCTCCAGATACCCCTGGCCGTCGCCTAGCCCCGAAGTGTTTCCCACCGCCGCGCCCTGGTAGGTCAGCGAGCCGGCATCGCCCTCCGCATAGGGAACGCTCGCCCAGCTGTCGCTGGCCAACGTCATGCCATGCTGCAGGTGCCAGGTGGCCACGTTTTCCGCCACCGTCACCACATCGCGATTTCCCGAGTACTGGTAATACTTCAGCGCCGACTCGGTCAGCATGGCGTACATGCCGGCTGGATTGAAGGGCCAGTCCTGGGGTTGCTGGGTGTCGGGATCCAGATAGCTGTAGCAGTAGTAAGCGGGCTTGCCGCTGCAGGCAACCGGCACGTCGTTCAGCAGGTAGTTCCAGGCCAGGGTGATGACCGTGTCATATCCCTGCGTGGGATCAGGGGTCCAGGGAATGATCTTGTTGCTGCCGTCGAGCACGACGGTGTGGCCATTCAGGGTATCGGCGAAAACCGGAGCGCTGCCCAACCCGCCCACCAGGACGGCAAAAAAGACCAACCAACAAACTTGTCTCCAACCTAGGCCCGCAAACTGTGAAATATCTTCCCCGCCCTCGGACATGCAATCTCCTGACTCGTTGGCCTGACTGCAAAGCATGCTAGCTGTGATCATTTCGAACGATGCGAAGCCCAGGGGCCTGCATGGGGGATTGTCTTATAGATATTTAAGATACCGTCCCCGCCCCTGGATGTTGCCTCACGGCTGTCTAGAATACAAGGCCTTCCCCATGCTGTATCTGCTGGGAAAACGGCGTGGGGGGAAAAGGGGGGTCTGGCGCGCCCGGAGAGATTCGAACTCCCGACCTACAGCTCCGGAGGCTGCCGCTCTATCCAGCTGAGCTACGGGCGCGCGATGCAGGTTGTAGTTTACAACATTCGCCGCCCGACCGTGGAAGATGGCCCAAAGAACGCCTAGTGGGGCGGAGCGGAGCCTTGCTCGCGGATTTTCAAAGCCCGCAGGCGCGGTGCAGGAATGCGGCGCGGCTTAGGCACCAGCACCTCAGGCAAGGCGGTAGGGGGCTCCTGCATGCAACGCTGCAGAGCTGCCGACAAATAGAGGTGCTGTACTGGCTTGTGCAGAAAAACCTCTGCCCCCAGCGACAGGGCGCGACGAATCTGGGCTGGGTCCTCCACCGCGGAGCACATGATGACCTTCAATTCGGGACGCAGCTGGCGCAGCCGTTGTAGAGTTTGCAGACCATCCATCACCGGCATCTGCAGATCAAGTATCACCGCCACCGGCGCGCAGCCGGCCTGCAACTGGGTGAGCGCTTCCTGGCCATTGTGCGCCGTAACCACGCGGAAGCACTCCACCTCCAGCAAGGTCCGCAGATACCGCAACATTTCCGGTGAATCGTCCACGACCAGAATGGTCGTCTTCGCCCGCTCATTCGCGCTCGTCAACATGGCCGAAGCTCCACGTTCCGGGCCCGCCTCGGGAGGGGCAGGAGACGCGGACCAAGGCACGCTGTCCAAGGGCGAAATACAGGAATTCGCCGCAGTCTCCCCCAGGCTCGCCGGACGCATCGGAATCTGGGGCTGTTTACGCTTTCTGGCCGATTCGGTCAATGCTTTTTCCCGCATGTTTACGTCCTTAGCTGGCAGCCACATGCCGCCACTTCACAGCCATGTGCACCTTTTTCTGGGCAGGAGCGCAAAGCCCGCACCGCCTGTCCGGGAAGATGCCCCTCATGCTGCCGAATCGGGACGATGCAGCCTGCGTCAAGCCGCACGGGCCCAGCACTGCGCCTGTGCAAAATCGGGGACAAATCTCTTTCCTCCTGCGACGCAGACATCGGTTCACAGCCAGGAACCGGACCAGGCCGCCGCCCGGCCCTGCTCATCCGGTGCGCTCCAGACTGCGGGCAAATTCGGGAGCATCCAGCACCAGGGCCTCGTCCTTCCACTTGATTCCGCCGTGGCCGGCCACATACAGCGCCAGCTCGAGACGGCTCCACACCCCCAGCTTGTCGAAAATCGTGCGCAGGTAGTTCTTCACCACTTGCTCCGTGGTCCCCATCAGGGTGGCGATGTCGCGGTTGGTGCGGCCTTCCCATACCAGCACCGCCACCTGCACTTCCTTACTGGTCATTCGATCTCTTGGCTGCATAGCTTTTGCTCCCTCTGAAACATCGCGGTGGCGAGCTTCACGCGTTTGCGTCCGTCCTTAATGCCGGCGCGCAGAAACAAGGTGCGCAGGTGCTGCTTCACGGTGCGCGGACTGATACGCAGTTGCGCGGCGATCTCTTTGTTGCTGCAACCTTGCACCAGCAGCTTCAACACCTCCGCATCCCGCTGGGTGATCTTGATGTGCATCAGGTCCGGCCCCGGGTTGGCATCCATCCATTGCGGAATCGTCATAGCTGGCCTCCGCTTTCAGCATGCAGCACGTACTTCACCAAAGTTTCGCCCTGCCACACCAAGGGAGAAAGCCTTTTGGCTACAGCCGCTTCTCCATCCGGCGCGGCCCGGCCCATCTCTGCGCGGCTCCCCCTCGAACCTGATATGGAACTGCCAATTCCAGAATGGATTTCCGGCCCCCCGCCAGGACTCGGTTTTGGGACAGTGCAAGGTCGTGAAGCGCAAAAGATTGCGGCCCTCCAGGAGCCCATTGACCGCACTCTGCCAGCCGGCCGAGTGCCGCTTTCGGCTGGCCGGAGGACCCTTTTGTAAGCCATACCTCTCCAGTGACTTACCGGCCTCGGGGCGCACGTGAGGGGGCTCGGGGGGGCAAAATCTGCCGCCCCCATCCACGCTTCGTTTTCCTTTTTTGGCGGGAGAATTGCAATTACAATGGGGCTCGCAAGAACAGACTCGAGCGGCCGCATCGGTGTTGCTTGAAACCATCTCTTCCAGGCGCGAAAAAGCTGATCACCGGCCCGGAATCGTTTCAACAATTACTCCAGGCCGCCTTCGTGGTCCAGCAACACAATGACCGGTCCCGCCCAGGAGGGCCCACACTGACGGCCGAGCCCAAACCTAGCATGGAACAGGCCCTGAGTACGATCGTAGAGATTCAGAACCTGATTCTGACCGGTCAGCTGGAACTGGCGGAGGCCCTGCCCTTGATTGCGGAGCGTACCGCCAGCATCACGCGGGCCGACGGTGTAGCCATCGGCATCGTGCAAGCCGATCGCTTCGCTTACCTGCATGGGACCGGGATCGCCCAGGCGGAAGGCGGGGCGGAGTATCCCTGCGAGGAAACCCTGGCCGCCGAGTGTCTGGCCTCGGGCAAGATCCTGCAAATTCCTGACACCGCTAAAGACCTCTATCTTTCCCCGGATCTTTGCCACCGTCTAAATGTGGGCTCGCTCATCGCGGCGCCCATCCATCACGATGGCAAACTGGCCGGCGCCATCGAGTTGCGTTATGTGCGCCCCGCCGCTTTTCAAGAACCGGAGTTGCGCACCTCGCAGTTGATGGCCGGCCTGATCACCACCGCCCTGGTGCGAGCGGCAGAAGTTGCCTCTAAGCGCACGCTGGCCCAGGAACGCGCCGCCATGCTGGACGCCATCGAGCGCATCAAGCCACAGCTGGAGCGCATGGCGGGTGGCGCGGAACCAGCCGCGCCCGCCCCGGATAATGTCCATCCCGTGCCGGCAGAGCCGGAGATCCCTCACTTCACCGAAGAAGAACTGCGCGCCCTTCTTCCGGAAAATGCCGCTGCCCTGGGGGCGACCCTGGGCACATCGCCGACCGCGGAACAAGCTGCACTGGCCACGGAAACCTGCCGCCGCTGCGGCCATGCGCTTTCCCGTGATGAGGTTTTCTGTGGCTTGTGCGGCACCCAGCGCTGGCTGGACTCTCCCCCGGAAGGCGCTGCCTTGGCTCCGCCCACCGAGGAGCAAGTTCCTTTTTCCGCCATTGCCCCAGCAACCGAACCCCACGCCGGCCCACCGGTTGTTAGCCCGGAAGAGATGCCAGAAGATCTTGCGGAGTCTTCCTCCTGGCCAGCAGAGGAGACACTTGCACTGCCACCCTTGCTGGAAGACCTGGTAGCACAGTTTCCTCCTGAGCCGGCAGAGGATAGCTTGGCTCTGCTTTCCCAACCGGCCAGCCCGCCTGTTTCCGAGCCTTATGCCCCAGTGGCGAAATTGGAAGAGAGCGCCGCGCCTGCGATCGCCACATTTCTCGTCCCGGCGAAGGAAATGGAATTGCCACCGGCCAGCGAAACTCCCGCTTCGTTGCCGAAGGCAGCGGAACCCTGGACGACGGCGCGCCGTACCAAACAATGGCTGGAATCCCTGGCCTCGCCGGGCGTCGAATCGCGCGGCAGCATGCTGCAACGCCTTTGGCAAACCCAGCGGGCAAATATTTATCTGGCTATCTCCGCCGTCCTGTTGCTTGCCGTTTTGGCGGGATGGGGCAGCCGGCCAACAGAAAATCAACCCAGCAACCGCCCCCGGCCACCCCAGCTCTCTTTCCTGGAATCGATTCTGGTGGATCTGGGCTTGGCGGTCGCGCCGCCGGCCGAGGCTTATCGCGGCAACCCCGACATCAAAGTGTGGGTGGACCTGCACACCGCGCTCTACTATTGCCCAGATGCCGATCAGTACGGCAAAACCGGCAATGGCAAATTCACCAGCCAGCGCGATGCGCAGCTGGACCAGTTCGAGCCGGCCTTTCGTAAGGCCTGTAACTAGCCGGCCTACAGCAAAATCCTCTCCGCTTTCGGTTTGACAACCCATGCTGAGGAGAGTGGAATGTTTCAGATGGCAGAATCCTGAATTTGGAGACCCACTGAACCATGTCGTCCCCCGACCATGGCTTTGATCCGACTCAGCCCCTTGATCCTGAATTGAATCCGCTGACCAACCCAGTCCTGGCAGAGAACCTGGGACGCTGGTCGCAGGTCTATTTCACTACGCCTCCGGAAAAACGCGCCGACGCGGTGCGAGAATTGCTGCGCGAGCTGGCGCAGGAAAAAGACGGGTCAGCGGCGCCGGCTCGCCGCTCCTTCTTCGACCCCCTGGAAGAGGAAGTTGCCCTGGCCGGCGAACGCTTTCCCGACTCCGCCGCCAGCCTGCAACTGACGGCCTGCCCGGCGTGTCAGGAACAAAATCTGGCGAACCAACGCTACTGCGGCTTCTGTGGCTCTCGTCTGTACCCTGAGGTGAGTCTGCCGAAAGCAACCATGGGCCGACCCGTTGCCCTCACTCCGGAGATGCCCCGGTCAGCTACAGCGCCCTCACCCGCGCCACCCGCTTCTAGGGAACCATTACGCGAGGAATCGGACCTGCAGTGGTTGCGGGACAAGGCAATCTCGCGGGACGAGACCCCAATCCACTTGCTGGAGCCGGAACCTTCCCGTGCAGGATGGAAGTATGCGGTGGTGGCCATTTTAATCTTGCTGGGAGGCGGGTTCGTTTATCGGGAGTGGAGCCTGCGCAGCGCTCCCACGCACCATGCCAGCTCCAACTCTGCAGCTCCCGCAGCCAGCACGGCGCCTCGCACCCCCACGCCGCCCCAGGATTTAGCAGCGACCGCACCGCCCGCTGCAGAAGTCCCCTCATCTCCGGCGCCTGCGGGGACCGCTTCCGCTTCGCCGCAAGGGACCGACGGTACGGATGCGCCTGTCCCGTCGCCAGCGGCCACCGCCCCTGCGGCGGGGCCGGTGAGCGCGCAACCGCAGCCCACCCCACCTGCCAACCCTCCGGTGCAGGCTGCCGCCCAAATCGAAAAGCTCCCCGCGACGGGGGACCCGGCCGTGACTACGCCGACAGACGATGGACATCAAGAGCTGCAGCTGGCTCAGCATTATCTGGAAGGCCCGTCCCGCGACAGCTCCGCGGCGGCCCACTGGCTGTGGAAGTCGGTCAGCAAGCAGAATGCGACCGCCCTGCTCCTGCTCTCGAATCTGTACCAGACCGGAGACGGCGTGCCGAAGAGTTGCGAACAGGCCCGCCTATTGCTGGTGGCCGCCGCCAAAAAGGGAAACCTGGATGCCGCTGGCCAGCTGCGCAACTTTGACTCCAGCACCTGCCGTTAAAACGAACAAAAAAATAGGCCTTCGGAAATCCGAAGGCCTTCCTGCTGCGTGTGCGGTCGCAAATTTCGCCGAAGCTCAGTGCGTATGCCGGGAATGGATCCCGGCATTCAGCCCCATGATGCGTTTTTCCCAACTCTCCACTTCGTCAGGCTTGGGCTGGGCTTTCGTGCCGCCGAGCTTCGTACCAGAGAGCGAGCTCAACCCGGTTCCAGAGTCCGAGCTTGTCGTAGATAATTCGGAGGTAATTCTTGACGACGTGTTCTGAGGTTCCAATGGCCTCGGCCACCTCGCGGTTTTTGAGTCCTTGAGCGACGAGCTCGATGACTCGCTGTTCCCGAGCGCTGGGGGATCGCTTTCCGTACCGTTCGAACATTGCTGCTGCCTCCGATATAAAAGTGTTGCGAGTTTCACCCGCTTGATGCCGCCGGTTATGCCAAAGCGCAGAAAAAGACGATTGAAATGCGCCTTCACCGTGCGCCGCGCCATGTTCAGTTGTTTGGCGATTTCGTCGTTGTCACAGCCTTGCAGAAGTAACTCCGCGATCTGCTGTTCTCGCGGACCGAGTTGGACCGTTTTTTCCTCCTTCATGCACACTTCCCCCGGAGTACCGTACTGCCTTGACTGTCAGACAGCACTCACCGATGATTTCCACCAGGAACTGGCCGTCCCTGGGCGGTTGTAAATGATGACGGGCGTACTTCAAGAATTCATAGCATCCCGGTTGCCAAGCACCCCAAGCTATGCCGGAAAAAATGGAGGGTCCCGAAAAAATCCAAAATTCTGGACGGGCTGCGTTCCCCATTTTGTAGAAGGCTGCCTCAGCGCCCTTGCGCGCTTTTGCCGTTCTTTCGTACCTGTCTCAAAACACTTCACTTACAATGTCTTTTCCTAAGTGAGCCGGAAACCTCGGCGCCATCGCGCCAGAAAAATTGCGCTGCCCGTTGCCGGAAGAGCTCTACAGGTTTCCCAGCATGGCCGCGGGAGCCGGTCTAACATGTGGAAATTCAGCCAATTGGGGGCTGGACAAAATTCCACTCATTTTGAGACGGACGGGAAGGAATTACACGCAGCAACAAATTCCAAACTGCAAACCACTTTTCCTCTCGGGATCCCCTACTATTTTCAGGATAACAATCCGGACAGGGAAAATGGGACATCACCTGTGGCATTATATTTGCCGTGCAATCAGGAACTTAATGCTAAAACCGCCCTCGCCGGGGCTTGACAGGGATTCTTTCCGGCGGGGACGGGGCGCAGGTACAGGGCATTTGCTCTACGCTCTGCCGACAACTCTGCGCCAAACACAATTTTTCGGGAGTCAGGGAGCCCCCTGTAAGACGCACACATGAAACTCTCGGTCATCATGCCGGTTTATAACGAACAGGCCACGTTACGCCAGATTGTGCACCGCGTCCTGGAAGTGGCCCCCATGGAACTGGAACTGATCTGCGTGGATGATGGGTCCCGCGACAACTCCCGGGAAGTTCTGGCGGAACTGCAGAAACAACACCCGCAGGTGCGGGTCGTGCTGCAACCCCGCAATATGGGGAAGGGGGCGGCCTTACGCCGCGGCATTCAGGAAGCGACCGGCGATTTTCTGGTCATTCAGGACGCCGATCTGGAATATGACCCGGCGGAGTATTCCCTGCTGCTGCAGCCGCTTCTGGAAGGCAAAGCCGATGTCGTTTACGGATCCCGCTTTCTAGGCGGACGGCCGCATCGCGTGCTGTATTTCTGGCATTCGGTGGGAAACTGGGTCCTGACCTTGCTCTCCAACTGTCTCACCAACATCAATCTCTCGGACATGGAAACCTGCTACAAGGCCTTCCGCCGCGAAGTCATCCAGAACATCCCTCTGGAAGAAAACCGCTTTGGCTTTGAGCCGGAAATTACCGTCAAGGTGGCCAAGCGTGGCCTGCGCATTTATGAGGTCGGGATCAGCTACTGGGGCCGGACTTACGAGGAGGGCAAGAAGATCGGCTGGAAAGATGGTTTTCGCGCTCTCTGGGTGCTGCTCAAGTACTCATTCCGCGAGCCGGTCCACCGCCCGCGACCCACCTCTCCCGCGCCAGACGCGGGAGAAGCGCGCTGACCAGCGGCGGCGCTGGGAACCAAAATCAGCAGCTAGCGGAGCAGCCGGTTCTGTGAGAGAAACAGAGCAACGTTTTTCCTATCTGTGAGTGGCAGTGTGTGCGCCGGGGGCCTCGGCGCAATATTCTCCTGGAGTATGGCTTACATGCACGAGCTGGGAACAGCACGGGTTCCTCTTTCGGAGCAACAAAAGCGCATGTGCAGCGCGCCCGGAAACGGAGCTGCGGCACAGATGATTGTGTTGCTGGAGGGCCCGCTGGAGACGCCGCGCCTGTGGAGTGCTCTGGACAAGCTGGTGGAGCGGCACAAGATTCTGCGCACCGTGTTTGCGCCCGCGCCTGGCTCCCGGGCACCCTACCACCAGGTCCGTCAACCGGGTCTGACCCTGGCCTCGCAGGAAGCCGACCTGCGTCCCTTTGGGGCCATCCGGCAAAACGAGCAGATTGAAGATCTGATCCAGGCAGGCGCCCGCCTGGATCCCAGCCGCGGGGCCACCGTGCAGGCCTGGCTGGTACAGCTGACAGATGATCGGCGAATCCTGCTACTGAGCCTTCCCGCTTTGTATAGCGACAGCCTGGGGCTGAAGAACATGGTCCGCGAACTGGCCCCCCTTTACGCCGGCTATCCAGCGCTGCCGCCGGTTTCGCAGTACGCGGAATACTGCGAACAGCAGCACGAGCTGTTGCGCAGGAACCATGCGGCAGCACGGGCCGGCAGAGACTTCTGGCAGCACAGCCGCTGGCGGGAGGTCCCGCAGCTGAGCTTGCCTTTTGTGGGGAACGACAGCCCCCAGCTCCCGTTCTCTCCCAAGACGGTGCACATTGCGGTCAATCCCACGCTGCTGGGCGAACTGGCGGAGAGCACAGCGGGGGAATTTTCGGATGTGTTGCTGGCCACATGGCAGATCCTGCTGGGCCGGCTGAGCGGCCAGCAGGAAATTGTCACCGCCTGCCTTAGCCACGGAAGAACGGCCCCGGCCTGGCGGGACGCGATTGGGGCCTTTGCCCGCACCCTGCCCCTCTACGCTAATCTCCACGCCGATCAGTCCTTCACGGAGGTGGTGCGACAGAGCAGCCAAGCGCGCACCAACGCGGAAAAATGGCAGGACTACTTCCCCGCGAGCACGACCGCCTTCATCTCGCCGGCGGGCTTTCTCCAGGAAGAACGGCTGCCCAAGTTGACCACGGAGAACATCTCTTTCTCGATCATCTGGGAGAACCTGCCCAGCGAACGCTTCCAGCTCCAGATGAGATTCTCCCAGGAAGAGACGCCCTGGGTAGATGTCGCCTACAATCCCGACGCGGTGGCGCGCCCGGTGGCGGAACAGATGACCCGCCGGATTCCCGCATTGCTGCGCGCGGCGGCGCTCCATCCCGAGGCCCCGATTTGCACTCTGCCAGTGATGGATGAGGGTGAGCGGCGGCGCGTGCTTTACACCTTCAACCAGACACGGTCAGAATATCCCTCCCACTCCACCGTGCCAGCGCTCTTTGAAGAGCAGGTGGAGAAGGGCGCGGAGCTCCCCGCCTTACAGTATCAGGGCCAAGTCCTCTCCTATGGGGAACTTAACGCCCGGGCCAATCAATTGGCGCATGCCCTGGGCAAGCTGGGCGTAGCCAGTGGATCTCGCGTGGGCCTGGCCCTGGAGATGTCCGCAGACCTGGTGGTCGCAGTCCTGGGCATCCTCAAAGCGGGCGCTTGTTGTGCACCCGTGTTGCCCGGGGATTCCGGGGAGGGGCAGGAGAATGCCGCGAGCGCGCGCCTGTGCCTGGTGCGGCGCCAATCCGCGGCGGCGCTGGCCCATCCGCGCAGCCAGACCATCGAGTGGAAAATTCTGCAGGCCTCCCTGCCGAGCGAAGCGGCAGACAATCCCGGGCGCGCCCGCGACCCGGAACAAGCCGCATTCGTGGGAGACCCCGACCAGGGGGCCCCGATCCGCCATCAAGACATCATCAACGCCGCCCATTTCTTTCGCCGCCGCCTGGGGGGCGAATCCGGTCCCGCCTTGCAGCTGGCGGTCACAGCCCCGCTGCCGGGCAGTCTGAGCAGCCTGTTCCCGTGCCTGATTTCCGGCGGGCTTCTGCACGTGCTGGACCACGAGGTGAGCGCCGACCGGCACACGCTAGGGACATATTTACGGCGGCACCACATCGACGTTTTGTGCGCCACGTCTTCTCAGGCGCAGTCCTGGTGGGGTGAGCTTTCCGCGGAGCCGATGGTCTTGCCTAACAGATATCTCCTGATAAGCGGCGAGCCGCTGGCCTGGGAATTTGCGGACCGGCTGCGAAAAGCCGGCCATTGCCAGCTGATCCAGTACTATCAGCCGGCGAAGGCGCCGTTCTACAGTTGCACATTTCAGCTGCAGGACGACGATGCCCGCTGCTGGTCACCGGAGTCGGTCCCCATAGGACGCCCCATAGCCAACGTGCGGGCCTGCATTCTCGATGAATTGCAGCAGCCGGTGCCGATCGGCGTTACCGGTCTGCTGTACCTGGGAAGAATCGGCCAGGAGGCTGGGCAGGAGAGCACGCCAGCCGATTCCCTGCTATGTACAGGCGATCTGGCCTGCTTTTTGCCGGATGGGAACATCGCGCTGCGGCAACGCCGGGAAATCCCGCCCCCTAGGCGCGTCCCCCAAACCGAAGAAGTCGAAGTGGTGCTGTGAACCTTGTGGCAGTGCCCGCCGTTCAACCTTCTGGACCCCAGGCCGCATCTTAGTGGTTCTCTTTTTCCGCGGAAAGGCCCGCTAGAATAGCCCTTTGGGCGCTATGAATCTGAAAATCCAGGCACTGAAGAACATTGCTTCCAGCTGGATGGGGCTTGGGGTCACCATTGTCGTCGGATTCTTCCTGTCCCCTTACATCCTGCACCATCTGGGCGACGAGGCTTTCGGACTTTGGGTCCTGATTTTTTCCCTTACCGGCTACTACGGCATTTTTGATTTTGGGATTCGCTCGGCGCTGATTCGCTATGTGGCGAAATTCGTCGCCACAGCCGACCAGGAAGGGTTGGCCCGGCTGATCAATACCAATCTCTTTCTCTATAGCTGCATCGGGCTGGCGCTATTGGTTCCCACCGTCCTGGGCAGCTTGTTCGTGGACAAGATTTTTCGCGTGCCGTTGAGCTTTCACCATGACGCGCAAATTCTGTTCTTCATGGTGGGCGCCTCGCTGGCCCTGGGATTTCCCCTGGGAATGTGGGGCGGCGTCCTGGAAGGGCTGCAAAAATTCTACCTGCTGAACCTGACCAACATTCTTTCCTCGCCGGTGCGCGCGGTGCTGGTCGTGATCGCCTTAAAAAAAGGCTACGGACTGTTGATGGTCGCTTTCATCACCATCGCCATTCCTTTGCTGGCCTCTCTGGTGCAGTGCATCCTGGTGCAACGGCTGATCCGCGTGCCTTATGGCTGGCGTTTCATCGATCGCAACTCTTTCCGCCAGGTGGCGCAGTACAGCTCCATCACTTTCTTGTTGATTGTGGCGGGACGGCTGCGCTTCAAGACGGACGCCATCATCATTGGGACGTTTCTCTCCGCCTCGGCCATCACCTACTTTTCCATCGCGGGCAGGCTGGTGGACTACGCCACGGACGTAGTGGGCAGCCTGGCGCAAATTTTCACCCCCATGTCGAGCGAGGTGCACGCCGCGGGAGATTTCGACCGCTTGCGCAAAATTTTTATTCACGGCAACCGCGCCTGCGCCTTCACCATGTTTCCCATCAGCGCCACCTTGATCGTATTGGGAAAGTCGGTGATCGAGGCCTGGGTGGGTCCGCGCTATGTGTCGAGTTATCTGGTATTGCTGATCCTGCTCATCCCTTCGACTCTGTATTTCGCGCAGGCCACCTCCACCCGCATCCTGTTCGGCACCAGCTGGCACCGTCCGTTGGCGGCGGTGGCCATGATGGAGGCCGCCGCCAATATCATTCTGAGCGTGGTGCTGGTCCGCCATTTTGGAATTGTGGGAGACGCGGTAGGAACAGCCATCCCCTTGCTCTGCACCTGTCTGTTCTTCCTGCCCCGCCACCTTTGCCGCAAACTGCAGGTTCCCGTCCTGACCTTTGTCCGGGAGGCTTACCTGTTTCCTTTTCTGTTCTGCATACCCATGGTGCTGGCCTTGTTGTTCATGCAGCGTCTTTTCTACGCGCACAGCTACGGCCCGCTCCTGGTGCAGGTTTTGGCAGGCAGCGCGGTCTATGGGGCGGGAGTGCTTTGGTTTTTTCTGAAGCATGAACCGATGGGGGTGGAGCTGCGGGCACGCATGGCGCAGTACTTTCAATCCGCCAACGGCCAATAAATTTAAACCCGCCGGCCCAGAAAGGAATTCTCCAGGTTCCAGCGCAGGCCGGCCACGGTCTGGGCCGCACCCACACGGCACAGGCCGAGCGGATCTGCTCCGGGCCGCACCAGACCGGAGGTCGTGGTCACCACCACTTTGTATCCCACGGCGTGACATACCTGGCGGGTTTTCTGAGACCAGATGGGCTGCAAGGCGGGGCCGGGATAGGCAAAATGGGTGATTTCCTGGGAGAGTTGTTGTTCCATGCGGCGCTTCGACTCGCTCAGCTCGCGTTGCAACTCCGCGTCCCCGATGTGGGCCACGTTGGGATGGGTCAGCGTGTGCGAGCCGGCGATGTGTCCCTGCTTAACCCAGGTACGTAGTTGTTCCCAGCTCATCATGAGGTTGGCGGTATAAGGTCCGACCTCGAGGTCGCGCTCGATGGCGGCGACAAATTGCTCCTGGACGTCTCCGCACAAACCGGCACAATGGTCCGAGGTGAGGTCCAGGGAGTGCTGGCGCTCCGCCGCCTCCGGCAGAGAAACTGGAGCCCCGCCGGGGCGGGTCCAGGCCGTTTTCTTGGTAGTGAGGAAAGCGCGGCGTAGACGTGCCGGCCAGGGGATTTGCCTCTGCTCTACGCAATCCACGGTGACATAGACGGTGGCCGGAATTCCATAGCGTCGTAGCACCGGCCCGGCGACCTCCAGATTGTCGGCATAGCCATCATCAAAGGTGACCGCGACCGAACGCCGGGGCAGAGGCTTTTGTCCCAGGACAAAGGCATGCACCTCCTGCATGCTGACAGGGTGATACTCCCGCGCCAGGACCTCCATCTGCCGCTCGAAAACGGCCAGCGGGTGCACGATTCCCCCTAGGATATCCCTCTGCGGAGCCGGGTCCGGCAACACCGAGTGGTACATCAGGACTACCGCGCCGGCAGGCAGAAAACGGGCCCCGGCGCGTAGAATTCCGCTGCCCATCAGACCCCGTTGCAGCCAGGTTTTGTAAGTTGAGGCCAGTTCGTCCCCCTGGGAATTTTTCCTAAAGCCGGCGTTTTTTCCCTAAACTTCGCTCAAAGATATCAGCAAAACGCGCGAAAATAGCGTATTCTAATGGCGGGGTCGCGGGAAACACCCGTGACGGCAGTGTTCTTCATCACCATCGTGACATCGCACACCAACTTCGAGCTGGTTCTATCCTTGTCTGTGCAAGGCTCGCCCCGCGTGTGTCCTTCTTCCTGTTGTTCCTGTTGTTGTCGATGTCAGTAACGCTTGTCCTCGACATATCCCGTTTCTTCGCATTCCCAGTCTCAGCAACTGAATATACCTAGGAGGATGTAGGAATTGACTGTCTCATCAAGCCATCTGGTTTCGCCCCATGGCGGCGAACTTATCAACCTTATTGTGGCGCCCGAGCGCGCCGACGAACTGAAGGCTGCATCCCGGGAATGGCCTTCCTGGGACCTGACCGCCCGCCAGATTTGTGATCTGGAACTGCTGCTCAGCGGCGGCTTCTCCCCTCTACGCGGATTCCTGAACCGCGCCGATTACGAGGGCGTGTGTCACAACCTGCGCCTCACCAGCGGCTTGCTCTGGCCGATGCCCATCACGCTTGATGTGACGGAAGAATTCGCTAAGAAGCTCACCCCCGGCTCCAGCAAAGTGGCCCTGCGCGACCCGGAAGGCGTCATGCTCGCCGTGTTGAATGTCGAGGACGTGTGGCAGCCCGATCGTAAGGCGGAAGCCAAAGCCGTCTTCAACAGCACCAGCAGCGCACATCCCGGCGCGGATTACACCATCAACAAAGCCAACCCCTGGTATGTTGGGGGCCGCGTGGAAGGACTGACTCCGCCCCCGCACTATGATTTCCGCACTCTGCGCCTGACCCCGGCGGAGCTGCGCGCTGAGTTTGCCCGCCTGGGCTGGCGCCGCGTGGTGGCTTTCCAGACTCGCAATCCCATGCACCGCGCCCACGTGGAACTGACGTTCCGCGCCGCGAAACAAGTGGAAGCCAACCTGCTCATCCACCCGGTCGTGGGCATGACCAAGCCCGGCGACGTGGATTACTTCACTCGCGTCCGTTGCTACCAGCTGTTGTTGCCGAAATATCCCCAAAGCACCGCGAAACTCTCGCTGTTGCCCCTGGCCATGCGCATGGGCGGGCCGCGCGAGGCGATCTGGCACGGACTCATCCGCAAGAACCACGGCTGCTCTCACATGATCGTCGGCCGTGACCATGCCGGTCCGGGCAAGGACACCGACGGCAAGCCCTTCTATGGCCCTTACGAGGCACAGGAAGTCTTCAAGAAGCACGAAGCCGATATCGGTGTCACCATGGTGCCGTTCAATATGATGGTGTACCTCGAAGAGCAGGACACCTATGTGCCCGACGACCAGGTGCCGCAAGGTGCGCGCGTACTGAATATCTCTGGTACCGAGTTACGCGACCGGCTGAATGAAGGCCGCGAGATCCCCTCCTGGTTCACCTATCCGGAGGTTGTCGGGGAGCTGCGCCGCA
Source organism: Acidobacteriota bacterium (assembly GCA_018268755.1). Lineage (GTDB taxonomy): Bacteria > Acidobacteriota > Terriglobia > Terriglobales > Acidobacteriaceae > KAN-5. The sequence goes on from JAFDVW010000009.1 coordinate 51,989, forward strand.
GCTATCCTCCCCGGCACAAGCAGGGCGTGACCATTTTCTTCACCGGACTTTCCGGCTCGGGGAAATCCACCATCGCCAATGTGCTGTTGACCAAATTCCTGGAACTGGGGGGACGCCCGGTCACCATTCTGGACGGCGACCTGGTGCGCAAGCACCTGTCTTCCGAGCTGGGCTTTTCCAAGGAGCACCGCGACATCAATATCCGGCGCATCGGATATGTGGCTTCCGAGATCACCAAGAACGGGGGCATCGCTATTTGCGCGCCCATTGCGCCCTATGACGCCACCCGCAAGCACGTGCGCTCGCTGATTGAGCCGCACGGCGGCTTCATCCTGGTGCACGTCGCCACCACCGTGGAAGTCTGTGAACAGCGCGACCGCAAAGGGCTCTATGCCAAAGCGCGGGCGGGCATTCTCAAGGAGTTCACCGGCATCTCCGATCCCTACGAAGCGCCTGCGGACGCCGAGGTAGTGATCAACACGGCGGACCTAAGTCCCGAGGAAGCGGCCCAGGAAATTATTCTTCACCTGGAACGGGAAGGGTTCGTCGGGGTCAACGCGGGGAATCCGTAAAGCGCGATGGAAGTCGCGGCCAAAATCGCGATTGGCTTTGTGGTGGGGACGCTGATTGGCATGACCGGCGTGGGCGGTGGCGTGTTGCTGCTGCCCGTGCTGATCTTTGGCCTGGGCGTCCCCGCTCTTCGCGCCGTGGGCAGCGATGCCCTGTTCAACTTTGTTACCAAGATTGGGTCGAGCATCGTCCACCTGCGCAAGGGGACAGTGCGCGGCAAAATCGTGGGGGCCCTGGCCGTGGGCAGCATTCCAGGCTCGATCGCCGGGGTCAGTCTGCTGGTGCATTTGCGCGAGGTCTACGGAACGGGGGTGAACACCTTCATCACCGGGCTGGTCGGCGTCTTGCTGATCGGCATTCCCTTATTTCTGTTCTTTCAGAACAAGATTGAGCAGCACGTGGCCACCCATCCCCCCACCATGAAATCGCTGGCCGGAATATCACTGATCGGCCTGATCGCGGGCATTCTGGTGGGCATGACTTCGGTCGGCTCGGGCAGCATCATCATGATGCTGATGCTGCTGCTCTTCAGTTTCTCTCCCAAAGCCATGGTAGGGACCGACATCGTGCATGCCGTGGTGCTCACTGGGGCGACCAGCGCCATGCACTCGCGGCTGGGAAATGTCGACGTTTCGCTGGTAGCCATCTTGCTGATCGGCTCCATCCCTGGGGGACTCTTCGGGTCCTACCTCAGCAGCCGCGTGCCCGTGCCCTGGTTGCGCCGCATCCTCTGCGGCATTCTGATCATCACCGGGATCCGCATGCTGACAGGTACACTTCACATATAGGCCATGGACTTTCCCGCCCAGCAAGAGATTTTGCACCGCATTCAGACCGCCCTCCACGCGGCCAGCCAAGTCTTCGCCCGCTTTACTCCCGGGGACATCGCCGCGGAATACAAGTCGGGACACGATCCGGTGACCGAGGCCGACCGGGCGGTGGACGCTGTGTTGCGGCACGAACTGTTGCGTCCAGACGAGGGCTGGCTCTCGGAAGAGAGCGTGGATGATCTGGAACGGCTGACCAAAAGCCGGGTGTGGGTAGTGGATCCACTCGATGGAACCCGGGAATTCGTGGAAGGCGTGCCGGAGTTCTGTGTCTCGGTGGCCATGGTGGAAGAGGGACGTCCTGTGGCGGGAGGAATTTGCAATCCCGTCACCCGCGAGACGTTTCTGGGCTCGCTCGATACCGGCGTGATCTACAACGGGAGCCCGGCGCGCATCAGCCAGAAAAAAACATTGGATGGGGCGGTGGTGCTGGCCAGCCGCAGCGAAACCAAACGCGGCGAGTGGCAGGCCTTCGCAAGCACGCCGCTCAGCATCCGCCCCATGGGTTCCGTGGCCTACAAACTGGCCCTGGTTTCCGCCGGCCAAGCGGACATCACCTTCACCCTCACCCCCAAACACGAATGGGACGTGGCCGCCGGGGCCGCGCTGGTGGAAAGCGCCGGCGGGACCGTCCGCACCCTGCAAAATACTCCGCTGCGGTGCAACAACCGGTCACCCCTGCTTTCCGGGCTGATCGCCAGCGGACCATTCCTGGCAGATGGGCTTTTTGCCCTTATTCAAGGCGGAGCTCCTCGTTAAAGACCCCAGCCAAAGGCCCGCACCCGGGTTTTCCTCGGAGTCCGCCCCGGTTTTATGCAAGCTTAAGATGATAGAAACATCCCTTTAACATTCACCCGCTACTCTCGCCACAAGCTCGTGAGTCTACCGTTTACTCACGAACCCTAAAATCTATGCTCGGGAGACGACGAATGTTTCGTAAACGTTTCGTCCAGTGTTTGGGAATTCTTACGCCCGCTATCTTATTAGCGGGCACGACTCCGGCTTTGGCCGGAGGAAAAAAGTGCACACCACGAAATGATGGCGACCGGACGGAAAAAGTCCGCCAAGCCATTCATGGTGGACGCGCCAAAAATGTCATTCTGTTCCTGGGCGACGGTATGGGCGATTCCGAGATCACGATCGCGCGCAACTATCATGTAGGCGCTGCCGGCCGCTTGACCATGGACTCCTTACCGTTGACCGGCGCTTACACCACCTACGCAGTACAGGAAGGCAATCCGGATTTGCCGGAATATGTGACGGATTCCGCGGCCAGTGGCACCGGCTGGGCGACCGGCTACAAGACCAGCAACGGCCGCATTTCGTCCGTGGCCGGGTCCACGGGAGTGGCCCCCTACACGACGATTCTTGAGCTGGCCCAGGCTGCGGGATACAAGACGGGCAACGTCTCCACCGCAGAACTGACCGACGCCACCCCGGCGGTGCTGGCCTCCCACATCAATGCCCGCGGATGCCAGGGCCCTACCAACATGTCGAGCTGCGCCGTCTACAAGAAGCTCAACGGCGGCCCCGGATCCATCGCCGAACAGCTGGTCGACCACAAAGTGGATGTCCTGCTGGGCGGGGGAAAAGGCCGCTTCGATCAGATCATTGATGGCGGTCCCTATGCCGGCAAGAGCGTGGTGGATTCCGCCATCGCACAAGGATATACGGTAGTGACCGATGCTTCCGCACTGGCCACGGTAAAACCCGGACAGCGTGTTCTGGGCCTCTTCAACAGCGGCAACATGAGCCTGGAATGGACGGGCGAACTGGCCCAGCCCTTCCCGGGCAGCGGCCCCCAAACCTGCGTGGAAGATCAGCGCCCGGCCAACGAACCCAGTCTGGCCGACATGACCAGCAAGGCCCTGGAACTGCTCGACCGGAAAGGCAAGAGCGCCAAGGGCTTCTTCCTGCAAGTGGAAGGCGCCTCCATCGACAAGCAGGACCATGCCTCCAATCCTTGCGGCCAGATTGGCGAGAACATCGCCTTTGACAAGGCGATCGCCGTGGGCCTGGCTTACGCGAAGAAGAACCCCGACACCCTGGTGATCGTCACGGCTGACCACGCGCATACCAGCCAGATCATCGATCCCGTCCCCTCCAACCAGACGGACCATCCCGGCGCCTTCAGCGTGCTGATCACGGCCGATGGCGCAGAGATGACGGTCAACTACGGCACTGAGCCTCCGGGGAGCTCGCAGAGCCACACCGGCTCCCAGCTCCGCATTGCGGCGCAAGGGCCGCAGGCGGCCAATGTGGTGGGCGTCACCGACCAGACCGAACTGTTCCACACCATGGCCCGCGCCCTGGGTCTGGAGTAGCCCAGAGCAGGCTGCAAAACCGAAAGCCCGCCGCATTCCCGCGGCGGGCTTCTACCTTCCAGGGAATTCATTGCTCAAGAAGAATGCCCCGCGCCGACAAAACCCGCGGCTGACACTGTTTCCGGCGCCGGGACCTCGCCATCCAGGAAGATGCGCATCCAGATTTCCAGGTTCAGCAAGCGCCAGATGCGATTGCCATGATCGTGCATTTTGCCGCGGTGTTCGGCAAAGAGCTTTTGGATGGCCTCGCGGCGAAATAATCCACGATCCAGGGTGCGGGGCTCCAGCAGCATTTTCTCCAATCCATCCAGCTGCGGGCCGGCCAGCCAAAAGGCCCAGGGCGTGGGGAAGCCCATTTTCTGGCGATAGACAATCTCTTCCGGCAGCAGGTCTTCGACCGCCGATTTCAAAATATGTTTCCCAGACAGGCCCTGCACCGAGTATTGCGCCGGGATCCGCGCCGTGAACTCGACCAGCTTATGGTCCAGGAAGGGCACGCGGCTCTCGATGGAGGCGGCCATGCTCATCTGGTCCTGCTTCATGAGCAACTCCACCAGATAGGTCTTGAGGTCGGTGTAGAGCAGGCGATGCAGTAAATCGCCGGAGGAATTTTCCCAGTAGCGCAGGTTGGCGGCATAAGCGTCTCCGGCGTTGGCCAGCGCGGAATCGGTCAACAGGCCGGCTTGCTGGCGGGCGGAAAAGGCGCTGTAGAAATTATCGAAGTACGCCGACGTCCAGGATGCGCCATCCCGGCCAAGAAAGGTGTGGCCTAGCTTGCGACGCAAGGTCGCGCCCAGGGGGCCGGCCTGAATTCCCCCGCGCACCCAGCGCCGGAAAAATTCCGGGGTCAGGGCGCGATAAACATTGTCCAGGCGGCCATTGATGAGGGTCCAGGCGTAGCGCGTGTAGCCGGCCAGCGTCTCATCGCTGCCCTCCCCGGTAAGCACCACCTTGACGTGCTGCCGCGCCAGGCGCGCGACAAAATACAGGGCCACGCTCGAAGGCCACACAATCGGTTCATCTTCCTGCCAGATAAGACGAGGCAGGGTGGCGAAGAACTCCTCGCGGCTCAGCCTCACCTCATGGTGCTGGGAGCCAATGTGTTCGGCAACGTGGCGTGCGAAGGGCAACTCGCTGTAGGCGTCTTCCCCGTAACCGACGGCAAAGGTCTTTAGGCCACCGCCGCGGATTTTTGCCGTCAAAGCCGCTACCGCGCTGGAATCGAGGCCGCCACTCAAAAACACGCCCAGCGGGACATCGCTCATCAGGTGGCTGGCCACACACTCCTCGAGCATCTCGCGATACGTCTGGACGTAATACTCGCGTGGGCGGTCCAGGGCATCCGCCGGCACCGTGAGGTCCCAATAGGGCGTGATGCGCAGTTCCCCCCTCTCCGAACACTCGAGGGTGTGTCCCGGCGGCAATTTGCGCACGCCGGAGAACATGGTCTCTTCGCCGGACAGATAGCCGAAAGCCAGATACTCCGCGAGCGTGCGCGGGTTCCAGGCGGGGGTGACGTCCGGATACGACAGAATGGTTTTGATCTCCGAGCCGAAAAGCAGTTTGCTTCCGTCCCACCAGTAGTAGAGCGGCTTAATGCCCATGCGGTCGCGCGCCAGAAACAGGCCGCGATGGCGACGGTCCCAGATGGCGAAGGCAAACATGCCGCGCAAGTGCTGTACGCAATCACGGCCATATTCCTCGTAAAGATGGACGATGGTTTCCGTGTCAGACCGGGTGCGGTAGCGGTGACCGCGCGACTCCAGCTCCTGACGCAATTCCTGGTGGTTGTAAATCTCCCCGTTGAAAACGATCCAAAGATTGCCGTCTTCATTGCTCAGGGGCTGGTGCCCGGTGGCGACGTCAATGATGCTCAGCCGCCGCATGGCCAGGCCGACATTGCTGTCAAGCCAAAAGCCGTCATCGTCGGGGCCGCGATGCACGATCTGCGCATTCATCTCCACCAGCGTCGAGCGATCGACGCGCTGCGCTGGATCAGGATACAGAATTCCACAAATTCCACACATCTATGCGTCTTCCTCTTCGTCATCGGCCGGCGGTCCCTCCGGCGGGGCGGGGGCCTCTGCCAAATCGGCCGTAGGCAGCCACTCTTTTCGTACCACCACCTGCCCATCCGGACAGAAGACCTGCACCTGCTCCGCTTCGCGGATGATTTCGCAGCGCAGGACGGGGTGCGGACAAGTCAGCAATGCTTTGCCCGAGTTTTCCACCGTGGAGGCCTGGCACACGATCAACTGCCGCCGGCCCGACCGGGATTGGCTCCAATACAAAAATTCCGCATCGGTCTTCCAGGGGCCGTAGCTCCAGGAGGTTCCGGAACGCGCAAAGAAAAAGAAGTGCTGTTCCTCCCCCGCATCATAGCGATAGGCATGCACGAAGTGTTCCGCGTCCAGCTTGCGCAGCTTTCCTGGTTTCGTTTGCGAACCAGATACCGGTTGCAACAAGCTTACAAATTGCGCCGGCAACTCCGCCACGGTACCGAAGTGCAGCACGGGAGCGGACTGCTTCATACCATAGGCCGGCGAATGCTGCCCCTGCACGACCCCTCCCGTCCAGATGTGGGTCTCGGGAGTCACGATGCACAGGCCTGCGCCGTCCTCTCGCTGGAATGAGATTCCATCACGCGTGCTGAGCGAAGGGTGCAGGTGCCAGAACAGATCAAGTTGGTGCGGCCCTTCGCCCAGAACAATATCTCGCACCAGCCAGAAATCCGATTTGCGATAGAAAATCCATCGCCGATGCAGGACCGGCTGCGGCAACCGGCTGTAGCCATCATGGCTGCCAATGAACAGATCGAACGTCTCGCCATTCACCCAGGCTTCTGCTACAGCCTGGATAGGATGCATCCAGGCGAAGGGACCGTTGGGATCGGATTGCCCGCGGCCATCCACGCTCAGCGTGTTGTGCGCCGCCGTCAGGCGGAACAAATCCCGGTCCAGTTCCGGCCCCACATATTCGAGGGTGCCGGGATCGATCAGCAACGCTTTGCCATCGGAGTTCAGGCACACGCTCAGGGCATCGGCGTGGCCGTGTCCCGCGCCACCCGCGCCCTGGGGACCGCAATCCACGATCAGTTGTTGTTTCCCATCGCTCATGGCATAGAAGCCCGCGGCCTGCAGAACCATGGAGTCCTGCGCCGGAACTTTTGCTACCAGCCTATCGAACTCGGCAGCGCCCTGTTGGCCCAGCAGCCACAGACTTTCTTCGCGAAAATTTCCCGCTAGCTGTTTGAAGTCTCCGCGCCCGAACAACACGGCGCCGGTGGAAAGCGGGTCAAGCAGGTGCTCTGCGCGATTGCGGGCGGGGTCGAACAGACGGCCGCCATCATCATCGCCAAACGAAGGCGGTGTTCCCCCGCGGCCCATCCCCATGAGTGCATTCAGCATCCGTTCCAGCGTGGCATCGAGTTCCGGCCCACCCGCATTCTCCTGTAAAGAGGCCAGAATCGCGGCATGCAGGAACATATCAAGCGCGTAGACGTGGTAATAAGTGGATTGTTCAAAATGAAAGCCATCGCTGCGAACCTGGCGGCGCGCTTCGGCGCAGATGATCTCCCAACCACGCTGCTTCCAGCGCGAAGCCGATTGCAGCTCCGGGCAAAGTGTCCCAATGAAAAACAGCGCCAGCCCTTCTCCCAGCAAGTGCGTGTTGGGAGAAAAATAGGTGGAAAGATAGGTTTCGATGTGGCGTCCGTTGATGCCGAGCGCCACCGCCCACTCGGCGCGGAAGGCCGTGGGCAATACCGGAGACCCCAGCAGAAGATAGTAAGTCCAAATCCACGACAGACTGCGGAAAGCAACCTCCAGACTGCTGGTCCAGTGAATGCCAATGGGATATGGATTTTCTGCCTGCCAGTGTTGCCACTGGCGAAAAATCTCCGCCGCGAATTCTTCTCGCCCGGTCAGCCGGTAAGCTTTGGCGAGGGTCACCCAATGCTGGTGACGGCCCAGCTCCCAGGTCACCTTGCTGTCGCCCACTTCCTCGAAATCGAGATAGCGAATCTTGTAGGCTGGCTTGCGCGGAGCACGCTTCCGATGCACCGCGTCGAGATGCCAGTCGATGGCCGCGCCATAGTCGAGATCCTGGTAGCCCAGGAAATCAAAGTGATGCTGGCAGATGCGTTCCGCGCGGCGCACGATCTGCTCGACTTCCCGGGGAAGGCGTTGCTGCAGGAGTGCGCACAACGAGGGCACCTGCTCCGGCGAAAAGAAGAACCGCGGAGCTTGCGCCGGAGCCGGGCCAATTTCGGGATCAAAGCTCAATCCCAGGGCATGGCGCGCAGCATCGGCCCGGACCGTCAGCTGCTGACGGATGCGGTCATAAAGTTCACCGCCACCCATGGCGGCCAGGCGGCGCAAGCGCTGCTCCCATTTGGAAGTTGGCATGGTCATGGTCATGGGCGGCTGGAGTTTGCCGGGCATTTCTTCCGCCCCAGCTCCTCATAGAGCTGGCCGGTTTCCTCCACCAGCCGCTCAAAGCTGAAATGGTTTTTCACCCAGGCATGTCCGCCTTGCCCCAGCCGGCTGGCCAATGGATCATCTCGCAAGAGCCGAAGCAAGGCCGCCGCTAGGGCGCCAGCATCCTGGGGCGGGACCAGCAACCCGGTTTCGCCGTCACGCACCAGCTCGGGATTTCCCCCGACCTGGCTGGCCACCACGGGCAAGCCCGCCGCCATATATTCCAAAATTGCGTTAGGCAGGCCTTCCGCCCGCGAGGGCAACACGGCAATGTCGCTGCTCACCAGGATTTCTGGAATATCATTGCGCCGTCCCAGAAAACGGAAATTCTTCTGCAATCCCAACTCTGCCACCCGGCGAGCAAAGTCATCCTGACAATCTCCGCTTCCCACCAGCAGAAAACGGGTGTGGGGAAATTCCGGCGCGATTTTGGTGGCGGCCTCGATCAGCCAGGGATGCCCCTTCACATCACTGTGCATGTTGCCTACCAGCACGATCAGCTTTCCCGGGCCGATGCCGGGAAACAGACGCTCCCGGTCGCGCATGGCGCGATAAAACTTCTCGACGTCCACGCCGTTGGGAATAACCCGGACCTTCTCCGGGGCAAAGTGGTCATCGCGAATCAGCGCATCACGAATTGGGCCGGCGTTGGCCAGCACAACGTCGGAAAGGTTCTGGATACGACGCAGCCACTTCCGCCGCCTTCCCTGGTACCAGTCAAAATGTGCCAGATCGCGCCGGCTGGAGATAATTACCGGGACCCTGGCCAGACGCGCCGCCGGCACTCCCATCAGATTGGTCCAAAGATCATGGGTGTGCACAAGATCAAATCTCTCCCGGCGTAGGAACGCCGCCAGGCGAAGCAGTTGCCAAACCCCTCGTGGAGAATCCAGCCCACCTGCGGGATGAAATTCGCGCAGCTTGACCGCAGAGGCTTGCAGCTTCTCCAGCAAGGGCCCCTGCAGGCGCAGGCAGCCCAGCGTGACTTCATAGACTGCGGGGTCCAGGCGCCGCGCCAGCTCCACCGCCTGGGTTTCGGTCCCGCCGACCTGCAGCGAGTCCAGGAAAAAAAATACCTTCCGGCGCGGCTGCCCGAGGCTAGCGACACTCTGACTCTCGCGCTTGGGAACCTCGGCCCCCCCCTGCATGGCAGTCATATCCGTTTGGTCTGATTCCGTTTGGATTCTATTGCAGTATCAAGGTTGGCTCAAAAAGAAGCCAGCCCAAGGAACCGAATCTTGCATCTCAGCTCCGCCATGATGACAGCGCTCCAGCCGGGAGACAGCATGGGCTAGGCCCACTCCCACTTGCTGTCTGCGGAGTCCGGCCTTACGCCGGTAACTCATTGAAAACATGAATCCAGGAACTCCACAAGTTACCTTGGCCGCATTTCGCCGGCCCTCGCAATTGCGCTGCCGTTTATAACCTTGTAAATAGATAGCAGGGATATTGAATTCCGCATGAGTCAAGCCATCAGCGTCTTTGGATTGGGCTACGTGGGCACCGTGACCGCAGCCTGCTTTGCCCACAAAGGGCACTCCGTCATTGGAGTGGACCTGAATGCCAATAAAGTGCAGGCCCTCAGCTCCGGCTCCAGCCCGATCGTGGAACCGGGCGTCACCGAGATGATTGCCGAGGTCCACGCCGCCGGCCGGCTGCGCGCCACCAGCAACGCCGAAACCGCTGTGTTGAACAGCGAGGTGTCTTTTCTCTGTGTGGGCACGCCCAGTTTGCGCAACGGCAAGCTGGATCTGGGGCACATTGAGCCGGTCTGCCGGGAAATTGGCGCGGCGTTAAAAAAGAAAAAGTCATTTCACCTGGTGGTGCTGCGCAGCACGGTGCTACCGGGCACGGCAGAAACCATCGTAGTGCCGGCACTGGAGAGTTCCAGCGGCCTGCGTCTGGGGAAAGATTTCGGGGTGTGCGTGAACCCGGAGTTCATGCGCGAGGGCACAGCAGTCGCCGATTTTCTGGAGCCCGCCATCACCATTCTGGGCGCGGAGGATCCCGCCCATAGCGCGGCTTTGCGAAAACTCTATGCCTGGACCCCGGGGAAGATTTTCGAGACCAGCTTCCGCTCGGCCGAGATGGTCAAGTACGTCTGCAATGCCTGGCATGCACTCAAGGTGTCCTTTGCCAACGAAGTGGGCACACTGGCCAAAGAGCTGGGCGTGGACGCCGAGGCCGTAGTGGAAATCTTCACCGCCGACGACAAGCTGAACATTTCGCCCAAATATCTGCAACCCGGGTTCGCCTTCGGAGGGTCCTGCTTACCCAAGGACGTGCGGGCGCTCAACTACCGCGCCAAAGAACTCGATCTCGAGCTACCCTTGTTCTCGGCCATCCTGCCCAGCAACGAAGAGCACCTGCGGCGCGCCCTCAACCTGGTGCTGGAGACCGGCAAAAAGAAGATTGCCATGCTCGGCCTCAGCTTTAAGGCGGCCACCGACGATTTGCGGGAAAGCCCGCAAGTACAGCTGGTAAAGCAGCTGATGGGCGAAGGCCGGGAATTACGCATCTGGGACGATAACGTTTCGCTGGGACGGCTGATCGGCTCCAACCGGCAATATATCGAAGAGGTGATTCCCCACATCGGGTCGGTGCTGTCTTCCAATCTGGAAGAGGTCCTGCGCGGCGCGGAAGTGGTGGTGGTGGGAACGCGCGGCATCAGCCGGGAGAAGCTGCAAGCGCTCCTTGCCCCCGGACAAATCGTGATCGATCTGGTCAACACGGAAAAGTCCCGCCGCCCCGCCGCCGACGGCGCTTATCACGGAATCTGCTGGTAAGGCTTTGAAAATTCTTTGGGTCAAACCGGGCAAACTGCTACCGCTCGATACCGGGGGCAAGCTGCGCACCTACAACATCCTGCGCCAGCTTTCCCTTGGTCACCAGCTCACTTATCTTTCCTACTACGGCGGTACACGCGACGAGAATTACGAGCGTGAAGTGCAGGAGCACCTTCCCGGCACAATCACCATTCACGCGCCTACCGCCGACTCGCCCCTGGGGCGATATCTCGACTATGGCCGGAGATTTTTCTGGCGGGCCCCCTATGCGGTGAGCCGGTTTACCGATCCCCGGGTGCTGGCGCAGGTGACAGGCTGGTTTGAGGAGCGCCGCTTTGACGTGGCGGTGTGCGATTTTCTGGCCAGTGCGCTGAATTTTCCGCGGCGCCTTTCCATCCCCACCGTGCTCTTCCAACACAATGTGGAAAGCGTGCTCTGGCAACGCCGGGCCGACTTTGAAAGCAAGTGGCTCGACCGCACCGTGGCTAAAATTGAATCGGCAAAAATGGACCGCTTTGAACCGGAGCAGGTGCGGCGCTTTCATCATGTCATCGCCGTCTCCGAGCAGGACCGCCAGGCCATGAGCGGCATGTGCGGCGGGGAGCGCATCAGCGTGGTTCCCACCGGCGTGGACCTGGCAAAATATCAATACGATCCCACCGTCCGGCCCTCGGGACCGCTGGTGGTCTTCACCGGATCCATGGACTGGGGCGCCAACGTAGACGGAGTGGAGTATTTCTGCCAGGGCATCTGGCCGCGCGTGCTGGCGCAAGTGCCACAAGCCAGGTTTCGGATCGTGGGGCGTGATCCTCATCCGCGGGTAAAGAAACTGGCGTCCGCCACAGTGGAGGTCACCGGCACGGTGCCTTCCATTGTGGACCACCTGCGTGAAGCCGCAGTGCTGGTCGTTCCGCTGCGCATCGGCAGCGGGACCCGCATCAAAATTTACGAGGGCATGGCCATGGGCAAGGCCACCGTGTCCACCACCGTAGGGGCGGAGGGCCTGGACGTGCAGCACCAGCGCGACATCCTGCTGGAGGATACCGCTGAAGGTTTTGCCCAGGCCGTGGTGCTGCTGTTGCAGAATGCAGACCTTCGCCGGAAATATGAAGCGGCAGCAGCCGCCACCGCCCGTCAATACGACTGGTCCGTCATCGCCGACAGATTTGTGGAAGTGCTGGACATCACCATGCGCGCCGCCGCCTCGGGACGCGCTTCGGCATAAGATCGAGACGATCAGGCTGGATCGCAAAACACTTTCCGAAGTTCCTTCGTTCCGCCTTAGTCCACTCCAGCGATAGCGGCCTGCACCGCCTCCCAGTCCGCACCGATGTCCCTTCCGTCGGAGCCTTTGCCACGATACGAACTGTGCATCGCCAGGCCGGCAAAAGCGCGCGCCGGGTCTACTCCGGCTTTTTCCAGATTGTCAGCGACAAAATTGCCTTTCGGCCAGGAGGCCCGCGTGTCGCCCACGATCAGGTTATTGCGGAATTGAAAACTCTGAAAGCACGAGCTCAGCATGGCGGTGGGGTCCCGGCGTACCTGCTCGGTACAAGGGGAACCAGTGGGCGTCATCCCATACTGGCCGGTGCTGACAAGGTTGTTGGTGAAGGTGAAATCGCTCATCGGCGTGGGCAGGGGCCCGCCAATCATCATCAATCCACGCCTGGGAAAGGCGGTGATGTGGTCGAGCTTCACGTGGCGCAAGGCCGGCGTGCCCGGCTTTATCCCCATGGAAACCTGCGCCAGATTGCCATGCCCGGCAAACTGCTCATGGTCGATGTCCTCAAAGATCACATCGTGAATACTGTAGCGTTCGCCGGCCACGGAGGCCGGGTCGCCGGCAGGATTGGCGATGCTGATGCCGTTGCCCATATGACGCACCAGGCAGTAGCGGATGGTGACATCGGTGATTTCCGTGCTGGGGGTCGGCGCCTCATTGCGCGGCGTCAGCAGAATGGCGAACCCAGCCTGGCTGAACCCGCCCCAGGAGTAGTCCAGCACGTTCTTCTCAAAAAGCACGCGCACTCCGACTTTCAATTCAAAGTTGTTTTTCACCACAAAGGGATTGCCGTCCCGCCCGCCGACGAAGCCGGGCCGGCCCTTCTGCCAGATCAGCGGTTTGAACAAATGATTGCGCCGGATAGTGATGTCGGTGGGCGAGAGCTTGCCGGGACCGCCGCCGAACATGATGTTCTCGCCCGCGGCCTCCAGAAAATTATTCTCAATCAGGAAGTCGCCGGAGGGCAGATCGCCGTAGCCGCCGGAGATTGTCTGCGAGTCGGTGCAGGCGCCGCTGCGCGACACGCAATGAAAGTCCGTGAAGGTGGAGTGGATGATGGCGGCGTGCGTGACTCCACTCAAGCGCACGCCACGCGTGACTTCATCCTGCGGGCTGCCGTGCATCCAGACCCGGTCAAAAATGATGTAACTCGCGGGACTGTTGTTTTCCGTTCCCGCCAATTTATAGACGGTGGGAAACTTTTGATCGCTGTCGGTAGCGGCGATTTCCAGTCCGATAAAGCGATAGTGATTGGCATTGGCGGCAAAGGTGATGGGGCCATCCTGATTTTTCCCGGCAATACGTGCCGTTACCACCTGAGTGGAGCGGCAATTCAACGCCGGCCTTCCCGGCAACGACTGCACGCCGGCATAACAAGGGGTCAAGCGTGTGCCCGGCGGAGGCAGCGCGGAGTCCGGTGAAGAGGTTCGCACCATGATCCAATGCGCATCGTCGCAAGGCCGGGCGGGAAAGGTGAATCGTCCGGTAAAGGTCGCTCCCGCCTGGAGACGAATCGTGTCGCCGCAGGCAACGCCGTCGAGGGCCTTCTGGAGACTGTCGCCTTCGCGCACCGAGATGATCTTTCCCGTCTGCTGGGGCAAGGTCACATCGACTTCCCTGCGAGGCAACTCCGCCGGTCCGTCAAATTGGGCGGCGGGCGCGGCCGTAGCGGTGGGTAGACGCCCCAGGCGAATAGCCGCGGCCAGCGACAACAATGCAATGGCAAACAGGATGGCGTGCTTCATAGTCATCCGCCGGCTGGCGAACTCGATGCGGCGCTCGCCGCATGGTCCCGCGGAAAAGACGCCGTCAGCCAGTCCGCCATGCGGGCGATGTTGTCTTCCCCGGAATCAAGTTCTTTCGCCGATATCGTGGAATTGGGATGCTCGGTAACGGCAAAGAGTTTGGCGGCCATATCGGCAGAATCCGTTTCCGCGTAAGTGACAACTCCAGCAGGGCGGCGGCCATTTTCACTGGCCACGACAGGGACCCCCAGGGCCAGAGACTCCAGCACCGACGCTGCGACCCCGTCGCAGGCCGGTGGCCGCAGATATAAGGTGCTGCGACTGAGCAAAGTGAGAAACTGATCGTGCGTCAGGTTCCCCAAAAGCAGCAGCCCTTCCCTTTCGGCCTCTGGCCACGAGGCCACAAAGTCGCGCGCCTGCAGGAGTTCTTTTTCCGGAAAGCCCAGCCAGAGGAACCCGGCCTGGGGATACCGGCTGCGATAACTACGCATGGCCTGGCGCACGATTTCCAGGCGATATTCCGGACGAAAAGAAACATAGGAAAAAATCACCGGACGACGCGTCTGCAAGAAACTCTCCGCTGCTTGCGGCAAGGTGGCCTTTTCAAACTTCACATACTGGGACGAGAAGGTTGCAATCGCCTGGACTTTCCCTTCCGCCACCCCATACCGCAGAATGGCCTCGCGAACCGGGGGCTCATCGCAAGCGATGCCTCCGGAGAGATGAAACAGGAGCCAGAAAGCCCTATGCCACAGGCCGTGGTCATAACGCGGGAAGTTAGTTTGCGGCAAACCGCCATGAAACGTGAGTAGCGCAGGACGGCCCACGGCTCGTCCGGCCAGCACCGCAATCAAGGCCAGCGTATAGCCGATCCGGCCCATGCCGTTGAGGTGCGCGTTCAGCTGATATCCGCGCCAGGCATAGCGCAGCACCTTCCGCACATAGTCCCAGCCGTCCTGCACGTCAATGTATGCCGGATCTTTCACCTGGCGATTCTCATTGATCTTGAGGACTTCACAGACGTGACCGCGACGGCGCAGTTCTTGCGTCACCATCCATGTCTGGATGGCCCAACCACACATGGGCGGCGGGTAGTTTCCGATCTGCAGAATTTTGACGGGAGTCGACATGAGGTTCAGGAAACCGCCGGAGACATGGCCTCAGAGGGAACGCCCGGCTGCCGTTCCAGAAAATTCCGCTGCCAGAGTTCCAGCACCAGCATCTGCCACAAGACGCTGGAGCGGTCGCGGCGGCCGCGCAAATGCTCCTCGACCATGCTCTGCACCGCTTGCGGCCGGAAATATCCGCGCTGCAAAGTGCGGGGCTCCAGCAACAGGCCGTACAGTTTCTGCTTCATTTCGCCTTTCATCCACGCTTCCAGGGGAAGCTGAAAGCCCTGCTTGGGCCGGTGCAGCAGCGCGCGAGGAACACCGACCCGCTCGGCCAGCTTCTTGAGCAGGTATTTGCGGGTGCCGTGGCGGAATTTCCATTCCGCGGGCAGGGCCGCCACCCACTCTACAAAAACATGGTCCAGCATGGGCACACGGGCCTCCAGCGAGGTGGCCATGCTCATGCGGTCCACTTTGGTCAGGATATCGCCGGCAAGATAGGTCTTCACGTCCAGATAAAGCAGCCGCTCGAGATGGCTGCCGGCGGGCGCGGAGTCGTAGTATTCGCGGAACTGCTGCATGGGATTGGGCAGACCTGCCACGCTCTGCAGAAAATCCTCGGCGAACACACTGCGCTCGCGGTCCAACCCGGGAAGATAGGAAATGGAATCAAGGTAGCGGTCGCGCGGCGGGAGTGAAGCGTTCCAGGCAAAATTCTTCCCGTAGGTCCCGGACGGCAAATGGGAGTGCAGCAGCCCGCGATACAAACGCCCAGCCCAGCCGGGGAGCCAATCCAACTTGCTGCGTTGCGCATCGACGGCGTAGCGGTCGTAGCCGGCGAACAACTCATCGCCTCCGTCGCCGGAGAGCGCTACCGTCACATATTTTCGCGCCATCTGGCAGACGTAGTAGGTCGGCAGCATGGACGAATCGGCAAAGGGCTCCTCCAGGCTACGGGTCAGAAACTCGAGGGTCTCGTCCAGATTCGGTTCGACCACCAGCTCATGGTGTTCCGTGCCAAAGCGCTCCGCCACCAGGCGGGCATATTCCGCCTCATTGAATTTCTGCTCGCGAAAGCCGATGGAGAAGGTCTTCACCGGCCGGGAGCTGGCCCGCGCCATCAACGCCACCACCAGCGAAGAATCCACGCCGCCGCTTAACAACGCGCCCAGGGGCACATCGCTGATCAGGCGGATGCGCACGGCCTCCGCCAGACGGCGCTCCAGTTCTTCCAGGCATTCTTCTTCGCTGGCCGGAGCCTGACTGCCAAAGGCCGGCAAATCCCAATAGCGACGAACCTGGATTTTTCCCGCCTGATACTCCAGCAGATGACCTGGCGGGAGCTTGTGGACCGCGCGGAAGGCGGAGTTCGGGTCGGGCACATATCCGAAATAGAAGAACTTTAAGACACCTTCGGGATCAACATCGGCCAGCGATGGCTCTACTGCAAGGATCGCCTTGATCTCGGATCCGAAGTAGAGCCGGCCCCCGTGCTGCGCATAGTAAAGCGGCTTTTTGCCCAGGCGGTCGCGGGCCAGCAGAAGCGATTGCGCGCGTTCGTCCCACAGGGCAATGGCAAACATGCCGCGAAGTTTCGTCACGCAATCCGCACCCATCTCTTCATAGAGATGCACGATCACTTCGGTGTCGCTGTGGGTGTAAAAGCGATGGCCGCGGTCTTCCAGCTGCTTGCGTAGTTCCGGAAAGTTGTAGATTTCTCCGTTGAAGACTACCCAGATATTTTTCTCTTCGTTGTGGATGGGCTGGTGGCCGCCGGAGAGATCAATAATGCTCAAACGCCGCATGCCGAGGCCGGCCGGACCGCGTGCGTAGAGCCCCTCATCATCCGGCCCGCGATGCACAATGGTCTGGCACATGCGGTGGACGCCCGCAGCATCCGCCACCTCATCGTTGCGCCCGATCCATCCGGCAATGCCACACACCGCGCCACCTCGATCTCAAATTCTAAAGCCTGGTTGCGAATTCTCTAGCGAACGCCCGCCATCTGGTTGCCGCGCCAATGCAGGGGACGGGGGCTGACGGGCGGGGGTGTCGGGCCGCCCTCGGGGGGCTTGCTCTCGTGCTTAGGAAACAGGCAGGCCAGGTGGTACAACGCCGTGGTGTACGCCACCATAAAATAAGGGAACAGGTTGTACTGGGTATCGGAGAACGCTGCTCCGACCAGATAGGCCCCCAGGCTCGCCCACATCGCGCCGGTAAAAATCTGGATCTGCTGATTGGATTTGTAGGCGTCGGATTTCGTCACTCGCCACAAATTGCGGAAAGCGCATCCCAGGATCAACAGAAACAAAAACAGCGCCGGCAATCCCGCTTCCGCGCCTAACTCCGTGTAGGTGTTGTGGGCCACGCGCCACGATCCAGAAACGCTGGCGAAGTTCCCCGGGCCCACGCCCACCAGTGGATGGGTGGCGATGAAATGCAGACTGATTTGCAGCAATTCTTCCCGCGCCTCTTTGGATCCCAGGTCGTAGGAATTTACCACGTTGTTTTGCACCGTGCTGCGCATCCGGTTAAGCCATATATCGGGGCGCAGTCCCACCAAGGGGGCCACCAGGGGAAGCACCACCAGGGCGGCGCCCGCCAGCCCGACCAAGTGCAAGCGGCGGCCTTTGATGCCGAACTGATAGAGGCTGATGACCACGCAGAGACCAATGGCGAGGAACCCGCTGCGGGAGTAGGTCAGGGCAATCCCCAGCAGCATGACGAACATGGCCAGCATCCAGAAAAGCTTGCGCGGCCCTTTGGCCAACAGGAAGAAGGCGAAGGCCAGCGGCCAGTTGAGCGCGATGTTAATGGCCAGATCGTTGGGATTCTGAAATGCCCCTCCCAGCACGCCGGACATGCGGCCCCCCTCGTGGGTGGCGATGGAAAATACCGTCATCACCGCCAGCGAGGCCGCCTGCACCAAGAGCAGCTTGCGCAGTTCGTCGACTTTCGTGACCAGCATGCTGACCAGCAGGGCCACGATCACGCCTTTGGCAAAGCGATCGAAGACGGTCACGAAGGCCCCGCCCCGCCACCAGGCGAAGGGAATGGTAAGCGTGAGCCAACCCAGCAAGAGAAAGAGCAGCTTGATTTCCGCAGGCAGCTTCTTCACCGCGCGCCGCCCCCGTACCCCGAAGATCAGCGCCAGTAAAGCGATGCCTCCCGTGATCTTGCCCATGGGAATCATGTGCAGACCGGGGACCAGGTCTTCGGGACGAGCAAAGTAAAGGACGGAAAACACCAGCAGCGCCCGGTAGGCCAGCGTGCTGCGCTTGCTCTGTTTGACCGAGAGCGGCGTAACGGCGGGTTGTGCGGTCAAGGCCGAGGCCGGCACGAATTTCATCTCCTTAGCAGAGCCTGCTTACAGGCCACGAAACTTAATCAGCTCCAGGCCACTTTGCGGCCGGTCACAAAACGAAAGAATGCCACCCCCGCGGCCAGGTTCAATATCACGAAGGTCAAAGCCGCATCGCACAACCGTGCGATAGGGCCCAGCCGTAAATGCGCCATGGCCAGCACGCCCAATCCGTAGAAGACCAACTGCAGGAGCAAGGCCGCGCGATATAGGGGCGCCGCTAAACAGGCGGAGGTCAGCAGCACCGCCGCCAGGGCGAAGGGGGCCAGCAGGCGCAGCAGCTTGTGGCTGACGAACTCAAAGCGCAAGGGGTTTTTCCCGCTCAGCAGCCAGGGCAGCAATTGCAGCAGTTGGTAGTTCCCGCCCAGGGTGCGGACCTTACGGGAGAATTCACGGGGACCGCCGAGGTCGGGCACGTCCCAGGCACGGGCCCTGGCCTCAAACACCACCCGCCAGCCCTGGCGCGCGATCTCCATGGGAATAAATACGTCGTCGAGAATTGTCTCTGGCGGCGGGGGCACGATCAAGGCGCGGCGCGCCGCATAGAACGCGCCGGTGGCCCCTACCACCGAGCCGGAAGCCGACTCCCACTCCCGCACCTTTTTTTCCATGCGCCAGTACAAACCCATGCCCCGCGCACTCTCTCCGGCCTGGGGATCGCCCAGCATCAACTCTCCGCTCACGCAGCCGACCGCGCCGTCGGCAAAGCTTTCCATCAGCAGGGACAAGGCACCTGCTTCAATCATCTGCCGCGCGTCGGTGAACACCACGATTTCGCCGTGCGCCGCTGCCAGTGCGGCCTGCAAACCGGCCGGCTTACCGGATGACTGCGTCTGCACCATCGCTTTGATCTTTCCCGCACGCTCATAGCGCGCCAGGATGGCCGGCGTCGCGTCCGTAGAGCCGTCGGAGACCACCAGGATTTCTCGCAGGGCTTCGGGATACGCCAGTCCCAGAAGGTTCTCCAGCTTCTTCTCCAGCACGGCGGCTTCGTTGTTCACTACCAGGACTAAAGAGACCGCAGGAGTGATGGCGGCACGTTGAATGGGGCGAGGACGCAGGCGCACCCGCAGCCAGACCCACCCCGCATAGCCCAGAAAGGTATACGCGACCAGGGCCGAGGCCGACCAGAAGATCCAGACCATGGCGAGACGGCCGCTCACTGCGCTCCCCGCCCCAGCAGTACGATCTTGATGGTCTGGAACATGATCAGCACATCCAGACCGATGGACGCATTCTTGATGTAATAAAGATCGTATTGCAGCTTTTCTTTGGCATCTTCCAGCGTGTTGCCGTACTTATAGCGCACCTGCGCCCAGCCGGTGATGCCGGGACGCACGGAATGCCGCACCCCGTAGTAGGGGATTTCCTGGCTCAGCCACTCCACAAATTCGGGCCGCTCGGGGCGGGGCCCTACGAAGGCCATATCGCCCTTGACCACACACCAGAGCTGGGGAATTTCATCCAGCCGCGTGCTGCGCAGGAAACGGCCGACCCGGGTGATGCGGGGATCGTCATCTGTGGCCCAGGTCGCCCCGGTATCGGCTTCGGCGTCTTGCCGCATGGTGCGGAACTTATAGCAGTAAAAATAGACGCCGCCGTAGCCCACGCGCCGTTGCCGGTACAGGATGGGCCCCTTCGAGTCCAGGCGGATGGCTAACATCACAAAAGGAATGATGGGCAAGACCACCATGAGCAGCAGGGCCGAGGCCAACAAAGACAAGATCCGGCGCAGCTCGAAGAAGCCGGCGCCGAACTTGAAACCGTCGGCAAAGATCAACCAGCTGGGATAAAGCTGCTCCACCTCAATGCGGCCTGACATCTTTTCCAGCCAGGAGGTGGCCTCTTCGATCTTCACTCCGCGGAGGCGAAGTTGCAGCAGCGCTTCCACCGGAAGAGTATTGCGGCGATCGGGCAGGGCCACAATCACGCGATGCACCTTGTAGACCCGGGCCAACTCCATCAGGTGGGCCGCCATGGCATCGCGGGTCAAGGCGCCTTCCACGTTGCCACTCCAGTCCACGACCTCCACGCCCAATTCGGAATGGGCCCGCAACCCCTGCACCAGGCGCTGCGCCCGCTCTCCCGTCCCCAGAACGTAAACGCGCTCGCGAAAGAAGGAAAGCTGGGCCAGCCAGGCGTAAGCCGAGCGCCAAAGAAACAGCGAGATGGTCAGGATGATCAGCCCGAACAGGAAGGCGGAGTTCCCCAGCATGGCGTGGGGAAACAGCAGGCCGATCACCGCCAGCGACAGCGCCAGCAGGCCCGGGACCAGCAGCAGACGAAAGTAAATCTCTCCCCGCTGATTGATGTGGGAAAGATCGTACAGGTCAAACCAGTGGGAAAGCAGCAATACCACCAGCGTGACGGCAATGATCTTGTAGTAGCCGTACTCGAAATTGAGCACCAGGAAGGTGTCTTCGCGAAACTGCAGCGCCGTCCCCACCATGAAGGAGAGGAGCGCGATCAAAGCTTCTCCCAGCAACAGCACCAGACTGCGGATTGGGTAGTAGACGTTGAACAGACGGATCACAAATTACCTCAGCGCGCCGTCGTGTAGTAATAACGGGAATAGGTCGAGTCCCCTTCACTGGCGCCGTTGAGCACCACCCCTACGATGACCTTGTTATGGAACTCCTCGCGGGCCTTGCGGGCGGCATCGTGGGGAGTAGCGCTGGAACGCACCACCATGAGCACGCCGTCGCAGTAGTTGGCCAACAGCGCCGCGTCGGAGACCGGCACCGCCGGCGGCGAATCGATGATGATCCAGTCAAACAGCGGCTCAATACGGTTGAGCAGGAACTTCAACCGGCCATTGGCCACCAGTTCCGCCGGGTTCGACACCATGCGTCCGGAAGGGATGAAGAACAGATTGTCCAGAGCCCCACGCTGCATGACCCCAAACTCGTCGCTTTCGCCCAGCAGATATTCCGCCAGGCCGGGCTTGGCGGTGGTGCCCAGGGCATTGTGCAGGCGGGCGCCGCGCAGGTCGGCGTCAATCAACAGGGCCCGCCGGCCATGCTGCTTCACCATGACCTGGGCCAGATTGGCGGCCACGAAAGATTTGCCCTCTTTGGGCAAAGCGCTGGTCACCAGCACTTTCTTCAAGGTGATCTTTTCCCGCATCTGGTAAAGGCGGGAGCGTAGGGTGCGAAACTCTTCCGTGCCGGGGACGTTTTCGTCGCCCTGAAAAAACAGCATGGTCTTCAGGTCGGGCGACCAGTTCATCTGTGGGCAGCGGGCCAGTAGAGTATCGAAATTAAAGGACGAAGAGGAAAAGCCCGGCATGGTGGAAGTTCCCGGGCCCATCTCCACCGGAGGCGGAACCGGGTTGGGGGCGGGAAGTTCCCCGGCCGCCACCGGCTCGCTGTGTCCGGTCAGAGAAACAGAGCGCTGTTCTTCGGCTTTCTTCAGCGCTTCATGAATTCGGCTCATAGTTTCCTCTCTTTGGGGAGGTTCTCTTCCGACTGGCGCAGCTTGTCGGCCAGGGTCGCCAGGGTCTTCAAAGCGTCCACCAGATCAAACTTGTCGTCGCGCGCGGGGGCGGACGCGGCGGCCAAGGGAGCGGCCGCGGGCCCTTCCGACAATTCAAAGTCGCGGGCCACGGCCTCCACCAGCGCGCCGGAAATTTCTCTCTGCTGGTCCACAAACGCGCCCACCAGACAGTGCTCGCACAGCAGATTGATGACGCGGGGAATGCCGCTCGAGCAGCGATGGACCACCGCCACCGCCTCGGGGGTAAAAATCATCTGCCCGTTGGAGCCGGCAATGCGCAGGCGCTGGGTGATGTAGGACTGGGTTTCCTCAAGGGTCAGGGGATGGGTCTTGGCGCGCAGGGTAAGGCGCTGCCGCAACTGCCGCAAGTTGGGCTGGCGGAGCTTCTGTTCCAGCTCGGGCTGGCCCACCAGGACGACCTGCAGAAGCTTCTCCGTGAAGGTCTCCAGGTTGGTCATCATGCGGATTTCTTCCAGCAGTTCGTCGGAGAGGTTTTGCGCCTCATCCACAATGAGCACCGCGGTCTCGCCGGCGCGGTAGCGGTCGAGCAGCCAGTTGTAAAGCTGGCGCAGGATCTGGCTCTTCGACTTCGACTCGCAGGGAATGCCGAAGTCAGCCATCATGTAGTCCAGGAACTGCGGCACGTTGAGGCGGGAATTAAAGACAAAGGCGGTGGCCACCTGCTGCAGGCGCAGCCATTCCAGCAGTTTATTGATGAGCGTGGTCTTCCCCGTACCCACTTCGCCGGTCAGCAGCACGAAGCCCTTGCGGCTCTGGATGCCATAGGTCAGACAGGCCAGCGCCTCCTCGGTATGACGGGTGAGAAACAGATAGCGCGGGTCCGGATTCACGTTGAACGGGTTGGCGCGCAGTCCAAAAAACTCTTTGTACATAGGGTTACCTAAACCTGAACCGGTTCCTTCTTCTCGCGGGAAAATTTCACGCGCAGGCCGCCGTTCTTATTGCCCTCAGCTTTCTCCGCGCCCACCCAGGGCAAAGCCACCAACATGGGCAGCTCCAGCACGGCGAGCACGTCCTGCTCGGTGCGGATCGACTTATCGCGCAGTTCCAGCCACAACGCGATGCCGAGCCCGATGGCCAGGCCCGCGCCCAGACCGCCGCCCGCAAAGAACAGGCGGTTGGGAAAGCTGGGCGTATCGGGCAGGCTGGCCGGATTCAGCAAGCGCATCTGTTCTCCCTGTTGCCGCCGCTCCATGTCGGTGGCCATCTCCGACTCGTTCTTCTTGGCCAGGAGATCGTTGTAGAACTTCTGGGCGGTGTCGTAGTCCCGGGTGAGCTGCTTGTATTGTTCTTCCACTCCCGGACTCAGGGCCACGCGGCCCTGATAAATCCGGATCTGGTCCTGCAAGCGCTTCTGATCGCGCGTGGCCTGGGCGACGGCTTCGCCGAACTGGTGGACCTGCAAGCGTAGCTGCTGAATTTCCGGGGGTTCAGTGGCCGCGCTTTTCTGCGTGGTGTCTTCGCCCTTGCTGGCCGCCGCATTGACTTCGGCCAGCTTGCGCTTGACTTCGGCAATGTCGTTCTTGGCCTTGATGACATCAGGATGGTCGTCGGTATAGCGCGCTCGCAGGGTAAGCAGCTGGCTCTGCAGCTGCGCCAATTGCTGTTCCAGACTCTGCGGGTTGGTGGCCGTCTGCGACGAGCGCCAGGCCCCCAGCTGCTGCGACAGCAGAGACTCGGTGTAAGCCTTGTCCTGTTGCGCCCGGTTCAGGTTCTGGGTGTTGGCGTCGAGCTGCGAATTCAACGCCATGAGGATCTTCATGTTGTTTTCCGCGTCGCCGGGCAGCTGACCGATATATTGCCGCTTAAACGTGGCCAGCTTGCTGTCGCGATCATCCAGATCGTTCTTGGCGGTCTCCACCTGCCGGGAAAGAAAATCGGTGGTGCTTTGCGCCACTTGCTCGCGCGCCCGCAGATTGATCTCCAGCAACATGGAAGTCAGCTCTCCGCAGAGCTGCTGCGCGGTGCGCGGATTGTCCGCCGTGTAACTCAAGGTAAAGCCGGGAATATCATTACCCTGCCCGGAACGGCGGTGGGCCCCGGTGGAGTCGGAAGTGACCGGCTCGATCGTCATATTGTCGCGGATTTCCTCGATCACTTCGTCCGCGCTGCGATTGTGGGCCAGCCCCAAGCGCTGCACCAGCGGCTGCAACCGGTTATTGCTGAGCAGTTGCTGCTGCATGGTGGCGATGCGCTGCATCAGGTTTTCCGTGACCACCGGCTTGACGTAGTTATTGGGCACCTTCTGCTCTTCGACCAGGATGAGGGCTTCCGAGGTGTACTTGGCGGAAAAAAGATAGGAGATCAGAAACCCGGCCAGCGGGGCGAGCAGCACCGGCACCAGGATCACCTTCAGCCGCCGGCGCAACATTGCCAGATAATCATCCAGAGTCAATTCGCGATTTTCAATCATGCCAGTTTCCTGTTCCTGCCATCCCGGAGATGGCTTGTTCCCTGTGCTCTTTCTTCAATCGAGGCGGACCGGACGCGGATGCCAGGTCAACCCGACCAGGGCGACATGGCGATTGGCGCCGGCTTCGCAGGCGGGCCCGCCGATGGGGCAGTTGGAGAAACCGAGCCGGTTGTACTGATAGCTCGCCACCACCGTGAAGTCACGCCCCAGCTGCCGGGAAATCGCCCCTCCCGCATACCAATAATCGTAGGAATTCCCATTCACCGCAGAGTAGGCCCCAATCAGTTCACTGCTGCGGGTGTAACCGACATTGCCGTCCACATGCCACAAACGTCCCATTTCGCGGGTTACGGAAAAACGCGCCAGGTCGGTGTTCGCGCCGGTATAGAACCCGGAACCGCTGGTGTTGTAGCGGTCGTAGGAAACACTGGCGCTGGCCCGCTTGAAACGGTAGCGCAAGGCCGCCCGCCCGCTCATCGACAGGCGGGTGGAAGCGCCCAGCAGAGGACTGTCAATGCGGGTCAACTGCGGCCCGCCGCCCAGCGTAAGGTCCATGCGTCCGCTCACGCGATGGCCGTACATGACGTGCCAGAGATGCGTCTCAAAGTGGGTCCCGGTGATATCGGGATAACGGAAGCTCTGAAAGCCGTAGAGGACCGCCACCTGATCGCGACGGTTGAGCTGGTAGTTGTAGCCCGCCTGAAAGCTGGTCTGCCGGCTGTCAATATATCCCTGCGGGTTATTCAGGAAGTGAATGAGGCCATAGGAGCCGGCGAAGGTCACCGCCGAGCGGGGCGAGAGTTCCTGCGTAATATCGGCGATGGTGACATTCGAGATATTTTCCTGTTGGCCCAGCGTGGCAAACTGTCCGGGGCCAAAGAACCCCAGCGAGGTGCCTCCCAGCCCACCGGTCACCCCACCTAGACCGCCGGTCCCGCCGTCCACTCCGCTCAATCCCCCAAGTCCGCCAAAGGCCCCATATCCAAAGGCCCCTTCCGGCAAATAACTGAAGGAATCGCGGACTCCGATCTGGCCGGTCTTCCACAGATAGTGGTGCTCGAAGGAGAGTTCATGCACCTGGCTGGCGCCGATGCCGCTATTGCTATAGAAGGCCCCACCGCCCACGTAATCCAGCCCCATACTGGAGCGGTTCCACAGCTTCTGCAGCGACAAGCTGCCCAGGACCCGGGTCACGCCGTAGATGGAAGAGTCGCCGCTGTCATTCACGTTGGTATCGATGCCCTCACTCACGTGCAGGGCGGGGATCAAATAACTCCGCGAACCCAGACCGCTCCCCAGGTTGGGCTGATCCACGCCGGACAGGGGCAGGTTGGCCTCCGCCTGGGCCGCCGGCGGGGTGTCCTGGGCCGGGGAAGACTGTGCCCCTCCCGCGGGCGTGTCCGTACTTTGCGCCCCGGCCGAAGCCGCGCTCAATACCAGTCCGAGGACGCCCAGAGCCATGCAGCCCGCGCCCTTGCCGAGGAAATTCCTGCCGTATCGATTACGGAACAACAATGGTGTCTCCTGGTTTCAGAGGAATGTTCTGGTCCATGGCGTCGCCTTTCACCAGCTCTTTATAGTTCACGGCGATCTTGCGCTGCTTGCCGCTTTCGTTGCGCAGCACGTAGATGCCCTTGGTATTGGCAAATTGCGTAAAGCCCGCGCTGGCCAGGGCCTGCAGCACGGTCATGTTGGGAGTTAGGGCCATGGCGCCGGTGTGCAGCACCTCGCCGGTGACGTACACCCGCTGGCTGTTGATTTGGGTCACCACAATAGTGACGCGCGGATCGGCCAGATACTTTTTGAGCTTCTCCGTGATGCTGTTGGAAAGGTCCATGGGCGTGAGGCCGGCGGCCTGCACATCATTCAGCAAGGGCAAGGAAATTTTCCCGTCGGGGCGGACCGGAAGGGTATTGGTCAACTCCGGCTCCTTCCACACCGAGACGTATAAAACGTCTTCTGCGCCGATCACATAGGACGGGCCGGCGACAGCGGCGGGGGGCTTAGGATTGTCCTGCGCCGCAGCCAGCAGGGCCAGACTGGTCAGGCCCAGGATGATGATCGCCCTGATTGCTCTCATACTTTCTCCCTGAAATGGTGCTGGAAAATTCACGATGCCTCACACTCCCCGTAGCCGATTTGTTTCAACTTATAGAGCAGGGCCTTGTAGCTAATTTGCAATTCCTGGGCCGCCCGGCGCCGGTTCCAGCGGGTGCGGTTCAAGGTGCGTAGGATCAATTCTCTTTCCGCTTCCCGGGACGCGGCGCGCGCGGCTTGCTTCAGGGACACCCGCTCGCCACTCCCCTCCGGCCCGAAGTTGCTCAGCCGGGCCCGCAAGCCTCCCATGGCAAGGTCCTCATTGCCTAACACCACGATGGCCTTGGCGGCGTCCTCCAGCTCGCGGGTATTACCGGGCCAGGCATATTCCTGAAAAAGGCGATGGGTGGCCTCGCTCAAAGGAGGCACCGGACGGTTGAACTTTTGCCCGTACTGCAACAGAAAGAAAGCCATGAGATGCGGAATATCCTCCCGGCGTTGGCGTAAAGGAGGCAAGCGCAGGCAAACTCCACTGACGCGGTAATAGAGGTCCTCGCGAAAACGGCGGGCCCGCACTTCGCCTTCCAGATCGCGCGCACTGCCGCAAATCAGGCGCACCCGGCTCGCCGCCGGCGCCGCCTTTTCCATGGCGCGCAGAACCTCCAGGAACTCCGCCTGAGCAGCCAGGTCCAAATCCGCAATCTCCTGCAGAAAGACGGTGCCGGGGGAAAGCGCGCCCAGATTTTGCGCGATAGCTCGGCCCGCCTGACGGCAGGAGAGCACATGAAATTGCTGGGCGGCGCGCGCCGACAGGGCATGCATTCGCCGCGCCGTGGCCAGCTTGCCAACTCCCGATTCCGCCAAGAGAAGCACGGGGACCTCGCGCTGGGCCAGTTCCCGGACCACGAACTCGACCGCCCGCATGTTGGCGCTGACCGCCTCCACCAATCCCAGCTCCGCCACCCCGCTCGCCTGCTGTTCCATGCTTTTCATGCTTTCCCAGCACCTGATGAAAAAATGTGTTTCCGCCGGGGGATGAGACATAGCTCTCCGGGCATAGTGAAGCATCTCCGGTTCCATCGACACGGAGCCGGATCGCACCCTCTGGAGTTGTCTCTTATGTTTTTACTATCAATCAGTTAGAGAAACTTCACTATGAATTGGGGCAAACCGCGTGCCTCTTTCTACCCTACAACAATGGGCAGAAAAGAGAAATTTTTTTCCTAATCGAGGGTCATGGCAAGGCAGTTACCTGACAAAAAAGGACCAAGCGAGGATCCTGCTCCGAAGGAACGGCCCTTTCCTCTTTCCCTCCTCAGTCCCGGCGTAAAGAAACAAATGTAAATCGCTAATTTTAAACAATTTATCAAAGGTTCACCGGTTTTTTGAGGCGGACGGGTTCGCCTTTCCGTTGCAGCCCGCGGTAAATTCGCATATTCTCAAGGTCTCCCTCCACTCGCTTTCCACAATGGCACACGTGACTCAAACCGTGCCGCGGCCGGAGCGGCTCTCGCCAGCGGTTCCCCAAGGTCTCTCCAGGTGGCAATGGGCGGTCCTGGCCGGGCTGACTGCCTGGCTGTACTTCCCCGTCCTCACTCACCTGGTGGGGCAATGGTGGAATGATCCCAACTTCTCCCACGGATTTTTCGTTCCGGCTTTTTCCCTCTATGTGTTGTGGAAAGATCGCGAGCGAATTGCCCGTACCCCAGTTCGGCCTGCCTGGTGGGGCGCGGTAATTTTCGTGGTCGGGCTCGCCACCCTGGTAGTGGGAAAACTGGGGGCAGAGCTGTTCCTATCACGCACTTCGTTATTACTGCTGCTGGCGGGGGCAGCGATTTTCTTTCGCGGCTGGCAATTCTTCCGCGCCGTGCTCTTCCCCTGGGCTTTCCTGGCCTTCATGGTGCCGATTCCGGCCATCATTTTTAACCAGGTGACCTTTCCCTTGCAGATCCTGGCTTCGAAGGCGGCGGCGCATGCCCTTCCCTGGCTAGGCGTCCCCGTGTTCCGGGAAGGCAACATCATCAACCTTCCCGCCATGCCGCTGGAAGTGGCGGAAGCCTGCAGCGGCATTCGCTCCCTGTTGTCGCTGGCCACGCTGGCCATTATTTATGGCTACACCATGGAACGCAGCATCTGGATCCGCGTGGTTCTGGCGCTTTCCGCCCTCCCCATTGCGGTCGCCGCCAACAGCCTGCGTATCGTGGGGACCGGGCTACTGGTGCAATATTGGGACCCGGAAAAAGCCGAGGGCTTCTTCCACGCCTTTTCCGGCTGGCTGATCTTTGTGGTTTCCCTGGCCATGTTGTTTGCCCTGCATCAAATCCTGCGCTACGCGGTGGAGAGGAAGAGGACATGAGGCCGGGGCTGCGTTTTTCGCTGATCGCCATTCTGCTGGGCGCCACCGCCATTTTCCTGCAGGCGCGCGGACGCAGCGAAGTTTTCCCTCCTCGACAACCACTGCAGGCGTTTCCTCATCAACTGCAAGCATGGTCGGGCAGCGATGTTTTCATTCCGCAGGAAATCCGCAATGTGCTGGGGGCGGGGGACTTTCTGCTGCGCATCTATCGCCAGGACGACAGCCCTAGCGTGGACCTGTTTGTGGCCTACTTTCCCAGCCAGCGCGCCGGCGACACCATTCATTCCCCCAAGAACTGCCTGCCCGGCGCCGGCTGGTCTCCGGTGGACTCTTCGCGGACCACGCTGAACTTCCCGGGACAGCCGCCCCTTCCGGTCAACCGTTACATCATTGCCAAGGGCAATGAGCGGCAACTAGTCTTGTATTGGTATTGGGCCCATGACCGGGCGGTGGCAAGCGAGTACTGGGCCAAATTTTATTTGATCGCGGATTCCATCCGCATGAACCGCAGCGACGGTTCGCTGGTGCGAGTCACCACGCGCCTGGCCCCCGACGAGAGCGCCGCTGAGGCCGAGCAGCGCTTGGTTTCCTTTGCCGGAAACGTGGTACCGCTGCTCAATGCCTATGTCCCACGATGAAATACGCGGCGGCTTCGCAGAAATCGCCCGAGATGCTGGTGTAGCGCCCGCCAAGCGCTTATTTTGGATGATTACGAGTTATCGCCGCGGACCGGCTGGCAGTCGTCCGCCACACAACCTGCAGGGAGATTCCGAATGAAGCGTTCTTCCATATTTCGTTTACTGCTCGCGCTGGCCATGATTGCCGCACTCGCCGGCTGCTCGCGGGACCCCAACGTGCGCAAGCAGAAGTACTTTGAGAGCGGAGAACGCTACTTTGAGAAGGGCAAGTACCGCGAAGCCGCCATCCAGTTCAGCAATGCGGTGCAGGTGGACCCGCGCTTCGGCGACGCCCATTACAAGCTCGCCCAGACCTATTTGCGCCTCCAGGAGTGGATGCGGGCCTATCAGGAGCTGAGCCGCACCCTGGAACTGCAGCCCGACAATTATCAGGCCCATGTGGACATCGCCAATCTGCTGGTGGCGGGGCGGGACCTGAAGCAAGCCCAGGAGCACGTGGATCTGCTGCGGGAAAAACAACCCAATCAGCCTTCCACTCATCTGGCGGCGGCCAATCTTCTGGCGGCGCAGCAAAACCTTCCCGCGGCCATCCTGGAAATGCAGAAATCGGTGCAGTTGGCCCCCGATCGCTCCGAGTCCTACTTGAACCTGGCCCTGCTACAATTGCGGGCCGGCCAATATGACCAGGCCGAAAGCAATTTCAAGAAAGCGGTGTCCCTCGACTCCAAGTCGATGAACAACCAGTTGGCCCTGGGCAGCTTTTATCAGAACCGCGGCCGCTATCCGGAAGCCGAGCAACAGTTCCATCAGGCCATTCAAGCGGCCCCGGAAAGTCCCGAACCGCGCGCCGCCCTGGCCCGCCTGCTTCTGGTGGAGGGCAAGAAAAACGAAGTCGAACCTTTCCTGCAGCAGACCAAAAAAGACCTGGCCGATAATTCCGTGGGCTACCGCATGCTGGGCGATTTCTACTTCGCCTCCGGCGACCTGGACAAGGCGCTGGCCGAGTACCGCTCTCTATACGACCAGCACTCCAAAGACCTGCAGGTCAAGAAAAACTTCATTCAGTTGCTGATCCTCAAGAACCAGCTGGATGAGGCGCGCAAGCTGAATGACGAAATTCTCAAATCCAATCCCAACGAAAATGATGCGCTGATTTATCGCGGACAAATCCAGATTCGCGACGGCCACGCCAGCGAGGCGGTGCAGACCCTGCAGACTGCGATCAAGAACGATCCGGAAAACGGCGTCGCCCACTACCATTTGGGAATCGCCTTTGATCAGTTGGGCGACCTGGCGCGTTCGGAATCGGAATGGAGGACCTCGGTCCAGCTGCGCCCCGAGCTGACCGAAGCCCACCGCGCCCTGGCGGCGGTGGCCATTCGCAAACGCGACATGGCCGCGCTGGAACAAAGCGCCACCCAACTCGTCAATCTGCAGCCCAGCTCTCCGGAAGGCTATTCGCTGCGCGCCGTTGCCAACATCAGTCAGCAGCGCTATGGCCGGGCGGAAGAAGACATCCAGAAAGCCATCAGCGTGGCCCCGAACAATCCCACCGGCTACGTGCAGATGGGGAATTTGCGGCTGGCGCAAAAACAATATCCCGCCGCGGAAAAGGCCTACCAGCAAGCGCTCGACCGGGACAATGCGTCCGCCGATGCACTGGCCGGACTCATCAACACCTTCCTGTTGCAGAAGCAAACCGACAAGGCAGTGGCCGCCGCCAACGCGCAGATCGCCAAAGTCCCCAACAGCAGCGCGTTTTACGACTTGCTGGGCACGACGCTGTTTAACAACGCGCGCGACCTGGACGGCGCGGAAGCCGCCTTAAGAAAGGCCTGCGAGCTTGATAAGGCGAACTCCGACGCGCTGCTGAAGCTGGGCCAGGTCCAGGTCGCCAAAGGATCCGTGGATGAGGCGATCTCCACCTATAAGAAATCCATTCAGGACAATCCCCGGGAAATCAGTTTCTTCATCCTGATGGGCGAGCTGTATGAAGCCAAGCAGGACTGGGACAACGCCACCGATATGTATCAGAAGGCGCTCACCTTGCGTCCCGACAATCCCCTGGCGTCCAACAATCTGGCCTACGTGATGCTGCAAAAGGGCGGCAATGTGGACGTTGCTCTTTCCCTGGCCCAGGCTGCCCGCCGCGGCATGCCGGACTCGCCTAACGCCGCCGACACCCTGGGTTGGGTCTACTTCCAGAAGGGCGCCTACCGTTCCGCCATCGATCTTTTCCAGGAAGCTTTGCGCCTTACGCAAAAATCCAACCGTCCCGACAACGCCACTTATCACTATCATCTTGGGCTGGCCTACCAGAAAACCGACCAGCCGGCGCTGGCCAAAAAGGAGCTGGAACAGGTGCTCAAAATTAATCCCAATTACAGTGATGCTGGAGAGGTGAAGAAGCTGCTGGCCCAACTTCGCTGATCTCACTTCCGTTTAGATCGTTTTAAGCTGCGGCCGCCCCTGGCGGCCGCACCTGTTTGTTCCGGAACTAGACGTTGTCCAAGACCTGGACGGATTTGCCCCCTACTCCCCTCTTTCCTTGCAGGCACTTACGAATGGTCTCTGGCATGCCACTCAAGTCTGGAAGCTAGACCTTGGGGGAGCAGCATGCACGTGGTTCGTAGCCGTTTTCAATCCTGGGTAGTTTGCCTTTTTCTGGCTGGCTTTGCTCAAAACGCCGTGCTAGGGCAGAGTGCACCGCAACCTGCGCCAAACCGGCGCATCCAACAGAGCTATGACCACTCCCCGTTGATGTTTGAGCCCAACCATGGCCAGAGCGACGCCCGCGTCCAGTTCCTCACTCGCGGAACCGGTTACTCGGCTTTTCTCACCGCCGGGAGCATGGTGCTTTCGCTGCGGCCCTCGGAGACCGGGTCCCCCTCCCCACAGAGCAAACCCGCTAAGGGAGATGGCACATTCTCCCTTCATCTGGTGGGTGCGGCAAGCAATCCGCGAGCGGTGGGCGAGGACCCCCTGCCCGGCAAAGTGAATTACTTCGTAGGCAAAGATCCCTCGCAATGGCGCACTGGAATTCCCACCTTTGCCAAGGTCCGCTACAAAGATGTTTATCCCGGCATCGATCTGGTTTATTACGGCAATCAGGGCCGGGTAGAGTATGACTTTGTAGTGGCCGCGGGCGCGGACCCCAACCGCATTCAATTTGCTATCCAGGGCGCGGACGAGTTGAAGCTGGAAGACAGCGGAGATCTGGCCATCCGCAAAGCCGGCTCGGTCCTGCGTTTTCAGAGTCCGCTGATCTATCAGGAAAAAAATGGCCGCCGCATCCCGGTCAGCGGAGGCTACGTTGTGCAAGGCAACGAATCGGTGGCCTTCCATGTCTCCGCTCACGACAAGAAGATCCCCCTGGTGATCGATCCGGTGCTGGTTTACTCCACTTATCTTGGTGGACGTAGCTATGACAACATTCAGGCCCTGGCGGTAGATTCGCAAGGCAATGCCATCATCGCCGGGACCACCAGTTCCTCCGATTTCCCCCTGGCGGAAACCGGCAACTTCAATCCTGCGGTGAGCCGTGTCTTTGTCGCCAAGCTGGATGTAAGCGGTGCGACGCTCCTGTTTGCAGACTATCTGGGCAGCACGGATGGCAACGACTGGGCCTCCGCCGTCGCCATCGATGGCCAGGACTCCATTTATCTTACGGGGGGAACTTATGGGGCGGACTTCCCGGTCGTCCATGCCTTTCAGTCCGCCCTCAGCGGCGCCGACGATGGGTACCTGGTCAAGCTTTCGGCTGATGGCGCCGCGCTGACTTATTCCACTTATCTTGGCGGCACGGACTACGACTATCCCAATAGTCTGGCCGTGAACTCTCTCGGAGAAGCTTATTTGGCGGGGAAAACGCAGTCGCTGGATTTTCCGGTGGTGAATGCCGGCCAGGACAGCATCACGCCCGACCACAACATGAACTATGGCAACTACGGCTTTGTCAGCAAATTCGCGGCGAATGGCGCCTCTCTGGCCTTCTCCACTTATCTGGCCGGGACCGACGTCCTCGATGCCTGCGGAGGATTCTGCTCTCCCTTTCCCTCCACCTCGATTAACGGCCTGGTGCTCGATGGGGCGGGCAATGCCTACGTGGGTGGCGCAACCAACAGCAATAACTTCCCCGTCAGCGAGAGCGCTTATCTTGAGCAACAACCCAACAGCCTGAATTTTTCCGGAAATAACACTGGGTTCATCAGCAAGCTGACGTCCTCGGGCGCGATCGAATACTCCACCTACTTCGGCGGGGGTGGCGTGACCAATATTACTTCCATCGCAGTTGATGAAACGGGCGCCGCCTATGTCACCGGCGGGGCGGACAGCGATGGCACATTTCCCATTACTTCCACCAGCATCTGCAATCCGTCTTCTTTCGGAACGGGCTGCGGCAACGCTTTCGTGGCCAAACTGGCCCCTAGCGGAGAAAGCCTGGGCTATTCGACTTTTCTGGGCCACAACAACAGCACCTCGGGACAGGCCATCGTGGTGGACACCAACCACAATGTCTTCGTGCTGGCGCAGTCCAGCGGGACCTCGCTCGCTCTGGTCAATCCCATGCAAAATTATGCGGGATCGAGCGACGTGTTGCTGATGGAAGTAGACCCCACCGGCGCCTCCCAACTTTGGGTCACGGCCCTGGGGGGAGAAGATGCCGACCTGGGCACGAGTCTGGTACTGGCCGGCGATGGAGCGTTGTACCTTGCCGGCTCCACCAACTCCTCGGCCTTTCCCACCACGCAAGCGGGTTTCGCGACGGTTGCGGGGGGAAACCAGGATGGCTTCGTGGCGAAAATCGCCATGGAGGACGCCGCGGCGGTCGCCATCAGCCCGCGCCTGCTGCAGTTCTCCACCCGCGGAGTAGGCACCACCAGCACCGCCAAGAGCGTTGTGCTGCGCAACGTAGGAACCGCCGCGCTGACCATTTCCAGCAAAGTGGTGAGCGGCGATTTTGCGGAAACTGACGACTGTGGCAGCACGGTCCCCGCGGCCGGTAGCTGTACGCTGAATGTGAGCTTCACCCCGACGGCCCCCGGCTCGCGCTTCGGCAGCATCACCATTAGCGATGACGCCGCCGGTTCCCCGCACCTGATCAACCTGGTGGGAGATGGGTCCGCGCCGGTGGCGAGCTTAAGCAGCAGCAGCCTGACCTTTGTCAGCCTGCCGGTCCATAGCACGAGTTCGGCGCAGAGCGTGACCCTGACCAACACCGGCAACGCCACGTTGAACATCAGCGGAATCGCCGCCAGCGGCGATTTTGCCCAGACCAGCAATTGTCCGTCGGCGCTCTCGATTGCCTCCAGTTGCCAGATCCAAGTCACCTTCACCCCTTCTACCGGCGGTTTGCGCACCGGATCGCTGACCATCACCGACGATGCCGCGGGCAGCTCGCAAGCTGTGAGTTTGACCGGCAGCGGATATGTCACCACGGCCACCATTTCCCCGGGGTCTCTCAGTTTCGCCAACCTGGCGGTGAGTTCCAGCAGCAGCGCGCAAACTGTGACCATTACCAACACGGGGGGAAATACCATGACCGTGTCTGCGGTCGCGGTCAGCGGCGATTTTTCCCAAACCAACAACTGCACCACGCTGGCGGCCAGCGGCGGCACTTGCACCATCCAGGTACGCTTTACGCCGACTGCAGCCGGCTCGCGCAGCGGCACACTCACCATTCAGAATGACGCGCAGGGGAATCCCCACAGCGTGAGCTTGAACGGAACGGGGAGCTCGGGCGCCGTCAGTCTCAGCACGTCCAGCCTCACGTTTGCGACGCGAATGGCGGGCAGCACCAGCAGCGCTCAGACCGTCACACTCACGAACACGGGCAATGCGGCCTTGACCGTCACCAGCCTTCAGGCCAGTGGTGATTTCGCGCAGACCAATAACTGCGCGACGGTGGCGGCCAGCGCTTCCTGCGCGGTGCAGGTCACCTTCACCCCGACTTCGGCGGGCAGCAGGACCGGAACACTTGTTTTCACGGACTCCGCCACTGACAGCCCGCAGGCGGTCTCTCTTACCGGCGAAGGCATCGACTTTCGCATGGCGGCCGAAGCGAGCAGCGCGACCGTCAACGCCGGTCAAACCGCAACCTATGCGTTGCAGGTCAGCTCCTCTGGGGGAACTTTCTCAAACCCGGTGAATCTCACCTGCAGCGGGCTCCCCGCCTACTCGACATGCAGCCTCAGTCCGAACTCGGTGACGCCGGGGAGCAGTTCCGCGGGCGTGACCGTCTCCATCCACACCACGGGTCCGACTGCGGGCCTGGTCTGGCCGCAAACCAAGGCGGCGCCCACTATCTGGGCGTTCCTCAGCCAGAGCATCGGCTTGTTGGGCATCGTCATTTTTGGACAAAGCAAACGTCCCGGTAAATCGCGCTGGGGAATTCTCCTGGTGCTCTTACTGGCGGCCGTCCTGGTGTTGGCTGGCTGCGGCGGCGGACTGGGCAGCACGACCAATCCTGGTGGGGGCGGGAGTTCGAGCAATCGCACTCCAGCAGGGACCTATACGGTGATCGTGTTAGGCACCTCGGGAAGTGCGCAGCACTTCACCACGCTCACGCTGACCGTGCAGTAGGGCGGGCGATCGCTGGGCATAAAAAGACTGCGCCCCCTCGGGGCGCAGTCTGGTACTTCTGCACAAATCGGAAGCGCTCTTAATCAGCCGCGGCGGGTTGGTTCGGGCCCGCCTCAGGACGCCGCGCGGCGCGGTTGGAGGGCAAGCCGGCATCGCGGATCTTGTAAAGCAGCGCCCGGTAACTGATGTTCAAAGCCCGGGCCGCTTGCTTGCGGTTCCAGTGGTTGGCCTGCAGCACGCGCAAAATGATCTTGCGCTCCAGCTCGCGCACCGCCTGCTTGGTCAGTTTCTTGAGAGAGATAGGCCCATCGAAATTGATGTCGGGATTGAAGTACTCCGGCTCCCGGGCCACCAAATCGCCGCTGATGACATCTTCCGTGCCCAGAATCACGTAGCGCTTGATCAGGTTTTCCAGTTCGCGGATGTTGCCCGGCCAGTGATATTTCTGCAGCGTCGTCATCAGCTCCAGGCTTAGAGAACGCGCTTTGCAATTGTATTTCCGGTTGTAATACTCGAGGAAGTATTCCACCAGATCAGGAATATCGGAGCGGCGCTCCCGCAACGCGGGCAGATGCAGATTCACCACATTGATGCGGTAAAACAAGTCCTGGCGGAAGGAGCCGCTCTCAATTTCCACCTCCAGCTTGCGGTTGGTGGCGCACACCACCCGCACTTCCACTTTCTTGTCCTCCTGGGCGCCGATGCGGCAGAATTGCCCGTCCTGCAGCAGCTGTAGCAGCTTGGATTGCAGGGACAAATCCAGCTCGGAAATCTCATCGAGAAAAAGCGTTCCGCGATGGGCCAACTCCACGCGTCCTGGCTTAGAGCCGACCGCGCCGGTGAATGCCCCCTTCTCGTATCCGAAGAGTTCGCTTTCCAAAAGGGTGCCGGGAATGGCCGGGCAATTGACCTTGACATAGGGTCCGGACTTCCAGGGAGATAGCCCATGGATCAGCCGGGCGATAATGTCCTTCCCGGTCCCACTTTCTCCCTCGATTAGCACGGGAACGTTGGCGCTGGCCAACTTGCCCAGGCGTTCGCGGACAGCATGCATGGCCTCAGAGCGGCCAAAAATGACCGCGTCCGGGGGAATCTCACCCAGAGATTGCACGAGGGAACTGACAGAATTTGTCACTGTTGTGGCCATAGGCTCCTCAATGTGGAAAGGAATTGCACCCGGAGCGCCAAACTCCCCAAGTCTCCTCGCGGGGCCCGCGAATTGCCGGAAAGTCCTTTGTTCCATTTCTGTTACAAGAGAAAGGGGCGGGCTGACGCAGATCCAACCGGGGACGCTTAGCGGGTCTTGGGGGAGAAGGAAGGAAATAGCCAGTGGGAAAAGTTTTTCACTTTGGAGAAGCAACTTTCCTTCGGGCCCGGATCGACTGCGCTGGGGTGGATTGCAGGGGAGAGGTGAATTTCATCCCGATCAGGTGGAAGCCTTCGGTGTGGATCATCCGCATGGCCCGGGCAGCGATCTTGCGCCGCGTCTTGGGCATAGATCTGGACTCGCCCACCGGGGCGCTGGGGATTTCCAGCGAAACCCGCGAGGAGAGCGGAATCGCCCGGCGTACCGCGATCAGGGCGCCACTGGCGGAGACATTCAGGGCGCTGGCAAACTCCAGGACTTCCTTGCCCTTGAGATCACGGCTGCGCACAAACACCGGAATGGCCAGGGCCAGGCGGGGCCACTTGCGGCGTTCTTTCGTTACGCTTTGAGCTTTCAAAGGAGCCTCTTAGCAATGAACTTGTGCGTATGATTCCAGCATCTTAGGGGCCAAACTTTGGGGTTCTTAGGGGTATTTTCGGCTTATCTCCGTGTTTGTTAGGACAAGTCCCGACAATCCAAGGGAATGCATGCATTTCGCAGCCGCGCGGGTGCCTAAATACTCTTTAGTTCATGGGCAAAGTGTTGCAAGCCTTTTCCCTTCAGTGCACTTGCGAGTTCCCTTTTGCGTTGACACTGCCGAGGGCGTGGCATACCATTCGCCTATAACAACCCTAAAGCTCTGAGCGCTGTTCCCTCCCTCGTTTGTCCAGACCACGAGCTTTTGCTTTTATGGCTATGAATCCAGAAAACTCGTGTCTTTCCCCGGCCCCTGCGCGGGAGAAAGAGCAGACGCCTGCGGCTTCCGCCCAAGCGGGCCCGGCCGCAGCCCAGCCTCCTCTTTCCGCCCCGGCAAGTGCCCCCGAGCCGGCCCACGACTCACAAGATATCATCAAGGAATACAACCAGTTGCGGGAGCGCTTCCTGCGCACCACCAATGCCCTGGCCTCGGCCACGCATGATCTGAAGACCCCGCTAGCCATCCTCAATGGGTACATTGAGGTATTACAAGGCGAAAAGCTGGGCCCATTGAACGAGCGGCAGCGCGAAGTGCTACGCGACATGCACGCCAGCGGGCAACGTTTGCAACATTTTATTCAGGATTTCCTGACCTTCAGCGTGCTCGAAACCGGCGGCATGAGAATGCAGTATGAGGCGGGCAACATGAATGCCTGCCTTTCGGAAGTTTGCCGGCTGTGGTCGCAGCGTTTTCAGGAGCGCGGCCTGGCCCTGTATTTTCTGGCCAATGACAAGCTGACTGAATTCGCCTTTGATGCCGCCAAGGTGCAGCGCGTGATTTCCAATCTTCTGGAAAACGCCTCGAAGTATACCCCTGCGGGGGGAACGGTCTGGCTGCATGCCGAACCCTACATGTGGGAGCGCCGCAGCGCCAGCAAACCCTCGTCCGGCGAGCGCCGCCGCGCTCCCAGTTCCACCCCCAACTCGGTCAAAGTCAGCGTTTCCGATACCGGCCCGGGCATTCCGGCGGAGTATCACATTGAAGTTTTTGATGATTTCTTCCGTTTACCTCAGAGTGAGCACCAGTCGGATGGCATGGGCCTGGGATTGGCCATTGCTCGCCGCCTGATCCACGGTATGGGCGGAAAAATCTGGGTGGAGAGCGAACCCGGCTCCGGCTGTAAGTTTTCTTTCATCATTCCTCTCAAGCCACCGGTTGCGAATAAAGGGAAGTCGAAATGAGCAAGAGCACGAAAATCCTGCTGGTGGATGATGAGCCGGGAATGCTGCGCTATATCCGCACGCTTCTCGAAGTGGACGATTACAAGGTGCAGACCGCCAGCACCGGCGAAGAAGCAGTGGAGCAGATCCAGAAGGGCCTGGAACCGAACCTGGTGCTGCTTGATGTCCTGATGCCCGGCATCGACGGCCTACAGACCCTGGAACAGATCCGCCAGCTGCAACCCGGCATCAAGGTGGTCATGCTCTCCTGCGTGAGCGACACGCGAAAGGTTGTCCAGGCCATGCGGCTGGGCGCGCAGGATTACCTGACCAAGCCATTTCAGAAAGCGGAACTGGACGCAGTCATCGACCAATCCCTGGGCACCAATCAGCAAAACTATCCCGGGGAAGTCGAAGAGCTGTTCGACGACGTGTTTTTTGTCGCGGCCAGTCCGGCCATGCGCAAGATTCGTTCCCAGGCGGCCTTGGTGGCCAACGTGGATATTCCGGTGCTGATGTTGGGGGAAAGCGGGACCGGCAAGGAAGTGCTGGCCCGCCTGGTGCACAAACTCTCTCCGCGCGCCCACCGCACTTTTCTCAAGGTGAATTGCGCGGCAGTCCCCGGCGACCTTCTGGAGAGCGAACTGTTCGGTTATGAAGCCGGCGCCTTCACCGGGGCCACTCACCCCAAACCGGGCAAGTTTGAACTGTGCAACAAGGGCACAATCCTGCTCGACGAAATTGGCGAGATGCCGCCGCTCTTGCAGGCCAAGCTGCTGCACGTGCTGCAGGACCAGCAATTTTCGCGCCTGGGCAGCCGGACCGTGGTTAAGGTGGACGTGCGCATTCTGGCCGCTACCAACATCAATATTCCCGAGGCCCTGGCCACCAAGCGTCTGCGCGAAGACCTATACTACCGCCTCAATGCGTTCACCCTGCAACTGCCCCCATTGCGGGAGCGCAAGGAAGAGATCCCGATTCTGCTGAAACACTTCATGGCGCGGATGTCGGAGCGCTATGCGCGGGCGGCACTGCCGCTCTCGCCGACGTTGATGCAGGCTTGCCTGGAATACACCTGGCCGGGCAATCTGCGCGAACTCAGCAACTTCATCAAGCGCTATCTCATTCTGGGGGATGAACAGCTGGCCATCCAGGAGCTACATCCCAAAGGGGACGGCAGCGGAGCCCAGTTTGATCCGGCCCAGACGCGCCCCGTAAGCGAAGGCGTGGGCGGGCTGAAATCCCTTGCCCGCAGCGCAAAGGATGAGGCCGAGGCGGAAGCCATTGCCAAGGCCCTGGAAGAAACCAACTGGAACCGCAAGCAGGCCGCGGCAATATTAAGGATAAGTTACAAAGCCCTGCTCTATAAAATCCGGCAGTATGGCCTGGCAGAACAAAAGAGCCACCACAAACTCTCCGCCGGCGCATAAGTCACTTAGATCCATTCTTCTAGCTGAGATAGGCTGACCAGTACCTGGTCAGCCTATTTTTATTCCCACAAACTAGTTGCGGAAGTACCTTAAAGTACGCATAATGATCGGCTCCTTTCTAGGAAGCGTATGACATTCCCATTGCGTACTCCCGCGCGCTCTTTCTTCTTGGCAATTTCTCTGCTTTTCGCCGTTTCTCTTTCTCAAGCCGCAGACTGGCCCCCGATTACTC
The DNA here is from genome assembly GCA_018268755.1 of Acidobacteriota bacterium. Taxonomy (GTDB): domain Bacteria; phylum Acidobacteriota; class Terriglobia; order Terriglobales; family Acidobacteriaceae; genus KAN-5. The sequence goes on from JAFDVW010000009.1 coordinate 92,679, forward strand.
CGGAAGAACAAAGCCTGAACAGCGTCCCTAACCAGCCGGGAGCTGCGGCGATCATCCTATTCCATCAGGAAACCGATGATGACCTGATGCACTATCACTCCGTGACCATGCGCATCAAAATCCTCACCGACGCCGGACGCAAGTATGGGGACGTGCAACTCCCTTACAATCGAAAGCATTTTAAGATCTCGGAAATTGCCGGACGCACGGTCCATAGCGATGGCACAGTGATTCCCTTTGAAGGCAAACCCTTCGACAAAGTCATCCTGAAAGGGCACGGCATCCGCGTCCACGTAAAGTCCTTTACCCTTCCCGACGTTCAGGCCGGCAGCATTATTGATTACCGCTACAGCCTGCGCTATGACGACAACACGGTCTATGCTCCGGAATGGATTGTGCAAAGCGACCTCTACGACAGGAGGGCCAGCTACAAATTTGTTCCTTACAACAAAGACAATCTGATCCTGGCCCATGGGCGCATCGGCAATGGCGTCTCCTGGACTTCCTACTTACCCAAGGGATTCAGCCCAAAGCAGGAATCGAACCAGGTTTCGACGTGGGTCAGTTTAAACCTCAATGATGTGCCGGCATTTACCGAAGAGCCCTTCATGCCTCCCGTCGACACCATGAAACTGCGGGTGAACTTCTACTACCGCATCAACGGCAAGATGGAGGACTTCTGGAAGGACGAAGGAAAGTACTGGAACAAGGAAGTGGAAGGCTTCGTGAACCGAAAGAAAGGAGTGGCGGAAGCGGTCACCCAGGCCACGGCGGCCACAGACACTCCCGAACAGAAGCTGAAGAAGCTCTATACCCTGGTGCAATCCTTCGAGAACCAGAGCTATATCCCCTATCGCGCGGAGCAAGAGGAGCACAACCTTGGCTTGAAACCCAATGAAGGCGCGGAAGACGTTCTCAGCCAGAAGAGTGGAACCCATGATGAACTGAATCGCCTGTATGCCTCCCTGGCCAGGGCCGCGGGGTTCCAAGCCTGGATGATGCATGTCCCTGACCGCAGCGATCAATTCTTCGACAAGAACTTCCTGAGTACCGACCAATTCGATGGAGAGATTGTCATTGTTGAGGTCAACGGCAAGGACATGTTCCTTGATCCCGGCACCAAATTCTGCCCCTTCGGCGTCCTCAACTGGCGATATTCCACGGATGAAGGACTGCGGCAAAGCGCCAACGGCGTGGTGTTCGCACAAAGCCCCTCTTCTGAGTACAACCAAGGAATGACCACCCGCCTGGCCCGGGTGCAGCTGACCCAGGAAGGGCGCGTGGAGGGCAATATCGGCGTGGCGTTCTATGGTTTGGAAGGGATGAATCTGCGACTGCAGGCGGACAAGACCGACGAAGCCGGCAAGAAGAAGCTGCTGGAAGATCGCTTGCGAGATTGGCTTCCCGGCAACAGTGATGTCACGTTAATGAATGCCCCCAAGTGGACGGACACGGAAACTCCCTTGATTGCAGAATTCAAGATCAGTTCCCCCTTGGCCACCAGCGCAGGAAAACGCTGGATCATTGCGCCGCATATCTTCCAGACCGGCCAGCGGGCCTTGTTCCCTTCTTCCACGCGCACCAACCCGGTATATTTCGACTATCCCTCGCGAGAGATTGACGAAGTCCACATCACGCTTCCGCCGGGAGCTGAGGTGGAAAGCCTTCCCGCCAATGATTCCCTGAAAACGGAGTTTTCCATTTATCAGACGACGCAGAAGGCGGAAGCCGCGAACGCCATCTTTTCCCGCCGCGAACTCATTATCGGCGGCGTGGGCTTTCCCACCTCCATGTACAAAGACATCAAAGATTTTTATGACAAGGTAAAAACGGGAGACGACCAGCAGGTAATTTTGAAGGCGGCCAGCCATGCGGCAGGAAATTAAGCTGGTTTTTGCCTGGGCCGTGCTTTGCCTGGCCGCGCGCCCGGCCGCTGCCGCCATTCCGGATTGGGTGCGGCAAGCCGCCGACCAGACGCTTCCCAGTTACTCCACCGAGACGAATGCCGTGGTCCTTCTGGACGCCACCGAGATCACCATTCTGAGTGCCGATGAGCATATCGAGCACTATCGCCGGGCAGTAAAAATACTTCGCCAGGAAGGGCGCCAGGAGGCACACGTCGGCGTGACGTTCCGGGGGCAGGACAAAGTCCTCTCCGTTCACGCCTGGGGCCGGGATAGCGCCGGCCATGAATATGAGTTGAAAGACAAAGATTTTCTGGAGCGCAACTCATTTACCGAAGTGTTGTACAGCGATATCCGGCGACGCGCCGCCAGCATCCCGGGAGCCGGTCCGGGAAGCATCCTGGCCTTTGAATACGAAGTGCGGCGGCATACCTGGGTCAATCAGTTGCAGTGGTTCCTGCAGGAAGACGTCCCGGTGCGGGCAACCACTTACAGTGCGCAATTTCCCGCAGGATGGGAGTATCGCGACTCCTGGTCCGGCGTCCCGTTGGCGAAGGCCATCGAAAACGGCGGCCACGTGGAGTGGACGGTGCGTGACCTTCCCGCCATCGAGCACGAGCCCATGATGCCGCACATCTTGTCGCTTTCGGCGCGCATGGACATCACCTATTTTGTTCCGGGGAACCCAGGCTTCGTCCCGGCTTCGTGGGACGGACTGGGCAAGTGGTACAGCGCGCTGGCCAATGGGCGGCGCACGATCACGCCTGAAATCGCCGACAAGACCCACCAACTGCTGGCCGGCAAGACGTCCTTTGACGACAAATTACGCACGCTCGCCTCCTTTGTGCAGGGGGAAGTCCGCTATGTCGCCATTGAGATCGGCATTGGCGGCCATCAACCCCATTATGCGGCCGACATTTTCCGGGCCCGCTACGGCGATTGCAAAGATAAGGTGACCCTGCTCAGCACCATGCTGCAGGAGGCCGGGATCCGGTCCTACTATGTTCTGATTGATACCGACCGGGGTTTCGTGAAGCCGTCCCTTCCCTCTTCTCTTTCGAACCACGCCATTCTTGCTGTCGAACTCCCCGACGACGCCAAGAACCAGGCATACCACAGCGTGGTCACCTTGAAAAACGGAAAACGATACTTGCTCTTTGATCCCACCAACCCCTATCTTCCGGTGGGCTGGATGGCTGGATACTTACAGGACAGCTATGCCCTGCTAGTCACCGATGACGGCGGCGAACTGGTCCACACCCCGATCCTGCCCCCCGAACAGAACACCCTGCTGCGCAACGGCCATTTTGTTCTGGATTCCAGCGGAGCGCTCTCTGGGGAAATCGTCGAAGAGCGCAGCGGAGACCGCGCCAGTTCGGAACGGGGAGCTCTGCTGCACGTCGACCAGCAAAACCGCACCCAACACTGGGAACGGCGGCTGAGTGGTTCGCTGCAGGACTTTACCCTGCAAAATGTTTCGGTGGAGCAGCTGGAGGATTTTCAAAAGAACCTTCTCCTGACTTACCACTTCGTCGCCCCGCAGTACGGGCAGGCGCGCGGCCCGCTCATGCTGGTGCGTCCTCGCGTCCTGGGCATCATGAGCTTTGACATTGACCGCAAACCGCGCCACAACCCGGTCGAGTTCGACGATGTGACCCGGGAAACCGACACCTACGAGATTGAAGTGCCCGCGGACTACGTGGTGGACGACGTTCCGGAACCGGTGAAACTCGATTTGGGCTTTGCCAGCTATCAAAGCAAGATTGAGGTACAGGGCAAAAAGATCCGCTACTGGCGCGAATATTTGCTGCGCCAGCCGGCGCTTCCTCCCGACCACATCGCCGACCTGCGCAAGTTAGAAGGCATCATCGGCGGCGACGAAAACTCGGCCGTGGTGCTCAAGAAGGTCACTCCGTAATTTTCTGTAGGACCTAGTTTTCCACTGGGCTTGGCTTGACCGGTATAGAACGACTGTGTCATTAATCTAAACGGTTGATGGCGAACTCCTCCTCCCGAGTTCTTGCCTGGACTGGCAGGACCTGGAATTTCCGGGCCCTGTTGGCCAAGGGCAGCCCTCCACCGTCTCTTAGCGTTAGGCCCATGCGTGCTGGCTAGGCCCCCTTGCTGCAGAAGACCATCCGTTCTTAAGAATCAGAACTGTGGAGGACAGTTATATGCAGTACAGAATCCGTTTCCCCTTCGTGTTTCTTGCATTTCTGCTTTTGCTCCCCTTTGCCGCCGCACAGGTTTATAACATCACGGACCTGGGCCTCATCGAACCCACCGCCATCAATACCTGGGGACAAGTCGCAGGAGCGGCAAATGGCCATGCCGCGCTGTGGACACAATCTTCCGGGATTCAAGACCTGGGACTGTTGCCCGGCGGGACTTTCAGTCAAGCCACCGCGCTGAACGATCTCGGGGTGGTCGCCGGCGTGGCCGATGGCGCTGGCACCGTCGTCTACGATGACTCGACCCCCAGCTTGTCCTGTTCAGACTTGACCCAACCGTTCCGCTGGACCAGCAGCGGCGGCATGCAGGGCCTGGGCTCGCGCGGATTTAATACCGGCCCGCCCTTCGGCTTCATCGGCGGCTGCGATCTCTATACCTATGCTACGGGGATCAACGTGCAGGGAAAGGTCATCGGGAACAATCGCACCTATGGCGATTATCTCTATGGCTTCCTGTGGACCAAGAACACCGGGCTGGACTGGAAGGTATGGAACTACCAGGACCGGGCCAATGACATCAATGGCCTGGGGCAGATCGCGGGGGAGACCGGCCCTCTCTATCTTTTGCTGATTGGCCATGCAGCGCTTTCGACGAATGGAGTGGTCGCAGACCTGGGGACGCTAAGTGGCAGTAATCCTTCCGATCCCAACTTCTGGCGCCATTGCAGCGCCGCCAATGGCGTGAACGATCTGGGACAGGCGGTAGGATGGTCGAACACGGGGCCGACGCCGCAAATTTTCTGCATGGCGGACAACATCCACGCCGTGCTCTGGAGCAACACCAAGAAGATCAAGATCCAGGATTTGGGGACCTTGCCGGGAGATACGGCCAGTCTGGCGAAGAAAATCAACCTGCTGGGCCAGGTGATCGGCGCTTCCGGTACCGCCGGCATCGATGACAATGGCGCGGTCCAGGTCACGGGCCATCCCTTCGTATGGTCTTCGCGCACCGGCATGCGCGACCTGAATGCGCTCATCCGGGCTAACTCGGGATGGGTCCTGAACTCGGTCAGCGATATCAACGCTTGGGGGCAAATCGTAGGGGCAGGCACGCTCAATGGCGAGCCCCACGGTTTTTTGCTGACGCCCCGCACCCTCTTCGGTTTCTAGCGGCTTTTCCTGGGCCCATGCGGAACGGCATGGGCCTTTTATTCACGGCTTCATCAGAATCGTGAACCCCTCAAAGAGATACTCCCGCAGATCACCTTCTGTTTTGAACTTGGCCTTCCCGTCCTGAATTTCTCGCATGGCTTTTTGCAGCCGGAGCAGCATCTCGGGCTTTTCCGCAGGAAAATTGTGCGAGGGCAGAAGAAGCTCCAACTGCGGCGCCAGGGCGGCCAGCCGGTCGACCGAGCGGCGATAATCGGCCACGTTGGTCTCGGGCACATAGAGAAAAATGGGGCCGGAGTAGAAAGTGTCGCCGGTAAACAACAACTTATTTTCACGGTCCAGCAGACAAAGCGCGTCCGGCGTGTGGCCAGGGGTCAGAAGAACTTCTAATTTGCGGTCGCCCAGATCGAGAACGTCTCCGTCCTTCACGAAGTGAGTCACGTGGAAGGCGGGGATGGCATATTTCTCCGGCTGAAATCCACGTGGCAGCGCCCCACAAAAGCGTTCCGGGGCGACCGCTTCTGCCAGTTGGGCGTGGGTCCCGCCTTTTTCATTGCCGCGCGTGAAAGGCGTATCCACGCCAAAAATCTCAGAGAACTCCCAGTCATCGCCGATGTGGTCGAAGTGGGTGTGCGAATTCAGCACCGTGATGGGCAGCGGAGTGAGCTGGGTAACCACCTTACGGATGTCCTGCATGCCCAAGCCGGTATCGAAAAGCAGAGCCTGCGTAGAGCCGGTGATGAGATAGGAAATTACCTCCTCATACTGGTGCGGCTCGTAAATGGCGAAGACGCCCGGGCGAATGCGATAGACCTCGAACCAATCATTGGCGAGCGCAACGCGCTGCAATTGTCTGTATCCGGGACGCGGCAGTTCCCGGCACCAATCCGGGGGAAGCGGTTCTCCCCGTGCTTCCGCTCGCCCCTCGGCCTGTTGGGCCAAGGCGCTTAGTGGGAGCAACAAAAGCAAAAGGGCCCATGTCCAGACAGGACGAGTTGGCATTCCTGTACTGTAACCCAGGAATTGCCAGGTGGGGGCAAAGCTTCAGACTGCTGCTTCCTGCGGAACGGCCTCATTGGCAGCGCGCGAGGTCTTGCGCTTACGCCAGGCAAAGAAACGGCGCACGGCCAGGGCGATGCCTGTCCAAACCAGGATGGCCCCTCCTGCAGAAACCAGCAGGGCAAGGGTCTGCCCCATCCAGCCGCCGGCCTCCCCTGTGTGGACGAATCGTCCCCACAGGCGCAGACGTCGTCCGGCGTTATAGCTGGAGAAAGTCTCCCAGCGAACAACCTCGCCGGTCTTGGCATTCAGCACAAGCTGGGAACGCAAGTCAGGACGGCCACCTTCTCCCTGATCAATGGAAAAAGTGAGTGGTGCATCCGGAGAGGGCGGAACACGCAGCGAAATGCTCTTCCATCCGGCCACCTGCTGTTGGGCCCGCGCGAAAAGGGGCGCCAGTGTGGCTCGCGGCTCGACCCTGGGTTCTGCCGCTGCGGTTTCGCTGCGCGGTCCGTGCTCAGCGTCACGCGGCCCACCCTGGCCCTCGCGATGGCGGCGCTCTCCTCCGGTATTCTCGCGCTCGGAACGACCAGCCGGCGCCGCGTCCCCTTCCCTGCGCTTGGCTCCCGCCGTCTGCGGTCCCGTAGCCCCCGGCGGGCCTGGTTGTCCGGGAGGCGGTGGCTCATTGCCGGTCATGCGATAGAGAAGATTGTTGGCCCAGGGGTAAGACATGATTACGCCGGTCAAAACAATGAAGAACAGCGGCGCCATGCTCCAGATACCGAGGACATTGTGCCAATTGAAATCGCGCGCTTTGCCATTCAGGCCACCGCGAAACAGCAGAATCGCCTTCAGGTTCTTCCAGGTCCACTTTTTGGGCCACCACAGAAATGGCCCCGTCGTCACAAGAATAAGAAAGGCCAGATTGCAGGCGCCGGTGATGGCCCGCCCGACCGGCCTCTGTGCGGCGCTCACCCCCAGCCAACGGTGCCAGTTCTCCACGGTCGAGAAAAATGCACGCAGACGCGGGGAACCTTCGCCCAGCACCGCGCCCGTGTAGGCATTCACATAAATGGTCTTTTCGCGGCCGAAGGCAAACTGCACAGGCTCGGAGGGGTCCGCCTTCAGGGTAATGCCGGTCGGCTGCGCCGGCTGCGATTCTTTCACTCTGGCCAGCAGCACATCCACGGCAAGGGGCTGGGCGGAAGGCGGCGGGGCGGCACGATAGCTGCGGTTGGCCCAGTCATGAATCTGCCGCTCATAGGCCAGCAACACCCCGGTCACGCTCATGATCAGGATCACGATGCCGGCGAGGCAGCCTGCGAAGAGGTGGATCCAGAAGATTATTTTACGCGCCATGATGCGGGGCCCCGGCTATATCTCCGCCCAACGGCGGAGCAGATTGTGGTACACGCCGGTGAGTTGCACGGCGTTGGCATCACCCGGGCGTTCACTGTTCATCCGCTGGATGACGACATCCAGATCGAACAACAGGGTGCGGGCGCTGTCATCGCGAATCATGCTCTGGATCCAGAAGAAGGAGCAGATGCGCGCGCCACGAGTCACCGGTCGCACATGATGCAGGCTGCTGGCGGGATAGAGCACCATGTGCCCGGCCGGCAGCTTCACGCTGTGGATACCGTAAGTATCTTCGACCACCAGGTCGCCGCCGTCATATTCGTCGGGCTGGGAGAAAAACAGGGTGGCCGAGAGATCGGTGCGCACCCGGTGCCCGGTGCCGGGGACCTGACGAATGGCGTTGTCTACATGCGTGCCAAAGGACTGGCCGCCCTGATAGCGGTTGAACAGGGGAGGAAACACCTTCGCCGGCAGCGCCGCCGAAATGAACAGCGGATTTCGGCCCAGAGCTTCCAGAATGGTCTCGCCCAGCTGGCGCGCCGCCGGATGGTCTTCCGGCAGCTGCATATTGTCTTTGCTTAAAGCGGATTGATGTCCAGCCGTGATGCGGCCATCCACCCAGGGAGTCTCCTCCAAGAGTTTGCGTGCCTGCGCGACCTGCTCAGCGGTCAGTACATCGGGAATCGGTAATAGCAAGGCGACCTCTTCTGAAAATGAACTGCTCTTCTTTGAGAAGCGAGGAACCTGCGTTTTTTCACAGGTCCCTCGCCGCGGCGTTCCTTGCATTGCAAGGAAACTTGGGAGGTGGTCAGAACTTGAAGTTCATCCCCACCAATGCCGACCGGCCCGGCCCGGGGACAATGTGCCCGGGATGAAGCTGGTCGTAGTAATACTTGTCGCCGAGGTTGTAGAGATTGAGCTGCAAATCCACATGCTCGCCCAGCGGATAGCGCGCCATGGCGTTGAACACCACGTACCCGGGGGCCTGCTTGAGGAGCCCGGTGGTGGGATCATTGGGCGCCGTGGAACTGGCGGTCCGGCTGTCCACATAATTCGATCCCAAGCCAAACTGCAAGCGCCAGGGGAATTCGTAAGTGCTCCAGACGTTGAAGGTGTTCTTCGGCACATTGGCCAACCGCGCGCCCACCGCGAGCGGATAGTACTCCGAGCTGGTCACTTTGCCGTCCAGGTAGGCATAGCTGGCTAAAATCTGCCAACGGCTGGTAATGCGGCCGGTGGTTTCCACTTCCATACCATTGACCCGCTGCTTGCCGGCCAGGACATTCAGCGCCGGGTTGTCTGGATCAGGCTCGCGGGCATTGAGCTTGTCGGTGCGAAATGCGGCGGTGCGGAAGGAAAGCTTGCGGGAGTAGAAGTCCCACTTGGTCCCCACTTCATAGGTCCGGTTCTCTTCAGGATCGAGCGAGACGGTGGCCGCGCTCAAGGACAGCGCCTCCGCCGAAGGATTGAAAGAATTCCCATAGCTGAGATAAATGCTGCCACCCGCCGCCGGCTTGTAGACCAGCGCGCCACGCCAGCTGGTCATGGTCACGGGATGGCTCAGCGGCGTGGGGTTGAGGTTGGCCGGAGTCGCCTGCAGGTAATCGGTGTCCATGCGGTCGACACGCAATCCGCCGGTCAGGTCCCAATGCCGGCCCAGCTTCAAAGTATCGAGGGCATAGGCGCCCACACTCACCGCATTGGCATGGGTCCAGGAAGAAGGCGTTCCAGTGCCGGCAAAGGCCTGGTGCTCATCTGGATCCAACAGGCTTACCGTAGGCACGCCCGTGAAGGCGAAGCGGGTCGGCGCGGAGGTCTCGCGCGACGCCTCCACTCCGGTGACCAGCGCGTGCTGAATAAAGCCGGTGCGAAAGCTGAAGGTCACATCGGTTTGGTTTTGCAGGAAAGTTTCCAGACTATTCACCGCAATCTGGTTGCGGTTCAAGGTCACGTCTTCCAACGGCGTGGTGGGCAACGTACCGGTCACCACGCGGGCTTCTGTGATTCGTACGTCCCGCCGGTAGTGGGCATAGCGGGTCTGGTTGCGCACGTGGATGGAGGCATTGAAATCATGCTCCAGCGTGGCCGTCCCCATGTTGACGTGGGTCTTCAGGAAATTGCCCTGACGGAAGCCGTAGTAGTTGCTGCGGTCCACATCCGCCGGGTGATCGAAGAACCAGGGAATGCCGTAGTCCGGCGTATCATCGGCCCACTCTCCCAGATAGTTCAGCTTGAAGCGGGTCGGGGTCCCTAGGCCGAAGACCAGCGAGGGCGCCACACCCAGACGGCGGGCTTCCGCGACATCGCGTCCCGCCACCTTCGAATCATGCCCCATGACATTCAGGCGAAAGGCCGCGCCCTCGCCCAAACCGGAGAGCGGCTTGTTCCAGTCCGCGGTCACACGCCGGGTGAGGTCGCTTCCCAAATTCACCCCCGCGGCAAAAGACGAGCCCACCTTGGGACTCTTCGTCACCTGGTTGACCACGCCTCCGGTCGATCCGCGACCGAAGGTGACCGACGACGGCCCCTGCAGGACTTCCACTTCCTCAAACATGAAAGGATCGCGGTAGTAGCTGCCGAAGTCGCGCATGCCGTCCAGGAAGATGTCGTTGCGCGCCGCGAAACCACGGATGGTCAGGTTGTCGCCCTGGGCCCCGCCTTCGCCCGCGGCCAGACTGATGCCGGCCACGTTGCGCAGGGTGTCGCGCAGCGTAGTTGCGCCTTGTTGCTGAATGATCTGTTGCGGCACAACGGCGATGGTCTGCGGCGTATCCACCAACGCCTCGCTATATTTCGGCATGACGTCTGGAAGCGTGGTGGCCGTCACCTCCACTGCCGTGGATAATCCCTGAATTTGCAGGGTAACCTGGGTCGGGGTGCTGAACTTATAAGTGATCCCCGTGCCCGCCAGAAGCTGCCGCAGCGCCTGTTCGTTGCTGTACAGACCGGCGACCCCGGGTGATCCAATGCTGCGGATGGAATCACGCGCGATCGTGACCTGTACGCCGGTAGCAACCTCATAGGCGTTCAGCACTATCTCCAGCGTGCCGCCGGAAATGTCGAAGCGGCGGACCACCATGCCCTGGGTTTGCATGGAAGCCACCCCGGCCACCGGGCCTTTCCGGTCCTGCTGTGCATACAGCGACTTCCCGCCCAGGGTTGTGGCGGCCAGGGTCCCCACCGCCATCCAGTATCTGGGCCCCCGCTCCCGCCTGCCATGCTTGAGCTTCTTGATCTTGATTCGCCTTGCCACCGTTCCGCTCTCCTGAGGTAAGAATGCGCCGCGTATCTATTTGCAACCGTGTTGCAACTGTAAAAAGAATGAAATTGAAATTCATTTTCAATTTCAGAAATATTACGGCAATTCCTCGCCCCTGTCTACCCTTCCCTTGTGAAAAAGCCGGAGATTTACAGCCAGTGGTGAAATTTGGGATTGAACGGTACATTGCGGAGCACCCGGTGGCCGCGCGCGGACCCAAACTCTCCCCCACAAACAAAAAACCGGACCCTTGGGGGTCCGGTTGAGGTCGACGTAAGGCGGCCCTACTGCACGACCAAATTGACCGTGCTGGTCCGGCTGGCCGATCCCGAGGTGGCCGTGACCGTGACCGTATAGGTCCCGGCAGGGGTGCCGGTCGTGGTGGTGGTGGTGCTGCTCGAACCGCAACCCGCGGCGAACAGCGTCAGGGTCAGGAAGCTGCCCAGCAGCAACCCCAGAGCGATGCGGCGTTTGCGCGACATCGTGGTGCCCATGCCCAGACCGAGGAACGCCAGTCCGGAAACCGGCAGCCAGGTGGCATACATGAAGCCGTTCTTTGGCCACACTTGCGAAGTGGTGGTCACCCGGGCCGTGGTGTTGATGATGAGGGCACGGCTGGCCGCGCTGCCGCTATTCAGGTTCGAGATCGGCGTGTTGGTAAAGCTACAGGCCGCGCCGGTCGGCAAGCCCGAGCTGCAGGAAAGCGAAACGCTGCTGGGGATCGCTCCGGTGGGCGTCACCGTCACCGTATAGCTGGCGGGAACTCCCGCAGGCTGGGTGATGCTCGGCGGGTCTGCGGAAACCGCAAAATCATTCACCGTTACGCTGGGTGGAGGATTGGGCGTCACCGTAAAGGGCGCGCCGGTCACCGTGAGAGTGCCGCTGTTGCTCAATACTCCGGCGGTATTGGGGGTCACGTTCACGGTCACGGTGGCTACCTGCCCTGCTGTCAGGGTCCCCACATTGCACAGCACAACGTTTTGCGCCGCGGTGCCGCAGGAGCCATTGGACGAGATGGCGGTGCCAATGGTCCCGCTGAAGCTGCCCAGGTTGTCGGTGAAGGTCACGCCGGTCACCAGATCGCCATTGTTGGTGATGACATAGCGGAAGCTCACCTGATTTCCCACGCCCACGGGGCTGGGTGAACCGGTGCCGAGAATCGACAAGTTGGTGGTCGGTCCCAGCGAGGCCACGAAGGCGTCGCTCGCACCGCTGCGTGATCCCTGATAGGGGATCAGATTGGGCGACACCGACAACGGGAAGTTGCCCGACGCTGTCTCTCCCGCCAGGTAGCTGCTGCCGCGGGAATCGAGGGCCAGGCTGGTGGCGGCGTCACTGCCGCTGCCTCCCAGATAGGTGGCGTAGTGGCCGGCCGCCGTCGCCGAAGTCGCGGTGGTGTCGATGCGCGCGGCAAAGGCGTCCTGCCCGCCGCCCGAGGTCGCCTGCATAGTGGCGATCCCCGAGGGCACAAAGTTAGTGGAGTTCGTCCAGCCTACGATGCGGGCGCCCTGGGCGGAATCTACGGCAATGCCTAAGCCGGCGTCTGCTCCGCTGCCGCCAAGGTACGAGAAGTACAGTACGGAAACATTTCCGCTGGTAGTGGTGGAAGAAAGGGTCAGGCTGCTGATCTTGGCCAGGAAAGCATCACTGGCGCCTCCCCCATAGGTGCCCTGGTAAGGCGTCGTCGAGGTGGCGGCGGTCAGGTCGCTGGAGGTGGTGGAGCCCGTAATATAGGCATTGCCACCGGAATCCACCGCGATCGCCCGGCCGATGTCATCTCCCGAGCCGCCCACGTAATTGGAATAAACCAGCTGATAGGTGGTCGCCGCCGTGGTCACCGGAGCAAACTTGGCCACAAAGGCGTCCAGGGCAGTCACTGTACTGCTGCAAGTCGCGGGAGTGGTTGGAACTTTAGTGGCCCAGGCATTGAGACAGCCTTGCGCAGCATTCAGGATGGGAAAGTCGTGGGTGGCGTCTCCCGTGTGCAGGAAGTTGGTGCCCCCCGTGAAATACACGTTGCCGCTGCTGTCCACGGCCACCCCGCCACCGATGGCCACGCCATCCGCAGCATCGCCTGTTCCCACGGTGCCGCCGCCGAAATAGGTGGAGTAAACGAGACTGGAGGTGCCGGCCAACGTAGGATCAATTTTGCTGAGAAAGAGCTGCTGCGGCGCCAGGGACGCGGTCTGGAAGGCGGCCGGCGTCGTCGGAAAGTCCGTCGACGTAGTGCTTCCCGTAACGTAGGCTTTGCCCTTGTTATCCACGGCCAGTCCGGTGGCCGTTTCCGTTCCGGTTCCGGAAAGGTAGGTAGAAAAGGCCAGATTGCCATTGGCATTGAAGCGGCTCAGGAAAGCATGTTTCCCGCTGGCAGCCGGCGACGACTGATAGGCATTGGGGGTGGTGGGGAAATCGCCGGAGGTGGTGGTCCCCGCCACAAACACATCAAAATTCGAGCCCACCGCCACGCCGGCGTTCAGATCAACGCCGCTGCCGCCCAGATAGGTCGCAAAAGCTACCGAATAGCTGGTGCCGGTCGGCTGAAACTTGATCACATAGACATTGGCGGTTCCGGAAAGGCTACCCACAATGCCCGGTTGGGGTGGGAAGTCTGCCGAGGTGGTCGATCCGGCAACATACAGGTCCGGGGTAAGCACGGTATCCACGGCGATGGCGGGACATCCCGCCTGCGGCGTGCCGGCTCCCGAGATTACCGAGCAGGCTTCCGCGCCGCTGCCGCCGAGATAGCTGGAGTAGGTCAGCACCGGATCGATGACCAGAGTCCGGGTCCGGTCATAGGCGCCCACTGCGAAACCCACGCGATTGCCGGCCAGAAGGGCAAACTTGGCGGGAACCACCTGCCGCCCGCGGGCCGCTTCCTGATAGACCAGCGGAGCATGCAGGCGCACGTCGCCGTTGCTGGACAGGAGACGCAAATCGCCGTTTGCTTCCAGGGCCAGCTTTTCCGCACCGTCAAAGTGCAACACGACATGCTGCGGATCCGCCCCCGGGGCCACGATGAAGTCATATTCCAGCTTGCCCTGGTTCCCGTAATAGGCCAGATCAATGCCGGGATAAACCGCGGAGTAGTGCACGCGGCCAAACTGCGCAATGCCGCGATGCCAACGGCTGGGATCCTTGCCCACGAAGTAGTTGCTCTTCCCCGGCAGAAGTTCGCGGCCTTCGACTTTTGGCGCCGGGTTAGCATCCGCCAGCTGCATGCGCACCACGCTGGCCGGCTTCTTGGCATCGGCTTGGCGCAGGGACAAGACGGCTTCGTTGGCGGTCAGGAAAAGTCCATAACCGGCGCCCCGCGCCAGAAACTTCACCTGCTGGTTCGTCTGGCCCTGGTTCACCTCAAAGATCAGCGGGATCTGGTCCCAGGAGAATTTTACGGGTGAGGCCGGCAGCGGAGAAGCGGCCTGGACCTTTCCCGGAAGTGTCGCGCCAGAGAACGGAGCCGGATGCAAGGCCAGCGCCGCCAGCGTCATCAACAGCGCCACCATGATTGTTACCCGACCCCGCGAACCCACCTTACCCAACCCACGGCAATTCAATGTCACGAGCTCCTCCGGCTTCGATTCCATGTATGGAGAGAGAAGAAAGAAACGGCGCACCAAGAACACCCCGGCTCACGCGCCGGCGAAATGGCATGCATCAATTGGGTCACCAGAACTGGGCGAAAAATAAATAACTACTTAAACATCTGACGGATAGCCTGTCAAGCCGCACTCCTCCCGTCCCTGGATTCGTCTGATGCAGAAAGGCCTCAGGAAAGATGCCGCCTGCACTGCAAAGTCTTTCATTTCCATAACGGGGCGGCGGTTTGCCGGCTTCGCGTAAATGCTTCTGCCCGTGGGCGACGCGTACGAGCGAAATGTGGCACCCGGCTTGCACCCGAACTCCACGAGCCCGCGCCACGGTTTTGCGCCGCTCTCGGGCGGCGGCACCTTTACCGACTCTGTTCCCCGCCGAGTTTGGTATTGCAAACAATTGATAAATAAGTAAATCTTGCCTTCAAGGCACGCGTTCGGCCGAACCTGCAGTCTGAGGATAGAGATTCTTCATGCTCCCAGCTCCCCAAGAACGTCGCGGCATGCGCCGTTTCGATATGCGATTGCCGGCCTCGATCAAAATCGACGCCGAGGATTTGACCACGGAAACCCAGAACGTCAGCGCACGCGGCGTATTTTTCTATCTCGATCGACCGCTTTCCGAGGGGTCCCGTCTGGAAGTCACCATGACCTTCCCTCCCCATATCACCCTGACCGATCCGGTGCGAGTGCGTTTTCAGGCGCGGGTGGTGCGGGTGGAGTCCCCGCTTCCCGTTTCGCGGGTCGGGGTGGCGGCCATGATCGAGGAGTACGAGTTTCTCCGTTCGGCGGAAGGGCTGCCGTCTCCTCAAATTCAGTAGGGCAGGATCAGTCTTCCGTCTTGTTCAGCCGCTTCATCTCGTCCCGCAGCCGGGTATAGCGGCGCAGCAGGGTTCCCAGATAGACGATGTGGATGATCCAGGTTACCGCATAAGCGGCGTAGAGAAAGTTCATGGCAGGCTCCGTGGTTCCAGCATGGCCTCCAGGGCCGCCGTCTCTTCGGCATCGCGGGTCAAAACTTCCAAGCGATAGCGCGACCAGCACACCAGGATGGCAAAGCACATGAAAGCCAGCCAGTTGATGAGCAAGGTATGCAGCATGCGCGGATCGATCGAGCCGCCCCCACCCACCACCGGCTGGGGGTGCTGCGTGCGGAATATCCAGATCGAAAAATAGACCAGCGGCACATCCAGCGCCCCGAATACGGCCAGCGCGGCCGCCAGAACCGGAGTCTGGCTGCTGCTGGAGAAGCGGCGCAGCATGATGTAGCTGACGTAAATCAGCCACAGCACCAGGGTCGAAGTCAGACGCACGTCCCAGGTCCACCAGATGCCCCAGACCGGACGCGCCCACAGCGGGCCCGTAATCAGCACAATCGTGCAGAACACCACGCCCACTTCCGCGGTGGTGACCGCCAGCACATCCACTTTCTGTTCCGGGAAGAACCTCTGAATCAAAAAGTACAGCCCCACCACAGCAATCCCGCTGGTGGCCACCGCGGAAGGCCGGACTCCTTCGGGCAGGGGCAGGAGATAGGCCGCCAGGACGGTTGCCACCGCAATGGCGCCGGCGATCCAGTTGGCCACGCGCGTCGCCTTCGGGTTCATTCCCACCAAATACTGGATGGAGGCGAGGAAATTAATGGCGAAGAGCAGAAACGCCGTCCACGCTGAGGGCACGTGATAGTAGAAGATGCGCTGCACCTCGCCCATGGTCTGCTCGGTCGGGGCCCCCACCAGGGCCGCGTACAGCGCATAGCTGAGCAAGGCTGCCGTGAGTATGGCGAAAATGGGAAAAAGTCGCTTCATTCCGCTTGCAAGATCGTCTCGAATAAAAGCAGACAAGCGATAGTAAACACCACATCATAGGCCCCAAGCAAGACGATCCAGAACTGCGCCGAAGCCTCGCCGGTCAGAATGTTGCGAGTCGCCTGCACCATGGCCAGGATCGCGGGAATCGAAATGGGGAATAAAAGCAGCGGCAGCATCACTTCCCGGCTGCGGGTGCGCAGCGACATGGCGGCAAAAAATGTCCCGTTGACCACCAGCGCCCAGGTCCCCAAGGCGCCCACCAGCAGCAGTTGATAGCTTGGCCCCAGGGCCCGCAAATTGTAGAAAACGATAAAGAGCGGGGCCATGACCAGTTCCAGGACGCTGACAAAGATGAAATTTCCCAGGACTTTGGCCAGAAACAGCGAATTGGGCGGGGCGGGCGAGACCCGATAGGCATCCAGCACGTCATTCCGCAGTTCGCGCGCCCAGGTCTGATTCAGGGCGACCACCGCGGCAAACAGGAACGCCACCCAGATGAGCCCGCCGGCGATCTCCCGTGACTCTTCCGCCGTAGGGTCAAAGGAAAAGCTGAAGATGACCACCACCAGCAGGGCAAAAAACAGCATGGCGTTGATGGCGTCTTTCGAGCGCCACTCCAAACGCAGGTCCTTTTTCAGGGTGACCGCAGCCAGCGAACTGGTAGAAGGTGTCATACGAGCTGTGCCTTTCGCGGCATTGCAAGCGTTCTTCCCGGCAAGGGGAAATCCGGCTATTCCGCTCCCCGCCCTTTCGTACTCCCTGCCGCGATGGATCCGGCCAGGGTCGGAGCACTGCGCCGGGCGATTTGCCCGGCTTCCATCCACACGAACTCATCGGCCACGGCTTCCAGCAAGCTGGCCTGGTGAGTCACGACAAAGATGGTCCTGCCGGCATCGCGCATTTTCCCCAACAAGCCCGTCATCTCAGTGGCGGAGGCGACGTCGACGTTGGAAAAAGGCTCATCCAGCAGCAGAACGCGGGGCCCATGCAGAATGGCGCGCGCCAGCGACATGCGTTGCCGCATGCCCTGCGAGTATTGCCCGACCGGGCGCGGGAGCGCGGGATCCAGGTTTACTGCCCGGATGGCATCCTGACAGCGGTCCGCATCGCTGATCCCATAGAGACGGGCGAAATAGCGCAGGTTCTCCATCCCGCTCATCTCGTCATACAGAAGCGAAGGATGGGCCATGTAGCCCAGCTCTTCACACATCTCGCGGGGCGATTTCCCGAAGCATGAGACGGAGCCGCGCGTGGGCTGAATCAGTCCCGCCAGAATGCGCAAAAGGGTGGTCTTCCCTGCCCCGTTGCCGCCTAAGATGGCGTAGAAGCGGCCGGCGGCGAACTCCGCAGTGACCCCGCGCAAAGCCGCGAAGCGACCGAACTGCTTTACCAATCCGCTGACCGTGATCGCGGAGCCAACGATGTCTGGATTTGGACTTTGATCGGTCACGGGCCAGGGAATCGCAGCCATTGTAATCGCCACACCGCTGGCGTGGGAAATTTCCCGGCGCGCGGGTGAGGCTGGGCCGGCTCAGACAAAAACTCAGTTGGCAGTCGTGCCCACACCTGTGGGTTGCGCCTGCGTCATGCTCTTGGCGGGCTCGCCGGCCGGCGCTCCCTCCGGAGCATACTTGGAGGCACACTTGGCTTGCAGAGCCTTGGCGTGAAAGACGCCATCGCGTCCATAGCTACCTTCCGCCAGGGCCTGGGAGTTGTCCTTGAAGGTGTCCGGGGGCGCTTCCGTGCCGGTATAACTGACGGGAATCTTGAGGTCCTGTTCCACCAGGATGAAATCTACTTTGGTTCCTACGCGCTTGATGGAGCCGGGCTCCACATTGCCCGCCACCCTGAGCCGCTTGCTGTAAGCCCCATCCCCCATTTCCCGCAGTTCCTTGAGGGTGACGTAGTAGCTCTTGCTGTCCTGAACGCCGGTGTAGGCCAAAAAGCCCATGGAGACGAGAATGAGGGCGGTTGCGCCACCGAACTTGAGATATTTGCGGGTTTGACTTGACATGAAGTAGTCCCCAGATAACTCTTCACTTTATTCCTGGCTCCGGGAGGGGTCAAGAAATCTCCAGCTATGCCAAAACGGTCGCCCGGTGGGTCAGTTTGACCTACCCGCCCGGAAAGCCTCGCTCCTCGCGGGGAAGGCCCCGTATCCTATACAATTCTCTGTGGTTATTCCTATTCTAGAAGGCCTTTCCCATGATTCATCCCTGGCATGATGTGACCCCCGGCGACCTATTGCCGCAGGAGTTCGCAAGCGTCATCGAGATCCCCTTTGGTTCCAGTGTGAAGTACGAACTGGATAAGACCAGCGGGCTGATTAAGCTCGACCGCATTCTGTACTCGGCGGTTTACTACCCGGCCAATTATGGATTTATTCCCCAGACCCTGGCCGAAGACGACGACCCGCTCGACGTGCTGGTGCTATGCCAGGAAACCGTGGTGCCGCTGACCATCATCCATGCCCGCACCATCGGGCTGATGACCATGATCGACTCGGGCAAGAAAGACCACAAGATTATTGCTGTGGCCACCGAGGACCCGGAATTCAACTCGTACCGCGAAGCTGCCGAGATGCCCGCCCATCGCCTGCTGATGCTGCGCCGCTTCTTCCAGGACTACAAACTGCTGGAAGGCAAGGCGGTGGAAGTCGATGAGATTCGCCCAGCCGCCGAGGCGTTCCCCATTATCAAGGACGCTCTCTACCGCTATAGCGAGCAGCGGCGCAAGGGATTTGGGGCCAGCCCCAAACACTAACCCACGTCCTTCTCATTGCTTTCGGGTTTGTCACGCAGATCGCAGCGGAAGCTTTGCTTCCTCTCCGCTCCGCAGACAAAAACTGCTCTCACCGCAGCCACACTGTCATTCTGAGCGCAGCGTCCGTTTACGAAGCGAACGGACGCAAGTCGAAGAATCCCTACTACAGGCAATCTCTCTGGCAGGGATGCTTCGACTGCGCGGAAGCTTTGCTTCCTCTCCGCTCAGCAGGACAAAACTGCTCTCACCGAAGCCACACTGTCATTCTGAGCGCAGCGTCCGTTTGCGAAGCGAACGGACGCAAGTCGAAGAATCCCTACTACAGGCAATCGCTCTGGTAGGGATGCTTCGACTGCGCGGAAACACGCCAAGCGTGTTTCCGCTGCGCTCAGCATGACAAAAATTCAATAACCCCCTACCACACCCGGCAGGCGTTGGCGCTCACCATGGGCTGGCCTGCCTTGCAGCCCCAGGCCTTCTGGAACTCGGGCATGTTCTGCATGACGCCGTTGGTACGGAAGCGACCCGGTGAGTGCGGATCAATGCTCACCAGCATGCGCTGATACTCGGGCCGCCGCTTTTCACACCAGACCCGGGCAAACCCCAGGAAGAAGCGCTGTTGCGGGGTATAGCCGTCCACCTTCTCGCCGGCTTTGCCGGTGGTGTCGGCGGCCAGGATCTTTTCCAGCGCCATCAGTGAGACGCGCGCTCCGCCGTTGTCGGCGGTGTTCTCGCCTAAGGTGAGGCGGCCGTTGAGCTTGAGGTCGTCGACCGCGGTGAAACTGCTGTATTCATCGGCGATGCAGCTGGCACGTTTCTCGAACTCTTTGCCGTCCGCCTCCGTCCACCAGTCCCGCAGATTGCCCTGGGCATCGAACTTGCGGCCCTGGTCATCGAAACCATGGGTCAGTTCGTGCCCAATCACCACGCCGATGCCGCCAAAGTTCACCGCATCGTCCATGGTTTTGTCGAAAAACGGGGGTTGCAGGATTCCCGCGGGAAACACAATTTCGTTGTAGGACCCGCTGTAGTAGGCATTGACCGTGGGCGGGGTCATGCCCCACTCTTTGCGGTCAAGCGGCTTGCCGATTTTCGCCACCTGCCGCTTCGATTCAAATTCCCCGGCGCGGAAGTAATTGCCCAAGAGATCTCCCGGCACAATCTTCAGCGCGCTGTAGTCGCGCCACACATCGGGATAGCCGATTTTGTTGCGGATGGCGTCCAACTTGACCTTGGCCTGCTGCTTGGTCTCCGGCGACATCCACTCGAGCCCCTGAATGTCCTGATCCAGAGACTGCTCGAGGGCGGCCACCAGCTTCAGCATGCGGGCCTTGCCGTCCGCACCGAAGGTCTCTTCCACATAGCGCTGTCCCAGGGCCTCGCCCAGTCCGCCATCCACCAGGCTGACGCAGCGTTTCCAGCGGGCGCGAATTTCCTTTTGCCCAGTCAGTGCCTGCTGCATCTTGAAGTTGGCGTCAACGAAAGGCTGAGATAGCCAGGGCGCGGCCCCATTCAGCAGGTGCCAGCTCACATAGGTTTTCAGCGAATCCAGCGGCTCTTCGGCCAAAACTGCGTTGACCTGCTTGAAGAACTCCGGATTGGAGACATTCAGCTCGGTGAAAGCAGGCGCGGCAATGTCCTTGAAGTAGCGGTCGAGATAGAAATTGGGGGCCAGGGCGGCCACATCGGTCCGGCTCATCTTGTGGTCGCGGTTCTTGGGATCGCGCCGCGCGGTGCGGTCCATGGAGGCCTTGGCCAGCTCCGTCTCAATGCGCAGCACGCTCTTGGCAGACTCTGCCGCCTGTTCGGCGTTCTGTCCGGTCAAAGTAAATACGGTGGTGACGTATTCGCTCAGCGCCTTGCGTAGGCCCACCATCTTCTCGTCATCTTTCAGGTAGTAGTCGCGGTCGGGCAGCGAAAGCCCGCCCTGATCGATATAGGCAATCACCTGGCCGGAGTTGTGCAGGTCCGAAGAGGAATAAAAATTAAACAGCGGGTTGGGCCCGATCAGGTGGATATGGGCAATGACATCGACCAGCGCGGCCTTGTCCTGGGCGGCGGCAAGGAGCGCCAGCTCCGGCTTCAGCGGCCCGAGGCCTTGCCGATTGGCCGCGCTTTCATCCACACAGGAGCCGTAATAGTCGCCGATCTTCTGGTCAAGGGCGCTGCGCTGGGCCCCCGCCGAAGCCTTCTCCAGAATGCCGCGCAAAGTCGCCAGATTGCGCTCGCGCAGATCCACGAAGCTCGCCCAGGCACTCTGATCCGGAGGGATTTCGGTGGCCTTGAGCCAATTGCCGCAGGCGTACTGATAAAAATCCACGCAGGGATCGACGGTCTTGTCGATGGTCGCCACGTTGAACCCCGGCCCCAGGTCGTTGGGAGACTGGGAAAACAGAGGCAACATCAGAAGGCTGAAGAAGGTTGCCGTAAGAATAGAAAACCGCATGCTTTTCACCTCGCGGACTCGTCAACATAATACAGCTGCGGGGGGCACTCTTTACCAACCCGGCCGGGAACTTTCGCATCTGTGGCGCAATGCCGCCGTAGGGGTCATTTCACAGAGGAAGAGTAGCCTGAGGAATTTGTTCAGAAATCGCGCCCCTGCCCCGATTTGTCTCCGCTAACGGCGTATAATTTACAAATTACAGGGCCCCAAGCCCTGACACGAAACCTGGTGAGGATGGTTGGTTCATGACTGGTTCGAACGGCTCGCATAGCAACGGCAATGGACACGCAGTGCCCCGGCCCCGCGCGGAATGGATCGCCCAACGCAAGGCCGCCAATAAGGACGGCAATTTTTCCCAGATGCGCTACGCCCGGAAAGGCGTCATCACGGAAGAGATGTCCTATATTGCGCACAAGGAAAAGATCACGCCCGAGCTGGTGCGCGATGAAGTGGCCCGTGGCCGCATGATCATCCCCGCCAACATCAACCATCCCGAACTGGAACCGATGTGCATCGGCGTGGCTTCGCTGTGCAAGATCAATTCCAACATCGGCAATTCGGCCGTCACTTCCAACATCGACGAAGAGCTGAAGAAGCTGCACACCTCGGTGCATTACGGCGCCGACACGGTGATGGACCTCTCCACCGGCGGCAATATTCACGAGATTCGCGAGGCCATTCTTCGCCACTCCCCGGTGCCCATCGGCACGGTGCCGATTTACGAAGCCATCTCGCGGGTCAAGCGCATTGAAGACCTTACGGCCAGCGTGATGCTGGAAGTCATCGAAGAGCAGGCCGAGCAGGGCGTGGATTATATGACCATCCATGCCGGCGTGTTGATCCAGTATCTGCCCATGGTTTCCAAGCGCATCACCGGCATTGTCAGCCGCGGCGGGGCCATTCTGGCGCAGTGGATGGCGCACCACCATAAGCAGAATTTCCTCTACGAGTGCTTCGACGACATCTGCAAAATCTTTGCCAAACACGATGTCAGCTTCTCCCTGGGCGACGGCTTGCGCCCCGGCTGCATTGCCGACGCCAGCGACGAAGCGCAGTTTGCCGAGCTGAAGACCCTGGGCGAGCTGACCAAAAAGGCCTGGGAGTATGACGTGCAGGTCATGATCGAAGGTCCCGGCCACGTGCCTCTGGACAAGATCAAAGAGCAGGTCGACAAAGAAAAAGAGCTTTGCTACGAGGCTCCGTTCTACACCCTGGGGCCGCTGGTCACCGACATCGCCCCGGGCTACGACCACATCACCTCCGCCATCGGGGCGGCCATGATCGGCTGGCACGGCGCGGCCATGCTCTGCTACGTCACGCCAAAAGAGCATTTAGGGTTACCCAACGAGAAAGACGTGAAAGACGGCATCATCGCTTACAAGATCGCCGCCCACGCCGCCGACATCGCGCGCAAGCGCCCAGGCGCGCAGGACCGCGACGACGCGCTCAGCTACGCCCGCTACAAGTTCGATTGGGAGAAGCAGTTCGCGCTCTCGCTCGATCCGGAAACCGCGCGCTCCATGCACGATGAGACGCTGCCCGACGATTACTACAAGGAAGCGGCTTTCTGCTCCATGTGCGGACCGAAGTTCTGCTCCATGAACTACTCTTCGAAGGTCGACGAATACAACAAGCAGGTGCACGGCCTGGAGAAGAAGGACTACACCGAACTGGTCGACAAGTTGGTCACGATCAAGTAATGCCCTTCACCATGGGGACGGGCATTCTGCTCGTCCCCACCTGGTAACCGCCTTCTCTGCCTTGCAATGGATAGTTGAGGAATTTCACCTCAATGGTGACTTATTCCTGCGCTTTGCTCTGCGCATTCCCCACGTACACCACGGTATCTTTCGCCACATAGTCTGATTCAGCAACGCGCGCACGGCGCGCCGGCTTCGCCGCTGGAGGCGTGATCTGATCGGCGGCGGTCAGCGGCTGTTTTGCAGGCCCTGGGTTTGCAGGTGCTTTGATGGGCGTCGGCTTGCTTTCGCCGGCTGGGGGTGTAGTGGGAGTTGGCGCGGGAGTGATATCCAGCGGCCGGGCTCCCTGAAAGGGTACAGGCTGACGCGACGGAGAAGCGGCGTCCTGAGGAACCGGGGAACGATGCACGAGAATCAAGGCGAACACCGCCAGGACGGCCAGCCCTGCAAAGATCGTGAGCGCCGCGAAAAACTTGGATTGCCGCCGCAGTCCCGCGAAAAAGGAAGTGGTTTGCCGGCGTCCAGCTGGAATGGATAGCTTTTCTGGGACCGGGCGAAAGAATTCCATCGCCGAGGGCTTCCCGGCCGCGGGAATGTCGGGAATCAAGAATTCTTCTTTGAAAGCAGGCACCGGCTCGGCCTGAGGAAACTCGTCGGCCACAATATGGGAAAGCGCCACCTGCGACGTCACTTCAGTCGCCGCCGCTCCGTCCCGGCGCGCTCGATCCGCCAGCTCAGAAGTGAAAACAGCGCCCTTGGAAACCACCGCATCCACAATATCCACCAAGGTGCGTGGAGTCTCCTCGTGGGTTTCCGCGGGAGAAAGAATGGACTCCTGCTCCGGCTGGCCCTCGCTATCGGCGAGAACGATGGCCAGCGGGCCTGCCTCATTGCCAATCTCACCCCGCATGGGAACATCGGCTGCCGCTTCCTCAGGCGGCGCGGGAAATTCCAGCAACGTCGCCGGACCGCCCTGGTCCGCAGTAGAATCCGGCTGCAGCACAAACATCTGGATGGTGCGGACCCGGCCGGAAAAACTGCGCGGAGTTACGAAGACGCATAAGTCGGCATGCCCAGCAGAACTTTGCGCCTCCCGCAAGGCTTCCTCCGCGGTACACCGGCGAACCGTGACTTCGAGGTCCGCGCCCTCCGCCTGCATCTCACCGGGCAGAAGATTCTGCACGCTGAAACCCCGGGCACGCAGATCGTTGGCCAACTCCTGCGCCGCCAAATCCTGAGAACGTTCACCGGGCTGCGAAATAATGCGTGCGACCGACATGACAACCTCGAATCATTGCTGTAAGAAGTCAGAAGCCGGGCAGCTTCTGTGGCGAGCATCTACCTGGCGAATGCTTACCGGGCCCGCAGCAGATGCGGGGAAACCAGTCTACTGGAAGATGCGAGGAAGTACGAGGATTTTTACGCAAAGCGCTGTCCTAGATTGAGACAGGGCAAGGACTTCCCTGGCTGCAAAACGCTGCATGCAAGATGCCGCAAACCAATCCCGTGCCAGCGGCGCGACCCCGGCCGCGCCGCCCCAGTTCGCTGCGTCAGCGATAACTTTCCAGCGCGCTCGTGGCCCGGCGCAAAGCCGCGGTCAGCACCACAAGTTGTTGCCGGGTGCGCTCCGCATCGTGCTTATCAATGGCTTCATTGACGCCGGGAATGACCACGGCCGCGTATCCGGTGTATTGTCCGGGAGCGTAAATCGCATGCCGGAACCAGGGCCGGTTGGGCAAACCATCGGGCAGCAATAAAGCGCGCTCGGTTTGGCGAAGCGCTTCATTGAGCTTTGCCGGATTCTGCGGTACCTTTTGCTGCTGGGCCAGGGCCTTATTGCCGGCCTTTCCCAGCTTGCGGGCGGCATCCAGGGCCTCGGAAAAGTTGGGGGCCTGAGCGCCGAATTCGCTTTCCGCCTTCTTGCTGGCTGTCTCCAGATAATTGGTAATTTCCTTGGCGTAATCTTCGTAGTCGTAGGGCAACACGTCGGTGTTCGCCATGCGGAGAATTTCGATGCCGAACACGCGCGCCATTTCCTGGGTATAGACAAAATCCGGGTCGCCGAATTTTTTGAACCAGGCAAAATTATCGAACGCGGAGTGATACACGCCATAAGCACCGCTGGAGCCCACATCCGTGGCCGGAACGCCCAGGTGCTGCAGAAATGCCGTGTAATCGGAGCCGCTGCCCAGATCGCCGACTTCGGTGTCGCCCTCGCCGCGAGCCTGCGGCGTACGCTTGGCATCACCGTTGGCTTCCGTGCGGTTTTGCGTCTGTACACCCTTCAGCCACACGTCATAAACGCTTCCCCCCTGTGGGCTGGGCACTACTTTGGTGACATCGCGTACGAACTGCTTCAGCGTCGGTACCGACGACGCCCCGAACTTCGGCCCGGAGACCGCGACGTCCATATTGAAATAGGCGGCGGCACGACGCAGATCGGCCTCATGTTGCTCGGCCCACTCGGTCGAGCCAATGAGACCCTGCTCTTCCGCGTCCCAGCTGCCAAATACGATGGTGCGCTTGGGCTTCCAACCGGACTTCAACAGTTCGCCGATGCCGTGCACAGTTTCCAGCATGGCCGCCGTGCCGCTATTGGGATCGACCGCGCCATAAACCCAGGCATCGCGGTGATTGCCGGCTACGACCCACTCATCCGGAAACTCCGCGCCGCGCACTCTGCCAATCACGTTCCAGATGGTGCGGTACTGGTAATCCTGCTTCACATGCAGCTTGACCTTCACCGGCCCCGGTCCCAGGTGATAAGTGAAAGGCAACGAGCCTTGCCACTCCCGGGGAGAGGCGGGCCCGCCTAGGTTCTCCAGAATGGGACGAATGTCCGCGTAAGAAACCGGCAGTGAGGGTATCTTGGCGAGCTGCGCGGACTGCTCGGGCGGCGTGCGCTTGGCGAGAGGCAGATCGGGAGTCGAAGCGATGCCGGGCGTGGTTGGGTCGCCGGGAAATTGAAACATGTAGGCCACCGAACCGCGCTGCACGCCGGTGTCGGGACGCCACGGCCCCACTGGATACTTATCGCCGCGCCACCAGCCATCATCAAAAGGGTCGGAGTAAATGATGACGCCCGCGGCGCCGTGCTCCTGCGCCACAAACACTTTTACGCCGCGGAAATTCTGCCCGTAGCGCACCAACACAATCTTGCCGCGCACATCGATATTCAGTTTCTCCAGCTTCTTGAAATCCTCCGGCGTGCCGTAGTTGGCATAAACCACCTCGGCTTCGGCGTCCCCGGAAGCCCCCATCCCGTTAAAGGGCATGACCACGCGTGCATCGTCCTGATAAGGATCGCTGCTCACATGCTCGCGCGAAGGCCCCTGCGCAAGGACTCCCTGCGGGGCGGTGACCTGGAAGCTCATCTGGGCGGGATAGTTCATCCAGATTTTGTATTCCACGATCTCGGTATCGAGGCCCGCCTCACGGAATTTGCCGGCGACATAGTCCGCCGTGGCTTTGTCCTCGATAGTGCCGGCCATATGCGGGGCCTGGGTCAGGATGCGCAGGTGCTCTTCCGCGAGCTTGGCGCTGGGCACGGCCAGAAAACGCTCTTCGGCGGAATTCTGCGCCGCGACATCGCGGAAACCAAGAATTTCCGTGGGGGCGGTGGAAGCCTGCGTGGAAGGCGGCTGAACAACCCGAAAAAGGCTGCAGGAAATGACCAGCGTGAGCAGTAAACCGGAAAGAAATTTCATCGGGCTCCTGGGAAACCGGCCGCTTGCGCCGGAAGAAGGATTTTACTCTAGGAGTGGAGCGAAAGACGTGCAGGTCTCAAGCCGAACTGCAGATTCCTCACCCAAAGAGCGGGCTCGGAATGACAAGGGGGAAGAGAAAGAAAGAAAGAAAGAAAAGCGACTCAGCCGCGCACTTGCCCACTGCCGGTGATCAGATATTTGGTCGAGGTCAGCTCCGCCAGCGCGAAGGGCCCGCGGCAGTGCAGCTTTTGCGTGCTGATGCCCATCTCGGCCCCGAAGCCGAACTCGCCGCCATCGGAAAAACGGGTGGAGGCGTTCCAGTACACGCAGGCGGAATCCACCTGTTGCAGAAATTTCTGTGCCCGGGCTTCTTCCCGCGTCACAATCGCGTCGGAGTGCTGGGTGGAATAACGATTGATGTGCGCGATGGCCTCATCTACATCGTTCACTACCCGCACCGCGAGGCACAGCCGGGAATATTCTTCCGGCCAGTCCTGCTCACGGGCCGGGGTCATAGACTTCCCGGCCAAGGCCACCGCCCGCTGGTCGCCTCGCACCTCCACTCCGGCCGCGATAAGTTTGGCGACGATGCGCGGCACATACTCGGCCGCGATACTCGCGTGCACCAGCAGCTTTTCCGCCGCATTGCACACCGAGGGACGCTGGATCTTGGCGTTGAGCACAATGGCGTCCGCCATCTCGAAGTCGGCGGACTCATCCACGAAAACGTGGCAGTTCCCCGCCCCGGTTTCAATCACCGGCACGGCGGAGTTCTCGGTGACAAAAGAAATCAAGCCCGCCCCGCCGCGCGGCACGATCACATCCACCAGGCCGCGCGCTTTGATGAGTTCGTGCACGGAATCGCGCGTACTGGCATCGAGCAACTCAATCGCGCCCTCAGGTGCCCCCGGCACCGCGGAGAGGATTTCCACCAGTTTCTGGTTGCTGTGCACCGCTTCTTTGCCGCCGCGCAGCACAATGGCGTTGCCGGTCTTCAGCGCCAGGGCCACAGTGTCTACCGTCACGTTGGGCCGCGATTCATAGATGATGCCGATCACCCCCAGCGGCACCCGGACTTTGCGGATGCGCAGACCATTGGGCCGCACCCATTCCGCCAATGTTTCTCCCACCGGGTCGGGCAACTCCACCACTTCGCGCACTCCCTGCGCCATGCCGGCGATGCGGGCCGGATTCAGCAATAGCCGCTCGCGCATGGAACCTTGCAGGCCGGAGGATTCGAGGTCCCGCTGGTTGGCGTCCAGAATGCTCGTGGCATTCGCTTCTACCGCATCGGCCATAGCCAACAGCAAGGCGTTCTTCTGCGCCGTCGAAAGCTGTGCCAGCCGGGGCGCGGCGGCGCGGGCGCGCAGCAGCTTGTCGCGGGTGGAAACCGGGGTTGTGGTCATGGTGGCCATTTCTCTTTCGAAGCTACGCCGGCGAACCGGCGCTTTTGCGCGACGGCGGAAAATACGTGCCAATTTTGCGCGCCAGCGCGGAAGCAATCGCCGTGGGATGACGCCCATTGATGATCGCGACATTTACCCCCGACTCGCTGGCCGACTTGGCCGCCCGCAGCTTGGAAAGCATGCCGCCGCGTCCCAGCTGGCTTTTGCCGTTGCACAAGGCCTCGAGTTCCGGAGTAAGCTTGCGCACGGTACGCAGCAGCTTGGGACGCTTGCCGTTGGGCGAATAGAAACCGTCCACATCGGTCAGCAGCAGCAGCCAGTCCGCTTTGACAGCGGTGGCCAGCAGGGCGCTGAGTTCATCATTGTCGCCGAAGGCCCCCACCAGTTCCCGCACCGAAACACTGTCGTTTTCGTTGACCACGGGGACGACATTGAGCTTCATGAGCTGGTGCAGCGTGTTTTGCAGGTTCTTGTAGCGCACCGGCGAAGTGAAATCGTCGCTGGAGAGCAACAACTGCGCGACCTTCTTCTTGCCGAAGAAGAGCTGCTCATAAGTGTGCATCAGCACGCTCTGGCCGACGGCGGCGCAAGCCTGCATCAGCGGCACGCTGGCGGGCTTTTCCTTCAGGCCGAGGGTGGACATCCCCGAGGCAATGGCCCCGGAGCTTACGATCAGATAATCGTGCTGGGACAAATCGAGCTGGTCGACCAGCGCCCGCATGCGGACGGTATCAATCCGGCCGCCGGGCGCGATCAGGCTGGTTCCTACTTTGACGACGAGGCGCATAAGTTGAACTTCTAATGTAACAAGCCGGACAGGCTTTTGCATGGGGCGAGACGGCGGGACGGGCGAGACGCCCGTCCCCACACAGTCTCTGCCCACTAATTCATGAAGAGCTACACTAGGAGAAGCACGGTCCACGAAAGAAGCAGAAATGATTTCTGATGCTACCCAGCGCTTTTCCTCGCGCGTCGAGAATTACGTTCGCTATCGGCCGGGATATCCCCCAGAGGTGCTCGCGCTGCTGCAAAATGAGTGCGGGCTCACAGAACAATCCACGGTCGCCGACCTCGCTTCCGGCACGGGGATCTTTACCCGCACGCTGCTCGAAACCGGCTGCCGTGTGTTTGGCGTGGAACCCAACGATGCCATGCGCCAGGCCGGCGAACAATTTCTCGCCGCATTCCCCCGCTTCACCAGCGTCAAGGGCGCCGCTGAAGCTACTACGCTGCCCGATCACAGTGTGGACATCGTGACCGCCGCCCAGGCCGGACACTGGTTTGACCGGCAAAAGTCCCGGCAGGAGTTTTTGCGGATCCTGAAGCCCCAAGGCTGGCTGGTGCTGGTGTGGAATGAACGCCAGACTGATTCCACACCCTTTCTGCGGGCCTACGAACAGCTTCTGCTCACCTATGGCACGGACTACGAAAGTGTCCGCCATGAGCACGCCACCACCCATATTCGCGACTTTTTTGCCCCTGCACCCTATATTGCTCGCGTCTTTTCTTCGCGCCAGGAGTTCGACTTCCCAGCCCTGGAAGGACGGTTGCTTTCCTCTTCTTATGCGCCGCCCCCCGCTGACCCCACGCACCCGCCCATGCTGGCCGAACTGCGGCGCATTTTCGATGAATTCCAGACCCAGGGCCGCGTGAGCTTCGAGTACCACACCCGGGTATACTTCGGACGGCTCGACTGACAAGCGGGCCATCCGCTGAGGCCTTATGCCGGAAGAAAAAAGCTTTCACATGACGCCCGGCGACTTCCGCCGCCACGGCCACGCCGTGGTGGATTGGATCGCCGACTATTACGCCCGTATGGAATCTTTTCCTGTGTTGTCCCAGGTCAAGCCGGGAGAGATTCGCGCCTCCTTGCCCCCCGCGCCACCGCAGCAAGGCGAGCCCTTTGCGGCCTTGCTGGGCGACGTCGAAAAACTCATCCTACCCGGCATCACCCATTGGCAATCGCCCAACTTTTTCGCCTACTTCCCTTCCAACAACTCGGGGCCATCGATCCTTGGCGATCTGCTGGCTTCCGGGCTGGGCGTGCAGGGGATGCTGTGGGCCACCAGCCCGGCCTGCACCGAGGTGGAAACGCATGTCCTGGACTGGCTGGTGGGCATGCTGGGCCTGCCGGAAAAATTTCTCTCTACCCGGAGCGGGGGCGGGGTGATTCAAGACACCGCCTCCAGCGCCTCGCTCTGTGCCCTGCTGGCCGCCCGCGAACGCGCCACCGACTTCGCCAGCAATCAGCACGGATGCGATGGCAAACTTGTCGCCTACACCTCGCAGCAGGCGCATTCCTCGATTGAAAAGGCCGTGATGGTGGCCGGCATCGGCAGCAAAAATCTCCGGCTCGTTGCGGTGGACGAAAACTTCGCCCTGCGTCCCGAGGCGCTGGCGCGGCAAATCGGGGAAGACCGGCGCGCCGGCCTGACGCCATGCTTTGTCTGCGCCACCATCGGCACCACATCTTCCAATGCGATGGACCCCATCGCCGAGATTGGCCGCATCTGCCGCGAGCAGCAGCTCTGGCTGCATGTAGACGCCGCCATGTCCGGCACGGCGGCGCTGTGCCCGGAGTTCCGCCACACCCACGCCGGCGTGGAGTTGGCCGACAGCTACGCCTTCAATCCCCACAAGTGGATGTTCACCAACTTCGACTGCGATTGCTTTTACGTGGCCGATCGCGCCACGCTGATCAAGACCCTAAGCATTCTGCCCGAGTACCTGAAGAACCGGGCCACGGAATCGGGCAGCGTCTTCGACTATCGCGATTGGCAGGTGCAGCTGGGCCGCCGTTTCCGCGCGCTGAAGTTGTGGTTCGTCATTCGCCATTACGGCACCGAGGGCCTGCAGCACCACATCCGCGAACATGTAAGGCTGGCCCAGGAATTTGCTTCCTGGGTGAAGCAAGACGCAGAGTTTGAGCTGGCCGCGCCGGCGCCCTTGAACCTGGTGTGCTTCCGCCACAAAGGCGGAGACGAAGCCAATCAAACCATCATGGAGCGGCTCAACCGCAGCGGCGACCTGTTTCTCACCCACACCAGACTGGACGGGAAGATCACCCTGCGCATGAGCATTGGGCAATCGCATACCCAGGAGCGGCATGTAGCCCGCGCGTGGCAAAGAATTCAGGAGGAAGCCGGCAAATTGTAAGCGGGATTATTGCGGTTTGGTTTCGAGCTTGGCCGGTGCGGCCGGACGGGCCTTAATGGCATTTACGTTCTCGGCAGCGGAAGTATTGACCCCAAAATCCCAAACGTAGAGGTTCATTCCGTCTTTTCCCAACATCTCGACGACGGCGTATTCGCCGGGTGTCAGCGGGGCGGAGGGGGTGACCTTGACCCAGTTTCCGGTGAGTTTTTCCGCGGTCACCGGCACCAGGGTCTGTTCCTGGCTGGTCTTGCCGATGACGCTGATTTTCAGGCTTCCCACCACGCGCTTCTCGCCCTTGAGTTGCACGCGCGCGATTTTGAAGCGGTCCCAGGGCAGTTCCGGCTGGGCCGGCGCCCCGGCGGCGGGAGGTCCCGCGTTCCAATCAGGAGACACGTTCACGTAAATGGCCGGCAGGGCGGCGTGCGACTGGACTTTGGCATGCGGGCCGGGGATTTCGATACTCTGCTTGGCGCTGGCGATGGGATTCACTGCCGCGCGCAAAATATTGCCCTTCAGATTGCGCTTGATTTCACCATTGCTTTGCTGCAGCTCCACCAGCTGGGGCTCACCCTGGTAGGTGTCGAGCAGCAGCAGGTTGCCATCTTCCGGCAGGCGCAGGCCAGGAGCGACCTCCGGAGAACGCGCCTCTTCCGCGGCCCGTTCCGCCGCCAGCTCTTTGTCCAGCGCGACGGCTTCCGCCGAAGGAATTCCGGCGGCGCGATCTTTCTCATATTTTTCCGTCGCCGGCCAGTCCACCAGGGAGTTAGGCACCTCTTCCCACTCATTGCGCTCCGCGCTCAGGTACCGGACGCGCTCGCCCGTGACCTCCCACTGGGTGGCCAGCTGGTAGGAACCATCTTTCAGGACCAGGCGCTTGGAAAGGTGCTGTCCCAGGGCAGAAGCCCCCAGCAGACACAAAACCACTCCCAGGCCCAGAATCCTCCATTGCTTGGTCAGTTTCATCGTGTCGAGGCCTAGCGCTTCCCGAATCTGAGCAATTATCGCCGGTTTGGCGAATTCCCGATCAAGATTCCTAATCACTTGGATGCAAGTTTTCCCGGGACAGAGAAGATCGGCCCTAGCTTCGATTTTAACCGTTTATTTCCACAACCTTTTTTGTCATAATTGGTCGTGCACCCCACCTGCACAAATCTCCAAAGACAATTTAGGGCGAGGAACGGATGTCGGCAAAGTACATCTTCGTAACGGGCGGTGTTGTGTCTTCTCTGGGCAAGGGACTGGCGGCGGCCTCCATTGGTTGCCTGCTGGAAAGCCGCGGTCTGAAGGTCAACATTATGAAGTTTGACCCTTACCTCAACGTGGACCCGGGCACCATGTCCCCCTTCCAGCACGGCGAGGTGTTCGTCACCGACGACGGCGCCGAAACCGACCTCGATCTGGGGCACTACGAACGGTTTACCCACGCCAAGCTCTCCCGCGACAACAACTGGACCACCGGCCGCCTCTACGAGCAAATTATCGCCAAGGAGCGCCGCGGTGACTACCTGGGCAAGACCGTGCAGGTCATCCCCCACGTAACCAACGAGATCAAGGCCGCTATGAAAAAGGTGGCACAGGACGTCGATGTCGCCCTCATCGAAATCGGGGGCACGGTCGGCGATATCGAGTCCCTGCCTTTTATGGAAGCCATCCGCCAGATGCGCCAGGAGCAGGGTCGCGATCATACACTGTTCGTGCATGTGACGCTGGTGCCCTTCATCGCCGCTGCCCAGGAGCTGAAAACCAAGCCCACGCAGCACTCGGTGAAAGAACTGCTTAGCATTGGAATCCAGCCCGACATCCTGCTTTGCCGCACCGACCGCTTCCTCTCCAAAGAGATCAAGAACAAGATTGCACTCTTCTGCAATGTGGCGGAAGAAGCCGTCATTACCGCCAAAGACGTGGCCTCGGTCTACGAGGTTCCTCTGGTCTTCGCCACGGAGAATGTGGACACCCTGGTGCTGAAGTCCCTGCGCATGGAGGCCAAGGACCGCGATCTCTCCAAGTGGGAGGACATCGTTCATCGCGTCTACAACCCCAAGGGTGAAGTCACCATCGCCATCGTCGGCAAATACGTGGAATATGAGGACTCGTACAAGTCCCTGAAAGAGGCGCTGGTCCACGGCTCGCTGGCCCACAACCTGAAACTGCACCTGAACTGGGTGGAGGCCGAGGGACTGGAAGCCGGCCAGCAGGCCTGTGCCGAACAACTGGCGGAATATGACGGCATCCTGGTGCCGGGGGGATTCGGCAAGCGCGGCATTGAAGGCATGCTGCAAGCTATCCGCTATGCTCGCGAGAACCATGTGCCCTATTTCGGCATTTGCCTGGGCATGCAGACCGCCTGCATTGAGTTCGCTCGGGACGTTTGCGGGCTGGAAGGGGCGAATTCCAGCGAATTCGATCCCGCCACACCGCATCGCGTGATCTATAAGCTGCGCGAACTGCGCGGGGTGGAGGAATTGGGTGGCACCATGCGCCTGGGGGCCTGGACCTGCAAAATTGAGCCCGACACCCTGGCCCACCGCATCTACGGCGAGACCGAGATCAGCGAGCGCCATCGCCATCGCTACGAGTTCAACCGGGAATATGAAGAGACCTTGACCGCGGCGGGGTTGCGGATTTCCGGCTCGTCGCCGGATGGCACTTATGTGGAGATGGTGGAGATTCCTGACCATCCGCACTTCATCGGCTGCCAGTTCCACCCCGAGTTCAAATCCAAACCGCTGGAGCCGCACCCGCTGTTCAAGACCTTCGTCGGCGCGGCCTACGCCTACGGACAAAAACGGCGAACGGACAAGGAAAGCACGAAAATTGAGATGTTCCACCGTCCAGAAAAGATGGGACAACGCTAGGATTCTCGGCGGTTAAGGTCTTAAATACTGAAGTTTAAATTTTGAACCGCTGAGTTCGCTCGGCGGTTTAAAATCTTGCTTAAAAAGAAAGCGTCGAATTCTTGAAACGCTAAGACCGCGGGGATGATTTGCCTTCCTTTGCATCCTCAGCGCTCTCTGCGGTTTAAGATTTTCGTGTTTGAACTTGACCACCTCATTCCAAATCGATAACGTCCGCATCGGTTCCGGAGACCTTTTTCTGATTGCCGGCCCCTGTGTCATTGAAAGCGAAGAGCACGCCCTATTTATGGCGGAGGTCATCAAGGGGGTCACCCGCTCGCTGAATTTCCCTTTCATCTTCAAGGCCTCTTACGACAAGGCCAATCGAACTTCCGTGCGCAGCTTTCGCGGCCCGGGACTCGCGGAAGGCTTGCGCATCCTGAAAAAGGTGAAAGACGAAGTGCACGTGCCGGTTTTGACGGACGTGCACGAAGTGGCCGACGTCGCGAAAGTAGCCGAGGTCGTCGACGTGGTGCAGATTCCCGCCTTTCTCTGCCGCCAAACCGACCTCATCACCGCCGTGGCCATGACCGAGCGGGTGGTCAACATTAAGAAGGGCCAGTTCGTATCCCCCTGGGACATGCGCCACGCCGTGGAAAAATGCCGCGCCGCGGGCAATGACCGGGTATTCGTGACCGAGCGCGGCAGCTCTTTCGGCTATAACAATCTGGTCGTCGATATGCGGGCGCTTTCCATCATGCGCAAGTTTGCGCCGGTGGTGTTTGATGCCACGCATTCGGTGCAGCTGCCCTCGGCCTCGCAGGGCGAAGGCGAGCACGCCGTCAGCGGAGGCCAGCCCGAATTCATTCCCGTGCTCTCCCGCGCCGCGGTGGCCGCCGGCGTGGACGGTGTGTTCATGGAAGTCCACAACAATCCCAAAGAAGCCAAATCGGACGGCGCCAACGCCCTGGAATCGACGAAATTGCGCGGCGTCCTCAAAGAACTGCAAGCCATCAAAAAGGCCCTGGCCGACGCCCACAAGACGCCGTAGCACTCCGCTCTTTGCCTGCGAAATCTGCTAACATCTGTCACCACCTTCGTCGTTTTGTATGCGGATCGTCGCGCTCATCTGCGGAATTGCAATTGTCGTCGCCGTCCTGCTGGACGCCCTTGAGACCGTGGTGCTTCCCCGAAGGGTGCGGCGGCAGTTTCGCCTCACCTCGTGGTTCTATGGCAATAGTTGGACCATCTGGTCGCGGCTTACCAGCCACATCACGACGCAGGGACGCCGCGAATCCTTTCTGGGATATTTCGGCCCGCTGTCGCTGATTTTCCTGCTGGCCCTTTGGGCCGCGGGACTCATCTTCGGGTTCGCCTTGCTGCAATACGGAGGCGGAGACCATGTGCGCTTGAACAGCGCGCAGGTCACTTTCCGCATGCTGCTTTACCACAGCGGCGAAACCTTCTTTACCCTCGGCTATGGCGATATCGTTCCTGACTCCGGCCTGGCGCGGGCCCTGGCGGTGATCGAATCCGGCATGGGGTTCGCCTTTCTGGGCATTGTGGTGGGATATATCCCGACCATTTACTCGGCCTTCTCCCGGCGTGAAATTGAGATTTCCCTGCTCGACGCGCGGGCGGGATCACCCCCCACGGCAGCGGAATTGTTGGCGCGTTTTGGCAATTGTCCACAACAGGAAGTGCTGGACAAGATTTTTCGCGACTGGGAGCGCTGGTCGGCGGAAGTGCTGGAAAGCCACCTCTCCTATCCCGTGCTGAGCTTCTTCCGCTCGCAGCACAATAACCAGTCCTGGCTAGGCGCGCTTACCACGATCCTCGACGCCAGCGCCCTGGTGATCGCCGGGGTGGACAACATCAAGAATGAACAGGCCAAGATCACCTTTGCGGCGGCCCGCCATGCAGTGGTTGACCTGGCCCAGGTGGTCGAGGCCAAATATGACCCCGACGCGCCAAACCGCTTCCCTCCTGAGGATGCAGCCCGGCTGCGGCAACTGCTGGCCGACCGCAATCTGCGCGTCCGCGACGGCGAAACTTTCGACAGTAAACTGGCGAAGTTGCGCCTGATGTATGAGCCTTATGTACAGGCGACCGCCTCGAAATTACTGATCACCTTGCCGCCTTGGGTCTATCCAGAGAGGAAGAAAGACAACTGGCAGGCCGGGCCGTGGGACCGCCTGATTCAGGCCAAGAGTCTGGCCGAGCACGTGCAGACCATGGACGAGCATTTCTGACCAGGCAATTCTGGTACGTCCAGCGTGCTAACATCCATCTGATTCATGAAACACACCGGGGAAAACGTTGTGCGCATCGAAGCCGAGGCGCTGCGGGCTCTGGCCGACCGTCTGGCCGGTCCCATGGCTGGCGCTTTCGATCGCGCCGTCCACTTGCTTTACGAATGCAACGGCCGCGTCGTGGTCACCGGCATGGGCAAGAGCGGTATCATCGCCCGCAAAATTGCCGCTACCCTCAGCTCGACGGGGTCGCCCGCGCTCTTCATGCATCCAGTGGAGGCGCTGCATGGCGACCTGGGCATGATCGTGCGCGGGGATGTGGTGCTGGCGCTTTCCGCCAGCGGCGAGACCGAAGAAATCCTCCGCCTGCTCGCCACCATCAAGCGGCTACAGGTGCCACTCATTTCGATGACCTGCGATGAAGTTGAGGCGCGGGCGCCCTCGCCCGCGATTACGGAAAAGCTTTCGACTCTCGCCGCAGCCGCCGATGTCGCCCTCGATTGCTCCGTCGATCAGGAAGCTTGCACGCTGGGGCTCGCGCCCACGGCTTCTACCACCACCATGCTTGCACTTGGCGACGCGCTGGCCATGGCGCTCTCGGAAAAACGCGGCTTCAAGGAAGAAGACTTTGCCAGCCTGCACCCCGGAGGCAAGCTGGGCAAGAAGCTGGCCCGCGTGGAAT
This sequence comes from Acidobacteriota bacterium, assembly GCA_018268755.1. Classification (GTDB taxonomy): domain Bacteria; phylum Acidobacteriota; class Terriglobia; order Terriglobales; family Acidobacteriaceae; genus KAN-5. Next base: position 129,888 of record JAFDVW010000009.1, read on the forward strand.
CTCTGATGCACACCGGCGAGGCGCTGCCCTGCGTCTCCCCTTCAACGAAAATGCCCGCCGTGATTTATGAAATGTCGCGAAAAAAACTGGGCGTGACCGCCGTGGTCGAAAACGGCAAGCTGGCCGGCGTCATCAGCGACGGCGATTTGCGTCGCCTGCTTGAGACCCGCGGCAAGGACGCGCTGGACCTTACCGCCGCGGAGTGCATGACCAAGAGCCCTAAAACTATTGCCCCGGGCGCCTTCGCCACCGCGGCTCTGGCCATTATGGAGGAAAGGAAGATTACCTCGCTGGCCGTAGTTGACGGCAACGGCACACTCGAAGGCATCATCCACCTGCACGACCTGTGGGGCACGGAGATGGTCTAGGGGATTTTGTAATTTGGTAATCGGGGAATTTGGTAATTTGAAAACCGTCGGATGCACCTTGCTTTTAAATTACAAAATTCCCCGATTACCAAATTCCAAAATGGAGCTCTCATGTATCACTACGATCCCAATACCGCGCTGGAAGAACTGACCGAAGAAGCCACGCTGCCAAATCCGGTGCACATGCGCGACATGCTGTTGCGCAGACAGCTGTCTCCCGACCAGTCGCTGGAATTGAACCGCCTGTTTGTGGAATATCAGAAAAACTTCGGCGAGGCGCAAAAGCTGGGGAAAGAGATTCTCCGGCACCTGGTGAAGTAGGCCCGCTTAGAAGGCGGCCTTCTTCAGGCCGCAAAGCGTGAAGAAGGAATTGGCCATGCCCGTGGTTTCCTCGAGAAATGCGCGAAAGTCCTGCGGCTTGGTCTTTTTGTCCAGGCGATAAATGATCAGGCAATCATCCAGCCCTTCCACCCGCCACTTTTTCCGCCGGTCTAGTCCCTCGAAATAAGAGAGCAACGCCGGAGTGAAGACTACCCGCGTTCTTTCTTCGTCCGGGCTTCGCAGATGGCAGCGGCGCGAAAATTCGGGATGCGAGTCGAAGTTGATGTCTTTATGGGTCAACACATTTCCAATCTTCTGCAGAACCCCCTCGGGTTGCATCGCGAACTCGGGTAGAGATATCCCCGCTTTGGAAAAAGCAGCAACCGTCTGCGAATAAGTGTGGGAGCTTTTCCCACCCCCGGTGGTAAAAGAATAGTCGAAAAGGCTGACACGCAAACCTGCCGCGCTTCCCGTCATGATGTTGCAGAATTTCTGGGAGTGTCCCTTCTTGAATAAAGCCATACCCACATAGGGAGCTTGCTTCTCATCGCGCCAAGTTTCCCCTTCGAAATTGAAGCCGATCTCCATGGCTACGGCGGTTAGCGCCTGTGTCCGTTTGCGGGCAAACATTTCCTGCACGCCCCAAATCGCCCCCACCACAACCATAACTCCCGCAACATAGGGAACCCATTCCGGCAAATTTATGATGACCAGAATCAGCATCAGGAAAATCCTTTCAGAGTGGCGGAATGCTATCTTGCGGGAGAATCAAAAGCAATCCTCTAGTGCAGCGGAAACCCTCTGTCATCGCCACGCTGCCCCCTGGCGAAGATTTCATTCTTCTGGTTCCGAGACATGGCGCATTCATCTATAAGCCCTTACAATAATGAATTCCCTGTACTTGGGATCTACCCTCTATGCATCGTTGGTCACAGCTGTTTATCCCCACACTGCGCGAGGCCCCGGCGGATGCCGAGGTCGCCAGCCACAAGTTCCTGGTCCGGGCGGGCTATGTCCGCCAGCTGGCTGCCGGCATTTACTCGTACCTTTTCCTGGGACAGCGGTCTTTTCACAAGATCATGAACATCGTCCGGGAGGAGATGGACAAGATTGGACAGGAGTTCTTCCTGCCCGCGCTGCACCCGCGCGAGGTGTGGGAGGCCAGCGGACGCTGGACGGTCATGGGCGACAACATGTTCCGCCTCAAGGACCGCAAGGGCGCCGATCTCTGCCTGGGCATGACCCACGAAGAGATCATGACCGAAATCGCGCGCAAGGAGCTGCGCAGCTACAAGCAATTGCCGCAAATCTGGTATCAGATTCAGACCAAGTTCCGCGACGAACCGCGGCCGAAATCCGGGCTGCTGCGGGTGCGTCAATTCACCATGAAGGACGCCTACTCCTTCGACATCGACGCTGCGGGACTCGACGTCTCCTATCAGAAGCACCGCAAGGTGTACTGCGACATCTTTGAGCGCTGCGGTCTGAAATATGTCGTGATCGACGCGCACTCCGGGGCGATGGGTGGTTCGCAGTCGGAAGAGTTCATGGTGCGGACGCCCGCTGGCGAAGATTTGGTAGTGAGCTGCGAAAAATGCGGCTACGCCGCCAACATGGAGAAGGCCACCTCCAAGCTCGCGCCGGTGGAAGAATTGCCGGCGGAAGGCGATGGCAAGCCGTTTGAAGTCCATACGCCGGGCATGGCGTCCATCGCGGATATCGCCGCGTTCTTCAAGATGTCGCCGAAGAATGACATCAAGACCGTGGCCTATATGGCGCAGAAACCTTCCGAAGATGGCTCCAAGACTTTGGAAGTGCCGGTCATTGCCTTCCTGCGCGGCGACCACATGGTGAATGAGACCAAGCTGCTCACGCTGGTCAAAGGCAGTGAACTGCGTCCCATGCAGGCGGAGGAGCTGGAAAAGTACTTCCAGGGCCCGGCCGGGTACCTGGGACCGATCGGCTTAGTGCCGGCTGCGAAAGAGCAGCTGGGGACCTGGCCCGACGCCAAGAAGCAAGCGCCGCAGAATCCGCGCGTGGTGCAGGTCATCTTGGACTTTGGTCTGGAAGGCCGGCAGAACATGGTATGCGGGGCCAACAAGCTGGATTACCACTTTAAGAACGTGACCCCGGGCCGCGATTTCCAGTGGACGGTGGCCGCCGACATCCGCAACGTGGAGGCGGGCGAAGCCTGTCCGAAGTGCGGCACCGGTCTGCGCATTGATACCGCAGTCGAAATCGGCCACATCTTCAAGCTCGGCTACAAGTATTCCGAGTCCATGGGCGCGCGCGTGCTCGATAAGAACGGCAAGGAAGTCACGCCCATCATGGGCAGCTATGGCATTGGCATCGAGCGCATCCTTACCGCCGCGATCGAACAGAGCAACGACGAAAACGGCTTCTGGCTGCCGCCCAGCATTGCCCCTTTTGCCATTGTGGTGACGCCCACCAATGTGAGCGATGAGAACTTGCTGAAGACCGCGGAAAAGATCGCGCAAGACCTTGAAAAGGCTGGGTTTGACGTACTTCTCGACGACCGTGATGAGCGTCCGGGCGTCAAATTCAAGGATGCCGATCTGGTAGGAATTCCTTATCGGGTCACGGTCGGAAAGAAAGTTACCGAAGGCACTGTCGAAGTCGTTCTGCGCTCGACCCGCACTATGCAGGATGTTAGCATCTCTGCAATTGTCGAGCACTTTCAGAAAGTTTTAAGTCCCTCGCGCTAAGGCGGCATAATTCTGTCGCCCCGGGCAGGGCGACAGAATTATGGGATCCTTTAAGGCCATTCTGGGATTTTTCGTCATCTTTGCCGCTATCTATTGCGGCTGGCTGCTTATTCCGCCGTATTTTGCCGACTATCAGTTTCAGGACGCCATTAAGGGTGAGGCGCTGCACTCCACTTACAGCACGCGCAGCGAAGACGATATTCGCGACACCATTTTCAAGATCGCCACGGACATGGAAATTCCTGTGAGCAAGGACCAGATCAAGGTGCACCGCGTGGGGACTTCCGGCAACGGATCGCTCAACATCGAGGTAGACTACACCGTGCATGTGAACTTGCCCGGATATCCCCTGGACTTGCACTTCACCCCTTCTAGCGACAACCGGGGCATTTACTAGCTGGCCACGCGCCTCGCAAATCGCTCCATCTGATTTAAAATAGAGGACACTGGTCGAAGGCGTACTGGGGATTTGCCGGCCCGCCTTGAAATCGTGGAAAACGTATTTGCGCGCCGCGTCATCTCAAGAGGGACCAAAGACGTGGGTCCCTGAAGTACAACCGGGTCAACCAAGCGTAACGTGGCCATCAAACTAAGAATCCCGAAAGTCAGCGGTCCTGGGAAAAAAGGCGGTTTCTTCCGCGATCCCCTCATTCAAGCGGGGCTGATCGCCTTCCTGGTCCTGGCGGTTTTTGTCCTCTCCTTTTTTTCCTACTACTACGTCAAGTACGATCGCATCATTGACGAGCGTTTCAAGGGGCCGGTCTTCAGCAATTCGGCCAAGATTTATGCCATACCGGAGGCCCTGCGGGTAGGAGAAAAGATCAGCCCCGGGGAGATAGCCGCGCAGCTGCGCCGCGCCGGCTATACCGACCGTGACGGGCAGTCCCCGCTGGGCAGCTACCATCTGGGGCACGGCTCGCTTGAGATCAAGCCCGGCCCCGAGTCCTATCACAGCCCGGAAGCGGCCACCATTTCCTTCAACGAAGGAAAAATCGAGCGCATTACCAACAAGGGTGGCGATCTGGCCGGGTACGAGCTGGAACCGGAGATGATCGGCTCGCTCTTCGATGCCGAGCAGCGCTCCAAACGCCAGCTGGTGAAATACGAAGACATCCCCAAGATCATGGTGGATGCGGTTACCTCCATTGAGGACCGGCGGTTCTTCCAGCACGGGGGCGTGAACTTCGCCCGCTTTGCCGAAGCTGCCTGGGTGGATTTGCTCCATCAGCGCCACGCCCAGGGCGGATCGACCATCACCATGCAGGTTTCGCGGGCATTTTTCCTGACCCCGGAAAAAACCGTGAAACGCAAGCTGGTGGAAATGCTCATCGCCATGCAGCTGGAGCAGAAGTTCACCAAGCAGCAGATTTTTGAGTTCTACGCCAACCGGGTGGACCTGGGACAACGCGGTTCCTTCACCATCAGCGGCTTCGCCGAAGCCTCGCGGTCATATTTCAATAAAGATCTCAAAGACATCTCTCTTCCAGAAGCAGCCCTGCTGGCGGGACTGATCCAACGTCCCAGCTATCTTTCACCCTATCGCCATCCGGAGCGCGCCCTGGAGCGGCGCAACCTGGTGTTGGACAGCATGGTGGAGACCCGCGCCATCACGCCGACACAGGCCGAGAAGGCCAAGGCCACGCCCCTGAAGCTGGCCCCACCCAATGTCGAGGCCAGTGATGCCCCCTACTTTGTCGATATGGTGCGCGAGACCTTGATCAGCAAGCTCGACGAGCGGCAGATGAACGACCAGTCTTACCGCATCTACACCACTCTGGATCCGGACTTGCAGCGCGCCGCGGCCCAGGCGGTGGAAGCGGGCATCAAGCTGGTCGACGAACAAGTCACGCGCCTGCGCACCAAACGCATCAAGGTGGGCAAAAATAAGTTTGAAAACCAGGTGCAGCCCGGCCCTCAAGCCCAGGTCGCGCTGGTGGCGATTGATCCCCACAGCGGTGAAGTGGTGGCCCTGGTGGGAGGCCGCAACTATGGCTTCAGCCAGTTGAACCATGCGCTCGCCAAGCGGCCCACGGGTTCGATCTTCAAACCCTTTGTCTATGCCGCCGCTGTCAATACCGGGTTGGATGGGACCACGCCGGTGCTGACCGCCGCGTCCATGATCCAGGACCAGCCGACCACCTTTACCTACGGCGACCAGATCTACGAGCCCCGCAACTACAAAGAGGAGTATCACGGCGAAGTTTCCGCTCGCTTTGCCCTGGCCATGTCCCTGAACAACGCTACCGTGAAGCTGGCGGAGCAGGTGGGATATGACAAGGTCGCAGACCTGGCCAAAAACGCCGGCATCACCTCCGTCAAAGCCACCCCGGCTATGGCGCTGGGCGCCTACGACGCCACGCCTATGGACATGGCGGCGGCCTACACGGTCTTTGCCAACGGCGGACTGCGCCTCTCTCCCCTTCTGGTGAACTCAGTGCGTAACGCCACCGGCGACGTAGTCCTGGACTTTAAGACCGACAAGCGCCAGGTGCTGGACCCCCGGGTCGCTTACATCATGACCACCATGATGGAAGGCGTGATGAATAACGGCACGGCTTATGTGGTACGGCAGCGGGGATTCACCGCCCCGGGCGCGGGGAAGACCGGCAGTTCCCACGATGGCTGGTTTGCCGGATACACCAGCAACTTGCTTTGCATCGTTTGGGTGGGTTATGACGACTACAGCGATATCCGGCTAAGTGGCGCGCAGACGGCAGCCCCGATATGGGCGGAATTCATGAAGAAAGCGGTCGCCCTGCCACAGTATTCCGACGTGACCGCCTTCAGCCAGCCTACCGGGGTGGTAGATGTCCAGCTCGACAAAATCACCAACCGCCTGGCCACTCCGACCTGCCCCGATGACTACACCGTGGCCTTTCTCGCCGGGACTGAACCCAGCGAGACCTGTGACCAGACGGGCGGGGTCAAAGGGTTCTTTTCCCACATTTTTGGCATAGGCAACGACAAGGCGCTGCCCCCCGCGGAGTCCGGTCATGCCGAACCGGCGAATGGCGATGGGGGAAAGAAAAAAGGGTTTTTTGGCAAAATTGCGGGTATCTTTAAAGAAGACAAACCGTCTAACCCACCGGCCCACCCTGCCAACAGCGGCCAGCAGGAAAATCAGCCGCACTAAGCGTCGAATCTCAGCAGGTTGGGAACCAGGCACGGCGGTCTGTGCCAGCCCTCTGCGCAGGAGGTTCGGCTATCATGCGTGTTACGACGTATGTGCTTCTGGCCCTGACGCTCGTCTCCGCCCCTTGCCTCTTTTCCCAAACATCCCCCACCGAGCAGGTGCAGATTGCGCCCCCGCCCCCGCGACGCGCCGACCCGCCTGACGATTCGGCCACGGGGGAGGATTTGGAGAAACACGCCGACCAGTTGCGGGCCGATAAGGCCTATCTGGATGCGCTGGACTACTACCGCGCGGCCATCAAAAAACAGCCGGACCGGGCGGTCCTCTATAACAAGCTGGGCATCACCGAACTCTTAATGCAGCGTTATCGCGATGCTCGCAAGGATTGCGAGCGGGCCCTTAAGCTCGACCGGCGGTATCCGGACGCCTATAACAACCTGGGGGTCACCTACTATCTGGAAAGGAAATACGGCAAAGCCATCCACCAGTATGAAAAGGCCATTGCGCTGAAACCGGATACCGCCTCGTATTTCAGCAACCTGGGGGCGGCCTACTTTGCCAAAAAGGATTTCGAGAAAGCCATCCCGGCTTACGCCGAGGCCATCCGGCTGGATCCGGAGATTTTCGACCGTACTTCCCACGCCGGGGTGGCCGCCCAAATGTCTTCGCCCGAGGACCGCTCTCACTTCCAGTATGTGCTGGCCAAACTCTACGCGAAGAACGGGGACTATGACCGGGCCCTGCAGTGCCTGCGCCGGGCCATGGAAGACGGCTACAAGGACATCGAGGATGTCTATAAGGACGCCGAGTTCACCGCATTGCGCAAGGACCCGCGCTTTGCCGAGCTCATGCAAAGCCGGCCACTAGCCATTTCGGAATGAGCTAAGCAATTTGGAATCATTTACTTAAAATTTTTCAAAAAAAACGTTCTGCCCCCGCAACTTTTCTTCCGGCGGGTGTTTGTAGTCTGTAATTACTCCTGAAAACAACAGGGTGAGTAAGGAGAAACGGTAGCCCGCCGGCTGTGACCCGAGCACGCCCCAAGCAAACAGCCGGCGGGTTTAATTTTTTGACTCCTAGCTGCCAGCTTCCAGCAAGGCAATCCCGCACAAAAATTGGGGAAACTTTCAAACCGTCGCCCCAGCTCGGTCTGAACATCAAAATTTAGCTAGTGGCTAGTGGCTAGCGGCTGGAAGCTGTTGTTACTTTCTCTCCGCCGTGTACTCGTCCACGATCTTCTTCCAAATTCCCTGCCCCTTGAGGATGAATTCAATGGCGTCACGAGCGGCCCCGTCCCCTCCGGCGTGGCGGGTGACATAATGCGCCTCTTTCTTCACCTCCGCGCGGGCATTGGCCACGGCAATGGCCAGGCCGCAGCGCCGCATCACCGGTAAGTCAATCACATCGTCGCCGACAAAGGCGGCCTGGCTGGGCTTTAAGCCTTCCTGCTTCAAGATCTGCTCCATGCAGGCCCATTTGTTGTGGATGCCCTGGTGCACATGTTCCATGCGCAGATCGCGGGCCCGCGCGGCCACCGTCTCGGAGACCCGTTTGGTAATGAGACCGGTCTTGATGCCGGCCAGTCGCGCCATGGAAATGCCCGCGCCGTCATGGGCGTGAAACCCTTTGACCTCCACCCGAGTGGAACTGGGTGGGGCGGAAAGATCTTTGCTCGCGCTGCTAGACTGCGCGGGCAGGAAGTACAGCTTGCCGTCGGTGAGAACTCCATCCACATCAAAGATCAGCAGTTTGATTTTTTTGGCGCGCGCTTTGGACATGTTGGGCTTTCACATGGAAATTTTTGATGGAAAATATCGATTTTATCAGGCCGCCGCGGGCATTCCGCGGCTATCGAAACCTTATCCGCCCTCGTCTATTGGACAGCAAGTTGCTTGTTGACTTGCCTCGACCGACAATTTGAGACGTTAACATAACAGCTGATTTCTTTCTGTTTCCCGAAAGAGAGAACGCCCTGGCAAAAAACGCTTCTCTCCTGGAACCGGGCAAGAGAATTCTTCGTAGTGATGGTTAACAGCCGCTGATTTTTGCCGGCTCGGTTGCGGGACTTGCAAATGCTTTTCACTTTCGGTTTGGCGGCCCAGGTGAAAATCGTCTGCATCGAAGAGCGCATCTTCCCTCGCGAAATGGCCCCCTTGCGCGGGTCCGCTTGCCACGCTTTCTACCATGCCGCCCCCTGACGTCCCGACGTCCTTTCGGGAGATAAGAGAATTGATGAAAGCGAAAATCCTTCTTGCCACTCTTGTGTTCGGCGCAGTTACTACGCTGACAACGATGGGGTTCGCAGCGGAAAAAGCCCCCCTTCGTCTGGCCCAAACTGTCAATGCCGGCGGCAAGTCTCTGCCCGAGGGAAGTTACACCGTGACCTGGGAAGGCAGCGGCCCGAATGTGGAACTGCAGTTCCTGAAGGGCAAGCAAGTGGTCGCCACCGTGCCGGCCCAGATTGTGAGCCTGGAAAAGGCCACCAACCAAAACTCCGTGATCACCCATGATGGCGGCAACGGCGCCCCGACCCTTACCCAGATCCTCTTCGCGGGCAAGAAATATGCCTTGCAGATCGGGGATTCCGCCCAACAAAGCGCCAGCTCGAAGTGATCGCGGGGCGACAGCGACTTCGGAGACGCAGCCTTGGCTGCGTCTCTTTTTTTGTCTCCCAAGGCCTGCGCGGGGCCCGCCTTGCGCAGCCGCAAAAGGCGAATAATACACGAAAGTCGCATGCTACAATGCCGGAATGCAGTCCCCGCCCGACTCTCTCGCCTGGGCCCATCCGCTGGTCGCGGAGTGGTTCGTGGGCAAGTTCGGCACGCCCACCGAGCCGCAGGAACAGGGATGGCCGCACATTCTTGCCGGCCGCACCACGCTGATCTCAGCCCCCACCGGCTCGGGCAAAACGCTGGCGGCATTTCTGGCCTGCATTGATCGCCTGGTGCGCAAGGCGCTGCATGGCGACTTACAAGACCGCACGGAAGTTCTCTACGTCTCGCCGCTGAAAGCGCTGGGCAACGACATCCAGAAAAATTTAGAGGTCCCGCTGGGAGAAATCCTGCAGATGGCCTCCGACCGCGGCCTGCTGATGCCGGAGATTCGCACCGCCGTGCGCACCGGCGACACGCTGATGCACGAGCGCCGCGCCATGCTGAAGCGGCCGCCGCACATCCTGGTCACGACGCCCGAGTCGCTCTATATTCTTCTGACCGCGGAGCGCAGCCGCGCCATCCTGCGCACGGTGGAGACGGTCATCGTCGACGAAATCCACGCCGTGGCCGACGACAAGCGGGGCGCACACCTGACCCTATCCCTGGAGCGGCTGGAAGCGTTGCGGGCCGAGGCCCCGGGCACCGCCCGCAGGCGCTCGCACTTCACCCGCATCGGCCTCTCTGCTACGCAGAAGCCCATCGAACAGGTGGCGCACTTCCTCACCGGCAGCGGACGTCCCGACCCGGTGATTGTGAATGTCGGCCACAAGCGCACGCTCGATCTCGCCGTGGAAGTTCCCGGCTCTCCGCTCGGCCCCATCACCACCAATGAGATGTGGGACGAAATCTATGACCGCCTGGTGGAACTGGTGGGCCAGCACCGCGCGACCCTGATCTTCGTCAACACCCGCCGTCTGGTGGAGCGCGTTTCGCACCGTCTGGCGGAACGGTTGGGAGAAGAAAACGTTGCCGCCCATCACGGCAGCCTTTCCCGCAAGTTGCGGCTGGCGGCCGAAAAGAAACTGAAAGACGGCGAAGTCAAAGTTCTTGTCGCCACCGCTTCGCTCGAACTTGGTATCGACATCGGGACGGTCGATCTGGTAGTGCAGATCAGCACGCCGCGCGCCATCGCCGTCGCCCTGCAGCGAGTGGGACGTTCCGGCCACTGGCGCGGGGCGGTACCCAAGGGACGATTCTTCGCCACCACGCGCGACGATCTTCTGGAGTGCGCCTCGCTGGTGCGCGCCATCCGGCATGGCGAACTTGACCGCCTCATCATTCCGGAGGCCCCGCTCGACATTCTGGCCCAGCAGATTGTTGCGACCTGCGCGGGCGGCGGACAGGTGGCGCGGACACTGCTGTCCGCGCGGAAATCAGCAACGAAACAGAAAGTCGAAGTTGCCACCACGGCCAATATTTTTTCCACTCCGGGGCCGGAACCGACACTGGCCTTGCAGACCAGAGTGCCCGCGCCCCATTCGTCCGCTCTTCCTATCCCGGAAGCGGACGATCCGGGCTGGGATGAAGATGAGCTCTTTGATCTGGTGCGGCGGGCTTATCCCTATCGCGATCTTCCGCGCGAGAGTTACGACGCGATCCTGGAAATGCTATCTGAGGGCATTGCCGCGCGGCGCGGCCGTTATGGCGCCTACATCCACCACGATAAGGTGAACCGCAAGCTGCGGGCCCGGCGCGGGGCACGCCTGGCGGCCATCACCAGTGGCGGCGCGATTCCAGAGACCGCATTGTTTACCGTGGTCGCCGAACCCGAAGGCGTGATGGTCGGCACCGTCGATGAAGATTTCGCCGTAGAGAGCATGGCCGGCGAAGTCATGCTGCTGGGCAATACCTCCTGGCGCATTCGCCGCATTGAGCAAAAATCCGGACGCCTGCTGGTGGAAGATGCGCATGGCGCGCCGCCGGGCATTCCCTTCTGGCTGGGCGAAGCTCCGGCGCGCACCCAGGAACTCTCCGCGCATATCGCCGGGCTGCGCCAGGAGATCAGCGACCGCCTGGCCAACGTTTCGCCGGTGGGCTTCTCGCCCCACCAGCCGCTGATCGCCGAAACCATCACCTGGCTCAAGGAAGAATGCGGCCTGGATGATTCCGCCGCCGAGCAGGCCGTGGAGTATATCCTGCAAGGCCGCGCGGTCCTGGGCGCCGTGCCTACGCAAGCGACCATCATCGCCGAGCGCTTCTTCGATGAAGGTGGCGGCATGCAGCTCATCATCCACGCTCCCTTTGGCGGCCGCATCAACAAAGCCTGGGGGCTGGCGCTGCGCAAACGATTCTGCCGTGGCTTCAACTTCGAACTGCAAGCAGCCGCGACCGACAACGGCCTCAACATCGCGCTGGCCGAGCAACATAGTTTTCCCTTAGCCGACGTCTTTCACTTCCTGAATGCGGGCACCGTGCAGCCGATTTTGGAGCAAGCGGCGCTGGCTTCGCCCATCTTCGGCACGCGCTGGCGCTGGGACGCGAACCGCTCTCTCGCCTTGTTGCGCTTCCAGGGCGGCAAAAAAATCCCGCCGCAAATTCAGCGCATCCGCTCCGACGATCTTCTGGCTTCCGTATTTCCTGACGTGGCGGCGTGCCAGGAAAATATTGAGGGCGATATCCAGATCCCCGATCATCCCCTGGTCAGTGAGGTCATGAAAGACGTCCTCACCGAGGCCATGGACCTCGAAGGCCTGAAGGACCTCCTGCGGGGCATGGAAGACGGCCGTATTCGCTGCCTGGCGGTAGATACGCCGGTGCCTTCGCAGTTTTCCCACGAGATTCTGAACGCCAATCCCTACGCTTATCTGGACGACGCGCCCCTTGAGGAGCGCCGCGCCCGCGCCGTAGAGATGCGGCGCGTGCTGCCGGCATCGGTTCTGGAAGAGGTCGGCAAGCTCGATCCCGCCGCCATTGCGCAGGTGCAAGCCGAAGCGTGGCCGGACGTGCGCGACGCTGACGAACTGCACGATGTGTTGCACACCCTGATCGCGCTGCCGGCGGAAAGTGCCGCGTGGGAAGTGTTCTTTGACCGGCTTCTCGCTCAGGGCCGGGCCGCAGTTGCCAGTCATCACGAAGGTCGCTATTGGGTCGCGGCCGAGCGGGCGCGCACCTTCGCCACGCTCTTTCCCGAGGCGCAATTCGAGCCGCAGCCCGCGGAGGTAGAGGGCCATCCGCCCTCCCGCGAAGACGCCATGCTGACTCTGGTCACGGGATGGATGATGCACCTGGGGCCAACCACTTCGCAGCACATGGCCGCCCTCCTGGGATTGCCCGCTGCCGAGCTGGAGCACGCGTTTCTCCGCATGGAAGCCAGCGGCGCCATCCTGCGCGGAAAATTTCTGCCGGCGGGATCGCCGCAGGAGGAAACCGAATGGTGTGAACGGCGGCTGCTGGCGCGCATTCATCGTCTCACGGTGGCCACGCTGCGCAAGCAGATTGAGCCAGTCAATGCGGCACAGTTCATGCGCTGGCTGTTGCGCTGGCAGCATGTCGCGCAAGGATCGCAGGTACAAGGCGAGCGCGCCTTGCTCGACGTCTTGCGACAGATGCAGGGCTTCGAGATTCCCGCCAATGCCTGGGAGCGGCATATCCTCTCCCGGCGTGTGGCCAACTACGATCCGGCCTGGCTCGATCAGCTCTGCCTGACCGGCTCGGTGGGCTGGGGACGCCTTTCCCCGCACCCGGCGACCTTGGAAGACTCCGCCAGCGGCAAGCGCCGCGTGATTCCCACCAGCGTCGCTCCCATTACATTTTTTGTGCGCGAAGAAGCCGACTGGATGCTGCCCCACCCTGGTCATGCCGAGCGCCCTGAGGCCCGCGGCCTGAGCGACAGCGCCCGCCAGGTATTGGAGTTCCTGCGCCAGCGCGGCGCGTCGTTTTTCGCCGATATGGTGCGCGGCACGGGACGCTTGAAGTCCGAAGTGGAAACCGCGCTGTGGGAATTGGTGGCGGCGGGGATTGTGACCGCTGACGGTTTCGACAACCTGCGATCGCTGATCGACCCCAAGCGCCGCGCCGGCCAGGGCCGGGGGCGCGTGGCCCGTCCGCGCCATAGCGCCGGGCGCTGGGCTTTGCTCTATACCGATCCCACCCAGGACCGCACCCGCGCCGTCGAAGCCACCTGCTGGATGCTGCTCAAGCGTTATGGCATCGTCTTCCGCGATCTGCTGGCCCGTGAAACCAATCTTCCCAAATGGCGCGAGTTGCTTATCGCCTTCCGCCGTCTGGAAGACCGTGGTGAAGTGCGCGGCGGCCGCTTCATCGACGGATTTCTCGGCGAGCAGTTCGCGCTTCCCGTCGCGGTCGAATCGCTGCGCAATATCCGGCAGCTTCCGCCCAGCGGAGAAACCCTTACGCTCTCCGCTGCGGACCCGCTCAATCTCGTGGGCATTCTAGTCCCAGGAGAACGCGTCGCGGCGATCTCGGGAAAGACTGTAAGTTTTCGGGACGGGGTAGCGGTACCGGACGCCGGCTCCACAAACCTAGCGCACTACCAGCCTGGAATCCCTCAGGCCAGTCTTTCAGGAGATTGAACGGTGCAGAAATTCAATCGGGGATCCGATGAGGGGGTCTCAGGATCCCCGATGGCCATTGCCCGGCACGACTGCTGAAAGCGCTTCCCCCATCGCTTTTTGCCGGGCCTCCGGCGATCCTCACATTAGCAAGTTACAGCCCAGCTGTCTATCAAGTAACTGAAGGAAAATGCAAGTTGATGAATTTACATAACTTTACGCTACCTACTTACAACATATCCGCAGGTCACAAACCGCCCGGAGCTACTCTCACGGATAGAGTAAGTTTCTCGATTGAGATGGACTTAGGGGCGTATTCCACAAGGGGAGAAGCAGCGCATAGGTTGAAGAAGATTTTTTGTGAGGGCTATGAAACTTCAATCTTGGCCGGCCGGCGCCGCTGCGGGTAACCCTAGCGCAAGCAAAACCGCGGGGCTCAGATAGGTCCCTTGCCAGCGCACTGCGATGTGCAGATGCGGGCCGGTTGCGCGCCCGGTGCTGCCACTGAGCCCCAACATATGACCTCGCTCCACCGCGTCGCCTTCTTTCACTTGAATTTCCGAGAGATGCAAATAGAGGGACAGTAGTCCCTGGCCATGGTCGATGACCACACAATTGCCTTCGAAATAGAGTGGCCGCGCCAACAGCACGGTACCGCGATTGATGGCTAACACCGGCGTCCCCGCGGGCACGCCATAGTCCAGCCCCTGATGCACGCTTTGCACTTTGCCATTGAAGGTGCGGCGGGTGCCAAAGACATCTGAGATCGGGGCGGAAACCGGAGGTGAAAATGTCCCCGCCCACTCGGCTTGCGGCGTCAGGCTGCGGAAGGCTTCCTGCTTGACCTTCTTGTCCTCGGCAATTTGGCGTAACTGCTCCGGGTCCGGCTCGGTGTACTTGCCGGCAACACGGATCGCGATGCTGGGATACTTCCCGGCGCGGACGGGAATTTTCTGCTGGAAGGTGCTTTCCCGCCCGTCGGGCAAAGAAGCCTGCAAGGAGAGTGGGTAGGCGCCAGGTTGGGTTTCCAGACTGACGCCGGCAAGGGCATACCAGGTCTTTCGTGGCGCATCCCAACGAAAGGACACTTCATGATCGAGCCATTTGCCGTGCAAGGAGCGCACGCCAGCCGGGGCTTTTACCCGAAAGACTACCGGCGAACCATTCACCAGGCGGGCAGGCTGGAAGTTCACCATCCAACTGGCCGGTTTGGCCGCCGCTTCGGCCCGCACTGGGAAAGCACCCATGCCCGCCAGCAGGATAAAGGCCAGGAAACGAAGTCTGGGATTGGACCCCCGCAAAGTGATTTCAGGCTACCACTGGAGTTGTGCCGTGCGGAGCTATAATTCGCGCATGCGAACCCGGATGTTCATCTTGGCCACTTGCCTTATTCTGGCGGCGGGGAACGCCACTGGGCAGGACATGGCGTCACCGGTCGACCGCGTCCTAGTGGAAAAAAGCGCGCGGCGCCTGTCTCTGATGAGCAAGGGAGTTGCCATCAAACAATATCCGGTGGCGCTGGGAGGCGCACCCGTTGGAGCCAAGACCCGCCAACGAGACCACAAGACCCCGGAGGGCGTCTACATCCTCGATTATCGCAATGCCCATAGCCACTACTATCGCTCCATGCATATTTCCTATCCCAACGCAGCCGACCGCGCGCGGGCCCAGCAGATAGGAGTTTCTACCGGCGGCGACATCTTTTTGCACGGCATCACCAACGGCTTCGGATGGGTGGGAGCGGCGCATCGCAAGATCGATTGGACCGATGGCTGCATTGCCGTAACCGACCAGGAGATGGATGAAATTTGGAGTTTAGTGCGCGACGGCACAGCGATCGAAATTCGCCCTTGAATCCGCGTCCCCTAGTTACAGTTCAGCGCAATACCAGGTCGTTGTACTCGGGGTGTTCCGCCAGATAATGCTCGACGGAGGGACAGATTACATCGACTTTCAGATGATGGGCGCGCGCCCATTGCAGGGCGTTCTCCGCCAGGGCCGCGGCCAGTCCCTGGCCGCGCAAGGCTTCCGGAACTTCGGAATGGATCAAGGCCAGAACCTTTCCGGTCAGGGTGTATTCCAGATAAGCGACCAGTCCGTCCTTTTCCAGCTCGAACCGTCCAGTAGTGACCTTCTCCTGCTTTTGCGCTTTACGTTGAAAGATGTCCCAGAACATGCTCCGGCCCTCTGCGGAAAACTGGATTGTAGAGGAATTGGGGAAATGCCGGAAGACCAGCCAAAACCAGATGCAGGTCCTTGCGGAGATCATTCCAAATGGCTTTTGGAGATACCCAGGCGCCGCATTTTGTTTTGCAGCGTGGTGCGCTTCAGGCCGAGGCGCTGAGCGGCGCCACTCCGGCCCGATACCTGTCCCGAGGAAGCCCGCAATGCATCCACAATGGCGTCGCGTTCCGCCTGTTCGAAAGTCGACGGATGGGCGGCCCCGTCACTGGCACAATCCTTCCACTCGTGGTTCTTCAATTCATGAATGGGAACTTGCAGCTCTTCGCCGTTGGAAAGAATGACCGCCCGTTCAATCAAGTTTGCCAGCTCCCGCACGTTCCCTCTCCATGGACTCTTGACCAACACATCCATCACTTGGGGAGAGATGACCCGGATGTCTTTCCGCATCCGCCGCGATAGTTTGGAGACAAAGTAACTCACCAGCAGGGGAATGTCCTGGCGCCGCTCGCGCAGGGGCGGAATTTCAATGGGAAAGACGTTCAGCCGGTAGAAGAGATCTTCGCGAAAACTTCCTTCCCGGATCATCTCGGGAAGGTCGCGATGGGTGGCGGCAATAATACGAACATCGACATGCAGGGTGCGGGTGCTGCCCAGTCGCTCGAACTCTTGTTCCTGCACGGCGCGCAGCAGTTTGGGTTGCAACTCCAGGCTGATGTCGCCGATCTCATCCAGAAAGAGCGAGCCGCCGTCGGCCAGCTCGAATCTGCCGCGCTTCTGCATCAGGGCCCCGGTAAAGGCGCCTTTCTCATGACCAAAGAGCTCGCTCTCCAGCAAACCTGAGGGAATGGCGGCGCAGTTCAGGCGCACGAAGGTGCGCTGCTGGCGGGCGCTCAGGTTATGGATGGCGCGCGCCATCAATTCCTTGCCCGTCCCCGTCTCACCGTGCAGGAGAACCGTGGCATCGGTGGGGGCTACGATCGACACCTGCTCCAGCACTTTTTGAAAGGCCGCGCTCTTGCCCACAATGCCTTCAAAGCTGTATTCCGAGCTGATCTCGGACTCCAGATAGAGCCGTTGTTCCTCCAGTTGATCGCGTGAGGCCGAGAGCCGGCCATAGGCCAGCGCGTTATCCAGAGCGAGCGCGATCTGATTGCTGATCTGGGCCAACAAATCCAGGTCCTGTTGTCCAAAGCCGTTCGGCTTACGGCTTCCCAGCACGATGAGCCCCAGGGGACCGTTGGCGGCCACCAGGGGCGCGGTGGCCAAGCTGACAATGGCTTCCGCCCGCAGGATTTCCACCACTACCGCCGGCATCCTGGCGATTTCGGCGGCGGTCAACACGATGGGGGTTCGTTGCCCCAGCCGCTCAATATCCTCGGCAGAAACCTGCGGAGCAGGCACGTCTCCCAGAAAACCCCGGCTGTTGGGAAAATCCAGCACGGCACACTGCAAGCGGTTGGAGGCTCCTTCAAATAACCAGAAGCTGGTGAAGTCATTGGCAAAATACTTGCGGATGGAAGCCGAGGCGGCCCGAAAAAGATCGTTGACCTCAAGAATGCGGACGATGTGGTTGTTGATCTCCAGCAAAAGGCTGAGGCGATCGCGTTCCCGCGCCAGCTCTTGTTGATAGGCCTCGACCTCGGGGACCGTCAGCACGCTCTCCAAAGCGACCGATACATGGCCGGCCACCGAGCCCATGAGTTCCAGATCACTGGGGCTGAATTCCGCTCGATCTTCCCGGCTGAAAATCAGCGCCCCAAGTTTGCGGCGGGGCGTGGACACGGGAAAAACATAGGCGCTATGCGACTCGTTTTGGCCCAGGCGCGCCGCCAGTTCCGGGTTCCTGGTAATTTCCTGCTGCACATCGGGGACGAACACCGGGACCTGCGCCTCCAGCGCACGGCCCAGCGCTGTGCCGTGATAGGCGATCTCCGTACCGATCTTGATGCCAGGATCATGCCGCCCATGCTCCAGCGCCCGCAGAGTCAAATGTTGCCCAAAGCTGTCGAACAGCAGCAATGCGATGGATTCAAAGGGGACCACGTTGCAAAGCAGATCGGCCAGGCTATGCAGGATGGCATCCACTGTGGATTGCGAGCCCACCGTGGTGGAAATTTTCAGCAGGGCATCATACCGAGTCAGTTCGTCGGCTACAGCATTCGTGTCTTGTCCTTTTTCCCGAGCGGGGGCGGTCCGGACCGTTATGTCTCCTATTGCCATGCCAAGGGGGCCAAAAAAATGCGGGCCCACCCTCTTAGGCTCCAGGGTAAGCCGCTACCTGTCTGTGATCGTCATCACAGGCTGTTGGGAGGTCGCACAAAAGCTGCTTTTTGTTACCCTTAGATCATGTCCCGGCCGGTTGCGAAAAGCGCTATTTTCGCACGGTCAGCACGGGGCAACTGGCACGGCAGACCACGTCGTAGGCGGTGGCCCAGGGCAGGTGGGTGACAGCACCGACATGTTTCGAGCGGTGCAGTCCCATGACAATGATCTCGGCTTGGATATTTTCAGCGGTTTCCAGAATTTTCTCGCTGATGGTGACCGCCGCACCCAACTCTACGCGAAATTCCGGAGAGACCGCCAAGGGCACATGTTGCACCAGTTCTTCCAGACGGCGCAGATGGGTGGCTTGCGCCTTCTGCCGTAAATCCAGCAACTCGTCGGCGGAACAGCGGTGCATTCCCTCCGGCAACGGGATGGCCGGGATGATATTCAGGAAGACCAGCTTGGCCTTAAATTGATTGGCGATGGAGACGGCATAGGGCAAAGCATTCCGCGAGCCCTCGCCAAAATCGGTGGCAAAAAGAAATGTGCGCTTCTCCACCGACGCCTCCACCCGCGAGTCCTGGTAAGAGCCCGGCCCCACAGTCAGAACCATGCCCTCGGCCTGGCGGAAAATCTGTTCCGCCACGGAACCGAGCAGAAGTTTCCGCACCCCGTGCCGTCCGTGGGTCCCCAGGACGATGAGGCCGATTTTTTCCTGGCGCAGGATAGCATCCAGTTCCGGCCATACTTCACCGTGACGAATCATCACCTGGTGCTCCACACCGGCGAGCGCTCCGCTGCGCACCAGCTCATGCTCCAAATGGGCAGCGTCGCGGGACACGGCCTGTTCCGCGACCGTGATCGCTTCCGGTCCAGTCATGGTCAGCCCCAGGGATGAAACCACGTGCGCCAGATAGAACTTCGCCCCATAAGAGCGAGCGATGGCCAGAGCGTGACGCAGCGGCTTTTCCGAAGCCGGCGAGAAGTCTGTAGCCACCAAGACGGAGTGCAATTCAAGCGCAGAGACAGACATAGCGGAACCCCCTTCTCCATGAAGCACGCGCCCGGGTCCGGACACAACCCTCTTGCTACGAAAGTGGAACCGAGAGCAATGATGCGCGGCTGGGTCCCCGCGCCTTACGCTCCTCCTCCCAACACTTTAAACAACGTTACCAGATTGCTCAGACGTGCCCGGCGCACACTGACCAAGCCCTGTTGCGCGGCATACCAGGAGCGCTGGGCCACCAAAACACTCAGATAACTGTCGATGCCGGCTTGGTAGCGGGCATCCGACAGCCGGTAGGTTTCGCTCGATGCCTCGACCAGAGCCCTCTGCGCTTGTTCCTGTTGCCGCAGGCGAGTGCGCAGGGCCAGCGAGTCGCTGACTTCGCGAAACGCTGATTGAATGGCCTGCTCATATCCCGCCACCGCGAGGTCGCGGTCGACTTGCGTGGCCTTCAGGCTGGCCCGGCGCAGTCCGGCGTCAAAAATCGGCGCCACTACCTGAGGAGAAAAATTCCAGCTCTTGGAATTCCCGGAAAACAAATCTGTCAGATGGCTGGTCAGAAACCCTCCACCACCGGTAAGGGTGATTTGCGGGAAGAAGGCAGCGCGGGCGGCCCCAATATTGGCATAAGCGGCTTTGAGCTGGTGCTCGGCGGAGAGAATATCGGGGCGGCGCAACAGCACCTCGGAAGGCAATCCGGCGGAAATATCCTTTAATGTTTCATCCGAGCCCAGCGTGCTGGGCAAGAGATCGTCCTTTACGGTTGTGCCTGCCAGCAGGTCGAGTGCGTTCTGGTCGGTCGCGATCAGGCCGCTGTAGTGCGCAATATCCACCCGGGCGGCCTCGACCTGGGTCTGCGCCTCGCGCAGGTCCAGATCGGAGGCGATGCCGGCATCGCGCGCATGCTGGATCAAATCATACGAGGCTTGCTGGTCCTCCAATGTGGCCTGCGCCAGGTGCAGGTTTTCGCGATCCGCCGCCAGGGCAAGATAAGCATTGGCCACCGCGGCCACCAATGAGATCTGGGCCGCACTACGGGCTTGTTCCGTGGCCAGATATTGCTGCAAAGCCGCCTGCTTCAAACTGCGCACGCGCCCGAAGAAGTCCAGCTCCCAGGAAGCGATGCCGATGTTAGCGGTGTATTGTTCTACGGTGACGGCGCGGGGCACGCTGACCCCGGCGATCTTGGCCGACGGCGGCAATCGGTAGTCGTTCGCGCTGAGCGAAGCATTCACGTTGGGAAATTGCGGCGCGCGCTGGACGCGATAGAGCGCCTGCGTCTTTTCCACATTAAGGGCAGCGATCCGCAGGTCGCGGTTGTTGGCCAGGGCCAGTTCGATCACCGACTGCAAACGCCGATCGGCAAAAAAATCCCGCCACTTCACGTCGGCCGCCACGCCAGTTACGGCGCCCTGGTTTTCTGGCCAGGCGGGCGGAACCGGAAGCGCCGGCCGCTCATAGCGTGGCTGCAAACACCCGGTCAGGCATGCCGCCAATCCCAACACAAGTAGTCTGCGGTACATCTTATTTCTCCTCCTCCGGCCGCAACTGGACTGGGCCGGAACCCGCGCTGCCGGACCGCTTCTTCCCTGCCAACAGCTGCACCACCAACACATAAAACAGCGGAATAAAGAAGATGGCCAGGAAAGTGGCCGTGATCATGCCGCCCAATACGCTGGTGCCAATCGCCTTTTGCGCTCCCGCGCCCGCCCCGTGCGCGATGGCGAGAGGTAAGACCCCGATGCCGAAGGCCAGCGAGGTCATCACGATGGGACGCAGGCGGAGCCTGGCCGCTTCCAGGGTGGCCTCGATCAGCCCCATCCCCTGCTCCACCCGGACCTTGGCGAATTGCACAATCAGGATGGCGTTCTTGGTCGTCAATCCCAGTACCGTGAGCAACCCGATCTGGAAGTAGACATCGTTGGGCAAGTTGCGAAATGAGGAAGCCATCACCCCGCCGATGACCCCCAGGGGAAGCGCCAACATGATGGAGATGGGCACCGTCCAACTCTCGTACAGCGCCGCCAGCACCAGGAAAATCACCAGAATCGAAAAGGAATAGAGCAAGCCGGTCTGGGCTTGCGCCATGCGCTCCTGATAGGAAAGACCAGTCCATTCGTAGCCGATGCCTTGGGGAAGCTTGGTAATGGCCTCTTCCATCGCCCGCATGGCTTCGCCGGAGCTTTTTCCCGGGGCCGGCTCGCCCAGGAACTCGAGCGAGGGAAAGCTGTTGTACCGTTCCAGCCGGGGCGAGGAGTAGACCCAGCGTTCCGCCACCAAACTGGAGACCGGCAAAATCCCGCCTTTGCTATTTCTCACATACAGCCGGTTCAGATCGTCCGGCAGCATACGGTAAGGAGCATCGGCTTGCACATACACCCGTTTCACCCGGCCACCCTGAATGAAGTCGTTGACGTAAGCACTGCCGAAGGCGGCGGAGATGGTATCGTGCACGGTGGTGATGGGCACGCCCAGCGTGCCGGCCTTTTCCCAATCCACGTCGGTGCGGTATTCCGGCACGTCATCCAGGCCATTGGGGCGGACCCGCACCAGTCTGGGGTCCTTCATGGCCAGTCCCATCAACTGGCGGCGGGCCTGCATGAGGGTCTCGTGTCCCAACCCACCACGGTCCTGCAGCATCAGGTCAAAACCGGTGGAAGTTCCCAGCTCCACCACAGCGGGCGGGGGTGTGGCAAACACCACGGCAGACCTCAATCCGGCGAACTTTCGCATCGCCCTGGCGGCCACCGCTTTCACCCGCAGGTCATCTCGCTGGCGGAGCTCCCAATCGCGCAGCATCACGAAGGCCATACCCTGGTTCTGGCCGCGCCCGGCAAAACTTGTCCCCGAAATCGTCATGCAGGATTCCACCGCATCCTTTTGCTCCTCCAGCATGTGGTGGCGTAACTGTTCCAGGACCAAATCGGTCTGCTCCCGGGTCGAGCCCGCGGGCAACTGCACCAGCACCAGCAGCATTCCCTGATCTTCATCGGGCAAGTAGGCCGTGGGCATGCGCAAGAAGAGAACGCTCAGGGTCGCCACGATCAAGACGAACACCGCCAGGACCGGCCCCTTCGCTTGCAGAACTCGTCCCACCACCAGCTGATACTTGTCGCGCAGAAAGAAGAACCAGCGATCGAAGGCCAGAAAGAAGGGACGCAACCAGCGGGCCCCGCTCTCCGCCGCCTCGTGGCCTTTAGCCACCGGGCGCAGCAAGGAAGCGCACAGCACCGGAGTCAGAATTAAGGCCACCAGCACAGAGAGCAGCATGGAGGCAATCACGGTGATGGAAAATTGGCGATAGATGACGCCCGTCGAGCCCGGGAAGAAGATCATGGGAGCAAACACCGCCGAAAGCACCAGGGCGATGCCGATCAGCGCCCCGGTAATTTCTCCCATGGACTTGCGGGTGGCGTCCCGCGGGGCAAGGCCTTCTTCGCTCATCACCCGCTCCACGTTTTCCACCACCACGATGGCGTCGTCCACCAAAAGGCCGATGGCCAGCACCATGGCGAACATGGTCAGCATGTTGATGGAAAAGCCAAACAGCGCCAGCACCCCAAAGGTCCCCAAAATCACGATGGGTACGGCGATGGTTGGCACCAGCGTGGCCCGCATGTTTCCCAGGAAGAGATACATGATGAGGAAGACCAGAAAAATCGCCTCAATCAGGGTCTTCACCACTTCATGGATGGCGACTTTGACGAATGGCGTGGTGTCGTAGGGATAGGCCACGCGCATGCCGGGGGGGAAATAGTGGGCCAAGTCCTGCATCTTGGACTTCACGCCGGCGGCCGTATCCAGGGCATTGGCCCCCGCCTCCTGGCGAATGGCCAGCACCGAGGCCGGCTTGCCGTTAAACAGGGCCCGCATGTCGGAAAACTCGGTGCCCAGTTCGGTGCGGGCCACGTCGCGCACCCGCACCATGGATCCGTCGGGATTGTTGCGCAGCGGAATGGCGCCAAATTCCTCCGGGGTCTTGAGCAGAGATTGCACCACGATCGAAGCGTTGAGCCGCTGCCCCTCCACTGCCGGCAATCCGCCGAACTGGCCCGCGGAAACTTCCACGTTGTAAGCCCGGATAGCGGCGACCACATCGTCGACGGTCATGTTGTATTGGGTAAGCCGGTCCGGTCTCAGCCACACCCGCATGGAATACTGTGAACCGAAAGCTTCCACCTCGCCCACGCCGGGTACCCGCGCCAGCGATGGCTGTACCTGCGAAATGGCATAGTCACTCAGGTCATTCTGGCCGACTTCCGGGTTATCGCTGATCAGGCTCACCAGGAGCAGGTAGTTGCGCGTGGACTTGCTGACCGTGATGCCCTGCCGCTGCACCACTTCCGGCAACATGGGCAAGGCCAGCTGCAGTTTGTTCTGCACTTTGGCCCACGCCAGATCAGGATCGGTGCCCGGAGAAAAGGTCAGCGTGATCTGTCCCAGCCCGGAGGAATCGCTGGTGGCCGACATGTACAACATCTTGTCCAGTCCGGTCATCTTCTGTTCAATAATCTGGACGACGCTGTCCTCCACCGTTTTCGCCGAGGCCCCTGGATAGGTCGCGGTGATAGCAATGGATGGGGGCGCGATAGGGGGATATTGCGAGATGGGCAGTGTCTCGATGGCCAACACGCCCCCCAGCATCATGGCGATGGCAATGACCCAGGCGAACACCGGACGTTCGAGGAAGAAGTTGGACAACATTATCGGGCTCCTCCCGAGTTGGAGCGCGGGCTGCTTGCGCCGAACTCCACCGCATGCACCTGGTCGCCGGGACGCACTCGCTGCAGTCCTTCTACGATCACGCGATCGCCGGCGTCGAGCCCTTTTGCCACCAGCCATTTGTCGCCGATGGCGCGGTCGAGCTCCAGCACCCGCTGCTCAACTCTTTCGTCTTTGCCGACGACCCAGGCAATTGGAAGTCCCTTGGTGTCCCGGGTAACGCCTTGCTGAGGGACCAGAAGCGCATGTTCGCTGACGCCTTCTTCGACCACGGCCCGCACAAACATGCCTGGGAGCAGGACCTGGCGGGGATTGGCAAACACCAGACGGAGCGTGACCGACCCCGTGCTGGGATCGACCGTGACGTCGCGGAACTGCAAGGTGCCCGCGAGGGGGTAGGTCTCGCCATTCTCCAGGACCAGCTTCACTTTGTTCTGCAGGGCGCCCGCCGGGGTGAGGCGGCCGCTCTCCAGGCGCTGGCGCAGACGCAGCAACTCCGCGCTGGCCTGGGTCACGTCCACATAAATGGGATCGAGCTGCTGCACCACGGTCAGCGCGGTGGGTTGGTAGGCCGTGGCCATGGCGCCGACCGTGACATTAGAAATGCCAATGCGCCCGGAGATGGGAGACTGGATCGGGGTATACCCCAGATTGATGCGCGCACTCTCCACTCCCGCTTTGCTCACGGCCACCGCGGCCTGGCGCGCTTCGATCATGGCCTCCGCCTGCTTGAGGGCGGCGCTGGCATCGTCGTAGTCCTGCTGTCCCACGGCGTGGATCGCGGCCAGTCCCTGCAGACGCTGGGCCCGCAACCGGATCGCGGGAAGGTTGGCGTTGGCCGTGGCCAAGTCGGCCTGAGCAGTCGCCAGAGCGGCCTGGGCCTGCTCATAGGCGGCTTGATAGGGCGCCGGATCAATCTGGTAGAGCAGGTCGCCGGCCTTGACGTTCGAGCCTTCGCGAAACAATCGCTTTTGGATAATGCCGTTGACCTGAGGACGAATTTCCGCCACCAGAAAAGCGTTGGTGCGGCCCGGCAGCTCGGTCGTCAGGACTGCCGCCTGAGGATGAATGGTGACCATAGCGACCTCGGCCGGGGCGGGCGCCGGGGCGTTCGCCTTGGTCTTGCATCCCGCCAACAGCCAGAGCAAAAGAAGGATTGCGGCCAGCAGCGCCGCCGCACAAGCACCGGACCGCCGGCTTCTATCTGGCTGGCGGCCTTGCAGTGCCGCCCGGCAAAAGCGCCCTGGGGCATCGTGATCACGGATGGTCAACATGCAATTTGCTCCCTTACTTCGGTCTTTTTGCCGGCTCCTTCTCCCCTGAGGAATTCCGGCTGCTGGAGGGCCGCGCCGGCACACTGTGCAGCCAGCACAGGGCGCGATCCTGGGCCGCCAGCACTGCCGACCGAGAGACATTCAGGCGCAGCACGCAATCCTGGATCGACGCGCGGATGGCCACGCGCAGCACCAGCACCGCCCGGCTCAAGGCATCGAGTTCGCCCAGAATCTCGTCCGGATCCACCTGCAAAATTGTGTGTAGGGCCTCGGCGCGCCCCTGATCGTCGTCATCCGCCAAGCCAGGATGATCTGCCCAGCGCTGGGCTTGGCTTGTCACCTGGCAGTGGCGGATGGTTTCCGCCGAGCGCGAGATCGCGCAGGTAATGGTCGCGGCCTTGGCCCACTCCACCAGCCAGTCCTGAAAAGGATGGCTGGCGGCCACGGTCTGGTCACAGGCATCGGCGATGCATTGCCCGGCCGCCGCCGGCTCGCCCGTAATCAGGAGAGCCAGGCGGGCCAGCATCGGTCTTTCGCGGGAGAAACACGCCACAATCTCTGCCGCCGACGCACGCTTTCGATCACTCTCGGCATTGATGTTGGAAAAAAACCAGGACATATTCACCCTTTGCCGCCGTTTCCGGGCACGCCTTCAACTTTTCCGGCCATGCTTTCCGTCGACCCTCAGACCAGACTTTTGCCTGCCGGGGGATGTTTGCAGGAGAGGCAACCGCAGACGAACGCAGAGTTCCGCGGCGTACAGCGCCTTCGCGATGAACCTGGCGCCGACGCTCTGCAGCCAGTGCAACACCTGTTCGCCCACTGGGTCGACATAGGTCACCTCGGTCAGATCCACGAGCAATCCCTGAGGGACTGATTCTCTGGTGACCAGGCTTCGCGCCTGCTCGGCCCATTCGCCCACCAGCCGGCCTTCCATCTTCAATGTGGGACCTTCGTCACCTGAGTGAATCTCGGCGCGAAACATGGCATTTTCATCCGTCCGCGGATTCTCCTGGATTCACATGATGGGGCGCACCTGACCTGCCAACTGGGCAAGCGCTAACTTACTGATTTGTCACTCGATTGGAATGGTGCAGATGTCGCGGCCTGCCCGTATGTGGGCACTGCCCGCATGTGGGCAGGGCGGAACTTCGTTGGAGGCGGGCTCTCCATGGGAGGACAGCAATACCGTGTGTGCGCGCACCAGTATCTTAGTGTGATTGCGATCACAGCAGTGACTCAGGGGCCCAATTAGGCTAGAGCAGCAAATGAGTTGGCGCTGCAAAGTCGTAGTCCTGGTCTTACTGGCTGCCTTAGTGGCCAAACCGGCGCGGGCCTTGGTGGGCTGCATGAGCGGCATGGGGACATCCATGGACTGCCCACCCCACTGCCAGACGATGAGTCATTGTGCTCCGAAGCTGTCCTTGCAGGCGGCAACTGAAAACCAGTCTTGCTGCCGGATCTCGGCCATGGATCCGCAACCTTATGTGTTGCCCGCAACCACCGAAACCAGCATTGCCGTCGTGATTGCGGCATTTCCTCTTGTGCCCTCCCCGGACATTTCATACCCCGCCGCGATCGCTTTATTCCCACGGACCACGACCGTTCCGGATGAGGGCGTCCAGGCCCTCCTGTGCACTTTTTTGATCTGATTCTTCCTCCCACATTCAGGCTTTTCCTAGGCGGGAGCCCTGTACAGGGCAGCCTGTCTTGCCCGCCGGATGAGTTCCGGCTTAAGCCCATCCACCGCAGTCATGGGAGAAAGAATGCGGACCATACTTTTTCTGCTGGCACTCATTTCCATAGGGCCGGGAGCCGGCTACGGCCAGGACCCTAGCGCACAAGGGAGCGTGAGACCGCATCGCATTGCGACTGCCGTTCCCACATCATCTTCCCCCAGTCTGGCGGACCTGGTGCGGGAAGCCCTGCAAAACAACCCCGCCGTCCTCAGCGCCCGGCACACGGTGGAGGCGCAGCGGCGGCGCGTGCCGCAAGCCAGGGCTTTGCCCGACCCCAGCGTCGGTGTGGGCTGGATGGGAAGCATCCGGCCGTTTTCCGTGCAGGACGATGATCCTTCGAGCTATCGCAGCATCAGCGCCATGCAGACGCTGCCTTATCCCGGCAAGCGCAAATTGCGCGGAGAAATTGCATCGAAAGAAGCCGATGCGGTGGAAAACGACTACGATGCCATTCGCCGGCGCGTGGCAGAGGACGTCAAGTCCGCCTATTACGAATACTGGTACTACGACAAAGCCCTGCAAACCACGCAGAAGAACAAGGACCTCCTCACCCAGCTCTCGCAGATCGCAGAAGCGCGGTACCGCGTCGGCAAAGTGCCGCAGCAGGACGTCCTGCGCTCCCAGGTCGAGATTTCGCTGTTGCTGCAGCGGCTCACCGTACTCGAACAACAGCGCGCGACTTCGCAGGCGCGGCTGAATATGCTGTTGGCCCACGCCCCCGAGTCGCCGCTTCCATCGGCGGAGGACCTGCAACCGACTCCCTTGCAGCATTCGATAGAAGACCTCTATCGTCTGGCGCAACAAAGCGATCCGGGCTTGCAGCGCGAACAGAAAATGATCGCGCGCAATCAGCTTGCCGTCGATCTCGCGCGGCGCGACTACTATCCCGACCTGAGTGTCGGCTATATGTACCAGCAGCGTCCGCACATGCCGGATATGCACGGCATGACCTTCACGGTGAACATCCCCGTCTTCTACAAGGACAGGCAACGCGAGGAAGTCCGGCAAGCCACGGAGGAGCGCATCGCGGCGGAGCGCAGCCGCGACAACCGCCAGAATGAGCTGGCCTTTGAGCTGAAGCAGCAATACCTGGCGGCGAAGGCCTCGGAAGACTTGCTCAATTTGTTTTCTCAGGGCGTGATTCCCCAGTCATCGCTGGCCCTCGAATCTTCCATGTCCGCCTACCAGGTGGGCACGGCGGATTTCCTGACTGTGCTGGGCAACTTCTCAACTGTCCTGAACTACGAGGTCGACTATTACCGCGAGCTGGCAAACTACCAGACGGCCCTAGCTCGCATGGAAAGCATGGCTGGCGTGGACCTCACGTCCGCACCGCCTGCACTGCAAGCAGCGGGAGGAGAGTAGGTCATGTTTCGCAAAATCTTCAGACTTCTGGCCCTGGCTGTGCTCGTGGCCCTGGTAGCGAACTTCAGCGGAAGGGTCACCGCCTTCTTCCAGAGCAAGACGGGTTCTCCGCCCCGGCGCGAGGAGACCGCGGCCCAGCGTAAGGTCCTCTACTGGTACGACCCCATGCACTCCTCATATAAATCCGACAAGCCGGGCGTCGCACCCGATTGCGGCATGCAACTGGTACCGCAATATGCGGAAGAGGAATCCGCACCCACCAATGCCGGGAGCATCCGCGTCACCGCAGAGAAGCAACAGCTAATTGGCGTGCAAACTGAAACCGTCGCACGGGAGGAACTGATTCGCACCGTGCGCACCACGGGCCAGGTCACCAGCGACGAAACCCGGCTGGCGCATGTCCATGTCAAGGTCAACGGCTTCATCGACAAAGTCTACGTGGACTACGTGGGCCAACTGGTGCGGAAAGGCCAGCCACTGTTCACCCTCTACAGTCCGGATCTGGTGGCCACGCAGGAGGAGTACCTCATCGCCAAGCGCGGCGCGAAAGAGCTGGGCAGCTCGCAGTTCGCCGAAATTTCCCAGGGATCGCAATCACTGCTTCGTTCCGCCCGCGAGCGTCTCAAGCTATGGGACATAAGCGACGCGCAGATCCGCAAACTCGATGAAACCGGCGAAGTGACCCGGACCCTGACCTTCTACTCCCCGGTCACCGGATTTGTCACCGACCGCAAAGTGTATCCACAGACCGCGGTCACCCCCGATATGGACCTGTACCTCATCAGTGATCTTTCCAATATCTGGGTAAATGCCGATGTTTATGAATACGAGGTCCCCTTCGTGAAGGTGGGGCAGACGGCGGAAATGCAGCTGAGCTATTACGCCGGCAAGACCTACACGGGAAAAATCACTTACATCTATCCCGCCGTCGATCCGGTGTCGCGCACGGTGAAGGTGAGGATCGAATTGCGCAACCCGCACTTTGATCTGAAGCCGCAGATGTTTGCCGATGTGGCGCTCAAGATCAATTACGGCAGGCAGATTGTCGTCCCGCAGGAAGCCGTCATGGATTCCGGTGAAAGACAATACGTGTTCCTCGCCAAAGGAGAAGGGACGTTTGAACCTCGCGTCATCCGCGCCGGTGCGCGGCTGGACGGTAAAGTCGTGGTGCTCGAGGGACTCAGCGGCGGGGAAACCATTGTGACATCGGGCAATTTCCTGATTGATTCTGAGAGCCGCATGAAAAGCGCGATGAGCGGGATGCAGCACTAAGGAGGCGACTTATGGCTAAGAAAGCAACCATCTACGGATTCCTGGCGCTGATCATCCTAGGCGCATTATTTGCCACGGGCTACTGGCAGATGCACCGCCGCACCCAGACAGAATGCGGATTTTGCCTACGCCACATTAATCCTAAATCTCATGTGGTGGCGGAAGTCGGCGGCCGGCGGCGTGACGTATGCTGCGCCCATTGCGCCGTGACCGAAGCGCGCCAGGAGAGAACGTCGCTCAAACTTATTGCTGTCACCGACTATCCCAGCGGACAAATGATCTCTCCCGAGGGGACCTGGTTCGTCGAAGACAGCCGCGTCGTGGCCTGCCAGCACGATATGTCACAGATGGACGAATCGAAACACGCTGGGCACCTGGCTTTTGACCGCTGTTCCCCGGGGACCTTCGCCTTCCGCGATCACAAGGCTGCCGAGGACTTCGTGCGGCAGAACGGGGGCGTCCTGCGCAGCCTGGCGGAACTGATGAGCGAGGCCCAACCACAATGACAACCGCCGACCGAGCTACCTTTATCGACCGGATTATCGACACCTGCGCCAGAAATCGCTTCCTCGTGTTCCTCTTTATCATCGTGGCGGTGGTGTTCGGATGGCATTCGCTGAACAACACGAAATTGGACGCTATCCCTGACCTCTCCGATACGCAGGTCATCGTGTACTCGCGTTGGGACCGCAGCCCCGACATCATAGAAGACCAGGTCACCTATCCCATTACTTCGGCGCTGCTCGGCATGCCGAAAGTCAAAGACATTCGCGGGTTTTCTGATTTTGGCTATTCCTACATCTACATCATCTTCGAAGAAGGAACGGACATTTACTGGGCGCGCTCGCGCACATTGGAATATCTGAACTCGGTGACTTCCCGATTGCCCCAGGGTGTGAATGTCGAACTGGCGAAGGATGCGACTGCCGTCGGTTGGGTCTACCAATACGCGCTGGTCGATACCAGCGGCCAATACAGCCTGGAGAAAATGCGCAGTTATCAGGATTGGTATCTGCGCTATGCGCTGCAATCCGTGCCGGGAGTGGCGGAAGTGGCGCCGCTCGGCGGCTTCGTGCGCCAGTACCAGGTCAACATCGATCCCAACCGCCTGCTCGGTTACCGGATCTCCATCAACATGGTGGCCGAGGCCATCCGCAAGAGCAACAATGATATTGGCGCGCGCCTGGTGGAGATGTCCGGACGCGAGTATATGGTGCGCGGGCGCGGGTATATAAGGTCGCTCGATGACATCAGCAATATTGTCGTCATGGCCAACTCGCAGACAGGTACTCCCGTCCTGGTGCGCGATCTGGCTACCGTCACTTATGGGCCGGACATGCGCCGCGGCGTCGGCGAACTGGATGGCCAGGGGGAAGCCGTCGGCGGCGTGGTCATCATGCGCTTCGGAGAAAACGCACAGAAAGTCATTCAGCGCGTGCAGCAGAAGATCCACGATATCGAGCCCACCCTTCCTCAGGGATTGAAGATCGTGACCACTTACGATCGCTCAGAGTTGATCGACCGCTCCATCGACAACCTGAAACACACGCTGATAGAAGAACTGCTCATCGTCAGCCTGGTGATCCTGATTTTTCTCTGGCACTTTCCCAGCGCCATCATTCCCATCATCACCATTCCGGTCACGGTGGTCCTGGCGTTTATTCCCATCCAGATGTCGGGGATGACCGCCAATATCATGTCCCTGGGCGGCATCGCGGTGGCCATCGGCGCTATGGTGGATGCGGCTGTCGTGGTGGTCGAGCAGACGCACAAGAAACTCGAGCACTGGAATGCGGAAGGACGTCGGGGCGACTATCGCGAGGTGGTCATCTCCGCGGTCAAGGAAGTCGGCGGCCCCAGCTTCTTTGCCTTACTGGTAATCGCGGTCTCGTTTGTGCCGGTGTTTACGCTGGAGGCCCAGGAGGGCCGGCTCTTCAAGCCTTTGGCCTTCACCAAAAACTTCGCCATGGCCATCGCTGCTGTACTGGCCATCACGCTCGATCCCGCCATGCGGCTGCTCTTCACGCGCATGGAAAACTTCCGCTTTCGCCCGCGCTGGCTGGCGAAGATCGCCGACAGCCTTCTGGTCGGCAAAATTCACAGCGAAGAAAATCACCCCATCAGCCGCCCTCTTATGAAGATCTACTATCCGGTGGTTGAATTTGTGCTCGAACACCGCTGGAAGACCATAGCGGCCGCGGTCCTCGCCATGGCGCTGACCGTACCTGTGTTCTTCGAACTTGGCTCTGAGTTCATGCCGCCGCTCGATGAAGGCACGCTGCTCTATATGCCCACGACCTTGCCGGGCATGTCGGTCACGGAAGCTTCGCGTCTGCTGCAAACCCAGGACAAAATTATCAGGAGTTTTCCGGAAGTGGAGCGCGTCTTCGGCAAGGCCGGGCGCGTGGAAAGCGCCACCGATCCTGCGCCGTATTCCATGATGGAAACTGTCATCGTTCTGCGGCCACACACCGAGTGGCCCAAACGCAGCCGCTGGTACTCCAGCTGGACGCCGGATTGGTTACAGGGAATGCTGCGGCGGTTCTGGCCCGACCACAAAACAACCGAGGAACTCATTTACGGCCCCGGTGGTTTGAACGAAGCGCTCACCATGCCGGGGATTTCCAATGCCTGGACCATGCCCATCAAGAACCGCATCGATATGCTCACTACGGGCATACGGACTCCACTCGGCATCAAGGTATTGGGTTCGGACCTCGGGACAATAGAAAAAGTGGGCGAGCAAATTGAGGCGACGCTGAAGGATGTCCCCGGCACCACCAGCGTCTTTGCCGAACGCACCACCGGCGGATATTTTCTGGACTTCGATCTCAAGCGTGATCAACTGGCCCGCTATGGGCTGACTGTAGACGACGCCAATGAAGTTCTGATGTCCGCAGTGGGCGGAGAGCTGGTCACCACCACGGTTGAAGGCCGGGAGCGCTATCCGGTCAACGTCCGCTATCTGCGCGACTATCGCAGTGACATCGATTCCCTGCAGCGGGTCTTGATCAATACGCCCTCCGGAGCGCAGATTCCCCTGGCGCAGATCGCCACGATCTCACTGCGCACCGGCCCCGGGATGATCCGCGATGAGAACGGACGGCTCAGCGGCTATATCTATGTGGATGTCTCCGGACGCGACATTGGCCGCTATGTGGCCGAAGCCAAACGCATTGTTGCGGAAAAAATCAGCGTTCCCACCGGCTACCAACTGGTCTGGAGCGGACAGTACGAAGCCATGCAGCGCGTGAAAGAGCGCCTGAAGCTGGTGGTGCCCATTACGCTTTTCATCGTCTTCCTGCTGCTCTACTTCAACACCAAATCTACCGTAAAGACTTTTATCATTCTGCTGGCCGTACCATTTTCGGCCATCGGCGCCATCTGGTTCCTATATCTCCTGGGCTACAACATGAGCATCGCGGTTTGGGTTGGGCTGATCGCTCTGCTCGGCGTCGACGCTGAAACCGCCGTCTTCATGCTCTTGTACCTCGACCTTGCCTATCACGACGCGATTCGTAACGGCCGCATGCGCAGTTGGGATGACCTGCGGGAAGCGATTGTCGTGGGCGCGGTCAAGCGTCTGCGCCCGAAGGTGATGACCGTGGCCTGCATGCTTTTCGGCCTGCTGCCCATCATGTGGTCGGCCGGCGCCGGCAGCGACGTGATGAAGCGCATCGCCGCGCCCATGATAGGAGGCATTCTCACCTCATTTCTCATGGAGCTGGTCATTTATCCGCCGGTCTTTGCTATCTGGAAATGGAACTTTGAGGTGAAGCCGTCTTTGGCCTTGGCGAAGGAGCAGACCTCTTAGCCAACAGATCACGCGCCGTCCTGGCGCAAGTCACAGGAATAGGGTTGGGCGTTCCGTCCAAGCCGAGATTTTCGCGGATAGCAATTTTCAGGCTCGCTTGTGCACGCCCTTTTTGAAATTGTCCGCGATGTAGTCGCAGGTCCGCATGGCGAACGCCACAATAGGCATGGTGGTGGTCTTGTCGGTCGGGCTGGGAAAAATACTGGCGTCGCAAATGTAGAGATTGGGAACGTCGTGGGTCTGGGCCCATTTGTTGGTCACGGAAGTTTTCGCGTCCGCGCCAAAACGGCAGACACCGGTCTCGTGCAGACTGGTCCCGGGCCGGTCGGGAGCATCGCCGGCTCCCCACATTTCTCCGCCCATGGCCTTGAACAGATCGACCATCACCTGCTTGCTGTGCTCCCACATCAGCAGCTCGTTGCGGCCCCACTGGAAGTGAAAACGCAGCTGGGGAATGCCGAACATATCCTTCTTGTCGGGATCGATATCCAGATAGTTGGTGGGGCTGGGCAGCGATGGCGCCTGAATCAATCCCCCTACGGTGGCGGGATAATAGCGATGAATGTCGCGCTTGAAGGCGCTGCCAAAGCCTTCGATCTCCCCATAGTGCCCGGGGAACTCTCCGCAGCCGCCGCCCATATAGACGGAATAGCCGCGAATGAATTTTTCCTCGTGCGGGTCCTTCAGGTTCTGCCAGCGCGGCATCCAGGCCACGGTGGAATCGGCGATGTCATCGGGCCGGGGCGGCTGTCCAACCAGGCGCGGAATGAAGCCATAACCGGGATTGCCATATAAGTGGTCGCACAGATTGCGCCCCAATTGACCGCTGGAATTGGCGATCCCCGTGGGCCAATGCCGGGACTTGGAATTCAGCATGATGTGCGCGGTCTCCACACAGGATGCCGCCAGCACCACCACCTTGGCATACACTTCCACTTCCCTCTTCGTTTTGCGGTCCACGTAAGCCACGCCTTTGGCACGGCCATCCTGGTCCACCAGCACGCTGCGCACCAGAGCATTGGTCAGCAGTGTGAGGTTCTGCGTCGCTTCGGCATCGGGAATAGTGAACCAGGTGGGAGAAAAAAAGGCGCCAACGTCGCAGCCCCGGCTACATCCGCCGCAATAATGACAGGCGGGATGTCCGTTATGCGCCTTGGTGAGCTGGGCGCAACGATCGGGGAGATAGGGCACGCCGATCTTCTCTGCGCCCTTCTGGATAATGAAATCCAGGCACCGCCAGGGCATGGGCGGCAAATAATCTCCGTCGGGATTGCTGGGCCGGTTCTGCACCGTGCTGGCCACGCCCATATAGTTTTCTGCTTTGGAAAACCAAGGCGCAATCTCGGCATAATCCACCGGCCAGTTTTCTCCGAAACCATCCCGATCGGCGGCCTTGAAGTCGATATCGCCATAACGCGCCGATGAACGTCCCCAGAAGTTGGCCTTGCCTCCCGTCGCCTTGCAGCGCTTCCAATACCAGTCTGTACCCGGACCGTTGGAGTAAGTCACATCATGTTCGAATAGGTCCCGGCCCTCGCTGTATTCCGATTCCTCCACCGTGTAGGGCTCCTGGTGGGGCTTGCCCTGAAAGCGAAGAGGATCGCCGAATCCACGATACTTGAGATCGTAGACCTGGCGATGACGGCGATAGTCGGTGGTCGGATTCATGCGCGGTCCGGAGTTGATGGCGCATACTTGCAGACCGGCCTCGCACAGCATTTTCATTGCGGTGCCGCCGCCGGCCCCGGTTCCCACCACGATCGCGTCAAATACTTTGGTTGGCAAGGAGCAATCCTCTCTGCAGGTTCTATGGGTGAAAACTAGGCCCCGGAATTTGCCGGCGCAGGCAAGTGCACGTGTTCGGGATCATTGGGATGAGGGCAGGCGGGCATGCTGGGCCACATCGTCCGCAGCCCGGGATAGCCCAGCGCCTCCAGCCCCACGCGGGAGGTGTAGTAACCGATCACGGTGTAGTCGCGAACAAACTGAAAAAATTCGCGTCCCACTTCGGTGGTGGGTTTGAACTTGTCGCGGTAGGCGAGCTCGGCAAGCAGCGCATTCTGCTGCTCAGGGGAACTATCCATGAACTCATGCCCGAACTGCGAATAGCTGCGGGCATTCATCCAGGCCAGGCCATCCAGAAAGCGGGTCTGGGCCTGATTGCCCATTTCGATAGCGTCCTGAGTGCTGCGCACGTGGCGTCCGCCGCTGACGGGGACGCGGTTGGCCACCATGAAATCTATGAACTCGGCCACTCCGGCAGACTTTGCCCCCGGCGTATCATCTTCCGGAATGATGATTTCGCTTAAGCGCTCCACCACGGCGTATTGCTGGGGCGAAAAGAACAACGGCTTGTAAGGACCAGTGGCGGCAGGGACCGGCGCCGTGCTGTCCTGGTGCTCATGATGTTGCTGCGGGTCCGCCGAACAGGCAAACACCCATTGCCGAAAGCCGGGGAAGCCGGCCGCCACGGAAGCCATCCCGATGTAGCGGAGAATTTCCCTCCGCTCCATTCCTTGTCCACCCATGCCGTCATCCTCAGGGGAAACCGCTTTATGATAACGGTTTCATAATGCGCATTTTTGTAGCACCGCACCCGCTGCGATGTCAAGGAGAAAACCGTTTTCCCTGAGTCATTTGCCCGATATCACACTGATAAATAAACACTTAGCATCATGGAGCCGCTTTTCCGGTCTGCCGCCCACTTTATGAAATCGGTTTCATAAAAAATCTTCGTGCGGCGGAGGTTGGGAAGTCTCCACCGCCGGGCGCATTTTCGGGGCAGAGGAACCGGAGGACACCGGCTTGTCTTGCCGGACCACCCGATGGCGATCTGCGATTGCTTCCTGAAGAGAGGGGCCCCCAGGGGTAGTCAACCGCAGACCGCCATGCGGATACTGCAAAAGGGCTTTAATCGGCGGAAGCGACCTTCTCTTCCGCTTTGCGAATGGCCCACTCGCCTTCGGCGACGTATCCCCGCTGGTCATAGGAGTGGCCGGTGACCAGTCCCAGCACAAACCAACCCAATACCAGGGCGCCCAGGGCAAAGAGGGTGTCGCCGATCATCCGCATCCAGCGCAGTTGGTTCATGTAGCCACTGTGCAGGAACTCGGTGGAACGCGCATACCAGGTGCCGTATTCCACCGAAGCCCACACTTGCATCAGGCCGATGGGCAACAGACTGAGCAGCACCATCAGCGCCAGCCCCAGATTGATGGCCCAAAAAGCCACGGCCAGCGGCCGATTCTTCCAGGCCACTCCCGGCCGCAGCGCGCGCAGACAGAACAACATCAAGCCCAGACCGAGCATGCCATACACGCCAAACAGCGCGGTATGCCCGTGCACCGCCGTGGTGTTCAGTCCCTGCATGTAGTAAAGAGCGATAGGCGGGTTAATCAGGAAACCGAACAAACCCGCGCCCACGAAATTCCAGAAGGCCACCGCGACGAAGAAATAGATCGGCCATTTGTAGGCCGCCACCCAAATGCGTTGGTCCCGGGCGCGCGCCAGGCGAATGTTCTCCCACGCCTCGAAACCAATCAGGATGAGCGGCACGACTTCCAGTGCGCTGAAGACCGCGCCCAGACCGAGCACCACGTTGGGCGTGCCGGCGAAGTAGAGATGGTGGAAGGTGCCAATGATGCCTCCCGAGAGAAACACCACGGTTGAGAACAGGACCGCCCGCGTCGCGGTGCCCACGGAAAGCAGCTTCAGGCGCGTCAGCAGAAAGGCGATGACCACCGTGGCGAAGACCTCAAAGAAGCCTTCCACCCAAAGGTGGACCACCCACCAGCGCCAGTATTCCGCGGATACCAGATTGCTGCGCTGTCCATACATCAGGCCGGCGGCATAGAAGAGTGGAATGGCGATACTAGAAATGAGGAACATCAGCAGCAGGGAGTGACTCTGGTCTCGCCGCGCCAGGGCCGGCTTCATGCCGCGCCACATCAGCCACAGCCAGAAGACCAGTCCGAGGAACAGCAGGATCTGCCACAGCCGCCCCAGGTCCACATATTCATAGCCCTGCGCGCCCAGCCAGAACCACAAGTTGCCCAGCTTCTGCTGGATTCCCAGCCATTCCCCGGCCAGCGATCCCACCACCACCAGCAATAAAGCTCCGAAGAGCACATTCACTCCCAAGCGTTGCCCTTTGGGTTCAACGCCGCTGATGGCCGGGACTACATAAAGTCCGGTGGCCAGCCAGGAGGTCGCGATCCAGAAGATGCCGATTTGCAAATGCCAGGTGCGCGTAATCGCATAGGGCAGCCATTTATCCAGCGGGATGCCATAAAACCCGGAGCCTTCCACGCCGTAGTGCGCCGTCACCGCCCCCAGTCCGACCTGCACCACCCAAAGCGCGGCCACGACGAAAAAGTACTTCACGGTAGCGCGCTGCGAGGGAGTAGGGTTCAGCCCAAGCAGCGGATCGCGCTCGGGGAGCAGTTCATGTTCCACGTTGCGCTCTTGCGAAGCGAAGTACCACACCATGCCGCCGATGCCGCCCAGCAGCAACACGAAGCTGATCACGCTCCACACCACCGCGCTGCCGGTGGGCTGGTTCCCGATCAGCGGCTCATGCGGCCAGTTCTGGGTGTACGTCACCTCCGAGCCCGGACGGTTGGTCGACGCGGCCCACGCCGTCCACCAGAAGAAGGAGCTCATCTGGCGCAGCTTAGCGGGATCCGTGAGGGCATTTTGCGGAATGGCATAGTCGCTGCGGCCCTGCGAAAAAATGTCCGCATAGTAGGCCGACAGAGAATCGAAGGCCTCTGCCCGCGCCGGGTCCAGCACGATCCGGTTCGACGCGGAATCATAGGTGTTGCTGCGCAGCAGTTTTTGCAGCCGGGCCTGCAGAGCGGCTTGCCGTTCCACGCCCAATGCAGCGTAGCTGGAGGCGCCTTCCTCTTTGGCCCAGCGCTCCAGCAGGAAGGTGCATTCACGATGCAGCCAATCTGCGCTCCAATCGGGGGCCACATACGATCCATGGCCCCAGATGGTGCCGATCTCTTGGCCTCCAATGGACTGCCAGACATTCTGCCCATCGCGGATATATTCGCCGTCAAACAAAACCCGGCCCTCGGGCGTGACCACCTGCGCCGGGATCGGCGGAGCATTGTTCATGACCTTTATGCCCACTCCACCCAATACGGCAAACGACAGCACCAACACCAAAGCCAGGGCAATCCAAAGTTTTCGATAAGCCATGGAGAAATCCTTTCTAGGAAATAGCAATGGTGGAATTTTCCGCTCTGGTTCCGACCATTGGCGGAAACGGCGGTCGCTTCAAAAAAGTAATCGCTAAATTCAGAGCAAACACGGTCACGGCGCTCATTTCCGTAATGGCGGAAACCGGCAACCACCTCCAGGCGGAAGCCAACAGGCCTTGATAAGCAAGCACCTCAGAACCCACGCGCATCCCGCACCCTACAGTCAGGAGGAAGAGCCCCACGAACATGCCTTGCGCGCTGAACAACAAACGCATGCCGGAGAAGGCCGGCAACACGCGCTGGCCGATAGCGAACACCATGGTGCTTAGGAATCCAACGGTCAGCGCATGCCGGGATGCTCCCCAAACCCCGCGGGCCTCGGCGGCGTTGGCGGCCCACACCGCCAGCAGCGCGGAAATCATGGCCCAGATATATGCGGTCCGCACGAAGAAAGGAAAACTTGCATGGACTCCCTTGAGCTTCGCCGGGCGTTCCGCTGGTTGCAGCAAACGAAGGGCGTGGATGGCT
Organism: Acidobacteriota bacterium; assembly: GCA_018268755.1. Classification (GTDB taxonomy): domain Bacteria; phylum Acidobacteriota; class Terriglobia; order Terriglobales; family Acidobacteriaceae; genus KAN-5. The sequence continues at coordinate 169,037 of JAFDVW010000009.1, forward strand.
GTCACAACTCCTGCAAGCAGCAGCAAAACCGTGCCGCGCAGGGAGAATGGCGCCAGACACACGCCCAGGGAATTGAGCCCCACCGCCCACAGTAAACGCCTCCCATGAAGCGGACGCAAGCCCAGAAAAATGGGCAACCACTTGGCGCTGAAACCCCACACGAAGGGCACCAGACAGCCCCAGGTTTGGAACACCAGAAAGTATTGGTCGAAGTAGTGGGGCAACTCGGGTGACGAGGCTTCCCATGCCAGATATAGGGCGGAAGCCAGATTCAAAAACAAAGTCGCCAGGAAGCCGACGGCCCCGGCAACCACCGCAAAGATCCACTCCTCGAATTTGCTCTTCCCCGCATCCTGCGGGCGATGTCCGGAAACGGCGCGAAAGAAAATGAGAAATGCCGCCAGTTCCATCCCCGCGGAAATCGGCAGGAGGATGCGCCAGTGCCACTGCTCCACCGTGGCCCACCAGCGCAGCCCCACGCCTGCAACCCAGAGCCCCCAGGACATCCAGGGAGCCCACAGTCCAAAACCCTGGACGCGGCGGAGCTTGGGAATGGAGTGAAAGCCGATGCCCAGGATGAAGGTGCCGATCCAGCCAAAAATCTGGGCATGTCCATGCGCCTGGATCCAGGCCGGAGACACGGAAGTGGCCGAACGCTGGGCGCTGATGGCCAGCAGATTCCATACGCCCAGAAACGTGCCCGGCAACAGCATGAAGGCGAGGCCGCTGCTGATGTAGAGCATCAACAGGCGCGAGAGCTTGACCTCGCGCGCCGCGGTGATTTCAAAAATCTGCAGCGGACTCAACCGCTGCCCGACTTCCCGCTCAATGCGCGCCGGCGCCGCTGCTGGAGCGGGCATTAGTGTGCCCCTTCCATGGCAATGGCGCGGGGAAACAAAATATTGTTTTCCAAATGAATATGCTGGTGCAGGTCGGCTTCGAAATCCGCCAGCGCCCGATAGAGGGTCTGATAGGTGATGCAGGCATCGGGCGGCGGAGCGTAATTTCCACTCAGCTCTCGCAACGCACGCAAAGCCTCACCGGCCGAATCATGCTCATGCTCCATCATGGTGATAGGGTTTTGCATGCTGCCGAAGGGAGGGGGCAGGACCGGCTCATTCTGGAGAACGGACTCCTCCATGCGCACGATGTGCGGGAACAGGACCTTCTCTTCCTTCATCATGTGCATGGTCAGTTCCTGGGCCAGACCGTGGAAAGTGCTGCGCATTTTCTCCAGCTCAGGGTGATTTTTGCCGTGGACCGAGCAAACCCTGGCCAGCAGCGGAGCCAGGCGCACAATTTCTTCCCGCGTGTATTTGTGGTGTGTGTTTTCGATATGGGCGACGATCTCGGCCAGCGGTTCGTTTTGCCAGAAGCGCGGCTCCGGCGCCGCCTGGGCCGCCTCTTCCGCCGCCTGCAGCGAATGCCAGACCTCATCTACGGATAGGTTCGCGGCGCGACAAGCTTCCTCCAGCGGTTTCTTTCCGCCACAGCAATAGTCGATACCGAATTTTTCAAAGACACGCGTCGCAGCGGGAATTTCCTGCGCCAGTTCGCGGACCGTCTTTTCCGTGTACACGCTCATTTCACTCTCCTCTTTGGAAATTCTTCCCCGAAGCCCGGCCGTCCCCACAATTTCCGGGCAATCCGAAGGTGATGGGAGAAAGGTATCGCCGCCGCAAAATTGGGGCGATGACTTATGTCACGGGCAGAAAATCTGGGGAATGGAAGGGGGAAACTGCAAGAACTAAGTGGCGTCCTGCAGCTCGGACTCGAGGCCCGCGGCGTCGCGAATGGTCACGTTGCGCCCGTCGATACGGATGAGCCCCTCCGACTGCAATCGGGAAAGGTTGCGGGAAACCAGCTCCCGCACTGTGCCGATCTGCGAAGCCAGTTCCTGGTTGCTGATGGGCAAGGTGACTTCCAACCCCTCCGGGGTCTTGTGCCCTTCCCGCTGAGCGAGACGCAAAAGGTAGGAAGCCAGGCGGTGGCGCACGGTGGTAAAGGAAAGCTCTTCAATGATGCCCACCAGCCGCCGCAAGCGGGCTCCCACAACCCGCAGCACTTTGAGGGCTACATGGGGATGCTCCAGGCAAAGCGCCTGAAAGTCCTGCTTGCTGACAAAGATCAGCGTGGCCGCGTCCACCGCCGCCGCGGACGCGGGATAGTTCCCGCCATCGAAAACCGGCAACTCGGCGATGGAACTCCCTGCGCCGTCGATGCTGAGCACTTGCTCGCGGCCTCCAGGAGAACTTTTGTAAATCCGCACATTCCCCGCCTGGACCACATACATGCCGGCGCAGGGCGCGCCTTCATCAAAAATGATTTCACTGGGGCCGTAGCGGCGCACGACGGCGCGTTGGGTGAGAAATGACAATTCCCCTTCGGTCAGGCCGGAAAAAATCGGCACCTTGGCGAGAATTTGTCCGTAGGCGGGTTCGAGCACCTGGCTATTCTACAGAATCGCTCGGCCTGCGTACCGGGGAGAATCAGCCAAGCCGTGGGGTGATGGAGCGACGATACCAATCCACAAACTGCATGACCCCGCCTTCGTGTTCCACGGAGTAAGGGCCGGGCTCATACGCGGGCGAATTGATGCCGATCTGATTGCCCTCGACAATCGACAGGTCCTGGCTGTTGGTTGCCAGCCAAACTTCGGTAAGGCGCTTTACGTCATAGTCCACGCCTTCGACGGCGTCCTTGTGCACCAGCCACTTGGTGGTGACCTGCGTCTGGGTGGGACCGACGGGCAGCACGCGGAAGGTGACCGCGTGGTCACCGAGAATGTGGTTCCAGGTGCTGGGATAATGAAATAACAATAGCGAACCAATCGCGGGCTCCGTCACCTCGGGACAAAGCGGCTTGCGCACCGCCGCTGTTCCATCCATGGTGTAACTCACGGAACTGCCCAGCAGGGGCAGCCGCGAAGTCCGGAACTGCCCCGATTCGGCCATGCGGAACTGGCTGGGCAAGCCGGCCGACTCCCAACGCTGCCAGTTGGCCATCATCTCCGGATCGTTGTTCACGCCCTGCACGCCGGTTGCAGTCGGCTTTTCCGGATAGGTACGGCACAACTCGGGATGGTTCACCGCGCAGTGGTAACACTCGCGATTGTTTTCCCAAACCAGTTTCCAGTTCCCTTTCTCAATGATGGTGGACTGAAAAGCGATTTTGGCATCGCGAAGTTTGTGCGGCGACAGGTAAGGCTCGACGTGCGCGCGAAAAGGAGCAAAATCCGGCGCTTCCTGCGCCAGGCAGACAAATATGTAACCCGCCAGGCTCTCGCAATGCACCGGCTTCAGCCCCAGCTGCGAATTGTCCACCGTCTTGCCCATCTGGCGCGCGGTCGCCAAGCGGCCGTCCAGATGGTAGGTCCACTGATGGTAAGGACAAACCAGCCGCTTCTCCACTTTTCCCTTCGGCTCCACGCAAACCCGCGAGCCGCGGTGGCGGCACGAATTATGCATGGCCCGGATGCTGCCATCTTCCTGGCGCATCACAAGAATCGCGTACTCCCCAATGGGCACGCTGAAGTACGAGCCTGGCGCTCCCAGCTCGCACTCGTGCCCTACGAACAACCACTCCCGGTAGTAAATGTTCTCCAGATCGAGCTGATAGTAAGCAGGATCGGTATAGAGACTGCGCTCGAGGCTATACCCCTCGCGCTGCTTCTCCAGCCGGGAAAGCATTTCCGAACGTACGGTCATGGGGACTCCGAAGATATCAGAAATTTGCATTCAGCTGAGACTGGCGCCCAGCCAAGCGCGCCGCGCCGGCGCCGTGATTCTGCCGTTGACAAATGTATATCAGCAGTATATTAGTACCATACCACGCTGGCAAGACCCTTCTTGACGGCGCGGAACGCCCAGTCCCAGGCAACTATGAATTCGCTCCCCGTGAGTCCGTCCCCCGCTCCGCCCCTGGTCCTGGTTTTCGCCGAGACCTTGTGGGGAAAGCTGGAGCGACTGAGCTTCGAATTGCTGGCCGACGCCCGCAAGCTGGCCGCTTCCGTAAAAGGCCGGGTAGAAGTTGTCCTGTTCACCACCCAGGAGCAGCGGGCTTCCCTGCTGGAAGAACTCCTGGCACATGTGCGTGAGCCGATCCATCTGGTGGAGCACGAAAACTTCGCCGAGTATTCCACCGAGTCGTATACCAGCGGCCTGGTGCAGTTGCTGCAAGTCCTGCAGCCCAATCTTTTGTTTCTGGGCGCGACCACCTACGGCCGCGATTTCGCGCCGCGCGTAGCGGCGCGCCTGGGTTACGCGTACTTCCCCCACTGCCTGCTGAGCAAAACCGCCACTGGAGGAAAGCTCGATATCACGCGCGTGACCCACGGAGGCCGCGTGCACATCCAGACCAATTGGCCGCTCGCCGCCCCCGCCATCCTCACCATGAAAGCGGGGGTCGCGGATGCGCCGGCAGCGGAGAAGACGCCACCCAATCCCCAAGTCACATCCCATGCTTTGAAAATTGCCGCCGGCAAGGTGCGGCTCAAGAAGCGCATTCCTCCCGATCCACGGACCCTGGATATCCGGCAAGCTGAAAAACTGGTTTCCGGCGGAAGAGGCGTGGGCAATAAAGAGAATTTCGCCGTGCTGCGCGCTCTGGCCGATGCGCTGGGGGCCAGCCTCGCGGCCAGCCGCGCGGCCGTGGACCTTGGCTGGGTGGAATATGAGCGCCAGGTGGGGCAGACCGGCAAGACCGTAACGCCGCGGTTGTACCTAGCGGCCGGCATCTCCGGGGCCAGCCACCACCTAATGGGTATGCGCGACGCGGGAAAGATCGTGGTGGTCAATACCGACCGGCAGGCGCCGATCTTCTCCGTCGCCCACTTCGGGGTGCTGGGAGACCTGCATGCCGTACTTCCCCGCCTGACGGAACGCATTCAGGCCGACAAGAAAAAAGCAACACCGGCAACGTCGAAGTAATTTTGCCAGAGTTCTGCCCCAGGAAAGCAGAGAGGACATCGTGGAGCCAATAACCCGGCAAATCGAATGGAATGTTTCCCATGGCATGCTCCTCTTTCTCTACGGGGGGACCTTCCTGGCTGTGCTGCTGAGCGCCTGGCGTCTCTATCGCCGGACCGCGGTATGGCGCAGCGGGAGGCCTTATTCATCGGGCATCACGCCGGCACGGGCGATAGAGAACGTCGTTGCCTGGATGTTCAACCGCAGCAAGATGCCGCGCGACCGCTATGCCGCCTGGATGCACTCGCTCATCCTATGGGGCTTTATCATTCTATTGATCGGTACCACGCTGGTGTTTCTGGAACACCAGACGCCCCTGCATTTTTTCTACGGCACGTTTTATCTGGTGGCTTCCGCAATCATTGATGCCGGCGGCGTCGCCTTCCTCGCCGGCCTGGGCATGGCCATCTACCGGCGCTATCTGCATCGCCAGCCGCGCCTCAAGTCTTCGGGCTGGGTGGATGCGCTGCTGGTCCTGCTGGTCGCCATCGGGGTCACCGGATTCTTTCTGGAAGGCTTTCGCATTGCGGTCACGCTGCCCAGCTTCGAGCGAGTTTCGTTCGTCGGCTATGGATTGGCGTTGCTGTTTCGCAGCCTGGTAAGCGCGGGGACTCTGCCTTTGCTGCACCGTATTTCCTGGAGCGTGCATGCCGCCCTGTGCGTCGTGCTCTTTGGCGCGGCCACGGTGTATTTCTTCCGGCACGTCGTTTTATCGCTCACCACAGTGGCGCTGCGCCCGCAACGCTCTTCCGGCAAGCTTCGCGAATACCCCACGACTGCGAACTACACGCCCTCGGGAACCGCCGCCGACCTTAAGTGGAAAGACCTGCTGGATGGCGATGCCTGTACCACCTGCGGCCGCTGCACTTCGGTCTGTCCTGCCACCGCGGCCGGAAAGGCGCTCGACCCGCGTAGCATTGTTCTGGGCCTCTCCCAACTGGTGGATCGCCAGACCGCTTCGCACAACGGACATCTCCCTTCCGCATTCGACATCATCACCGACCGCGAGCTCTGGGATTGCACTACCTGCGGGGCTTGCGTCTACGAGTGCCCAGTGAACATCGAGGTCTACGACAAGATCGTGGATCTACGCCGGCAACTGGTGCAGATCGGCCGGGTTTCTCCGGCAGCGCAAGTCTCGCTCGATGGACTCCGCCAGCGGCAGAACCCGTGGGATTATTCTCCGGCGCAGCGCACCGCCTGGAGCGAAGGCCTGAAGCTTCCCACGCCTGCTCCGGAAACCCAGGCCGAGTGGGTGTATTGGATCGGCTGTGCAGGGTCGTTTGAAGCTTCGGCGCAGTCCATCAGCAAATCCATGGTCAACATTCTGCGCCAGGCCAATGTCTCCTTCGTGACCCTGGGCTGTCAGGAGCGTTGCACCGGCGACCCCGCCCGGCGTATGGGGGACGAACGGCTGTTTCAGAAATTCAAGAAGTCGAATGTGGAAACCTTGCGGGCGATCGGCGCGCGTAAGATCGTGACCCACTGCCCGCACTGTCTCAACACGCTGAAGAACGAATACCTGGAAGACGGGCAGCCCGAGTTTACCGTGGTCCACCACTCGCAACTGCTGGAGACGTTGGTCAAGGAAGGCAAACTTCAGCTGCAAACTTCCGACGAGAACCGGCCGATCACCTTCCACGATCCTTGCTATCTGGGACGGCACAACGGCGAGTTTGATGCCCCGCGCTCGGTCGTAGCGGCCTTGCCGGGAGCGGAGCTCCACGAGATGGAGCGCAACCGCGAAAAGTCTTTCTGCTGCGGGGGAGGCGGCGGACAAATGTGGCTGGAAAGCAGCGGCAGCCAGCGCGTGGAAGGCTTGCGGCTCGCGGAAGCGGAAAAGACCGGGGCCACTGTGATCGCGACGGCCTGTCCATTCTGCAAAATCATGCTGGAAAGCGCCTCCTCCACGGCGGGAAAGCAGCAGCTCATCCAGATCAAAGACATTGCCGAGCTGGTGAACGAGGCGATCGCCCGATGAAAGTCCTGCATACAACGCCATTCAAAATTGCGGTTTGCCTGAAAGAGGTGCTCGACGCCCGCCTTCCCTTGAAGGTGGAAGCGAAGACTGGGGCGATTCAGCAGGACGCTCCCGAGCCCGTTGTGACCCTGAATCCAGCGGACCGCAGCGCCCTCGAATTTGCCATGCAGCTGCGCGAGCAGAGTCCGGGCAGTCGCGTGGAAGTCTTCAGCGTGAGCGACGTCGCGGGGCAGGCGGCGCTGTGGTATGGGCTGGCCCGCGGCGCAGACGATGCGGAACGGATCGAGGGCTCCGGCAAAGGCGCGCCCTACACCGCCGCCCTGCTCGCCACCCGATTTCACAAGGAAACGTTTGACCTGATCTGTTGCGGCGACGAAACCCTCGACAACTCTTCCGCCCTGGTGGGGCCGCTGCTGGCGGAAATCCTCGACTTGCCGCAGGTGACTGGCGTGGTCCGCATTGTCGAGTGCTCCAAGTCCTCCATCCTCGTGGAACGCGGACTGGAGCGAGGCAGCCGGGAGCTGGTCGAGATGGACCTGCCGGGACTGATCACCCTGAAGGCCGAGAGCGTGCCTTGGCGCTATGTTTCCTATCAGAAACTGGAAGAAGCGCAGCTGCGCAACATCCCGGTGCGCCGGGAAACCCTGCCTACCTCCTCCAATGGCTTGCCCAAATGGCCGGAGCAGGCGACGCCTACGGCCCCGCGAGCGCGGGTCAAAAAATCGTTCACGCCCGATTCCAAGATGTCGCCGGCCGACCGTGTGCGCATGATTATGGCGGGCGGAGCGGCCCCGCAGGAGTCCAAGTCGAAATCGTCCGTGGTGGAAGGCGATGCCGAATATGTGAGCGAGCAGCTATATCGTTTTTTGAAACATCACGAATTTGTGTAAGACGCGCCGTGCGCGAGATCTAAGAACGATGCGGGAGACCCACTATGTCTGAGCAATTTCCTTTACTGTTTTCACCCTTACAGCTTCGCAACAAGACCATCAAGAACCGCATCGCCTCCACCGCGCACGTCACCATTTTCGCGGAAAACGGCATGCCCGCTGACCGGGAGCGCCGTTATTACGAGGAAAAGGCCAAAGGCGGGGCCGGGCTTCTGATCTGCTTTGGCTCCTCCAGCGTGCATCCCACCTCGCCGGCGCTCGACTGGAAGGTGGTCGAGATGTTCGATGACCGTGTCATCCCCCATCTGCAGAAGTTTTCCGACACCATGCACGGATACGGCGCGGCCGTGCTGGCGCAGATCACCCACCGCGGCCGCCGCGGCCATTCCAACCTGAGCTGGCAGCGCCTGCTGGGGCCTTCGCGCGTAAAGGAACCTAACCATCGCGAGGTCCCCGGCGTGGTGCAACGCGAAGACATTGACATGATCGTCAAAGCCTTCGGCCAGGCCGCCCTGCGCCTGAAGCAAGGCGGCTTTGACGGGGTGGAAATCTCCGCGGCGCACTGCCATCTGATCGACCAGTTCTGGGGCCCGCACGTAAATTTCCGCGACGACGAATTCGGCGGCGATCTCGACAACCGCATGAAATTCGGCTTCATGGTCATTGAACGTGTCCGCGAAACCGTGGGCGACGACTTCATCGTGGGCATCCGCATCACCGGCGACGACTTTGTCGAAGGCGGCCTCAACAACGACATCATGTGCGAGATCGCGCAGAAGCTCAGCGAGCACGGCATGCTCGACTACTTCAACGTGATCGGCGGCAGCGGCGAGACCCTGCCGGCAGAAGCGGCCTGCGTTCCCTCCATGAACTTCCCGCTGGCCTGTTTCAAGCACCTCTCCGGGCGCATCCGCGAAGTGGTGAAGGAGCCTGTGATCGCGGTAGGCCGCATCAACGATCCCGTGGTCGCGGAGAAGTTGCTGGCCGACGGCCAGGGCGACATAGTAGCCATGACCCGCGCTCTGATCGCCGACCCCTACCTTCCGCTCAAGGCGAAAGAAGGGCGGCTCGACGATATCCGCCAGTGCATGGGCTACAACGAAGGCTGCATTGACCGCCAGTATCGGGGCATTCCCGTGGGCTGCGTGCAAAACCCGGTGATCGGGAAAGAAGTCGACTGGGCGGACTTGCCCCCCGCCACCACTACAAAGAAAGTAGTGGTCATCGGCGCAGGGCCGGCCGGCCTGGAAGCTGCCCGCATCCTGAAGACTCGCGGCCATCAGGTGGTGCTCTTTGAAAAGTCCGACCGCTTCGGCGGCCAGCTCAATATCGCCAAGCTCGCCGCCAAACGCGGCGACTATGATGGCGTCGCCCGCTGGCTCGAGCTCCAGGTCAAGAAGCTGGGCGTGGACATTCGCCTGAACACCGAAGCGACGGTCGATGGGATTCTGGCGGAAAATCCCGACACCGTAGTGGTCGCAACCGGCGCGGTGCCGCTGCTTCCTCCGGTTCCGGGATTGCAGGAATGCGAATTCGCGGTTTCCGCCTGGGATGTGTTGCTGGGCAAAGCCCCGGCCGGCAACCGCGTGCTGGTGCTGGATGACCAGGGTGGACAGGAAAGCGTCGGTGCAGCCGAATTCCTGCTCGATGAAGGCCGTGAAGTCGAGATCATCACGCCTCATTATTCCGTGGGCGAAGACCTCGGCCCCACCAACAAGCCCCCGGTCTATGCCCGCTTGTATGCCAAAGGCGTGCGCATGCAGTCCACGTGGGAGCTGGCCGCCATTGAGAGTGGCATCGTCCGCCTGCGCAATCTGCATGCCGGAGTCGAAATTGAACGCGATGATGTGGACGTGCTGGTCTACTCCTACGGCGGGCAGTCGGTCGACGGCCTGGCCCGGGAGCTCAGCGGGAAAGTGAAAGAGCTGCACAACATCGGCGACAGCTATGCGCCGCGTTCCCTGCACCACTCCATTATTGAAGCCCACAAATACGCCCGGGAAATTTAGGACCGCCCATGCCAAATGGAAATGAGAAATTTCGCGATCTCGTCTCGCAGCTGGAACTGGGCCCCGATGGGGCCCTGAGCCTGAACGGCTTGCCCATGGTGCTGATGCCGCGCCACTTCTTCCGCTACATCCTGCGCGAAGTACATAAGCATGTCAGCCCGGAGGCATTCCGCAAAATTTATTTCCAGGCCGGATATGACGGGGCCGTTTCGTTTTGCCAATCCTTTCAGAAAAGCCACCAGTGCAGCGCGCGCCAGGCCGTGGAAGGCTATCTGGCGGAAATGTCGATCCGCGGTTGGGGACGTTTTTCCATCCAACGCCTCGACCCGGATAAAGGAGAGATGGAAGTCCTGCTCGAGAACTCCTCGCTGCAGGCGGAGGGCGACATTCCTTCCGGCAACCTCGCCTGGGAGGGCGCCATGCTGGGATCGGTGGCATTTGTGCAGAAACAACTGACGGGACCGTACCAGCCAGCCGCGAAAGTGGCGGGACGCGCAGTGACGGCCGCGGCGGGGAAACCCGCTTTCCACATCACGGTGACGCCTGAGTAAAGGAAGAAACCCCATGAGCAAAATCTCGCCGGAAGCTGCCCAATTGCACAACCAGTCCATCATCATTGACGGCTTGAACATCAGCCGCTGGAGCGATGAAGAGGTCTACCGCCATCTCCGCGAGGGCGGCATCACGGCCATCAATGCCAGCGTCGCCGTCTGGGAGGGCACCAAAGCGACGCTGCAGAATATTGGCCGCTTCTACCGTGACTTCGAGACTTATGGCCAATACATCCGTCCCGTCACCACCGTCGCCGACATTCATGCCGCGAAAAAAGAAGGCAAGACGGGGGTCATTCTTGGATTTCAGAACTCTTCCCCCATCGAAGAAGATTTGGATCTGGTGGAAGTTTTCTACAAGCTCGGCGTGCGTGTCATTCAGATCACCTATAACGACCTGAACTTCGTCGGGGCCGGATGCTATGAGCGCCAGGACATCGGGCTCAGCCAGTTCGGCATGGACCTGGTGCGGGAGATGGACCGCCTGGGGATGATCGTCGACCTCTCGCACGTCGGCTACAAAACCACGATGGATGCGATTGAAGCCTCGCGCAACCCGGTCTGGTTCAGCCACGCCAACCCCATGGCCCTCAAGAAGCACGTCCGCAACAAGACCGACGAGCAGGTACAAGCGTTGGTGAAAAAGGGCGGCGTGGTGGGCGTGAACATCTTTCCGCCGTTTTTGCAGAGAGAGTATGAGGCCACGCTCGACGACGTCATCGACGTCTTCGAATACTGGCTGAAGATTGCCGGCGAGGACCACGTCTCCGTGGGACTCGACTTCACGGAAAACCAGTCGGAGGAATGGTTCCACTGGTTGATGTCCGGCAAGCGCAAAGACCCGGTCTATCCTCTGGAGCTGCCACTGCGGCTGCCCCAAGGAATCACGCGCGCTGATGAGATGCCCAACCTGACCGAAGGCCTGCTGAAGCGCGGATTATCCGAGAACGTTGTGCGCAAGATCATGGGAGAAAATGTGCTTCGCCTTCTGCAACAGGTCTGGGGCGCCTAGGCGCACCATTCCTGCAGGATGCGCAGGTAGCACTGCTGCGCCTCATAAATCTTGTCCACCCGGCAATACTCGTCGGTCTTGTGCGCCATCTTGGGATCGCCGGGCCCCAGAACCACAATGGGGGCGGCGGAATTCTGGGAGAACACGCTGCCGTCGGTAAAGAATGGTAGCGCTCGTGGCTCGATCGGCGAGGCCAGCACCTCCTGCATCACGGAGAATACGAGCTGCACGAAGGGATTCTTGTGGTCCGTCGCCACCGCCCCCAGACTGACAAACGGCTCGAGCGTCACGTCGCTTCCCATCTGCTTTTGCAGAGACTGCAGTACCTCGGCATGGTCCATGCCTCGCACCGAGCGCACGTCGACCGTGAACTCCGCTTTATCGGGAACGGAGTTTACGTTCAAACCGCCGGCGATCATGCCCACATTCAACGTGGGCGAGCCCAGCAGAGGATGAGGTTGCGAGTTGAAGCGGAAATTCTCGATGCCGGTAATGGCCCGCGCCGCTTTGTAGATTGCGTTCCTTCCTTCTTCCGGCATGGACGAATGCGCGGTCACGCCCGCCGTCCGGCACCGCAGGAAAAGAGCGCCCTTGTGCCCCAGGGCAGGATAATTACTGGTGGGCTCCGCGATCAGAATCCCGCTCACGTTCCCGAGCGGCAAGCTCTTTTGCAACTCCAGCGCTCCCAAACAGCCGGTTTCTTCGCCGGAAGTCAGCACAACGCGAATCGTGCGATTCAAGGACTTGCGCGCCGCCAGGCCCCAGGCCGCGCAGATCATGACTGCAATGCCGGCCTTCATATCGGAAGAGCCGCGCCCGTAGACGGCGCCATGTTCCACTTCCCCGGCGAACGGGTCTTTGCTCCACGGAGCATTCGCCAACGGCACCGTGTCGATGTGTCCCGAGAGAATCAGCGGAGGCTGCGAAGTGCTTCCCGGAAGCTCCGCCAGCAGATTGCCGCGGGCCTCGCCCCAGGGTTGGCGCGTCACCTGGAATCCCGCTTCCTGCAGCGAATCAGCCAAAGCATCCACGGCCGGGCCTTCTCTGCCGGGAGGATTAGTGGTATCCAAAGCCAGCAGGCGCTGCGTGAAGAGCAGCGGATCTTCCAGTTCCGGTTTGCTTATGAGTGGCATATATGGGATATATCACATGGAAGCACCGCTTCCGGAAGATGAAGATCACAGATTGCAGGAGAGGCTGTCATGGCTAGTTCCAAACCTTCCCGCAAGCGCTCCGGGGCAAATCAAAGCCCCTATGAAGCGCTGGTGGACCGCATTGTGATGGGAGATTACCCGCCCGGCACCAGCCTTTCCGAACAGGAAATCTCCGCCGACCTGGGCATCAGCCGCACCCCGGTGCGAGAGGCTTTGCTGCGCCTGCGCATCGAAGGCCTGGTCCGCATCGTTCCCCGCGGCGGCATTTACGTCGCGGAAGCCACGCTGCGGCGGGTGCGCGAGGTCACCTCCCTGCGCCTGGTGCTGGAAGAGTACCTCGCCCATCTGGTGATCGAACGCCGCAGCCTGGCTTGGCTGAATAAATTCGAAGGCTGGCTGGCCGACTGCAAACAAAACTGGGAGTCGCTCTCGCCGCGGGACTGGATGCGCCGCGATGCTGCCTTCCATTTGCTTCTTCAGGAAGCCGCCGGGGATGAGGTTTTAGCCGACCATTTGGGACTGCTGCAGCGGCAAGCCGTTTTGTTTTGGGGCCAGACCACCGACGGCAAAGCCTCACTGCATCCCGTCATCCACGACTTTGAAGAAGTCTTTCAGGCGGTGCAGCAGAAAAATGTCGAGCAGTGCGTGCGCACCCTTCGTCAGCACGTGCTTGCCCACGTCGACCGTGTGCAGAGCTATCTCAAGCCGGGCGAACGCCAATTGATCAGTTATTCCACAATCCAGATTTAGCCGAACCCAGGAGCGCCGCAAACATGCAGAAGCGAGGACACATCATCGGCGGGAAAGAAGCGCCCTCCGTCAGCGGAAAGACCTTCGCCACCACCAATCCTGCTACGGAGGAGGTCATCGCTGAAATCGCTGACGGCGCCGCCCAGGATGTAGACCTGGCGGTGGCCAGCGCGCGCAAAGCCTACACCGAAGGCCCCTGGCGATCCTTGCCGCCGTGGGAACGTGGCCGTCTACTGGCCAAGGTGGCGGAGATCATACGCCGGAAGAGCGACGAACTGGCCTTGCTCGATGCCATCGACTGCGGAAAGCCGCTCAAGGACAACAAATACGGCGACCTCCCTCTCTGCGTCCGCATCTTCGAATATTACGGCGGCGTGCCCGATAAATATCCCGGCAAAGTCCACCCCTCCGAACGCGGTATGTTCAACCTCTCCATCCGCGAACCTTACGGAGTGGTGGCCGGCATTGTGCCGTGGAACTACCCTTTCCTGAATTCCTGTATCAAGCTGGCCCCGGCGCTGGCCGCCGGCAACACGGTGGTCCTCAAAATGGCCGAGCAAACCCCGCTCAGCACCATCGAGCTGGGAGCCATCTGCCTGGAAGCAGGCATTCCGCCCGGAGTGGTCAATGTGGTCAATGGGGGACGCGAAGCCGGGGCGGCCCTCGCCCAGCATCCTCAGATCGACAAAATTTCCTTCACCGGAAGCACGGCCACGGGTAAGGCCATTCTGCGGGCCGCGGCCGAGCGCATATTGCCGGTAACGCTGGAGTTGGGCGGGAAAAGCCCGAGCGTGGTTTTTGCCGACGCCGACCTGGAGCAGACCGTCGCCGGTGTGCTGTTCAGCGCCTTTTTCAATGCGGGACAAATCTGCACCACCGGCTCGCGCCTGCTGGTGGAAGAAAGCATTGCCGCAGAATTCACCGAGCGGCTGGCCGCCGCGGCGGCGCGTTTGCGTATCGGCGATCCGGTGCTGGAGACCACGGACCTGGGCCCGCTCGTCGATAAGACGCAACTGGCGCGGGTCCGCCAATACGTGGAACTGGGGAAAGCCGAAGGCGCGCAGGTCGCCTACGAAGGCAGGATCAGCGCAACGCGCGGGTATTTCGTGGCCCCGCTCATCTTCTCCGCAGTGACGCCCAGCATGCGCATTGCGCAGGAAGAAATCTTCGGCCCGGTCTTGTCGGTCATCCCCTTCCAGGATGAGGCCGACGCGGTGAAAAAAGCCAACGACGTGGCCTATGGCCTGGCGGCTTCGGTATGGACCAGCAACTTCGGCCGAGCGCTACGCATGGCCCAAGCCATCGAAGCCGGCTCCGTCTGGATGAATACGGTGGAATACTGGGAGCCTTCGGTGCCTTATGGAGGCCAGAAGCAGAGCGGCCTGGGAGAAGACTTCGGTCTGGAGGCCTACCACACTTACACCAAGGCCAAATCTATTTTCATGAACTATACGAGTTCGAAATTGACCTGGGGGGCGGGAACCTAGAGGCATTCACACCCGAGTCGCAAAGCCTCTCTCTGCGATGTGCTCTCCGCGTTGGAAGACTTTGGCGGTTCATCAGGAAGCGCCGGCTTGCACGATTATTCCCGCTTCCAGGCAGCCGGCGCGGGATTCCGGGCGGCCGTAGATCCGCGCACGATCAGGTGGGTTTTCAGGACGGTCTCAATTCCCTTGCGCCGCTTGCTGCCCGACATGCGTTCCAGCACATCAAACGCCATCTCACCCAGACATTTGCGGTCCAGCTTCACGGTGGTCAGCGGCGGATTCACGAAGCGCGCCATATAAATGTCTTCGCAACCCAGCACGGAAACCTGCTCGGGCACGCGAACCCCGATTTCGCGCAGGGCCGTCATGGCCCCAATGGCGGTCAGATCGTTAATGCACAGCAAAGCGGTGGGAGGCTCTCCGCCGCTGGCAAGTTGCCACACCGCCGCACGCCCTCCACTTAAGGTCTGGTCACATTCGATGATCTGCTGCAGCTGCAGATGCCGCTCATGCAAAGCTTTGATGACGGCTTCGCGATAGCGGCGGGCCGACCGACGTTGGTCCGGCCCCGCCAGAAATGCAATCTTCTTGTGGCCCAATTGCGCCAGGTGTTCCACTCCCTCGGAAAGCCCACTGGAATAATCAATGGTAATGCTGCTGATATTCCGCCGTTCTACTTCCAGGTCCACCACCACCACCGCGATCTGCCGGGCCGCCAGCTCTTCCGCAATGCCCTCGGAGGCGGAAGAGGTCATAATGGCCACTCCCCGCACGCTGTTCTCGATCATCTTGCGGACGGCCGCTTCCGTGCGGTTTTCGTTGTAGTTGGTGGCGCACAGGAAAAGGTCAAAGCCTTTCGCGGCCGCCGCCGTCTCAAAGCTCTTGATCATTTCCGGGAACACTGGGTTTTCGATGTCGGAAATCAGCAGGCCGAAAAAGTCACTGCGCCCGCCCCGCGCCAGGCGCTGCGCGCTGGCATTGCGGTAGTAGTTCAAGCGCCGCGCGACATCCAGGACGTGCCGCCGGGTATCGGCATTCACCAGCGTGGAGCCATTCAAGACCCGCGATACCGTAGACTTTGAGACTCCCGCCTGTTCGGCAACATCCCAAATGCGATAGGTCACGTGAAGCCCTCTTCACCCAGACAAATTTCAACGTAGCGGCCGGACGGAGACTTCCTTGAAATACACCTCCGACCCGGGATGGTTCTGCAATCCGATGTAACCGGAGTCTGGCCGCGGACCGCGATCAGGATCAATGGAGCCAGGATGTTTCGCAGGCACCGGCTGCCCCTCTCGAAAGTCGGTGACTTTGACTTTGTTCAAGTACACCACAGTATGCGGGCCGTCGATCACAATGTCCATGGTGTTCCACTCCCCCATGGGCTTGAGCGGCCGGGCCAGGGCCTTGCTGAAGGTATAGAGAACGCCGGTGCAGGAATAATCGTCCGGCCAGTCTCCGATCTCTACCTCGTAGCCGCGATTGACCGGCATCCAGGGCTCGCTGGGCTTTTCCGGAATGCGAATGAAAACTCCGGAGTCGGCTTCTTTGCTGGTCAGCTTGAACACCACGCGGATGCGCGCGTTGCCGATCTTTTCCCGCGTGTACCACAGCAGGCCCATGCCCCCCTCGGTCTTCATCAGGCCGTCTTTCACCACAAACGAGCCCGGCCCCGCCTGCTGCCAACCATCCAAATCTCGGCGGTTAAATAACTGGCGGGCCCGGGGCTGTCCCTGCAGGTCGCCACAGAGGGCCAGCAGCAAAAAAAAGGCAGCCGTAACAGCGGACAGGCGGAAAGACCGGAAGTGGGGGCGAAGCCTCATCAAACCCTCGCAAGGAGCGTTTTGGCGCTTATGGGATCGATCCCAGCTTTTCTGCCCACCGGCCTGCGCTCCGAGCTACATTTGTATATCATCCGGGGCCGAAATGCGAACGGGACGCCTCCGGGGAAAACCGCTTATTCCAGTGGGAATGCCGGGGAAAGCTCCCGCCTGGGCGTGGGATTTGGTGTTTCAACTTGACAGGCAGGTTGCCCGATGATAAAACTGCCCTTCGTTGGAACCGTTCCCAAAACTCGCCCCGCGCGGGAATTCGGGCCTCTTCCAACCCGGCACGGCTGTCCCTGCCGGTTTTCATGCCACCAGTCCCGAGCCTATCCGCCCTCCCCCGAAACATACAAAGCGGACAAGCCAGCGAGACCGGCGCCTTGAGACGGGACAAACGGTCCAGGGCCAGTCGTGGTACATCTTAGGGTCCGGGGACGGCGGTGCCGCGATCAGCAAGCTATCGAATGGGGCCTGGGCCCAGGTTGGGGCCTTGAGCATGACACGGGAGAAAAGATGAGCGCTTCGCCGCGACCAACATTCGACGGTCCTACTCACATTCCTTATGAGCAGGTGACCCGCCATGTCTGGGGAGATGCTACTTCGGGAGAAGTCATCGACTGGATTTATGTCTCCAGCTCCAAAATCCATCAACTGGTGTTCTCCATTCCTTCAGGCGGCCATTTTCGCCACTCCGATAAGCACCGCACCGTGTTTGCCGCCGATGAGCTTTACTACGTGATCTCCGGGACCTTCGTCATGACCAATCCGGAGACCGGCGAGGTCCACCGTCTTACCGCGGGAGAAGCCGCCTTTTTCCGCCGCGACACCTGGCACCACGGCTTTAACTGCGGCACCGAACCCTTGCGGGTCCTGGAATTCTTCGCGCCCCCGCCTTCGCAGGGCACCTCCAGCGCGTACGCCAAGACCAAACCCAACTTGACGGAATTTCGTTACACCCAGAACGAATGGCTGGAAAAATGGCCGATGGAAAAGGCCGCGGCCGAGAATCGCTTTGCCATGAAAGTGCTGCGCGATTCGGATATTCTGTGGCGCATGGAAGGCAAGGCCAGGCAGGCCCTGACCGGATTGCTGGTGTCCACCGACCATCTTACGGTGGGCAAAGTGTTCCTGCTGCCCGGACAGGAATCCGAAGTGGAAGCCCACGGGGGCGATGAGAGCATTTACGTCCTGGAAGGCCAGGTCGCGCTGCGGGTGCAGGTGCCGGACGCCTCGCCCTGGTATGAGCTGAAACCGGGAGACGGCTTTTTCCTGCCCCAGGGCACGCTCCATCAATATCGCAATCTCTCAGACAAGCCGGCGACTATTGTCTTTGGGGTCGCGCCCAAATATCTGCCCCGGTAGCCACAGCGCCGGGCACGTCGCCAAGCGGGTCGAGTTGCAAGGCAGGGACGCATGAAGACAACTCCGCGTACACGCCGTGATTTCTTGTGCCACTCCCTGGCAGGTCTGGTGGCCGGATGTACGCTGGGCGGAACCAACCCGGTGCTCGCCATGGCTTCGCAAGCCAAGTCCCCCTATGTGGACTTTCCCACCGAGCCACGCGCCCGCCTCGCCATTTCCAGCTGGTCGTTTCGCGACTACATCAAGACTCCGCGTGACGGTAATAAAAGCAAGCAGGCTCCCGGCATGGGCCTTCCCGAATTTGCCGCCTGGGTCAAGCGTGAATTCAACGTACCCGGAGTGGAGCCCTGGAACTATCATTTCGCCTCGCTCGACCAGCCCTACCTATCGGCCTTTCGTGAGTCCAATGAGAAAGCCGGCGTGCGCATCGTCAACATCGCGGTCGATAATGTCCACAGCTACTACGCCGCCGACCCCGCCGTGCGCCGCCAGGCCCTCGAGAACGGCAAGGCCTGGGTGGATGCCGCGCAAAAACTGAATGCGGTCAGCATACGGACTTCCATCGCCAAAGCCAAAAATGCACAGCCCGAAGTGGCCATCGTGGCCGCCCAACTCAAGGAACTCGCCGACTATGCCGCTGAGCGAAACGTCGTGGTAAATCTGGAAAACGACAACTTAGTCAGTGAAGACGCATTTTTCCTGGCAAAAGTGATTGATAAAGTGGACCATCCCTTTCTTCACGCTCTGCCCGATTTCTGCAATTCCATGCAGACGCGCAATGAAAAGTTCAATTACGATGCCCTGACCCAGCTCTTTGCCCGCGCTTACAACATTTGTCACGTCAAACAGTTCGAAGGTACTCCGGACGGAAAAACCGTCAGCATTGATCTGCCCAGGGTCTTCGCCATCCTGAAAGCCAGCCACTACAAGGGCTTCTTCTCGATGGAATGGGAGGGCGACGGTCCGCCCCACGAGGGCACGCGTCAACTGCTCAAGGCTTGCGAGGACAATCTGCGGTGAGCGAGCCCAAGGCCAGCACATTTTCCGCAACCCTCCGCACTCGCTGGTTCTGGTGCTCGATCCTCACCATCCTGGGCTGGGCCGGCTGGGCCCTGCTGCTCAAAATTGGCTCCCTGGAAATTCCCAGTGAGCCGTCGCTTTTCGTGCAGACGGCCGGCATGGTCCCGTTGGCTGTGGTGCTGGTGTTTTCCCGATCGGTACGCGGCCCGCAGGACAAAAAGGGCATCGGCTATTCCCTGCTGAATGGCATTATCACCGGGGTGGGGATTTTCTGTTTGCTGGCGGCCTACCGCAGCGGAGGCAATACCTCTGTGGTGGCGGTGACCACCGCCCTCTACCCGCTGGTGACTTTTGCTTTGGCAGTACCGCTGTTGAAGGAAAAACTGAATAAGTCGCAGATCGCCGGCTTAATTCTGGCAACCTTGTCGATTGTGATCTTTTCGCAGTAGGGATTGGCATCCATGCATATTGCGGCCTGGCTCGGCTTCACCATCCTGGCGCTGATCTGTTTCGGCGTCGTCGGCCTCTTGCAAAAGCTCTCGACGGACCTGATCTCCGCCGAGTCCGCGCTTCTCTGGCTGATTGCCGGTTTTGTGCTACTCGAGCCTTTTGTCTATCCCGGGCGCTCCATCTTGCAATACTCCCCACGCAGCATCGCCATCATCTTTGTGGCCGGTATTCTCAATGCATTGGGCAGCTGGGCCATCCTGGCGGCGATGAAAAGCGGCGGCAAAGCCTCCGTCGTGGTCCCGCTCACCGCAATCTATCCCATGGTGGTGTGCGTACTGGGTCCCTTGCTCCTGCATGAGCACATTACTTCCAAACAAGGTGTTGGCATTGCCTTCGGTCTGGCGGCCATTTTTCTGCTGGCCAGATGACTTACGATCCACCAGGAAAGGATTGCAGCCCGGGCATGACCAAGAACTCCAATCAACTCCCTCCGCCCGTCCGAATCGGCATCGTGGGATGTGGCAATGTCATGGATGGCGCCTACATGCCCCTGATCCAGCGCCTGCAAAGCAAGGGCGCCGTGCAGGTGGTGGGCGCTTCCCACACCAGCCGTGAGCGCTGTCAGGCGGTGCTCGACAAGTGGGAGATCCCGCAGTACTTTTCCACCTACGAAGAACTCTGCCACTCGCCCGCCATCGATCTGGTCGTGGTTCTGACTTCCATGCCCTCGCATGCCGCCATTGCCCGGGAAGCGTTGCGCAGCGGCAAGCACGTGATGGTCGAGAAGCCGCTGGCGGTGAAGTTGGAAGATGCCCAGGAATTGCTTCGTCTGGCCCAGACCTCCGCGCAATATCTGGTGTGCGCTCCCTTCGTGACCCTGAGCCCCACCTTCCAGATCATGCGCGAGCGGGTCAATGCCGGAGACATTGGCAAAGTATGCCTGGCGCGAGCCCGCTATGGCTGGTCCGGCCCCGATTGGTCGGATTGGTTTTACCGCCCCGGCAGTGGGCCAATTTTCGACCTCGCCGTCTACACCATCACCACCCTCACCGGAATTCTGGGCCCCGTTCGCCGCGTCACTGCCATGATGGGGACGGCGCAGCCGGAGCGCGTCATTAACGGCAAGACCATCAAGGTGGAAATTGAAGACAACGCGCAAATCCTTCTGGATTTCGGCCGGGCCGTCTTTGCCGTGGTCACCTCCGGCTTCACCATCCAGAAATACCGCTCTCCGGCGGTGGAGCTTTACGGGACCCAAGGCACCATCCAGATGCTGGGCGACGACTGGGCCCCGGAAGGATACGAGCTCTGGCAGAACAGCGTAGGGGCCTGGCAAACTTACTATGAGACCGATCCCCACTGGCAATGGACCGAAGGCCTACGGCATCTGGTGGAGTGCATTCACCGCGGCAAACGGCCGCTGGTCACGCCGGAACATGCCTATCATGTGCTGGAAATCATGTTGCGGGCGCAGACGGCCGGACGTACCGGACAGGCACAGGACATCGAAAGCTCCTTCACCCTAACCAAAGTGGAACCGGCATCGGAAGCGGAAGCGGCGCACCGCGTGCACGACCGAAGAAGAGAGTAGAGCATGCCCGTGTCCTCACGATCAGAAGCGCCGATGGATCCTCTTCAAAGCGAAGCTTGCGCGATTGGCGTTGATCTGGGCGGGACCAAAATCGCCGCCGGGCTGGTGTCATTTCCCTCGGCCAAAATTCTCGTCAAGGAAATCATCCCCACGCTTCCCGCGCGCGGCGGCCAGGCCGTGCTCGAGGACACCATCGCCCTGGCGCAGCGTCTGAAAAGTCAGGCCGCAGCGTTCGGCCTTTCCGTCCTGGGCATCGGTCTCGGCATCGCTGAGCTGGTCAACCGCGAAGGCAAAATCACCAGCGAGTATCTTTTTAATTGGCGCTCCCTGCCCGCCCGGGAAGCCCTCTCTCAAGTCGCGCCCACTCTTTTCGAGTCGGATGCGCGCGCTCCCGCGGTCGCCGAGGCCCATTTCGGCAGCGGGAAGAGTTTCCAAAATTTCGTTTACGTCACGGTCGGCACCGGCATCAGTTACTGTCTGGTGCTGGACAAAAAACCTTATCTCGGGGCGCATGGCCACGCCATCATCCTGGCCAGCGGCGCGCTCACTTCGCGCTGCGAGCAATGCGGCGCGGTACAGCACCAGGTGCTCGAGGAGTTTGCCGCCGGACCTTCTCTGGTGCGCCGCTATGCCGAACACTCGGGACGCCCGGTCACCAGCGGCCAGGAAGTCACCGCGGCCGCCGCGGCCGGCGATGCCATTGCCACTGAAGTCGTGCGCTCTTCCGGAGAAGCCCTGGGAAACAGCCTCGGCTTTCTCATCAACGTGCTCGATCCGGAAGCGGTCGTGGTGGGAGGCGGGCTGGGGACAGCCAGCGGATTGTACTGGGACACCTTCGTCGCGGCCACGCGCCGGCACATCTGGTCGGAGGTTTCGAGAGATCTGCCCATCCTCAAAGCCGGACTCGGCCCCGATGCCGGCTTGATCGGCGCTGCAGCCGTCGCCTGGAAGAATCTCTGACTTCTCGATTTCCGCTAAAATCAACATCCCCGCCCTGCCGCAAAGAACGCGGTGAAAGACACTCAAATGTCTTCACTTCCCTTTCACCAGCTCCAGCTTGATGGGGTAAGTCTGGTTCGACCACCACTGCGGCACATACAGGGATCCCTGTGCGTCCACATAGACGTCGTGCGGATGGCGGAATGTATCGTTGTAGACTTCAATTGGTTGCAGCTTACCCTCGCGATAAACTGCCGGTTCTCCGCCCACCACGGAAACCACCCGGTCGGCGGCATCAAGAATCAGAATCATCCCATTCAGGCTGGCGATGGCAATGTAGTGTTCGTAACGGCCGCCGGCCAGTTTGGGAAACTGCGCCACGTTGCTGGGCCGGGCGCCGGGGACAGGGACGCTTCGCAGCAACTCCCCCGAAAAAGAAAACCACTTCAGCGTTTCATTTCCCCGGTCGCACACCAAAAGCGAGGGTTTACCCGAGCGTGTATCCATCCATACCGCGTGGGGCTCATTGAGATTTTCGGGCGCAGGCCCCACGCCGCCGAAACTCGCGATGTACTTCCCTTGCGGATCGAAGTGGTGCACGAAGCTTGAACCATAGCCGTCGCTGATAAAGAACTCTCCCTCAGAAGTAAAGGCGCAGTTCGTGGGATGGTATTGATTGATATTAGGATATTTGGCCGCAACGGCATCCGGCCCGGTCCGGCGCACCAGGGTTCCATCACCGCGATGAACGGCAACGCACTGCAAATCGTGGTCGGTGATCCAATACAGATCTTCGCCTTGATGGTCCTGGATCTCCAGGCCATGCGCCGCGGGATAACGTGTCTCCCAGGCGGACAGAAGTTTTCCCTGCTTGTTATAGGCAATCAGATTGTTGTGCGTATCGTTGGTGAGCATCACGATGCGGCCATTTCGATCTTCGGTCATGCCATGGCAATCTTTGACCGGATAACGCGAGCGGTCGAGCACTCCCCAATGGCGGACGGCGCGATAGCGCAACTCACCCTGTCCCAGAATCTCTTCTTCACAGGCCCCGCTTGGCGTTTCCGCCAAGAGCGGCGCCCCGCCAGCCAGCACGCCTGCGCTACCCAGCACTGTGGCGCTCTTCAAAAGTGAACGGCGGGAAATATTCATCTTATTCATGCAAGCCCCTTTTGGCCTTTCCCAACTCTCGGTCTTTCTGAAACTGGAAACCTGAAGCTCAAAATATGAGTTTGTGCCCAAGTTCCTGCGGCACGGCGGAAGCCGGAGAAATCTTCGTGCTCCCCACATACACGCGTTTCAAGCTGGGCATCCGCGCCAGCGCCGCTAAAGCCGCGGGCGTCACCTGCGTGTCAAATAGACTGAGCGACTCCAACTTCTGCAGCGAGGTCAGCGCCTGCACCGTCGCGTCCGTTGTGGAGGTATGCATCAGACGCAGCGTCCGCAGGTTCTTCATCCCGGCCATCGCGCTGGCGGAGTGGCCGGTAATGGCGGTGCTGGAAAAATCGGCCAGCACAATCCGCTCCGCCAGGGGCGCCAGCGCCGCGACCTGTTCGTCTCCAAAGCGGGCCCGCATCCAGGCGGCCTGCACCGTGAGTTGCGCTGAACCGCGCGACTCGTAGCCGACGACATTCGGCAATTTTTGCTGGAGCTGCGCGACGGCGGATGCAAGCTGCGCCCGTTCCGCGCTGACCGCCGCGGGGCTTATCTCGAGAATGGTCACCTCAACCGGCGCCCCAGCCACCGGCGTCGGCGCTCCGCCCGGGTTGGGCTGGGTGGCCGACGCACCGCCCGCAATCCACTGCTCGATCACGGCTATTTCAGCGGGAGAAAGCGGCCGCCTGTTCTCAGGCGGCATGGCGTCCTCGTCCCCCGGCGGCAGCGTGATGCGGCGGAACAATTCGCTGCTTTTGGCGTCTCCGGGTTTGAGGACCGCCCCATGCTTCCCGCCGCGCATGAGCCCGGAAAAACTGTCCAGGCGAAGCCCGGCCTTCTGTTTGCTGGGCCCGTGGCAGGTTACACAGTGTTGCTCAAAGATGGGACGGAGCTGTGCCCCATACCATGTGCCGGCGTCTACCGCGGAAGAAGAACCCGCGGCCTCCTTCCCCGGAACGCCCAGCCAGTTCCGCAGGGGAGACGGCAGAAGTTCGGTCAGATGGTTCTCGCCATGAGTCAACTGGCCGCCACGATAGCCGGTGAATGACGCTGCCAGCACGGCCAAAGCCAGGGCCCCCAGATACAACCGCTCGCGGGCTGGATTTCGCCGCAGCACCCAGCACACCCACGACAGAGCTCCCACCGCCACCGCTCCCCACATGTGCTGTGTGATGGTGGTCCCCGCATAACCACCGGCGCGCGCCAGACACCAGCCCAGGCCGGCCGCCGCTATGGCCCCCACCAACGTGACGCCCAGCGTGAACCGCGCTGCAGCCTGGACATGGGAGAACTTCGGATTTCTTCCCGCGATCTCCAGTAGGGGAAGAAAGATGAGCAGCGCAATAGGCAGATGGACCGACAGCGGATGCAGCCGTCCCAACAATTCCAGGAATTGCGCGTGGTTGTTTCCGTCCGGCGGCGCCACCAACAGAAGGACGGCCAGCAATACCAGAGCAGCGCCGGTATAAACGGCAAAAAGAAGTTCCGCGGAATATTTTGCCCGGTCCTTCATCCCGGATGAGGCCCCCGGAAAGCGCCGGAAAAATCCGTCCTCATGCCAGGACCTCGCCCACCACGCGCGAAGGCTTTACTCCCGTGAGCTTTTGATCGAGCCCCTGAAAGGGAAAATTCAGCCGGTGATGATCAAATCCCAGCAGATACAGAATGGTGGCATGCAGGTCGCGCACTTCCACCGGGTCTTTGGCAATCTCATATCCCAGTTCGTCGGTCTCGCCCAGGGTGAATCCCGGCTTCACGCCGCCGCCCGCCATCCAGATGGTAAAGGCGCCAGGATTATGGTCGCGCCCGGTGAACTTGGTCATCTGTCCGCCGCGATTTTCCCGCATAGAAGTTCGCCCGAATTCCCCGCCCCAGACCACCAGCGTATCTTCCAGCATGCCCCGGTCTTTCAGTTCGGAAAGCAAGGCGGCGATGGGCTGGTCCACTTCCCGGCAGCGTTTGGGGAACGCCTCGTTCAGGGAGTCCCCGGCACTGGAGCCGTGACTGTCCCATCCCCAGTGGTAGAGCTGGATGAAGCGCACGCCGCGTTCGGCCAGACGGCGCGCCACCAGGCAGTTGTTGGCGAAGCTCGACTCTCCGTTTTTCGAGCCGTATTTGGCGTGGACGTTCTCCGGCTCCTTGTGGATGTCCATGGCGTCGGTGGCATCCATCTGCATGCGGAATGACATCTCGTATTGCGCGATGCGCGTCACTGTCTCCGGATTACCGAACGCGGCGTAGTTCTGCTGATTCAATTGATCGAGGGCGTCCAGCATGTTGCGGCGCTCTGCGCTGCTGACATCCGGCGGGTTGTCGAGATAAAGCACCGGCTCGCCGTGCGAGCGGCACTGCACCCCTTGATAGACGCTGGGCAAAAATCCCGTGCCCCATAGCTGCTTGCCCCCATCCGGCATGTTTCCGCCGGAGATGAGCACGATGAACCCGGGCAGGTTCTGGTTTTCCGTGCCCAGGCCATACACCACCCAGGAGCCCAGGGAAGGATAGCCCAGTCGCGCATTCCCCGTCTGCACCAGCAATTGCGCCGGCGCATGATTGAACTGATCGGTGCGCATGGACTTGATGAAACACAGGTCATCCAAATGTTTTTCCAGATAGGGCAGGCGGTCGGAGATCCAGTGCCCGCTGTCTCCTACCTGATGAAAGGGATACTGCGGTCCCATTAACTTGGGGACCCCGGTGATAAAAGCAAAACGCTTGCCCGCCAGTAAGGAAGCCGGGCAATCCTGCCCGTCGAACTTCATTAGTTGCGGTTTGTATTCGAAGAGCTCGAGCTGGCTGGGCGCGCCCGCCATGTGCAGGTAGATTACCCGCTTGGCCTTGGCGGCAAACTGCGGCGGCAAGGCTGCCAGCGGGCGCCGCGGATCTCGCGTGATGTCGATGCGCGACGTGGAATCCAGCGCCGCCTCGCGGCTGCCGGCAAAAGCCCGGTCGGACGCACCCAGGCTGCCCAGAAAGATCGCCCCGACCCCGGCGGAAAAAGAGCGCAGAAAGTGGCGGCGGGTTTGCGCCTGCATGGCCGCCAAATAGGCTTCTTGATGAAACTTGGTAATCGCGCGCTCTTTCATGGGACTCACCTCGTCAACGCCGCATCCATGTTCAACAACACACTGCCCACCGCCTTGAACCCCTCAAACTCCGAGCTCCGTGACGGGCTCGCGCGCAAGCCGACGGTTTTTAGCTTTGGCCGGCTTTCGCCGTTTGTCGTTTTATGAAACAACTCGCGCAAAATGGACAGCTCTTCTTCGGTCGGCGGCCGCGACAAAACCAGGCCGGCTTCAAAACGAAGTTGATCGTCGAGCCCGGCCCCGCTGGCCGTCGCTTCTTTCATGGTCCGTTGCGCCAGCGCCGCAGCTGCCTCGTCATACACCGGATCATTCAATGTCACCAGCGCCTGCAAGGGCGTATTGGTCGCAATGCGCCGTGGCAGGCTGGTGGCGCGATCGGAACCATCAAAAATCATAAAGCTGGGGTAGCCGCTGGTGCGCTTCACAAAAGTGTAAATCGCCCGCCGATAGCGGTCGGGGCCGGTCGCGTTCACCCATTTGTCGCTGTTGTACACCGAGTTCCACACACCCTCGGGCTGCGGTGGCATCACCGGAGGACCGCCCACCGTGCGCGTCAATAGGCCACTGGCCAGCAGGGCCTGGTCGCGCACCATCTCCGCCGTCAGACGTTGCTGCGGACCGCGCGCCAGCAGCCGGTTGCGTGGGTCTTTCTCCAGTAGAGTGGGAGTAGCGGCGGAACGCTGGCGATACGTCGCACTGCACACCATCTCTCGCAGCAGCGCTTTCATGTCCCAATGCAAATCATTTTGAAAGTGCAGCGCCAGCCAGTCGAGCAGATCAGGGTGGCTGGGCAGTTCGCCCACGCTGCCAAAATTTTCCAGCGTCTCCACCAGCCCTACCCCAAACAGCTGCTCCCAATAGCGGTTGACCGCCACCCGCGCGGTGAGCGGTTGCCCCGGCTGGAAGAACCACTGCGCCAGCCCCAGTCGATTGCGCGGCGCGCCCTTGGGGAAGGGCGGGAAAATGCCCGGCACATCCGGCGGCAGCGCCGGGCCGATCTTGTTCAGAAAATTTCCCCGTTCAAACTCCAGCGTCGCCCGCTGCTCGTAGGTATCCTCTTCCGCCATCACCGGCACATTCACGGCGGAAATCTTGGCCAGGTGATCCTCCAGTTCCTGCAGGCGGGAAATGTTTTTTTTCCGCTCCCCCTCCATCGCCCTCGCCGCCAGATTGGCATCCTCGCTGAACTCCAGCCGCGCCCGCTTGATCGGCACCGGCTTATAGTCAATCTGGCGGGTTTGCTTCAAGGTGACTTGAATGCGCGCGCCGGCGGGCAAGCGCAGGGGTTCACCGGGGACCGCCACCATCCAGCGAGTGCGGAACAGCTTGGGATTGGCGGCGAAGCCGTATTCCGCTTCTTTCGTTTTGTCTTTGACTTTGACCGGCTCCCACGGGGACGCTTGGGAAGACGGAGTCACGGAATTTTCCAGATTTTCTCTGGAGTCGTAGAGAAACCAACGCAGCGGAATACGCTGCCTGCGCCCGCCCTGCACGGTGAAGGCCTGTACCGCGTCCACGATGAAACCATCTTCCGGCGTGTGCAGGGCTTTCGCGGCGTCCACCGGCAGCACCTCAATGCGAATTCCGGTAATGGGCCGGCCGTCGCTCGCGGCATCCAGCACATACACCGACTGCGGTGGGGTGTTGGGCTCGGAGAATGCCTCGCCATTTTCCAGGCGAAATGTTTTTGCGGGCCCGCCCCGGGCCCGGGCGATGGCCAGTCTTTGCCGCAGGGTGCGCACGATTTCGACCTGATCGGCCAAGGCCGCCTTCTTTTCAGCCGGCGGGACCTTCCTCTTTTCGATTTCAGCCAGATACTTCTCCGCAGCCGGCAGGCTTTCCAGGAGCGCCGGGACCTCATCGGCTCCGGCCGATTGGATAGGAGCAAGCTTCCACGCCGCCCTTTCCACCACCTTGCGGTCTGCATCTACGACCGAGCGCAGCAGCGGCCCCAGTTCCTGCTGGATGTCCGCAGCTTCGGCGTATTTGGCTTGGTCTTTGGGAACGCGCAGATTGGGAAAATCGTCGTCGCGGTCAGCATCTTCCGAAGTGTTGAAGAAGGCCAGCGACTTGTAGTACTCGGGGTGGCGGATGGGATCGTAAGGATGGGAATGGCATTGCACACAATTCATGGTGACGCCGTTCAGCACCGACCATGTCGTCGCCACCCGATCCATGACCGCCACCATGCGGAATTCCTCGTCGTCGGTCCCGCCTTCCTGATTGTTCGGCGTCTGGCGGTGGAAGGAAGTAGCAATACGGTCCTGAAAGCTGGCGTTGGGCAGCAAGTCCCCGGCCAATTGTTTGGTCACGAATTGGTCGTAAGGCAGGTTGTGGTTGAAAGCATCCACCAC
Organism: Acidobacteriota bacterium; assembly: GCA_018268755.1. GTDB lineage: Bacteria > Acidobacteriota > Terriglobia > Terriglobales > Acidobacteriaceae > KAN-5. The sequence goes on from JAFDVW010000009.1 coordinate 197,621, forward strand.
CCAATCGCGATACACCCACACGCCTCGGCGGAGCATATCAGATTCATAGCCGTAGGAATCGGCGTAGCGCGCCAGATCCAGCCACATCGACGCCCAACGCTCCCCATAAGCCGGAGAAGCCAATAAACGGTCCACCTGCTTTTCATAGGCGTTGGGGGAGGAGTCGTCCAAGAAACTGGCCTGTTCCTCTGGGCTCGGCGGCAGCCCGGTCAAGTCCAGAGAGACACGGCGCAGCAGCTCCGCCTTGTCAGCTTCCGGGGATGGAGAGAGAGCCTCTTTTTCCAGCCGGGCCAGGACAAAGCGGTCGAGAGGCTGGCGGACCCACGCGGCCTGCCGGACCTCCGGCAGGGGCTGGGACTTGGGCGGAACAAAGGCCCAGTAGTCGGACCAGTTGGCGCCTTCCCGAATCCACTGCTTAAGAAGAGCAATCTGTTGCGGAGAAAGCTGCGGGCCGTGATAAGGCATGCGCAACTCCGGGTCGGCGGAGGTCACGCGCCGGATCAACTCGGAAGCATCCGGATCGCCGGCCACAATGGCCTGCTTGCCGGACTTGCCTTTGCCCAAGGCTTCTTCCCGAAACAGAAAGGAGATGTTGCCCTTTTGCCGCACTCCCCCATGGCAGGAGAGGCAGTTCTGGTTGAGAATCGGGCGGATGTCCCGGCTGAAGTCGACCTGAGGCTTCGGCGAGCAACCGCAGAAGAAAGATAGGAATGCCACCAGCAGGAGGCTTGTCCTCCCTTGGCGCCGAGGGGCCCGGGGAACCAGTAGCGGGAAAACGCGAGGTCTGTCCATGGAGCTCCGGCGCCGGCCGGACGAATTGGGCGAGATGGTAACGGCCTCCCTTCGAGGTGTCAAGGTCATCTTCCCTGCGCTCCCAGCCGGCCCGGGAGAGGATGAGCGGTGGCCGAACGTCCCCGGGACGGGTACCAGTTTACAACCGATGCAAGCGTTTGCGGCAAACGTTTTGTGGCGGGAGATGCGGGCGGCGCGGCCGGGGTTGCTTCGGCCTCGCAATAATCGTCCTGGTCCTCTCCCGGCACTCGCTGCAAATATGCCCAATAACTAGCTCCTCCGAATGACGGGATCCCCCCGGGGGCGGCGCCGGACCGACGTCCCGGCAGATCCTGCCACGGCCTGCAAGTATGCATTGACAAGCAGGCGGAGGTGCTCATACAGTGTTTGGGCTAACGTTTGCCGCAAACGTTTGCACCCACCCGGCAAATTCTCGCCGGCGGCAAATGGCAGGCAACTTCGCGCCGGCGCCGCAAGCCGCGCGCGCTCAATGATCACAGGCCTTAGGAGGGCAGAATGGGCAAGTGTAAGTCTGGCAGGGGCGCACTTCAGACAGGGATCGTAGGGCTGTTGGCTGTGGTTCTGGCAGTTTTGTCCGCTGTGCCGGCAAGCGCGCAATCCACCGCCGGCCTCACCGGCACGGTGCGCGATCCAAACGGCGCAGTGATTGCCAACGCCACCCTCAAACTGACGAATAACGCGACAGGAGCCAGCCGCTCCACGGAGTCGTCTTCTCTCGGCGCTTATTCATTTCCCCAGATCTCTCCCGGGACCTATGAGTTGAGCGTGACCGCACAGGGCTTCAAAAGCACCGTCTATCGCAACATTGAATTGCAGGTCAGCGTGCAGGGCATCGTGAACGTGAACCTGGAACTGGCTTCGGTCAACGAACTAGTCCAGGTTGTGGAGCAAGCGCCCTTGCTCAACACTTCAGACGCCTCCACGGGAACGCCTTTCGGCACCCAGCAGGTGTTGCAGCTCCCGCTGGAAGGCCGCAACGTCGCGGGACTCCTCTCTTTGCAGACTGGCGTCACCTATCTCGGGACCGACGTTTCTGACGCTCGTAACGGCAGCGTGAATGGTGGACGCAGTGACCAGGGCAACGTGACCCTGGATGGCGTGGATGTCAACGATCAGGACACTCGTCCTGCTTTCACTTCCGCGCTGCGCATGCCGCTCGATTCCGTGGAGGAGTTTCGCGTCACCACGGTGGGGGCCAACGCCGACCAGGGCCGCACCTCGGGAGCACAGATCAGCCTGGTGACCAAGCACGGCACGAATTCCTTTCACGGCTCTCTCTACGAATTCAATCGCAATACCGCTTTTACCGCGAATTCTTTCTTCAACAATGCAGCCGGCGTTCCTCGTCCGCAGCTAGTGCGCAACGTTTTTGGCGGCTCGGTAGGCGGGCCGGTCATCAAGAACCGGGTATTCGCCTTCTTCAACTATGAAGGCCGCCGCGATGCCAGCGCCACCAACGTAACCGCCACTGTTCCGACGCAGGATCTTCGCAACGGGTATCTCGATTACGTCAACAACAACGGAGGCGTTTCCCAACTGAGCCCCGACGATATTAAAGCGCTGGATCCGCTCGGGATCGGCGTAAGCCCGGCGGTGCTGGAACTTTTCAACCAATATCCTGAGCCCAACGACTCGACCCGCGGCGATGGGCTAGCGGCCACGGGCTATCGCTTCAGCGCCAAAGCCCCGCTCTCCTGGAACACGTATGTAACGCGGCTAGACTGGCATGTCGACCAAGCCGGATATCACACCTTATTTCTACGGGGAAACCTGCAGAACGACCGGCAGACAGGAACTCCGCAACTGCCGGGCCAGCCGGCAAGCGGATCGACGCAGACCAATGCCAAAGGATTGGCGGTCGGTTATACGCACGTACTGAGCCCACGTCTGGTAGGAACCTTCCATTATGGCCTGACTCGCATATCCACCGGCACTTCCGGCGCTGCTGAATCCCCGGTGGTCAATCCTTTCGATTACTTTCTCACCCCCGCGCTGAGCAATGTCACGGGCAGATCGACGGTGACTCCGGTGCACACCATCGCGGAGGATATGACCTGGACGCGGGGCAGCCACTCCTTGCAGTTCGGGGGCACGGCCCGTCTGATTCGCCGTCGCATTTCCTCGCAACAACCCTTCCCTTACGCCGGCGGCCAGGCTTATCAACTGTCAGGTGGGCAGCTGGCATTTACCCCTGCGGACGCTCCGATCGGCTCCGCCAGCGCGCCGAACGGGATTATGGCGCTTCTGGGAATTCTGGCGGCCGGCAATGCGACCTACAACTACACGGTGCAGGGCGACCTGATACCGCAACAGGACGCAAAACTCCGCGACTTTGGCAGCTCGGAATATGAGCTGTACTTACAGGACAGCTGGCGTCTTCGCCCCAACCTCACACTAACCGCAGGCTTGCGCTGGTCGTTGATGCCTCCTCCTTCGGAGCTGAATGGTCAGCAGACTACCAACGTGCCTTCCTATGGAACGTTGTTCCGGCGGCGGCTGGCGGACGCGGAACAGGGCTTGCCGGATGCCAACGAACTGGTCAGTTTTGTGGCCCGTGACAGCGCACAGGGCACGGCGCTTTACCCCACGTTTAAGAGAAACTTCGCGCCACGCATCTCTCTCGCCTACTCGCCGGACCACGACAAGGGCTGGCTCTCTCACCTGACCGGTGGGCCGGGCAAGACCAGCATCCGCCTGGGCGCGGGCATGTTCTATGACTTATTCGGCAGCGGGATGATCGACCAGCTCGACGCCAACTCCTTCGGATTAACTACCACGCAGATCACCCCCATCGGCACGTTCGATGCGAACACGGCACCGCGGTTTACGTCGCTGACCGCGGTGCCTTCGAACCTGATCCCGCCCTCGCCGGGCGGAGGTCCGGGAACCCCGCCGATCGGACTGGTCACGGGCACGCAGGTGATCGACTACGGCATCAAGCCACCGTATGTCTTCAACCTGAACCTCTCTGTTTCACGCCAGTTAGGCAATAGCTTCGGCATCGATGTGGGCTATGTGGGAAGATTGAGCCGCCGTCAGCTCATCATGAGCCAGGGGGCGTCGCAACCTCTCAACTTCCGTGATCCGCAGTCGGGAACCCGGCTCTATGATGCGATGGCCGCCCTGGATAGCGCGGCCAGACAGCAAGTGGCGGTGGCGGACATGCAACCCATCCCCTTCTGGGAAAATCTCTACTCCAATGCGGCGGGTGGAGGCTTGACCGCCACGCAGGTCGTTTATAGCCAGTTTGCGCAGACGCCGACCGACCCGGTCACCTCCCTGGTACAGGTGGATTCGGCCTGCAATCCGGCTTGCAGCAATCTCGGGGCTTATACCTTTATGCAGCCGCAATTCTGGGGACTGTTAGGACTGCAGAGCATTGGCAGCGCCAGCTACAACAGCATGCAGGTCACCCTGCGGAAACAACTCTCGAACGGCTACCAGTTCACCATCAACTACACTTATTCGAAGTCGCTGGACCTTTATTCGCAAACCGAAACCCGCCAGGGATACGGCTTCCCCAGCACCGTACTGAACGCATTGGACCCCGGAGCGCAGCGCGCGGTTTCCGACTTCGACATGACCCACCAGATCAACGCCAACTGGGTGGCCGAGCTTCCCTTTGGCAAGGGCAAGCATTTCCTCAACCGTGGAGGCATCGCCGACGCCGTGCTGGGTGGTTGGCAGCTGAGCGGATTGTTCCGCATCACGTCGGGACTCCCCTTCAGCCCCATGAACGGCTACCACTATCCCACTAACTGGTGCTGCGAAGTGGCCGCTACCCAGGTTGCCCCGGTCAAGACACAGAACGTGAAGCACTCCACCACCGGCGGACCCAACATGTTTGCCGATCCCGCGGCGGCCGTGCAAGCATTTGATTTCACTCGCACCGGCCAGGTGGGATCGCGCAACGTTCTGCGCGGAGACGGCATTTTCTCCATCGATATGGGGTTGGGCAAGCGCTTCGCCCTGCCCTTTGAAGGGCAAAGCCTGCAATTCCGCGCAGAGGCGTTCAACGTGACCAACACCGCGCGCTTTACCATCAACACCGAACAGAACATGTTCATCGATAATCCCACGCAGTTCGGCACCTACGACAGCCTTCTGGGCGCGCCACGCGTGCTGCAGGTAGGATTGCGCTACGAGTTCTAGGCCTAAGCAAAATGCCGATCATCCGCGGAACACGCCGGATGATCGGCATTTTTTTGCCCGTAGAAACCGAAAAATCGGCCAGAATCAGTTTCGCGTGGACACCGGAGCCGAGGAGCCGCGGACGATCAGGCGGGTCTCCACCACATATTCGCTGCCCTGGCGGCGCTTGCTGCGCATCAGGCGATGCAGGGCTTCAAAGGCCAGCCGGCCCAGCTGGTCGCGGGCTATACGCACCGTGGTCAGGGGAGGATTGGCGTAACGTGCATAAGGGATATCTTCCGCGCCGATAATGGAGATCTGTCCCGGGACCTCAATTCCCGCCTCGACCAGCGCGTGCACCGCGCCCAGGGCCATGAGATCGTTGCCGCAAATTACTGCCGTAGCGACCTCGGGCTCCTTCAATAACGCCGCCATGGCCGCGCGTCCCCCTTCGATGGTATTGTCCCCCTCGGTGCAGTGGGTGGCGGGCATCTGGTTTTGCTCCAGGGCATCGATAAAAGCCTGCTTATAGGCCTTGGCGGAGAGGCGATGCTGCGGGCCGGTAATGAAGGCGGTGCGCCGATGGCCGATTTGCTTCAAATATTCCACCGCTTCCCGCACTCCGCTGGAATAATCCACACGGATATTGCTGCGCCCGCGGGAAAATTTGCTCCCATCCAGGGTCACTACTGGAATATCGTTTTGCAGGAGCTGGTCGATCAGGTCGGCCTCCAGCTGGGAGGTCATGACCGCCACGCCCTGCACTTTGTTCTCGATCATGCGCCGGACCGCGTTGGAAGCATGGATGGGATCATAGTTGGTGGGGGCCAGAAACACGTCAAAACCAATTTCCACGACGGCGCGCTCGAAGGTCTTGATCATCTCCGGGAAAAAGGGGTTTTCCACGTCCGAGATGATGAGGCCAAAGGCGTCGCTGCGTCCCCGCGCCAGCCGCCGGCCGCTGGCATTCTTGTAATAGTTCAACTGGCGCATGATCTGCAGCACGCGCACACGCGTCACTTCCGCCACTGGGCGGGTGTTGTTCAGAACGTGGGAGACCGTGCTGATGGACACTCCGGCGCGTTCCGCAACATCTCTCATTTGCGGGGCGCCGTTGTTGCCGGCACGCCTGTTCCGAACGGGTCTGGTCATGGTGTTCATGGGGACGCAAACGTTTCCCGGCCATTGTAAATTAAGGGCTTGGCTCCGGCAGCTCTTATATCAAGCTTCCCGAAAAATGCCCACTCCGCCAGCCGCCTGCCTGCAAAAAGGCACTTCCCTCCCTGCCCGGGAGGCGAACCAGAACCTCGAAACCTACAGGAGGTGGGAAATTGCGATTAGGAAGAATCCGGGAGAGTACTGAGGAGAGACTTTTGGTGGACCTGGTCGGGATCGAACCGACGACCTCTTCCATGCCATGGAAGCGCGCTCCCAGCTGCGCCACAGGCCCACAGTGGTATGCAGTTATTTTCGCCCAGCTCCCCGCGATAGTCAAACTTGCCGGCCAACTTTCGCCGTCTTGCGCGGCAAGGATTTCGCCGCCAGCCCGGCTGTGCCCCAACCATTTTGCGAAAGGCCGCGGATTTCAAGTATCCTGAAGCGCAACTTAAAGGGGCGTACTTTCCATCATGCATTGGAGCCCAACCCGGCAGTCCTTCCTTGCGCTGTCTTGTTTGTTCGCGTTTTCCCTCTTCGCCATCGGTCAGGAGAGTCCGACCGGCCAGGCGGCGGTCTCTTACAGCTCGGTGAGCCAGCTCAACGGCATCCTGTCGCAGCTCGAACAGGCCAGCCAGAGCACGCAGCTGGATCTAGCCAAGCTGCGCATCGAGAAGTGGAAAGTGGACTCCGACAGCAAACGCGACACCCTGGCCCGAGCGGAATCGGTGCAACGAAATCTGCAAGGGGCGTTGCCGGAAATCATCCGCGAGCTGCGTGGCGCGCCGGAGAGTCTGGCTTCCACGTTTAAGATGTATCGCAATCTGGGGGCCCTTTACGATGTTTTCGGGTCGGTGGTGGAGGCGGCGGGGGCCTTTGGCTCCAAGGACGACTTCCAGACCCTGGGCAACGATCTGAGCGCTTTCGACCGGGCCCGCCGGGCCATGGCGGACCGCATGGAAACCCTCTCCGCAGGCAAAGAAGCCGAGATTCTCCGCTTGCGGGCCGAACTGCAGAAGGCCCAGGCCAGCGCCCCCCCGGCCCCCCCGAAAAAGGTCGTTGTGGACGACACCACGCCGGTGAAGAAACCCGCGCCGAAAAAGCTCCCTCCCAAAGCCGGGAGCGCCGCCAAACCCGCGGCTACTCCCGCCACCTCCCAACCCCACTAGGCCCCAGGATTTCCAGCCGAGCCGTGACTTTTGGGTTTCCGGGAGGCGGAAAATGCCGGTTTCGGGGAACTTCCCACGGCTGGCCGGGGTCTATTCATAGAAGTGGGTGAGGGTCTCGAGCCGCGAATTCATCCGGGAACGGGAAACTCGTTGCACTTTAGGCCAGGCATTGAGCCGAAAAAGAACCTATAATAGGGGGGTGTCGCCATGCGAGCGTTGGCGGGAGCAACCACCTTGGGTGATTTAGCGAGTGCGCTGGGAGTTCGGGCTCAGGAAGCGGCCATCGTAGCCGAGTTAAAAGCAGGTTCTGAGGAAGCTTACGCCTGGCTGATCGGGGAGTTCCATCAGCCGATCTATAGCCTTGTCTATCGCATCGTCAGCGACCCGGCCGATGCCGCCGACACCACGCAGGAAGTCTTCCTGAAGATCTTTCGCGGGGTGAAGCAGTTCCACGGAGAATCCAGCCTCAAGACGTGGATTTATCGCATCGCCATCCACGAGGCCTCCAACCGCCGCCGCTGGTGGTTCCGCCACAAAGCGCACGAAACCTCCATGGAAAATACGGTGACGGAAGCCGGTTTTGAGACCGCGCCCGCCATCAAGGACATGCTGGTGGATGAAGGCGAGTCTCCCTTTGACAGCGCGGTGCATGAAGAGATCCGCATGCGGGTGGAAGAGGAGCTTCGGCAGGTCGCCGAACCCTATCGTACGACCGTGATCTTGCGCGACCTGGAAGACATGTCTTATGAAGAGATCGCCGAGATCACGCAGGTTTCCTTGGGTACCGTCAAATCCCGGTTAACCCGGGGCCGCGAAGCCCTGAAGCGCCGTCTGGTCAAGTTTGTGCGGGAAGCGGGTCCGCAGCTTGGCTTGCTGGCGCCGGAAGAACCGGGGGTCGTGCCGCGTCCGCTCTCCACGGGTTCGTCCAATGGCAGGGAAGTTGAGGTGACGCCATGAAGTGTGCCGATGCCAAGCCCTTGTTCTCGCAATACCTGGACGGCGCAGTCACAGGCAGGCAAATGCGAGACATCAGCCAACACCTGGCCGGCTGCTATCAGTGCAACCAGGACTATGTGCTGTTGCGCGGGACGCAACGCTTGCTGGGAAAGGTAGGCCATCGCAAAGCGCCGGCCGATCTGGCGCTGCAGCTGCGGGTCGCCATTTCGCAGGAAGCCGCCCGCACCTCGCGCGCCCACTTTGAGGGGTTGCAGGTCCGTCTGGAAAACGCCTTGCGCGCTTTCATGGTCCCCGCTACGGTTGGGCTCACCAGCACCATCGCCATCTTTTTCCTGATTATGGGCTTCCTGAGCCCGTTGCAAGCGGGCAGCCCCGACGTGCCGCTCATGCTCTATACCGCGCCGCAGCTGCAACAGTCGGCCTTCGGCATGTCGCTGGATTCGGTGAATGAAGATTCCGTCGTGGTTGAGGCGTACGTGGATTCGCGGGGGCGGATTGAGGATTACCGCATCTTGTCCCATCCCGATCTGGAAAAGGAACTGCAACCGCAGGTCAAGAACATGTTGATCTTCACCACGTTTCGGCCCGCGACTTCCATGGGACGGCCGACTTCGGGCCGGGCCATTCTGACATTTTCCAAGATCAGCGTGCGCGGATAGGTTCCCGGGGACCGCGCACCGGGGAAAGCCGTGGACCAGGGCGCCGGCCTCGGCCCTTTTGTTGACCCTCTGCCCGGAAGCTCATACACTTACAACGACAGCTCCTGCCAAGCTTGGAGGTTCTTCCTGGGTCGCGGATTCCGGTACTCGCTGTTGGCTGCTCTGCTTGGGCTCGCCCTACAGGTGTCTTTCGCGGAGAATACGCCCAAAGTCGTTTTAGACACCAACGAAAGCATATTCACCGTATTCACCGCCATCAATGCCTGCGGGTATGACACCGAACTGAGCCTCTCCGATCCCCTGCGCGAACAGATCCGAGGGGAAGTAGCTAAGGCCGTGGCCGCCTCCAGCGACGCCCACGATGCCGTACAACTGGTCTGCCAGTTCTACGCCGACCATCAACTGCCGGACGCCTCGCGCAATTTGGCCCAATACGTGTCCCTGGCCCTTTACCTGGGAGAAGCGCCCACATTCGCGCTGCGGGTGAAGGAAGCCGACCTGCCGCCGGACGCCAGCCGGGTCCTGGGCATCGTGCCCTTTCTGCAGCAGTTTTATACCCAGGCACAGTTGCATGCTATCTGGCTGCAACATGCCCGGGAATACACCGGGCTGACAGAGCGCTACCACGAGCCGCTGGCGAAAATGCTCTTTGATACGGAGATCTATCTCAAGCTTCCATCCTCCGGCTATTTGGGACACCAGTTCATCGTGTATCTGGAGCCCATGGGGGCCCCGGGGCAAAGCAACGCTCGCAATTACGGCCTGGACTATTACGTCGTAATCTCGCCGGGAAAATCCGCGGCCCTTAAGATGGAGCAGATTCGCCACACTTATCTGCATTACCTGCTGGATCCCCTGGCCATGAAGTACCCCTATTCGCTGAAGCGGCTTGACCCCATCCTGGTCGCAGTCAAGCCCTCGCCCATGGATGAAAATTTCAAGAGTGATGCGGCCCTGCTGGTCACCGAATGTCTGATTCGCGCCGTGGAAGCGCGGACTCTGGGGTCTTCCAAGACCCCGGAAGCGGAGCGTTCCAAAGCGGTGCAGGAGTCGGTGGAGCAGGGGTTCGTGCTGACGCCGTATTTTTATCAGCAGCTGGAACAGTTCGAAAAAGGGCCCATCGGCCTGCGTAATGCTTTCCCCGACATGTTGAGTGGCATTGATGTCGGCAAAGAGCAAAAGGCCATTTTGCAAGTGCACTTCGCCAGCAAGGCCGACCCTGAGTTGCTGCATCTGACCCGCCCCAACGAAGGCAAACTGCTGCGCACGGCAGAGCAGAAGCTCGCGGCTGGAGACCCTGCCGCGGCTCAGGCGCTGGCCCAACAGGCCCTGGACGAAAAGAGCGAAGATTCGGGGCGGGCCCTGTTCATCCTGGCCCAAGTCGCGGCCATGAAGAAGGACATGGCCGGGGCGCAGACCTACTTTGAACGCGCCCTGCAGACCGCGCATGAACCCAAGGTCGTGGCCTGGTCTCATATTTATCTGGGCCGGATTTATGATCTACAGGAAGAGCGGGAACAGGCTTTGAATCACTACCGGGCGGCCATGAGCGCCGGGGCCGTGCTTCCGGAAATTAAGGCGGCCGCGGAACAAGGTCTGAGCAAACCCTATGAGCCTCCCGCCCATCCCAGCAACAAGCCGGCTGAGGAAGGCGAGGACGAACCCAAGTAGGGCTGCGCACCCGAGGTCGAGTAAGAGCACAGATTTGGCAGTCGGAATTCAGCAGTCATTTCTAAGGAGACAGCATGAAGCGAGCAGCAATGGCCATGGTAGTGCTTGCGCTGGCAACAATGACCTATGCGCAACAGGCGGCCCCGCAAGGCGGCGGCTCCCAATCGGGCACGGCCCAACCCGCCACGCCCCCCGCCGGCAAACATCCCCCGCAAGCCAAGACCCAACCGGAGTTCGAGGCTTACAAAGTGGCCGTGGCCAGCGCCAACGATCCGGCCGCCTTTGAGAAAGCGGCCAATGACTTTGCCGAGAAGTTCCCCGAAAGCGAATTGCGCATTCTGCTGTACCAGGGCGTTATGCGCGCTTACCAGGGGGCCAACAATGCCGACAAGATGCTGGAATCGGGCCGCAAGGTGCTGACCCTGGATCCTGACCAGCCCGAAGCGCTGGTGGGCGTGGCCGAAGTCCTGGTGGAGCGCACCCGCGACACTGATCTGGACAAAGATCAGCGCTGGGACGAAGCCGCCAAGAACGCCAAGCATGCCGTGGATACGGTAGAAACCGACTTGGCCATTCCCGCGGATACGCCGAAAGAGAAAGTAGACGCGTATAAGGGATATCTGAAGTCCAACGCTTACTCCATCCTGGGCACTATCGCCTTTAACAAGGAGCAGTTTGCCGAGGCCGAGGGCTACTTCCGCCAGTCGGTGGCCTCGCTTCCCGAGCAGCCCGATTCGATTGTGGTGCTGCGCCTGGCCCTTTCCCTTGACCGCCAGGGCAAGTATCCGGAAGCGCTCAAGGAAGCGAACCACGCGGTGGATCTGACGCAGGAAGGCACCACTCCGGGACGGCTGGCCCGTCAGGAGCGGGACCGCCTGGTCCAGCTGACCGGGGGCAAGACTGCCGCCCCGGCGCAGCCGAAATAAGCGCCCGTCCGCGGCGGCTTAAGGACAAGAGCGGCCCCCAGGGGCCGCTCTTCCTATCGCAGCCAATTCCATACATGACTCCCTCCGACACATCCCCACTCCAACAGGCTCTGGGCCATACCTTTGCCCGCCCGGAATTACTGCAACAGGCCCTCACCCACAGTTCGAAAGCGCGCGAAGCCGAGGCCCGGCAAGAGGACGAGGTGCGCGTCGCGGACAATGAACAGCTGGAATTTCTGGGCGACGCCGTCCTGTCTCTGGTGACCAGCGAAGAGCTGTTTCAGCACTTTCCTTCGTTCCAGGAAGGCGACCTCTCCAAATTGCGGGCCCATTTGGTGAGCGAGCGTCACCTGGTGAAGGTGGCGCGCAAACTGGACTTGGGCCATTTCCTGCTGTTGGGCAAGGGAGAAGAAAAAAGCGGGGGACGCTCCAAGACGGCCCTGCTGGTGGACGCTTTGGAGGCCATCCTGGCTGCCATCTATCTGGATGGCGGACTGGAACCGGCCCGGCGTCTGATTCTGGAGCATATTGTCGCGCCCGAGTTGCAACACCTGGCGAGCACAGGCAAGCCCTTGCCGCTCAGCGACTACAAATCGGCCTTGCAGGAGCGATTACAGGCCATGGGCTGGTCCCAACCGGCCTATGTTCTGGTGGCCGAACAAGGCCCTGAGCACCATAAAATGTTCACTATTGAAACTCGTCTGCAGTTGCGGCCGGGGGAAGAACCGGCCTGCTTTGTAGGCCGCGGCGAAGGGCCGACGAAAAAGAGCGCGGAGCAGGATGCCGCCCGCCAGGCATTGGAATATCTCGCGACCTTGCCGGAAAATAGCAGTCAGGACGTAGGGCGGAAAGCCACCCATACTTAGCATGGCCGGTGAAAGCGAAAAGTCGAGCACGAACCTGGTGGCTTCCTTACAGTCCCTGCTGGGTACCGTCATCATCGCCATCTTCGTCATTACGTTTGTGGTACAGGCCTTCCAGATCCCTTCCGAATCGATGGAAGACACCTTGCTCATCGGCGACTACCTGCTGGTGGACAAGCTGCACTATGGCGGCCGGCTGGCCGGGGGTATCGTCCCCTACCAACCGGTCAAGCGGGGCGACATCATCGTCTTTCACTACCCGGTGCACCCCGCACAGCATTTTGTGAAGCGGGTCATCGGCGTGCCGGGGGACAGGGTCCGCCTCATCCATCGCCGGGTCTACGTGAACGGCATCCCTTTGTATGAACCCTACGTCCAGTATCATGCTATGGAGCCGGACACCTATCGCGACGAGTTTCCGCGCGTGGACTTGCCGGTGCCGGGGCTGGAAGCCAGCTGGTGGCTGGAAATGCGCAAGCTGGTGGACGACGATCAGCTGATCGTGCCGCAAGGCCACTATTTCGTGCTGGGCGACAACCGTGACCAGAGTTCGGACAGCCGCTACTGGGGATTCGTTCCCCGCGAGAACATCATCGGCCGGCCCCTGCTGATTTACTGGTCGCTGCGGCGCAGCGAGCAGGACATGCCGGAGTCGCCACGAATCAGTGATAAACTTTTTCATTTCGCATATGCCGTGACGCATGTGTTTCAACTGACGCGCTGGGACCGTACCCTGCGCGTGGTCAAGTAAGTTCGATTTCCCAAGGCCGAGGGCCTGGTAAGAGGTTTCGGGTGGCGAAAGCAAAGCAGCAAGAACAAGAAGAAAAGCCCAAAGAAACAACCGTCGAGTTCCTGGCTTCGCTGGCGGCCGTACTGGTGACCGGGCTGTTCATCATCACCTTTGTGGTGCAGGCCTTCGAGATCCCCTCCCAATCCATGGAAAACACGCTGCTGGTCGGCGACCACGTTTTCGTGAACCGGGTGCAGTTCGCTCCCCGGACCTCCTGGATGGGGCCCCTGCTTCCCTACCGTGAAATCCGCCGCGGCGATATCGTGGTGTTTCTCTCGCCGGTACAGCCGGGCCTCTACGTGGTGAAAAGAGTGATTGGCATCCCCGGCGACCGCATTCACTTGCGCAATGGCGTGGTCTATCGCAATGGGCAAAAGCTGGACGAACCCTACCTCTACCCTGACGCGGACTACAACAACGCCTATCGCGATAACTTCCCGGCGGCGCCCGCCCACGATATGAACGTGAATGACAACTGGGCGCTGAATATGCCGCAATATATTCAAGGGGATGACCTGGTGGTCCCCGAGCACAGTTACTTCGGCATGGGCGATAACCGCACGGTGAGCCTGGACAGCCGTTTCTGGGGATTCATTCCCGAACGCAACATCATCGGACGCCCCATGTTCATCTACTGGTCGTTTGAGACGCCGCGCGACCAGTATGAACGCACCGCCATCGGCGACCGGGCGCAATTCCTTCTGCATACCGTCATCCACTTCTTCGACGAAACGCGCTGGAACCGCACGCTTAAGGTGTTACGTTGAAGTTTTTCCGCTCCAGGACGGGCATCCTGTTGCTTGGTCTGCTGGTGCTGTTGGCCCTGTTCTTGTTCCGTCCCGGGGCATCGCGCCTGAAGGCGCGCGTTGTCGCGTCCATCAGCCTCTCCCTCGACCGTCCGGTAGAGATTGCGGCGGTGCATTTTCGTCTGCTGCCCCAGCCCGGGTTCGACCTGGACAACTTCATCGTCTATGACAACCCGGCTTATAGTGCGGAGCCTATGCTGCGCGCCTCCGAAGTCACAGCAGCGTTGCGGGTGCGCTCCCTGCTGCGCGGTAAGCTGGAGATCGCCCGTCTGGACCTTACCGAGCCCAGCCTGAATCTGGTGCGCAACAGCGAAGGCCATTGGAACCTGGAGAACCTGCTGGAACGGGCCGCGAAGACCCCGGTCGCTCCCACCAGCAAGCCATCCACGGAGCCTCGTCCCGGCTTCCCCTACATTGGGGCGGATAATGGGCGCATCAACTTTAAGTTCGGTCACGAAAAAAAGGCCTATGCCCTCACCGACGCCGATTTCAATCTGTGGCAGGAGTCGGAAAATTCCTGGGGCATGCGGCTGAAGGCCCAGCCCACTCGCACCGATTACAGCCTGAGCGATACCGGGATCTTGCAGGTGAACGGACTGTGGCAGCGCTCCGACCGCCTGCGCGACACCCCACTGCAATTCAACCTGCAATGGGAACGCGGCCAGCTGGGACAGCTCACCAAGTTGATCTATGGCAAAGATCGGGGATGGCGCGGCGGGGTGGAGTGGTCGGCCAATATCTCCGGTACCCCCGCCAACCTGCTGATCCAGACCTCCGCCTCGATCGACGATTTTCGCCGTTATGACATCGCCAGCGGCGGCTCTCTGCGGCTGGCAGCGCAGTGTCGCGGGCGTTTCAGTTCCCTGGATCACAGCGTGTCGGAAGTCGCGTGCAGCGCCCCTGTCGGCGATGGCTCGTTGCGCCTGGAGGGAAATCTTGCCGCCACGACTTCCCTCACCCTGCTGGTCCAGGATGTCCCCATGCAAGCGGTGGCTTCGCTCGCCCAGCGGGCCAAGGAAAATCTGCCGGAAGACCTGATCGCTTCGGGAACATTGCAGGGCAAATTTCTTTATCAGCCTGAGCTGCCGGTCTCCGGTCAGGCGGCATGGCAGGGCAGCGGGGAAATTGCCAAACTGCGCCTGTCCTCCAAAGCCAACAATACCGACTTCGCCCTGGAAAAAATTCCCCTGCTGTTGACCAGCCAGAAAGCGGCAGCGCCCGGCAAGCGTAAGCCGGCGATCCGCCAATTTCTGGCCGTGCCGGAAGGCATGCATCTGGAGATCGGGCCAGCCAGCCTGGCGTTGGGCCGGACGACCCCAGCGGCGTTCCAGGGATGGCTTTCGCCATCCTCTTATGATTTTGAGCTGCAGGGGGACACCCAAATCCGGCGGCTTCTCCAGCTGGCCCGCATGACTGGCATTCCCGTCTCGCAAGCGCTGCTGGACAGCCTGGGCCCGGAGGGCACCGCCAAAATCAACCTGCGCAGCAGCGGGCAGTGGAAAGGGCTGGTTGCGCCCCAGGCGGTCGGCTCCGCCGAGTTGCACAGCGTGCGCGCTGAAGTGCGCGGAATCAACGCGCCGGTGGAGGTGGCTGCGGCCAACGTGGTGCTTTCGCCGGAGGGCATCAGCGCTCAGAACATCAGTGCAACCACTGGTGGAACCACCTGGCGCGGCTCCTTATCCCTTCCCCGCGGATGTGTCCCCGGCAACGGCTGCCGAGTGAGCTTTGACCTGCAAGCGGATGAAATCTCGACCGAGCGATTCAATCAACTGTTGAATCCCAACACCCGCTCCCGGCCCTGGTACCGTTTTCTTTCCAACTCTCCCGGAAGCCCCTGGCTGACCGCGCTGCGGGCCCACGGCAAGCTGGCCGTAAATCGCGTAAGCATTGCCAAATTGGCGGCCACGCGCGCTTCCGCGGACGTCGAACTCGACCGAGGCGTGCTGCGCATTTTGGGACTGCATGCCGACGTCCTGGGAGGACGCCACGAAGGCAGCTGGACGCTCGACTTCACCAGCAAGGCCCCGTCTTATAAGGGAGAAGGCTCCTTCGATCACGTGGCCCTGGCCCGGCTGGCCGACCTGATGCGGGATGGCTGGGTGAACGGCACGGCCAGCGCCACCTATCAAGCCTCGGCCACAGGATGGAGCACAACCGAACTGTTCAACTCGGCGGACGCGGTCCTGCAGGTGAAACTCGAGAACGGCGCGTTCCCTCACATTGTGTTGGCCAATGGAGCGGGCGGGCTTCGGGCTTCCCGCTTCGTGGGCAAGGTGGCACTGCGCAACAGCCGCCTGGAATTTTCCGAAAGCAAACTCGACATGGCTTCCGGCATCTATCAGGTGAGCGGCGTGGCTTCTTTGGGACGCACTCTCAATGTCAAACTTACCCGCGACGGGGCCCACGGCTATGAGATTACCGGACCTCTGAACGCCCCGCGGGTGGCCCGAATCGAGCCCCCGGAAGCCCGCGCTGCCTTGAAACCATGAGGATCGGCTTGCGCAGAATGCTTCTTGCCTGCAGCTTCGTGGCTGCGGCATGGTGCATCCCGGCAGGCTCTGCCGGCGTGGAAGGGAAAATCCAATATCTGCAGAGCAACAGCAAGCGCAAGCCGCCGGACCCCC
This sequence comes from Acidobacteriota bacterium, assembly GCA_018268755.1. Classification (GTDB taxonomy): domain Bacteria; phylum Acidobacteriota; class Terriglobia; order Terriglobales; family Acidobacteriaceae; genus KAN-5. The sequence continues at coordinate 214,185 of JAFDVW010000009.1, forward strand.
ACCCCACTGCGTTCAGCGAAGCGGAAATCAACGCATACTTGGCGGCGGGTAAGGTGGCGCTTCCGGCGGGAGTGCAATCTGTGCGCTTCGCGGCCGAGCCCGGCGTCGTGACAGCCACAACCCGGGTGGATTTTGATCGCCTAAAAGCAGGGCGTGCCTCCTGGAACCCGGCACTGGCAGTATTTTCCGGTCTTCATGATGTCATCGTCACCGCGCAGGCCCGGGGCACGCGGGGAACAGGCTACGTGGAGGTGGATACGGTAAGCCTCGACGGCGTGGAAATCCCCCGCTTCGTGTTGCAATTATTTATCGAAAAATATCTGCAGCCCAGATACCCCAATGTGGGACTGAACTCGCGCTTCCCGTTACCGGCGCGGATTGCCACGGCCACAGTCGGCGCCCACAAAGTCACGGTCGTCCAGCAGTAGAGAGGCCGCTCTGCAACGCTTGCCCGTCTTTTGCCTCATAGGCGGGACCCGCGGAATTAATTTCTTTCTGTCGCGTCCAACTCCACATGCTCCACAGGAAGCGGGCCGTTCGATCCGGAGATATATTCCACGTGGTGCGGCCGGGCATCGATGGCTTTGTCGAGTTCCGACAGATAGAGACTGGAAATGTGGACGCCGTCGACCATCACCATGGTCGTAGCGACCAGGTGTTTGGCCTGCTCGCGGATGAACTGCTCCAGCAGCCGCTTGGGGCCGAGGAGTTCCACGCAAACCGGCAACGTGCGCAGGGGCATTTCCGACGAGTCATAGGCGACGGACGTTCCATCCTTGCTGAATCCGATGTGCCCCAGATTGACCGCGGCGTGCATGAGACCGGCTTCCAGCGCGGCGTTCACCAGATAATGGGATAGCGGTTTCTCGAACATCCGGTTCCACCAGCGCGCGGACTTTTTGTTGTCTCCCCGCTTCATATACACACGCAGAGCAGAAATGGTCGCGGAAACCGCATGAATTTGCTCACTCACGGCTTGTCCTCCTCTTCAAGGCAAATGATTTAAGTTCTCTCTTTTTCCAGTCTTTCCAGCAAAGACCGGCCCTGCTTTTCCTCGGGGCGCAGAATCTCCTGAGCGCGGCTGCGGGCACGCAGGATATCGCTGACGGAAATCATGCCGATCAGCTGGTCAGTGGCCTGATCGGTGACTGGCAAGTAGTCCTGCCCGCCCTTGGTGAGTTCCTTTTCCGCAAGGGCCATGGAATGCTCGGCACGGAGAGTGCGCACGCGAGGATCCATGATTTTCGCTACCGAGGTGCTGACCCATTGCGACTTTGGCACCGAACGCAGAGACCGCAGTTCGATCATGCCCAGGAACCGGCCGTCCTGCGCCACCACCGGCAGCGCCTGGAAGGGATGCTCAAAGATGCTGCGCTCAGCGAATTGGGCCAGGTTGTGGTCAGGAAAGGCCACCACAATTTTCGTGGTCATCCAATCGCGGCAGTAGAAGGAAGCGAGCAGGGCCTCGTCGGTGGTTCGTTTATGGCGTTGCGATTCCGAATTGGAGATCCCTGCCGAAACCAGAAAAGCTGCGCACGAAGCGATCAGCGAGGGCACCACCAGCGTCGCGCTTCCGGTGGCTTCCGCGACAAACACCGCGGAAAACAGCAGGCTGTTGTAGCTGGCCCCCGCGAAAGCGGCGATGCCGACCAGCGTAAACAGTCCCGGCTGACTGGGATGAAACATCAGATCACAAGCGGCCCCCAGAGCCGCCCCGATGGTCGCCGAAGGAACGAATAACCCGCCCACCCCGCCGCTGCCAAAGGTGAGCGCCGTGACCAGGAGCTTGGCGGCAAAGATGAAAAGACATACCCAGAGAACGTAGTGGCCATTGAGCAGCCGGTTGGCAATGGGAAGACCGGCCTGCAGAATGGCCGGCTCGTGAATCAGCTTAAGCGAAAGCAGCGCGACGGCACTGACCAGGGCTCCCCCGAAGCTGGTCTTGATGATGCGTGGCGCGGGCCACAGCGCCCACATGCGCTTGAATTCTTTCAGCAGCAGCAGAAACAAATGCGAGGCCACGCCACCCAGCAACCCAACGGGCAGGCAAAGCAACAGATCGCGGATTTTCAGCTGATAGGCAAAATGAATCGGGAAATAGGAATTTGCCGGACGCAAAAATGCAAAAGTGGCGTAGCTGGTGGCGGAAGCTACCAAAGCATGGATCAGCGACTCATGCGCCAGGTCGTGTTTGTAAGGCGACTCCACCCCCATAATGGCCCCGGTCAGGGGAGCGCGAAAGATAGCGGCGATTCCCGCCGACGCCCCGGCAATCATCGTGGTTTCCACCCGGCCATGCAGGGCCAGGAAACGCCGGGAACGGTTCAACCGGCTTTGCAGGAAGGAACAGATGGTCCCGCCCAGCCACTTGCTGGCCCCTTCCATTCCGGCGCTGGCGCCGAATCCCATGGTGGCGACTGACGCCCCCAGCTTAGGCAAAGCATGGCGGTAGTTGATCCCGGTTTCGGGTCGATGATAGGCAAGGACCACTTCGTCCGCCATGGAAGAGGAAGCCACGCGAAACAGAGAGAGGATCGCCCCCGTCAGGGCCATGCCGGCTATAGGAAGCAGCGACAGAAACAGAGGACTGAGGTGGGAAGAAAATGTATCCCAGAGCAGAGCGTTGACGACGTAGTCGTAGCCCGCAATCGCGGCCCCGACCAGAACTCCCAAAGGCGCGGCGACCAGGAACACATGCCGGGCCAAAGCCAGGTGCTCACTGAGTCTTCGCTGTAGAGGGGTGGGCCGGGGTGTACGGAACGCCTGAGAGACAGACATGATGACCTCAATGAAGAGTTAGTAGAGGTCATCAGCAGCAAGCTATTGCTTGCGCGGTTAAGGGCGCACCTCATGCCCTTACTTCGGCTTTAAAAATAACACATCCCCCAAAGACATTGCTACCGTTTCGCTGGTGGCATTGATCTTTCGATTGGCGCCGTTTGCGCACTGCTGTCAAACTGCCTTTAAGGCTGATATCCCGGCCCGCGCAACACCTTCCCCGGCAAAGCTCCGGTCATCTTTCCCTGCTCGATCACCGGCGTGCCGTTCACCAGAACATATTCCATGCCCTGAGAGAGCTGGTTTGGGTTTTCAAAAGTAGCTAAGTCCTTAATGGTGGCCGGATCAAAGATCACCACATCCGCCCACATACCGGTCTTCAGAACGCCGCGATCGGTCAGGCGCATACGCTGGGCCGCGAGGGCGGAAAACTTGCGGATGGCATCTTCCAGAGTCAACTTTTTCTCTTCCCGCACGTACTTTCGGAGAATGCGCGGGAATGTGCCGTAGGCGCGGGGGTGGGGATGCTCCTGTCCGAGAATGCCCTCCGGCGAAGTTCCCGAGGAATCGTTATCAATGGAAACCCAGGGCTGCTGCAAGGCCAGGGCGACATCCGGCTCCGACATGCCAAAGACGGCCACGCCGGTCTGGGCCCGGTCCTGGATCAGGAAGTCGAATAAAGCATCCATGGGATCTTTGTTCCAGATCTTGGCGACCTCCGCCAGGGTCTTTCCCTGAAAGCGAATCAAATCAGGATTGTTGACCACACATAGCAGGATCGATTGCGGCCCGGGAATTTCCGCCCATTCATTGTCCCAATCCTGGGACGGGATGAGCATTTCTTGGCGAATGCGGGCGCGCATGGCCGGGTCCTTCAGGCGCTCGATCAATTTGGCATCGCCGCCATCATGGGCCCAGGCGGGGATAAAGGCCGAGAAAGAATTGAACCAAGCAGGATAGGCGTAGGTATTGGCGCTGACATCGATTCCCTGGGCGCGGGCAGCGTTGATTTTGGCGATGACCTGGGGCATCTCTCCCCAGTTTTCCTTGCCGGCTACTTTAAGGTGCCAGATTTCAACCGGGAGATGCCCTTCCCTGCCGATACGGATGGCTTCGTCCAGCGCGGAGAGCACCGAGCTGCCTTCGTTGCGCATATGGGTGGCGTAAATGCCGCCCGACTTGCCAGCTTCGCCGGCCAGCGCGATCAGTTCCGCGGTTTTGGCATAAGGGGCGGGAGCATATTGCAGCGAGGTCGAGACGCCCACTGCGCCGTCGCGCATGGCATCGCGCACCAACTGCTTCATTCGCTCAAGCTGCTCCGGAGAGGGCTGCTGATTGTCGTCGCCCAGCACCATGCGGCGCACCTGGGTTGCGCCGACGTAGGTCGCGAAGTTGAGTCCGATGCCCTGTTTTTCCAGGCGGGCAAAGTACTCTCGCAAAGTTTTCCAGTCAGGAGTGACCTGATAGTGATCGTAGACCGGCTTGTCGGCGGCGATGATCGCGTCATTGAGCGGCGCGATGGAGGTGCCTTCGCCGGTAATCTCGGTGGTAATTCCCTGGAAAATTTTGGACGGCAGGCGGGGGTCCACCAGAATCGTGACCTCCGACTGCCCCAGCATGTCGATGAAGCCGGGGGCCACAACTTTCCCCTGCGCATCAATGGTGCGGGCCCGCGCGGCCCCACTCAGATTGCCAATGGCGGCGATCTTTCCGCCACGGACGCCGATATCTCCGGAATACCAGGGAGAACCCGTGCCATCGATGATGTGGCCGTTGCTGATGACGAGATCAAAAGAAGCAGTTTGGGCCGAGGCATGACCGGCGATCCAGATGGCGCAGAACAGCCAAAGCACAGCTTTCCCCAACGCGGTATCTCGCATGCACTCTCCCTGATCCAATATGGCTGGGTTTCCCCGCTCGTATGTTACTGGACGCGACGCCGCGCCTGCCAGCCCAGCGCCATCCCGGCAAAAATCCAGCACCCCAACGCCAGCCACTCATAGCGATCAAAATGTCCCGGCATCCAGGGCAGCACTTTCATCAGGACCATCAGCAGGCCGATGAGCGCGCCCACCGCCGCCACCACTCTCTGCCCGGGGGAAGGACGCATGCAGAAGTACGCGGCACAGGCGGCCAGCCACCCCGTAGCCGAAGCCACGGAGCCCACCTCAGTAATCGGCACCAGGATGGCATCACCTAAAAACATGCAGGCCGCCGTGGCTATGCCTACGCAGAGCACTGCCGTCGCCGGCGTGAGATTGCGGGGATGGATGCGTCCGATGCGGTCATCCACCAGTCCCCGCCGGCCCATGGCAAACAGCAAGCGGCTGGCCGCCACGAAGTTTCCGTTGAATACCTTGAACAGCGAGAGCATGGCCGCTGTCAGAATCACCATGACGATCCAGTGCGAGCCCACGGCATGCTCAAAGGCTACGGCGGTCATGAATCTGGTTTGCGTGAGTTGCCGCCAGGGCGCGACGTAACCCACGGAGGCAATCACGATGACGTAGAAAAGTACGCCCACCCCTATCGCCATGGCGATGGCTTTCATGAAGCCGCTGGCACGGAACTCCGGACTGGCTTCCTCCGCCGCCTTCCCCACCGATTCAAAGCCGGTCATGAAGTAGGGAACGATCTGCATGACCAGGAAAATGGAAATCCAGGGCGAGTGCGTAAACAGGGGAGGAAAGTTTTCCGGCGCTCCCCGGCTTACGCCGGCGACCACAAACACTATAAATAAGGCCAGAGTGCCAAAGGCGGTCCAGTTCTGAAAGGCGGCGCTCAACCGGATGCCGCGGTAATTCAGGACGGTCAGCAGGCCGGTCAGCGCCAGACCAAGGGTCAGACGCGGCAGAAAGATGGGATGATCTCCCACCCGGTACAACTCCACGGAATCGAGGGCGGGGAAAATATAGGCTGCGATGCGGCCTACCGCCACGGCTTCCCAGGGACAGACGATGAAATAGGCGAGCGTCATCATCCAGCCGGTGGCGAAACTGATGGAGGAAGGAAAAACTTTGGCGGTATAGGCGACTTCGCCGGCCGCGTCGGGCATGGCCATGACCAGCCGTCCATAGACATAGCCGATGGGGAGCAACAACGCGCCGCCGATGGCGAAACCCAAGATGCCGCCCATCGGCCCACCGCGCAACAGCCAGTCGTCCATGACGACCAGCCAGCCCACGCCCACCATGGTGCCCCAGCCCAGAGCGAAGTAATCCACGGTGCGAAGTTTGCGGGCGAGATGGGCCATGGAGGCGGACTGCGTGAGCGCGCATTATAAAGCATGTCCGCGTTCGCGGGCCGCCGTGGCCAGCCCACGCCAGTGCTCAGGCCCTGAACGTGCGATAATCTATCCTCCTCGGAGGCCCATCATGTCGCAGATTCTCTCCCCCGGCACTGCCGCTCCTGACTTCACGCTCCCGATTGCTCCCGACAAGAAGATTTCTCTGCGCGAGCTGCGCGGCAAACCGGTGATTCTGGCTTTCTATCCGGCGGACTGGAGCCCGGTGTGCGGTGACCAGATGGCGCTCTACAACGAAATTCTTCCCGAGTTCCAGAAATTCGGCGCAGAGCTGCTGGGCGTTTCAGTGGACGGGGTCTGGTGCCATGCCGCCTTCGCCAAAGACCGCAAGCTGCGCTTCCCTCTGGCGGCGGACTTCGAACCAAAGGGCGACGTGGCGCGGAAGTTCGGTGTTTATCGCGGCAACGACGGCATCACCGAACGCGCCCTGTTCGTGATCGACAAAAATGGCGTCATCGCGTGGAGCTATCTGTCCCCGATCGCCGTCAACCCGGGTGCGGACGGCATTTTGCAGGCGCTCGAAGATTTGCCCGAATAGATTTCGTGCAACAGAAAGAGCTGAACATGAGTATGCTGCGAGTTCCTGTTTCCTCTCAAGACCACGTCCAGGGCGAGGTCCAGGCGGAAATCACGCTGGTGGAATACGGGGACTATGAGTGCCCGCACTGCGCCCACGCCCACCCCATTGTGAAGCGGGTGCAAAAACACTTTGGCAAGCGTCTGCGCTTTGTGTTTCGCAACTTCCCATTGACCCAGATCCATCCCCAGGCGCAAAGCGCCGCCGAGGCCACGGAATTTGCCGCGGCCCACGGACACTACTGGGAGATGCACGACCGGATTTTCGAGAACCAAGCGCGTCTCAGCGCGGCATTCCTGTTGGAACTGGCCGAGTCGCTGGGCATGGCCGCCCCAGACCTGCGTAACGCCTTGGCAGAAGAACGCTATGCCGCTGTGGTCAAGAATGACTTCCTGGGCGGGGTACGCAGCGGGGTAAACGGAACGCCGACGTTTTTTATCAACGGCTACCGGCATGATGGGCCCTTCGAGTATGCGGATTTGGTGTCTGCCATCGAGGCGCGTGCCGGGAAGTAGCGTCTGCGCTCAACCATGGATGTGCTATGGTTTAGGCTCTTCGCGAAGTTGCCGGCGAGGCCCGCATGCCCCGATACGAATATCGCCCTCTGAAACCGACTCCGGCCGCGGAAAAGGCATTCCTGGAGTGGGTCGACCATCTGGACCAACAATTCGCCAACCGCGATGCCGACCATCGCAGCAGCGTGGTGCGCGACGCCCTGCACCAGTTGTATCTGGGCAAGCGCTACACCCCACCCTACGCCACCGCTCCCTTAGGCGAGCAGACGCTTTTGCACTCTTTCGATCCGCGCAATATTACTCTGGAGCCCGAGTACTATGGCGACGTGGACGCTGAAAAATACGCCGAGCGTAAACCGCTCATCTGGTTCTGGATGATGTTCGACCGCTCTCCCGCGGGCTTGAACCATTGGCTGGGCTTCCGCATGCGGGCCATGCTGGCGCGACACATTTTCAAACATTGCGGGCAGAACGTGAAGATCTTCCACGGCGTGGAATTCTCCTACGGCTATAACCTCACGGTGGAAGACGAGTGCGTGGTCCACAAATACGTTCTGCTCGACGACCGCGGCGAGATCATCATCCGCCGGGGAACCTCCCTTTCCGACTATGCCAACGTCTATTCGCATACCCACGATCTGAATGATGGCATGATCGTAGACAATCAAAAGACCGAGATCGGGCCCCAGGCCCGCATTACCTACCACGCCACCGTGCTCAGCGGGGTCAAGGTGGGGGAACATGGCCTGGTCGGATCCATGGGCGTGGCCTCCAAGAATGTGGAGCCCTTCCACGTGGTGGTGGGAGTTCCGGCTAAGCCGGTCAAGGTCAAGCCGATCGCCCCGGAAGAGTTGCGGAAGTCCCTGGAAAAACAGTGACCTAAGCCGCTTTTGCCGGGCGGCCGGGGCCCCCTTTTCGCGGCCCAAACAAGGCGCGGCGGCCGGGTTTTACGTGTTACTATCGAAGGCAGTCCCGCATGACCCTGCACCACGTAGATATCCTTTTCCAGTTGATCGTTTTTTTGTTTGCGATCAGCATTCACGAGTCGGCGCACGCCTGGATGGCGAACCGTTGTGGAGACCCGACCGCCCGCATGCTGGGCAGGATCACGCTCAATCCCATCAAGCACATCGACCTGTTTGGCACGGTATTGCTGCCGCTGGTCGCCATGGTCAGCGGCTTAATGGTCATCGGCTGGGCCAAGCCGACCCCGGTGAATCCGCGAAATTTTCGCCATTATGTGAAAGACGACATTCTGACTTCCGTGGTGGGGCCGATCAGTAACTTTGTGATTGCGGCGGGGGCGGTGCTGGCGTTGCTGCTGATCTGCCTGGTGTCACCCTTGGGCAAAGTCGTGATTCAGTCCATCGTGTTTGACTATCCCAACCATCTCGATTCCCTGCTGGCGCACTCCGGGACGCTGATCATGCCGCTGAGCCTGCTGCTGTATGAGCTGATGTTTATTAATGTCGTGCTCGGCGTGTTCAACCTGTTTCCGGTACCGCCCCTCGACGGCAGCCATGTGATCCGGCATTTTCTCCCGGCGGGCATACTGCGCATTTATGATTCCATTGGTTTCTTCGGCGTGCTGATTCTGGTGTATTTCGGCGGCCGCTATATCTGGCAAGCGATTGACCCGGTTTTAGGGATTTTCAACTCCATACTCTTGAGAGCCTGATGCCTCCTCGTCCCAATCAACTGAAACGCGTGCTCAGCGGTATGCGGCCCACCGGCAAACTGCACCTGGGGAACTTCGTGGGCGCGCTGGATAACTGGGTGCGCATGCAGGACCAGTACGAGTGTTTTTTCTGTGTGGCCGACTGGCACGCGCTGACCACCGACTACGCCGACACTTCGAAGCTCAAGTCCAACTCCATGGAAGTGATGCTCGACTGGCTGGCGGCGGGGCTCGATCCGGAGCGCTGTCCCATGTTCATCCAGTCGCACGTCCCCCAGCATGCCGAGCTACACCTGCTGTTTTCCATGATTACGCCCCTGGGATGGCTGGAGCGCGTCCCCACCTACAAAGAGCAACGGGAAAACATCACCGAGAAGGATTTGGGGACCTACGGCTTTCTGGGCTATCCCGTGCTGCAATCGGCGGACATTCTCATCTACCAGGCCGACTTCGTGCCTGTAGGCGAAGACCAGGTGCCGCACGTGGAGCTGACGCGTGAGATCGCGCGCCGCTTCAACATGTTCTACACCCGCAAAAATACTTCCGTCTTTCCCGAACCGCAGCCCTTACTGACGCCGGCGGCCAAGCTGCCCGGCACCGACGGGCGCAAGATGTCCAAGTCCTACGGCAACACCATCCTGATGACCGACCCGGAACCGATGGTGCGGCAAAAGCTGAAGACCATGGTCACCGATCCGGCGCGGGTGCGCCGCACCGATCCCGGCAATCCGGATGTCTGCCCGGTGGGCGACCTGCACAAGATCTTCAGCGACCGCGAGACCATCGCCAAGGTCAACGAGGGCTGCCGCTCGGCGGGAATTGGGTGCATCGAGTGCAAGGGCTGGGCGGCGGATTCGCTGGTCAGCATCCTCAACCCCATGCAGGAACGGCGCAAGAAATATGAGGACAATCCGCGGCTGGCCTGGGATATTCTGGAAGCAGGCGCCGCCCGCGCGAAGAAAGTGGCCAGCGCCACGCTCGAAGAGGTTCGGGAAGCGATGGGCACCTCGCTTGACTACGAACCTCCGCGCAATTCCTAGCCACACCCAGATCCATTGCCGGAACCGATAGAACGAGAACTGATGACCGAAGAAGTAAAACTCGAAACTGGTCCTGACCCGGCGGCGGCCGCGCCCTCCGAGCCAGCCTCGCCCAGAAAGCCGCAAAAGCAGAGCGACTTCCCTTTTGCGGTCGCGGTCAGCGACGTCTATGAAGGCCCGCTGGACCTACTGCTCGACCTCATTCGCAAGCAGGACATAGACATCTACGACATTCCCATCGCGCGCATCACGGCGCAATATCTGGCGTATGTGGAAAAGCTGCGCGAGCTGGATGTGAACGTGGCCGCCGAGTTCATTTACATGGCGGCGGTGCTCATCCACATCAAGTCCAAGATGTTGCTGCCCCGCGACCCACTGGCCCCCGCCGATGCGCCGGAAGATCCGCGCACCGAGCTGGTCAATCGCCTGCTGGAGCATGAGAAGTTCAAGTCGGCGGCACAGATGCTCCTGCAAAAGCAGCAGATTGAGGAAGCCGTCCTCTCCAATCCTGCGCTCAAGGAGTTCATGAATGCGGAAGGCACGGAGCCGGAGATCGCTGCCGATGTCATCGATTTGGTCAAGACCTTCCAGCAGATTCTGGAGCGGGCCCGAACCCGCCCGCTGATCCAGGTGGATGAGGAATCCGTCACCGTGGGGCAGATGATTGATTATCTGCGGCGGCGGTTGTCGCTGGAAAACCGCCCGCTGCGCCTGAAGCAACTCCTCAACAACATTGAGTCGCAACAGGCCCTGGTCTGCATGTTTCTGGCCCTGCTCGAACTGGTGCGCCTGCAGGCCATCCAGTTGCGCCAAGAACGGGTTTTTGGGGAAATTCTCCTGCGCAAGCACGCCGGTTTTGACGCCATGCTGGCGGAGCAGTCCGCGGTGAAAGACGATTGGCGATAGATTGCAGTTCGCACCAACGATTGATCTGACATGAGCCTGAAAGCCCAACTCGAAGCCATTATTTACGCGGCGGAAACGCCCATCACCCAGGACCAGATTTTCCAGCTGGTGAAGGACTCGGTCCTCGCCGGCGGGACGGCCGATGAAGCGGAAGCCAAATCGCGTGTCCGCGGCGCCCTGGAAGAATTGCTCACCGCCTATGCGTCCGAAGACCACGGCGTAGAAATTCGCCAGGTGGCGGGCGGCTACCGCATGTCCACCAAGCCCGAGCAGCACGATCTGGTGCGTTCTTTCGCCAAGAGCCTGAAACCGCCCATTCGCCTTTCCCTGCCCGCCTTGGAGACACTGGCGGTCATCGCCTATCGCCAGCCGGTCACCGTGCCCGAGATCAACGAAATCCGCGGCGTGGATTCCGGAGGCGTAATCGGCACGCTGCTCGATCGCAAGCTGATCACCACGGCTGGCCGCAAGCAAGTGATTGGACGCCCTATTCTCTACAAGACCACCAAAGAATTTCTGTTGCGCTTTGGGCTCAAGGACGTCAACGAGCTGCCCAGCATGGAAGAATTCGAAAAACTGGTCGCGGAGTCGTTCCAGAGCGATCTGCTGCCGGCGGAGTCGAGTGCGGCGGAAACTCCGGCGGCTCCGGAAGCGGCAGATAGCAGTGAACCGTCGGGCGAACCCGAGGCTTCCGCTCCAGAGGCCCCGGCGGAAGAAGTGGCAAGCAAGACTGTGGATCATCCCGAATAAACGAATGCCAGTCGAACGTCTACAAAAGATCATCGCCGCTGCCGGGATCGCCTCCCGCCGTAAAGCCGAAGAGCTGATTAGCAGCGGGCTGGTGTCCGTGAACGGCCAGGTGGTCAGCGAACTGGGCAGCAAAGCGGACGCGGAGCATGACCACATCCGGGTGAACGGAAAGCTGCTCAAGGGCGCACAGCGTCCGGTCTATGTGCTGCTCAATAAACCCAAAGGCTATGTGACCACCGTCCGCGATCCGGAAGGGCGGCCCACCGTCATGGACCTGGTCCGCGGGCTAGGAGCACGGGTCTATCCTGTGGGACGTCTTGATTATGCCAGCGAAGGCCTGTTGCTGTTGACCAACGACGGCGACCTGGCCGCCAAGCTCATGAAGGCCGAATCACACGTGCCCAAGACTTATCTGGTCAAGGTGGCTGGGGTGCCCACGCCGGAAAGCCTGGCCAAATTGCGCGGCGGTATTTCCATCGCCGCCGACAAGGGCCGCCGGGTACGGACTGCGCCCGCGAAGATTCAGCCGGTGCGGGAAGGCGACAATCCCTGGTACGAAGTGACCCTGATTGAAGGCAAGAACCGCCAGATTCGGCGCATGTTCGAGGAAGTCGGCCACCACGTGGAAAAAATCAAGCGGGTGCGGTTTGGATCGCTCGAGCTGGATGTGCATCCGGGAAAGTTCCGCCACCTCACCCTGCGTGAAATCGCCAAACTGAAATCCGCCACGCAGTAGTTTCGAGGAGGTCGCGTTGCTCCGGCTCTCTCTGAACGAAAATCCGCTCGGGCCCTCCCCGCTGGCTGTGGAAGCCATGCAGCGGGCGCTGAGCGCCAGCCATCTTTATCCGGACCATGAGGCCAACCCGCTGCGCGAGCGGCTGGCCGGGTTCTATAGGATCCAGCCGCAAGACATTCTGGTCACGGACGGCAGCACGGCCGGACTCGAAATCATTGCCCGCACCGTGCTGGGCCCGGGACGGAATGCGGTGACCAGCGCCGGCTCTTTCATCGAATATCCCATCATCACCAAGTCCGTAGGCGCGCAACTCATAGAAGTTCCCCTGAAGAATGACGGCTTTGATCTGGATGCCGTCGCGCAAGCTATTAACCCGGACACCCGGCTTATCTTCTTCGCAAACCCGAACAATCCTACGGGCACGCTGACCCCCGTGGAAGAGACGGAGCGCTTTCTCCGCAAGGTACCGGAATCCGTCATTGTCATCCTGGACGAAGCTTACTTCGAATTTGCGGAGTATTTTGCCGCCCGGCGCGGGGTGCCTTACACGCGCGCTTTGGAATGGATCCGCGAGTACCCCAACCTCCTGGTGCTGCGCACCTTTTCCAAAGTGCATGGGCTGGCGGGCCTGCGGGTAGGCTATTGCCTGGGACCGCATCCTCTGCTGGAGCGCGTGGCGGAGATGAAGCGCATGTTTTGTGTGTCCCAGCCGGCGCAGGCTGCGGCGCTGGCCGCGCTCGAGGACGATGCACACATCCAGCGGACTCTACAGAACAATGCGGAACAAGCGCAGTGGCTGACCGAACAGCTTACTGGGCTGGGCGTGCGTGTACCGCCCACCTGGACCAATTTCCTCTACTGCGACTTGCAGCGTGAAGCCGGTCCAGTGGCCAAGCGGCTGGCGGCGGAGGGGATACAAGTACTTCAGCCTGGAGCCTGGGGTCTGCCCCATGCCGTGCGGGTCACCATCGGAACAGCGGAGCAAAATCAGGCCTTTCTCGCAGCGTTTCGCAAGGCGTGGCAGGCCCCAGGTTAGAACTCCTACATCATGGGAAGGCGCGCGGCGCCGTACAGCCCGGCATCACTTCCCAAAAGAGCGCGGGTGATCAGGGTCTTGGTAGGACCTTCCGGTTCGATCTGTGCGGAAGCGCCTTGGCCGCCCGTAAGGGAAGTAGCCGGAGCGGTGGCCGCATAGACCAAAGAGCGCTGCCGAATTTCCTCAAACATCGCGGGAGCAAAGGCCTCCCAGGCGCTGGAAGCTCCTCCCCCAATGACATACATGGGCAGATTCAGGACGTTGACCAGGCTGCCCAGCCCCAGGCCCAGCGCGCGGCCCACGCGGCGGAAAATCTTTTGCGCTTCTTCATCTCCCTGGATGGCCAGGTTGTAGACGGCCTTGGCGCTGAACTCAGGGTCGGAGCCGGCCGCGCGCGCCAGGTTGGGCGATTTGCCGCTGTGGATGGCTTCCTTCGCCATACGCACCACTGCCGTGGCGGAAGCGTACTGCTCCAGGCAGCCACGGTTGCCGCAACCACAGGGATGGCCCTCCGGCTCCACGGTCATATGGCCGACTTCGCCGGCCATGCCCGTCATGCCATGCAGGATGCGTCCATGGATGACGATGCCTCCGCCCACTCCGGTGCCCAGGGTGAAGATCATCATGTCTTCCACATCGCGGGCCGCACCCAACCACTTCTCACCCAGGGCGGCAACGTTGGCGTCGTTCTCCAGAATCACCCGCGTGCCCAGGCGCCGTTCAATCTCCTTATGCACAGGGGTGCCCGCCCAGCCGGGCAGGTTGGGCGACTCGCGCAGGGTGCCGGTCTTCATGTCGATGATGCCGGGCACACCGATGCCAATGCCAAACAAGTGTCCGGTGGTGGCGAATTTTTCGATCTGATGGCGAATGGCTTCGCACATCTCGCCGATCACGTGGTCCTTGCCCAGCGCGACCTTGGTGCCGAGGGTCACTTTCTCGAGGAGCTGTCCGCTTTCATCAACCGTGGCAATGCGGAGATTCGTCCCGCCCAGATCTACCCCAATGGAAAAATTAGGCATAAGAATTTGGTAATAAGTCGATCAGAGTATCACCCTGCGTTTTGGATTGTCGAATGCGCCAAGAGGCTGCGATCACCAGGAAAATCTACTTCTGGCACTGGGAACAATAGTGGCTGCTACGTCCGGCAATCACGACGCGCTTGATCGGCTTTTTGCAAACCAGACAAGGCTCGCCTTCCCGCCCATAAACCCGGTGTCGCAGCTGGAAGAAACCTTCCTCGCCGTCGGCGTCCACATAATCGGAGACCGAAGAGCCGCCCAGCGCTACTGCCTCCTTCAGTACATGCTTCAGAGCCTGGTGGAGTTTGGTCAATTGCTCCCGCGTCAGAGTGGCGGCCTGCCGCTTGGGGCGAATGCCGGCCCGGAATAAAGCCTCGTCGGCGTAGATATTGCCCACGCCGCTGAGCAAATTCTGGTTCAGCAGGGCGCTCTTGATCGGGGTCTTGCGCCCACGAAAAAGCTCCAGAAAGCGCGGCAGGTCTACCTCCAGGGGCTCCGCTCCGGCCGCGGCAAAATCCGCCTGGGGCACGACGCTGAGCCGCCCGAAACGGCGCGGATCCACGAAGCGCAGCTCCCGCCCCGAGGCCAGATGAGCAATCGCATGCGTATGTTTGGCGATTTCAGTGTCTGCGGGGCACACCAGCATGCGCCCGGTCATCCCCAGATGGACGATCCACTGGGCCTTCCGGGGGGGCTGAGCCGCTTTTCTTTTCGCGGCCGAGGGCGGGCGAGCCCCGACGGATTCCAGGTCGAAGACAATGTGCTTGCCTACCCGCCGTACACGCTCGATACGCTTGCGCTCCAGGGTAGAGGCGATTTCAGCCGCTGGGGACTTCAGCGGCTCAGGCTTCTCCCCCAACCAGACGCTTGCAATGACCTCCCCGCGCACCCGGCGATCCAGGCCGCGGGCAATGGTTTCTACCTCCGGTAGCTCAGGCATGCCAACAGTGTACCTGCCCCGGGGGCAAGCCGCAGGCGGCGTTTTCCGGCCAATTGCCCTGTCCGCACGGTCACGGTATGATAAAGAGTACCTCTGCTCGCCGGCGCACCCCAGTCATTCAGCAACGTATTCCCAGCTGCGCCCGGCGTGTGTGGTCCCGCTAGTCCGGCCCCGTGGCCTCGACCGCGTAGCCAATCATGGAGCCAGTATTTTGAGTCAAGGAAAGACCGCAGTCATCGTCGGCGCCCAGTGGGGCGATGAGGGCAAAGGCAAGATTGTCGATGTCCTCTCAGAAAAGTTCTCGATTGTGGCCCGTTATGCCGGGGGCCATAATGCCGGCCATACCGTCATCATCAAGGGCAAGAAATTTATCTTGCAGCTGGTGCCCTGCGGGGTCCTGCGAGAGGGCTGCTCCAGCGTGATCGGCAACGGGGTCGTGCTCGATCCCATGGCCTTCCTCAAGGAGGTGGGCACGCTGCGCGAGGCGGGCGTTACAGTCGATGGCAACCTTTTTGTCAGCAATCGCGCCCATGTCATTCTGCCCTACCACCGCATGATGGAGCTGGGCTCGGAGAACGCTCCCGGGCGGGTGAAAATTGGCACGACCTCCCGTGGCATCGGGCCGACCTATGAGGACAAGATGGGCCGCCGGGGCCTGCGCGTGGCCGACCTGCTCGACTTGAAGCTGCTGCGCACCCACATTGAGAACGCCTGCCGCGAGAAGAACATGATCGCGCATGCCCTGTTCAATTCCGACCCGCTCGATCCCGACAAGATGTATCAGGACTACGCCGAAGTTTCCGGCAAGATCGCACCCTTTGTCCGCGATACCGGCGCATTCCTGAACCGGGCGCTAAAAGAGGGCAAGTCGGTGGTGTTCGAAGGCGCACAGGGCACGATGCTCGACATCGACCACGGCACTTATCCGTTTGTGACTTCTTCCAGCGCCACCTCCGGCGGAGCGGCCATCGGCACCGGCGTGGCCCCCAATGCGATCCGTACCGTGATTGGCGTAACCAAGGCCTATTGCACGCGGGTTGGCGGCGGCCCCTTCCCCACCGAGATCCTCGATGATGCGGGCGAGCAATTGCGCGCCCGCGGCAACGAGTACGGCGCCGTTACCGGCCGCCCGCGCCGCTGCGGATGGATTGACCTGCCCCTGCTGCGCTACTCAGGCACGCTGAATGGCGTTTCCTGGTGGGTAGTCACCAAGATGGATGTGCTCGACGAACTGGCCGAGATCCCGGTCTGCGTGGGCTACAAAATCGACGGAAAAACCACCGACGAAATCCCCGCGCACTCCTGTGGCTACGACCAAATCGAGCCCATTTATCACAAGCTGCCAGGCTGGCGCACCTCCACCGAGGGCATTACCTCGGTCGAGAAGCTGCCTCAGGCGGCCCGCGACTACCTCAAATTCCTGGAGGCGGAGACCGGGGCCCGTATCGGGATGGTTTCCACCGGGCCCGGACGAGAGCAGACAATGTTTGTCGAAGCGTTCGCCAAGGAATTAAAATCGCTGACAGACTAGGCTGTTAGACACCTGCACAAGGGAGCTGCTGAGCGATGGTCGTGTTGGCTGTGACGTGGATGGCGAAGGCGGGGCACGAAGCAGAAGTGGCCGCAATCTTTCAAAAACTCACCGAAGAATCCCGCAAAGAACCCGGCTGCCTGATGTATCAGGTACACCGGCACAAGACGGAACCGCGCCGCTTCTTTATCTACGAGCAGTACAAGGACGATGCTGCTCTGGAAGCCCACCGCGCCGCCCCCCATTTCCTGCAGTATGCCCGCAAGGACTTGGCCAAAATCGGCGACCGCGTGGACGGCAACCTTTTCGAGCCGCTGGGCTGAAAACTGCGCGCGGGCCAGGTTGCCCGCGCGCGCTTACTTGTCCGCCATCAGCACGCCGCCGGTGGCGTAGCTTTCCCGTGAAACTTCATTGATGGCGACAACGATCGCCTCCCGCTTGGCCCCGGCTTCTTCGACCAGAGCATCGGTGATGCGCTGCGCCAGCTTGCGTTTCTGCTCGACCGTCCTGCCGGCGAGCATGGTGACTTGTACCATAGGCATAAGAATGGCCCCCTAGTTTTTCCTGCGCCTGGCCCCGGAATTACTTGGCCAGTTCGTATCCGGCGAAGAAGTAGCTCAATTCGAAGCGGGCGGTGTCTTCCCCGTCCGATCCATGGATCGCGTTGAACTCGATGTTGGTGGCCCATTTCTTGCGAATGGTGCCCTCTTCCGCGTTGGCCGGGTTGGTCGCGCCCATGAGCTTGCGCAGATCGGCAATGGCATTTTCTTTTTCCAAAGCCAGGACCACGATGGGGCCGCTCGACATGAAATCGGTCAGGGAGTTGAAAAACGGACGGCTGGCGTGCACGGCATAGAACTGCTCCGCCTGGTGCTTGGAAATCTCCAGCATCTTGATGGCGAGAATGCGAAAGCCATTGTCCTGAAATTGCTTGATGATGTCGCCGGTGGCGTTCTTTTTCACCGCGTCCGGTTTGATGATGGTAAAGGTGCGTTGCAGCGTCATATCAACAGTGTTCCTTCGTGGGATCTGAAGTATCGTTCGTTTGCAAAATGCTGGAAGCTAGACTTTGGCGCCGATGGCCGCCAGCAGCGTCTCGCCCATGACGGCGGGAGACTTGGCCACCTTAATGCCCGCAGCTTCCATGGTCTTGATCTTCTCTTCCGCCGTGCCTTTGCCGCCGGAAATGATGGCGCCGGCATGGCCCATACGACGGCCCGGAGGCGCGGTCTGGCCGGCGATAAAGCCCACCACCGGCTTCTTCATGTTCTTCTTGATGAACTCAGCGGCGATCTCCTCCGCGTTCCCACCGATCTCGCCGATCATGATGACAGCTTCGGTCTCGGGATCGCGGTTGAACAGGTCGAGCGCGTCCACAAAGTTGGTGCCGATGATGGGATCGCCGCCGATGCCGATGGCGGTCGACTGGCCTATGCCGCGCGTGCTGAGCTGGTGCACCGCTTCGTAGGTCAGGGTGCCGGAGCGGGAAACGATGCCGATTGAGCCTTCCTTGTGAATGCGGGCGGGCATAATGCCGACCTTGCACTTCCCGGGCGAGATGATGCCCGGACAGTTCGGCCCGATCAGGCGCGAGCGGCGGGTCTGTAAGAACTCCCAGGCGCGCACCATATCGAGCGCGGGAATCCCTTCGGTAATGCAGATGATCAGCTCGACTTCCGCGTCGGCCGCTTCCATGATGGCGTCCGCGGCGCCCGGCGGTGGAACAAAGATCACGGAGGTGTTGGCGCCGGTCTTGTCGACGGCTTCCTGCACGCTGTTAAAGATCGGCCAGCCCTCGTGCGTGGTGCCGCCCTTGCCGGGGGTCACGCCACCCACTACTTTGGTCCCATACTCCGCGCAGGCCTTGGCGTGGAAGGTGCCTTCCCGTCCCGTCAGCCCCTGCACAATCAGTTTCGTCGACTTATCTACCAGAATGCTCATGGGTTCCTTTGCCGCTCCCGGCTTCCCGCCGGCTGGATTTCTTTGCTCACCGACCGACTAGCCTTTGGCTGCGGCCACGACTTTTTCCGCCGCGTCTTTCATGGTCTCCGCCACCAGGAAATTCAGCCCGGATTGCTTCAGGATTTCTCTTCCTTGCTCCACGTTGGTGCCTTCGAGGCGCAGGACGATGGGCAGCTGGATCTTGGTCTTCCTGGCCGCTTCCACTACCCCGTTGGCCAGCGTATCCACACGCAGAATGCCGCCGAAGATATTGATCAGCACCGCCTTCACGTTCTTGTCGCTGAGCAGGATTTCGAAAGCGTGGGTGACTTGCTCGGCGTTGGCGCCACCGCCCACGTCGAGGAAGTTCGCGGGCATGCCGCCGGCGTACTTAATGATGTCCATGGTGGCCATGGCCAGACCCGCGCCGTTGACCATGCAGCCCACGTTGCCATCCAGCTTGATGTAGTTCAGGCTGTATTTCGAGGCCTCGACCTCAAGCGGATCTTCTTCCGTAATGTCGCGCAGTTCCTTGAGGTCGGGATGACGGAACATGGCGTTGTCGTCGAAGTTGATTTTGGCGTCGAGCGCGAACAGACGGCCGTCGGTACAGGTGATAAAGGGGTTGATCTCCATCAGGGAGGAATCGGTCTCTTCAAACGCCTTGTACAGCCCGGTCATGAAGCGGACGGCTTCATTGATCTGCTTCCCGCTCAGGCCGAGTTTGAAGGCCAGCTTACGCGCCTGGAAAGCGCCGAGTCCCATGCCGGGGGTAATGTACTCCTTCAGGATGGCGTCGGGGTCCTTGGCGGCGACTTCTTCGATCTCCATGCCGCCCGCCGCCGAAGCCATGAACACCGGCTTGGCTTCCGCACGATCCACCACGATGCCGAGATAAAGCTCTTTTTCGATAGGCAGGGTTTCTTCGATGAGCAGGCGGCCGACGATCTTGCCCTCGGGGCCGGTCTGGTGCGTGACCAGCTTCATGCCCAGCATTTTGGCGGCGAGATCCCCCGCCTCTTCCACCGACTTGGCAATTTTCACGCCGCCACCCTTACCGCGGCCTCCAGCGTGGATCTGGGCCTTCACCACCACTCCGGTGGCGCCCGCGGAAAACAGATTTTTCGCGGCCGCTTCCGCCTCTTCGCGGCTCTCCACCATCTCTCCGCGCGGCACAGCGACACCGTACTTCTTCAGAATCCCTTTGGCCTGATACTCATGAATTTTCATAGATGGTTTTCGCTCAGCTTTGTGATCTCAATTTTTCCGGATCGGCAGGAACGTCGTTGCGGCTTCGTACTGCGGCAGCAAACCCTTGATTTTACAGAAGGGTAGGCGAATTGGGCAAACAAAAGGACATTAAAAACCAATGAAAAATGTGTCAGAGAGTGCAACTCGCTTCCCACTAAAACCTTAAAGCGCAGAGAACGCGGTAAAACCTCGGCCAGCATTGATCTGTCTGCGATACGTCCGCGGACTGACTCCAAATTCGGGATAGCGGAGGCCGAAACCTACGCGACTTTATGATGATTCCAGGAGTCCCATGAAAATAATGGCAGCGCCCGGCCAGCCGCTAGAGTCTAATTTCCGGACGGCCTTACTGTCCGGTGGGCGCGCACCCATTCGCTGGACGTTTACGGATGTGAGCCCGGAATCCTTCCGCTGGCTGGGGGAGGCCCGGCGGCCCGACGGAAAAACCTGGAAGCTGGAGGCCGGTTTCGCGCCCGCCGCCTTCGCCCTCAAATGGATTTTGGAGAAAGAAGAGGTCTGCTTATGAATCAAGAGAAATCATTGCGCGAACATCTGGTGAAATTGCTGCAAGGCGGCGAAGCGCACGCGACTTTCGAAGACGCGGTCAAAGACTTCCCGGTCCATCTGCGGGGCAAAAAGCCGAAGGGCGCCAAGCACTCGCCCTGGGAAATCCTGGAACACCTGCGCATCGCGCAGTGGGACATCCTGGAGTTTGCCCGCAATGCCCGGCATGTCTCCCCGGATTTTCCCTCGGGTTATTGGCCGGAGAAGGCCACTCCTCCGGATGAGAGGGCGTGGAATACGAGCGTAGCCGCGTTTCGGGCTGACCTGACGGCAATGGTGGAGCTGGTCCGCGATGAGGCTACCGACCTTCACGCCCGCATCCCTCATGGCAGTGGGCAAACCATCCTGCGCCAGGCCATGCTGACGGCCGACCACAATTCGTATCATTTGGGCGAACTGGTCCTGGTGCGGCGGTTGCTGGGAGCGTGGGAGTAGGACGGCTGGGAATGTGGGGCGGACACTCTTGTCCGCCATCTGTCCGCCAGAAACCGCGGGCAGGAGCGCCCGCGCCACAAGATATGCCCCTACACCAGCATTGCATTGACCATCCCACCCCAAGTCAATAAGATGGCTTGACCTGTCCGGCAGCGGACCCATGATCGGCCAAACCATCTCGCACTATCGCGTTCTGGAGAAACTCGGGGGCGGAGGGATGGGTGTGGTCTTCAAGGCGGAAGACCTCAAGCTGGGCCGCTTTGTGGCCCTGAAATTCCTCCCCGATGAAGTCGCCAAGGACTCCCAGGTGCTGGCTCGCTTCCAACGCGAGGCCAAGGCCGCGTCCGCGCTCAACCATCCCAACATCTGCACCATCCACGAAATTGATGAGCACGACGGCAAAGCGTTCATTGCCATGGAGTACCTGGATGGCGTCACCCTGAGGCATCGCATCGCGGGGCGACCGCTGGAGTTGGAAATCCTGCTGGCCCTGGCCATCGAAATCGCCGACGCGCTCGACGCGGCCCATAGCCAGGGTATTGTTCACCGCGACATCAAGCCGGCCAACATCTTCGTAACCAAGCGCGGGCACAGCAAGGTCCTCGACTTCGGCCTGGCCAAGATGACGCTGGAGCGGGAATCCAGCGAAACCGCCCTGCCGACCGCAGGGGTGAGCGCGGCCCACCTGACCAGCCCCGGCACCGCCCTTGGCACCGTTGCCTACATGTCGCCGGAGCAGGCGCGGGGCAAGG
This sequence comes from Acidobacteriota bacterium, assembly GCA_018268755.1. Classification (GTDB taxonomy): domain Bacteria; phylum Acidobacteriota; class Terriglobia; order Terriglobales; family Acidobacteriaceae; genus KAN-5. The sequence goes on from JAFDVW010000009.1 coordinate 235,941, forward strand.
AACTCGACACCCGCACCGACCTGTTCTCCTTCGGCGCGGTGCTCTATGAGATGGCCACCGGCATGGTCCCTTTCCGCGGCGACACCTCCGCCGTGATTTTCGAGGCCATCCTGTCGCGGGCCCCGGCTTCCCCGGTGCGGCTGAATCCCGATGTGCCGGTGGAGCTGGAGCGCATCATCAATCGCGCCCTGGAAAAAGACCGCACCCTGCGTTATCAGCACGCATCGGAGATGCGGGCGGAATTGCAGCGCCTGAAGCGCGATACCGATTCCAGCCGCTCCGTGATTGCGGCCGCAGACGCTCCGCTGACGCCGGTCAGCAGTGACCGCGTGCCGGTAGCGGCGCCCACTCCGATTTCCGGTACGGCGGTTCCTGTTTCCAGTTCCTCGGCCCACACCCCGGCCGCATCGGGCAGCCAGCTTGCGGTAACCCCGAGCTCGAATCGCAGGTTGCTTCTGGCGGCTATCGCCGCTGTGGTCGCCGCCACGGTGATTGCCGGAGCATTTTTCTACACCCGCAAATCGCAGGCAATGACGGAAAAGGATTCCATCTTGCTGGCCGACTTCACCAACACCACCGGCGACGCGGTTTTCGACGGAACACTAAAACAGGCGCTGGCCGTACAGCTGGAGCAATCTCCTTATTTGAACGTCATGCCGGAATCGCGCATTCGGGAGGCGTTGCGTTACATGGGGCGCCAGAGCGACGAGCGCATCTCCCCGGATATCGCCAAGGAAATCAGCTTGCGCGAGGGTACCAAGGCTGTATTGGTTGGCTCTATCTCCAGCCTGGGCACGCACTATGTCATTGACCTGAACGCGGTCAATACGCAAACCGGAGATTCGCTGGCGCGCGAGCAGGTGGAGGCGGAGAGCAAAGAGCAGGTGCTGAAGGCGCTGGACAAGGCTGCGTCCAACCTACGGCAAAAACTGGGCGAGTCCCTGAGCTCGGTGCAGAAGTTCGCCACCCCTCTGGAGCAGGCCACTACATCCTCGCTGGATGCGCTCAAGTCGTTTTCCCTGGGGCAGGCTGAACACACAAAACTGAACGATGAAGGCGCCGTTCCCCATCTACAGCGCGCCGTCGAACTGGACCCCAACTTTGCCATGGCCTATTCGACGCTGGGCGTTGCCTACGGCAACATGGGCAAATCGAAGGAGTCGGAAGAAAACCTGGCTAAAGCCTACGATCTGAAAGACCGCGTCAGCGAGCGCGAACGGCTCTATATTTCCGCCCACTACCATTCCGAGGTGGAGGGAGACGCTCTGGCTACCATTGCGGCGTACGAACAGTGGAAGCAGCAATATCCCCGCGACAACATTCCCTGGGACAACCTGGCGTTGCTGTATGGGGCGATGGGAAACCAGGAAAAAGCCATGGCCAGTGCTTCGGAAGCCATGCGTCTCGATCCCAAAGATCGCTTCGCTTATCAGAACCTGTCGGATTCCTATCTGCGGCAGGGACGCTTCGACGAATCCAAAGCCATCATCGAAAAGGCTCTCGCCCAAGGCATGAAGGTGCCGGCCGGGGTGCTCTCTCTGTATCAAATTGCTTACCTGCGGAACGACCAAGCAGGCCTGCAGCAAGCCTATGAAGCCGCGATCGGCACTCCCTTCGAGCCCATCGAGACCGCCCTGAAGGGCCTGGGAGAGTGTGCCAAAGGAAAAGTCAGCAGCTATCGCGGACTGATGGGGCAATCACGGCTGAAAGCGCAACAAATCGGAATCACAGAGATGATCGCGACCGCTTGGACCTTCCAGGCCACCTGCGACTTTTATTTCGTGAGTACAGAAGAGGCGAGGAAGGATGCCGCCCAGGCGGCCGCCACCGTAGTGGATCGAGGTACGCGGTCCCTGCTGGCGGGGATTTGGGCCACGCTGGGGGAAAACGAGCGCGGGGAAAAGCTGGTACAGGAGCTGGAACGCGCCTATCCCAAAGACACCCTCATTAACCAGGCATTCGCTCCCACCACACGCGCCATCCTGGCCGCCAATCGCAAGCAGCCCGCCGAAGCCATTGCCCAGATGGAAAAAGTCCGGCCCTATGAATTCGGCGGTCCTCCGAACGGCACTGGCCTTTGGCCCACTTTTGTTCGCGCTGAGGTCTACCGCCAGATGCAGGATTGGAACAAAGCGATCGCAGAGTACCAGCGTGTCCTCGATCACCGGGGAGTAGACACGCTCAGCATCCATTTACCCTTGGCCCAATTGGGAATGGCACGGTCCTATGCGGGCCAGGGCGATGTCGCCAAGGCCCGTACCGCCTATCAGGACTTGCTCGCCTTCTGGAAAGACGCCGATCCCAATGCGCCGTTAGTGAAACAAACAAAGGCGGAATACGCCAAATTGAAGTAGCCACGCCCGGTCGCTTGCCTTCTGAGCAAGAGTCCATCTTGACCGGTATACTGGCGAAGGAGACATGCGCGCCTTTCGCCAGGTAACTCTTTTCGTTTTTCTACTCGCCGGGGCGCTGAGCGCCGAGCAGGTCTCCCAACTCAAGCCCACCGGCTACGTGAATGATTTCGCCCACGTCTTAACTCCAGCCGCATCCGCACAGATCACGGATATTTGCCGGCAGGTAGACGACAAGGCGCACGCCCAGATCGCCCTCGTCACCATCAATACGCTTAATGGTTCCGACATCGAAAGCTTTGCCGTCGACCTGTTCAAGCAGTGGGGCATCGGCAACAAGGCCACGGATAAAGGGGTCCTGATCCTGTATGCGATCCAAGACCGGCGGGCCCGCATTGAAGTGGGCTATGGCCTGGAGCCGATTTTGCCGGACGGCAAAGTGGGAGGCTTCCAGCGCGAGGCGATTCCCCAAATGCGGGCCGGGGACTACAGCGGCGCGCTGCTTTTAGTGACTTCGCGAGTCGCCGACGTGATTGCGCAAGATGCGGGAGTACAGATCACAGGCTCCGTGCCGCGCCGGCCGGTCCAGACAGATGAGCCGCCCGAGATCAAGCTGACTTTAGGGAAGATCATCGTCTTCATTGTTATTTTGTTGATTATTCTGTTCACCCCACTGCGTACCCTGCTGTTCTCCATTCTGCTTTCCAGCCTGTTCGATGGCCGGGGACGCGGTGGCTGGGGTGGTGGCAGCAGCGGCGGATGGGGTGGAGGAGGCTTCGGGGGCGGCGGCGGCTTTGGCGGATTTGGCGGCGGTAGCTCCGGCGGCGGCGGAGCCAGCAGCAGTTGGTAGAACGCAAGATGACGGGAATTTTATGGATGGTGGAAAACCATGAGCGCAGAAAAAAGTCCTGACAAACTTCTCGATGGCCTGGTCAGCAAGCTGCGCGAGGCCGCCGGCGAAAATCTGGTGAGCGTCATTCTCTATGGCTCGGCGGTGGCGGGAGGCTTCCACCCCGGGGTTTCCAACCTGAATGTCTTTTGCGTTCTCCAAGACGCCTCCTTCTCCGCCCTGCGGGCCCTGGAACCGGTGGCCAAGTGGTGGGACGGACAGAAGCAGCCTCCGCCGCTCATCATGACCCGGCAGGAACTGGAGCGCTCGGCCGACGTCTTCGCCATCGAGTGGCTCGACATGAAGGCCAGCCACCGCGTGCTGCACGGATCGGACGTGCTCGAGCAGCTGCATATTCCCATGCATCTGCACCGTGTACAGGTGGAATATGAGCTGCGGGAAAAGCTGGTTCTGCTGCGCCAGAAGCTTCTTTTGCTTGCCCGCAACGATGAGAAGATGTGGGACCTGGTGCTGCATTCCGCGCCGTCCTTTCTTACCCTGTTCCGCCATGCCCTGATCGCCATGCAGGAAGCGCCGCCCGCCACTAAGGCGGAAGTGGTGCAGGCGCTGGCCAAACGGGCGGGATTTGATCCCTCCGGGATGCTGGAAGTCCTGGAGTTGCGCCAGCGCAGGGCCCATGCCGGAGAGTTCGATGTCTCCAGCCTTTGCGCCAGATACCTGGCGGCGATCGAGCACGTGACCGCCGCTGTCGATACAATAATGGATTCGGGCAGTCCGAATTCCTAACCTCCAACTGTCTCGCAGGAGAAGAGATATGAAAAAGGGTTTGATTGTGGTCGCAGTGCTGGTGGTGATTGCACTGTTTGCGTTTGGGCAGTACGTCGGCGTCCGCAATACTCTGGTCACCAAGAACGAAGCGGTAAAGGCCGCCTGGTCGCAGGTGGATATTGTCCTGCAGCGCCGCGCCGACCTCATCCCCAACCTGGTGAACACCGTGAAGGGCTACGCCCAACAGGAAGTCACCGTGTTCGGCGATATCGCCAAGGCGCGCTCCGCCCTGCTCTCCGCCGGCACGCCGCAAGACAAGATCGCCGCCAACCGGCAACTGGATGGCGCGCTGGGACGGCTGCTGCTGGTGGTGGAGAACTATCCGCAGTTGAAGTCGAATGAGAACTTCCTGCGCCTGCAGGATGAGCTGGCGGGCACGGAAAACCGCATCGCCGTGGAGCGCAAGCGCTACAACGACACGCTGCAGGACTACAACACCTACGTGCAGAAGTTCCCCAACAACATCTTTGCCGGATGGGCGGGCTACAAGGTCAACGACGCCTACTTCACGGCCGACGCCGGATCGCGCCAGGCCCCGAAGGTCGACTTCGGCGCGCCGCAGAGCGCGACCCCACCGGCCACGCCGCAACCGGCCACCGCGCAATAACCATGATCCTCGACGCCCTGCATCGTATCGCCAACCATCGCGAGTCTCTTTCCCGGGAAGAGGCTCGCATGGTCATGACGGAGGTCCTTACCGGTCAATGCACGGACGCGCAGATTGCCGCCCTGCTGGTGGCCCTGCATATGAAGGGCGAGACGGTGGAGGAGATTGTTGGTTTTGCCGAAGCCATCCGCGCCGCGGCGGCGGCGCTGGCCTTGCCGGAAGAGTCCGCCGTCGATGTCAGTGACACTGAGCGCGATGCGTTGGTGGATACCTGCGGCACCGGCGGCGATGCCAGCGGCACCTTCAACATCTCGACCGCCACAGCTTTTGTGGTGGCGGGAGCCGGGGTACGGGTCGCCAAGCACGGCAATCGCAGCGTGACCTCAAAGTGCGGCTCGGCCGATGTGATGGAAGCGCTGGGCGTCAACATCAACCTGCTTCCTGAGCGCACCGCCGTCTGCCTGCAGGAAACGGGGATCGCATTTCTCTTTGCCCCCGCCATTCACTCCGCCGCCAAGTTTGTGCAACCGGCCCGCCGCGAGCTGAAGTTGCGCACCGTGTTCAATCTGCTCGGACCACTCACCAATCCGGCGCGGGCCTCCGCCCAGGTAGTCGGAGTTTATTCCGTCGACCTGGTGGAGAAGCTGGCCGAAGCGCTGAGCATGCTGGGCCTGCATCGCGCCCTGGTGGTCCACGGCATGGACGGGCTGGACGAAATCACCATCAGCGGCCCCACCCGGATCGCCGAAGTGCGCGAGGGCGCAGTGCGCAGCTATGAAGTGACCCCGGAGGAGTTTGGCTTGCAACGCGCGCCGATGGAAGCCATCGCCGGCGGCGATGCGCGGGCCAATGCCGATATCATCCGCCGCGTTCTTTCCGGAGAAAAATCGGCCCGGCGGGACGTCGTCCTGCTCAATGCCGCCGCCGGTCTGGTAGCGGCGGGCAAGGCCCATCATCTGACGGAGGCCCTGCCTCTTGCGGTGCAATCCATTGATTCGGGCGCGGCCGCAGCCAAGCTGGAGAAGCTGGCGCAGTTTTCCAGACAGTAGGCGCCGGATTTCCCAGTGGCATTTCCCAGAAATGATCGAGCGAGGTTATCGCCCGGCCGGGCTTTGGCTGGATACCTGGTGTTGCTTGAGCCAGTCATTGGCTTGTTGCTGTGCCGCCAGGGTCTGGCTGCGGGTCATGCGCGAGGCCAGGACGGCCACGCGATATTTGCTGGCTTCGTCCCCGCCCGCCTGGGCCAGCACGGACCAGAAGTAGGCTTTGCCAATGTCCTGTGGCACACCGCGCCCCGCCCAATAGTAGGCCCCCAGGGTCGCCTGGGCCACCACGTGGCCTTGCTCCGCGGCTTTGCCAAACCACTGCACCGCTTCCGAGTAATCCTGGGGAACATCTTCCCCGGTCGCATAATGCACGCCCACGGCGAACTGGGAAGGCGCATCGCCTTTTTGCGCCAAAGCGCGCAAGCCGTCGAAACTCAGGGCGGGCACCGAAGCAGCGGTCTTGGGCGCTGCTACCGAGCTGGCGTGGGCGACCTCGGCGCTCTTGTGTCCCGTGCGGGGATAAAAAATCCAGGCCCCGGCAAACAGCAGGGTCGCGACCACCGCAATCTGCAAGCCGCGACGGAAATAGGGGGCAGCCTGCGCCGGAACGCGAATCTTCAACTCGCTCTTCCCCGGCAAATCTTCCGCCTCGGCCGCCTCGGAGCTGGTGCGCGGAACCTCCCCGTTAGTTTCCTCCAGGAGTGATGACCGACCAGAGCCCCCCACCTCTCCCTGGGACCGCTCCACGGCCTCGGCCACGTACTCACTCATGCGTTGCACGATGATCACGTGCGTGCCGCTGAAAGCCTGTGGGACGCCGGCAAAGACTTCCACGATCCCAATCACCGCCCGCTCCGAGATCACAGGAGCGGCCAAAATAGAGCGAATCCCCAGGGCCTGGCAGGTTTCCCGGTCTACATAGGGGTCCGTCTCAGAGTCATCGCAGCGCATAAGCCGTCCGCTGCGAACACATTCTCCGGAAAATCCGCTCTCCACCTGCAGGCGCACGCCCGGGCCGGGAGCATCCTCGCCGGAGCTGGCGCGGCACACCATTTCTTTGCCATCGCCCAGGGCTATGGCCGCCCCGGAAGCGCCGGTAAAAGCAAGGGAGCGCTCGGCAAGCAGGGTTAGAGCGCCTTCCAGGTCTGCGCCCAACAAGGCCACTTCGCGCTGCACGGCCGCCAATCCTGACAAAATGGAGGTGTAATCCGGGGCCTCTCGCAGGCCGGGAGCGGCAGCCTGCCGCCCACTATCGTCGCCTTCGTGGAGTTCCTCGCGGATGACGGCACGGGCGGCCACATGGTTGACACAGGCCACCACCATATTCAGGAAGAGCCACTCCCGCAGCTGGCGCAAGGAAGAATCGGGCATGCTAGGAAAATGCAGGCCGGTCCGGCCGGAAGCTCCCGTCCAAACCACAGATCCCGTGGTGTAAATATGTGCCTTGGTCTCGGACAGGTCGAGACACAGATTGACTTCGCTTCCCACCGTCAAAGGGGACGAGCTCTGCATGCACAGGCCTTGCTCGCTGAGGTCGATGACTTCACTCAAATCGAGGGCCATGCTGCTGCTATTGCCGGAAAGGGAGGCGTAAGCCGGAGAGTGGACCTTCTGCCGCACGCAGCGGCGTCTTTCCTGCAACGACGGGTTCGGTGACCGGCCCGGTTCCGCCGGATTCATCCCGAGGGGCAACATAGGAGTTCCACCATATTACTCCAAGGAGAAAACCAGCCAGGAGTTCTTTTCCGTTCCAAAGGACGGACTAGGCGGAGCGGCGTTCGGCGAGTTGCCGCAGATTGGAAAGCCGCGACATGGCCGCCACCATCATGCCGGAGAGGTGCTGCATGGTGGCAACGTCCCTTCCATCGAAGGCATAAGGCGCCGAGGAGAGCACTTCGAAGACTCCCAGGGTGCGGCGGAAATGGCGTAAGGGAGCAGCCAGAATCGAGCGTACGCCCAGGCGGCGGCAGGTGGCCAGGTCCACGCGCGGATTGCGCTCGGTATCGTGGCAAACCACCACTTCCCCGGTGCGGACACAATCGGCGGAGATGCCGGAATCCGTCTGCAGACGCACCCCCAGATCAGGAGCGGTGCGGCCGGCACGGGCACGGCACACAATCTCATCTCCCTTGCGCAGCGCGATGGCGGCGCCGGTGGCCCGGGTCAGCGATTGGGCACGCTCGGCAATCACGTGAATGGCCGGCTCCAGGTTGATTTCGTAAGGGTGAATTTCCGCGTTCATGCTGATTACGGAGGCCCCGCTGCTGCTGCGCACATGGTGGCGATTGGGGGCAAACGCGCTGAAGGACGCGGGCATGTAATTCTCCGCAGAGGTAACGGTCGAAGCGGGCACGGTGCGTAACAGATCGCGCACCAGCCGGTCGAGCTCGGCATCCGCGATCAGATGGGCCGTCTGCTGGCCGCGCATGGATCCGCCCAGAACACGGGAAAGGCTCAGCACCGCCTGACTCCCGCATGCCAGACAATTGGGAGTATTGTTCTCGCTGATCATTTCGCATTCCACGCAGAAGACCGCGGTCTGCAACGATAAGAACTTGATGTCCTCCAGCTTGACCCAGCCCATCGTTCAGTGACCCTCTTTCAGTGTCCCTCCCACATACAGGGAAGTACTGACGTTAAATGTGGGGAGTATTCCTCAGAAGTGGCTGAGCTGGTTCCGTCTGTGGATAACTTGCGCGGGGCGGGCAAACCGCTGTGGATATTTTTACCCCGCTTGGGCCGCCGCCAACACGGGATTCTCCGCCTGCGCCGCCAGCTCTACGCTTTGCGCGACGACGGCGCGATCCAACGCCTCCGCCAGGGCCACGGGAAAGACCGAGGTCAGGAGATTGATGTCGAGCTGCAGATCGCGCTGGCTATAGAGACGATAGATGGCGAGCGTGCCGCAACGGCGATGCGTGCTGGTCACCAGGTCCAGATTCAGACTCCATGCACTCACCATGGCGTGGGCATAGGTCCCGGGTTTTCTCCAGCGCAGGCGCGGCGGTTTGCCGTGTTCGACGATGAGCTGCAGTCCGGGAATTTCCGGAAGCTGGACCGGCGTTGCCTGCAAACGCAGCTCAAAGACATCGAAATCGTTGCCCTCGAAGGCCGCCGTCAGGATGCGGCCCAGCTGGTCGTAACTCTGCGCGACCTTCAACTCCTCGATGGCGCGGCGAATGGCGAGATTGTTCACGAAGACCTGCCGCTGTCCCATCGTCCGTTGCGCGATGCGGCGAAGTTCGCCAAACTCCAGATAGTTCAGGTGCTGCACTCCTACCCAAACCCCAACTCCCAGCACCGCCAGCACCAGGCCCAGCGTGCTGCCCGTGGGCCAGAGCAAAAACAAGCTCAACATGGCAAACACGGCGGAGACGCCATAGAGAACAATGACCGCCTGACGCTGCGACATGCCGCGTTCCAGCAACTTGTGATGAATGTGTTCGCGGTCCGCGGTGAACACCGGGCGGCCGCTGATGAAACGCCGCAACACGGAAAGCGTGGTTTCGAGAATCGGTAATCCAAACGAAACCATAGGGATGGCCACCGCGATGAGGGTGGGCGCCTTCTGCGCTCCTTGCAGGGCCAGCGCACTCAACATGAAGCCGATAAACAAGCTGCCGCTATCGCCCAGGAAGATGGTCGCAGGATTGAAGTTGTAGCGGAGAAAGCCCAGCACCGCGCCGGCCAGCGCCAGGGTCATCAGCGGCACCATCGGGGTCTGGCTGACCAGGGCGGCCACAAACACGACCGTGGTGGAGAACAACGCCGAGCCCGCCGCCAGCCCGTCCAGGCCATCGATCAGGTTAAAAGCATTGGTGATGGCCAGGACCCACAGAATGGTCAGGGGCAGGCTGATCATCCAGGAAAAATGATGATCGCCAAAAAGCACTGGCAGATCGAGAATACGCAGACCACCGGCATACAGCATGGCCGCGGCCAGGGCCTGCACGCCGAACTTCAGATAGACACTGGCCCCATGCAAATCGTCGTAGACACCCAGGGAAAAGACCAGAAAGCCGGGGACGAGAATAGTCAGAAGAGATTGCGGCGATGCCCCCCAGGCCAGGCCGGGATTCCAGAAATTCAATCCCAGGGCCGCCACCAGCGCGGCCAGGAACGAGGCCATGATGGCAATGCCGCCAATGCGTGGGAGCGGCCGGCTATGCAAATGGCGCTGCGGGCCGGGTGGCGCGACCCACCCGCGAGCGACCGCCCAGTTCCGTATGTACCTGGTGAGGACAAACGAAAACAGCAGCGACACCAGGAAAATTCCCAGGTAGAACGGTGTCAACAGCTTCCCCCCGTCGCCCGAAGGACGCAGGCCGGCCTCTATCTGCCAAGCAACGCTCGCCTTCAGTGCGAAAGCCAAAAGCACAAAAGTTCCGTTGTTAGCACTCTAGGGAATCTCCCGCAGCGCCACAATTCTCTTTCTTGGTTCCCCGAACAACCGCCACGCAATCCGCCCAAATGAAGAAAAGTATCTGTTTCCAAGTTTGAGGCGAGGGCGGTTTCGTTCGTTTTTGCGAATCTCACGCGTGCTAGACTGCGATCCATTGGTGGGAACATGATTCGGATCAAGAGTTCGCGTAATGCTGCGGGAAGCGCGTTGACGCTGGTGACGCTGGCCATGTTGGCATGGGGACCACGTCTGCATGCACAGGAGGCACAGGCCTTGCCTGACGCCATGGCTGCCCCACAAGGTAAAGCCTCGGTTTTGCGCCTGGGGCCCGGCGATCTGCTGGAACTCAACGTCTACAACGTCCCCGAACTCACCACCAAGACCCGTATCGGCAGCAATGGTGATGTCTACTTGCCGCTGGTGGATTATGTCCATGTGGCGGGACTCAGCCTGGAAGACGCGCAGGCCCTGATTGAAAAGCGCCTTTCCGATGGCGGATTCGTGAACGACCCGCATGTCACCCTGTTTGTCTCGGAATATGCCTCCCAGGGTGTCAGCTTGCTGGGTGAAGTCATGAAGCCGGGAGTATATCCGGCCCTCGGCCAGCAGCGCTTGTTCGATCTGATCTCCTCCGCCGGCGGGCTGACGGAAAAGGCCGGGCGGGACGCCACCATCACGCATCGCGATCAGAACGGCAAAGCCACCGTCGTCCCCTTGGGCAAGAATCTCGCCGACCTGCCCGACAGCAACGTGACGGTCCTCCCGGGAGACACGGTGGTCATCCGCAAGGCGGACGTGGTGTACGTGGTGGGCGATGTAGGCCGGCCCAGCGGGTTTCTCATGGATAACGGAAGGTTGACCGTTCTGCAAGCCATCGCGCTGGCGGGAGGCACGACCCGCACCTCCAAGCTCAGCGATGCCCGCATCCTGCGGAAGGGGCCGAACGGCACCGCCGAAACCCGGATCGAACTGAAAAAGATCCTGCAAGCCAAAACCGCGGATGTTCCCATGCAGGCCGATGACATTCTGTTTATTCCGACCAGCACGGGCCGCATCGTGGGCACCCGTTCCCTGGAAGCGGTCGTGCAGGCTGCCACGGCCCTGAGCATCGTAGCCATCCGCCCGTAATCGCGCCCGCAGCCGTTAGGCGGCCAGGCTATGGGGCGGTGCTTTTCCCAGCAGTTCTTCGCAGATTTCCAGATAATCCATGGCGGTACGCTGACGGGAAAGATGCTGCTGGATATACCAGCGTCCATTCGCCCCCAGCACTTTGCACAATGAAGGATTGGCTGCCAGGTTGAGGATGGCCCGGCACAAGCCGCTGGCGGATTCCGGCTCCACGAAGACGCCGGCGTGCGCGTTCTCCACGATTTGCCGGGCTTGCCCGTCCACGGCCAGGACCACTGGGCGCGCGCAAGCCATGAATTCCAGCATCTTGGTGGGGATCACGGTCTTGAACAGGTCCGTCTTTTTTAACAACACCAGGCTGGCGTCACAGGCGCTGATATAGGCGGGAATTTTTTCCCGCGGCTGCTGCGCCAGGAAGCGTACGTTGTGGAGGCCGCGGTTTTCTGCCAGAGCCTGAATACGCGCCTTCTCCGCACCTTCGCCGATCAGCAGAAAATGTATGTGCGGGGCCGACTGCTGCAGTGTGGCGGCAGAGTCAAGCAGCGTTTCCAGGCCGTGCGCCATGCCCATGGTGCCGATATAGCAAACGGTAAACTTCCCTTCCAGGCCGAGTTCGCGGCGCAGGACATCGGCGCTCTGCGGACGAAACAGGTCGGTCTCGACCCCGTTTTCGACCAGCGCAATCTTTTCGCTGGGCACCCTCCAGCGTTGCGTCAGCACATCGCGGAAGGCTGGACTTACGATCACGATGCGTTGGCTGTGGCGATAAAGGAACCCGGCCACCCGCCGCAGGCTGCGCTGCAGCCAAGAGTTCTCGCCTCCCACCCCGACCGCGGACAACGACTCGGGCCACAGGTCGCGCACTTCAAAGATCAACGGCACACCGCGCAGGCGGGAAATCCACCATCCGGAGAGCCCGACCAGCAATTGCGGCGAGCTGGCGATGATGACGTCCGGCTTCTCCAGAACTGTGCCGGTGAGCGCGGCCGAAACACAAAACGAGCTGTAATTCAGCATGCGCTCCCAGGCTTTGCGGTTGGGAAAAGGCAACAACCACGTGCGTATGACCTGAACTCCCTCTTTCCTCTCGCGCACTACCAGACGGCGAAACGCACGCCGATATTCCTCCGGTACAACCCCGGTCGGATGGTTGGGAAAGCCGGTGAGCACGGTGACCTCGTGCCCGGCGCGCACCCAATGCCGCGCCAGCTCCGAGGCACGGGCCGCGGGCGCTCCCATCTCCGGCGGAAAGTATTGGGAAACGTAAAGGATCTTCACCGTCTGACTCTCAGAAATCTTGGCAGGAGGGTCGCCTTGCCGCTATATCAAGCGAGGTACGCGCGCGAAAGTCAGTAGTAGCAGAGCTTGAAGGCGCCCTTGTAGCAGACGGCGCGCGTCCGCTTGGCCCGGCTGTGGGTGTAGGAGTCCCAGCGATCGGCGAAATCGGCAAAGGCCTTCTCTCCCGTCAGGCGCTGCATGATGCCCAATTGCACAATGTGCAGGCGGTGATAGAACGGGCTGGCCACCATGGGCAGGCGCGTTCCGGAGAGCTCATAGAGCGACCAGAAACCGAGATCGTAGCGCTGCAGATTGGCCAGAACGGTTTGTACCGCGGCGTCAAACAGCCGCTGCGCCTCCGGCTCGCCCGTGGCCAGGAAGTAGTCATACACGCCCCACATGGCCCATAGGAACCCATTGAGGATGTGCGTGGGCGGCGCGACGATGTACTCCTCAAACCACAAATTGCCTTGCGCATCGCGGAAACTCACGCCGCCCTGCTCCACCGGCCGAAGAAAGCTATGCAAGGCGCGCGTCGCGGCCTCACGATACTGCGGCGCGTGCGTTTCCCGATACGCCCGCAACAACAGGGAAATTCCCTGCCCCTGCGCCAGGCCCGAATACCACGGCGCTTTCAGCCGCGAACGATACTCCCAGTCGAACTGATGGTTCCACACCCAGACGCCGTGCGCATTCGGCTCCAGAGTGCGGCAGAGCCAATCGGCGGCGCCCAGGAATCTGGTCTTCCGTTCTTCGCTGCGACTGCGGCAAAACAGGTTGTAGTTGCCCAGACCCCACTGCGCAACGGCGATGGGGTTGTATTGCCGCCCGATCTGCCCGCGATAGTCGAGCAGGGGGATCCCGTCCGCATCATGGGGGCCCGCGTAGTCGGCCTTCTGGGAAAACTGCATGTAATATTCGCCGAGTTGGTGGACGGTCGCGGCGGGATTCGGTTCCGGCGTATCGTGCCAGAAAGTAAGCTGGCTGCGGCCCCAGCCGAGATAGGCGGGAAGGATGCGCCGGTAATATTGCAGCCGCTTAACCAGAATCGACATGATCTTAATTGCGACTATAGCACCGGCAAAGCGCGCAACCGGCGGCCGGGGTCACTCTGTGTTGACTCGCCAGACACTGGTTTCGAAGTCATGGCCCTGCACGGCGATGGTGCTGAGCGCGAGCAAACCGCTGGTATTTTCTCCCCCGGGAAGAAAGGCGTTGCCGTATTGAAAGAAGCGCATCGGCCAGCCGTCCTTTTTCCAGGCCAGCAGCGGCTGCCAATCCCCACCGTGGAGGCTTCCGTAGAGACGCACATGACGGTCAGCATTCACCTGGCTGGGCTCCACCATGGTGGAGAAAAACATGGCGTCCCCCGCGCGGCAGCCCGCGATGGAAGAGCTGCTCAACGGGGCAAGGGGCGCGACCTCGCCGCCACGGCCGAGAAAGTATACGGAGTTCTTTTCCAGCGGCGTATCGGATGCAAAATACAACCCATGCTCCGCTGGAACGGCAGCCACGGCGCGGGCCTGCTGATTTCCGGCCAGCACCGTCTCCACGCTGCGGAAATCGCAGGAGGCGCGCAGGATACGGCATTCGGGGCCGTTATCGCCGGTCAGCACCCACAGGCAATCCTCCCAGCGGTCATAGAGAATGTTGTGCACGTGGCGAATGGCCCCGCGCGGGAAGGTATACGCCACGCTCCAGGTTTCGCCGCCATCCTGCGATCCGTAGATGTGCACTTCGTCCCGCGCCGGATTATCGAAATACTCTCCCCAGAAGAACTGCCCGGCAGGGGTGGCGGCGATATGCAGTGGACGCGTGCCGCGAACAATCCGATGGGTCCGGCGAAACTCCCGTTCTCCCGCGCGCAAGCTCAAAATCGCACCGGGAACTGCGGCAACCATGTGGCCGGCCGGCAAAACCGCAAGCGCGTGAAACCCATCGCGCAGCAGCCGCGAAGTCAGGCTTGTGAAAGAAGTGAGCGAGCGAAGCCACGAGGGCACGAAACTAGCCAGCTCTCGCCAGACGATCGGTGTCTGGGCCATCTCGGCATACAGCAAGCGATAGCCTCGGCTGGCATAGAGACGGCTGCCGGCCCAGAACAGAGCGCGCAATCCCGGAAACACCGCTTCCTGCGCCAGGCGCAGCCGTCCCGCCGTTGGCGGAAACGCCGGAATTGCGGGATTTGCCGCCACTTCCTTCTCCCTGGTTAGTTTTCGACCTTGAGCGCGAGAAAAGGCCCGATGGCCAATGCATCCATGCGGGTGCGCCGGAAACAATCAATGGCTTCCTCCGGGGCGCAGACAATCGGCTCATTCTCGTTGAAGCTGGTGTTGAGAATCACCGGGATGCCACTCTTGCGCTCAAAGGCGCGGATCAGATCATAGTAAAGCGGGTTCTCTTCGCGGCTCACGCTTTGCAGCCGCCCGGTGTCATCCACATGGTTCACCGCGCACAATTGCGCGCGTTTTTCCGGACGAATCTTGTATACGTGCAGCATGAACGGCGAAGGATGGCCATGCTCGAAATATTCGTTCTGCCGCTCCGCCAGGATGGAGGGGGCAAAGGGACGGAACCATTCGCGCTGCTTGATGCGCGCATTCAGAATATCCTTCATATTGGGCAGGCCGGGATGGGCCACGATGGAACGGTTACCCAGCGCGCGCGGCCCCCACTCCATCCGCCCCTGAAACCAGCCGGTCACATTGCCCGCCGCAATCTGCTCGGCGACTGCTTCCAGCAAAGGCTCTCTTTCCAGCCTGCGATATTTCAGACCCGCCTGCTGCAATGCGGCTTCAATGCGCGGCGGCGCAAACTCGGGCCCAAGATACGAGCGTTTCAACTCCTGGCGGCGCGGTTGCTTCAGCACGGAGTGATAGGTGTGCAGGGCCGCGCCAATGGCCAGGCCTTCATCGCCGGCGGCGGGCTGGATCCAGGTGCGGCGGAAGGGAGTGCGCGCAAAAAGCTTTCCATTGGCCACACTGTTCAGGGCGCAGCCTCCCGCCATGACCACGTCCTCGAAGGGCACATGCTTGTGCAGCGTGTTCAGCAGATGGAAGAAGACTTCCTCAAAGCAGTGCTGCATAGCATACGCCAGGTCCATATCGCGCTGCGTGATCTCACTGTAGGGTTCACGGGGCGCGCCGAAGAGTTCCGCCATACGTTCGGAGAAATGCCGCGCCAACTGCACCGTGCCATCGGGCAGCACCTGCATGCCTTGATTGCTGCCCAGGGGCTGGAAGAAATCCAGGTCGAGCTGGAAAGCGCCGTTCTTCAGCCCTACGATCTGCCGCAGCTGCTCACAGTAAGTGTCTTTGCCGTAAGGGGCCAGGCCCATGACTTTGCCTTCATCGCCGTATTTCTTGTAGCCGATGAATTCGCAAACCATAGTGTAGAAGCTGCCCAGCGAGTGGGGCAGAAAAACCCGATGCAGCACCTCGATGTCATTGCCCTCGCAGCGCGCCATCATGGTGGAGACGAAATCTCCCGAGCCGTCATAGCTGAAGCCCGCCGCTTTTTCCCAGGGCGAGCAGTAATATGCGCTGGCAATGTGGGCGATATGGTGCTCTAAATGGTGCACCGGAAAACGCAGCGAGGCGGGATCCACTTCAAGCGCCTGCGACAACAACGTCCGCACATCGCGCATGGATTCTTTGCGCTGCCGCAGGCGGATGAAATTCAGGATCTTGGCGGGATTGGCCAGCGCATACTGAAATTTTTTGGCCAGATTGGCATCGGTGTCCGAACCCACCGCGACATGGTCGATGTCGGTGATCTTCGCACCCGCCGCGTCGAGGCAGGCCTTGACCGCTAAGGTGGGGAACCCGCCGAAGTGCTTGGCGCGGTTCAGCCGCTCTTCGGCAAGGGCGAAGACGACCTCGCCGTCCTGCACCAGGGCGGCCGAGGCGTCCGCGTGAAACATATTGAGGCCGAGAATCAGCATAGGAGGATCAATATCGATGGTTTAGCAATGGCGCAGGGTCAACCGGGGTGGGCGTGCCGGAGCGCCGCGAATCCATGGCGCGAAGGGTGGCGAGCGTCGAGGTTACAATTTCGGGAAATGGGATGGGCGCCGCGCCGCCGCTCTGGATCGACCTGGCGAACTCGGCCCACTCTGCACGATGACCTTTGTCCTGGCGAAGATAAGACCGAACCGTCTGCTTGCGACCGTGACGAACCAGCTCCAGCCGCCGGAAATCCTCGAGGACCGCCGCCGCACCGCTGCCGATGGCCTCAATGCGCTCTTTGGAGAAAGCCCGGTCCCCATTCACCAGATAACTGACCGTCCCCTGCGAACCATCTTTGAAGCGGAGCGCGATGGCAACGCTCTCGTCCTCCTGTCCACTCGACAAGGGCCTGGTTTCCACCTCAACCGGTGCCGCGCCACACAGAAACGACAGGAGATCGATAAAGTGGCAAACTTCGCCTAGAATCCGTCCTCCGCCCTGCTCGGCATCAAGCGTCCAGTGCCCGGGCGGCAGCGGACCGGCGTTGATGCGGTAATGCAGGACCACCGGCCCTTGCAGCTCACGCAGGAACGATTTCATGCGCACGACCATGGGCGCGAAGCGGCGATTGAAACCTACCATCAGCTTCAAACTGGAATCTGCGCTCTGGTGCGCGCGCACAATCGCAGCCAGCTCTTCTTCCCCCAGGCAAAGCGGCTTCTCGCAGAAGACATGCTTCCCGGCTTGCAAGGCGGCGATCACCTGCCGGGCATGCAGATGATGGCGCGTGGCGATGACCACCGTATTCACCCCGGAGTCAGCGAGCACCTGGGTTTCCTCGGTGGCGCAGTACTGGAATCCAAACTTCCGCGCCGCGTGGTGCGCGTGCGATCCCTGATTGGCGCAGATTCCCGCAAACTGCACTCCGGCGGTGCGGCGCATGGCCGGCAACAAGGTGCTGACTGCAAAGCTTCCCGCACCGAGCACGCCTACCGAGACGAGATTGTCCGCGCGCGAGTTTGCCGCCAGCTTGGGCTCCAGCATCAGCCGCCGGCTCACCTCCGTCAGGCCGGGATAAGTGATCAGCACGCCCAGCGACGGTCCCGGCGTTTTCCCGGTGATTACGTCATAGGCGCGGGCGGCTTCCTGCACCGCAAAACGATGCGTAATCAGCGGCCGCAGATCGAGCTTGCGCTCCCCCAGAAGCGCGAGAAACGCCTCCATATTGCGGGTTTCCGTCCAGCGCACATAGCCAATGGGATAATCCCGGCCCTTCTGTTCGTAAGCCTCGTCATAGCGCCCGGGGCCATAGGAGCGCGAAATGCGGAAGTCAAGTTCCTTGCCGTAATAGAGCTTGCGTTCCAGCTCCATGCCGACCGTGCCGACCGCGGTGATCACCGCGCGATCGCGGGCCACCTCGGCAGCCAGATTGACCGGACCACTGCTCGGCGTCTCGGCGGTGATGAGGACAGAGTCAACCCCATAACCCTGCGTGTGCCGCAGGCCGAGGTCGCGAAACTCCGCTTCCGAAGAAGCCACGGCATCGGCCCCCATTTGCGCCGCCAGGGCAGCGCGGGCGGAGGAAATGTCCATGCCTAGCACGCGGCAACCTGCAGCCTTGAGCGCCTGCACGGTCAGCTGTCCCAACAAACCCAGACCAAGGACCGCCACCGTGTCACCGAGATTCACACCGGCGGTGCGAATGCCGTGCAGGGCCACCGCCCCGACCGTGGTGAAAGCCGCTTCCTCAAAGCTGATGTCGCGACCCTCGAGAAATTTCGCCACCAGCAAGCGCGGCACATAGGCAAATTCGGCGTGCACCGCATGGCCCGCGCCCGCGCAGGCCACACGGTCGCCCACATGAATGTCAGAAATTCCTTCGCCGACTTCCACCACGGTTCCCGCGCTGCTGTAGCCGAGCGCGCTGGGCTGGTCAAGGCGGCTTTGCACGGCGGAGGCGGCGGAAAGAATTCCGTCGCGGCGAACTTTGTTCAACACCTCGCGCACCAGGTCGGGACGGGCCTTGGCCTTTTGCAGCAAGCCCTTGCGGGCAAATTCTGAAGATGCGCGCTCGGTCCCGGCCGAAACCAGCGATGCGGCGATGCGCACCACCACACCACCGGGAGCGGCTTTTGGCGCGGGCACATCCAGCACCGCGATCTCGCCCGTGCGCGCGTATTGCAGCACCTGCTTCATGCCGTGGCCGCCTGGGGAAAGAAATTCGCCGGCTGGGAAACCGCCGGGCGGTCGACAAAGGCCTGCATCCAGAGCTCGAGCGTCAGGAACTGCCAGAGTTGCATGGACCAGTCCTGCCTTCCGCTGCGATGTTCCTGCACAAGTTTCCGCACAGCCTCGGCGCGGAAGATGCCCCGGTCCCGGATGCGCGACTCGTTGAGCAGATCGTCGGTCATCTCCTTCAGATCGTGGGCCAGCCAATAATCCACGGGAGCGGCAAAACCGGCCTTGGGCTGCGCCAGCACCTCCGCCGGAAGCACGTTCTGCATGGCGCGGCGCAGGATGTATTTGGTCACTGGACGCGCCCTGCCCTTTAGCTTCAGACTTGGCGGCACGTTCCAGGCCACAAATTCCGCCAGCTCGCGCTCCAGAAACGGCACCCGCACCTCCACCGACGAGGCCATGCTCATCTTGTCGTTGTAAGTGAGGTTCAGGCTGGTCATGAAAATTTTCGTGTCGAGATAGAGCATCTGGTTCAGGAAGTCGGCGTCCCGTACCCGTGTGAACGACGCATGATGCTGTTCCGCCGGGTCATAGCCGCAGATTTCATCGGCGAAGCTGCCGCGATAAAGGGCCGACTTCTGCTCCCCATCCAGATAGGTGCCGTTCCGCACAAAGCGCTCCATCGGCGGCAAAGAGGCGCTGCGTGCCATCTTCTTGGCCAGACGCACGCCGCCCTTGAGCCGCGAACCGCGCAGTCCCGGCAAGTGCTCGACCGCGCCGGCGATCAGGTTTTGCAGCGACGCCGGAATTTTCCCGTAGACTTGCGCCCAGGAGTGGGCCACATGCTTGCGATAGCCGGCAAATAATTCGTCGCCCCCTACTCCGGAGAGCAAGACAGTGGACTGCTTCCGGGCCTCGCGGCATACCAGAAACGCCGTCAGGAGGGCGGGATCGGCGGTGGGTTCATCCATGTGCCAGGTGAGCTTGGGCAGCAGGTTGGCCACGTCGGGCTCGACCACGATGCGCTGGTTCTCACATCCCAGGTGCTGGGCCAGCCGCGCCGCTACCTCGGGATCATCCAGCGTCGATTCCCCGACACGATACTTCTCCGGAAAGGTGATGGTATAAGTGCGCACCGGCCGCCGCGCGGCTTGCGCCATCATGGCCACAATGCTCGACGAATCCAGCCCGGCGCTGAGAAACGCGCCCACCGGCACATCGCTGACCATCTGGGATTCCACCGAACGCCGGAAGCGCTCGTGGACCTCCTCCGCCAAATCCTCTTCCTGGCGCGGAAAGACATGGCCGGCGGGCGGGAAACGCAAGTCCCAATACTGGCGGATATTCCATTGCCCATCGCAGTAGGTCGCGGTATGCCCCGCGGGCAGCTTATAGATCCCGCGAAACATCGTCTTCGGGTCCGGCACCCACAGGAAGGTCAGATACTGATGGAGCGCGTGGGCATCAAGCTCCGCGGCAACGCCCGGCACTTCGAGCAGCGATTTGATCTCCGAAGCAAAGGCCAGCCGCGCGCCCTGCTGGAAGTAGTACAGCGGCTTCACCCCGAAATGGTCGCGCGCCAGGAACACGACGGGCCGCGGCCCACGCAGATCGCAGATGGCGAAGGCGAACATGCCGTTCAGCCGCTTTACGCACTCCGCGCCTTCCTGCTCATAGAGGCGCAGCAAAACTTCCGTGTCGGTATTGGAGTGGAAACGATGCCCTTTGCCTTGCAGCTCACGCCGTAGTTCAGCAAAGTTGTAGATCTCGCCGTTGTAGGTGATCCAAAGCGTGCGGTCTTCATTGGCCATCGGCATGTGGCCGCCGGCGGAGAGGTCCAGAATCGCCAGCCGGCGGCTGCCCAGGCCGATATAGCCGCCGTCGGGGAAGCGGCGCTCCCACACTCCGGAATCATCCGGGCCGCGATGCGCCTGCAGTTGTGTCATGCGCGCCAGGGTGTCGCGGTCGCCGCAGTTCACCACTCCGCTAATGCCGCACATGGGCAGCCTCTCGCAGCCGCAGTTCATAGACTTTGGCCTTGATGTGAAAGAACTGCACCGCCTGCAACCCGCAGTAGATCAGGCCGGGAACGCCATCCAGCAACCCGAGGCGGAAGAAATATTTGTAGAGGAACAACAAAGCGGATGAACCAGGCAGAGCAAAAAGCTGCTTCTTCAGCCAGCGGCGGCGCTGGGCTTGCGTCCCGAAGAAGGCCGGTGGCAGGTCCTGGTAGCTCTCTTCCTTGTGCAACCAGACCCGCGCCTCCCAGTTGGAGTATTCATCGTGCTTCTGGATGTAACGGGAGAGCGACTCCACGTTGTGGTGCAGGACCGGGTTCTGCAATTTGCTGGTGCGGCCTTCGACCACCACGTGCTCATGCACTTCCATATCGCACATGGAGGCGTCCTGGTCGCGCAGGCGGCATTCATACCGGCCGCGGCCGCGGCGGAACAAGGACAGCTTGTGGAAGTTGGCCCCGCTGTGGCGCAGGATCCGGCCCAGAAAGAACATCTGCAGTTCGAGGAAATATCCGTTGTACTGGGGGTCCTGGATGGCGCGGCGAATCTCTTCCTGCAATTCCGGGGTCAACGCCTCGTCGGCATCGAGCAGCAAAATCCACTCATGGGCCAGCGGCAAGGTGTCCATGGCCCACTGCCGCTTCTTGGGCCATCCGCCGTGATAGTGAAACTGGACCACCTGCGCGCCGAAGCGGCGCGCAATCTCCGGGGTCTCATCGCTGCTGCCGGAATCCACCACATAAACTTCCCCCAGGCCGCGCAAAGACTCCAGGCAGCGCGGCAGGTTCCGCGCTTCATTGCGCACGGGGACTATGACGCTCACCGGCAGCGCGCTTGCTCTCCCCCCAGAGTGCAGCGGCTTGGGTTCCGCTAGGTTTTGCATTGGGACTCTTGCGCCCAGTGTACTTGAGGATGCTTGTGGATTGCCCCTGGGGGAAACTAGGCAGTCACTGAGTGGAGAGTGCACCAGCGCTGCAGGACAAACAGGGTCCAGGGCCGCGACCAGGAAGTGCGTCCCCGCAGGAAGTCCTGCCAGACCTGGCGCACGGCCAACGGGTTCAACAAGCTGGCCAACGGGCCCTGCCCGGTCTGTTCCAGGGTTTCTTCCACGGTCGCCCGCAGCTCTTGGCGCAGCCAGTGATCAAAGGGCAGGGTGAAACCGCGCTTAGGGCGGCGGACAATAGCATCGGGCAAGTTTCCCTGTAGGGCGCGGACCAGCAGAGGCTTGGGCATTTGCGCGTCGCGCTTCCACTCCCCGGGCAGATCAAACAGCGCTTCCGCCAGGCGGTGGTCAAGAAGTGGTACCCGCAACTCCAGGCCATGCGCCATGCTCATGGCGTCGGCATCGCGCAGCAGCGTGTTCAGCATGTAGAAGCGCGATTCCAAATAGGAAACGCGATTGATGGGGTCCAGCCGGCGGGTACGCACCACGCTCTCCTGCAAGGGGTGCAACATGCGTTCCAGGGCAGACTTGTCGACCGAGGTCAGCAGCGCGTCACGCTGCTCTGGGGTGAAGACCATGCGGGAAAGGAAGTAGGGATGCACTGCGTCCTGGCTGGCGCGGGCCAGCCCACTCAGCTTGCGACGCCGGTCGGACTTGCCGGCCGCCAGTTGCAGCGCGCCGGCCAGCGGCACCCTCACCAACCCGGGCATGTGCTCCCAGAAGCGGGAGAAACGCTCCATGTGGGGCACGGTATCAAAGCTGGAGTAGCCGGCGAAAAGCTCATCCCCGCCCAATCCGGAAAGAGCAACTTTGATGCCCGAAGCCCGCGTCTGGCGCGAGATCACGAAAGTGTTCAGCCCGTCCATGGTGGGCTGGTCCATGGCGGCCAGCGCGGAGGGGATGGCGTCCCGGACATCATGCTGCGAGACCAGGATTTCATGGTGCCGGGTACCGAATTGTTCGGCCACCAGACGGGAATATTCCCCTTCACTGAAATCTTCTTCACGAAAGACAATCGAGAAGGTATTGAGCTGACTATGGCTTTCCGCCCGCGCCAGAATTCCCGTGATCGCGCTGGAATCAATGCCGCCGGAGAGGAACACGCCCACCGGCACATCGCTCACCAGCTGCATGCCCACGGCCTCGTACAGCCGGGCGTCCAGTTCTTCTTCCAGCTTTTTGCGCGCGTCTTTGCCGGCCTTGGCACGGCCCGCGGCATCACGTTGGCGCTGCGGACCGGGGGCCAGGTCCCAGTACACAAAGTCGCGCGCCACGCCGTCCTGCCACATCAGGTAATGGCCGGGAGGCACGGCAGAAACGCCGTTCAGCAGCGTCGCCGGCTCATACACCGAACCAAAATTCAGGTAGCTGAGCAGGCCCGCGGGATCTATCCGGCGCGAAACCAGCCCGCTGGCCAGCAGCGCGCGCACCTCCGAGGCAAAAAGGAAATAGGGCCCCGAAGTACAGAAATACAGGGGCTTGATGCCCATGGGATCGCGCGCCAGAAACAGGCGGCGGCGCTTCGCGTCCCAAATGGCAAAAGCAAACATGCCGCGCAGTTCATCCAGGCAGCGCTCATTCCATCGGCCAAAGGCCTTGAGCAAGACCTCCGTGTCGGAGTAGCTGCGGAAGCGCACGCCGTCCTGCTCCAGCCGCTTGCGGAGTTCCCGAAAGTTATAGATCTCGCCGTTGAAGATAATCACGTTGCCGGTTTCTGGGTCCAGCATGGGCTGGTGGCCGAGCGGCGAGAGGTCGAGGATGGCCAGGCGGCGGTGTCCCAAGCCAACTTCCACAGGATCCCCGGTCGCCGGGCGAAAGATGGCCGTGCCACTGTCATCGGGACCGCGATGGGCAAGCGCGCGCGTCGCCCGCTCCAGGACCTCCGGCGGGACGATATCGTTGTGGGCCGCGATGCCAAAAATGCCGCACATGGGTCGTCTGACCGAACATCATAGCCCGACATCTCTATCTCCGTGACAACAACAGAACCGGTCTAGTGACTGATCCGCCACCTCAGACAGAAAACCACTGGTTTGGGCTTCCTGCGGAAGGTATTTTCGTAGAAACGAATTTCCATCGTAATTCTGTGCCTATCGCACACAATACGCACATCCCCTTCGCTGGCGAGCCGATTCTTCGGCCATGGATGCCAGAACTCGACACGCTGCGCGGAGTTGCAGTTCTTTCCGTATTGATATTTCATGGCGCAGGTTTACGAATCGGGCTTCAAGAAATTCGAGGAATACCATCGCCGTTGACTACATTGCTCTTCTCCGGCTGGACTGGGGTTGATCTTTTCTTTGTGCTCTCAGGGTTTCTGATCACCGGCATTCTTCTTGATAGTCGCGAAAAGCCGGCCTACTTCCGCCGTTTCTATCTCCGCCGAGCCCTGCGGATTATCCCCGTCTATTACGCACTTCTAATCGCGCTTCTGGGATTGACATGGCTGGGGCTCATTCGCCATCCCGTTTCGTTCTCGTTCATCGGACTCAGCTTCGCTTATTTGTCTAATATGGCTGGGCTCTTTGGCGTGCCCATGCAATATGCGGTGCTCTGGTCATTGTCCGTAGAAGAACATTTTTACCTGCTTTGGCCCGCGCTCGTGCGATGGACCTCTCGACAAGGCTTGTTTTTTGTCGCAACGGCTTTATGCCTAATGTGTCCAGTGTTACGGGCAGGAAGCTTCCTTCTAGGCTACGCCAATGGCGAGACCGCTTTCGGAAATGGCCACACCTGGTTGGTAGCGGATGGACTAGCCACTGGAGCAATACTCGCCATATTTCACCGTAGCCGCCTTGCGACCCGGCGTGGAACATGGGTGTTGACGGCGGCCACGCTCGGGCTGAGTGTCGGAGCGTTTGTGATTGGCGCGCCTTTCGGATTGCTGCAACAAAGCCATCTACTAGGCGCCGCATTGCGGCAAACAGTATTGAATGCGTTTTTCCTGGGAATTCTTTCCTCGTTTCTCCTTGTCGGCACCAGCCGTTGGAAAAACTTGGTGCAATGGTCCGCGTTACGTTTCTTTGGAGAAATTAGCTACGGTCTCTACCTGATTCATATTTTGATCTATGATCTGACGGAAAAACTGATCATTCGCTGTCTTCCTCAGCTTCGTCCTCAAAGCATTCCGGCAATCGTAGTAATCTTCTGTCTCGGAACGGCCTGGGCAACAGCGGTGGCCTACCTCTCTCGCAGGTATTTTGAAGAATATTTTTTGCGACTAAAAGACCAACTGCTCGTCTCGGGAAGAAGTGCCAAAGAGTCTGTTGAGGCATATCCGCAGGCTGAAAAGGATCTTGAGCACTTACGCACCGCATAACGGCAAGAAAACTTTCGGCGAGATTTCTATGCGCACAGATGGCTTTCCGGAAAAGACTGGTTGGACAGATAGCATCCCCCGCTTGTCGCTTCGGCGCACCGCCAGAACTGGGCTTGCTGTGGCTTACGTCTTATTCCTAAGCGTCTTGAGCTATACCTGCTACAAACGGCCAGTCCCCGGCGACTTTGATCGCTATATTTATGAAGCCCTCATTCGTAGCAAGACACAGCCTATCGAGGAGATTTTCCTTCTTATCAAGCATGAAAGCCCACGCACTGAAGCTAGCGCAATACTTGACAGTCCACAGCATCTGGCCCAGCTAGAACCACTCTATGCAATTCGCCCACTTTACTTAGATGCTGTTGAGACGGCAGTGTATGTAACGCCATCCATTCAAAAAGCTATCAGCCTGGTCTCCGCTTTGGCACTGTTCATGATTGGCATTGTCTTGCTCGCCTGGACAATGCGCCCGGTCTTTTGTGGCTTGATTATGGCCTCGCCGGCGATTGTGATCGTCGGTCGGGCAGGGACTCCAGATGCGCTCTCCGCATTGTGCATCGTTACCGCGACTTGGCTTCTAATGAAAGACCGTATTTCACCCGCAGTTCTTCTCCTACTCCTGTCACTCTTTATTCGCACTGATAACATATTGTTCGCACTCATTGCTCTGGCATGGTTAACCGTGCGCCAAAAAATAGTGTGGGCGCATTCAGTTATCCTGACTGGCTTGTCGGTAGCGAGCATTTTCTTCATCAACCATTTTTCCGGTAATTACGGTTGGGAAGTGCTGTTCCGCCATAGCTTTATTGGAGGGAAATATCCCGCTGAGATTACCTCGCACCTTCTTGCTACTGAATACCTATCCGTATTCGTGCGGGGACTTATTGAAATTGGCGGACAAGAGCTTGCACTTTGGACCCTTTTAGGCGTGGGGGCATGGTATATTCTGCCGCGTTCTTCCGCTTACCGCTCTCTTTTGAGTTTGGTCGCTATTGCTGCTGTGTCGCACTTTCTACTATTCCCTTCCCCCGAAAACCGGTACTTTACATGGGCCTACCTGATCGTTGGTGCGGCCTTCCTGGAAGGCATCGGGCAAAGAAAAAACTCTCGTCTCACACCGATGATGCAGTATGCACCGCTAGCCAGGCACTCCGAGCCGTCGACAATAGCAGGGTAAGCAGGAATATCAGTTCTGGAGGGATTGGGTCACACCCACCAACTCCTCGACATGCCGTTGCCAGGAGAACCTCCGCGCCCGTCCCTCTCCTGCCCCCGCCATCCTGCGCTGAACTTCAGCGGAACCGGCAATCAGGGCCACTCTCCGGCTAAGCTCTTCCGCGGAGAACCTGGGAAAATACCAGGCCGCTTCCCCGCAGATTTCCTGGTGCACCGGCAAATCGGAGGCCACGATGGGAAGTCCGCAGGCCATGGCCTCCACCAGAGGATGGGCAAACGTTTCAGCGTAGGCCGCGGTCACGTAAATGTGGCAGGCACGATAGAGGTGATGCAGCTGGCGATAGGGCACCGCGCCCAGTTCCACGATGTTCTCGGAAATCCCCAGCTCCCGCGCCAGCGCCGCCGCCCTCTCCGTCTGATAGGCCCCCGGGTTCTCCCCTGCCTCGAGTTTGCAGGTGAGAAACAACTTCACCGGCCGGTCTTTCATCTCCTTCCGCAACCGGGACAGCGCGCGAAATAGCGTCTCGAAGTTGCGGTAGTAGTTGTAGTGGCTCACCAGCAGCAGACGCAGCGCGTCCGCGCTGGCCGCGAGTTTCTCCTGCACCTGGGGCGCGAGGGGCGAGGAGTCCGCGAAAAAATGGGCGGGATCAAAGCCGTGGTGGATGGCGTGGATCGGCCGCCCCGTCCAGTTTTGCAATTCATGGGCGAAGGCCGCGCTGGGTGCGATGGTGCATTCAGCCCAGGCAATCGACCTCTTGGCCAGTACTGCCTTGGCGCGTGTATCCAGCCATAGGCCATATTCGCGGCGGGAGACGAGATCGCGATAGAAATCCGGCGAGGTGTACAGCGCATTGCGGGACAAAAGAATCTGGGGGACGGGAGAGTGGCGCAGCGCGAAATTGCCTGCGGAAATCAATACCTGGGCGCCGCTGCGACGCACCAACTCCGGCAGCTGCCGTTGTTCCCACCAGGCCCGCCCCAGGGAACCTCCGCCGCTCGCCACTTCCGGCCAGGAGAGATTGGGCAGCCCGGCAAATTCGCGCTGCACTACCGGCCCGGCAGCGATTGTAGTGTGGACTTGGGTCTGGCGCGAAAGGTGAGGAAGGACATTTCTGAGATAAGTCAGGCCTCCACCCGCGCTGGCGGCAAGGCCGTTCAGAAAGAGGCGCATCATCGCCCTGCGGCGGGAATGCCGGGCTGCCACCGCTCTGGCCTGGGCCGGGTCCAGCGCAGAAGCACGGGAGCGCGCGCCGGTTGGATGGCGGGCAGCATGTCCACCAACAGGAAGGCAAGGACCCAGAAAAGCAGGCACAGATAATACCCCGGCGCAAAGAGCCAGTCCTCAAAAACGGTGTCCACCAGTCCCGCGGCGAGCACGGCCGCAAGCGGAACGATGGGAGAAACGACCTGGCCGTCATTGCGCAGCCAGCGGAAGACCCGCTTCACATAAAGCCCAACCAGAAGCACCAAAGCCAAAAACGGAAGCACCCCCAGCAATCCCGTCCACTCGACAATTGCCAGGTAGCTGTTGCCGTGCTCGCGAGTAGTTTGCGCGCTGGAACTGAACATCGGGGTATACGATGCTTCTCCACTCACGGCGCTGGTGCCAAACCCGGTGCCAAACCACGGGTGGGCCTGGATGGCGGCCGTAGTCTCGTCCCACACTGAACGGCGCGACCCAAACATGCCTTCGGTACGCCGCCCCTTGTAAAGATAGACCGTGGTTAGAGAGTCGGAGTCGGTGTCAAAGCCACGTTCTTTGCTCTCCAGGGGCCGGATGAAGATGGCCAGCGTGGCCGCCAGCAGAACAAACGCCGTGCCCTTGGCCATGGTGCGATAGTTGCGGCTGGCCGCGCACACGAGGAAACAGGCGATCAGGGCACTGAGAATGCCGGCGCGGGAGTAGCTCGAGAGCAGCAGCAGCAGCGCCACTCCGGTGGCCAGGGCCAGGCGCAAACGAGTCTGCCCTTCGCTGGCGAGGACTCCCCACAGCAGGAACGGCACCGCCACCACCCCCATCACCGCTCCCAGGGAATTCGGACTGTCAAACAGATCAAAGTGCAACAGGAAATACGAGGCTGCGGTGATATAGGTACCGGCCTCGCAGGCGGTCAGCAGGCCACGGACAAATTTTCGCTCATTGCCCAGGCCGGCCAGCCGGCCGCCGGCGGCCCCGTAGCCAAACAGCAGCACCAGGCTGAGCACCTTGAGCAAGGCCAGTTGCGGGTAGGCCGAGACCACCGCCGAAACCAGCGCCGACAACAGGCAAATGAACGCCACCAGATGAAAAGTTGCGAAGTAGTGGCGCTGGTCCTTCATGTAGATGACGAACCCCACCAGCGTTCCGAGGGCGAGAACATACCAGCGTCCTGAGGTCCATACCGACGCCAGGGACAGTGGCATGCCCGCCCAGAAGAAAATCAGCATAAGCAGAACGAAAAAGCGCTGGCGGTAGTTCCACAGGGCTGCGATCAATATCTGCAGAATGATGACGGCGCCCAGATAGTAGGCGTCCGTCAGATAGCCGGGGCGCCAGAATCCCAGCACCACCACGCTCAGGCTGCTGGCCAGCAGGAGCCCCGGAGCAATCAAATTGGAAATCCGGCTAGGCACAGGCCAGCGCTCCCGTCCCCCGGACCGCTGCGGCGATCCCTTCTGCGCAAAGCCAGGGCGAATATCGCGCGATCCGCCGCTGGCTGGCCAGTCCCATTTGCCGGCGAAGTCCCGGGCTGCAGGAAAGTCTTTGCATGGCGGCGGCCAGATAGGCGGCATCATGCGGAATCAGGCGCAGACCGTTTTCTCCGTCGGTCACCAAATCCGCGGCGCAGCCCGCCGCCGAACTCACCAGCAAGGGCAGCCCGCAAGCCATGGCTTCGTTGACCACCAATCCCCAGGTATCGCTGTGGGTGGGAAACACAAATACCTCGGCCAGCCCGTAGTAAGCGGCCAGCTTTTCCCGGTGGAGAAACCCGGGAAAATGTACCCGGCCGGGAACCAGGCGCGTGGCCCGCTCTTGCAATTCGGCGCGGACCGGACCGTCGCCGGCCAGCACCAGGGCCACTTCCTCGCGGACCTGCTGGGGAAGGGCCGCATAAGCATCCAGCAGATCGAACACGCCCTTCTCTTTCACCAGACGCCCCACGAATAGATAAAAACGCTGGGGCAGCCCCAGGGCCTGGCGTTGGCCCTCGGCGTCGGCGCGAACGGCCTCGGCAGCGGCAGAGAAAAAATCACTGTCCACCGCGTTAGGGGCTGTGAAAATGCGGTCGCGGGCAATACCGAAACTCTGCACATACTCCCCCGATGACTTTCCCGGCACGACAAAGCCCTGGCAACTGCGCAGGAAGCGGAGCTTCGCCGATTCCACCAGGGCATAGCTCGAGCGCTGGTCATGCAAGGTGCTCTCCACCCAGGCCAAGAACGGTACGTTGTGACGGCGCGCCCAATAAAGACTCTGCCAGGCTGCCAGGTAGCTATAACCGCCGCACAGCACCACCTCGGGGGCGGCCTGCTGCAGGGCCGGCGCCACCTCGCGATTGATGAGCAAGGGATGTTTCCCCACCCGCCGCCGCCAGGAGGGAAGCACCTCATAGGAGAACCGGATCTCCTCGTGATACACGCGCCACTGTCGCAGGCCAGCGTCGGTCTCGGAGAGAAAGATCACGTGCAGATCAAGCTCCGGCTGTCGCGCCAGGGCGTTAAACACCGGAATGCGATAGGGAGCAATGATCTCCGTGAGCAGGACCAGACGCTGCTTCATGCCACGCACTCCTGATAAACAGCCTTCAGCTGTTCTGCCTGATGATCGAGGCTGTGCTGCTGCACAATAGTGGCACGGGCGGCGCGGCCCAGTTGATTTCGCAATTCCGGATCGCCCAGCAACCGGGAGATGGCGGCGGCCAGTTCTTCCCCGTGCTCAGGCCCGACCAGCCAGCCATTGGTGCCGTGCTGAACGATTTCCTCAATCCCCTGCTCGCGGCATGCCACCACCGGCTTGCCCGCCGACATGGCCTCCAGGTACACACAGCCCAAGGCCTCATAGCGGCTGGGCAAGACAAAGAACGTGCAACGTTGCATGGCCTGGGCCACTTCGGCGCGGCTGCGCCGTCCTAGAAAGCGCACCCGGCCGGCAAGCCCCAAGTCTTGAGCCAGCGACTCCAGGCGCGGCCGTTCCGGACCGTCGCCGATCACATGACAAACGAAATCGCGTTCGGAGTTCCGGGCCAGCGCGCGCAGCAGCAGTTCATGTCCCTTGATGGGAATCAGGTTACCCACACTCAGGATGAGCGGCGCCGCCCCGGGTTCTTCGCCGGGAGCAAACAAGGCCGAATTGACCCCGTTGTAGACCACCGAGACGCGGCAGTCCACCCCGTTGCGCACCCTTTCCGCCACCCGCTCGCTCACGCAGATGACGCGGCTGGCGCGCCGATACACCTCGCGCGCCGTGCGCCGGCACCAACCCCCCAGCCAGCCCTTGACCTGTTGGGTGAAGAAGGCATCCAGTCCGTGCACGGAGACCACAAAGGGAATCTCCAATTCGCGCGCTATGAGCAGCGCAGCATGCCCGCACGGCAAGGCGGAGTGCGCATGAATCAGGTCGAGAGGATCCTGCTGATGCAACTCCCGCACTTTGGCCAGCAGGCGGCGGAACAGAAAGAAGCCGGCGGTGGGCAATCCCGCACCTTTGGGAAAAGAAAAATAGCGAATGGCTTCGGCCGGCGGAGCGTCCGCGCCGGGCTTCTCCAGATGGCGGTAGATGGGTTGGGCCGCGATCACCGAGTGCTGTACTTTCCGCCGGCCCAAAGCGGCCAGCGGTTCAGCCACAAAGCAGCCGGCAGCATCGTCTCCCTGCGTGGGATAAAACGGGGAAATCGTCAGCACATGCAGCATTGCTGTGAGCATATTGCTTTGCATGCAGCTACAGGTTAACGGTCATGGTACCGGGCGACAGAGCGCAGAGACAGAAAGATTTCCTCCCAGCGGCGCGTAATCCCGTCCCAGTCGAACTGCAGGCTATGACGGCGGGCGGCGGCGCCCAATTCGCGGCGAAGCGAGGGCTGATCGAGCAAATCGTGCAGGCGGAGAAACAATTCGTCATCCGAAGAGACCAGGTACCCGGTTCTTTCATGCAGCACGCTCTCCGGCTCGTAATTGCGCCGGGCAATGACGGGCAATCCACAAGCCGCGGCCTCAAGAATGACCTTTGGCGAGCCTTCCCAGGAGGAAGGAAACAGAAAGATGTCGGACTGCTGATAGTGCCCACGCAAGGCTGGCGCGGCGAGGCCGCCAAGAAAGCTGACATTGCGCAGGCCTTCCCGGCGGACCCGGGCCTGGAGTTCCTCCCCCATGATGCCTTCGCCGGCCAGGGCAAAATCAGCCTGAGGAAAACGCGCCGCGGCCTCCAGCACGGTTTGTGGACCTTTGAAAGGACGCAGGGAGCCGGCAAAGAGGACGCGAGGACGCAGGTTCTCTGCTCTCTCGGACGCCGGGACAAAAAACTGAGTGTCTACTCCCGTCGGTACTACTTCGCTGGCCCTCCCATATTCCCGGCGTAAGCTGCGCTGCACGGCCGGCGAATTGCTGTAGAGGTAGTCGCAGCGCAGGACCGTCTTTTCCCAAAGCTTGACCGCCTGGGGAGAGACCGTCGGCTCGTTGCGCAAATCGCTCTGTGATTCGACCGTCCCGACGGTCACGCGCCGGCGGGGCCCTACGCGGCGCAAAGCCAGATAAATATGGTTGGCCGGCGAAGGCTTCACATAGAACAAAATTTCGTGCCTGCCAAAAAGCAGCTCGCGCAGAATGCGCGGCGTCTGCCGGCGCTGCGGCAAGGGGATGAGGCGTGTGGCCGGCCGGGCCGCGATTCGGGGGTCCGGCGGCCCCACGTGAAACAGGCTGACGTGAAATTGCGCCGGGTCCAGGCGGCGGACGATCTCGCGCGCATTGCCCATCTGCGCGTTGGTCAGGCCTTCATCGGCAAAACTATCGACAAGAATGCGCACCACACCGGGAGAGGAACTCATGCCAGCGGCCTCCGCGCCCGGTTCATCGCCATGCGCTCTGCGCCGGCGAGGAGTCCGCCCTGGCTTGGACGGCCACCTTGCCCTGGGCAGAGCGGTATTTTCCGCGGGTCACGATTTCATACATGTCGGCATCGTGCACATACAGGAGATTGGGATACTTGGCCTCTAGCGCGAAAAGCAGTTCATCCAGGGCCTGTAAGGTGGTGGAGCGGAAGTCTTTCAGCGTGGAATGAAAATTAATGGAGTGCACAGAAATGATGGCCGGGATACCGCGCGCGAAGCAGGCCCCGGCCAGCTCCATATATTTCTCCACTTCCAGGCCCCGTTCCGAGGGCTCCACGTCCACCGTACGATAAAGATTGAGCATTTCGTATTCATCGAGGTGGGGTGGACGCGGCGCTTCCCCGCCGTTTTGCGCCACCCGCACTCCGCATTCCGCCCAAGCCGCGTGGGTATCGGCATTGCCGCGATAGCCGGGGGCGCAAGCCGTCAAAGGCTGCACCGAAAAAAATTGCCGAAACAGTTCGGCGGCATGGCGGACCAGCGACTGCTGTTCCTCCTGCGAGAGAAATCCCGCTTTCCCCGCGGCGCAGTATTCATGACCGACCCATGGCATGCGCCAGTGAATGTATGGCGTCTCCGCCTTCCAGAAAGTCCGCAGCAGATCGCGCTGCTCCCCTTTCCCGGCCAGGCTCTCTTCCACGCCACGGCGGCAAAAATGGGTCAGCCCGTGCAGGGCAGGATGAAACACGCGGTCGGCGATGCCCTGATGGTAGGCCTCGAACAGCCCGGGACGGCTCCACTGGCCGGGAAATCCGTGGGTCAACGGCAGTAAAACGATCTCGTTGTAATCCTTCGCCTGCATGCGGACAAAGTCCAGATTGGCCATGAGAAAGTTCATGACCAGGCAGGCATGCCTTCCGGTGGAGTCGCGATGGCGCTTGAGCATGTCGCGTACCGCCATCACGTCAGCCGCGGTCTCCAGACTGTAGTAGTCATAGGGGCGCTCTCCCAGGCGGACTCCCAATCTGCGCAGCTGTTCCTTGCCTTCCTCGTCGCGCACTCCGATCCGCCCCCAATCATCGCTTTGCAACAGCACCAGCGGGCGGTCAAAGCGATAGGAGCGCTCAGGAAGTGGGGCCCCGCGACCCAATAGTCTTTGCAAAAAACCTAGCATGTATTTCTTTTCGCCAGCCAGAACCAGGACTGCGCCCAGAATAGCAGGGGAACAAAGTGGACGGCGATTTTCTCTGCCGGCAGGGGCGCGCCCATCAGCTGTTGACGGCCGCCGCCAACCTCCGTGATTTAGTAAGCAACCCGCGCAGAACGTGCGGCGGCATGGCCTGGTAGAGAGAAACAGGCCGAGCGGCGCCTGCGGTCGCCAGCAGCTCAGGAACTCGTCGCAGGTCCTGGAGCGACCTGAGTGCGTGGCCCGCTCCATGGCGGAGAAACTGCTCCACATAACCAGAGTATGCATCTGCCAGCCAGGTGCACAGAAATGCCGGAATGCCCCGCTCCCCACACTCCAGGGCCACCGTGGACTGGACGGTCAGAGCGAAACGCGCTTTTTCCCAGAGCGCTTCTGTCATGGTTCCGGCGAGCACCAGAATGCCGTCCGCTTGCTCGCGCGGCAGGCAGTTCCGCAACAGACGGCGGTGGCCGCGCACGCTTTCGAAAGGATGCAGCTTAAACACCAGTTGTACACCGCAGGATTCTGCGAGCCCCAGCAAACCCGGCAGCAATTCGCGATACACCTCTGCGGTACGCCATCCAAAGACGGCATAAGGCTCGGTAAAGAAGACCATCCAGGGGCGGAGCGATGGAGAAGAAGCCGAGGGACGCCAGGGCGGACCCGCCACCCGCGGCGCTCCCATCTGGACTTTTTCTTCCGACAGCGCGCAGCGCCGGAGCAGATAGTCTTTTTCCATCTCCCCTTTGGCCAGATAGAAATCGGCATACTCCGGGCTTTTCACCCGCATGCGGTAATCGAGTGCGCCGTGATGGCAGGCCAGAGCGGGCAGTCCGCGTTGTTTGGCCAGAATCAAGGGTACCCGGGAGTAAGGATTGCTGTCATCGGCACTCAGGCAGGCGGTAATTTCTTCCACCTCGAACAAGTGGTTCCAGGCGTCGCGTACGGCCAGTCCCCAGCGCAAGAGCGCCGGAAAACGAGCGAACGCGCCCATGGCCTCCGCTGCCACGAACTCCGGAAACGTCGGCACCAGCAGGCTCTTCAGCTTCTTCCAGGCGTACAGCAGGGCCGCCATTTCATTTTCCCGCGCAGGCCGAAAGTAGGCATCGAGAGAAGCGGAGTCCACATTTTCCGGGAGGCCGGTCAATTTCCCGCTGGCCCGGGCATGCACCAAAAAGAATTTCTGCTCGGGCAGCAGCGCGGCATAGGCCACCGCAGTGCGGGAAACGTTGCAATAGGCCGAGGGTAGAAGCACGGCTGGCCCCTGGCGGCGCTGCTTCCGGCGTTGCATGCGGCGGCGCAGGGCATGCGCCGGGTCCATCCGGTCCACCAGCACTTGCTGCAGCTGCGTCGCATTCAGCTGCGTCAACACTCCGGCGTAGTGCCGCAGTCTGCGATGTACGGGATGGCTGTTCCCTTCCCAGATTTTCAGTTCCGCGCCGTAGGTCACTTGCAGGGCACGCGCCCGCGGGTCCGGCCGGCTGGCATACAATTCGGCGCGCTCGGGCAAATCCTGCGCCAGACGCTGCAATAGCGGGACCTCTTCCAGTTCCTGCGAAAACATCAGCGCCAGGACGTCCCACCAGTCCACGCCCCATTCATCCACCACACCACCGCGGCCGAGCGCCAGCAGATCGCGGACCCGCCGCACATCGCGCTCTCCTTCGGCATACTGAAGCAGGCTGAAGACCCGCGCTCCCGAGGCCTGGGCCCACTGCTGATAAGTGGACTCCGGCGCCCGGCCCAGATCGACGATCCAATCCCACCCGCCGTCGGCGCGGGAGGTGGGACAGGCATCTTCGGGATGGAGAAGAAGGACCCTCATGATGGTGGGCTAGGCGGCCGCCGCGTTCGCCGGCAGGTCCAGTGGGGCCTCCACCTTGCGAATTCCGCTCTGGAAATAGATCGCGCCTTTTCGCAGCAGAGAAAAACGGTAGGTGAACCCGCACTTTTCCACCCCGCGCCGGGACGCAGTGTTCGAGGAGGCGACGAAAGCCCATGGCGTTTTTCGTTCCCCCCGCAGCTGGACGGCCAGACGTGAAATCGCATTTCCCAAATGACCTCGCCCTCGCTGCGCACGCGGCGTCCAGCCGTCGAATATCAGCACGGCGTCCCGCGAAGGCGCACTCAGCCGGCAAGACAGCTCCGCCATAAAAAACCCTTCGAAGGGAGCCGTCCAGCAAAAATTGACGGGGACGCCTTCCTGGTCCAGCAATGCGTATCCCCGCGCCTGATCGGACTGCAGGCGCTGCGCACTGCGCAGCAGGTAGTTCATCGTCTCTCCGTCGTGGCTGTGCGCGATGGCGGCTTGCGCTAGAGTTTTCCAATCGAGCGGTACCAGCACCGTGCCGCCGTCAGCCCGGGACTTACTGAGGGCCTCGGAATACGGCCACGCATAGAAACAAACTTCCTTTCTGCGCAGGAAACGGTCCTTCAGCCGGCGAACGACGGACCGCGCCATGCCCCCTTCCTCGCGTTTCTTCGCCCCCACCTGCCGGACGGCCCTGAGGGTGCGGCGCACCCAGCGTTCCAGCGAGGGCGCCGACTTCACCCCTTCCGCCAGGTGGTAGCGCAGCGCGCTTCGCGCATAGCCTGAAAAATCCGGCCGCAAGGTTACGTGCAGCGTCTGGCGCCCGGCATTTGCGATCTTGTCCTTGTACTCTTCCGCTCCCAGGCCTAGGTCCAGGCAATGCATGCCTGGAAGGCCGCAAGCCTCTTCGATCATTTTCCAAAGCAGATAGCGGCCCGGTGAATAGCGCTGATAGTCCTCATCAAATGTCGGCTGATACCAGAACCATGACCCGGCGTATTCGAAACCGTAGTTCCATGCCACGGCTTGGTCACCGACCATAAGGCAGCTCATTTTCCACCAGCCCTGGGTGGCAAGCTGCTGGGCAAGCTCCGTCAGAAACGCACGGCGTTCCGGACGCACCAGGTTACTGATGCGTCCGGTGGCGAGAAAGCGCGCCACGTGGGCATGGGCGAACTCGGGCAGGACAGACTCCAGCCCATCGGTGCCATGGTGATGCTGCACCCCCACGGGCGCTATGCGTTGTAATTCCTTTTCGCGGCGCCGCAATATTTTTTTCTGCTGAATCATCTGCCGAATGCGGTCGCGCTCACTCGGAAGGGAGACCTGCACCTGCGCACAAAGATATGCCGGCCGGGCAAACATAAAGAAACCGCTCTTGCGGGTGGCGTCCCCTAGGGCCCTGACAGTCGCGGAATCCTGGGGAAGATTGGCCAGGACCAGAGGGCCTGGGATGTGCTGGTCCAGCTTCATCACCCGCAATTCCGAGAGTACTGCCGCCACAAACTTAGGCCGGTCGGCCGAAGAGGAAAGAAAATCGCAGTAATCCGCAGTATTGGCCGCCAGAAAAACCACGTTTAACCGTGGATCGGTCGCGAGCGAAGCCACCCCACGCAGCTGGTCGCCCTCGTAGGCGAGAAACAGCAAGGGCTTGAGCTCGCCGCCGTAGG
This sequence comes from Acidobacteriota bacterium, assembly GCA_018268755.1. Classification (GTDB taxonomy): domain Bacteria; phylum Acidobacteriota; class Terriglobia; order Terriglobales; family Acidobacteriaceae; genus KAN-5. The sequence goes on from JAFDVW010000009.1 coordinate 272,698, forward strand.
TCTTCTCAACCGCCACCGCCCACTCGTAGGTATAAAAGACCTGCGGATTTTCCATCCCGGCGGCAAGCTCATTCCACTGCCGGCGCAGAGTCTCATTGCTGGGAATTTGGCGATGGACGATCAGGCGGGCGAAGGCGTCCTTCTTCGTCGCATTGGGCGAAGACGTAGTAATACCAGCCGGTGACAAATTGTCCGCTCTTGCGGGGATAGTCATCTCCCAGAACCTGTATGCATTTGAATTGGAAACGCTCGACTTCCGCTATTACCTTTGCGGGCACCCACATGTGGGTCAACAGCCCGCCATGCGCGGGATCCAGCACATAGCCTTCTCCCCGCCAGAAACTTTGGCTGGGAACGCGCCGGGCCATTCGCACCAGGCTTTCCCCGGCGCTGCGCACAGTGCTGAATGTGGCCTTGACCCCGGTGACCAGCGCCACTGCCCAGGGATAGAAGGACCGCTTTCGCCCCACCAGACTCCGGCTATAGGCCCGCACCCGCTCCGGGTCCCAACTGGGCCGGGTCAGAACCGCGCGAGCGTTATGGGAGGAAAATATGAAAACTCCTCCGCTGCGCAGCACACGCCGGCATTCCGCCAGGCAGCGCTGCCGTTGTTCCACGGCTAGCACATCCAGCCCATTGAAGGAAAATACGACAGCATCGAAGGCCCCGGAGGCGAAGCGGGAAAGATCGGCAGCGTCCGCCTCTTCGAAGCGCAGCCGGGGAAACTTCTCGCGGCAGACCTGGACCATGGCCGGCGCATAGTCGACGCCGACGTACCGGCCGGCCAATGAGGATAAATACGGCGTGGTGCGCCCGCCTCCCACCCCAAGATCCAAAATAGACATGCCGGGCTTGAGGTGGAGGGTAAAGATCTCTTTTTCACAGGGTGTGAGGTAGTTCAGGTTGGCATAATGGGCGGCCAGGGCCGGGGAATCATAAATGGCGAGGTTCGCCGCCGTGCTGTGGATGGAAGGGTCCATCGTTGGCTTCAGGCAATACGCAGGCTTCTGCGCAGCGCTCCGTAGAATCCTGAAATGTGCGCCTCAAATTCCCCCAGCTCCATCTGCGCCGTCACATGGACGCGGGGCAAGGCAAAGCGGGGCATGGCCGCGCCCCACCCGCCGCCGACGTTCAGAAAAGCGCAGGCGAAGCCGGCTTCTTCCGCCAGAGCGGGTTCGCGGGGAGAGATGGAATCCGGCCCGCCAAAGGGATAGGCCAGCGCCCAAATTGCCGAGGAGAGCGCATCCTGCAACACGCTGCGGCCCGCGACGATCTCTTTTCTGGCTTCCTCATCCGGCAACTGCGCCAGCATGGGGTGGGACAATGTATGAGCCCCAATCGCCATCCCTGCCTGCTGCAGTTCCAGCAGCCCCGCGCGATCTAGAAGACAGAATCGCCGGTACTCCGCTTCGTTCCTGAGTAAGGATGTTTGCCAACCGGCGGGAATCCCCATCTGCTCCCGCAGAAGACGCAGCAGGTTTTGCCGCCGCTCTTCCGCGAAGCAGGAAAGTTTCTGCACCATACCCCACCAAAGGGCCCGCCGCGAGGTGGGACGAATCGTGCAATGCTCGATTCCCGCCTGGGGCAGATGCAGAACCGCGGAGGGAGATGCCGCCTGCATCCACAAATAGAGCGCCTCATACCAGAGCACGGCCGCTTCCTCGCTCGCGGAAGCCCCGGTCACAAAAAACAGACACTGCGCGTCAAACTCGCGCAAGACCGGCAACATGTCGGTGACGACATTGCGTAGACCATCATCGCAAGTCAGCAGGACGGCCCGGGGAGGCAGGGCCTGGTCGGCCTCCAGCCAGCCAAGAAATTGTTCCGGAGAAATGATGTGGTAGTGGTCCCGCAGGCACTGTAGTTGCTGCCGCAAACCTCGCGCGCTTACCAGACTGCCATCCAGATCGGCGTCGCGCACCCGGTAGCCCTCGGGAAATACGCCGTGATAGGTAAGGACCGCTGGCCCTGGGCTGGCACGCCGCCGCAAATATCCAGTCCTGGCTAGTCCGGGATAAACCACGCGCTTCAGAAATGGGCTGATCAATCGCATACTGGCTTACTTAGGTCTTCACTCATGCACTGAGGTGGGGACCAATACCTCATACAACTCCAACAACTGGGGAAAGTTCTTGTTCCAATCAGCAAATTTTGCCACGACCTCTTGATTGTTTTGGGACATCGCGGCGCGCTGGTCCGCGGAAAGAGCAGCGATCTCCAGAATCCGTGCGGCAAACTCGCCGACATCGCCGAACGGCGCCAGCCAGCCATTCTCCCCTTCCGTAACCCATTCCCGATTGGAAGGGATGTCGGTCACCAGCACGGGCAGGCCGGTCGCCATAGCTTCCAACAGCGAAACCGAAGTTCCATCACACTGGGCACAACTTATGTAAGCATCGGCCGCACGGAACCACTGCGGCAGCTCCTGCGGAGAAATGTTGCCGGCAGTCAGCACCACCTGGGTCAGCCCATTCTCGCGAATAAAGTCGTCAACCTCCCCGGCAAGGCTGCCGTTTCCCAGCAGGACCAGCCGCAAATCCGGATTTTTGCTGTACGCCAGCTGGAACGCCTGCAGCAAGGTGCCGATGCCGTAGAGCTCTTCCCAGGAACGGGTGCACAGAAATACTCGGGCGTTGGAATTCGCCTGCCAGCCGCTCAGCTGCGCTTTCGGCCCGGTAGGCGAAAATTCCTCACGGTCTACTCCCCAAGGAAACTGCGCCATCTTGTAGGAAGGTTTGCCCACCAGCCCGGCCGCACGCTCTCTCACGGCATCGCAGTCGCAAAAGAAACCATCCGCCGTCCGCAATACGATTTCCGTGGCCGACCTATACTCGCTATCGCGGTCCGCATACAGCAGCACATCGGAGCCCCAGGAGGTCACCAGGAGGGGATGGAATCCAGCCAGAGCCGTGATATATCCAGCGCTCGTCACCGGCCCGGCATGCACCAGGTCGGGCTGGATGGTTCTTACCGCCGAGGCAAACGCAGGGACAAACTCCGCCCACACCTCAGGCCTCGCATGGGCCGCCACCGTGCACGCGGGCGTCACCCAGCGTACTCTGCCCGGAAGCCAGTCTGGCGGCGCTTGCCGGGTGCAATCGAGGAACCAGATCTCATGATGGCTGCCGGCGAGCTTCTCCAAAAATCTGCGGTTGTGCACCGAACAGTTGTCGGAGAAGTAAAGGACTCGCACTTAGGACGCCTCTCTTATCCTTACCGCCGGCCAGCGCAAATACTCGCCGGCCTGCAGGTCCTGCAACAGCGTGGTACCAACAATCTCATTGAGCTGGTAAGGCATCACCGCATCGCGGGGCGCGGGACGCAGCGCTTCCAGCATCTCCGGCTGCAGAACGGTGCCCGCGGCCAGGTCGCGGGTTGCGCGCAAGCAGCGACGCTGCACCACCACGGTCTGTTGCTCGTTGTCCGCCACGATCTTCTCCGGCGAGCCCAGGGCATATTCCAGTTCGCGGGTGCGGTCCACCATCTCCCGCCAGCTCTGCGGGGTCATGGAAAAAGGATGGTCCGGTCCCTCGCGAGAATTATCGTCGGTGAAGTGCTTTTCGATCACACGCGCACCCAGAGCCACCGCCCCTAACACCGTGGCGTGACCGGGTGTGTGGTCGGAAAGCCCCAGTACCAGTGAGGGGAACATTTGACGATAAGTCTCCAGCACGCGCAGATGGATATGGCGGAAATTCTCCAGACTGGCCGTGTAATTGGTGTTGCACTGCATCAGCACAAGCTCCGGGTTTAGGGCAAGGATCTCCTCCACCGCACGCCGTACTTCTCCTATTTCGGAAGCGCCGCTGGCCAGCAGAACCGGCTTCCCCTTGGACGCCACTTTGCGCAGCATCTCCGGCCAGGTGATGTCGCCGGAGCCGATCTTGAACAGATCGACATATGGATCAAGCATGTCGACGGCTTCCAGGTCATAGGGTGCGGAAAAATAGTCGATCCCACAGGCCTCGCACTCTTTTTTCAGGATGGGCGTCCACTCCCATGGCAGAGTCGCCTCCTGATACACCTGAAACACGCTCTTCTTCCACTTGGCCTGATGCGACAACTGTCCGCCCAAATCTTGAAAGCCGTGCTCGCTGACGATCCGGGCGGCGCGGAAGTTCTGGAACTTCGCGGCATTGGCCCCGGCTGCGGCGCACAAACGGATAAGCAATTTGGCTCGTTCCAGGTCTCCGTCATGATTGGCGGAAATATCCGCCACAAAATAAGTGGGAGACTCCAGCCCCACAGATTTCTTTCCCAGCTGCAAAGTATTCATGATCCCGCTCCCGCCAGGTAGGCCTTGATGCACTCAGGATATCCCTGTTCCTGCAGCGCATGAAATTTTCGGAGGCCAGCGGCGACATTTGGCATTTTGCGTCCCATCGCCTGCGCAATCTTCGTGGTATCGAGCGAAATATCCAGAGGCCGCGGGGCCGGCATCTTGGCGTCCCGCAGCAAAGCCGGCTTGACCATTCCCGGGTCCAGGCCAAAGGCCGAGGCCAGGCTGCGGGCAAATTCGTATTTGCTGGTGCGTTCCGCCCCCACCACGTGATAGACCCCGCTCAGGGAATGGTCGAGCATGGCAAGCAAAATCTCCGCCAGATCATTGGCCAGAATGGGGGAAAAATAAACGTCGGTAAATCCCGGCACGTCCTTCCCTGCTCTCAACCCGGACAGGACCCACTCCGAAAGGCTGAACTTCGGCTGTGCATTCCAGCCGTGGATCGTGACCCTCGCCACGATTGCCTCTGGACAAGCGCGCAGCACTTCCTGCTCAGAACGCAGCTTCGACCGGGCATAAACATTCACCGGAACCGCCGCATCCTCCTCGCGATATCCCCCGCGTGCCCCATCAAACACCGAGTCCGTCGAAACATGCAGAAACTTCGCATCGATTCCGGCAGCCGTTTCTGCCAGGGCGTGGGCAGCAGCGACATTCAACACTTCGGCTTCCGCCGGAAACTTCTCGCACCAGTCCACGTTGGTAGCGGCGGCACAATGGATAATGCTTTGCGGTCGCAACCGTTCCACCGTACTCCGCGCGGCATCGAGATCGCGCAAATCCACGCCGCTCATAGCTACGCCGGGAATCCGCAATACGTGCTGATGGCAGAGGCCCGCGACCTCCCGTCCGGCGGCGACGGCCTGCGTCACAAGGGCCACGCCCAGCAGCCCACTGGCTCCGGTCACCAGGATCATAGGGTCAGCATTCGTGGAGCGCCTTCTGCACAATGCTCCGATTGATCTCCGCCAGCCAGGGCTCGCGTTCCAGCAAACGCAACACCTCCCGCCAGGAAAAATTCTCAACGTCGCCCACGCGCGCGTAGATGGCGCGAATAAGTTCCAGGTCTGCCGGCGTGTCCAGCGTCCAGCGATGCTCGCTGTAGTCGTGTTCTCCTACCACGTGCAGCAGGCGGAATTTTTCCGGGTGGCCATACAGATAGGGCGTCACGTGCACGCGCTCGTAGTCTTCTTTCGCGTTGTGCCAGGCTTCGGATAGCGCGGCCCAGGCCATGACTTCGCTGTCCAGGCCGCGCGGGTAGGTGCGGCGCTGGGTGTTGCTGGCATAGTCGGGAGTCTGTTGCAGGAAACTGCGGACCACTTTGTCGGTGATTTCCGGATCAATCAATGGGCAGTCGGAAGTCACACGGACCACGACTTGCGCTTTGGCCGCCAGGCCGGCTTGATAATAGCGGTCGAGCACGTCCTGCTCCTGGCCGCGAAAAACCGGGACATCCAGGCGCCGGCATTCCTCCACGATCGCGTCGTCGGCTGCTTGTTGGGTGGTGGCAATGACTACTTCCTGGATCGTAGCCGTCTGCCGCAAGCGCCCGACCACCCGGGCCAGGACGCTTTGGCCCGCCAAGTCCAGCAGGACTTTCCCGGGCAATCGCGTGCTGCCCATCCTCGCCTGGACTATGGCCACTACTTTCATGCTATGCCCCGATCTTTTGTGGCTCGATCAATCGCGGCTTGGCAGGAGCGCTGGCCTCGACCAGCTCCTGCAGTTGGCTGGAGGTCATCCACTGCGGATTGGTGTCACTGGCATAGCGGAAACCATCGGGCAAAGCTTGCGCGCTGCTCCAGTTCTCTTTTTGCCACCAGGAATACGCAGGTTGGATGACGAACATATCGTCGACTTCCACGCCGTTGCGGGCCTCGTCTTCGGAAATCAGAACTTCGTGCAGCTTTTCGCCGGGCCGGATGCCCATATACTCAACCTCGCACCCTGGTGCCAACGCCTCCGCCATCTCCACCAGCTTCATGCTGGGGATCTTGGGCACGAAGATTTCGCCGCCGTGCATGGCTTCGATGCAGCGCACCACAAAGCGCACGCCCTGGTCGAGCGTCAGCCAGAAGCGTGTCATGCGCGGGTCAGTCACGGTGACTTTGCCGCGCTTGCGCTGCTCCAGGAAAATGGGGATCACGCTGCCCCGGCTGCCCGTCACGTTGCCGTAGCGCACGCAGCTCATGCGGGTGTCTTTAGGTCCAGCGTAAGCATTGGCCTGCACAAACATCTTTTCGGCGCACAGCTTGGTAGCGCCATAGAGATTGACCGGGTTGACCGCTTTGTCGGTGCTTAACGCCAGCACCCGGCGCACGCCCTGGTCGAGGGCCGCGTCAATCACATTGCGCCCGCCCATGATGTTGGTTTGCACCGCTTCAAAGGGGTTGTACTCGCAGGCCGGCACCTGTTTCAGGGCCGCCGCATGCACCACCGTGGTCACGCCGGAGAAGGCCCGCTGCAGGCGCTGCGGATCGCGCACATCCCCCAGAAAATAACGCAGGCTGGGATGGTCCAACCCGGAAGAACGCATCTCATGCTGCTTGAGCTCATCGCGGCTGAAGATGATCAGCTTCTGCGGCTGATACTCACGCAGCATCAACTCAACGAACTTCTTGCCGAAGGAACCAGTTCCCCCGGTGACCAGAACTATTTCTTCCGACCAGTTCATGAAATCGGCCCCCCGCCGAACGGCAAAAACTGGATGTGCTCGATGGCAGCGGTAGTATAGCGGACTTGCCTGTGACTCCTGGGCTTTCTCCTTCCCTGTCTGAAATTTGGAACCAGTGTGATTAAGACCGGCCCCAGGCGGAGCAGGATAGAATCGCATCACGGTTCGACCTGGAAATGCGCCCACGACCGCTGCGCCGGCGGCCGGGACTTTTTGTGTACTTGAAGCCACGTAAGACTGATGAGGACCTGAATGGATTCCGGACCCCTGGTTCACCCTGGCAACCCATCCATGCGTGAAATTTCTCCCGCATATCCTTTCGAACTGCCCCAGCACTCCGGCGTTCCCCTGCCCCCTTCGCTTTCCGGGCAGGATTCCGTTCTACGGGAATACCTCCGTGTCCTTATTAAACGCAAGTGGATCGTCCTGGGCAGCCTGGTCCTGATCTTTGGCGTAGTGGCCATTGCCACCTTACGCGCGACCCGCATCTACGAGGCCATGGGCAGCATCGCCATCAATAAGAACGATCCCATGATGTTCGCGCTCAAAGATTCTGCCGCGCCCTCCTGGGATTACTACGATCCGGCCGACCTTGATACCGAAGTCAGCATTCTGAAAAGCGACTTGCTGGCCTTGCAGGTAGTGCAACAGCTCAACCTCGATCAGCGCCCGGAATTCGGTGGAGGCAAGCCCAGCAGCTCTCCCATCACCGAGCTGACCACGGACGGCCCGCAACTGGACTCGGAACGCATTTCCGCCATGCTCTCCACGTTCAAGAGCAGTCTGAAGGTGGCGCTGCGGCCCAACACCCGCATTGTGGAAATCCGTTTCCGCAGCCCCGACAAAGCCCTGGCCGCGCAGGTGGTCAATACCCTGGTGCGGACCTATGTGGAACAGAACTTCAAGACCCGCTATGAATCCACCATGCAAGCCTCTGACTGGCTCTCCAAGCAACTGGTGGACCTGCAGATGAAAGTGGAGACCTCCCAGGAGAAGCTGGTCAAGTATCAGAAAGAACACGAAATTCTCGGTATCGATGAGAAGCAGAACATCATCACCGCCAAACTGGATGAGCTGAACCGTCAGCTGACCGCCGCCGAATCAGACCGCATGGAGAAGGAATCCATCTATCAGCTGGCGCAGAGCGGAGACCCCGACACAGTCGCGGCCGTGGCCAGCAGCAGCGTGGGGGGCCAGAGCGGCGCCAACAGTTCTTCCCTGCTGTCCAAACTGCATGAACAACAGGCCGACCTGCGCATCCAGATAGCCCAGCTCAGCACCCAGTTCGGCCCGGCCTATCCGAAAATTGCCCAGCTGAACAGTCAGCTCAAGGAAGTAGGCAATCAGGAGCAGGGGGAAACCCGCAAGGTCCTGGCCCGGGTGCGGGGCGATTTTCTGGCCGCGCAGCAGCGCGAAAGCATGCTGCGTGGGGCCATGGACAAACAAAAGCAGGAAGCCAACAAGCTTAACGAGAGCGCCATTGAATACACCCTGCTCAAGCGGGACGTGGAGAGCAACCGCACCCTCTACGAAGGTCTGCTGGAGAAATTGAAGGAGGCGGGAGTGTCCGCCGGCCTACGCTCCACCAATGTCCGCAACGTGGATGTGGCGCGTCTGCCCATGGCCCCCACCGAACCGAACGTGCCGCGCAACCTGGCTTTTGCCCTGGCCCTGGGCCTCAGCACCGGCATTGGCCTGGCCTTTCTCATGGAAGGCATGGACAACACCGTGCGCACTCCAGAGCAGGCCCAGCTGATCTCGCACTTGCCTTCTCTCGGCATGATTCCCCTCGGCTCCAAACACAGCTCCGACCTCAATGCCAAGCAGAAGCTTTCCGTCGCCTCCTCGCGGGAAGTGGTGGAGCTGGTCACGCAGGCCAGGCCCCAATCCCAGATGGCGGAATCCTATCGCGCGTTGCGCACCTCGCTGCTGCTGACCTCGCTGGGAGCGCCGCCCAAAGTCATCCTGGTCACCAGCGCCCTGCCGCAAGAAGGCAAGACCACCACCAGCATCAATTGCGCCATCGTGCTGGCCCAGAAAGGAACGCGCGTGCTGCTGATCGACGCCGACCTGCGCCGGCCCAGCATTCACAAAACCCTGGGGATGGGCCCGCGCACCGGTTTGAGCAATGTGCTGACCGGCACCGCCACCCTGCAGCAGGCCATCATCCGCTCTACCATTCTTCCCTCGCTTTCTATTCTGCCGGCCGGCACCCCGCCTCCCAACCCTGCTGAACTGTTGGCCTCCGCCAACATGAAGAATGTCCTGGCCGAACTCAGCCCGCAATACGATCACATTGTCGTGGATACTCCACCGACGCTTTCTGTGACCGACGCCGTGGTGATGTCCACGTCCGCAGATGCGGTCGTGCTGGTCATTCGCTCCGGGCAGACCACCAAACAGGCCCTCCGCCGCTCCCGTGACATCCTCATGCAGGTGAACGCTAAAGTCGCGGGGGTGCTCCTCAACGCGGTCAACCTGGATTCGCCCGACTATTACTACTACTACGAATATCAGGGCAAATACGGCCAGGCCTATTATCAAGAAGAGATGACGGGCGGCGATCCCGGAAACCAGGCGACCCCGGAAAGCGCCTAGACAGGCGCGCAGTTGGGAGTGGCATGCGCATTCCGTTGAAGTCTGAAGCTGGCAGGGTCGGGCTGCTCGTGGCTTGCCTGACCCTGTCCGCCATTTTTCTGGGTCTCGCCGGCAAAGAGTTTGCGGCCGCCTACTTTGCCGCCCGGCTCGACCTTCCCAGCCTGCAACGGGCGGTGCGGCTTTCCCCGGGCAATGCCGCTTATCGCGATCAACTGGGCCGCTACTACTGGGCCAGCAACGATTGGAACCGGGCGGAACAATCCTATCTGGCCGCCGTCCGCCTAAATCCCCATCGTTCCCGTTATTGGCTCGACCTCGCCGCCACCCAACGCTTGCTGGGCGAAACCAGGGCGCAACAGGCCGCGCTCGAATCGGCCATCTCCGCCGACCCCAGAACTCCTTCCGTGGCCTGGGAGGCCGCCAATTTTTACCTGGCGCAGGGCGATGTGGAGAGGTTTCTGCAACAATCTCGCGTGGTGCTGGCCAGCGATGCATCCCTGAGCGGCGCGGCCCTGGAACTGTGTTGGCGCGTCCGTCCCGACGCGGAGATGATTTTGCGCGATCTTCTGCCGCCCACCGCGGAAAGCCATCTTGCCTTCCTGGCTCTCTTGCTCTCGAAGGAGGAGACCCCCGCGGCAGCTCAGGTTTGGGATCGGCTGGTGCAGATCAATCAACCTATCGAAAGGCGTCATATCTTCGTATACGTCCAGTATCTGGTGGCACACAAAGAAGTGGAGCAGGCCCGCAAGGTGTGGCAGCAAAGCGCGCGGCTGAGCAATCTTTCCGCCTACCAGGCCTCGCCCAAAAATCTCCTCATCAACAGCGACTTCAGCCTCGACATGCTGAACGGCGGCTTTGACTGGGTCTATTTCAAGAAGGCCGACGTCCAACTGGCGCTGGATGGAACGCAGTCGCATTCCGGTCACCGCAGCCTGGCGGTTTCCTTTGACCGCGCGAAAATTGATGATGCCGGCATTCAGCAACTCGTTCCCGTCCAGCCCGACACGCCCTATGTTTTTACCGCCTACTTCAAGGCTGCCAATATCGAAGGCGCCGGGGGCCCCAGCTTGACCTTCACCGACGTCTACGACGGCACCTCGTATTGGCAAAGTGCGGAGTTGAAAGACGCAGACTTCTGGAAGCAGGTGGGCGGCTCGTTTCGCACCGGCCCGCAAACCCGGCTGCTGGTTCTACGCCTGGCGCGCATCCCGGCAGGCAGTCCGATCAAAGGCAAGCTTTGGGTGGACGATCTCACCCTGGCCCCGGCAGGTGCGCCATGACGTCCGTGCCCTTGCAGCAAGTTGGCCCCTCCGATCAGGAAGTGGTCTCGTCCCGCTCGCCCTTGGGACTCATGCTCTTCTATGGGACCTTTGGGATTTTGGGCTTTGGCCCGCTGGCCTTCGGAGCGGTCGAGGCCTGGTCGCTATTCGTTCTGCAGGCCGGAACCGCGCTCCTGTTCGCGGTGTGGGCGATACAGCAAGTCCGGGCGGGAGAACTACAGGTCAGCAGAAATCCGCTGTTTCCGCCCATGCTGGCCTTTGCCGGTATCGTCGCCGTGCAGCTGGCCTGTGGGCTCAGTGCCTACCGGTATGCCACCTATTCGCAAGCTCTGCGCTATATCACCTACGGAGCGCTTTGCTTTCTGGTGGCGCAAAGCTTACGCCGCACCTGGCAAGTCCGGGCGCTGGTCTATGGCTTTTCCATCTATGGCGCGGCCCTGGCGGTCTTTGCCGTCCTGCAAAGCATGGCGGGCAACGGGCTCATCTACTGGCTGCGTACCCCGCGCCTGGGTGGCTGGATTTTCGGCCCCTATGTCAATCACAACCACTATGCGGGTCTGATGGAGATGTTGCTGCCCGTCCCCCTGATTTTCTCACTCACTTCGCAAGCCCGTGGAGCACGCAAAGTCTGGGCCCTGACCGCGGCGGCGGTGATGGCGGGCAGCATTTTCCTCTCCGGTTCACGCGGCGGCATGGTGGCGTTCAGCGTGCAGATCACACTGCTGCTCCTCTTGATGGTGCGGCGCAGTGGCGTGAGCGCCACGGCCAAGGGGATGGGTGTGTTTATCATTCTGCTGTTGGGCGTGGTGCTCGGGTTGGGAAGCGGAGAACTGCTGCAACGCATGCGAAGCGTCGCTCCCGAGGCGCACGCGGAACTAGCCGGGGGCACGCGCATGCAAATCAACCGCGATGCGTGGGCCATGTTCGTGCGCAAACCTGCCCTGGGTTGGGGGCTGGGCGCCTTTCCCGAGGTCTACCCGCAAATCCGCACCTTCCCCACGAATTTCTACATCAATCAGGCGCACAACGACTATCTGCAGCTGATGGTGGAAACCGGCATCCCGGGGCTGCTGATCATGGGCTGGTTTGTGCTGACCCTATACCGCTACGCATTGAAGAAGGCCGGTAACTGGCCATACGAAACGGGTGGCGCGGTGGCCCTGGCGGCTTTGCTGGGATGCACCGGCATCCTGGTGCACAGTCTGGTGGACTTCAACCTGCAAATTCCGGCCAACGCCGCATTGTTTTATGTCTTGGGCACGATCGCGGTCCTGCGCCAACCTTTCGGGCAGTCCCGCGCCCGGCGCAGCGAACTTTAGTTTTCCGCCGCCGCTCCCCGCGCACAGGAGGCGCCGAAGGCATGGAACCGCTTCACGGCCTTGACCCGCGTCCTTACGCCATCGATCTGTGCGGGAATGGCGGGGGGGTGTTTCCCTTGCTCCACAAAAACTACAATCACCGGCTCGCCCGGCGTTTCTCTACCCACACCCACTCCCAGCACCGCCGCGTTCTGCATCAACACCCGCTGGCCGCGTTCTTTGGCCGCCACCGCGCGGGCCAAGGCTTGCGCTGACGGCCGCACCCAGGCGCGGCCCTGCACTGAAGTAGCGTGGACGGGCCCGGTACATGCCTCCACCGGATGCGTTGCTCCTCCAACCAACGTGGGCACCACGGAATTGTCTTGCGGATCCGCCAAAGCGGTGAGCACCGTCTGGATAGGATTGGCGATGGTCGAGGTATCATCCCCCGCATAGAGGAGCGCCACCGGCTCGGCGGTCTGGGCATTTACGATCAGCGACCCGGAGTCTCCACTGTCGCTGAACGTGGCGCTGTCAATCTCGATCTGATCGTTGTAGGTGACGGTAAAGGTGGTGCTCCCGCCACACACGGTGTCATAGTCGACCAGCACGGTGACGTTGGTGGCCGCGATGGTGCTGCAGGTCAGTCCCGTGGTACGGCCGCTCTTGGCCACCGGCATTCCGATCACCGGTGTCGCGACGCTGGCAGCGGGCGGCGCATTCTGGGCCACGCCACAACTCAATGGCCCCAATTGCAGAATGGAGCCGCTGGGGTCGACCTGTCCATCCACCACTTCCGCCAGAGCGGCGTCCGCCACCGACGTTCCCCCGACATGCAGCTCGACCGCCTGGCTGAAGTTCGCTATCGGCTCGCCTTGGCTGCAAGCGTTATCCACCAGCCCTGGCTGGCCTACCACCTCGCCGGCCGACGCCTTTCCGCTGCGGGCCAGGACATGCGCGTTGCTCAAAATAAAGTTCTTGCCGCCGCGCGTAACCAGCGCCCCTAAAGTCCCCGAACAGCAGGAACTGGCCGACTGATCGTTGACATTGCCGCCGGAAGTTCCCAGCAGAACCGGCACTGTCTGGGCATTGCGATTGATGCCGGGACCGCCGGAAGAAAGCGTCACCCGCGCCCGTCCAGCCTGACTGGAATCCGCCAGCGATTGCGCAACGACGTCGAAACGCAAAGGGTCGGGGAGGGCCTGCGGGGCCGTGTACAGGCCGGTATCCGAGATCGTGCCAAAACTCGCGTCCGGACTGCCCGCGGCCAGCCCGTTCACGCTCCACTGCACCGCCGTGTTCTCACTGCCCGTAACCTGCGCGCTGAACTGCGCCGTGGAAGCACACTGCGCGTCTTGCAGGTGGAGGGTCGCGTTCGAAGGCGATATCTGCACCCCTACCGTAATCGTAAGCGTGGCGGTGTCCTTCCGGGAGGAATCCGCCTGGGAAATGGCCGTCACCGTTACCGCCGCAGGATTGGGAATCAGGGCGGGCGCAGTGTAGAGGCTAAACAGGCCGGTGGGGGAGATGGTGCCCACGCTGGCGTTTCCGCCGGTGACGCCATTCACCTGCCAGACCACGCCCTGATCGGTGGTTCCCTGCACGCTGGCAGTAAACGAGACTGTGCCCCCGGCGGGCACATTTCGATTGGCGGGAGATATGGATATGCTAACGACGGCTCTCGGAGGCGGAGCAGGATTCGATCCCCCTCCGCAGGCCAGCAGGCAAAGCGCCGGAACCATCCCGGCGATACTTCTCCAAAGCAAATTCCTCATGCGTGACCTTCCGCGACCGGTCGAGCGACGCGCTCACAGCGCCTGCGGCAGGCACCACGAGTATAGCAACTCTTCATTGCGGTGGAGGGCGGGGGAAATCAGGGATGATCGGGGCTAATAGGTTTGGGATCGCGGGTCAACAAATAGATGGTTACACCGCCCACTGCACCCGCGCCCAGCCACATGGCGGTGGGGGAACCCAGCAGTCCCCCGCGAACCCCTGGCCAATATCCGGGGGCATGGCAGGGTTTCTTCTCCCGCTTGTTGTCCGCGCTGGGATTCGATTGCTGCCCAGGGTGCAGAGTCATGAGCTTCCCGCCCACGCTCACGCTGAGGTCGCCGACGCGAGCAATCACGTTGAGGTCGTCGGGGTCCAGGTTATACACCTCGAACTCCGTCTGCCCTTCGGAAACCGGGATGGCAACCACATTGCCGGCTTTTACCGTAACTCGCTTGGAGGTGGCCAGGCTCAAAATACCGTACTGCAACGAAATGGCGCCGGACTCAAACTTCACCGTGGAGTCGTACTGCACATTGAGGTTGCTGCCGGGCACATTGATGTTGGCCATCGAATCGCAATCGGTCTGCACCACATCGCCGGAAAATACGGTAGACGAATCCGGCGTATCTTTGCCGTTGACCCACACTTTGCCCTTCACATAGAGCATGGCGGTATCAGTCTCACTGGCGAACAGGGAGAGGGGAAAAACAATCAATAGGACCCAGCAAAGAAAAATACGCAGCATAGACACACCAGACCGCAGATCGCAGTAATTCCACGAGAGTATGCGGCCCGGGCCACCGCGTCAATTTACTCCTGTGGTGCGGGGCGGTTATGCACCGCGGCTGGAAGGCGAATTGCTAGCGCCAGCGGTCCACCGCTTCCCACCACAGAAATTTGGTCCATTCGTTGAAGTTGGTCTTGGCCCACTCGCGATGTTGCCACCAGTTCACGCCAAACGCACTCGCGTCGTGGGCTGCCGCCACGCTGTAGGTGAAACCGGGCTGGGTCTTGCGGAAAATGCTCAGCGAGCGCCGCGTGTGATAGTCCGAGGTGACGATCAGGACTTTCTTGCCCCCCATCTGCGCCAGGCAGCGGGCCGCGTCATCGCTCTCATCGCGTGTGGAAAGGCCGGCGATGGGGCATACGCTCAGGGCGGCTGCTTCCGGCAGTTCCTGCAGGTAGCGTCGGGCCAGCTCCGTCTGCGGCCATTGATACAACTGCGCCGCGGCCGGAACATCCAGCACCAGCTTGGGAGCGTAGCCCTTGCGCAGCAGCGACAGGGCGAGCGCGGGACGTTGCTCGGTTTCCCCGGCCAGTACCAAAATGACATCGGCCGCCTGGGGATCGTTGACCACCAGGAACCTGCCGGAAAAAAGTCCCCACAACAGGCCCGGCAGCATAATAAAGATGAAGAAAATGCGGATCTTGCGCATAGAAAGACCTGGTTCCCGTTCCCCGCCCTGCCGATGACGGAGGTAATTGTGAAAAGCAAAGAATTAGTTACGTCTTTCACGAAAATCTGCGAAGCTGAATAGGCGTGTCCCGGCCAGCAGGAAAAATCGCGCCGTCGTTGCATGCTAAAATTGAACGATTCACTTCATTAAATCATGACCAAATCCGTGGCTGTACCCTCATTTTCTGAGCTTAAATCCAAGATTGAAAAGCGCGAAGCACGCATTGCCGTGATCGGCCTGGGCTACGTCGGTCTTCCCCTGGTGCTGCTTTTCAGCGAACAAAAGTTTCGCGTCACCGGCTTCGACATCGATGAGCGCAAGGTGAGCACCTTGAACTCCGGCGGATCCTATATTTACCGCATCGAGCCCTCCGATATCAAAGGCGCCCAGAAGCATGGCTTTGAGGCCACTTCCGACTACACGCGCCTGACCGAGATGGACGTTGTCATCATCTGCGTGCCCACGCCGCTCAACGAATATCACGAGCCCGATCTTAGCTACATCACTAATACCGGACATGCCATGGCGCCGCACATCCGCGCCGGCCAGCTGATTATTCTGGAGAGCACCACCTATCCGGGCACGACGGAAGAAATCCTGATCCCGATCCTGGAAAAGGAAAACAAGCACGCCCTAAAGGCGGCGCGTTCCGCGTTCAGCGGCAAAGAGTTCTACGCCGCTTTCTCGCCCGAGCGCGAAGATCCCGGCAACACTTCCGTGGCCCGTCGCGATATCCCCAAAGTCGTGGGCGGTCTCGATCCCCAGGCTTCCGAACTGGCCGCCGCCGTCTATGGCTCCATCTTCAACCGCACCGTGCCGGTTTCCTCGCCCGCCGCGGCGGAGATGACCAAGCTGCTGGAGAACATTTACCGCTGCGTGAACATCGCGCTGGTGAACGAACTCAAGCTACTGTCTCTGCGCATGGGACTGAATATCTGGGAAGTGATTGAAGCGGCCTCCACCAAGCCCTTCGGATTTCATCCTTTCTATCCCGGCCCCGGCCTGGGCGGACACTGCATTCCGGTCGACCCCTTCTATCTTTCCTGGAAAGCGAAAGAGTGGGACTTCCGCACCCGCTTCATCGAGCTGGCCGGCGAGATCAACACCAACATGCCCTACCACGTGTTGGCCTCGGTGGGTAAGGCACTCAACGAGCGCAAGAAATCCGTCAACGGCTCCAAGGTGCTGGTGCTCGGCGTCGCCTATAAGAAGGACATCGACGACCTGCGGGAGTCGCCCTCGCTGACCATCATCGAGCTACTGCAGCAGGAAGGCGCCCAGGTCAGCTACAACGACCCCTTCTTCGCCCATGTAGGACGTGGCCGAAAATACGACCTGCAGATGGACTGCGCCAAGCTGGAGAACCTCGGGCAATACGATTGCGTGCTGATCGTCACCGACCACAGCGAATACGACTACAAGAAGATCGTGGCCGAAGCCCAGCTGGTGGTGGACTCCCGCAACGCGACCAAGGGCATCCAAAGTCCGAAAATCGTGCACTGCTAACGGCGCAAAGCTGGATCTCCGTCCCCGGGGACGGAGATCCACTTTCCCAAAATGGGTCCTTCCTTCCCCCTTCAAGTGTAAAAAGTTTTTCTTTCTTTGCCCCGCGCCATGTGCAAGTTAGCCGGCTTCGAGCTAAATCGCTGATAAAACTCAAGTTGTTTTCTGCCTCCCGCTTCCCCGATTGGCGTTTCTCGTGCATGAAGAGCGGTCTGGCCGGTTTTCCGGGGCTTGCGTTCTGGCTACGGGAAGGCCAATCTTGTTTGCAAGCGAAGTTCTATGTCCCCACACTCGGAAACCAGCCTTTTGGGTCTTTTGCCGGAACGTCGCCCGCCCTGGAAAGAGTTCGGCCTGGGGCTGGTGCTGCAGTGTGCCGGCGTGGCCGCTCTGGCCTGGGTCGCGGTCCTGCATCCCGAAGTCATTGTGCCCTCCCGGACGCCCCTGGTGGCGGTGCGCCTGGTCGATACCCCGGCCCCGGTGAACCGCCAGCCGGCGCCGGTTTTCCGGCCCCGTTTGCCGCAATCGGCCGCGCTCCCGCAAAGTAAGGCCCCGGTTTTGCGCCCCAGTACCGAGCCGACGCCGCGGCGGGAAGAAGTAGCGGTGGCGCCCCAAATCGTGGTTCCGGCCAGCAAACTCGATCCCATAACCCCGTCCACCCCTGTCGTGCCCAGGCAGCTGGTGCGCATGAATGTTCTATCTGAGGGCAGTTCGGCGGCCCCTACCCTGGCGCGCGCCCCGCAAAGAGTGCAGACCGGGGGCTTCGGCGATCCCAATGGAGTTCCGGGAAAGAATAATCCGGCGCGGCCAGCCACCATCGCCCGCCTGGGGTCTTTCGATTTGCCCAGCGGCCCCGGCAGTGGCAACGGCAGTGGCGGCGAACGCGGCGCCCGGGGTGTGGTCAGCAGCGCCGGCTTCGGCAACGGTGTGGCCACCGGCGACGGCAGTGGCCGAAGCAATCTTTCCCGGGGCACGGTGCGAGAGGGAGGGTTTGGCGATGCGGAACCGGTCGCCGCCAATCGCGTCCCCACCCCGGCCTCGACCGCCCGCACCATTCCGGCCGAAGTCCTTTCCAAACCCAATCCCAACTACACGGAGCAGGCGCGGAAACTACGCATTGAGGGCGAGGTGCTGCTGGAGGTCGTATTGCAGGCTTCCGGAAGGGTGCGCGTGCTGCGGGTGGTACGCGGTCTGGGCTATGGTCTGGACGAAGAGGCGGTGCGATCAGCCGAACAAATTCAATTCAAGCCGGCGCTGCGTGAAAACCAAGCCACCGATTCCACCGTGGTTGTCCACGTAGTATTTCAGCTGACCTGAGGACTGCGCGCCAAGGCACAGACCTCACCCGCTCGCTTGGGACCGGGCCAAACCTGGGGCCGAATGTGGAGGAATTCCCCGGGGAGATCGCAATCCGTAGCTACTGGATGGAACTGCTCACTTGCGAGAACACGTTGTTGGCATTCGAGCCGATCAGCCGGATTGTGCCCACGACAATCACGAGGATCACGGCCAGCATCACGGCATACTCCGCGATGTCCTGTCCCTGCTCGTCAGACCAAAGATTCTTCAAAAGTCGTGCCACCGCATTGCCTCCTGGCGCACTGGCGCCCTTTCCTAATGTTGCAACCGGTTCCCCAACGGTTCGAGGGTGAGTTCACTGGTAGCAAAAATATGCACTTATGGTAATGGCCAGGGGGAACCCGGCCAATAGCCCGGATGGGTACCCAATGGCACGAAGGTGCCATGCTCCAGAAAAACCCTGATTACCCTAAGCGATTGGTTTTAAAGGCAGAGATTGGTTGACCGCAAAAAGGGCCAGCTCCAGACGGGTGGAGACCCCCAGCTTGTCGAAGATGTTGCTGAGATGGTGTTTGACGGTGTCTTCGCTGATCTTGAAGTACTCGGCGATTTCCTTGTTGGCATAGCCCGCCACCACCGCCGAGACAATCTCAATCTCGCGCGGCGTAAGCCCAAACTTCTTTTGCCGCGCCTCTTCGCCCGAGGACTGCACCAGCGTGCGCAGGTACTGCACGAGGTTCGAGACGCTTTCCCGTCCTACCCAATACTCCCCGGACATAACGGTATGAATGCTCTTCAGCAGCAATTGGGTGGCGGAATCTTTCAGCACCACGCCGCGCGCGCCTAGTTGCAGAGCTTCCACAATCTGATGCTTTTCCGCCGCCGCGGTCAGCAGAATGACGCGGACCGCATTGGAACTGCTGGGAGAACTCAATTCGCGTAAGGCTTCCAGTCCCGGTTGGCGGGGCATGGCCAAATCGAGCAAGAGAATATCGGGCTTGAGCTGGCGGGCCAGCTTCACCGCCTCCAGTCCGTCGCAGGCTTCCCCAATGACCTTAAGGTCCGATTCGGCTTCCAGCAGACGGCGCAGGCCGTCGCGGAAAATCGGGTGGTCATCGGCAATCACGATGCGGATAGGATGCGAGCGCTTAATATCCATCGACGGGAGCACGCCTTTGCGGAACGCTGATTTCTAACCGGGCCCCTTGCCCTGGATTCGATTCTACCGTGAGCTGGCCGTTTATGAGCCGCAGACGCTCTTTTATCACCAGCGGGCCCTTCCCCATCTTTTCCAGCTCGTCGTAAGAAAAGCGGCCGGCGAAGGGGAAGCCGCGCCCGTTGTCCTCAATCACCACTTTCCAGGCCCCCTGATTGGACCCCAGACGCACCATCACCTGGCGGGCCTGGCTGTGCTTGCGCACATTGACCAGCCCCTCTTGCACGATGCGGGCCAGTTCACGGCACACCGGCTGGGGCATATCCACCTGCTGCAGGTCGGAGTGGAAGCGGGCGGAAATCCCGGTCTCGCGCTGGAAGCGCTCGACCGTGTCCTCCAGGAAGAGCAGAATCTTGCGCGAATCTACGTCCAGCGTTTTCAGCTGCTGCATCAGCTCCCGCAGCTTAAGCACTTCCTCGCGCAGCAGCCCCTGAATGCGTCCCAGCTCGCCGGAGACCAGATCCGGCCGGTTGTCCGCCTGGCGGCGCAGCACGTCGACCTGCATCTCGACGGCAATCAGCGACTGCACCGCGCCATCATGCAATTCGCGGGCAAAGCGGGCCCGCTCCAGGGCCCCGGCCCGCAAGCGGAGTCGACGCAAGAGATATACGTTGTAAACCGCCGGGCCCACTTGCCGCACCAGTTCCTGCAGGAAGTGCAGCTCCTCCGCAGTGTTTCCCCCCAGCGAAGGATTCAAGAGAAAAATGCGGCCGGAC
Source organism: Acidobacteriota bacterium (assembly GCA_018268755.1). GTDB lineage: Bacteria > Acidobacteriota > Terriglobia > Terriglobales > Acidobacteriaceae > KAN-5. The sequence goes on from JAFDVW010000009.1 coordinate 292,794, forward strand.
CACTCCCTGCCGAAAAGAAACGAGATGATGACCGCCGACTGAAAAGGATGCTTGCTGGCCAAGCGCTCCCACTGCTCCGGGGCCACTTCCCGCGTAGGCACACCTTCCGCATCGAGCGCCACGGACTCCATTCCGGCCGCGCCCGGTTTGCGCTGGTAAAGGAACAAAGCATCGGCGGGACTGGGAAATAAATAAGTTTCGCGGTCGCTGGGCGAGGAGTCCAACCAGCGCAGACTGGACGGCCCCTCCGCCTCTCCTCGCACCTGGCACACGAAAACATGATGGCTGTCGCTCTCCTGGGAAGCGATGATCGCCCCGTTCGCGCCGTAGAGGGTGAGCAGGTCGGACATGATTTCGTACAGGGTCCCGCTCAGGCCGGATTCCACATTGGCGCGTCCCAGGATGCGCGCAATCACCGCCTTCTCCGCCCGCAGCTGCTTTTGTTGTTCCGCCAGGAAACCCAGCAGCAACCCCAACACCACCAGGTAGACCGAACGCATGAACAGCCGTTTGGGCTCGAAATCGTCCACCGCGATAACCAGGCGCGGCAGATGGTGCTGAAATAAGGCCCCATTCACCCAGTGCACAAAGCCATGGTCAAAGGCCAATCCCTCCGCCCACAGCAATAGCACCGCGCCCACCGCCGTGCCCAGGGTCTCCCATAGTCCCCAGCGGTAAGCGGCGGCGGCCAGTACAAACACAAAGAACAGGAAAAAGGGATTGCTCTGCCCGCCGGTAAAACTGGAAACCAGCGCGGGCCACACAATATCGGCGGCATGCACCAGCAAGCGAAAGGACGAGGTCGACTCCTGGCGGAAACGCAGCAGGAGCATGATCACGACGCCGTGGATGATGTAGAAACCCAGCAGGCCGTAAGCCCAGATGGAGTAACGAATTTCGGCGGGATCCATCCAGATGGCCACCAGCGCGCAGATGGCCAGCGCTACCCGGGCGGTGGCCAGCCAGCGTTCGATGCGGCGCACTTCGCTGGGACTGGTAGGCACGCGCAGCCGCCACAGAAACCGGTAGCGGAGCACGGAAACTGGAAATCGCACCACGTCTCTTTTCTCGAACTCGAAAATCTAGGATAAGCGCACAAGGATACGTGCAGGATCGTGACCCAAAACGTTGCCTGAGCAGTGTAACACCGGTATTACACAAGTAACGTTTCTTCCTCACGGTATCTGTCTAAAATTGCCCCACCAAGGTATGCGCCGCACTTCCCAAATTTGGTGGGCCTCGGCTTGCTTGCTGGCCCTGGTTTTAGTCTGCGCCTCCTTCACTTTGCCCCGCGGCTTCGCACTGGTGACCCTCAGCGACCTGGTGCAGGGACTATTGTTGCTTTCTGCAACGGCGATCTACTTCCTAAATTTTCTTCGCTGCCGCGGCCGCCCGCGAATTTTCTGGTCTCTCATGACTTTGGGCGGGGCCTGCTGGCTGGCCTATCAGCTGCTGTGGACGTATTTCGAGGTCTACCGGCGCGCCGACGTGCCCAATCCCTTTGCCGGCGACGTTGTCCTTTTTTTGCACATCGTTCCCATGATGGCCGCGGTCGCCTTGCGCCCCCATCTCCAGCAGGATGACCGGCGCGCCCGGCTGGGGACTCTGGACTTTACCCTGCTGTTTGTCTGGTGGCTCTATCTCTATCTATTCGTGGTCATACCCTGGCAGTATGCCGCAGTGAATGAAGCCGCTTATGGCCGCGCGTTGAATGTGCTTTACCTGGCGGAAAAGGCGGCGTTCTTGGCCGTATTGGCCAGCGCCTGGCACACCAGCCAGGGCATCTGGCGTTCGATTTATGCCCACCTGTTTGGCGCCAGCCTGTTTTATGCGTTTAGCTCGTACCTGGCCAACTGGGCCATCCAGCGCAACGTATATTTCTCGGGCAGCCTTTACGATCTGCCGCTCGTGGCCTCGCTGGCCTGGATGACCTACGTGGGCCTGGTGGCCCGGGAGGGGCAGCCGGAAGCTCGCCGGCAGCCCCGCAGCGAAGGGACCGGGGTATGGATTGCGCGGTTGGGCATGATCGCTGTGTTCTCGCTGCCCCTGTTCGCCGTGTCCACGGTTTTTGACGCCCGGGCCCCGCAAGCGGTACGCACCTTCCGGCTGGTGGTGACACTGGGCTGCATGCTGGTGATGGGCATTCTGGTCTTTACCAAGCAACACATTCTCGACCGCGAGCTGCTGCGCCTGCTGCGTACGTCCCAGGAGTCTTTTGAGAATCTGAAACGCCTGCAAACCCAGCTGGTGCAGTCAGAAAAATTGGCCTCGCTGGGACAGTTGGTGGGGGGCGCGGCCCACGAATTGAACAATCCGCTCACCGCCATGATGGGATATTCCGATCTGTTGAGCGCGACGCCTCTGAACCGGGAGCAGCACGTGCTGGCGGAAAAGATCGGAGTGCAGGTGCGCCGCACCAAGACTTTGATTGCCAATCTGCTCAGTTTTGCCCGCCAGACCCCGGGCGAGAAATCCCACGTGGACCTGAATACCCTGGTGCAGACCGCCATCAAGCTTTCCCAGCCGCAGCTCCATGCCGGCCAGGTGCAAGTGGAGTCCGCATTCGCCCCGGGCCTGCCTCGGATCTTCGGAGACTCCAATCAGCTGCTGCAAGTCTGCCTGCAAATCATCAACAACGCTGTCTTTGCCATGGAAGGGGGCGGTATCCTGGCGGTCAGCACTCGCCTGAAGGATGATTTGGTGCAGGTAGAGTTCCGCGATCACGGCCCCGGCATTCAGGACCCGGAGAAAGTCTTCGATCCCTTCTACACCACCCGCCCGGTCGGACACGGGAGCGGCCTGGGACTCAGCGCCTGCTATGGGATTATTCAGGAGCACAGCGGCAAGATCACCTGCGAAAACGCCTCGCAGGGCGGGGCCATCTTCCGCATTGAATTACCCGCGCATGGCAGCGGCAAGCCTCCCGTAGCCAAGGCAGGGTTCGCCAACGGCATGCTCTGATCCGTGCGCCTAAAGCGAGGGTGCGGGCAACAAGCTTTCCACGGCCAGTAAATCTTCCGTGCGCTTTAACTGTCCGCAGGCGGCATAGATATCGCGGCCGCGCGGACGGCGGATAAAAGCCGGCAATCCGGACGACACCAGTATCTTCTGGAATTCCAGCACGCGTTCCTGGGCGGGCGTGCGAAAGGCGATTTCCGGCCCGGGATTAAAGGCAATCAGATTCACTTTGGCGCGCATCCCACGCAGCAGCTCCGTGACTTCGCGAGCATGCTGCGGCGCATCATTCACGCCATTTAGCAACACATACTCAAAGGTCAGCTTCTCGCGGGAACGCAGCGGAAATGCCCGCGCCGCCGCCAGCAACTTCCCCAGGTTCCACTTACGATTGATGGGCATGAGCTGGCTGCGCAAGGCGTCGTTCGATGCGTTGAGAGATATCGCCAGCTTGGGCCGCACCGGCTCTTCTCCAAAATCGGAGATGCGCGGCACAATGCCGGCGGTGGAAACCGTCATCCGCCCCTCCGGAATACCCACGCCTTCCACCAGCAAGGCCACGGCCTTCATGAAGGCCTCGTAGTTCAGGAAGGGTTCGCCCATGCCCATGAAGACCAGATTCACCCGTTCCTGCGGTGGCGACACTCCCTGATCGCGCAGCACGGCGCACACTTGCCCCGTGATTTCTCCAGCCGTCAGGTTTCGCTTCACCCCTAACGAGGCGGTCAGACAAAACTGGCAATCCACCGCGCAACCCACCTGGCTGGAAACACAGATGGTGGCGCGCCGAATATTCCGGGCGGTAAAGTCTTGCGTCTCTTCCCCGCCGGCCTCGCTGCCGTCTCCGCTCTCGCCCTCATCGCCTTCCGGCATCCACACCGTTTCCACCGTCTGCCCGTCCAGCAACGCAATCAGATAGCGGACCGTGCCGTCCTGGGCGGCGAATTTTTTCTGTACCGAAGGCGCCCCCACGCAGAATCCTCTTTCCTGCAGCATCCTGCGAAACTCGGCCGGCAGGGTCGATATTTGTGCCAGGTCCTCCCGCCGCTGGCGATACATCGCCTCAAACAGCTGACGGGCGCGATATTCGGGCTGGCCACACTCCCGCGCCAGCGCACTCAGTTCCTCGAGCGTGCGGCCCAACAACGGGTTGGCTGTAATTTCCACCATATAGCGGTGCCTGGCAAACTCGTGGTTCCCTGGCGATTCTAAAAGCAAACAGCTCGGGGGCCACCACCGCTGCCGGGCCGGAGCCCCATAAAAATAACGCATCTAAATGAAAAATAATGACTTAGCATCGTTAGCACGGGACGGCTGCGGTGTGTAACAATAAAACCAGGTTTCTTGACGCGTCCCCCGTTCCACCCTAAATAGTATGGTAAAAGAAGTCCGGAATATTCGTCGTCAAAAGTTGCCCAACGGTCTCACCGTGCTCACGGAAGAGATGGAGCACATCCGTTCGGTTTCCATCGGAATCTGGATCAAGTCCGGATCGCGCGATGAAGATCTGCAGTGGAACGGCATCTCCCACTTCATCGAACACATGGTATTCAAGGGCACGCAGCACCGCAGCGCCGAGGACATCGCCCGCCAGGTAGATTCGATCGGCGGCAACATGGACGCCTTCACCGCCAAAGAATGCATTTGCTTCAACATGAAGGTGCTGGACGAGCACTTGCCGGTGGCCCTCGACATCCTCAGCGATCTGGTGCTGCATCCCGTCTTCGCCGACGATGACATTGCCCGCGAGCGCGGCGTCATCATGGAAGAGATCAAGATGGACGAGGACAATCCGGACTATCTGGTGCATGAAATCTTCATGCAAAATTTCTGGAAAGACCATCCCCTGGGAAAGCCGATCCTGGGCACTAAAGATACGGTGAAGAAATTTGACCGCGGCCCGGTACATGGCTTCTACCAGCAGCGCTTCATCCCCGGCAATATCATCATTTGCGCCGCTGGACACTTAAAGCACCAGCAGTTCGTGGACCTGGTCTCCCGCCATTTCGAGCCCATGAAAGCCACTCAGAACGGCTTTCACAGCTCCACCCCCGACACCACCGCGCGCATTATTCTGCGCAACAAAAAAGCGCTGGAACAGGTGCAGATCTGCGTGGGGGTGCCTTCCCATCCCATTGCCCACGAGCGCCGCTATGCCTCTTACGTGCTCAACACCCTGCTGGGCGGGGGGATGAGCTCACGCCTGTTTCAGAATATCCGCGAGCGCCAGGGATTGGCCTACGCGATTTACAGCGACCTCAATCCCTACCGCGATACCGGTTGTCTTTCCGTCTATGCCGGAACTTCGCGGGAGTCGGCCGGCAAAGTGGTGCAATCCATCGTCTCCGAATTTCACCAGTTGAAATCCACCCCCGTGCCCGCCGAGGAGTTGCGCCGCGCCAAAGACCAGATGAAGGGCAGCCTCATGCTCTCGCTCGAGTCCTCCACCGCGCGCATGTCCAATCTGGCGCGGCAGGAGATGTATTTCGAGAAGTTCTACACCCTGGATGAGCTGATCGAAAAGATCGAGGCGGTCACCATCGAAGACCTGCAAACCCTGGCCAACGAATTCTTCCAAACGGAATCCATTGCGGTCACCGTACTGGGAAACCTCAATGGGCTCAAACTGACCCGCGCCCAGTTGGCCTGTTAGCTGGGACGGGAGGACGGATGAGTAACCATTACTCGGGAAGATTTTCCCATTTCTGCCAGGGCATGGGTTTTGCTGGAATCCGCAGACATTTCAGGGCATACTAGGGCGGAACCCGGCTCCCTCACGGGCGGAGGGTTGGTGGTATGCCCATGCTAGAGGAAAAAAGTTCGCTGGAACGCAGCTTGGCTCCGCCGCCCCCCCTTCCCCAGAAAAGACAGCGCCGTCAGATGGCTTTTGCCTTGGGCCTTCTGCTTCTCGCCCTGGTGCTGGTGCTCATCAAGGACCGCGATTTCTGGTTTCCCTCGCCGGCCACACCCGCGGACCTGCAGGTTGCGGCGCCGGCCCCCACCAAGAAGCCCGCCGTTCCCGCTCCGGAAGAAACGCCTCCCGCCAAGCCTAGGACCAGAGTCAAGGCGGAAGTGAGTACCCCAGGCCCAGCGGAATCAGGCATGACTCCGGTGGTCACCAACCGCGCAGTTCTGCCGCCCCTGGAAGTGGAGGTCGTGGCCGGGGACCGGCGGCAAGTGGTGCGTCCGGGAAATCCTTCGGTCAAGATAGAAATGCAGCCAGCCAACGGTGCGGCGGCCCCTGCCCCGGCCGCTTCCGGCTCCCTGCCGACCAACGCTTCGGAACGCGTCCTACTCTCGCCCGATACCGTACAGATTGTCTCCCGCCCGGTTGAGCCGAATTACCCCATGCTCGCCAAGCAGATGAAAGTACAGGGCTCCGTCATTCTCCAGGCCCTGATTGGCCGGGACGGAAATATTCAGGATCTGCGGGTCTTGAGCGGTCCGTCCATTCTTTCTGCGGCGGCCCGGGAAGCTGTCAAACAATGGCGGTTTAAGCCTTACCTGCAATCCGGGCAAGCGGTGGAAACCGAGGCCCGCATCACGGTGAATTTCACCATTTCCACCTACTAAACTCCTTTCGATCCCTCTCGCCGGGCGTCTCGCTGGGCTGGCCATGGCCGCAGAAGCTGCGATTCATTGGACGTGCCAGGTCATCCTTCCTGGAATGAATAACTTAAGAGTCCGCGAATGGGGGTTTGCGGCACGCCATCGCGGGAAGACGCTCGCGCCTACACTGGTTGTGACCGGGAAACAAGGAAAACGAATTTCCAGAGAGAGAAAAGGCGGGAAAATAAAACGAGCGTCCGGACTCTCACGAGTCACTGGACGCCCGGGCAGCCCTCCCCCAGAACTGCTCGATTGCTAAGTTAAATCCACCCCATATATTTGGGAATGGCACGGACGTGCTATTCCTACCCACCGACGTGCTATGTCCTGATTTTGCATAGATTTCCACAGCTGGGGGGCACCCGGAGGAAGGAGCCTGGCCCCCGTCCCCTTCGCCTACCTGCCCGCCCAAAGGCAGTAGCCTTCAGGACAATCCCACCCGCGTCCCTCCGTCTGCCCGCCCCATTCTTTTGAGTGCGGGCCCTCTCTATCCCCTCTAAAGACAGGTTCCCCTTGGCCGATGACTCAAAGTGCGCGACGGCTGGCGCAGCCCTCTCCGGGGGTTGCACACAAACAAAAGCCAAGAGTTCTGCATGTCGACGGAGTCAGTGGATCCCCGCCTCATCAAGCGGCTCGAGCTGTTTTCTTGGGCCACCAGTCTGCTTGCCATGTTGATCGGCTGGCTGGGCTTGTGCGGCTGGCTATTGCATTGGGAAGTTCTTAAAAACTGGCAGGTCGGCGTCGCCAAAATGAAGTTCTTTTCGGCGGTCAGCTTTCTCCTGATGGGAATCTCTTTATGGCTCTTGCGCAACCGAGAGGGACTCCCCGCCAACCGGAGGCGGGCCGTCACAGGCTGGGCGGCAGCTGGGGTTGTCGCCACCATTGGCTTTCTCAGCCTGGGCGCCGATCTCTTCGATTGGAAGTTCGTGGACGATCTTTTCCACTTCGTGTCCGGGGTGCAATCGGACCGCATATCCATCCCTACCAGCAGCGCGTTTATACTCCTCGCCTCTGCGCTCTGCACCCTGCATTGGAAGCCGCGCGGCCGCATTTGGACTCCGCAATTCTTGTGCTTTGCCGCCATCATGATCTCCGGGATCGGACTCCTGGCCGCAACCTTGCCGGCCAGTTCCCCTACTGGAATGTCCCTTCCCACCTCGCTGGCTCTGTTGCTGACCGCCTTGAGCATCGCCAACTTCCGCCCCACCTGGCTGCTGGGCGGCATCCTGGTGGCAAAAAGCCCTGGTGGGATGCTGCTCCGCAGAGTGTTCCCCGCAGTTTTGCTGATCATGAATTTGGTTGGCTCCCTGGAGTGGGAGGCGCTGCTCACCCCCACGCACCTGAGCTGGGCAGAAGTCGTGATCGTTACTCTGTGCGGAAATCTCCTGTTGTCGATGTTCATCCTGTGGACGGCATTTGTCCTGGATGTGGCCGACCAGCACCGTTCCGCTGCGGCTCGATCCCTGCATGAAAGTGAACAGCGCCTGGCCTCCATCATCGCTTCCGCCATGGACGCCATCATCACCATCGACGATCAACAGCGCGTTATCCTCTTCAATGCCACGGCCGAAAAGATGTTTCTGTGCCCGGCCCAAGCGGTGATCGGCCAGCCTATTGAGCGTTTCATCCCCGAACGCTTTCGCCCGGCGCATCGCGAGCATATTCGCCGCTTCGCGGTTTCGGCCATGAACGATCCCGCGATGGGAAGGCTGAATACATTGCGGGCCTTGCGCAGCAATGGTGAGGAGTTCCCCATCGATGCCTCGGTTTCTCAGATGAGCAGCGAGGGCAGGCAACTGTTTACCGTCATTTTGCGCGATGTCAGCGAACGCGTGCGCGCCGAGGAAGCACTCGCCGCGAAAGAAGAAGTGCTGCGCACCCTCCTCGACGGGGTGCAAGATTACGCCATCTATATGCTCGATCCCCACGGACGGGTAGCCAGCTGGAACGCCGGCGCGACACGCATCAAGGGATATAGCCCCGAAGAGGTAATCGGCCAGCATTTCTCCATATTTTATCCGGAAGAATTGCGCAGCCAGGCCTATCACCATTTGCAGGTCGCCCTGGCCACAGGACAGTATGAGGACGAAGGCCAGCGCCGGCGGAAAGATGGCTCGCTGTTTTGGGCCAAGGTGGCCATCCTTCCCATCTTTCATCCCGATGGCAGCCTGCGGGGCTTTTCCAAAGTCCTGCACGACGTAACCGAACGCCATGAAATGGATAAGCTGCTGCGCGAACAGTCCCGCGTCATGGACCTTTCGCAAGTCCTGGTGCGGGACCCGGCCGGCCAGATCGTCACCTGGAGCCAGGGCATGAGCACCCTCTATGGGTATTCGCGCGATGAGGCAGTGGGCAAGATTTCCCACGAATTGTTGCACACCGAATTTTCCTTCCCTCTGGCCCAGATTGAGGCCCAGCTGAAACGCGAGGGCCGCTGGGCCGGCGAATTGGTCCACCGGAAAAAAGATGGCAGCCGGGTCGTGGTCGCCAGTGTCTGGGTACTGCATCGCGACGTAGAGGGGCGGCCCACCCGCGTGCTCGAAGCCAACACCGACATAACTCAGCTCAAACTGACGCAGGAACAACTGGCCGCCCAGTCGGAGGAACTAAACCGGCAAGCCCAGGAATTGGCCCGTTCCACGCGTGCGCTGGAAGAGCAAACTCGTCTGCTGCAAATCATCATGGACAGCATGGGGGAAGGCATGGTGGCCGTGGACCAGAATGGCAAATTTGTCCTGTGGAACTCGGCGGCGACCAAGATCCTCGGGATTGGGCCCACGCACGCTTTCCCCTCCGAATGGACCGGGTTTTACGGGCTCTTTCTCCCCGACCAGGTCACACCCTATCCGCCCGAACAACTGCCTCTGGCGCGCGCGATCCGGGGAGAGGCGATGGACAAGGAAATGTATGTGCGCAACCCCGCGCTGGCGGAAGGCGTCTGGTTGGAAGTCAGCGGCCGTCCGCTACGCGATGACCAGGGCGCCTTGTGCGGCGGAGTGGCCGCCTTCCGTGACGTCACACAGAGAAAATTGGCCGGGCAAGTCATTCAACAGCTCAATGAAGAGCTTGAGCACCGGGTCAAAGAGCGTACTGCCCAATTGGAAACCGCGAATAAGGAAATGGAGGCCTTCACCTATTCCGTGTCCCACGATTTGCGGGCCCCGCTGCGCCACATCGCCGGTTTTGCCGGAATTCTGACGGAAGACTTTTCCTCACAAATTCCGCCCGAAGCCCGCCATTACCTGGACCGGATTCAGGAAGGCACCCGGCGCATGGGACAGCTGGTGGACGAACTGCTCACCTTGACCCGCGTGGGACGGCAGGCGGTGTCGCTGCAGGTGACCGGCCTGCAGTCGGTGGTGGAAGAAACCATCAGCTTGCTGCAGCCGGAGGCGGAGCAGCGCGATGTGCAATGGAAAATCGGCCACTTGCCCTTTGTGGAATGTGACCCCACCCTGATCGCGCAGGTCTTTCAAAACCTCATTTCCAATGCCTTGAAGTACTCCCGGCCGCGGCCCCATACCGTCATCGAAATCGGCCAGACCAGAATGGACGGCCAGACTGTCCTCTTCGTGCGCGACAACGGGGTGGGGTTCAGCATGAAATATGCCGATAAATTGTTCGGGGTCTTCCAGCGCCTGCACCGCAACGAAGACTTCGAAGGCACGGGTGTAGGCCTGGCCACCGTCCAGCGCATCATTCAAAAACATGGCGGCAAAATTTGGGCGGAAGCGGAGCTGGACCAGGGCGCAACGTTCTATTTCACCCTGGGACCCGCCGAGAAAGCCAACCCCATGGAAGCAAAGGCCGCGGTAGGAGCTTGATTATGTCACTCAACGGGACACAAATTCTGCTGGTGGAGGACAACCAGAATGATCTCGACCTCACCCTGCACGCGCTTAAGAAGGAGAACCTGGCCAACCATATCCTGGTGGCGCGCGATGGAGAGGAGGCGCTCGACTTTCTGTTCTGCCGCGGGGCCTACAGCGACCACTCTTTCGATCATCCTCCCCGGCTGGTCCTTCTCGACCTCAAACTGCCCAAAGTCACCGGCCTGGAAGTCTTGCAGAAAGTCAAAAGTGATCCTCGCACCAAGGCCATTCCCATCATTGTTCTGACCTCTTCCAAGGAGGACCGCGACCTGGTGAACAGCTACAACTATGGCTGTAACAGCTATATCCAGAAGCCGGTCAGCTTTGCCGAGTTTCGCGAGACCGTCAAACATCTGGGCTTGTATTGGCTGGTGGTCAATCAACCGTTGCCGACCAAGCCAGCCAAAGAAATGAGCGAGTCGTGCCATGAGTGAAGGCGGAGAGCGGGGAGACGCCAGGACCAGGCTACGCGTTCTGCTGGTGGAGGACAATTCCGCCGACGCAGAACTGGTCATGCGGGAGCTGCGGCGCAGCGATTTTTCCGTGGCCGGGGCCACGGTCAAGACCCCCACGGAATTCCGCGCCGAACTGCGTTCCCGTGCCCCCGACGTGGTTCTCGCGGACTACAACCTGGGGCAATGGCGGGGCATGGAAGCGCTGGACATCTTGCATCAGGAAGGACTGGACGTGCCGCTGATTCTGGTTTCGGGCGCCCTGGGAGACGTGACCGCGGTGGAATGCATCAAGCAAGGCGCCACCGACTATGTGCTCAAGGACTCACTGGCGCGCCTGCCCGTCTCCATCGCGCGCGCCTTGCAAGAGAAGCAACTGCGGGCTGAACGCCGGCGGGCCCAGCAAGACCTGGCCCACAAGGTGGAGGAGCTGGCCCGTTCCAATCACGATCTCGAGCAGTTTGCCTACGTCGCTTCCCATGATTTGCAGGAACCGTTGCGCATGGTGGCCAACTACACCCAGCTGCTGGCCGAACGCTATCGCGGCAAGCTCGACGAGCAGGCCGACAAGTACATTCACTATGCCGTAGATGGCGCTACCCGCATGCAGACCCTGATTCAGGATCTGCTGGCTTTCTCCCGCGCCGGGCGTCAGGGCATGGAAGTCGAACCCGTCGATAGCGCAGCGGCCGTGGCGGAGGCCATGAGCAACTTGCGCGCCGCGCTGGAGGAGAACCACGCCGAGATCGTGGTCGGACCTTTGCCTACGATCTCTGGCAACGCTTCCCAACTGCGGCAAGTCTTCCAAAACCTGGTGGGCAATGCCCTGAAATTTCACGGGTCCGCTCCCCCTCGCATCACGATCCACGCCGAAGACCGGGGAGAGGAGTGGCTGTTCTCCGTTTGCGACAACGGCATCGGCATCGCCCCGGAATACACCGACGCCATATTTGCCGTTTTCCAGCGCCTGCATACCCGCACCGAATATCCCGGAAACGGCATCGGCCTTTCTATCTGCAAGAAGATCGTGGAACGGCATGGGGGCAGGATCTGGGTGGAATCCCGGCCGGGAGAGGGGTCCACGTTCAAATTTACCTTGCGTGGGGCCGCGTCCCCGCCCATGAAGAGAGAAGAACCGCATGAAGCATGCGTCCGAGATCTTGTTAGTCGATGACAACCCGGCAGACCTCGACTTGACCAGCGACGTGCTGACCGAGAACCGGTGCGTGCAGCACATTAGCACCGTGCCGGACGGGGTGGAGGCCATTGCTTTTCTGCAGCGGCAGGGAAAATATGCCGCCGCCGCCCGTCCCGATCTCGTTCTTCTGGACCTGAATCTGCCCCGTAAGGACGGCCGCACGGTCCTTTCGGAGGTCAAAGCGGACCCCGAGCTGCGCCGCATGCCGGTAGTGATTTTCAGTACGTCGGAGGCACACAGCGACGTGGGCGCCAGCTATCAGCTGGGGGCCAACAGTTATGTGCACAAACCCGGCAATCTGAGGGACTACGTTTCCGCAGTCAAAGCGATTGGCGAATTTTGGTTTCGCTGCGCTTCTCTGCCGCACAAGGAGCCGCTATGAACCACGCCACGCAAGTGTTGCTCATTGAAGACAACCCCGGTGATGCCGACCTCGTCCGCCTGCGATTGGTGGAAGGCAAGTCGAATGTCGATGTACATTGCGTCGACCGCCTGGCCGACGGTCTGGAGTCCATCAGCCATGCCTCGCCCTCGGTCGTGCTGCTGGACTTAAACCTTCCCGACAGTCGCGGAGCGGAGACCTTTCGCCGCATCCTCAATACCGCCCCCGGTGTGCCCGTGGTAGTGCTCTCCGGACAGGACGACGAAGAGCTGGCCTTGAAGGCGGTACATCAGGGGGTGCAGGACTATCTGGTCAAAGGGGCCTTTGACGGCAAGCAACTGGCGCGTTCCATGCACTATGCCATCGAGCGCCAGGCCATGCTGCGTACGCTGGAAATCAGCCGGCAGCAGCAGCTGAAATTCAAAAACGAATTTCTTTCCCACGTTTCCCATGAACTGCGCACCCCGCTCACTGCCATTCATCAGTTCACCACCATCCTTCTGGACGGGCTGGCGGGCGAACTGGGCGCCGAACAACGCGAACACCTGGAGACCATCCTGCGTAGCGCCCAGCAATTGCGTTCCATGATCGGCGATCTCCTGGAGGCCACCCGCGCCGAGTCCGGTAAAGTGCAGATCCATCCCCACTGCATCTCCATGAGCGAGGTCATCCACCAGGTGCTGGCCATGTTCCGCGCCACCGCCCAGGAGAAGCGTATCGGCCTCGAGGCCGGCGTGGACACCCGCATTCCCCTGGTGCTGGCCGATCCGGAACGGGTGCGCCAGGTCCTGATCAACCTGATCGACAATGCCCTGAAATTTACCCCGGGAGATGGCTCCGTTCTGGTCAAGGCTTGTCTGGTGGATGCCGATCCTGATTTTGTGTATATCTCAGTCGCCGATACCGGACGGGGCATCCATCCCGAGGCCAAGTCGTTGATTTTCGAACGGCTCTACCAGGACCCCGACTCCATTGACGACAGCCGCAAAGGCTTGGGTCTGGGCCTCTACATCGCCAAAGAACTGGTCCGGCTGCATGGCGGCCGGATCTGGGTAGAAAGCCAACTCGGGCACGGCAGCGTTTTCAGCTTCACCCTGCCGCTGTTCTCGCTGCCCAAACTGCTCACCCCTCTGCTCGGCAAGAAGGCCATGCCCTCCGGCCCCTTGTCGATCGTGCGGGTGGAACTGTGCCCCAGCAGCGAGGCCACCGCCAGCCATTGGCAAGAACTGCGCGAGCAATGCCTGGAAACATTGCGCCTCTGCATCATGCCGGACAAGGACGTGCTATTGCCCTCTTTTGCCAAGGCGGCGCGCAGCGAGACCTTCCTCATCGTGGCCTGCGCCGATGCCGCGGGAGCGGAGGTGCTGGTCAAACGCATTCGCGAACAGCTGGCCGCCTGTACCGCATTGCAGGCCGCTGCGGTGGCGCAGGTATCATTCACTTCCCTTCCGCCCGCCCAGCCGGGGGGCGAGGCTTCCGCGCCAGAGCTCCTGCAGAGCGCACTGGCCAACATTTCCGCCGTGATCGAAAGCGCACTCCGGCAACCGATCACCCCGCAACAATCGAACGACCAACCTCAGGAACCGGTAGGTATCCCTAAGGAGTGACTCTGATGGAAAAACGAAAGATCCTGATTGTGGACGATGATCCTGATCTCAGGCGCGCGCTGAACCTGCGTCTGCGGGCCAATCAATATGACACCGCCTATGCCACGGACGGCTTTTCCGCCATCGCCATGGCGCAAAAAGAACGCCCCGACCTGATCATTTTGGACATCGGCTTGCCTGCCGGCGACGGCTTCGTGGTCCTGGAACGCCTGCAGGAAAATGCAGCGTTGTCCTGCATCCCGGTGATTGTGCTGACCGCGCGCGACCCGCAATCGACCAAGGAAAAGATCATGCGGGCGGGGGCAACAGCGTTTTTCCAGAAGCCCGCCGACAATGCGGAGCTGTTGAATGCCGTCCGCGCCGTGCTCAGCCCGCCCTGGCCTGGAACCATGGCGATGGCCTGAGACCATGGGCAGGACCAGGACGGCGCGGGAGAGACCAGGCCCTCGCCGCCGCGGGTGGGACCGCGCTCTCATTCGCGGCCGCGGGTGGACTGGTCCGCCCCGCCTTCTCCCTTCCCCGCGTGGCGGCCCTGAAGTCTGCGCCGCCGCTTGCCGATAAGCGCACTGGAGGCTGATTCTCAGTCTTGGCCTATGCCCGAGATCAAGGACCCCGCACTCTTCCGCTCGATTCTGGACAGCCTGCAGACCGGCGTCTGCGTGACTGACCGCGAAGGCCGCATCCTATTCTGGAATGACGGAGCGGAACGGATCACCGGCTATCGCCGTCATGAGGTGGTAGGACATCTCTCCGGTGAAAATATTTTGCTGCATTGCAACCGCAAGGCTTGTGCTCTCTGCGGCCCCTCTTGCCCTCTCGCCCTCAGCCTGCAGAACGGCAAGTCCAATGAGCTGCAAATGCACCTGCATCACCACACCGGCGACCAGGTCCCGGTGCATGTCTGGACGGTTCCGGTCCGCGACGATCATGGGACTATCCTCTTACTGGCCCAGAGTTTTGACGTGCCGATGGCCGATCAGGCCCACGATCGGCGGCAGAATACGCTGGCCGCCTATGGCTGCCTCGATGAGACCACGGGCGTGCCCAACCATGCCTTCACCTACTTTCAACTGCGGGAAAGCCTCGCCAGTTTCGCGCAACACCATGTTCCGTTCGGCATCATTACCCTGCGCGCTACCGATATCGAGAAATTCCGCGTGACCTATGGCCGCGCTGCCGTGGATACGCTACTCAGCGTGTTTGCCCGCACCATGAAGAACACGCTTCCGCCCAGTCATTTTGTGGGACGCTGGCAGGAGG
The DNA here is from genome assembly GCA_018268755.1 of Acidobacteriota bacterium. GTDB lineage: Bacteria > Acidobacteriota > Terriglobia > Terriglobales > Acidobacteriaceae > KAN-5. Next base: position 308,129 of record JAFDVW010000009.1, read on the forward strand.
ACCAGTTTCTCGGCATCCTGCCCAACTGCAGCCAGGTGGAGTTGCACGGTTTTGCCGAGCAGCTGGCCAAGGTCGCGGGACACGCCCGCATCCAGTGGTGGGGAGATGAGCTCTCGGTGGCTACCACCCTGGGCTACGCCCTGGTGCGAAGTGGCGACGAGTGGGAGGCTCTGTTGGCCCGCGCCGAGTCCGTCAACCTGCCCCTGTCCCAGAGCGCGTCCGCGTCTTCCGGGGGAGATACTCCCCATAAAGGCTAGAAGATATGTTCGCGATTATTGGCATTCTGGTGGTCCTGGGCGCCGTGATCGGCGGCTATCTGATGGAACATGGGCACTTGCAGGTGCTCATTCAGCCGGCCGAACTCCTCATCATTGGCGGCGCCGCCGGGGGCACGGTATTGATCGCCAATCCGCTTCATATTCTGAAGAAGATTGTAAGCGGCGTGCTCGGCGCGTTTGGGGGTTCGAAATTCACCCGGTCCTACTATACCGACTGCCTGAAAATGATGTACGAGCTCTTCAACAAAGCCCGCCGGGAAGGTCTGATGGCGCTGGAGAGCGATGTGGAAGAGCCCGATAAGAGTCCCATTTTTTCCAAGAACGCGGCCTTCATCAAAGACCATCATGCCTGCGATTTTGTGTGCGACACCCTGCGCATGGCGGTCAGCGGCGCGGAGGCCTTCGATCTTGACCAGATGCTCGACCTCGACCTGGAAGTGCATCATCACACCGCCGCGCTGCCCATCACCGCGCTCAGCACCATGGCGGACTCCCTGCCGGGACTCGGCATCGTGGCCGCCGTTCTGGGCGTGGTCATCACCATGGGCGCCCTGGGCGGACCGCCGGAGGAGATCGGCCACAAAGTGGCCGCAGCGCTCGTTGGCACCTTCCTGGGTATTCTGTTGTGTTACGGATTCGTCGGCCCACTGGCGGCGAGCATGGCCAAAATCTCCGACGAAGAACACGCATTCCTCTACGTATTGCGCGTGGTCATGATCTCGTTCCTTAAAGGCACCGCGCCCATTCTGGCGGTGGAAGTAGGCCGACGCGCCATACCCGGACATGTCCGGCCCGCCTTCAAAGACCTGGAAGCGGCCTGCCGCGGCGGCGGCGCCGCCCAGGCGGCATCCGCCTAACGGAGAACTGCTGTGACCGACAAAGCCCGTCCCATCATCATCATCAAGAAAAAAGGCGGCCATGGCGGCCACCACGGAGGGGCCTGGAAAGTGGCTTACGCCGATTTCGTCACCGCCATGATGGCGCTTTTCATCGTGCTGTGGTTGCTGAACACCAGCAAGCCGGTCAAGGAAGCCATCGCCGGGTACTTCAATGATCCGTCGGGAAGTGGCAACAAAGCCGGCACCAGTCAAAGTGGGCAGGGGCCCGGCCTCACCATCAGCCGCGAAGACATGCCCAAACTCAAAGAAGAGCTGGAAACGGCTATGGCCCGCATGCCCAGCTTCGACAAGCTCCGCGATCAAGTCAAAATCATGCTGACTCCAGAAGGACTGCGTATCGAGCTCCTGGAGACGGAGTCCGGCACTTTTTTTGACACGGGGAGTTCGCAGCTCAATAGCCAAGGAAAAGCGCTTCTCACCATGCTGGCAGGGCAGCTAGGACAGTTGCCCAACCGCATTTCCATCGAGGGCCACACCGACTCGCGACCCTACGGCGGAAATAAGATGTCCTATGGCAATTGGGAATTGTCTACCGAGCGGGCCAACGCCGCCCGCCGCCTCATGCAGGAAAATGGACTTCAGCCCACGCAGGTGTCCCAGGTGCGCGGCTTCGCTGACCAGGAACCGCGCAATCCTGCCGATCCGCTGGATCCTTCGAACCGCCGCATTTCCGTGATTGTTCACAACCTCAAGAGCGCCGAGGCCGAGCCGGCCGCGGGGGCCGCTCCGCCTGGCAAAGAAAAGAGCGAACACCCCGAATAAAGGAGGGAGGAAAATCTCTCAGCCGCGGCGGCCGGCGAGGAAAGCCGGGCTAACCTCGCCGGGTTTCTTCCTGCACCGCTTGGATCAGCGTCCAACGCGCATCATCGTGGCGATAGGGCGACATCATGACCTCAAATGCCCCCTGACGCATCGCTTCCTGGTGCTCCGCCTCCGGGTCCACACCCGGCATCATGACCACGACCCGGGTCCGTTTGGAGGTGCGACGTAAGCTCGCCAGAAAATCGCGGTAACTTCCGTCCGGCAATTGCTGCTCACAGAACACAATGGTGGTCCGGTTCAATTGATCGAGCCTGGCTTGGGCCTCTTGCAAGGAAGCACAGACCACCACGTCCTCCGTCCACCCTTGCACTGCGACCTCGATCACTTGGCGTTTCTGCGCGTCGCCACACACAATCATGACCCGCCATCTCATAGGGCTTCCCTGTTCCCCCGTTCCTGCCCGGTCCCGCCAAAGACTTCATCCATCCCGCTCGACTTCGGCCCCTTTTCACCGGCGCCGCAGCCTTGCAGGCCAGTGCGCTTAAGAAGCCCACGCTTATGCAAAGCGTTGCAAGGATTTTGTCTTGGGAGTTACTAGGACGGAGCAGGGTCATAATTCCGTGATCCAGAATTATTTCCCTGCCCCGTGGGCGAATGGGGAGTTACACTCTCTCCAACTTACAAGCTCAGGGATGCAGTGAACATCCGGTAATTGATGTAGTTCGCCGCGATATTTCCTCTGCCTGACCTTACCCGCCGGTCCGCTCTGCCGGCTGGTGGGGAGCGTCGGCGGCACGAGATTTCTTTTTGTTCCGGACCGCATCCTGCACCTTTCCCCACGCATTTTGGATTTTGCCTTCGACTTGCCGGGCCGTCCCCTGCACTTGCTTTTCGGGGTCCCCGGTCCACTCTCCGGCCTGGCGTTCCACCCGCCCGGCAAGATCCTTCACCTTTCCTTCCACGCGATCTTTATTCATGGTTGTTTCCTCCTTTTTAAGCTGGGGTCAAACAGACAAGACAAAATCACTCCACATGGGGAGAATGTAGCTCGAGGCAGGAGAGATCAACATCCGGCAAAACCGGTAAACCGCGGGAGGGGGTACGGTAGCACAAAACTACTCCGGGCCGGCCTTGGCCAAGCCGGCCCACATCGGATCTATACCACCTGCACAATATTATTGCGCACGGCGTAGCGCACCAGGTCGGCCACCGAGTGCAAATCCAGCTTGCGCATGATATTGGTGCGATGGGTCTCGGCTGTCTTCACGCTCAGGTTGAGCACCACGGCCACTTCCTTACTGGTCTTGCCTTCGGCCAGCAACTGCACCACTTCGCGCTCACGGGTAGTCAGACGGTCGCGCGCCGGACGCTCCTTATAGTGGCTGCCACTCAAGTAACCATCCAGGACCATCTGGGCCACGTTGGAAGTGAAAAAAGTCGTGCGCCGCTGCAAGGCTTCCACTGCGGCCACCAAATCGCGGGCCGCGTCCGATTTCAGCAGAAATCCCCGCGCTCCCACCTCCAGGACCTCGCGCACCACCTGCTCGGATTCGTGCATGGTGAGAATTACAATGCGCATGTCCGGAGAGCTGCTGAGGATTTGTCGCGCGGCATCCAGTCCATTGAGGTTCGGCATGCCGATGTCCAGAATCGCTACATCTGGCTGCAGCGCATGCGCCTTCTCCACCGCCTCGCGGCCATCTACGGCTTCGCCGCAAACTTCCCATCCATTGTGCGCCTCCAACAAAGAACGCATGCCGCGGCGCACGATCTCATGGTCATCTGCAATCAAGATGCGCAAGTTATTCATCTCTCTTCTCCACAGAAGTGAACCTGGGATTGTTTTAGAGGTTGTTCTTTCGTTATCAGTCCACACGAAGCCCCCGATCATACACGGGTGGGCCGTTGCCGGCGCAGCGCTTCGGCAAAACGTACCCACTCCAGTGTCATCTCTACATTTAAGGAAACAAGTGGAAATACTCGGACCACGAGCGGCGAGCCCACGAAGGCGGCCCAGGACAGAGCCGGTCCAGGAGCAGTCCCACGCCGGGTAACTCGAATGCCGATGACCGTTCCATGGGCTGCTCCTTTCCACCAACTGATCAAAGTTTGGACACTAAGTCTTTTTCGTAACTTGTCTATTGCATTGAACGTGCCAAACCCGTAAATGCCTGATCTCAAAAGCTCCTTTGGGCATGCGGCGTCTGGTTTCCATGTAATTTTTTCCTTTCTCTACGGCATTTGGCGTAGGTCTTGCCCGCTTAGGGAAATGTGCAAATTTCTACGGAATACCCTTACAGCATTTACGTGCATCACCCGATGTTTCCTGCCTGAACTCCGCTTTAGCTTGTACACATCCTGAAAGGAGACGCTTCGTATGCCCAGCAACTATGCCGAACACGAATTGTTGCAGAGAGCGCAACGTGGAGATGAAGAAGCTTTCGCCCGCCTGTATGAGGCGCATCGCGGAAAGATCTTTTCCATTTGCCTGCGCATTACGCAAGAAGCCGCGGAAGCCGAAGATTGCATGCAGGAAGCCTTTCTACAGTTCTTCCGGCGCATCTCGACGTTTCGCGGAGAGTCCGCGCTTTCCACTTGGCTCTACCGCCTGACAATGAACGTCGTCCTCATGCGGCTGCGCAAGAAGCGGCTCAATGAATTTTCTATGTTCCAGTCCCATGAGTCCGAAGAGGGCTCCGACAAAACCGTGGCCGGGACCTTTCCCGTGCCTGACATCACACTGAAAGGCGCGGTGGACCGCATCACCCTGAACCGCGCCATTGGGGAACTTCCTTTCGGTTGCCGCACCGTCTTCGTGATGCATGACGTGCAGGGCATGGCGCACAGCGAAATCGCCCGCGTCTTGGGATGCTCGGTGGGCAATTCCAAATCGCAGCTGCATCAGGCCCGGCTTCGTCTGCGCAAGATCCTGCGCCGCAACACCAAGCCGCGTCATCTTTCGCCGGCCCGCCTGCAAGCCGCGCACACGGCCCAGGTCGCCTATGTCTAGGGAACGCTACCTTTTTTCCAGGAGGATGCCATGCTTTGGACGATCACTGTAATTCTGCTGGTTTTGTGGGCGCTCGGAATGGTCAGTTCTTACACTCTGGGCGGCTTCATTCACATCTTGTTGCTGCTGGCCATCGTGACCGTGCTGATTCGCCTGATCCAGGGCCGCAACCCGGTATAGAACGATAACCATAAGGAGCCAAAACATGAAAAACACCGTGCTGGCGGGTGTGGTTTTGATCGTGCTGGGAGTCTTCGCCCTCGCCTATCAAGGCTTCACCTACACCAAAGAAAAGAAGGTGCTGGATCTCGGGCCCATTGAAGCCACCAAGAAATCGGAAGAGCACGTTCCCATTCCGCCCATTGTGGGCGGGCTCGCCCTGGTAGGTGGCGCCGTTCTGGTGGTCTCCGGCGCGCGCAAGAACAGCTAGGCCTCGGAGGAGAGGCGTTGCCCGCGGCAACGTCTCTCTTGACCGCCTCCCCAAACCGCGCGCCCTTTCCCCGCCTTGACAGCCCCGGAAAAATTCCTTATGGTGAAGGCACTCGGGTTTGACCCGGGTTCGCCGTACTCATGCAGAGTGGCTGAGGGTAACGGGCCCTAGGAAGCCACGACAACCGGATCAGGAGATACAGCCTGATCAAATGGTGCCAATTCCCGCCCGGTGCTGGGGGACATGAGAATCGGTCAGAAAAATGCGCCTCATCCCCTCAATCCCGGATGAGGCATTCGTGTTTTTAGGCGCGCAGGGCCCAGCGCAGCCGCGGGAGTTTTCCCATGTCAGGGCGTATTTACTTCGACCACTCGGCCACCACTCCACTCGATCCACGCGTGCGCCAGGCCATGGCGCCGTTTCTGGACGGCATCTTCGGCAACCCTTCCAGCCAGCATCGGGAAGGCCGGCAGGCCCGCGAGGCCATCGAAAAGGCCCGCGCTCAGGTGGGAGCGCTCATCGGCGCATCGCCAACCGAGATAGTTTTCACCGCCAGCGGCACCGAGGCCGACAACCTCGCCATCCTGGGCGTAGTGCGAGCACGCGGTGGACAGGGCCATGTCATCACCAGCGCCATCGAGCACCCCGCGGTGCTGGAAACCTGCCGCCATCTGGAGGGCCAGGGCGTCGCCGTCACCTATCTCCCCGTAGACCAATATGGATTGGTCAACCCGGAGAATGTGCGTGCCGCCATTCGCCCCGACACCTGTCTGGTCTCCATCATGGCGGCCAGCAATCTGGTGGGCACCATTCAGCCGCTGGCGGAAATTGCCCGCATCACCCGCGAGCACGGCATCCTCTTCCACACCGACGCGGTACAGGCGCTGGGCAAAATTCCTCTCGATGTGAGAAAGCTGCCCGTGGACCTGATTTCCATGTCCGCCCACAAGCTGCATGGGCCGAAAGGCATCGGCGCGCTCTATATTCGCCGCGGGGTGGAACTCTCGCCTGTCGTCTTCGGCGGCGGGCAGGAACGCGGTCTGCGCTCCGCCACAGAAAACGTCGCCGGCATTGTAGGCTTCGGCGCTGCCGCCATCATCGCCCAGGAAGAATTGCCCATTGAAGCGCTCCTGCTTCGCGCCTTGCGCGAGCGCGTCCTGGAAGGAGTCCGGGCTGCTCTGCCGCAAGCCTACCTGTTCGGACATCCCGAAACCCGCCTGCCCGGTCACCTTTCTCTCGGCTTTGCCGGGGAGGAATCCCGCGTCGGAAAGCTCCTTGAGGAGTTGGACAACGCGGGGATTTCGGTCTCGGCCGGCAGCGCCTGCAGCGCCCACCATGCCGGCAATCCGTCCCAGGCCTTATTAGCCATGGGCTATAACGAGGAAAGCGCCCGCGGATTGTTGCGCGTCACGCTGGGACGATTCAACACACGGGAAGAGGTGGACCGCTTCTTGCAGGTCCTTCCCGGCGCGGTCGATGCCGGCAACGCCGAAGACTTGTTGCAGGCCGCGGGTTCGCTGCAGGAGTAGAATAAGGCTTCCGCCATGGGAACCAACAGTGCGGTCCATTCTGCGCCGGTCCCGCGCATCTCGCATGCGCGCTGGTTTCGTCCTTATGCCTGGTTCGTGCTGCTCCTGAACCTCGCCGTCATCCTCTGGGGAGCTTACGTCCGCGCCAGCGGCTCCGGTTCCGGATGTGGCGACCACTGGCCCCTCTGCAACGGCCAGGTCTTGCCGGAATTTCAGCGTGTCGCCACGGTCATCGAATTTACCCACCGCATCACCAGCGCCGTGCTGGTGGTGGCGGTCCTGGTCTTGCTGGCAGCGGCCTGGAAGATCTTCCCCGCCGGACACGCCGTCCGCCGCGCTGCGCTCTGGTCCGTGGGACTTACTTTTGCGGAAGGCCTCTTCGGCGCCGCCCTCGTCCTGCTGGGCCATGTGGGGGAAAATACTTCGCCCTGGCGCGGCGTCTCCTTGACCCTGCATCTGATGAACACGCTGGCCCTGATCGCGGCCCTGGCTTCCGTCGCCTGGTTCAGCCGTCCGCGGGTCTGTCTGGAAAAATCGGCGGTCCGCGAAGCCGCGCTAAACGCTCCCGACACCGGCCGTTTGCGCCTGCTGGCAGTTCTCGCTTGCCTGGGCATCGTGCTGACTTACACCAGCGGCGGCGTGGCCGCGCTTGCCGATACCCTCTTTCCCGCCGGCTCTCTGCAGCAAGGCCTGGCCCAGGATGCCGCCGCCAACAGCCACATTTTCCTGCGCGTGCGTGTGTTCCATCCCTTGCTCGCCGTTCTCGCCGCCGTGACCGTCATCATTTTTTGTATTGCTTCCCTCCCCTTGCAGCTACCGCCGAAAATTCAGGGACTGCGCATTGCACTCTTCCTGCTCGTGTTCATCCAGCTTCTGGCGGGCGCAATGAACCTCGCCCTGCTGCATCCCGTCTGGATGCAGATTGTGCATCTGGGACTTGCCGCCAGCTTGTGGATCTGCCTCTTCCTGCTCACGCTGGAACTGCGCGCCGCCACGACACCCGCCACAACATAAACAGGCTGAGCTGTTGAAATCTGCTTTCCCCGTGGACAACCTTCCCGCCTTCGCGCTACCCTTGCGGCCATGAATCGTCGAGACTTTCTATGGGGCGCCGCCGCAACTGCCACTGCTCTCTCCACGCCGCGTTTCGGGTACGCCGCCAGCGCCGATCTGCAGGCCATCTACCAGGAAATCGAGAAGCGCCACGACGAATCTGTGCAGCGCCTGCAGACCTGGATCCGCCAGCCTTCCATCGCCGCCGAAAATCGCGGCATGCAGGAAGGCTGCCAACTCACCATGCAGATGCTGCATGAAGCCGGCTTCCAGTCGGTCAACAAGATTCCCACCGACGGCCAGCCCGGCATCTTTGCCACGCTCGATGCCGGTGCGCCCCGCACCCTCGGCGTCTATTTCATGTATGACGTGAAGCAGGTGAACCCGGCGGAGTGGTCTTCTCCACCCTGGGACGCTGCGCTGGTCGACAAACCCGGCGTCGGCAAAGTTGTGGTGGGACGCGGCGCGGTGAACCAGAAGGGGCCGCAGGCCACCTTTCTGGCGGCCCTGCACGCCATTCAGGGCGCGGGCCGCAAGCTGCCCATCAATCTGGTTTTGGTGGCGGAAGGCGAGGAAGAGATCGCATCTCCCCACTTCACCCAGGTGGTGCATCGCCCCGAAGTCATTGCGGCGCTGAAAAATTCGCAGGGCATGCTGTTGACCGACGCCTCCCAGGACCTGGACGGCGTCATCATCATGCAGCTGGGTGCGAAGGGTGTGATTGAGGTCGAGCTGGTCTCGAGCGGCGAGCGTTGGGGGCGCGGCCCGGCTGCCGATCTTCACTCCAGCGAGAAAGCGCGTGTGGATAGCCCAGCCTGGCGCCTGGTGCACGCTCTCAACACGCTGGTCTCGGCCGATGGCAATACGCCCGCGATCCCCGGCTTTGCCGACAAGGCACGTCCGATTTCTCCAGCTGAGAAAAAGATGATCGAAGTGGCGGCCAAACGCATGGATGAAGCCACCGCCAAGAAAGCCATGGGCGTGCAGCACTGGATCAACGATGTCAGCTGGGAAAAATCCCTGGAGATGCTGATGTCGCGGCCTACTGTCAACATCGAAGGCCTGGTCGGCGGCTATACCGGCCCTGGCGGCAAGACCATTCTGCCGCACCGCGCCGTGGCGAAACTCGATCTCCGCTTGGTACCCGACATGACGGCAAAAGAGGCGTTCGCCGCCTTGAAATTCCATCTTTTCAAACAGGGCTACGGCGATATCGAGGTCAACATGACGGGCGGCTATGACCCCAACAGCACTTCGATTGATTCCGCGCTCATTCAGAAGCAGCTGAGCGTGTATAAAAATTCCGGCATCGATCCCATCGTGCTGCCGCGCAGCGCCGGCTCCTGGCCCGGCTTCGTCTTTACTGGAGACCCGCTGCGCCTGCCCGCCGGCGGCTTTGGCTTAGGACACGGCGACGGAGCACACGCTCCCAACGAGTATTTCCTGATCGAGTCCGCTCTCCCCAAGGTCCAGGGCATCGATGGCGGCGTGCGTTCGTATGTGGATTTTCTCTACGCGCTGGCCGGATAAAGTTCGTTCCCGGCCTCAGGGAGATTTCCTGATACCCTGAAGTCATACCTTCAGGGGAGACTGCCGTCGTTGCCACCGCTGATTAACGTCCAGGGAATTTCCAAAGCTTTTGGGGCGAACCCGCTTTTTCAGAATATTTCCTTCACCATCTCCGAAGGAGACCGCCTCGGCCTGATCGGACCCAACGGTTCGGGCAAGTCCACCCTGCTACGTACCCTGGCCGGTGTCGTCGATCCGGATGATGGCAACATTGCCGCCCGCAAGCAATTGCGCTTGGTTTACGTGGAGCAGGAATCCCGCTTTCAGGCCGGAGAGACTGTTCGCTTCATCCTGGAACGCGCTCTGCAGCTCTCCGGTGTGGCAGAGTCCGAGCGCGGTGGCATTTTTGCCGAAACCCTCGGCCGGGCCGGGTTCGCCGACTTCGACGCCGATGCCTCCTCGCTCTCCGGCGGATGGCAGAAGCGGCTGGCCATCGTCGAAGCGTTAGTGCAGAAACCCGACATCCTTCTGCTCGACGAACCCACCAACCATCTCGACCTCGCCGGAATTGCCTGGATCGAGGGTCTGCTGGCGAATGCCAGCTTCGCCAGCGTCATTGTCAGCCACGACCGCTATTTTCTGCAGAATGTCGCCACCAGCACCGCCGAGTTGAACCGCGCCTATCCCGACGGGCTCCTGCGCATCCAGGGCGATTACAGCACCTTTCTGGAAAAGAAAGAGGAGTTCCTGCATGCCCAGTCGAAGCGCCAGGAGGCCCTGGAAAATCTTGTACATAAGGAAATTGAGTGGCTGCGCCGTGGCCCCAAGGCGCGCACCACAAAATCCAAGGCCCGCATCGACAAAGCCCATGAACTGATGGCGGAGCTGTCCGATTTGAAGACCCGCCGGCAGAGCGGCGCGGCGCAGATCGATTTCTCCGCTACCGATCGCCAGACCAAGCGGCTCATCGCACTGGACGATGTCTCCTACCAGATCGCCGGTCGTACCTTGTTTCAGGGAGTGAATTTCATTCTTGCCGCCGGCATGCGCGTCGGACTGGTCGGCCCCAACGGCAGCGGAAAAACCACGCTGTTACGCCTGCTCCAGGGAGAATTGTCTGCTTCCACCGGAGAAATTCGCCGCGCCGACTGGCTGCGCATTGTCTACTTCAATCAAAACCGCCAACTGAATCCGGATCTCACGCTGCGCCGTGCCCTGGCCCCGGAAGCCGATTCTGTCGTCTATCAGGACCGCTCCATCCACGTGGCCTCATGGGCGGCGCGGTTCTTGTTTACCGGCGAGCAGCTGAACCAGCCGGTTTCCCGCCTCTCCGGAGGCGAACGGGCGCGAGTACTGATCGCGCAGTTGATGCTGCAACCCGCCGACATACTGCTGCTCGACGAGCCCACCAACGATCTCGACATCCCGACCCTGGAGATTCTGGAGGAAAGCCTGCTGGAATTTCGCGGTTCGTTGGTCCTGGTCACCCATGACCGCTACATGCTCGACCGCGTTTCCAATGTTGTCCTGGGGCTCGATGGAAAAGGCGCGGGCGAGAGTTTCGCCGATTACCCACAGTGGGAGAACTGGCTGGCGGAACAGAACAAGTCCGAAAAGGCCACCCCCGCCCCGCGTACCGCTGCGGAGAATTCCTCCCGCGCGCGTAAGAAGCTGTCATACCTGGAAGCTCGCGAATTTTCCGGGATGGAGCAACGTATTGCCGAAGCTGAAGAACAATTGCGCCGCAAGCAGGCGCAGATGGAAGACCCGGCCATCGCCAGCGACGGCCCGCGTCTTGTCACGGCGCATGCTGAACTGGAGGAGGCCCAGCAAGCGGTGGACACGCTCTATACCCGTTGGGCGGAGTTGGAAGAGAAGAGCAGCGGCTAACGAGCCAGGCAAAACGCAATAATCGTGTTCCCGCGCCGCTCGCTCGCCTTTTCGAATTGCTTCAGCAGTTCTTCCTCCAGGCCTTCCGGATCGGGCCGCATCTCACAGCGCTCCACTTCTTCCGTGGATGCTCCCCGAAAACACAATTCGCAAACTCCCAGCCCGTCCTGGCTTTGCACCGGCGGCCCGAACACCCGGCAAGTCATGGGGCGAAACTCATAGAGGTCGCAGGTCCCGCTCGCCGGGTCCAGGGCCGGGCAGACCTCATGGTTGGCGAATGCCTCGAAGCGCGCCTCGGCTTCGGCGCCCTCGTGCAGCCGGCCACTCACAATATCGCCGGGAAATTCCGGGCTCAAGCGCGACAACGCAGCCAGGGCGCGCTCCCGCACCCGGGCGGCGCGCTCCGGAGCTTGCTTTTCCATTTGCGCCATGCCTCGCCGCAAGCGCTCCGCGTCCAGCTGGTGAATGGAAAAAACACCCACACAACACTGCGTACATCCCGGGCGGCAAACCAGCCAGTCGCCACTGCGGCGCGCAGTGTCCCTCCAGGCCGCATCCACGATCTGGATCAGCTTCTTGTCTCCCGAGACTGGGAAGCGGCTTCGCATCCTCGATTTCCCTATTGAATTCAGCGTGGAAAAATGCGGATTCTGGTCTTGCTCATTGCGCCAATCAGCGCCACAATCAGGAGTCGCTTCACGACCATGATCTTGATAGCTCCCTGAAGAGCGCACCCACATCACGTAATGAAATCCTACTCTCCGCAGCGCCTGCTCCCGGTGTTTTTTTTGTGCCTTATTTCGCTCAGCGCCTATGCGCAAGTTCCGCCTTCCCTGGAAAATCTGCAACAGGGCTTTCAGAAGCCGCCTGACGACAGCCGCATCATGATGCGCTGGTGGTGGTTCGGCCCCTCCGCCACGCAAGAGGAGATCGCCGCCGAACTGCGCCACATGAAGGAAGGCGGCATTGGCGGTGTCGAGCTGCAAAGCACGTATCCCATGGCTCTCGATGACCCGGCACGCGATTTCCATAACTATCGCTATCTGTCTCCCGAGTTCCTGGATAGGGTCGGATACGCTTCGCGCACTGCCCGCGAGCTGGGCCTGCGCATGGACCTCACCCTGGGCAGTGGCTGGCCCTATGGCGGCCCTTATATCACCCCGAAGCTCGCCGCCATGCACTTGCGGGCCGAGACCCGGGAAATCACGCCCGGGCGGACCAGCGTGGCCCGGCCGTCGCCCTACGAAAACGAAACCTTGCTGGCCGCCTTCGTCGCCCGGGGTTCTCTGGGCGAAACCGACCCCGCTTCTTTCCGGGAAATCGACCTCACCGGCGGCGGCCCGCTGACGATTCCCCAGGATGACGGGCCGCGCACGCTACTCTTCTTCTACTCCGCCCCCACCGGGCAGGCGGTGAAGCGCGCCGCCTGGGGCGCGGAAGGCAACGTCCTTGACCACTACAACCAGGCTGCGATTGAGACGCATTTGCGGGAAGCCGGAGACAAATTGCTTGGCGCCGCCGAACCCGGCAGCATCTATGCCGTCTTCTGCGACAGCCTGGAGGTTTATGGATCCAACTGGACGGGCGACCTGCTCAGCGAATTCCAGAAGCGCCGCGGTTATGACCTGAAGCCCCTGTTGCCTCTGCTCGAATTCGGCGACAGCGCGCAGGCCACGCGCGTCCGGCGCGATTATGGCCGCACCCTCAGCGAACTTTTTCAGGACCGCTTTGTCGTGCCCATGCACGCCTGGGCAAAAAAGAACCACGTGCTTTTGCGCATGCAGGATTACGGTGTTCCACCCGCCACACTCTCCAGTTACCGCGATGTCGACCTGTTCGAAGGCGAAGGCTTTCCCTGGCGCAATCTGACGTCGACACGCTGGGCCTCATCCGCGGCTCATCTGTTTGGCAAATCCGTCGTCTCTTCCGAAACCTGGACCTGGATCCATTCCCCCGCCTTTCGCGCTACGCCGCTTGATCTCAAAGCCGAAGCCGACCTGCATTTTTTGATGGGCATCAACCAGCTCGTTGGGCATGGATGGCCGTACTCTCCGCCCCAGGCGGGCGATCCCGGCTGGACGTTTTATGCCGCGGGCGCCTTTAACCAAAAGAACCCATGGTGGCCGGTAATGCCCGACTTGTCGCTCTATTTGCAGCGCATGAGTTACCTGCTGCGGCAGGGCCAACCGGTTGCCGACGTCGCCCTCTATGTGCCGACGGAAGATGCCTACGCTACGCTGAAGCCGGTTTCTTCCAATCAGCTGGACCTCTTTGAACGCGCCGGAGAGTTGATTGGTCCCAACACCATCCCCACCGTGCTGGACGCGGGATTTAGTTTCGATTTGTTCGATGATGGCACGCTGCCGCAGGCCGAACAACGCCACTACAAGACCGTTGTCCTGTCGCATGTGCACTTTGTTCCCGCTGCCACGAAGAAGTGGCTGGAACAATACAGCCGCAATGGCGGCGTACTGCTGGCGGTGGGGGAAAGACCCGAGGGTGATTGGCTGGCTTTGAAAGTGGTGCAGGATACTGAACTCTCGCGCGAGCTGGTCCGCGCTGCGCAACCCGACGTTGCCCTGCTCCCGGCCACGCCGGAGATTGGGTTCACCCATCGCCAGGTGCCCGGCGGTGACATCTATTTTCTCGTCAATACCGGCAATGCGCCGCGTCAGGTCCACGCCCAATTCCGTAGCCAGCGGCCCTATGCGGAATTATGGGACCCCATGACCGGCCGGAGCGAACCTCTTCCGCTGCAAAACGGAAAAATACCGTTGCGCTTTGCCCCCTATGCCTCGCACGTCGTAGTGTTTCGTTCGGCCGGCGCTGCTTCCGCGCCGGCGCCGTCGGACGCACGCGCAATCTGGCAGGACCTCAGTACTGGCTGGACGGTCTCGGTAGGAGACAACGCCGCGCCCAAAACCGTCAGCCTTCCGTATTCCTGGACCTCCGACTCGGCCACGCGATATTTTTCCGGCACAGCGTTTTTTTCTCGAACGCTCTCTTTCCGCGAGGATTCTCCGAAGCGCCGTATCTTCCTCGATTTCGGCGAGGCGGTGCCCACCAATCGGGAGGCCCTCGCCTCCGGCACCTTGCGGGGATACTCCTTCGCCGCCCTGCTCACGCCGCCCATCCGCGAAGCCGCTACCGTGTTTGTCAATGGCCAGCGGGCCGGCGCAGTATGGGCTCCGCCTTACAAGGTAGAGCTGACCGGTCTGCTGAAAAATGGTGAGAACACTATCCGGGTCGAGGTCTATAACACCGCGATCAATGCGTTGGCCGAAGGAGGCCGCATTCCCAACACGCAGGCGCTGACCGAGCAATATGGCTTTCGCTTCCGCTTGCAGGACTTTGAGAACCTGCAGCCTTTGCCCTCGGGAATCTTGTCTTCGGTGAAGTTAGTGAAGGAGTGAGCTACTAGCTACTAGCTGTTAGCCTTCAGCCGTTAGCTATTGTCTGTTCTACCTATGAACGGGCCAACCGAAAGCTAACGGCAGGGCCAACGGCCAAAAGCTAGAGGCTAATAGCTAGCAGCTAAATTGCGCTCGAGAGCAGCCGCCGGGCAATGGCTTTGACTGGGCTTTCCGGGCCGCGGAAAGCCCAGAGCTGCGAGCAGTCTTCTCCGTAAGCCAGACCGGTCACGCCGCCGATGGCTGGCACGTGATATTCCAGTTCGCTGAATTCGCCCCACTGGCTGTTTACGCTGCACGCCTGCGTGGAGTATCCCTTATCGTCTGGATCAGTCCAGGGAACGTCCGCATATTCTCCCGAGGGATTCACCGAATAATTGCGGACAATGAGCGCCCACTGATTTCCCGTGGCATAGAGATAGCCGGCGCGGCCGGTCACGGCCGCCGCATGCACCCCGATCTTATGCTCCCCTGCCGCCCGCATTTTGAAGCGCACCAGAATGTCGCTGGCTGTGACTTCATCCGCCGGAGTGTCGGTCAGCCCGAAATACACCTTGGGCTGGCTCTTCGAATAGGTGGGAATGAACAACTCGCCGCGATGCGGCATCTGGGTCAGGCTCCACAAGCCGACCAGAGGCGCGTCTTCCGGCTTGCCCTCGAGGATGCGCAGTGAGGTCTTCATGGTGTGGCCGGCATACTCGACACCCTGAGCGGCCAAATCCATCTCATAGCGCAGCGGATTCGATGCCCCCTGAAAGCTCTTCGTGATCTGCAGCTTCACTTGCTTCTTGGTGCGCGAGGTCTGCAGCGTCAGCCGGTTGACCAGCCGGGGCCCCTCGTCGGACTTCTCCAATTGATAGGTTCCCGGATCCAGCCCGCGCGGCTGAAAATAACGGTCCAGCTTGGGGAAATCGGGGAGAAAGAAATCCACTTCCGGGGCCAGCCAGGTGCGGTCGCCGCCGGAGTTCTGCCAGTCATCGCTTGCGTAGTAGGCGCGCGCCGTCTCGGGGCTCTCCAGCCGGTGATTCGTCCACAGAAAATTTTCGTCGTTCTTCGGGGAAAACATTCCCAACAATCGTCCACCGTAAGGCAAAATGAGCAGCCGAGTTCCGTCCTCGGTCGTATACAACTCGGAGGGCTTCCCTACCGCCTTCAGCGTGCTGACCAGTGTTTGCAGCATCTATGCTCCTGGAATATAGCCTTTTCCAAAACGACTGCTGGACTCCGCGCGAAAATCCGAGACCAGCGACATCATCGCCGTGGTCCCGCCATCCGCCACCACCGTCTGCCCTACAATGTAGTCCGAGTCGTCCGAACACAGGAACACCGCCAGCCGCGCGATGTCCGAAGGCGCCCCGCAGCGCGCCGAGGGAATGGCCTTGTAGGCCGTTTCCGTGGCCATTTGCTCGGTAAAGCCAGGAATACATTTGAAGTAGTTGGGCGTCGTCACCCATCCCGGCGCAATCGCATTCACGCGAATTCCCTTGTGCGCCATTTCAATCGCCAGGGAACGCGTGTAGGCAATAATCGCTCCCTTGGTCGCGGCATACACCGTATGCTCGGGAACGCCCTGCAATCCATGCACCGACGACATGTTGCAGATCACGCCGCCCTGGTGGGCTTCCATGTCCTCAATCACTCTTTGCGTGATGAAGTACTGCGCCTTGAAATTGATGTTGAACATGGCGTCGAACTGCTCGGAGGTCACTTTGCGGATGGGGCGGTTGAAGGTCACGCCCGCGTTGTTCACCAGACAATTCACTTCGCCCAGGAATTCGATGGCCTGGTTGGCGAGGGCGACCGCGTCTTCCAGCTTCTTGAAGTCGGCATGGATCGCCGTGGCTTTGCGGCCCAGGGCGCGGGCCTGCTCGACCGCGGCCACAGACTCCTGGTTGTTCTCTTTCTGGGGATAGTGAAACACCACATCGGCGCCCTGGCGCGCGAACTCCAGGCCGATTTCCAGCCCAATGCCGGTGTCTGCTCCGGTAACCAAAGCCTTCTTTCCTGCCAGCCGCTGCTGTGACATAGATCGTGGTCCCGTTCGCTGAAGTACAGCGGCATCATGGCCGCTGCCGCGCCAATTATAACCAGCGCGGGAAACATCTGGATGCCCCAAACACCGCGCCCTTGCGGGGCGTTGCGCGCCTCGGACAATCTACGACCGGGCCTATTTATTGTCAACAATAATGTTGACTAAAATGCAAGCCCTCGCCCATAATGCTGTGGGTCCTACCGTGAAAATCACTGCCGTCGAAACCATTCATCTCTCTCGTGGCATCACCGTCCATGCCGGGGCAATCCAGTGGCTCTGGGTGCGCATTCACACCGATGAAGGCCTGGTCGGCCTGGGAGAAAGTTATCCCAACGCCGAAGCCGAGAAAGCCGTCGTCCACACCAAACTCGCCCCCGTCCTCTTAGGACGCGATCCCAGCGAAATCGACCAGCTCTGGGCGGACATGTTCCGCAACGTCAACTACAGCGGCTGGGCCGGCGCGGAAATGCGCGCCATCAGCGCAGTCGACATCGCGTTGTGGGACCTGGCCGGCAAGGCCGCGGGCCTGCCCATCTACAAAATGCTGGGGGGAGCTTCGCGGAAGTCCATCCGCCTCTACAACACCTGCTACGACCATGTGGACTTCCTGAAAGAGCCGGTGCGCCTAGCCCAGGAGTTGCTCGACAGCGGCATCAAAGCCATGAAGATCTGGCCCTTTGATCCAGCCGCCCGCGCCAATTACGGAAACTACATCACGCCCGAGCAGATGAAGCAGAGCATCGAGCCACTGCGCCTGATCCGCGAAAAATTCGGCGACGCCATCTCCGTCGCCATGGAGTTCCACGGCTTCTGGAACCTGACCAGCGCCATTCAGATCGCCCAGGCCCTCGAACCGTACAGCCCGATGTGGCTGGAGGAAATGCTGCCCCAGGACAATCTGGCTTCCTATGCCGAGCTGGCCCGCGCCACCAAACTGCCGCTCTGCATCAGCGAGCGTCTCATGACCCGTTGGGGATTCCGCGAGCTGCTGGAGAACCGGGCCGCTCGCTATGTGATGCCCGACCTGTGCTGGTGTGGCGGCATCTCGGAAGGCAAGAAGATCGCCACCATGGCCGAGACCTACTATCTGCCCATCGCGCCCCACAACTGCGGCGGACCAGTCCTGCACTTCGCCTCGGCCCATCTGTCGGCCAATGTGACCAATCTCTTCATCATGGAATCGGTGCGCCGCCACTATCTGGATGAATACCAGGGCTTGATGACGACTTCCCTGCTTCCAGTCAACGGCGAATTGCCGCTGCCCACCGGCCCCGGCCTAGGCACCGATCTGAATCCGGACGTGCTCAAGCGCAAAGATACCTTGATTCAGCGCAGCGAACTCTAGACCCTAGAAAACGGCGCTCCTGTCCGAAAGGGAGCGCCGCCAATAGCGAAGGACCTGTGCATTTTGCTCGCGGCAAGCTGCACAGGTCCTTTGTCTTGCTTGGAGGAACCGTTTTGCGACAGAAATAAGTTGGAGGATGGCCGCTATGCCTTGTCCGTCAGTTCGGCTATCTGCGTGCCAACCGGGACCTTCTGCCCGATCTCCACGCTGATTCCGCCCAAATAGCCGCTGGCCATGGCTTCCACTTCCATTTCGACCTTATCGGTCTCCACGGTAAACAGCACTTCGCCCTTTTCCACGTACTCTCCGGGCTTCTTCAGCCAGCCGGTTACGGCTCCTTCTTCCATGGTCAAGCCGAGCTGCGGCATCACAATCTTGTACGCCATCGTTAAAACTTCCTCCTTATTTCTTCACCAACGCACGAATTTCACTGGCGATCCGCTCCACCGAGGGGATCATCTGGTTCTCCAGGACGGGGCTGAACGGATTGGGCACCGGCAGTGAGCAAATCCGCTTGGGCGGCGTCTTCAGACTGTCGAAGCATTCTTCCGCCGCGATGGCCAGAACTTCCGCCGCAAAGCTGCAGGTGGAAGGCGACTCATCAATCGCCGCCAGCCGGCCCGTCTTCTTGATGGAATTGGTGATCGCCGCACGGTCCAACGGAACAATCGTCCGCGGGTCAATGATCTCGGCGGAGATCCCCTCTTTTTCCAGCAAGGCACCGGCCTTGGCCGTCAGTTCCACCATACGCGAAGTCGCAATGATGGTCACGTCGCTGCCCGGACGCACAATGCGCGCCTCGCCGAACGGAATCAGGTACTCTTCCGTCGGCACCGCGCCTTTGGTGTTGTACAAGAACTTGTGTTCAATGAACATCACGGGACCGGGATCGCGCAACGCCGTCTTAAACAGGCCTTTGACGTCATAGGGCGTGGCCGGCACCACCACTTTCAATCCCGGCGTGTTGGCGAACCAGTTGTAAAAAGTGTGAGAGTGGTGGGCCCCCGCATTGCGGACCGCCCCCATGGCTCCCCGAACCAGCACAGGCGCTTTAATCTTGCCATTCGACATGTAGCAGATATTGGCGGCCTGCTGCACGATCTGGGTAATGGCTTCCAGCGCAAAATCCAGAAAAACCTCATCGACAATGGCGCGTGATCCCGCCATGGCCGCGCCAATGGCGACGCCGGTCGCGCCCAGTTCGCAGATACCGGTATCGCGCAAACGTTCGTCGCCGAATTCCTTCCAGAGTCCCCTGGATTGCCGGAAGTTTCCACCTCGCGGTCCGATTCCCTGTCCGATGTAGACAATACTCGGGTCCCTGCGCATTTCCTCGCGCAGAGCCTCCACTCCCGCATCCGTGTAGGTAATCACCCGCCCTTGCTCAGCCATGGCCTTCTTTCTCCTTGATCAAAACACGTGGTCGGTAACACTGCTGGCAAGCGGCTCCGGACTGTTCTCGGCAAATGTCACAGCATCTTCCATCAGCTGGACAACTTCCGCTTCCACTTCTTTCAGTTTCTTTTCATCCGCAAGCCCGGCTTCCAGCAGTACCTTGGCCGCGCGCTTGATGGGGTCGTTCTTCTTCCACTGCTCCACTTCATCCTTTGTGCGGTAGTCGGTGCCGGGATCGCCTTCATGGTGCCCCACATAGCGATAGGTCTTGCATTCAATCAGGGTAGGGCCGCCACCGGAACGCGCGCGATCAATGGCTTCCTTGGCGGCGCGATGCACCGCCAACACATCCTGGCCATCGACCACGACCCCGGGCAGACCGTAGGCCGCGGCGCGGCTGGCCACGCTGGTGTTCTTGGTGGCGCGGCTGAAGGCCATTTCCGTGGCGTAAAGATTGTTTTCACAGACATAAATGATGGGCAGGTCCCACACCGAACCCATGTTTACCGCTTCATGGAAGGATCCGCTGTTGACCGCACCGTCGCCGAAGAACCCGACTACCACCTGGCCGCTCTTGCGCAACTTGGCGCTCAGCGCTCCGCCGGTGGCCAGCGGAATGGGTGCGCCGACAATGCCGTTCGTACCCATGAAACCGTATTCCGGCGCGTACATGTGCATGCTGCCGCCTCGTCCGCCCGAGCAACCGGTGGTCTTGCCCCACAACTCGGCGAGCGCCACCTTGGCCGGGACCCCTTTGGCAATTGCGTGACCGTGTCCGCGATGCGTGCTGAAAATCAGGTCTTCGGGTTTCAGGTTGGCACACACCCCGACTCCGGAGGCTTCCTCGCCCACATATAAGTGCACAAACCCGGGGAGCCGCGCATTGCGATAGAGTTCCTGGACCTTCAACTCAAACAGCCGCAATTCCAGCATCCGCCGGTAATAATCAAGGAGCAGCGCCAAATCTTTCTGCTCGGCAATCGCTTCCGTCATTTGCAAAGCCTCCAAACTTTCATTGCGCCAGGGGCAAAGTTAAGACCGCGTGCTGCTGTTGCGACCGATAGACTGCCGTAAACAATTCCACCACCTGCCGGCCCGCCTCTCCATTCACCGCGGGCTCCCGGTTCTCCGTCACCGCATCCAGAAACTCGGCGATCTGCAGCTGGTGGTAGTGGGTCATCACTTCTACCGGCCGCTCCCGGTCTTCGCGGTTCCAGATGGGAAGCATGTTTTCTTCTCCGGGAACGCTCCAGACATCATTGAAGGGCGGGTCCATCTTTTCCGTGACTCCGGAAATGAATGGCGAACCGCTGTCGATCTCCGCCCCCACCGACGCGCCCGAGGAGCCATGGATATGGATCTTCCCGAACAAACCCGGCTTCTGCGAGTTGCTCAGCACCACCGATGCGATGCCGCCATTCTTGAAGCGCACATTGGCGATCACCGTATCATCCACTTCAATGCCGGGATGGTTAAAGTTGTCCCAGAAGGCCTGCAACTCCACCGCCGGCCCCATGAACCAGCACAGCAAGTCCAGATAGTGGGGGGCCTGGCTGACTACCACGCCGCCGCCCTCACCCTTCCAGGTGCCGCGCCAGGGATCGGACAGATAGTAGGCCGGCTCACGCCATCCCAGCATCACCACCGTGGCCAGCACCGGCTTGCCCAACTGGCCCCGGTCAATGGCGTTCTTCATGCGCTGCACCGGCTCGTACCAGCGGCGCTGGCTGACCACACCCAGTTTGATCCCGGCGGCACGGGCCGCGTTCACGGCGCGATCGCAGGATTCCAGGTCTACGGCCAGCGGCTTTTCCACGATGGCATTGACCCCGGCTGAAGCACAGGCATACACGGCGCTGACGTGCTGCGTATGTTGGGTGCAGACCGAGAGAACATCGATCTTCTCTTTGGCCAGCATCTCGGTCAGGTCGGTGTAGGGCCGGGCCCCGAACTTGGCGCCAAACGCCTGCGCCCGGTCGGCGGCCACGTCGCACACCGCCACAAACTCAGAGTTGGGCAGCTGCTTGTAGGCCAGCGCGTGCGTGCCGGCCACTTTGCCGCACCCCACCAGCGCCGTTCTTAATCGTCTAGATTGCTTTTGCGTCATTCTTCCTTGTCTCGCTCTAAATGCCGGAATCAGGAAATCGAAGCGCCATCGGAATTTCCCGGCCGATGCCGCAATTCCACCAGAAATCCCACTTGCTTCTGCGTGTCCAGGAGCGCCCAGCGGGTCCCGGGACGGATGCCTGTGCCTGCCTGCAAAATTTCAATTCCTACTTTCGCCACTTCCTGCAATACCACTTCGATGTCGGGGACTTCAAACAGCACGTGATGAATTCCGCCACCCGTGCGATCGAGAAACTTCTTGTAGTCGTTCTCTTCGCCTTCAATAGGCTGGATGAATTCGACTTCCAGCGCGCCCAGCTGCACAAAGGCCTGCTTGATCCGGATCTTCTGTTCCGTGCCGCGGTAGTAATACTTGGCTTCCGGACGGTTGGGCCACTCAATAAAGTGAAACGGCCCGATACCGAAAATAGATGTCAGCAGACTCGTGGTCTGTTCCAGATTCGGCACAACCACGCCGATCTGCACCGCACGGCTCAACTTCACCGTGGCGGGCAGCACTTTCGCGATCGCGTCCTGCACGGCTTTGCCGGGATTGGCACTGTCTTGCGTCATCGGGCCAAATACCCTCCATCCACAGGAAGCACCACGCCGGTCACCATGGACGATGCATCCGAGGCCAGGAACAACACCGGCCCTACGATCTCCTCCGGCTGGCCGACACGCCCGAGTGGAATATTGGACTGCCAGGTCTGCATCAGCTTCTCGGGATCAAACTGCGGCTTGGCCATGACCGCCTTCAGGCCCGGAGTCATGAACTGGCACGGCGCTACCGCGTTTACCCGGATCCCTCGATCGGCCCATTCCAGCGCCAGCTGCTTGGTCAGGGTGTTGATGCCGCCCTTGCTGGCACAATAGGCATTGGCCCCGCGTCCCACGCCGACAAACCCGGCGATGGAAGAAAAATTAATGATGACTCCGTGCTTCTTGGGCAGCATGATGCGCGCCGCCGCCTGGCAGCACAGGAATGTCCCGCGCAGGTTGATGTCCAGCACCTTGTCCCAGATCTCAAGCGGCGTGTCTTCGGCGGGATTATGCTGCGGGATACCGGCGCAATTCACCAGGATGTCGATCGTGCCCAGTTCCTGCGCCGCCTTGTTCACCATGGCCGTGATCTGCTCGGGCTTCGAAGTGTCGGCGGTCAGCGCCAGGGAGCGCCGGCCTTTGGCCCGGATCGCGTCTGCTACCTTTTGCGTCGCGGCAAGATCAAGGTCGGAACAGGCAACATCACAACCGTAGTCGGCAAAGGCCAATGAGATGGCTTCGCCAAAGCCCACGCTGGCGCCGGTGATCAGGGCCACGCGTCCACTCAGGTCGAATAGCTTTCGAGGTTCGATCATCGCCTTATCTCACTTCCTGATCACTGCTCTTCCGCATGGAAAAGCAGCATCTCTGAGGTGCCCGCGGTTTCCAGCCGAATCTTCAGACCCTGCTGCATCAGCTGCAGCCCCGAAATCCGCACCGTTTCGCCGCTGCTCTGGAAAGTCACTTTATAGTTCCGCGAAGCGTCCAGTCCGCGCGGCAGCAGATGAAATACGCTGTCACCGAAGTTGGAGGTGCGGAACAGGGTGGTGACGTCTTGTTGCGCATTGGGCGTGGCATACTCCAGGACCAGCCACGGAGTGTCGCGGAAATACTCCAGTACCGGGGTGTGATGGAAGACGCTGCTGCCACGCAGAATCGGCCGCAGCTCCGTCTTATAGAGCTCGACTCCGGAACGGATTTTGTCGCGCAGAATGGGGTTCAACTCTCCCAGCGAGGGCGAAATGCCGCGGAAGATGGGCAGCGACATCTGCACCATCGCCAGCTGGCTCTCCACATTTCCATCGCTTTCCAGATCGGGCACTTCGGTCCCAAAGGTGCGCAACAGGATCTCCGGCGGCAACAGCCAGGTCATGCCATTCAGCACTTTCAGTCCGCGCGGCCCCCGCATCCAGTCGGAAAGCTCGGTGGTATCGAAGCGCCGCAGGATGCCGTAGTCCAGACGTCCGCCGCCGCCGGCGCAGTTTTGGAAGATGACTTTGGGAAAGCGCTTCCGCAGCCGGTCAAACATGGCGTAGAGATTGTCCACGTACCGCCACGATGAGCTCTCGACAAATCCGCTCTGCACGCGGTTTCCGCCCTCTTCCGCCGTCGTGTTGTAGTCAATCCGGAACATGTCGAGATCGTATTTCTCGATGATGCGGGCGATCTCGGATTCCATCCACTTGGCCACGGCGGGGTTGGCCACATCCAGGTTGCGGTTGTTGTTGGCCGCATCCAGGTTGCGGCTCTTGGTGACCGGCTGCCCGTTCCGCTTCAGGATCCAATCCGGATGTTCTTTGGCCAGTTTCGTGGCCGGACCAATGGCCTCCGGCTCCATCCAGAGCCCGAAGCGCAAGCCTTTCTTGCGGGCATATTCGCGGATGGGCTGTAAATCATTGGGGAGCCATGCTCCCGCATACCAGTCGCCGGCATTGGGAAACCAGTGGTTCGGCTCCGGGCCGTACCAACCGGCGTCAATCACGAACATTTCCGCGCCGATGTCGGCGGCCATATCGATCTCGCGCTTGAAGCCTTCCTCGCTCTCGTGATCGAAGATGTATCCGCGATGATTGGCCTCCACATCGAAAGCATGCTCGGAGGGCGTCGCCGGCAGGACGTTCTTGCGCACATGACCGATCATGGCCTGGATGACATGATCGAGGTCCGACTTCATGCAGAGAATATGCGTCTCCGGCGTCTTCACCGTCTCGCCGGGGTCAAGCACGCGCAGGGCCGGATCTACGGCCCGCGGCCCCATGGAGAAAAACAGCCGCGCATCCGAATCGGCACGCTCCATGGGTAAATATTGGATTTTGCTGGTGACGCCGATCTTCCAGTTATTGCTCCAGCCCAGCGAGGCGACAAACCATTCCCCGGTCACGTTGTTCCTGGCGAAGAAGGAAGGATGTCCCCAGCCGGACTTCCCGCGGTCCCCAGTAATGATTTTGGTCTCGTTCACCACCGGTTCAAACTTCCAGGCGCCTTCCTGGCCCCATTGCTGATATTGGGCGTAACCCACTTCAAACACATTCTTGGCGCCGGCGGGGAGATTTTCCGAATAATTCGGAGTGTGCCAAAGCTGTCCCGCCCAGGGAGAGACATTGGAAATGGCCGTAGCTTTCTTGCCGCTGTTGGTCACTTCCAACCAGCGGACCATCACCGGACCGCCGCTCAACAGCGTATGCACCTTGACGCGAACAGGACGCGCACTGCTCTCCAACTCGATCGTGACCAGCAAGCCATCCGGGTCTTTGACCTCTGTCTTACTGGCGCCGATCCACTTCCAGGTACCGGAAAGCTCCTGGCCTTCAATCTCCAGCCTGAAGGTATCTACAGGAAGCGTATCCATCACGTCATTTTCGCCCTGCAGGTGAGCATCGGGAACGATCTGTCCGTTGGATCCCCAGTAGCGGCTCAACAGGCGGCCATTGCGAAATTCTTCGTCGTAAATTGTGAGCCCGGAACTATAACGCACGCCCGGAGCCGGGCCGGTGCGGATGACGGCGGCGCGAAAAGCAGGGTCAGGCGCCGCCCCGGCAAACAGGGTTCCCAGCAGCAGACAGGAGACCGCCAACAGGACCCGCGCGGCGGTGACGAAGCAGGAGATAGAAAATTTAGAAAGCCGCATTTCTCGCCCTCATTCCAACCTGGGAATTCCAGCAACACGGGCCAAGACGGGCACTCGAGACATCCATCTCGCGGAGATGGAAGAAGGCCACGAGAGCGGCGCCGGCCAGGCGCTGTAGATCATCAACTCGGGGTGATGAATACAGAATGGACACGTTCAAGCGACTCTAGCGAACCGAAGTGGCGAAGGACGGAGTTGCGCCCCTGCCTTAACAATGCAACTGCACCATACTAGACCCGGGAGGTCATCGTCAACATTTTTGTTAACATTCACAAAATCGATACGCCCTGTAAACATGCGGCGAGGAGCCGACTAGCCCTGCAGCACGCGGGCATTTTGCACCGGCCAGGCCATACTGTGTTTGGGGTTCGGCTGCCGGCTGCTGGCATAGCTGAGCACCGCAATGGCGACCACCAGACAGCCCACGCCCAGGACCATGATCTGGATCGGGCGGCGGCCGGTATTTTTCCATTCCCCGGCCAGCACGCCAAACACCGTGCTGGCGATCACGATCGAGGCCAGAAACAAAGGCCAGCCGATCGAGGTCCCCAGGTCCCCCAATTTCACCGTGGAGATGCTGTACAGAATGATGCTGCCAAACCACAGCACTCCCATACTCGCGGCGGCCAGCCAGTAGTACCAGGTACCGGGCAATTGCAGCTTGCTGACATTGCCCTTCTTTCGCATTTGCAGGAAACAATAAATCGCGCCGGGCAAAAATCCCGCGTAAAGACAAGGCAGCCACACCGCATTCGACATCATCGCCAGGCTGGCGCCATGCTCCTGCGCCGCCCGCTGAATACTTCCGCCAAAGGCCAGACCCAGGTTGAGCATGGAGCCCAGGATCCCGGAAATGAAGGCGTATAGCCAACCCCGCCAGTAGCTCCGCTGCGGCCCATCGCTGGTCTGCACCGATTCGCGGCTCCTGCCGGCCACGCCGCACAAGGCCACTCCCAGCACGATGATGAGCACGCCCAGGAGAATGAACGCGCCTTGCCGGGTCATGAGCTGGTCGGAGTGTTGGCTGATCAACGGAGTCAGAGCGCCGACCGCAGCCGAGGTTCCCAGGCTCACCGCAAAAGTGATCGCCAGCCCCAGGCGGGTCAGGGCCAGACCGAAGAACACCATGGAGACTCCCCAGCCCGCGCCAAACAAGGCCATGGCGGCCAGCGTGCCCCAGGAGACCGATGCATAGGTCGACCACAGCGCGGGAACGGTGAGTAGCGCGATCAAGGTCGGGACCACGGCTTCTCCCAGAATGGAGAAGGCGAACCAGGAGTGCTCCCACTCCCATTTCTTGTTGAGCTTCATGGGCAAGGCATAGGCGGCATTCATCAGGGAGGCGCACAACACCAAAAGGACAGCTTGGGCCGTTGGGTTCATGGAGTCCTCAACTCTTGTGGGCCTGACTCGGGGTGGCCGCAAGCAGGGCGGCAAAATCGGCCAGGGCGGAGCCATTGGAGCATTCCGCTTCCCGAATGTCAACAGAGTTGATGACAGAACTCAGTTAGGACCGAGGGACGGAGCTCGCTTGGATCAAAGCGCCTCGTCGATTTCTTCGGCCCACTGGTCCGCGGTAAACGCGGGGAAGGGGAAACTGCGATCGAAGGTCAAGGAATAGAGCCCTTCGAAATAGTGCTCCACCTCCTCTTCGATTTTGTCGATCGGGGTCTTGAGCATCATGCGCACATACTGTTCATGATTATCGCGCCGGCTGGTCAAAGGCAGACGGGAGGAATAGGAGCGCGCAATGATAAAGATGAACGGGTTCATCACCAGGTTCAGGGTGCGGTAAAGGAAGGGTTGATTGGCGGCCTTCCAAACCGTGCGATGCAACTCCATGTCGGCCTGGAAAAACTGCTCTTCATTATTTTTCGAAGCGGCGGCTTTCAGCTTCTTTAAGGCGGCATTCAACAGCTCAGCCGCGTCAATGTGGGGGTTCTCGCGCATATAGCGCACGCACAAGCCTTCCAGCTTGGCGCGCATGCGAAAGATGACCGCGATTTCATCCAGTGAAATGTCGCGAATGAAGGTGCCGCGCCGCGAGGTGGTGACCACCAAGCCATCGCGTTCCAGGCGCAACAGAGCCTCCCGCACCGGGCCGCGGCTGACGCTCAGCTCTTTCGCCAGGTCTTCTTCGATAATGCGCTGGCGGGGGCGCAACTTGCCCGCATGGATGGCTTTACGCAGATAGGCCTCCACCCGTTTACTGGCGGAAACCCCACGTTCTTCTTTCACAGACTGGGTCTTTGAAGTTCGCATGGAAGCTGGTCATTATACCTATGGATGCGGCCCATATTGCAAGAGGATATGTGACCCAAGCCGGGAAAGATGGCTTACCGGCCGCCGCACCGCCCTGCAGCACCTCCAGTTTACCATATTGTCGACAATCTAGGTGACAGGATGGTTGGCACCAACCTGGGGCTTTGCCTGATTTCGCAGCCCACCGTTTAGCGACATGTTTTCATCAGGTTAGTGTCGCGGCGCAGCCGAAGCTCGGCTTGCCGGAAGATACGGGCGTGGAAAATTCCCTGCAAAAACAGCCTTTCCCCGCAGTTTCCACCCCGCGAAAACCAGCTTTCCGGAGAAAGTCCTAGAAACGGCTAAGTGAAGCAAGAAAGGGGGAAATTTCCATCTTGTCGACATTCGTGTCAACAATATTTATCTTGACACTTGCCCAAATCATGAGTTAACTTCCGCGACGGCCATGGGGAACTGCAGCAGGCTCGTGGGGTACGGCAAAGCTGGCATGGTTCCGCCGTCCCCCCCCGACGCTTCGTAGAGCTGACCACCTCCGGGCGCTGTACCAGGAAGGTTTTCGTTGCAAAGAACACGCCTCTCTAAGGAGACCACGATGAACTCCGCCGTATTTCGCCGCGCAGTATTCTTAGCCCTATTTTGTTCGCTAAGTATCAGCGCCATGTTTGCACAAACTACAGTGACAGGCGCCATCACAGGCATTGTGAGCGACGCCTCCGGCGCGGCCGTCGCCAACGCCACCGTGGAGGCCACCAACACCTCCACCGGGGTCACCGACACGACCCAGACCAACAGCACAGGGCTCTACCGCTTTCCCAGCTTGGTCCCGGGTCCCTACTCGGTAAAGATCACCCAGACCAACTTCGCCCCCTTTGAACAAAAGAACATCACGCTGAACGTGGGCGTCACCGTCCGGGTAGATGCCGCCTTGAGCGTGGGTACGGTCAATTCCGCGGTCATGGTGACCAGCGACGCCCCGCTTTTGCAGACCGACAGCGTGGACGTAAGCCAGACCCTGCAAACCTCGGCGGTCAATTCGCTGCCCACCTTTGGCAGAAACGTGACCCGTTTGAATCTGCTCTCCCCCGGCGTCAGCATGCCCAGTGGTCAGCTGGAAGTTCACCCGGAAAACGCCGGCCAGGACTTCGACGTCAACATCAACGGAGCGTCTCCCAACAACAACTCCCACCTTCTGGACGGCGTAGACAATACCGAAGGCATCCAGGGCTTCTCCATGCTGGTGACTTCGCAGGACTCGGTGCAGGAAGTCAAAGTCACCACCACCAACTATGATGCGGAGTATGGACGCGTCGGCGGCGGCGTGTTTCAGGTCACCACCAAATCCGGCACAAACAATCTGCACGGCTCCTTGTTCGAATACTATCGGTCCGCCGGTTTCAATGCGGCCAATCCTTTCAGCGAACCCAATGGCCCTCCGGGGAATGTGTGGAACCAGTTCGGCGGCAGCCTGGGTGGCCCCATTAAGAAGAACAAGCTGTTCTTCTTCGGCGATTATCAGGGCATGCGCAACCGGCTGGCCACCTCCAGCCTGTACACCGCCCCTCTGGCGGCATTCCGCAACGGCGATTTCAGCTCGCTGGCGGAAACCAACCCGATTTACGATCCTTTGACCGGCAACCCGGACGGTACGGGAAGGACGCAGTTCGCCGGGAACATTATCCCTAGCGACCGGATCAGCCCAGCCGCGGCGAATCTGTTGGCTTTGTTGCCCAACCCGACCAACCCCGGCGCGACGGACAACAACTTCACCATTTCCCGTCCTGGCGTCTATAACACCGATCAGTTCAACACGCGTGTCGATCTGTTCGCCACCAACAAGACAACGATCTTCGGCAAGTACTCGTACTTCCGCTCCAAGTTCTTCACCGATAACGTCTTCGGCGCCGATGGCGGCGGTCCGGCACTGGGCGGCATTCCCAACTCCGGCGACTCGAAGACCCACACCCACAGCGCGATGATGGACTATCAGCACACCTTCACGCCGCACCTGTTGCACGACTTCCGCTTCGCGATTTCCCGGCTCTTTATCCAGGAGTTGCAGCTGGATGCCAACCGGAATGCCGCGGACGATGTGGGCATTCCCGACATCAACCTGGGAACGATCTTCACCACGGGTCTTCCCCAGTTCAACATCAACGGTCCAGTCGGCAGCTTCAGCATGGGCGACTTTGGCCTTCCCTTCTTCGAAAAGGAAACCATCGTTCAGTTCGCCGACAACTGGAGCTATACCCACGGGCGTCACGCCATCAAGTGGGGCGCGGACATCACCAAGTTCTTTGGGGTGCGCACCGACACCAGCGGCCGCGGAACCTTTGACTTCTCGCAAAACACCACCGGTGACGCGGAAGTGGCCGGTTCCGGCTTAGGTATGGCCAGCTTCCTGCTGGGCATGCCAATTGACTACTCCCGCCGTGTGACCTTGGTACAGCCGCAGGAAAAACAATGGCGGCTGGCCTTCTACGGACAAGACACCTGGCAGATCGCTCCCAAGTTAACCCTGATGCTCGGGCTGCGTTGGGATTGGGCTTCCCCCATCTTTACGCCCAAAGGCCAGAGCGTCGGCAATCTGGATGTCGCCACCGGCAACATCTTGTTGACCAATCTGTACGACAAATATGCTGGCGTGAAGACGTTGAAGAATGAATTTTCGCCACGCATCGGTCTCTCCTATCAGCTGGCGCAGAACACGGTCATCCGCGCCGGATTCGGGCGTAGCTACTTCCTCAATCCCTACGGAGCAGCCTTCGGAACCCAGGGTTGCTGCTGGCCCATCAAGCAAGATCAAACCCTGAACTCCGAGAACTTCTACACCCCGCTGGATTTCACGCTGGACCAAGGGCCGGGAGTTCCTGACACACCTCCGGCTTTCCCATCCTCTGGGCAGGTCCCGCTCCCCGACGGCTACACCCAGATTTTCCCGGGCGTAGGCAAGTACCCGCATAGCTATTCCGATGCCTGGAACCTGACGGTACAACACAGCTTCGGACATCAGATCAGCACCTCCGTGGCATACGTAGGCAATGTGGGCCGCAAGTTGTGGAACAACATCGACCTCAACACTCCTGTGCCGGGCCCGGGAGACTTCAACCCACGCCGGCCGTTCTATGAAGAATTCGGCTGGACGCAGACGATCCTGCTGCGCAACAACACTCTCAGCAGCAACTACCACTCGTTGCAGGTGCACGGGGAAAAGCGCTTCGGCGGCGGCCTGTTTGTGCTGAGCAACTTCACTTGGTCGAAGTCGCTGGACTATGGAACCTTCGGCGTCCAGAACATCTTCGATGTGGCCAGCAACTATGGTCCTTCCAGCTTTACCCGGCCCCGCGCCTGGATCACCGCGTTCAACTGGGAAGTTCCCTTCGGCAACAAGCTGACGGGAGCGGCCAAGACGATCGCGGCGGGCTGGGGTCTGAGCGGAGTTGTGAACCTGGAGTCGGGAAGTTACTTCACACCGACCTGGGGCGACACTTCACACTACGGCTCGCCGATCACGTTGCGGCCCGACCGCAATGGTAGCGGCAGAGTGAGCAATCCGAATCGCAACCTGTGGTTTGATCCGACTGTCTTCAGCCAGCCGGCTGATTTCACCTACGGCAATTCCGGCAAGGGCATCCTGATGGGCCCGGGTTTTGCCACCACGGACCTCTCGGTGACCAAGGGCTTCTCCATCCGCGAAAGCATGAAGCTGCAATTGCGGTGGGACGCTTACAACCTGTTCAACCGAACCAACCTTTCCAACCCCGCTGCTACGGTTGACCAGCCCAGTACGGCTGGAAAGATCTTCGGCATCGTGGACTACATGCGGCGTATGCAGATCGGCGCTCACCTGACGTTCTAACTGGATTTACCCCCAACGCTTGGGCTTGCCTCGACGAGGCAAGCCCTTTTTTCTTGCGCGGAAATCCGGGACAGGCGAGCGATATTTTGTTGACATTTTCGTTGACATATCACTTTGCCGGGATAGATAATTTTCCCGGTTTGCGGACAGGGGTGGCCGCGCTTTCTCGCATTTCCTCCCCGGCCTTTCCGCGAACTCTCACCACTTCATTCCGCGGGGGCCCTACTCATGCGACGCATTCTCCAGATGTTCTGCCTCGGGCTGCTCTTTTCCGGCCTGTGCCAGGCGGAAGTCTCCATCTCCAAATCAGCCGGGGGCTGGGAAATTGGCAACGGCCATATCCGAATGGTCCTGGCCCGCACCGCCAAAGAAGTGCGCCTCTCTTCCCTGCGCCGGGAAGGCGGCGCAGAGTGGGCCGTGCCCAATACGCCGGTGTTCTCCGCCCCGGACAAGGACGGCGGAACATATCAGTTTTTGGATGACGCGATCGCCAACGCGAGCAAGGGCGGCAAGCAACTCACGCTGCGCTTCCAGTCCGATAAGGGTGGAGTGCTGTCGTTGATCCTGACCGCACACCCGGAGGGCGCCGTCATCGAAGTGGTCACGCGACTCGAGAACAAGGGAAAGCAGACGCTGTTACTGCATCCGCAAATGGATCCGCTGTTCCTGACCCTGAAAAACCCCGCGGGTGGACTGAAAGTGTATTCCTCGGTGCAGAGCCAGCACGGCTTCCAGCCCGACGGAGATCTCTCGACGCCACGGGAGTTTCAGGACTGGCTGGTGCTGGAGGATGCCGCAACCAGTGAGTCGGCGCTCATCGGCGGTGAGTTGGGGATGGGTATGCTGGCCTGGAAGGCGGACGTGCGGAAGTCTGCGGCAGGGACCATCGTGACCGCAGGAAATACCCTGATCAAGCCGCGAAAGTCGGGCCCGGAGCCGGTTTTCGAGGTCGCCCCGGGAGAGAAGGTGGAGTCGCCGCTGAGCTTCTTTGCTCTGGCCAAAGGCGACACCGACAACGCCGGCAACGAAGCGTTCCGCTATTTGAAGCGTTATATCTTCCCTACGCCCATGGCCGATGCGCCCTGGCTGACCTATTGCATCTGGCTCACAGAGCGCAACAGTGAAGCCCCGATCCTGCGCGAGCTGCAGCTCGCCGAGCGCCTGGGCTTTGATGTCTTTTATCACGACGCGACGTGGTTCGAAGGCGCATCGGTGGTGCCGGGCATGAACGATTGGTCGAAGGGCCTGGGAAGCTACCAGGAGAACAAGGAGAAATTTCCTCACGGCATCAAATATTTGTCCGATGAAGTGCGCGCCAAGGGGATGAAGTTCGGCATCTGGGTGGACCCCAGCAATGTGGACGAAGCCCGCGTGATTTCCGGCGAAATTCCCGATGAATGGCTGGTGAAGATTGACGGAAAGTCGATCGGCGTGGTGCATCCTTCCCTCACCCGCACCAAGGAAATCTGCATGGGGGACCCGAAGGTAGTGGAGTGGCTGAAAAAGCAGCTGGGCGACATCATCGAGAAATGGAACCTGCAATGGATCAAGTGGGACCCCTCGGCGACGGAGAGCTATGAATGCAATCGCACCGACCATGGTCACGGGCGCAGCAATGGAGCCTATGCCGCGTATCAGGGACGGCTGGAGATCACGCGCTACCTGATGGAGCGCTTTCCCAATCTGGTGGGCTTTGAGTGCGATCCTTCGCTGCACTACTCGCGCACCAACCCCGGCCCACGCAATTTGCTGCCCGGTGGATACACCAACGAGTTCATCACCGGCCCCATGGTGAGCCCCTATGTCTGGGGATCGCTGGCCACGGCGGGCAAGGGCGACGCGCGGGCCAGCTATTTGACGGAAGGCTGGTACAGCGCCTCGGCGCTCGATTACTACATCCGGAAGAATCTGCTGCACGGATTTTCCTTCGGCAACATCAACGGCATGTGGTCGCAGCTGCTTTCAGCCGCACCGGCGGGCTATCTCGAGGCCTTGCAGCGAAACATCCACTACTTCAAGCAGTATCGAGAATTGCTGTATGAAGATGTTTACCACCCGCAGATCGCCACGGGCTGGAGTTCCGTGCAATATCTCAAACCGGACAGTTCAGAAGGCGTGATCTACGTCTTCCGCGACAAGTCGCCGCAAGCCGACGCGACTCTCCGCTTGAAAGCGCTTGATCCTACCGCCCGTTATCAGGTCACCAGCCTGAACGACAGGCCGGGGCGGGAACGCATCTTCACCGGCGAGAGCCTGATGAAAGGATTGTCCGTTCACCTGCCAGAACAGTGGCTGGCGGAAGGCGACGGCATTTTCAATGATGAATATGCCCACCAGCGCGACTACGGCTCCGACGTTTTGTTGCTGCACCGCCTGCCGTGAGTGCTCCGCAGCACGGCATACCAAGCAAAAAGACGCCGGGCCCGGTTTGCCCGGCGTCAGCCCCCAATCCCACTGGAGGAAGCTGATGTCCTGGTACCGCCATAAAGCTACGCAGAGATCCTGTGCCTTTTTTATTTTCTTAGCGCTATTCATTTCTTTTCCCGCGCACGCCGTAAATACTCCTTCCCCTAATCCCTGGCTGCAAGAGAACCTTCTCCAGGAAAACGCCCAGCCACCCTTCTCGTTTGTCTATGGCAGGCAAGCTTCGCAGAGTTTGCTCAAGAGCTGGAACCGTGAAACATCCAGCCGGGCCATCGATGCCGAACGCACGGAAAGCACCGTGACATGGACTGATCCTAAAACCGGCCTACGCGTCCGCTTTGTGGCAGAGTCCTATACCGGCTCTCCCGTGATGGAGTGGCAGGTCTATTTCTCCAATCAGGGCGCGGCCGACACTCCCGTGCTGGAGGAAATTCAGCCTCTGGCCACTTCCTTTCAGGTCAACGGCAAGGGCATTCCCACCGTGGCCTACTCCCGTGGCGTCGGCGGCATGGACACCTATGCCCTGTACAAGAAACCGCTCAATCAACTGGAATATCTGAGTCTGAGCAACGAAGGCGGCGGCAAGACGATTGAGACCATTCCTTTCTTTGACATCTTGAGCGAAGGGCGCGGGTTGATTGGAGCGGTAGGCTGGCCGGGCAAATGGATGATTTCTTTCTCCCGTCCTGCGGAAGATGCGATTGCGGTTCGCGCCGGCATGACGCGCACCCACATTGCGCTGCATCCCGGAGAAGAGATCCGCGGCCCGCTCATCCTCCTGCAACCCTGGAAAGGCGACAATGCGGAGGCGCACAACGTCCTGCGCCGCCATATCCTGAAGTACCACACGCCCCACTATGACGGGAAACCGGTGGTCATTCCCATGTCCCATCTGGGATGGGGCGGCATGAAGACCTCCACCGCGCTGCATCTTCTGGATGAGATCACCAAGGAAAATATCGGCTATGAGAACTTCTGGATGGATGCGGGCTGGTACGGGGCCGACCGCCCAGTGGACGAGTTCCAGGTGTTTGGCCGCGAGGACTGGTTCCTGCATGCCGGCAACTGGAGAGTGAATAAAGTGCCGCATCCGGAGGGGCTGAAGCCAATCACCGACGCGGTGCACGCCAAGGGCATGAAGTTTCTGCTGTGGTTTGAACCGGAGCGAGCGGTGGTGGGGACCCCGCTCACCCTGGAACATCCGGAGTGGTTCCTGGGTGAAGAGGGCACCTACTTTGGCGGACACGACGCGAGGCCTTACGTGAAGTATCGCCTCTTCAACTTTGGCAATCCGGAAGCCCGCCGGTTCATGATCGATTCCATGTCGGCGCTGATTGAGAAAGAAGGCATCGACATCTTTCGTCAGGACTGCAACTTTGGCCCGGGCAACTTCTGGAAAGATGCCAACGACCGGGAAGGTATCACGGAAATCCGCTATGCCGAAGGGTTGCTGGAGTTCTGGGACGAGCTGCGTCGCCGTCATCCCCAGTTGATTCTGGATATTGTGCAGCGTGGCGACCTGGAATCCATTTCCCGGGGCGTGGACCTCAGCCGTGCCGACTATCCGGTGGCGCCGGACGCCGACCCGATTGGAAACCAGCTCAGCACGCTGGGCCTTTCCTACTGGCGGCCGCACTATGCAACGTTGCTGCAGGTGCGTCCCAACGACACTTACCACTTCCGCAGCGGATTTGGCCCGGGGCTGGCTTTCGCCGCATTCAACGTCTCCGGCACCAAGAACCAGGTCGGCACTTTTACGCCGCCCAACTTCCCCTTCGACTGGCTTCGCACCATGGCCACACAACTGAAGGAAGTGCGCCCTTATTACTACGGCGACTACTATCCGCTGGCGCCGTGCAGCTCAAACACCGAATGCAGCGACGGCAGCGGCGAGCGGAGCGCGGCGTTTGAATGGGCGGCCTGGCAATTCAACCGCCCAGAGGAACACGACGGCATGTTGCAGGCCTTTCGCCGCGAAATGAATCCGGAATCGGCCAGGACCCTGAAACTACGCGGGCTGGAAGCCGGTGCGCGCTACGAAGTCCGCGATATCGACAGCGGCGTCCTGGGAAAATATTCCGGGAAGGAACTCATGGAGAAAGGGCTGGATGTGAAGATCAGCAAACAGCCGGGGGCCGTGATCCTGCTCTACAAGAAAAGCAGTTAGCAGTTAGCCATTGGCACTTAGCAGTTGGCAGTTGGCAATTCGCATCTCAAAAAGTACAGAGGGACCTGGCAATCAGGTCCCTCTACTTTTTTCGTTATCGGAAGAACGATGATAAGAGCTAAACCTTCCGCAGCAGCACAACTTCTGACGCATCCGCCGCCGGCAAAGTCACTTCCATTCCCTTCCCTGCCAGTTCAGCTCCCGAGCAGCGCAGCTTGCGTCCTGCGGTCACGAACTCCAGCTCGTAGGTGGCGGAATCCTGCAGGGCACGCAGCCGCATCTGCACATGCTCCTGCGGCCCACCGGCGCGGAAGGCCAGGACAACAGCTTCCTCCGCGGAAGGCGAGACAAACTGGACGGCCTCCGGCTGCTTTTCTCCGCCGGCCAGCACGTGGTAGCAGTCGTGCAACAGCAGATGACGATAGCGTTTGTAGACGGCCACATTGCGGCGCGCAGCCTGCAGAATGGATTCGGGAAACAGCGAAATCCTCTCTTTGAGCTGGCCGTTGATAGTGCCGTAACCGAAGAGGCACATCATGCGGCTGCGGAAGATGGTATCGAGCGCGACCGGATCGTTGACGCTGGGCAGCAACGCCTTGTCTTCCACCACGATCCAGCCCCCGTTGTAGGCGCTGGGGTAGAGGTAGTTGGCCAGCATGGCGTTGTTGCGCACGTGTTCCGAGGGATAGCTGGCGTCACTCAACCAGTTGGCGCGGATGGTCCGCGCCAAGCCATAATCCAGGCGGCTGCCGTAGCCGCATTGTTCCAGAACAAGATTCGGAAAGGCCGCGTGCAGGTGCTCGAAGATCTCATACTGTCCAACCAGCGAAGCATAGCTTCCATCGCCGGCCTGATGGCCGTGGTCGGCGCGGGTGCAATCGGCCGGGCTGCCGGGAATGCCCGAGTTGTCCCACTTGAGCCAATCCACCTGATAGTCGCGCACCACGCGCACCAGCTCTTTTTTCAGGAAGTCGATATAAGCGCGCGCGCCCAGGCAAACCTGATGCACGGAACTCTCCCAGCCGTCTGGATGCAGCGTGCGTTCCTTGCCGTCGATGGTCACCAGCCAGGGTTTGGGCACAGATACGCCCACTAAGCGGCTATCCACCACGTTCGGCCCCACCCAAAGGCCGAACTTCATACCCGCTTCATGCACTTTGCGGGAGATGGCCGCCAGGCCTCCGGGAAACTTCTTGCGGTCATCCTGATAATTGCCCAACCCGCAACCCCAGTCGCCGGTGCCTTTGGTGGAGGATCCGGCATACCAGGAGGCGTCGTAGACCAGGATGTCGACGCCGATGGTTTTGGAAAATTCGATTTCGCGCAGCAGGGCTTCTTCGACGCCTTGCCCGTCGGTGGCCCAGAAATCGTAGACCACCCAGGGCCAGTTGGGCAGCGAGGACAGGAAGACATGCTTCTGCATGTAGTGACGCGCGGTGAGAAAGGCATCCTCGTGATCGCCCTGGGTGACGCCCAGAAACACTCGCGGGGCGGTAAAGCGCTCGCCGGCGGCCAGGTCGTGCGTGAGATCGGCAAGATCCAGCGTGAGCCATGCGCCCTGCGCGTTTTGTTCCACCCGGTAACGCCAGCCGCGTTCCCACTCAATGCCCAACAACAGGAATTCCTGTTTCTCGACCGCCTCCAGCAGCAGCAATCCACCAAACTCGGGCGCGTTCCACCGGCCGCCGGAAAGCTCCACCGCGCCTTCCACCGGAATTGTCTTCAATCCATATTCATTGCGCCGGATACCATAGACCCGCAATTTGCCCAGGTCATTGCGCAAAGGAATACGCAAACAACCGAAGGAGGTCACGCCCGGGCGCACGATCTTCGCCACATTTTGAAATTCGGTTTGCAGTTCCAGGATGGGCGCGTCCGGTAGAGACTGCAACCAGATCCGGGCGCCCAGGGATCTGTCGGGTGTCAACGCCGATATTTCCACACGCTCGCCGCCGCGCGACTTCTTGCGCGCGCCGGGGCGGCCCTTCCACTCGTGGAAGGTGGCTCCAGCCGCGGTCACTCCAGGATGGAAGGGGCCACCCTCTTGTGCCCATTCAAATCCCGTCCTGGCATTTCGTAAGGAGCGCAGTTCGACCTCGCCGCTTCCAGTGAAACGCAAACTGAAGTTAAATTCCTGGCTGGAGAAGCTGAGGTCTTTGCCGTCCGCAGCTTGCAGCGAAACCGGCATTACGGAAAGCGCCAGCCCCCCGGCGGCGTACTGCAGGAATTCGCGCCGGCCCATGCCGGCGCGATCTGTAGATGAGGATGGAAGACTACAGGAACTATTTTTGGAGGATGACATCATCGGGCCCTTTACATAGGATTAATGGACTTGCTGGACATAAATAAGGTCGCTGGTATACGGGCCGGGCAGGACGATTTTCAAACCCGCTTCCATCAGCTGGGCCCCGGTGTAGGTGCCTTCGGTGGTGGTGTGGTCTTCCGAGCGAATGGAATAACGAGTATTCGCATCCAGCCCTTTCAGAGTGATGGTGCGGGTCTTCTCGTCGCTATTGGGACGGAAGATATACAGCGTTCCCTTCTTCAGGCTTGGGCTCCAATAAAACATCCCGTCCCAGTGATAGCCGTCGGGCCGCGGCAGGATGTGGTGCACTTTCGCGTCCAGCAGGATGGGACGCACCCATGATTTGTAGATGTCGGTGGCGTGCTTCACTTTGGCTTTCTGCTCGGCAGTCCAGGTCGAGCTCTTGGTGGGATCAATCTGCCACCAGTTCATCATGGAAGAGCGCCAGAAATAGGGCTCGGGAGCGTCGGAGACGGTATCGTAGAAATTCTCGTAGGTGTAATTCATCAACGCCGCCGGGGGCATGGCAAAGGTGGAATCGTAGGTGCCTTGCCGGTTGGGCAGCGAGGAAAGCGTGTCATTCATGGCGATGAAATGCACGCGCTGCAGATTGCCAAAGTCCTTCATGTGGCCGGAGCCGGAACAGCCTTCGGCAATCAGGTCGGGAAATTTTTCAAGCATCGCCTCTTGCACCGCGTAGTAGCCGAGCGTCGACCAATAGCTGACGTCCACGCCATAGTGATGGCGATGGTTGGTCTGCTGACAGGAAGTGACAATCGGCGTGTAGTCGGTCTTGAAATAATCCACCTTGTAGTCGGCGACGGCGCGCTGCGTTTCTTTCTTCGCCCAATCGAGGGCGGGATCATAACCCAGATCAATCAACGCGCCCCAATTGATTGGACTCTTGGGATCAAACTCCGGCCGCCCTCCAATGAACCAGTCCGGATGGTCGTCGTAACGCAGGGCCTTCGGGTTCGTGGAATTGGAGCCGTGGGTGTACGCCATCCACAGGCCGAACTTCATGCCGTCGTTGTGGATGGCCTCTTCGATGGGCTTCACTCCACGAGGGAAACGGCGCGAATCCCAGTACCAGTCGCCGGATTGGGGGAACCACATGGCGTCCACGACAAAAGTTTCAAATCCCAGCTCATGGGCCAGCGAAATGCTGCGCAGCACGCCGCTCTCTTCCGCATCGCTGCCGCCGCTATCGAGATAGAGGTTGTAGGCCAGGCTGGGATAGGCATATCCCTTGGGATAACGCGGCACCAGCTTTTCCATGATGAAGCGATGCAGGCTATAGCTGCCGTCATCGATGTCACCCTCATACGCGCCTACAAACGCGGGCGGCACCAGGAAGGTGTCTCCGGCAGGCAGGTCGGTCTTAAATTCCGGGACATTGCCAATCTCGACGGCGATTTGTGCCGGGCCGGTCAGGGTTTGGTTGGGATCGCCCACGCTGTGGTAGTTGATGCGGCCGATGCCGGAGAACTCCCAGCCGAAATACAGACCATGCGAGGTGCCCGCCTGCAAGGCCAGCCACGGCACCGGGCTCGCTCCATCATTGGGATTGCTGGTGAGGGTTTCGCTGGAATTTCTGCCCACGCTGCGAACAAAAGTCCCCCCCTGGATGCCGGCATTGCCCGCGCCGCGGCGGATGTACCAGGCATCCAGCGATTCTTTGGCCGGAATCGCGATGGCGCCCAGGACCAGGCTGTCCTGATGTCCGATGGTGATGGTCTTTCCGGATTTGTTGGCCAACTTGAGCCAGTGTTCCACGGGGCCGCGTCCCGGACGCGCACGCCAGATGGATTGCAGTTCCAGCGCAGGCGTAGCGTTGGTGAAACGCAGCGTGAGTTCGCCGCTCTGGGAATTCAGCTCCCCGCCCTGATACTTCCATTGCGTTTTGAGAGTGGAACCATCTTGCGAGACCGAGGGCAACAATTCCTCGCTGACCGGAGCGGCCAGCCAGTTGGAACCGCTCTTGGCGGAGCTCAGCTGAGTCACGACCGGCTTGCCATCTTGCACGGCCACGACTACGGCGGTGTCATCGGTGACCAGGCGCCAGGAGTTGTTATCTTGCGCCCATGTCGTCAGGCAGATCACGAGACAACCTAGTCCCGCCAGAAAAAATCGCATACAGAATTCCCCCTCGAGCGATGGCTTTCGTCGCCGGGTGGTAGGCTAGTAGAGGCCCGGGTTAATGTCAACATGATTGTTGACATAAGAGGGGGCTTTTTGTGCTACTGTGGTCGCCATGCGTGTGGCGTCCACGGTTCTTCTTGTCGTTCTGGGGAGCTGGGGCCTGGCCTATTCCGGGCCCGCGCCGCTTCCCTACGATCTCTCTGCGGATTTTTCTTTGCAGCATAATCCCAACCAGGTCTGGCAGTACGGCTACTCGGAGACCAATTCTCTCGATCCAAGCCAGTTTCGTCTCGACAAAAACACCGATCCGGCCCAGCCGATTGGGTTCTGGCATCCGGACACCAATCATGGCCCCGGCCCGGGATACTATCCCTACATCGCTTATAACGATTCCGCCAAGACCGAGTATGGTTCGAGCAATGGCTGGGCGGCGCGGGCCGGACAGGTGGCCATGGAAGCCAGCAACACCGGCCAATACAGCCTGGTCCGCTTCGTCGCGCCGGTCCCGGGGACTTACCGAATCGAAGCCCGTTTTGAGGGAATCCACTTTGGGCTTTCCACCACCGATGTGCACGTGCTGCACAACACGGTCTCTCTTTTTGCTGCGGAAATTGCAGGCTACGGCGGCGATCCCGCCTTTCACAAGGTGGAAGGAGCCAACCCAGCCGCAACATATTCCGGAAAGGTAAAGTTGAAGCAGGGTGACATTCTCACCTTCGCCGTGGGCTACGGGAAGAATAAGACCCACTATGGCGATACCACCGGGCTCTTCGCCCGGGTGGTCCGGCTGCCCTGAAGGGGTTGGCCGTTGTGCCGGCCTGACAATTGCAATAGAATTTCGCGGGGTAATTTCCACCTTCGAAAGGACATCCATGGCAGGCCGTACCCGGTATACTTCCCCCCTGTTTCTGGTCACTCTGGTCCTCACTCTCATTTCGCTAAGCACGGCGCAAGCAGTCATCCGCTGGAAGATCCACGACATGGAACGGCCGGTGCCGCCGGTGGTGGACCCGGGCGGGCTGGGACGCGCGCCATCCGACGCCGTCGTCCTGTTCGATGGCAAAGACCTCTCCCGGTGGACGGCGGAAAAGGGCGGGGCCCCAGAGTGGAAGGTGGCTAACGGATACATGGAAGTGGCCGGCAAAGAGGGCTTGACGACGAAAGCCTCTTTCGGCGACTGCCAGCTGCATGTGGAGTTCGCCACCCCCGTGCCCGGCGAGGGTGAAGGCCAGCACCGCGGCAACAGCGGGGTCTTCCCTATGGGCCTATATGAAATCCAGGTGCTCGATTCTTATCAGAACCGTACCTATGCCGATGGCCAGGCCGCCGCGCTGTACGGGCAATATCCGCCGCTGGTGAATGCCTCGCGTCCGCCGGGAGAGTGGCAGTCTTACGACATCATCTTTCACGGTCCGCGTTTTGCCGCCGATGGCAAGCTTTTGCGCACCGCCCATGTGACGGTCCTGCACAATGGCGTACTGGCCCAGGACAACGTGGAACTGACTGGGCCGACCGCGAACGGGGTGCGCCCCCCCTACAAGGCTCATCCCGAGAAGCTGCCGCTTTCGCTGCAGAACCATGGCAATCCGGTGCGCTATCGCAATATCTGGATTCGGGAATTGAAAGACGCCGATTAGATCGGACCGGAGAGCTTCCACATGAAGACCATCAAGGGGCCGGCCATTTTCCTGGCCCAATTCGCCGGAGACGCCGCGCCGTTTAACACGCTGGACAACATCGCCCGCTGGGCCAGCCAGCTGGGTTATAAAGGCGTACAGATCCCCTCGTGGGACGGGCGTCTGTTTGACCTGAAGCGGGCCGCCGAAAGCCAGGTCTATTGCGACGAAGTGTTGGCAACGCTCCGCAAATATGGCCTGCAGCTGACCGAGCTGTCCACCCATCTGCAAGGACAACTGGTCGCCGTACATCCCGCCTACGACACGCTGTTTGACGGCTTCGCGCCGGCCCAGGTGCACGGCAATC
Source organism: Acidobacteriota bacterium (assembly GCA_018268755.1). Classification (GTDB taxonomy): domain Bacteria; phylum Acidobacteriota; class Terriglobia; order Terriglobales; family Acidobacteriaceae; genus KAN-5. The sequence continues at coordinate 350,586 of JAFDVW010000009.1, forward strand.
CCAAGGCGCGGCAGGCATGGGCGGTGGAACAGTTGCTTTTCGCCGCCAAGGCATCGAAGAACCTGGGACTCAACGCCCACGTCACTTTTTCCGGCGCGCTGGCCTGGCCTTATGTGTATCCCTGGCCGCAACGGCCGGCCGGGTTGATCGAGACTGCATTTGAGGAACTGGGCAGGCGCTGGCTTCCCATTCTGCACGCCTTTGACGATGCGGGCGTGGACCTTTGCTACGAAATCCACCCCGGCGAAGATCTGCACGATGGCGTCACCTTTGAGATGTTTCTGGCCCGGGTAAAGGACCATCCGCGTTGCCACATGCTGTTCGATCCCAGCCATTTCGTATTGCAGCAGCTCGATTATTTGCAGTTCCTCGATCTCTACCACGACCGCATCAGAATGTTTCACGTCAAAGACGCCGAGTTTCATTCCTCGGGACGCCAGGGCGTGTACGGCGGTTATCAATCCTGGGTGGAGCGCGCCGGGCGCTTCCGTTCTCTGGGCGATGGGCAGGTGGATTTCGCCGGGATATTCTCCAAGCTCGCGCAGTACGGCTTTGCGGGTTGGGCGGTGCTAGAGTGGGAGTGCTGCATTAAAAGCAGTGAGCAGGGCGCGGCCGAAGGAGCGCCATTCATCGCGCGCCATATCATCCAGGTGGCGGAGCGGGCATTTGATGATTTTGCCAGCGCGGGCTCCGATCAGGCCGCCAATCGCCGCACCCTGGGACTATAACTTCTTGGAGCAAGGAAAGAGACCTGCGTGAGCATCGAAAAAATTGAACAGCTAGAAAAGAAGCAAAGCACGCCCCGCCGCCTTCGCCTGGGAATGGTAGGCGGAGGCCCGGGGGCCTTTATCGGGGCGGTGCACCGCATTGCCGCGAGGCTCGACGACCGTTATGAACTGGTGGCTGCCGCTCTCTCCTCAAACCCGGAACGGGGACGCGCCGGCGCGAGGGACCTGCACATTGCTCCCGAACGCGCCTACGGCAGCTACGCCGAAATGGCTGCGGCCGAAGCCAAACGCAAAGAAGGCGACCGCATCGATGCCGTCGCCATCGTCACTCCGAACAACGTGCACTACGGCCCCGCCAAAGCCTTTCTCGAAGCCGGCATTCATGTCATTTGCGACAAGCCGCTGACGACCACGCTGGCCGATGCGGTCGACCTGGCCAACCTCGTGAAGAAGTCGGGGCTGGTCTTCGCCCTGACCCACAATTACACCGGCTATCCCATGGTGCGGCAGGCGCGGGAAATGGTTGCGGCGGGAGAGCTGGGTCCCCTTCGCGCCGTGCAGGTGGAATACGCGCAAGACTGGCTGGCCACCCCGCTCGAGCAGACCGGACAAAAGCAGGCGGCCTGGCGCACCGATCCGGCGCAAAGCGGCCCTGGGGGCTGCCTGGGCGACATTGGCACACACGCCTATAACCTGCAGGCCTTCGTCACCGGCCTGCAATGCGAGCAGCTGGCCGCCGATCTTTCCAGCTTTGTCCCCGGACGCCGGGTGGATGACAACGTGCAAATCCTGCTGCGCTTTGCCGGAGGGGCACGGGGTTCACTGTGGGCCAGCCAGATCGCCAGCGGAAAATTGAATGGCCTCCGCCTGCGGATTTACGGAGAGAAGGCCGGTCTGGAGTGGGGACAGGAAGACCCCAACTATCTCTTCTTTACTCCTCTGGGCAAGCCGGCGATGACCATCAGCCGCTCCGGGCCGGGATCGCTTCCCGTGACGGCGCACGCCAGCCGCATTCCTTCGGGGCATCCGGAAGGTTATCTGGAGGCATTCACCCAGCTCTACACCGACGCCGCCGAGCAGATCCATGCCAAGCTGGAAAATCGTCCCCCGGCGCCATCCTCTTTATTAGTGCCTACGGTGGAAGACGGCGTGGAAGGCATGCGCTTTATCGCAGCCGCAGTGGAGTCGTCCCGGAACAATGCAGCCTGGACCCGGCTTCGATAAACGGATTCAGAAAGACAGCAAGAACCGTGAGACCTCAAAATCACCCGTAACCTACAAGGACCATTTCATGACCTTGCGTTCCCTCTGTTCCTGCTTGCTGGTACTGACACAGCTGACTTTCACCCCGTTCGGCGTGGCGCAAACGACCTCATCGCCTGCTCCCTTTCTTGGCTATAGCGGGCCAAGCTCTGCCGCCCAGCGCGACTGGGAACAGAAGTTTCGCGCCGGTATTGTTCCCGGCAATATCCGTGAGAACATGCGCCGCTTGAGCGCGCGTCCCCACCATGTCGGCTCGCCCTATGACAAGGACAACGCCGAATGGATGCTGGCCCGCTTCAAGGAATGGGGATTCGACGCCAAGATCGAGACCTTCCACGTCCTGTTCCCCACGCCGAAGGAGCGGGTTGTAGAACTGGTCGCGCCCACTGCGTACCGCGCCAAGCTGCAGGAACCGGTGCTTGCCGTAGATCCGACCTCGAACCAGACCGCCGAGCAGCTTCCTACTTACAATGCGTACTCCGCGGACGGCGACGTCACCGCCCCGCTGGTTTATGTGAATTATGGCAACCGCGATGACTACGAGCAGCTCGACCGCCTGGGCATTTCGGTGAAGGGGGCCATCGTGATCGCCCGCTACGGAGGCGGCTGGCGCGGCATTAAGCCCAAGGTTGCGGCCGAGCACGGCGCTGTGGGTTGCATCATTTATTCCGATCCCGAAGGCGACGGCTACTACCAGGGCGACGACTATCCGGGTGGAGGCTGGCGGCCGCGCGAGGGCGTGCAGCGCGGCAGCGTGATGGACACCGACTATCCCGGCGATCCCCTGACCCCGGGCATCGGCGCCACAACGGACGCCAAGCGCCTGGCCCTCAAAGAGGCCAAAACCATCCAGAAGATTCCCGTGCTTCCAGTTTCTTACTCGGACGCCTTGCCGTTGCTCTCGGCCATCCAGGGACCAATCGCTCCCGATGCCTGGCGTGGGGCCTTGCCCATCACCTATCACGTGGGGCCCGGGCCCGCGAAGGTACACCTGAAGGTGATGTCAAACTGGGACATTAAACCGGTCTATGACGTGATCGCCACTTTGCACGGTACGGACGACAGCCAGTGGGTCATCCGCGGCAACCATCACGACGCCTGGGTGAATGGCGCGTCCGATCCCGTCTCCGGCATGGCGGCGGTCCTCGAAGAAGCGCGCATGCTGGGCGAACTGAAAAAGCAGGGATGGACGCCCAACCGTACCATCATTTATTGCGCCTGGGACGGCGAGGAACCCGGGCTGCTCGGCTCGGTGGAATGGGTGGAGGCCCATGTGGACGAGCTGAAGCAACACGCCGTAGCCTACATCAACTCCGACGGCAACGAGCGCGGCTTCATGCTGCCCGGGGGCACGCAAGACCTGCAGAACTTCATCAGCGGCGTCTCCCGTGATGTACAGGACCCGGAAACCAAGATGACGGTATTTGAGCGGTCGCGCCTCTACAGCATCGGCAAGGCCAAAGACGCCGAAGAGCGCGCCGACCTGCGCAAGCGCAATGACCTGGTGGTGGATGCTCTGGGTGACGGCTCCGATTTCACCGCCTTTCAGGACTTCGCCGGCATCTCGACATTGAGCGTGGAATTTGGCGGCGAGTCGGATGGTGACCAGTACCACTCCATCTACGACGATTTCTACTGGTACACCCACTTCGCCGACACGGACTTCGTTTATGGCAAGGCCCTGGCGCAGACCGGGGGCACCGCGATCATGCGTCTGGCCGGAGCGGACCTGCTGCCCTATGACTATGCCCCCCAGGCCGAAGCCATCGCCAAATATGTGAGCGACCTGGAAAAGCTGCTGAAAGACAAGCAGGAAGAATTCGCGGAGCGCAATCTGCAATTGAAGGAAGGTGTATTTACCGCGCTGGCCGACCCCAAGAAACCCACCATCCCGCCCCCGGTCGAGACGGTGCCGCCGTACATGAACTTCGCACCCATGAAGAACGCCCTGGAGCTGCTGAAGAAGAGCTCCACCCGCTACTCCGCTGCGCTAAAAGAGTGGCAGAGCAAGGGCTCTCCGGCGCTGGCCGCGACGGACCTGACCGCGGTCAATGCAGACCTGCTCAAAGTGCAGCGGCTCTTCCTGAACGCCAAAGGGCTGCCCGAACGTCCCTGGTTCAAGAACCAGGTGTACGCTCCGGGCGCATACACCGGCTATGGCGCGAAGCCGGTGGCCCCGGTCCGCGAATACATGGATGCCAAGAAATGGAAGGAAGCAGACGGCCAAGTGCCTACGGTGGCGGAAGCGCTCACCAATGTTGCAGGTGGTATCGACCAAGCCGCAGCCAAGCTCGAAAAAGCCGTGGCGCAGGCGCGATAACACTACTCATGGACCGTGGACAGGCGCGGGCACAACGCCCGCGCCCACCCGGTCCCGCTATTTTGAGGTCCGCTTGCGCTGGCCCTTCTCCTGCTTCGGCGGTTGCTGGTCTTTGGCGGGAAACATCGGCTTAGGCAAGTTCTCGGCCGTGAATCGCGCCAGGGTCAGCGGCCCGCTGGTATCGGGCAACTGCGGCGGGGAGGCCTTTTTTCCATTCTCCAACCGCAAGGCGGAGGTCAGGTCGCCGAATGCGCTTCGCCGCCAGTCGCTGATGTTAGGCTCTCGCACGCCAGTAAACTTCTCCAGCAACTGCAGCACGGATGTGTGGTCGAAAGCCTGACTGCACACCCATCCCCCCGCCGTCCACGGCGACACCAGAACACAAGGCACGCGGAAACCGCCGCCAATCGGCAGGCCGCGCACAAACTCGTGCGGCGTGCCCGCGGGCGGGACCGGTGGCGCAACGTGGTCAAAAATTCCGTCATTCTCGTCGTAATTCAGAATGAATAAGGTCTTGGCCCAGACGTCGGGGTTGGCCGCAATGGCGTCGATCTTGCTGGCCACGTAGGCCGCACCCGCTGCAGGCAGATAGTCGGGATGCTCCGACTGAAAGCTGGTGGTAATGATCCATGAGACGGCCGGCAATTTGTCGTGCATGGCATCATATTCAAACTGCCCTTCCGTCCCACGCACCATGCCCCGCTGATACAGGCTGGAACTTTTCGGCGCTTCCTGGAAGACCTTGAAATATTCCAGCATGTTGCAGCCGTAATTGTCCTGCTGCTGATAAATCTTCCAGCTGACTCCTGCTTCTTCCAGTCGCTCGGGATAGGTCTTCCAGGTGTAGCCGCCGCGCGGCACGGTGTTATTGATAATGGGGCCACCGCCTTTGCCATCCGGATCGATGGTGCCGGTCATCAGATACATGCGGTTGGGCCAGGTCGGGCCCATGACCGAACAGAAGTAGGCGTCACAGACGGTGAAGGCTTCGGCCAGGGCGAACTGGAAGGGCAGGTCTTCCCGCTTGTGATAGCCCATCACGTAAGGTCCATTCACGCCGTCTGCCTTGCGGTGCGCGGGCAGCCACTGGTCCATGCGCCCGCCGTTCCAGGCTTGGTGTTGCACCGACCAGGCGTGGCTGGTGGAAGGAATTTTCTGTGCGTTGCTGGTGCGCGTGTCGAGGTGAAACGGCAGCAGGTAGCCGTCCGGAGTTTGAGAATCGGGCTGATAGAACACCGAGCGGCCGTTCGGCAGCTTCAGGGCATCCGGGTCGTCAAACCCGCGCACCCCGGCCATCGTGCCGAAATAATGATCGAACGACCGGTTCTCCTGCATAAGAATGATGACGTGCTGGATGTCTTTCAGAGTGCCTTGACGGGATGGCCCCGCGGCCAACACCTTGCGCAGGTGGGGCGGTAGCAGGGCCGAGGCGGCTGCGGCCGCAGTCAGGCCCGCCGCACCTTGCAGCAGGCGGCGGCGGGTGAGTCCGGATGTATCTTTGTCCAACCAGGATGGCCGTTTCATAGGTGCCTAGAAATGTAAGCTGGACGAGAAGAAAGGACAATCCTTACTTGGGCACCGGATAGTGAATTTTCCGGGAATCGCCGGCAGGGCTGCACTTTCGCGCAAACCCCGCATTTAACGATACAATCCCACGCATGACAATTCTGCGACGCTCGCTCTTTGCCCTGACGCTGATAGCGGCGGCCACCCTGATGTTGGCCCAGGAAACTCCAAATCCGGCTGTGCAAAAATTAGACCCCTCCCTCGACCAACTCATCTCCAGCACTGCCAGGCTGGAGAAAATCGCCGGCGGATTCAACAAATGGACGGAAGGTCCGGTCTGGACGCGCGACGGCAGCCTGCTCTTCGCAGAAATCCCTTCCAACAATATTGACCGCTGGGTCCCGGGCAAGGGCGCCTCGGTATTCATCCATCCCAGCGGCTATATGGGGCCGGACACCTACAAAGGGCCGGAATCAGGATCGAATGGCATGACGCTCGACGCCGATGGCCGCGTGACCGTCGCCGGACATGCGCGGCGCAATGTGTGGCGGCTGGAATCGGTCGATCCCAAGGCCCAAATCACCGTGCTGGCCGATTCATTTCAAGGCAAGAAATTGAACAGCCCGAATGATCTGGTCTACAAATCTGACGGATCGCTGTATTTCACCGATCCCCCCTATGGCCTGCCCACCCAGAATGACAGCGATCCGCTGAAGGAATTGAAATTCAATGGCGTTTATCGCATTGTCGGCGCGCGCCAGCAGAAACCCGGGACGCCGCCCGATCCCAGCAAACTACAGCTGATTATCAAAGACATTGGTCATCCCAACGGCATTGCGTTTTCCCCCGACGAAAAATATCTCTATATCGCCGAATCCGCCACCAAAGTCTGGCTGCGCTATCGCGTGCAGGCCGATGGTTCCGTCAGCGATGGAACCACTTTCCTGGACTGCTCTTCCGATCACACTCCGGGAGTTCCCGATGGCATGCGCGTGGACAAGAAGGGCAACATCTATAGCGCCGGGCCGGGCGGGGTATGGATCATCTCTCCCCAAGGCAAGCACCTCGGGACCATCAAAGTCCCGGAAGTGGTGGGCAATGTGGCCTGGGGCGACAAAGACGGCAAGACCCTCTACATCGTGGCCAGCACCAGCGTCTATCGCATTCGCACCAACGTAGCAGGGGTCAGAAATTAACTTTCGCGATAATTTCCTCATCTCAAGCGTGGTTGAAGGAGGCAGTTTGATCCGCAGAATGAATTTGGCACTCACCGCGTTGTTGCTTTGTTCTTTATTCGGCTACACGCAGGAACTGACACCGGCCTGGGTCACGACCAGCAACAAGTACACGCAAATGCTGCTGGACGTGGAGATGAAGCACAGCCCGGAATCCGGCTCGGAAGAAGGGCTGAAGCAGTATGACGCGGAGGTTTCGCGGCCCACGCTGGCGGACGATGAGCAGGAGCGCAAGGAGAACGAAGCGATTGTCGCCAAATTTAAAAAGGCGGTAAAGACGGAGAAGCAGGAAGAAGTCGTGCAAGACCTGCAGATCATGATCGACAAGATGGGCCTTGCCTTCCGCCAGGAGGATTACGCGCGCGCCCACAAAGTCCCCTTCATCAACGCCAGCAGTTTTGTTTTCCGCGGCCTGCGCGTCCTTTTGGATGAGCAGACCCCGGCGGAACGCCGCCCCGCAGCAGTGGTAAGGCTGCGCAAGTATGCCGGGCTCGAATCCGGCTACACTCCGCTGACCGAAATCCTGAAGCAGCGCGTGCAGGAGCAGATGGCGAAGCCGGATGTCGTCTATCCCTCGCGCTTGCAGATTGAAACTGAGCTGGGGCGGAACTCGCACTATCTGGAAGGCATTGCCGAGCTGTGCCGGGAGTACAAACTCAGCAACTGGGAGGAAGCTTACGGCAAGCTGAAATCACAGCTCGAAGCCTACGACGCCTGGACCAAAGCCAACGTCTTGCCCAAGGCGCGGACAGACTTCCGGCTGGCCCCCGCGGAATACGCGCTGGCGCTGGAAAATTACGGCATCGACATTCCTCCCGACCAGCTGGCTGCGCAGGCCCACCAGATGTTCAAGGAGCTGCAGGCCGAGATGGCGCCCATCGCCGCCAAGATCGCGCAGGAGCGGCGCCTGCCCTCGAGTGACTATCGCGACGTCATTCGCGAGCTTAAGAAGAAGCAACTGGTGGGGGAAGCGATCCTTCCCTTCTATCAGGAGCGGCTGAAGCAGATCGAGAAGATCATTGAAGAAAAGCAGATCGTGTCGCTGCCGGCGCGGCCGGCCCGCATTCGCATTGCTTCGGCGGCGGAAACTGCGCAGCAGCCCGCCCCGCACATGGTGGCGCCTCCTTTTCTACATAACACCGGGCAAAAGGGAGAATTTGTCCTGCCGCTCAACCTCCCTGCCGGCCCCGGACAGGCGTCTGCGGAAAAGTATGATGACTTCACCTTTGACGCGGCAGCCTGGACGCTAACGGCGCACGAAGCCCGTCCCGGCCACGAGCTGCAATTCGATTCCATGGTCGAGCACGGCGTTTCCCTGGCGCGCGTCAACTACGCCTTTAACAGCACCAACGTGGAAGGCTGGGGGCTGTATTCGGAATATCTGATTCGTCCCTATATGACGCCCGAGGGGCAGCTGGTCTCGCTCGATTACCGGCTGCTGCGCGCTGCGCGGGCGTTTCTTGATCCGGAACTGCAGGCCGGGAAAATCCAACCCAAAGACGCCTACCGCGTGCTGGAAGAAGATGTGGTGCAGTCCCACGCCTTCGCCCAGGAAGAGGTGGAACGCTATACCTACCGCGCTCCGGGACAGGCCAACAGCTATTTCTACGGCTATACCAAACTGCTGGGACTCCGCAAAGACACCGAGGCCGCCTTGGGCAATCGCTTCAACCAGAAAAAGTTCCACGACTTTATTCTGGCCCAGGGCCTGCTGCCGCCCGACCTGATGCGCCGGGCCGTCATGGAAGATTTCATCCCCAAACAGTGAGGAACAGAGAAGTGCGTGGGTTAGACTCCTGCTGAAAGAGCAGGACCTCTGGAAGCTTCCGGGGAACAGGCCCAGGGGCAGAGGCGGGGCCGCGCCTGCCCGGGAGCGACCCGACGGGCGCCACTTTCTCCGGTTCGGAGTTTCCTGTTCTGTGGCCGGAATGATAGAATGTTTCTCGTAACAGGTCCGGCCTGTTGGCTCCAACAGGCGTCCACACTCCTCAGTAGCTCAATGGCAGAGCATTCGGCTGTTAACCGAAGGGTTGTAGGTTCGAGTCCTACCTGAGGAGCCAATTTTTCAAGGGTCTAGCTCACCTCGTGCGCTGCGTTTCCGGAAAAGCCAGTTCCGCTACTTTGCTGCTCGCAGTATTCCTCTCATCCGTAAACCCATCTCGGTAATGGTCGTCGTGATGCGGATGGGGGAAGGCCGCATCCGTTTTGGCAGCAGATCAAGGCGATGACATGGTGGGATTGGGCTGCACTCAAGCAGCCAGCTTTGGGTCCTGAGGAACGCGAAATCAGTGTTGCGAGGGGAAATTCATGCGCCGTAACAAATCCTGAAAGCGGGGATCGGAGCGCAGAGGATCCAAGCGAGGCCACACTTTCAGCAATGCCAGCCAGGCATCGTGCTCACGGTAGCCTTTCTCCAGCCAATACAAGGCTTGGTCTTTGTCGCCAAGGGCGGAATAGACCTCGGCCACGTACCCGGGTCTTACATAAGAATTGGAGGCTTGCAGCCGCCGCATCTCGGCACTTAACCGCTGGCGTGCTTCCGCCTTGCGCCCGGCCGACGCGCTGGCCGCGATCAGATCAAAGCGTGACATCTGATAAGGGTCCTGGAAGCTGGCGATGGCTTTATCGAAATTCCCTTGCGCTTCATAAACAATGCCCACCCCGTAGAGGCCCATCTGGTCATCCGGCTTGAGTTCCAGGATGCGGCGAAAGAGCTTGGCGGCCTCCTCATAATGGCGCGCGTGAAACTGCACCCGGCCCACGCGATACAGCACCACCGGCGAAAATGGATCGAGCTCCAGGGCTTTTTGGCCCAGCGCAACGGCTTCCTTGTCCTGCCCCCACATCGAACGAATAAACGCGTACTGATACAGGGCGACCACATAGCCCGGATTCAATTCGAGCGCCCGCTCAAACTCTCTCTGGGATCCCTCCCAGTCCCACTTGAGCGCTCGAATGTAGCCCAAGGCACTGTGCGCCTCTGCCAGGGAATCGTCGAGCGCGATGGCCTGTTGCGCCGCGGCTTCCGCCTTGCGGATGCCTTCGGAAGGCTCGATGTAGGCAAAACCTACAAGCTCAATGTAGGCATCCGCCAATCCGGCGTAGCCCCGCGCATAACCTGGATCGATCTGGTTGACTTCGCGGAAGCTTTCCGCGGCGCGATACAAGCCGTCCGGGGTGCGCTGGTTCCAGAAGGCGCGGCCGCGCAGGTAAATCTCGTGCGCCTGCGGATTCACCCGCTCGGCACTGGCCAGTTGCTGCGCCTCGGAGGCCCGGATCGTGACATTGATCTCGCGCGAGATTTGCAGGGCCAATTCACGCTGCAAATTCAGCATGTCTGCCAGTTCGCGTTCGTAACTTTCTCCCCAGAGGTGGGCGTCGGACCTGGCATCGACCAGTTGGGCGGTCACGCGAATTCGATTGCCGGAGCGCACTACCGCGCCTTCCACAATCCCTCCCACCCCTAATTCCCGGGCAATCTCCGGTAGCGGCTTTTTCACGCCTTTGTACTGCATGACCGAGGTACGCGAAATCACCTTCAGGGCCTGGATCTTGGAGAGCTCCGTGATCAGCTCCTCGGTCATTCCATCGGCGAGATACTCCTGCGCAGGGTCGCCGGACATGTTGGTGAGGGGCAGGACCGCGATCGACGTGATCTTGGGAGTAGCGGCTGCAGTTGGGCCCGAAGATGCCCATCGTCCGTAAAGAACGACACTCGTCCCCAGGAGAATGGCCAGAAATACGACCACAGCCGCCGCCCGCCACCGGCGCGGCCAGGGGCGGGCCGCAGCTTCCCCCATATTTTGGATTCCGAAGACCTGTGCCTCAACTTCCACCGGCACGCCCAGCCGGTACCCGATCCGCGGCACGGTCACAATTACCGAGGTATTCTCTTCTCCCAGCGCTTTGCGGATTTTGGAGACCGCGGTGGCCACCGAAGACTCCACGACCGCCAGGCCCGGCCATACCCGCTCGACTAATTCCTCTTTAGTGACCACCTCTCCCGGCCGCAATAGGAGTTGGCGAAGCACTTCCAGGGGTTTGCTTTCCAATTCAACCGCCACTCCCCCCACCCGCAACTCCCGGCTCAATTCGGCGAATTCGCAGCCGGCAAAGCGCCAGACTCGTCCCTGGGCCCGGTCGGTCTCGGAAGTATGCGAGGTGGATGCCATGCAGCACACTATTTCAAGCTTCTTCAGAGTTCTTCAGACTTCCGTTAAGACCTGACCAGGAGAGGTGGTGTACTCTGCCCAGACTTTGAGGGCAGGTTTGCCATTTTCGCACAGCTGGGCTCGTCCCGAACGGGAATTCGTGGCCCGCCTACTTTCCCCTCAGCTATCTCAAAGGAGATCTCATGAAGGTAGTATTGTCGCTGATTCTGTCGCTTGTTTTGACTTTCTCGAGCGTGGCGCAAGCCCTGGAGATACGCCAGTTCGACCGTATGTCCGACGACGACCAGATTGAATTCGTCGACCAGCTTGCCCAGAGCGTGCAGGACTCCGTCCAGGGAGAGCAATACGCCCGGGTCAAGCGTTTCTTCCAGCCCAAACAGCCGGGAGAAACCATCTCCGGTATGGGCCAGTTCGAGATGAATCTTTCGCTGGCGCGCATTGCCGACCTGGAAGCGGTGGCCAAGAACCCGAAGGCGCGGCGGCTGGAAGTGGAAGATGTGATGTATGTGACGATGGAAAAAAATGGCATCCGCCTGCCCAAGAATTTCCGTCCGGCGGCCAGCCACTTCCAGGCCAAAAATCCTACCACCAAAAGGGTCATGACCCGGCAGGATGCCGACAAGGCCCTGGCCGAGACCCAGGCTTGGGTCTCGCGCACCGTAGAAGCCTCCCACCGACCTCTACCGACCCAGGGAGCGGCGCTCTCGGACAATGAGAAAGCGATCGCCTTTTTTGTCGCGCTGGCGGCCCTGGTCGCTGTTGCTCGCAGCGCCGGCGGATCCGATAACTCCAGCTCTTCCGGCAGTTCCTACGATGATCACTCTAGCGATCCATGGTGGCAACAGAATGGCTACGCCACCTATCACGATGCGGTGAGGGCCGCGTGCCTGGGCTCCACGACCGCGGCCAACCCTACCTGGTGCGACTAAAGGACCCGTTGCAGGAAGCAGAGGAGGATTGATGAGCCATAACCAAGGGGCGACCATTCGCCGACCTCATCCGGCTGCGCTGCCAACAGCGCTGCTGGCCGTGCTGTGGATTCCGCTTTTACACGTTCTGTCGCTTGCGGGCATGGCCGGCGAATCAACCTTCGGCGGCCGCGGCGGCACCTGGCACTATTACTGTTCCTCCAGCCAATCCCTGCCCACGATGTACTTCAGTAAGGCGTTCGACGTCACTTCGCCTCCCGGGACGCCGAATGTGGATCCAATGAAAATGGCCAACGCCTTTCAGAAATTCATAGCCGGAAAGTATGGCTACAAGGGTCCGCTCGTGGCCTGTTTCGGCGCCTACAAGGATTTGGCCGAGGTGCAGGCGGCGGAACGGCAGCGAATTTCCGATCTCCGTGTCGCCAAGAAATGGACCCTGATTGAAACCGGCTGGGTATACCGCTGGCCGGAGGCGGGCGCGAACGTTTCGGAGCCGACCGCTGCCTCAAACTCGGCGCAGGCCGCGGGGGTCGCGGATACGCAGAATGTCGCCGCTGGCCCAACGGGTGATGCTGAGGCTGCACCCGCACCGGCACAAAGTTCGGCAGATCAGATCTCGCAGAATCAAGCTCCACAAAACCAGACTCAACAAAGTCCGGGCACAGATCTGGCCGGAACAGAAGTCTTCGTAAGAATGGCCGAACTGGTGGATTCCAGCCAGGGCGGCATGGGCCGCCAATATCGAGGGGTAGTCACAAAATCCGCCAATGGGGGGAATGGCGCCGCCGTCCCCAACGGAACCGTCGCCATGCTCACGCTGACCCGGAACCAGGCGGGTTGGGCGGCGCAGCTCAACACGCTATTGATCAAAGGGCAGATGGTGTCCGTCTCCAGCGGCCCGGCCACGGTTGCCGGAGGAGTGCAAAGCGCTGCCACAAACGCGGTGAACACCGTCACCTCAATCTTTGGATCGTTTGGGCACAAGTCGAACAACGCGGCTTCCGCAGCCCAGGCCGCTATTTCCGGGCAGCGCATCTTTCTACCCCCCGGCACGCAATTGCGTTTTGTCCTGAATGGCGTCTCCGCTTCCAGCGGAGCATTCACGCCGGGCGCGGCCACTTCTGCCGCCGGCCTGCACCCCACGAATGGGCCAGGCGCTGTTTCCACTCCGCTGCCCGGCGGCGCGCTCCATGCCAAAATTCAGGAGACGCGTCTAGGCCCCAGCATGCAGGCGGGTATGTTTGTCATAAGTCCTGACGGCGGTCATTATGCGGCCTTTGCCATGCATGGAAGCCGCGAGGTCATTGTCGTCGACGGGACCGACGGCCCGGAGTTCGACCACGCCGCCCATGCTTACAGCGTGGGTGCGATCGATGTGTCGTTCAGCGCGGATGGCAGACGTTCCGCCTACATCGCGCAGAGCGGAGACGAACTTGTTGTCGTGGTGGATAACAAGTCCCGCGGCGTCATCGTCTCCAACCGGGGCGCCATCGTTCCCGCTATCGATTCTTCTCATAATTACCCTCCCTATCAGGGAATCCTCGTGCCCGGGCATCAGGTCCTCATCAGCCCCAGCGGGGCTCACTTTGCTTGCATCGGCCACCCCTCGGCCAACGTGATGAATATGTATCTCGACGGAGTCAAAGGCCCGGATCTCGAGTCCATCGATCTGAAGCAAGTCGCCTTCGTCAATGATCATCTGGTCTACGCCGCCGTAACCCCGGACCAGGTATCTCATCTTGTTGTCGATAACAAGATCGGGCCCGCATATGCTTCCTTGACTTCCCTCCGGGTAAGTGACGACGGCAAACACTATGCCTTCATCGCTGCCACTAAAGGCGGCTGGATGGTCGTCGTGGATGGTGTGCCGGGCACGCCGCGGGCGTTTGCCGGCAACGGTCTCCACGATATGATCCTGTCCCCCAACGGACGGGTGGCTTTTGTCGGCGACGTGCACCTGGGCGGCCGGGTCGAGAACATCACTCAGGCCCTTTTTGTGGATGACCGCGAAATCTCGCGCGAGATCAAACCTTTTGCCACACGCGATAGATGGGATGTGTACCGTTCCTCGATCTACGCTGTGTTCAGCCCGGATGGCAAGAGGTTCGCCTATAGCAAGACGGTCCCCGGCGGCGTTGCCGCCGTGATCGACGGAACGGTGGGCCGTGCCTATGACGGACTGGGCGTCATCAAATTCAGCCCAGATTCGCGGCATGCCTATTTCGTGGGAGTGCGCGGCCAGAATTTTGTCGTCGTCGACGGGCGGGAGATGCCCGGAATCAACCGCCTGGACAATTTTGTGTTCAGCAATGAGGGCGGCCGCTTTGCCTACGAAGCCTATGCCGCCGACGGTTTTCACGTAGTTGTGGATGGCAAAGACAGTTCCAAGTTCTACAACATCATCCCCCATTCGCTTAACTTCAGCCCTGACAGCAAACACTATGTCTACGCGGGCTGCACGAATTACCTGAAATGCCAGCTCGTACAGGATGGCAATGTCACCAACGTGCCTGGGCTCTCTGAATTTCCCACCCGAACCTTCCGCCCCAGTTATATCTTTCCACCCGTCTTCTTCAGCCCGGATAGCGCGCGCATCGCCTACGCGTACCCCAGAGCCGACGGCACCAGCGGCAATGTCTGGTTTATCAATGGACAGGAAATCACCCACGGCAGCAGCTTCGAGTTCCCCGCCTTCAGCCCCAACAGCAAGCACTTCGTCGCATTCAGCTGGAACGGCAAAGCCTACGCGTTGATCGCCAACGGGAAGGCCGGACCCGCTTACGAGGACATTCCCGAGACCAACCTGAATGTCGCGCGCTTCGAGGAAGCGCACCTCTACCGTTTTCTGGGAGTGAAAGAAGGCGCGGTATATAGAGTCACGGTAGATTTGGGGGAATAGGGCAGGTTCCCCGGGCGGGGCAAAAGCGGTGCGCTATCTCCAGGCACGAGCCGGTGGCTGACCGGCGAGTGTCCAATTCGTCGTGATCGCGGGGTTGCCCAAAGTCCCGGAGAACTCCGAGGGGACCGTTTCTCACCTTTTTCGAACTGGTCCGTCCAAGGCAAGTAGTCCTCAGTGGCCTATTCTGCTACCCTAAAAATCTCGTCTGGTAAATGAGGTGTCGCATGTCAGGAGGCCGGGGTTTGCTCTGGATTGCTGCTTCTTTTTTTCTCTTGTCCATGGTTGTGCTGGCGGAAAGCTCGCCCTCAGCGCCCGCGCCCAAGTCGCCGCCCGTGGCCAAGGTTGACCCGGTCCAGGAGACCGTTCAAGGCCACAAGATTGTGGACCCCTATCGCTGGCTGGAGAACGGAAACAGCCCGGAAACGCAGCAGTTTGTGGAACAGGAACTGGCGTATACCCGCAGCCTGCTGGATCCCCTGCCGGGCCGTGACAAAATCCAGCGGCGGCTCACCGAAATGCTTTCCATCGGCACCCTGGGCACACCGCAGATGGGGGGCCCCTACTACTTTTATACCCGGCGCGAGGGCACGCAGAATCAGCCCATCCTTTTTGTGCGCGAGGGCGTGCACGGCAAAGACCGCGTTCTGCTGGACGTCAACAAGCTCTCGGCGGATGGAACGGTCGCGCTGGATTGGTGGTTTACCTCCACCCAGGGCAAGTATGTGGCGTATGGCGTCTCTGCCGGGGGTTCCGAGGAGAGCACGCTGCATCTGATTGAAGTCGCGACCGGCAAGCAACTGCCCGATGTAATCGACCGCACACGCTTCTCTTCCATCACCTGGAAGAAGGACGACTCGGCCTTTTACTACACCCGCCACCCCAAGAAGGGCGATGTGCCGGAGGGCGAAGAGGTCTATCACGTCAAGGTGTACTACCACGTGCTGGGCACCGATCCGGAGAAGGACCCGTTGGTGTTCGGAGACGGGCTGAACCCGCAGGATATTCCCGGGGTGCAGTTAGCGGACGACGATGACAGCCTGCTACTGATCGCTGTCAGCCAAGGCTGGACTAAGAGCGAGATGTATGTAGCCGACCTGAAAAAAGGGGCGGCCCCGCTGAAGATCACCACCGGCAAAGACTTTCTCTACGACGGGGAAATTTTTCAGGGGAAGCTTTACATCACGACCAACGAGGACGCGCCGAACTTCCGCATGTTCGTGACCGATGTGGCGCATCCGCAGCGGGAAAACTGGAAAGAACTCATCCCGCAGGGCGACGCCGTGCTGCAGAGCGCCGGCGTGAGTGGCGGCAAACTGCTGGCCTTCTATGAAAAGAACGTCAGTTCCCTGCTCAAACTTTTTTCCATCGACGGCAAATTTTTACGCGACGTTCCACTGCCTGGCATCGGCACCATCGCGGGCATCGGATCGAAATGGGACCGCGACGAAGTTTTCTTTGGTTTTCAGTCGTTCACCATACCCCCGTCGATCTACCACTTCCAGCTGGCGGGAGGAGAGGCCGAGCTGTGGGACAAAGTGAGCGCGCCGATTGATCCGTCAGCCTATGAGGTGAAGCAACTGTGGTTCACCTCCAAAGACGGGACCAAAGTTCCCATGTTCGTGTTCCACAAGAAAGGGCTGGTCCTGAACGGCAAAAACCCGACGCTGCTGACGGGATACGGCGGCTTCAACGTCAGCCTCACGCCCACCTTTGTCGGCGGACGCTATGTGTGGCTGGAGCATGGCGGCGTCTTTGCCGTGGCCAACCTGCGGGGTGGGGCCGAGTTCGGCGAGGACTGGCATCGCGGCGGCATGCTGGACAAGAAGCAGAACGTGTTTGACGACTTCATTGCCGCTTCGGAGTTTCTCATCGCGCAGAAGTACACGGACAAAGACCATCTCGCCATTCAAGGCGGCTCCAACGGCGGCTTATTGATGGGGGCCATGATCACGCAGCGTCCCGACCTGTTCCGCGCCGTGGTGTGCCAGGTGCCTCTGCTTGACATGCTGCGCTATCAGAATTTCCTGATCGCCAAGCTCTGGATCCCGGAATATGGCTCGGCCGATGACCCCAAGCAGTTCGAATGGCTCTATGCCTACTCTCCTTATCATCATGTGAAGGCCGGAGCAGAATACCCCGCCATCCTCTTTATGACCGCCGAAAGCGACACCCGGGTCGATCCCATGCACGCCAAGAAAATGACCGCGCTCATGCAGGCCCAGGCCTCCAATGGCCAGAGTCACCAACGGCCCATTTTGTTGCGAATTGAGACAAAGGCCGGCCATGGTGCGGGCAAGCCGGTCGCCAAGCAAATCGAGGAAGGCGTAGACGTCTACTCCTTTCTTTTCTGGCAGTTGGGAGTGAACCCGTAAAAACGCCCGGTTACGGCGAAACAGTAAAATAACGATTTTTTACCCTCTCTTTTTGAGGGTTTGACCTGCCTTAGTTCCCGTGCTATAAAAGCCAGTTTTGTGTTCGTGTGGGACCGGAGCCTCGGCTTCGGCCACCCCACGCTCGGACGGGCGCAAAACACTCCGACGCGGCCAAGCTCAGCACTCCTGTTCAAGTCGTGTAGTGGAAGCGTGATCGGAAGTCCAGCGATACGCTCCCGTGCCCTCGCAATCCGGGGCGGGGGGTTCGCGGTGGAATTTAGAACCTGATGAGCATTTCATTCGTTTCTTGTTTCCGGAGGATTTCCCATGCGCAGCTTGTTCCCAAGCGTGGCGTTGCAGGGGTGGCACTTTGTTAAGCGGGCCCTGTTTGCCCTGTCCACGTTAACCTTTCTCTCTTCTCTCACTTTTGCCCAAGAACACACACCCGGCGGCGAAGCCAATCTGAAACTTCCAGATTTGACGCAGGTCGTCTTCGTGGGCGGCATGAACGGACACCGCCTGCTGCTGATCGGAATCCTGTTCTGTATTTTTGGTCTGGGATTTGGACTGGTCATTTATACCCGCCTGAAAAACCTGCCGGTGCACCGCGCCATGCGGGAAATTTCCGAACTGATTTATGAGACCTGCAAGACGTACCTTGTGACCCAGGGCAAGTTTCTGCTGATTCTGTGGGCCTTTATTGCGGTCATCATCCTTCTTTATTTCGGGGCGCTGCTCAAGTTCGAAGCCCCCCGCGTGGCCATCATTCTGTTGTTCAGTGTGGTTGGAATTGCCGGCAGCTATGGAGTGGCGTGGTTCGGCATCCGGGTGAACACCTTTGCCAACTCGCGCACCGCGTTTGCCAGCCTGCGCGGCAAACCCTACCCCTGCTACCAGATCCCGCTGGAAGCCGGCATGAGTATCGGCATGATGCTGATCAGCGTCGAGCTGCTCATCATGCTGGTCATCCTTCTCTTCGTTCCCGGAGACTACGCCGGACCGTGCTTCATCGGCTTTGCCATTGGAGAATCGCTGGGCGCAGCGGCCCTGCGTATTGCCGGCGGCATTTTCACCAAGATCGCCGACATCGGCTCGGACCTGATGAAGATCGTCTTCAAAATTAAAGAAGACGATGCTCGGAACCCAGGCGTGATCGCGGATTGCACCGGCGACAATGCCGGCGATTCGGTCGGCCCCTCCGCCGATGGGTTCGAAACCTATGGCGTGACCGGGGTGGCGTTGATCACCTTCATCCTGCTGGGGGTGAAAGACCCCGTGGTGCAGGTACAGCTGCTGGTGTGGATCTTCGTGATGCGCATCATGATGCTGGTGGCCAGTTCGCTGGCGTACTTCCTGAACGGCGCCATCGCCAAAGCCAAGTACAGCCACGCCGAGCAGATGAACTATGAGGCGCCGCTGACCTCGCTGGTGTGGATCACTTCGGTGGTCTCCATTGTTCTGACCTATGTGATTTCCGCGGTGATTATTCCGGGCCTGGGCGGCGATGCCTCGCAATGGTGGAAGCTGGCCACCATCATTTCCTGCGGCACGCTGGCGGGGGCGGTCATTCCCGAGCTGGTAAAGGTCTTTACTTCCACGGAATCACGGCATGTCCGCGAAGTCGTGACCTCGGCACGGGAAGGTGGAGCGTCGCTGGGCATCCTCTCCGGGTTTGTGGCGGGAAATTTCTCCGCCTACTATCTCGGGTTGTCGATGGTCATCCTGATGTCGATTGCCTATTGCTTCAGCACCATGGGATTGGCCGCGGCAGCGAGCATGGTGGTGCCTTCGGTCTTTGCCTTCGGCCTGGTGGCCTTCGGGTTCCTGGGCATGGGACCGGTGACCATCGCCGTCGACTCCTATGGGCCGGTGACCGACAATGCTCAGTCGGTGTATGAGCTTTCTCTGATTGAACAGGTCCCCAACGTCAAGGCGGAACTGAAAAAAGAGTTCAACATTGACGCCAACTTTGACCGCGCCAAGCACCTGCTGGAAGAAAACGATGGCGCGGGCAACACCTTCAAGGCGACCGCCAAGCCGGTACTGATCGGCACCGCCGTGGTAGGCGCCACCACCATGATTTTCTCCATCATCATGGCGCTCACCAACGGGTTGAAGGAAAATGTCGGGCATCTCTCCCTTTTGCACGCACCCTTTGTGCTGGGATTGATCACCGGCGGCGCAGTGATCTACTGGTTCACCGGCGCTTCCACCCAAGCCGTGACCACCGGCGCTTATCGCGCTGTCGAGTTCATCAAAGCCAACATCAAGCTGGAAGGCGTGGAAAAGGCCTCGGTCCATGACAGCAAGAAAGTCGTGGAAATCTGCACGCAATACGCGCAGAAGGGCATGTTCAACATCTTTCTCGCGGTGTTCTTCGGCACACTGGCATTCGCCTTCGTGGAGCCGTTCTTCTTCATCGGCTACCTGGTCTCCATTGCGGTCTTCGGTCTGTATCAGGCCATATTCATGGCCAATGCCGGCGGGGCGTGGGACAACGCCAAGAAGATCGTGGAAGTCGAACTGAAACAGAAGGGCACTCCGCTGCATGATGCCACCGTCGTGGGCGATACTGTGGGCGATCCCTTCAAAGACACTTCTTCCGTGGCTTTGAACCCGATCATCAAGTTCACCACGCTATTCGGTCTGCTGGCGGTGGAGCTGGCGGTCACACTTACCTTAGAGAAGGGCACGGCCATCACTCACGTGCTGGCCCTGGCCTTCTTTGTGGTGTCGTTCTTCTTTGTCTACCGTTCCTTCTTCGGAATGCGGATTGGCATGGACTAGAGCGGCTTCCATCCTGGATTTTGCTGGCCAAGCCACCTGGAATTTCCAGGTGGCTTTTGTTTTGCAAGCATTCCCCCCGGGAAATGACCTGCGGGCACATACCCTCGGGCATGATGTGACCAGATCCCTTTCTCTCCGGAGAACGCTGGTCTATACTCGGAGACCTCATTTCCATCTCCTCCTCCGGGGCCCATGATATGAACAGGCGGCTTAGTCAATTCTCCTCGATCTTTGGCGTTGCGTTGCTTTTGGCAGGACTTTCTGCCGGACAAACCTTTCAGGGCTTCAGTCCCGATTCCTCGGCCAAACAGGCGGAAATCGAGAGCAAATTCAAGGCGATTCCCACCCCGGACGAGGCTCGCCGCCAGCACCGCATCTTCACCGCAGAGCCCCATCCCGCCGGCTCGGAACGCAATAACGAACTGGCGCGCTACATTGCCGAGGAGTGGAAGAAGCAGGGTCTGGAAGACATCGTTCTGCGCCGTTACGACGTGTTCAGCTCCGATCCTAAGGAGACCATGCTGGAGATGGTCGCTCCGGTGCATTACAAAGCCAGCCTGCGCGAAGCCGCTTATGACGAAGACCCCGACACGAAAAATCCCAATGTGAGTTCCGCCTGGATGGGCATGTCAAAGTCGGGCGACATCACCGCCCCGGTCATCTATGCCCATAGCGGCAATCCGGAAGATTTCGCTCTCCTGAAGAAAAACGGCATCGATGTGAAGGGCAAGATTGTTATCGTCCGCTATTCCAATCCCTACAGCTATCGCGGCTTCAAGGCCCTGACCGCCGAGAAAGAAGGTGCGGCGGCCATCCTGATCTATAGCGACCCGGCGGAAGACGGCTACAAGAAAGGCAAAGTCTTTCCCGAGGGCCCGTGGGGGCCGGAGACGCATTTGCAGCGGGGCGCCATTGAATATGACTTTCAGCAGGCCGGGGACCCCACCACGCCAGGCTGGCCTTCCCTGCCCGGGGCAAAACACATTCCCGTGGAGCAAGCCTCCCCGGTGCCGAAGATCATGGCGTTGCCGCTTTCCTGGCACGACGCCAAGCCGCTGCTCGAAAACATGGATGGTCCCGTGGCCCCGAACGACTGGCAGGGCGGCCTGCCCATCAAATACCGCCTGGGCGGAGACCGGGTGCGTGTCCACCTGAAAATTCAGATGGAAGAGACCATCAAGCCAAATTATGTAGTGGAAGGACGTATTCGTGGCAGCGAGTATCCCGACCAGTGGGTGCTGGCGGGCAACCACCGCGATGCCTGGGTCTTCGGCGGAGTAGACCCTTCCAGCGGCACGGCATCGATGATGGAACTTACGCGCGGCCTGGGAAGCCTGGCCAAACAAGGCATTCGCCCCAAGCGCACCATGGTGTTTCTTAGCTGGGATGGGGAAGAGACCAGCTATGCCGGTTCGGCCGAGTGGAGCGAGCAATTTGCCCATGAGCTGCGGCAAAAGGCTGTGGCCTACCTCAACGTGGATTCCTCCACCTCCGGACCAAACTTCCAGGGAAGCAGCGTGGGCTCGCTGGCCCCGCTGCTGGTGGATGCCAGCAAAGCCGTGCAGGATCCATCCGGAAAACCTCTGTACGCCGCCTGGCAAATCTCCCGCGCCGAGGACCTGCAGGAGCGCAATGACAGCGATCCGCTGACCGACTTCAATCTCACCGAAACCCGCATCGGCAGCGGTTCCGATTACGCGGCACTCCTCGACCATGTGGGCGTGCCGGTCATGGACCTGTCCTTCGATGGACCTTATGGCGTCTACCACTCGGTCTATGACGATTTTTACTGGATGAACCACTTCGGCGACCCCGGCTATCATTACCACACGCTGATGGCGCAGCTGTGGGGAGTGCTGGCGCTGCGCCTGGCCAACGCCGACTTTCTGCCCTACGACTTCGGCAGCTATGGCGGACACATTCGCAAATATCTGGACACGCTGGGAAAGAAGAACGACCTCAGCAAGCTGAACTTGCGGTCCCTGCGGACAAGCGTGGACCAGTTCCAGCAAGCCGGCGAAAAGCTGAATGGCACGATCGCCGCCGCACTGAGTTCGGGAAAAATCGACCCGCAGCTGGCCGACCAGATCAATCGCGGCATGATGGCGATCGAGCGCAACTGGCTGACCCCGGAAGGGATTCCAGGCAGGCCATGGTACAAGCACGTGGTCTACGCCTGCCGCTACACCTATGCTCATCTGGAGCTGCCCGGGCTTACGGAAGCGGTCGAGAAACAAGATCTGGCCACGGCGCAGCAACAAGCCGCCATCCTGGAATCAGCGCTGCGCAAGAATGCGGAGCTGGTGAACCAGCTGAATGAGCAATTGGCCTGCGCCGGCGGCATAACCAAACAGGGAGTAGCGTTGTGCCTGGCCCCATAGTCCTTCGCGGACCAACAGGAGTGCTATGTTCATAGGACATTTCGGCGTCGCGATGGCCGCCAAGAGGGTGGCACCTAAGACCTCGCTGGGCACCCTCATCTTCAGCGCGCAATTTATCGATCTTCTATGGCCCATTCTCCTGCTGCTGGGAGTGGAGCACGCGGAAATTCTGCCGGGCATCACCCGGGTCTCTCCCCTCGATTTCACCGACTATCCCATCTCGCATAGTCTGGCGATGGTCATGGTATGGTCGGCGCTGGTCGGCGGCATCTATTTCGCCGTACGCCGCTATGGGCGAGGCGCGGCCGTAGTGGCGCTGGCAGTCCTAAGCCATTGGGTGCTGGATTTCCTCGTGCACCGGCCCGATCTTCCGTTGCGGCCGGGCGGCGAAGCTCGGGTTGGGCTTGGGCTCTGGAACTCCTGGACGGCTTCCATAGTGTTGGAGGTGGGGTTCTTTGCCGCCGGCCTGGTGCTCTATCTGCGTTGTACGCGCGCGAAAGATAGCGTTGGCCGCTATGGACTCTGGGCGCTGGCGGCGCTTCTCTTTTTCGGCTGGCTGAGCACACTATTCGCCGGCGCGCCGCCCGACATGAAATCTCTGGCCTGGGGCGGGCTGAGCATGTGGCTCACCGTGCCCTGGGGTTGGTGGGTGGATCAGCATCGCGAGCCTCGACCCCCTCAAACAGTCTGATCGGAGCGACGCCTGTCATGCGCAGGAGGATACGCGGGGCGAGGATTTCCCGCCGGCGCGGCAGGCCACACCTTTTGCAACTAGGTTGTAGGAAGGGAGACACCGGCGGCCCCGACTACGCCGGAGTCGCGCTCCGGCACTGCGAGCAATAGCCCCCGACTTCCAGGCGGCTCACCACGATGTGAAACTGGCATTCGCGCTGGATTTGACCCTTGAGACGGTCGAAGAGGTCGCTTTCAAACTCCGTGATCTTGCCGCAACGCAGGCAGGCCATATGAATGTGGTCGCGCTGGGGATGGCGCTCATAGTAGTGCTTTTCCCCTTCCAAATGCATGAGATCCAGCTCATCCACCAGGCCATGGCGCTTCAGAAGATTGAGTGTGCGGTAGACGGTCACGCGGTCAATGCCGGGATCAATCTTGTGCGCCTTACGCAGGATCTGGGTGGCGTCCAGGTGCTGTTTGGCGGTTTCCACCACACTCAGAATGGTGCGGCGCTGGCGGGTCATACGCAGACCGCGGGCCATGAGTTCGGCCTGCAGGCGTCCGGGGATTTCCGTTTCGGGAAGAGGCATGGCCCCTCCTAGTTGAAACTCAGATGCAACTAGTATAACAGCCAAGCCATGGCGAAACCGTCGGCCCAGGAAGACTTCAACGCTGGAACAAACGGCCCTAAGGCCCTTTCATCTTGTCTTTGACGCTGCGGGCAAGCTTTTCAATCTCTTCGGCCTTCTTCACCACTTCCAGGGAGAGCATGTTCTCGTTGGTCTTATCGACGTACTCTTTGAGTTCGGTGGCCAGTTTGAGCAGCTGGTCGGTGTCCCGCTTGAGCTTTTCCTGGCGCTCTTTATTGGCCCGCTTGGCCATTTCCCTTTCCAGGCGCGCGCGGTTGGGGTCCTTGGACTCATCAGGCGGCCCGCCAGGCTGCGGTATCTGCAATTGTCCGAACTGAGGAGAAGGCGGGGGCGGTTGGTCTTGCGCCACCGAACAAGGTCCGCTGCTCAGCACCAGAGAGAGCACGATTACGCAATAGGCGCAGGATCGCACGGTCACCTCGAAACCAGGAGTATTCCTGGTAGAGCCAGATTATACGTGGTGGAAAATAACCGCCAGTCCGGCAAAACAAAAGGCACGGACGAAATCGTCCGTGCCCGGGAAAACAGCAGGTCGCCGCTTAGAGCGAGCTCATATTGGAGAGGAACTCCCCGTTCGCTTTGGTCTTGCTCAACTTGTCGATGAGCAGTTCCATGGCTTCCACCGGGGACAGCGGGTTCAGCACCTTGCGCAGGACCCAAATCCGCTGCAGGTCTTCCTTGGGGATGAGCAGCTCTTCCTTACGGGTGCCGGAGCGCTGAATGTCGATGGCCGGGAAGGTGCGCTTGTCGACCAGCTTGCGCTCCAGGATGATTTCCATGTTGCCCGTGCCTTTGAATTCTTCAAAGATCACATCATCCATGCGGGAGCCGGTGTCGATGAGCGCGGTGGCAATGATGGTCAGCGAACCGCCTTCCTCGATGTTGCGGGCCGAGCCGAAGAAGCGCTTAGGGCGCTGCAGGGCGTTGGAGTCCACGCCGCCGGAGAGCACTTTGCCCGAGGGCGGAACGATGGTGTTATAGGCGCGCGCCAGACGCGTGATGGAATCCAGCAGAATGACCACGTCGCGCTTGTGCTCAACCAGGCGCTTGGCCTTTTCGATGACCATTTCCGCGACCTGCACGTGGCGGGCGGCGGGCTCATCAAAGGTCGAGGAGATGACTTCGCCCTTCACCGAGCGCTGCATGTCGGTGACTTCTTCCGGGCGCTCGTCGATCAGTAACACGATGAGCACAACTTCCGGATGGTTGGTGGTAATGGAATTGGCCACGTTCTGCAACAGCATGGTCTTGCCGGCGCGCGGCGGCGAAACGATCAGTCCGCGCTGGCCTTTGCCGATGGGCGTGAGCAGGTCCATGACCCGGCCGCTGATGTTTTCGCGCGAGGTTTCCAGCTTCAGGCGTTCCTGCGGATAGAGCGGCGTCAGGTTATCGAAGAGGATCTTGTTGCGCGCTTCGTCGGGCGATTCGAAGTTGACCGCCTCAATCTTGACCAGGGCGAAATATTTCTCGCCTTCGTGGGGCGGGCGGACCTGGCCGCTGATAGTGTCGCCGGTCTTCAGGTCGAACTTACGAATCTGCGACGGGGAAACATAAATATCGTCCGGTCCCGGCAGGTAGTTGTAGTCGGGGGACCGTAAAAATCCATAGCCATCGGGCAGGATTTCGAGAACGCCTTCGGCAAAAATATGGCCCTCTTTTTCGCTCTGGGCCTGCAGAATCTTGAAGATCAAGTCCTGCTTGCGCAATCCGCTGGCGCCGGGCAGATCCAAAGACCGGGCGATCTTGGTCAGCTCCGTAATGTTTTTTTCTTTGAGTTCCGCAATGGTCATTAATTCACCTGCGAGGAGATGTTTTTAAAGGGGGGTGCTGCAAAAAGAGAAGACTTTCATCTGCGGGGACAGGCGGCGGGGCTGAATCAGGCAGCCCGCCGTTGCGCCTCAGCGAAGTTCTCCGGCTCGGAAAGCACCGCTTTCCGCTCCGAGCTGGCAATCCGATCCAGGACTTCGTTCATGGTTTCCTGAATACGAGTGTTGGGTTTGTGAAACTTGCGGGTGGCCTTGGATGCCAGCTGACAGAGCATATACCGGTTCCGCAAAGTGTGTAAAGCTTCGAAAACGCGATCAGAACGCATGACGTGCTTCTCCTAAAATCTCGATATTCCGTGCCCCACTCTTGCGGGCGGCATGCCTGCATACTCCCGGCACCGCCACTAACTGCCTGAATTCAGATGGGTTGTACGGGAAAGCTTGGCCAATCGTATAGATGCTCCGCAGGCCCCGAAAGTTTCTTTCTTGTTGGAAGCCCCTGGTTTGTCGCGGAGATACTTGGGATGGCCGTTTACCGCTCTATATCTCAGGAACTGCATACTTTAGCGGGAAACTCCGGCGGGGTCAAGGGATTTTTGGAGGCGGGATCGGCCGGAACTTGCCACCGCAGGTTCAGGACTGAGCCGGAGCCGGCGCCTTCCCCACCTACCCGGACCCCATACAATATGTTTATTTTCAATGATTTACAACCATTCACGGCAACATCCCTCAGGCCCAGTAGGTGCGGTCGAGCGTCCTATATTGGATAGCCTCGGCAATGTGTTTGGGCTCAATGGCGGCAGCCTCCTCCAGGTCGGCGACCGTGCGGGCCACCTTTAATATGCGGTCATGAGCGCGGGCGCTGAGCCCCTGCTGGGTCATGGCCCGCTCCAGAAGACGCTCACACTCCGCAGACAGCTCACAAAAGGCCCGCATATGGCGAGGGGCCATCTGGGCATTGCAGTAAATCTTCTCGCGCTTGAGTACTGCGAAACGGCGCAGCTGCACCTCCCGGGTGCGCATGACCCGTTCGCGAATCTGGGCGGAGTTCTCCGGCTCCGCCCCACTGCGCATCTCCTTATAGTTCACGGCCGGCACATCAATATGGATGTCAATGCGGTCCAGGAGCGGGCCAGAGATTTTGGCGATATAGCGCTGGATCATGGCAGGCGTGCAGTGGCATTCCCGGGTGCGATCGTTGTGAAATCCGCAGGCGCAGGGATTCATGGCCGCGGCCAGCATGAAGCGCGCCGGAAAGGTCAGTGACATGGCGGCGCGGGCAATGCAAACCGTGCCATCTTCCAGGGGTTGCCGCATGACTTCCAGCACGTTGCGGGGGAATTCGGGCAACTCGTCGAGAAACAACACGCCGTTGTGGGCGAGCGAGACTTCCCCGGGCCGGGGCACCGCGCCGCCGCCAATCAGGCCGGCATCGGAGATGGTGTGGTGGGGGGAGCGAAACGGCCGCACCCCCACCAGTCCCGCGCCGGGATCCAGCACTCCGGCCACGCTGTGGATCTTTGTGGTTTCGAGGGCTTCTTCGAAAGTGAAGGGCGGCAGGATGGTGGGCATGCGTTTCGCCAGCATGGTCTTGCCCGAGCCGGGCGGCCCGATCATCAGGATGTTGTGTCCGCCGGCGCAAGCCACTTCCAGCGCGCGCTTAGCGGTCGGTTGTCCGCGCACATCATGAAAATCCACGATGAAGCGCTGAGCATCGCCCAACAAAGCATTGCTATCCACCTTCAACGGCACAATGCCGTTGCCGGAGTTCACGAAGTGAATGACCTCGAGCAGGGAGCGGACGGGATAGACATCGACACCCTCCACCATGGCCGCCTCGCGGGCGTTTAGCTCCGGCACCACCAGGCGAGAGATCTTTTTGCCGCGCGCTTCCACGGCGATGGGCAGCGCCCCGCGCACGCCGCGGACCCCGCCGTCCAGCGAGAGTTCCCCTACAAAAAGGCAATCGGGCACTTCTTTGTGCGTCAAACCACCATAGGCCCCGACGATGGCCAGGGCCATGGGCAGGTCAAACCCCGAGCCCTCCTTGCGAATGTCCGCCGGGGCCAGATTGATGGTGATGTGGGTGGGAGGAATATCGTAGCCGCAGTTTTTCAGCGCGGCGCGGACGCGGTCGCGGCTCTCGCGCACGGCCGCATCGGGAAGACCGACGGTATGGAAATGGTCTTCGTTGGTCTTAATGCCGGAGACGTCGACTTCTACTTCAATAATGTTGGCGTCAATGCCATACACCGCGGCGCTCAGTGTTTTGTAGAGCATGACAGCCATCCAGGCATACGGGGGCTGCCTCGACGATAGTCTCCGCCGCGGGCGGCGGGCCGTGACCGCGGTCACCTTGCCTGACCGGAAAGCTGTGGAAAACCACCGCCCAAGTGTGCGTTCTGCGAACCAAGGTCTGTAATAGCAGGAGGGATTTGCATACACTAGGATGGCGCATCGAGGGCCCAAGCCGGGTCTCCATGGCTTCGGCCCACCAGAGTTCATGACCGAAGACACCCAGCCTCCGACTTCCGCGCCCGCCCCTCCCAGCCGATTGGAGAAGGAAGAGCTCCGGTTGTGGCGTCTGGCGTTAGGGCTTTTGATCCTGTTTGCCACTGGACTGGCCGCGCTCTCCTGGGAACAACTGCAAGACCTTCCCTACCATCTGGGTGCGGTATCCATCGGCATGCTGGTGCTGGCGGTGTTGTTCGCTGCCTATGTCTACGGCCGGCGGCGGGAAGTTTCCGAGTTGAAGCATGTGCTGCGCCACTTTCAGGAACGGGCGGGCGCCACGCCCT
This sequence comes from Acidobacteriota bacterium, assembly GCA_018268755.1. Classification (GTDB taxonomy): domain Bacteria; phylum Acidobacteriota; class Terriglobia; order Terriglobales; family Acidobacteriaceae; genus KAN-5. Next base: position 379,067 of record JAFDVW010000009.1, read on the forward strand.
CGGAAGAACAACTTGACCAGCTCAGCCAGGTAATTGCGCGTTCGCAGCGCAGTTTCAAGGAACTGATCGACTCCTTTGATGACGTCGCCTTCGCCACTTCTCTGGACGGCACCCTGCGCACCGTCAATCGCCGCCTTACCCAGCTTCTGGCCGTTCCCTATGGCGACATTGTCGGACACAAGATCGAAGACTTCCTCGAAGAACCGAAAACCGGGAGCATGAAGGCGGAGATCGCCCGTTTTCTGGAGAAGCGGCGCTGGTCGGGAATAGCGCCGGTCCGTCTGAAAAACCATGCACGCGTTCTGTACTTTGATTGCGTGCTGAACGCCATCATCAAAGATGACGAAGTGGTCGGGGTCAGCGCCCTGGCGCGCGACGTCACCGAAGAGCGGGAGAAGGAACGGCGCTTCACCCAGCTATTCGAGACATTACAGGAGGGGGTCTACTTCAGCACGCCGGAAGGCAAGCTGCTGGAGGCCAATCCCGCTCTGGTGCGCATGTTGGGATATTCCAGCAAAGAAGAGGTGCTGGGGCTGGAACCCGCCGCATTGCAGAGCGATGGCGAACAGCCCGCCGTTCTGGGCCGTTCCTCGGCGGAGCGGGGCGAGGTGCGCGAGCGCGAGATCCGCCTGCGGCGGCAGGACGGCTCGGCGGCCATTCTCCTCGACAACTCCCGCGCGGTCTGGGACAACAGCGGCAATATTGTGCGTTATCAAGGCACGCTGATTGACGTCACCGAACGCCGCAAGATGGAACTGGAGCTGCAAAGGCAGGAAGAGTTCCGGCGTTATCTTCTGGAGAGCTTCCCGGACCTGATTCTGGTGATTGATCTGGACGAGCGCTACACCTTCGTCAGCGCGCGCATTCGCGACCTGCTGGGCAGCCGGCCGGAAGACCTGCTGGGCAAGCAAGTGGACGAGGTGCCAGACCAATCGGCAGAATTCCTGGCTCTCTACCGCGACGTTGGATCGGGCCGCAAGAAGTTCGGCTTCTGTGAATACGGTGCGCGCAGTCAGGATGGAAGCTGGCGCACCATGCGGGCCAATGCCAGCCCACTGTTCGACGCGGAGAACAAGGTAAATGGCGTCATCGTTTCTGTGCGCGACATTACTTTAGAAAAGAAGCTGGAGCAGCAAATCATTCAAAGCGAGCGCCTGGCCGCCATGGGGCAGATGATCGGGGGCTTTGCCCACGAACTCAACAATCCCTTAACCAGCATCCTGGGCGTCTCCGAACTTCTGCAAGATGCCGAAGTCAATGAGAACACACGCAAACACTTGACCATGTTGCAGCAGCAGTCGCGGCGCGCAGCCGAGATCGTGCAAAACCTGATGTACTTTTCGCGACCTCCAGCGGCCGGGAAGAACGACATCAACTTGAGCGATCTGGTGCAAAAGACCCTGCACCTGCAGGCCTACTCCCTGCGCAAGAACAACATCACAGTGGACTTTCTTCCCGAGATGCTTCCCCCCACCAGCGGAGACCCGCACCAACTCATGCAGGTCTTCCTGAATCTGGTCCTGAACGCCGAACAGGCCATTCGAGATGTGCGAGACAAAGGCACTTTGCGCATTCGCCTTGCCAAGAACAAAGACAGCCTTTCCGCCAGCTTTCAGGATGACGGCCCAGGGATCGCCCCGGAAATTCTGCCCAACATATTTGATCCCTTCTACACCACCAAGCGCCCCGGCCGCGGCACTGGGCTGGGCCTGAGCATCTGCAAAGCGATCCTGCGCGAACACGGCGGCAACATCGATGCCACCTCCGGCCCCGGCGGCGGGGCTGTCTTTACGGTCACACTGCCCATCGCCCGCCTTCCCTAAGTTCCTCTATACTCGTTCACACCATGGGAATCCTGCTGGGAAAGACCGCACTTATTACCGGTGGATCGCGCGGCCTGGGCCGCGCCATCGCGCTGAAGCTGGCCGGCGAAGGGGCAGAGATCCTGCTCCATTACAACCAGAACCGCGCGGCCGCCGAAGCCGTGGCGCGGGAAATTGCCGGACCCTGCCGCCTGCTGCAAGCCGACATCCGCTCTCCTCAAGAAATTGAAGCCATGATCGCTTCGCTGCACGGCGCTCCGCTGGACATTTTGGTCAACAACGCCGGCATCTGGGGCCAGACTCCGCTCGGCTCGGCCGCGCTTGACTACGTGGAGTCCATGCTGGACGCCAACGTCAAAGGATTGTTCTGGACCACTCAGGTAGCATTGCCCTTGCTGCGGGAAGGCGCGACCATCATCAATATGTCGTCCACGGCCGCGCGCGTGGGGATCGCGGCAGGGCGCAGCCTTTATCCGGCGACCAAAGCGGCGGTGGATTCTTTGACCAAAAGCTGGGCACTGGAACTGGCGCCGCGAAAAATCCGCGTCAACGCGGTGGCGCCCGGCTACGTGGAAACAGACATGACGGCGGCGTATCTGGCAAAGCCTGATGTCATCCGCGGAATCCTCGAGCGCAGTCCCTTCGGCCGCCTGGGCAACGCGGAAGAAGTTGCGGACCTGGTGCTATTTCTCTGCTCGCCCGCCTCCCAATGGATCACCGGCCAATCCATCAACATCAGCGGCGGATTCGTCGTATAGATCAGCGCAGTGTTGCTTAGCGCTCCACGGCCATGGCAACGGCGTTGCCACCGCCCAGGCAGAGCGCAGCGATGCCACGATGGGCATCACGCCGGATCATCTCATAGATCAATGTGACCAGCACGCGCGCGCCGCTGGCGCCAATGGGATGCCCCAGGGCCACGGCCCCGCCATTGACATTGGTCTTGGCTAAATCAAGGCCCAGTTCCCGCATGACGCCCAGCGCCTGCACCGAGAAGGCCTCATTCAACTCATAGAGATCCACTTCGTCTTTCTTCCAGCCGGTCTTCTGCCAAATCTTCTGCACCGCGCCCACCGGGGCCATCATCACCCACTTGGGTTCCACCCCGCTGGTGGCTTGGGCGACGATGCGCACCAGAGGTTTTAGACCGAGCTCCTGGGCACGCTGGGCACTCATCACCACCACGGCGGCCGCGCCATCATTGACGCCCGGGGCGTTGCCGGCCGTGACCGTACCATCTTTTTTGAAAGCCGGCTTTAACGATCGCAAGACTTCCGGCGTGGTATCTTCGCGGGGTGATTCGTCGTTGGCAAACAGGACCGAGGGCTCGCCTTTCTTCTTGGCGGGGATCTCCACCGGCACGATCTGCGACTGAAAACGACCTTCCCGGGTGGCGGCGATGGCTTTGCGGTGCGAATTGACGGCGAACTCGTCCTGCTCTTCCCGGGTAATCCCGTACTTCTCCGCCACATTCTCGCCCGTCATTCCCATGTGGTAGTTGTTGTAGATGTCCCATAGACCGTCGTTGATCATGGCATCGATGATCTGGGAATTTCCCAGACGATATCCCTTGCGCGCCTGGGGCAACAAATAAGGAGCGTTGGTCATGGATTCCATGCCCCCCGCCACCACGATTTCGCTGTTGCCGGTTTGGATGGCTTGCGCGGCCAGGGCCACCGCTTTGAGTCCGGAGCCACAAACCTTGTTGATTGTCATGGCTCCTACTTCGGGGGCCAGCCCGCCATAAATTGCGGCCTGACGCGCGGGATTTTGTCCCAAACCGGCGGAAACCACGTTGCCCATGATGCACTCATCTACCTGCTTGGCATCGAGGCCGGCGCGCTTCACAGCTTCACGCACCACAATGGCGCCCAGCTGGGGAGCAGTCAAATCAGAAAGGCTTCCCTGAAATTTCCCGATGGGCGTGCGGCATCCTGCAACAATCACGACCTCTTCCAAAGCAGCCATACATGCGCTCCTCAGCGAATTTTGCTCTTCCTCTTCGCATCCTGATTATAGATGCTCCAAGCCCCAAAATGTCTCCTGCCGTTTCCGGGCAAGGCAGCTCGACATCACAACAGACTCTGTGGCCGATGCGATTGGCTCTTGCACACTCGGCTATGCAAGGCCAGCTTCGCACCACAATTTTTTCCGCACCGGCAATCTCCATGTGACCTACAAGTCTCCCCTGGTGACCTTAGTACATGCATCGAACGCAAGCTTTGGCATCATTTTTTTCTTGACATCAATTTTTAATAACTCTATACAATCAATCAGCTGCAACAGAAGACCGTTGCATCATCCATGAAAAATGGAAAAGGGAGAATAGATCCATGCCAGCAAAGAAAAAGGCAAAGAAGAAAAAGAAGCACTAAGCTAGTCTTAGTGAGCGACGAAGGGGACGCGCAAGCGTCCCCTAAGTTTTTTTGCGCGTGACTAGGGAGCGCTCGGCGGGATTCGGCAACACCTTCTCTGTAGCAGGGCACAAACTGCGGTAGGCGCAGAAGACGCAATGGCGTCCCGCCCGGGGAGCAAACTTCCCCGCCGCGATGTCGGCCACCACTTCTTCCACCATCATCTTTACGGCTTGCAGCTCGGCTTCTTGCCGCCGCGTAATGACCGGAGCATTGTCCGCCAGGTTGTAAAGCACGAGATGGTCCACCTCATATCCCCACTTCTCCCGTGCCGCCAGCGCATAAATGGAAAGCTGCAGGCTTTCATCGGCGTCGTCCTGCGACTTGGTCTTGCCGGTCTTGTAATCGGTAATGGCCACGCCGCCGTTGGCGAGTTTGTCCACGCGATCGATACGACCGGCGATGGTAACCTCTCCCAGCTTGATTTCAAACATCTCCTCCGTATGCAGGATGACGGGCTGGGGCAAGCGGCGGCGAGCGTCCAAAAACTTCCTTAACTGCTCGACCCCCTGCTCCAGGTAAAGATCATACTGATAGGCGTCCTGGATGCCGGTGGAGGCCAGGTCTTCGCGGAAGAGCTGGAGCAGTTCCTCCTCGGACTTGGGACGTTCTTCGCGGATGGCGTCATAGTAAGTGCGCAACACGCGGTGCATGGCCGCGCCATATTGCAGGGCCGCCGCCGGTTCACTGGGGATACGCCACTCCCGCTGCAACTTGAACTGCAAGGGACAGGTCTGGTAAGTCTCAACGGCGGTGGCGCTCAAGCGCCTCTCCAGGGCCTTCAACGGGGGAAGGTTCAACCACTGGCTGGTGCGGGAGAGAGTGGGAGCGGGAGCCTCACCCGACCCGAACAAGTCGGTCTGGAATCCCGCCGCTTCCCGGATATGCAACCAGGATTTTAAGGTTGGATCTTTAATCAGGTCGCGCATGTATCCGTCGGGGGTCGGATCCTTCTTGCCCCTTCCCGGCTTGGAATAAATGGCCAGGGTATCGCGGGCGCGCGTCATGGCGACATAAAATAGACGCCGCTCTTCTTCCTTATGCAGGGTCTTCTCATCGGCTTCTTCGATGGATTTCTCATCCCGCAGATCATTGGGGAATTCAAACAAGGCTTCGTGGAAATTTTTGGGGAAGGTCCCTGAGTTCGCGCGCAGCACAAAGACATGATCAAACTCCAGCCCTTTGGCGGCATGTGCCGTCATCAGACGGACCGCGTCGTCTCCCCGGGAAGGAAGGCAGACCATGCCATTGGCGTCGCGGAAGTAATCCATGTAGTCCAGGAACTCGGCTATGTCTTTGCTCTCGGTAGTGGGCTTGTTCTCCCAGCGAGCGGCAAATTCGAGCAGCGCAAGCAGCGGCGGGGAGACCACATCCATGCCAAAGCGGCGCACAAGCAGCTGCAGGGCCTCGCGACACTTGGCTTGCCGGTTCTGAATTTCTTTGCGCACCTCCTGCAGTACGCGCAAGACCTGCGGTCCCCCCTCCAGACCGTGCAGGACCGCTGCTAAACCACCGCTGCCGGCGTCGCGAGGCAGCGCCGCCAGTCCGGCGCGCACCTTTGCCGGGTCTACTTGAAACTGGGGCAAGGCGGCAACCCGCAGCAGCGCGATGCCGTCGGCTTCAGAAACCACCGCCCGCAGGCACGCCAACAAATCGCGCACCTCCGGTGTGTCCATGACATCGAGGTTCTCGATGGAAAATGGGATCCCCCGCTCCGCCAGTTCCCTGGCAAGGTGGTCGCGGTGATTGTGCTGGCGGTAGAGCACGCCAATCCGTTCCCATTTGCACCGCGTTTCTTTCTGCCGCGCCAGGATGGCGTCGGCTATATCGGAAGCCTCCAGCTCGAAGGAAGTGCAGATCACCGATTCCACCGGGGACCTGGGCAGGACCGGCCCGGCCGGTGCCGCCTCCTGGTCGCGGGCGGAGATCAACGCCTGGCGTTTGTAGAGCAGAGATGAGGAACTACGCAACTGGATCTCAGGGTTTTTCTCGATTAGAGAAAACGCACATTTCAGGATAGGCGTCGTGGAACGGCGGTTATTCCCCAGAACTACGGGGCGGGCCTCCGGGAAATGGTTCTGGAAAAGGCTGAAGGCGGCACTGGAGGCGCCACGAAACTGATAAATGGCCTGGTCCGGATCGCCGACGGCAAAGACATTGCGCTCCGCCCCGGCCAGCAGCTCGAGAATTTTGATCTGGGCCAGATTGGCGTCTTGGAATTCGTCCACCAGAATGAAGCGGGCGCTCTGCCGCTCTTTTTCCAGCAAGCCAGAGTCCGTGCTCAATAAAGCATGGGCCCGGGTGATCATGTGACCGAAGGTGCCGAAGTTGCGCTCCCCCAGCAGGCGCTCCACCGTGCTGAAAACGGAAGAGATTTCCCGGCAGCGACCCAAAGCTTCGTCGGGAGCCAGAGCATCTACTTCCCGGGAGCGGCATACCCGGGGCATGCGTCCCAGACTGTCCAGGTCCTGAACATACTCCGCATATTTTTCCGGCCCCACCAACTCATCGTGGCAACGGCGGATGAAGTCGAGCAGGTCATGCAGAAACTCTCCCGGATTGGCGGCGCGGATGAAGTATTCCAGGCGCAGTTCGGGCAGACGTTTGCGCAAAAAGATCCACAAGTCCTGATCATCCAGCACGGCGAATTGCTTTCCATTGCGGATGAGCAGCTCGTTGCAATAGGCGTGGAAGGTGCGGACGTGGAGTCCAGCGGCCCCCTGCAGAAGCTTCTGCGCCCGCTCCTGCATTTCGCGGGCAGCGTTCTCGGTGTAGGTGAGGGCCAGAATTTCTTCCGGCCGCGCGTGCCCCAGCTCTACCAGCTGGGCGATGCGGCGGGTAAGCACCGTGGTCTTTCCGGTGCCGGCCCCGGCCACCACGAAGATAGGGCCATGCACATGCTCGACCGCTTCACGCTGGCGTTCGTCCAGAGCTACAGCGGAAGCACGGGAAGAGGTCTTGCTGGACATTTCAGCAAGGAGGATACCAAAGAGAGGTGAGGATATGTTGGCGCTACGAGCCGAGTTCGGCCAAGGCAATAGCCGTGGCCGCGATGGCCGCGGTCTCCGCGCGCAGGATGGTGCTGCCCAGAGAAGCCGGCACCCAGGAGGATTTCTGGAAAGCTTCCAACTCCGCCGCAGTCCAGCCACCCTCCGGCCCGAAGGCAAGCAAAATGCCTTGGGCGGCAGGAGCGGCGGACAACGCATCCTTTACGGTGTTGGTTTCTTCCTGCTCACTCAGCACAATGCGCGTAGCGCCGGGCAAGGCCATCGCGTCCTTCAACTTCATGGGCGGCGGAATTTCCGGCGGGGCCAGGCGGCGGGATTGCTCGGCGGCCTGCTGGGCGATGCGCTGCCAGCGCTCGACCCGCTTGACCGCCGCTGCCGCCAAATGAGATTCCGTCCGTTGGGCGACCACTGGGATGAGGGCCGCGACACCCAGTTCGGTGCACTTCTCGATGGCCCACTCCATGCGGTCGAACTTGAAGATGGAGAGCAGGAGCGTGATCTGGGACACCGCGCGGGCAGGGATTTCTTCGCCCAACTCGAACTCCACATGGTCTTCCTGGAGCGAAGAGATTTTGCCCCGGCGCAGAACGCCGTCCGCGACAATGTCGAACTCCTGTCCAATGCGGGCGCGCAGTACGCGGGAAAGATGGGCGGCATGGGCGCCGGTGAGCGCCGCTTGATTGCCCGTGACCTGGTCAGCGATCCAGCGGCGGCGTGTCATAAAGGGCGGGAAGCTTCGTTTGGCGTGTTCCCCTCACCATCATCCGAAGATGTCTTTCACTTTGCTGAGCAGGGTGCGGTGTTGCGGTGTGTTTTCCACCCGGGTAAGGCTGTCGAGTTCATGCAGAAGTTCGCGTTGGCGCTTGTTGAGCTTAACCGGAGTTTGCACCCGGACTTCGACGAACAAGTCGCCTTTGCCGTGGCCATTCAGCACCGGCACCCCTTTGCCGCGAATCTTCAGGGTGGTTCCGGACTGCGTGCCTTCAGGGACCTTTAACGTGTGCTCGCCTTCAAGGGTCGGCACCGAGATCTCCGTCCCCAGCGAAGCCTGGGTAAAGGAAATGGGCACCACGCAGTACAGGTCATTGCCTTCGCGGTCAAAGAAAGGGTGCTCCTTGACGTGCAGCACGACGTAGAGATCTCCCGGCGGCCCACCGAAAGCGCCAGCTTCGCCCAGGCCCGCGAAGCGAATGCGAGTACCATCCTCCACACCGGCCGGGACCTTGGCGTCCACGCTGCGCTGACGCAGAATACGTCCTTGCCCTTTGCACTTGGGGCAAGGATCGGTGATGACACTGCCCACGCCCTGGCAGGTGGGGCAAGTACGGGCAATGCTGAAGAACCCCTGTTGATAACGCACCTGACCGCGGCCGGCGCAGGAACGGCAAGTGACCGGGGCTTTTCCAGCAGCGGCGCCCGAACCGCGGCAATCTTCGCAAGTCTCATGGCGCCGCACCGTGACTTTGGTCTCGGTGCCGAAGACGGCCTCTTCAAATTCCAGGGTAATGTCTTCGCGCAAATCGGCCCCGCGCTGGGCGCGAGTGCGGCCGCGACTTCCGCCGCCGCCGAACAAATCGCTGAATCCGAACAGGTCGCCGAAAATATCGCCCAGGTCCTGGATCGAACTGGCGTCAAAACCGGCCCCTCCGCCTCCGCCGTTGACTCCGGCGTGACCATAACGGTCATACAAGGCGCGCTTTTCGCCGTCCGCCAGAATGGCATAAGCTTCGCTGGCTTCCTTAAATTTTTCCTCGGCCTCAGGATTGTCAGGATTGCGGTCCGGGTGGAACTGCAAAGCAAGCTTACGGTAGGCGCTCTTGATGGTCTGATCGCTGGCATCGCGCTCGACCCCGAGCACTTCGTAGTAATCGCGTTTTACATTGCTAGGCGTAATAGCGCTCTCCGGATTTGCCTGAATTTTACTAGGCCCTAAGACTGCGAGTTACGGGCGACCCTCACCATGGAAGGACGCAGGAGGCGGTCTTTCAATTTGTATCCCGTCTGTAACTCGTCCAGGACCTGCTGATCTTCAGCTTCGGCGGTGTCCACCATCTCAATCGCCTGGTGAATGTGGGGATCAAAAATCTCTCCCCTGGCCGGGACGGGCCGCAATCCCAGCTTGGCCAGCGCGTCCAATAGTTGTTTGTAGATGAGTTCCACGCCGTTGTGGAACTCCGACTTCTGGGCATCGGACTGTAAGGCCCGCTCAAAGCTGTCCAGGATGGGCAGCAAAGTGCGGATGGCGTCCGCCAGGGCGAAGTCGCGGAAGTCCTGCTGTTCCTTGGCGGCGCGTTTGCGGGCATTTTCAAAATCGGCCTGCAGACGGGCCAGGCGGTCGAGCAGCGCGTCGCGCTCCACCCTCAGTTTGCTCAGCTCCTCATCCCGGCCGGGCTCGATGCCAACACCGGCATCTTTCTCGCCGGCTGACCGCGGCAAGGGACTGTCTTCGCCGGCAGTCAATTCGTGCTCCAGATCCAGAGGAGAAGTTTTGCCTTCACTTTTTCCGTTCGTTCCTGACATCTTGTCCCAACATCCTCGATTGGAATTCCTGACTCACTCCGATTCGTTCAACATTTTGTCGAACAGCCGCGCGATATAGGACACGGCCGTAATGGTGTGCTGATAATCCATGCGGGTGGGCCCAATCACGGCCAGGGACCCCATCACATCGCTGCCCACGCGGGCGGGCGCTCCAATCAAAACGAAATTGCGCATGGAGGGCTGGGCCTCGTCCAGGCCAATGACCACGCGGACCGCTTCCTGCTTTACATCGAGATAGGCACTCAGCAAGTCCACCACTTTTTGTTTTTCTTCCAGCGTACGCAGCATTTCCTGCAGCCGCTGCCGATCTTCTTCGCTGGACACCAGGTTGGCGGCGCCTTCGACGAACACCACTTGCGTGGCGTCGTCCGTGGCCAGCGCTCCCTGGCGGTAAAGCTGCTCCACCGACGCCATCAGGCGGTCGTATTCGCTGCGCTCTTGCTCGATGCGCCGAAAAAGCTCGGTGCGCAACGCTTCCATCGTCCAGCCGCGGAAGTTTTCATTCAGGTAGCGGGCCGCGACGTCCAGATCGGCCTGAGACAAATCCAGGCGCAGCACCCGGTCCCGCACCAGGCCGGATTTGGTCACCACCACCGCCAGCACTTTCTGATCGCCGATCCGGGAAAAATATACGTGCTCCAAGGCATTCTTCGGGCCGTTCAGGGCCACGGCGACCCCCACATTGCGCGAGATCAGCGACAACACGTGGGAGGTACGCTCCATGAACTCCTGCACATCGGCGACCCCCTGCAACGAACCTTGGATGATGGTTTCGTCTTCGTGCGAAAGCTTGGCGGTCCCGGTCAGTTGTTCCACGTAATAACGATAAGCCTCGGTGGTAGGAATGCGGCCGGCCGAAGTGTGTGGCTGCTCCAGAAACCCCGCATCGGAGAGGTCCGCCATCACATTGCGGATGGTGGCCGGACTGAGCCCCTCGCGATTGGAACGCGCCAGGGTGCGCGAACCGATCGGCTCCCCCGTGGCGATGAAGGTCTCCACGATGGCCGTCAGAATCTCTCTTTCTCTTCCGCCGATGGATTCCAGAGCCATACTTAAAACTTCCCTGCGGTTCCGCAATTCTGAGTAACTAAAACTGTTTCAATGACTTACAGGATTTTTGCCGGACCCCTGCTGTTTAAATTCTAGGAACTCCGGCACTCGCTGTCAAGATTGGCACTCTCTCCCAGAGAATGCTAAGTCTATCGTTCTAATCTTTATCTATCAATGAGATACATCACCCCTGCTGGCTGAGCAAGGGTTATCTCCTTTGACTCGCGGGACTCCCCCGGCTTTGCCTGAATTGTCTTTCCCGCATATCTTCTTTAGTGCCGGTATAAAACCCTGCGATGGGCGCAAAGCCAAAAATTGCTGTGATCGGCGCTGGTGCCTTTGGCGGATGGACCGCACTCTCCTTACTGCGGCGTGGCGCCGCTGTCACTTTATTGGATGCATGGGGCCCGGGCAACGCACGCGCTTCTTCCGGCGGAGAAACCCGCATCATCCGCGGGTGCTACGGACCCGACCAACCTTACACCGCGATGACGGCGCGGGCTTTCCAGCTGTGGGCGGAGCAGGAAAAGTATGGCAACCAGCAATACCTCTACCGCACCGGCGTCTTGTGGATGGTGACCAGCGATGACGATTCGTTCGAACGAGGTTCATTGCCACTGCTGCGGGAACACGGCATCGCTTATGAAGAATTATCGGCGCAGGAAATGGCGCGACGCTGGCCGCAGATTCACCTCGAAGGAGTAGGCTGGGGAATTTTTGAGCCGGCCAGTGGATACCTGATGGCCCGCATCGCTTGCCAGGCCGTCGTCGAGGCCTTTATCGCCGGGGGCGGAGAGTACCGGCAGGCGGCGGTATCCTCGCATCAACTGGAACAGGAAATCCATCAGGGATTGCCGCTAGCCGACGGACAGCGAATCCACGCTGACCAATATGTTTTCGCCTGCGGCCCCTGGTTGGGACAACTATTTCCCACTGCCGTGGGAGACTTCCTGCGTCCCACCAAGCAAGACATATTTTTCTTCGGCACCCCGGCGGGAGATGATCGCTTCTCGACCGCCAGGCTTCCGGTGTGGGCGGAACATCATCAGCGGTTTATGTACGGTATCCCGGCCAACGACGGCCGCGGCTTCAAGATTGCCGACGATACGCGCGGTCCCCGATTCGATCCCACCCACGGGGAACGCCGCGTGAGCCCGGAGACCTTACACACGGCGCGAGAATATCTGGCCCGCCGCTTCCCTGCGCTGAAAGATGCACCACTCCTGGAGACGCGTGTCTGCCAATACGAGAACTCTCCGGACCATCACTTGTTGATCGACCGCCATCCGGCACACCCCAATGTCTGGCTGGCAGGCGGAGGATCGGGCCACGGATTCAAGCTGGGCCCCACCGTGGGAGAAATCATGGCCCGGGCCATGCTCCTGGGTAACCCGCCGGACGCACGCTTTCGTCTGGCGCGGACCGCCCGTGAGTGAAAGAAAAGGCGGGACATCCACAATGAATAACAAATCCTGATACATTCGATAAATAGTTTCGATTTCCGTGGCCGGTGTTGGACAATTAAAGTGAGCCAGTAACTACGCCTCCTGGCAGCAAAATCCGGCTGCCGCCGAGCGTCCCCCTTTTCGCGAAAAGTGTTTTAGGGTACTGCCGTTACGGGGCATATAGGAATGACAACGGCGACTTCGATCGGAAGCGAATTGCGGGACCTTTACACAGAAGAATCCGCACGCATCCAAAAAGAATTTGAAGCCACAGGCAACGGGCCGGCGGCGCTGGCGCAAAGGACTGTGCTGGTGGAGAGCATCGCCCTCCGCTTGTGGAAGGAGATCATCGCGCCGGAGGAAACCGGACCCAAGGATTTTGCCCTGGTGGCGCTGGGCGGCTTCGGACGCGGCTGGCTTTTTCCCCATTCCGATATTGACCTGCTCTTCCTGCATGCCGACGCCAAGAGCGAACTGGCTTACAAAGATGCGATACGCCGTTTCTCCCAGGAACTATGGGATTTGCGGCTGAAGCTGGGGCCCGCCACGCGTACGCTGGCGGAATGCGACAAATTCGACACCAGCAACGTGGAATTCACTATTTCGCTGCTCGACTGCCGCTATTTGATGGGAGACCGCGACCTCTTCCACAAGCTGCACGACAAAGTGATCCCCAAGCTGGTGATGCGGGAATCGCAGTCCCTGGTGCAGAGTCTGGCGGAGGTGACGCACAACCGCCACGCCAAGTACGGCAATACCGTCTTCCATCTCGAGCCGAACATCAAGGAAGCGCCCGGGGGCATGCGCGATTACAACATCGCCTGCTGGCTGGCGCTGATCTCGGCCATGGACAAGCTGAACGCCTGGCCGGACCCCAACACGCTTCTGCCGGTTTCCGTGCGCCGCAAGTTCGAGCCGGCGCTGGATTTTCTGATGTCGGTGCGCTGCTTCCTGCACTTCCGCCATGGCCGCGACGACAACACGCTTTCCTGGGAAGCGCAGGACGAAGCCGCGGCCCGCAAAATTGGCGCGCAGGAAAGCGCCGGCGTGCTCAAGGCCGCGGACTGGATGCGGATCTACTTTGGCCACGCGCGCGCTATTCACCGTACCTCCATGCAACTGCTGGAGGAGGTCCCGGCCGCCCGCTCCTCGCTCTACAAGCAGTTCCAGAACTGGCGCTCTCGGCTTTCCAATACCGATTTCTCGGTCGTCGACGGTCTTATTTTTCTGCAGCAGCCCGCCGCCTTGCAGGACCCTCAGCTTCTGTTGCGGCTGTTTGACTTCATGGCCCACCACGGCCTGAAGCTGAGCACCACCACGGAATATCGCGTGGAGCAGGTATTGCCTTCCCTGGCCGCCACGCCGCCCAAGGGCGCCGAGCTGTGGCTTTATCTGCAGGTCATCCTAATGGAGCCGCACGCTGCCGACGCGTTGCGCGCCATGCACTCGCTCCATCTGCTCACCCTGCTGCTGCCCGAGTTCAAGATCATCGATTCGCTGGTGGTACGCGACTTTTACCACCGTTTCACGGTGGACGAGCACTCCTTTCTGGCCATTGAGTCCTTGCACAAAGCGCGACTGTCGCAGTCGGAGTGGGACCGCCGCTACGGCCAGATTCTGGAAGAGCTGGAACGGCCGGAACTGCTCTATCTGGCTTTGCTGCTGCACGATCTAGGCAAGGGCACACCGGCGGAAAACCACGTGACGGCCAGTCTGGAGATTGCCGGCAGCTGTCTGGATCGTCTCGATCTGGAGCCCGCTGACCGGGAGACGGTGCTGTTCCTCATCGGCAGCCATCTGGATATGTCGGCCACCCTGCGCCGCGACATCTTCGATCCCGAGACCATCCGCGGATTTTCCGAGAAGATGGGCACGCCCGAGCGTCTGAAGATGCTGTGCCTGCTGACTTATGCCGACATCAAAGCGGTGAATCCGGAGGCCCTCACCCCCTGGAAGGCGGAAAACGTCTGGCAGCTTTACATCGGCACCTCGAATTACCTGAGCCACCACGTAGACCAGCGCCTGCACACAGATGTAGACAATGAGAACCTGACCCGCCTGCAAACCTTCGCGCCCCTGGCGGGAAAGCGGCTCAAGAACTTTTTGGAAGGCCTGCCCACGCGCTATCTTCGCGCCTACCCGGCGGAGATCATTTTGCAGCACCTGGAGATGGCGGAGCACTTGGAAGACGACCCGGTACAGCTGGACCTCAAGCGGGGCCGCCACTGGTACGAACTCACGCTGGTCACGCGGGACAAACCTTTCCTGTTTGCCACCATCGCGGGCATACTGGCCGCCTGGGGCATGAACATTGTGAAATCAAACGCGTTTTCCAACGCCGCGGGCACGGTTGTGGACACGTTCTACTTCACCGACCGCTTCCGCACGCTCGAACTGAATCTGCCGGAGTGGGAACGATTCAAGCGAAGCGTCTCCGACGTACTGCTCGGACGGGCCAACCTGGAGCGTATGCTGCAGGACCGCATGCGCTCGGAAAAAGGCACGATTGCCAAAGTCAAAGTTACGACGCAGATTGAGTTCGACGACCAGTGTTCGGCCACCAGCACGCTGATCCAGATCATTGCCCAGGACCGTCCCGGCCTGCTACACCGCGTCAGCTCGCGTTTTTCCCACCACAAATGCAACATCGAGATCGCCATCATCGATACCGAAGGCCAGATGGCGATTGATGTCTTCTACCTCACCTCGGGCGGGGCCAAACTCACCCCGGAACAACAGAAGGAATTGCGCAGCGAACTCCTGGAAGAATTAAGCGGAGAGTAAAGGCGCGCCTGGGGTTTTCATTCCCCACCCGGGTGCGATAGTCTGTTCCTTCACTTTCCACGGAGAGACTTCTTGCGCTATCTGGATCGTCTTCAGCCTCTGGCCTTATTGGTGCTGCGTATCGTGCTGGGCGTGATCATGGTGGGTCACGGTTATCCCAAAATGTTTGGCGGACTCGCGCGCCACGTGCAGACGGTCAGCAGCATTGGGCTCCCGGGGTGGATGGCCTACCTTTCCGCCGGTGCGGAATTCTTCGGCGGCATTCTGCTGATCCTGGGATTGTTCACGCGCTGCTCCGCCTTCGCTAATCTGGTGAACATGCTCGTCGCCGTCACTCTGGTGCACTGGCACGGCGGACTGCTGGGCAGCGGCGGCTACCAGTTCCCACTCTCCCTGGCCGCCATAGCCTTCGCACTGGTTTTTTATGGCGGGGGCCCCATCGCGCTCGATGCGGTACGCGGCGGTGGTGGTGGCGGCGGCCGCAGCAAATCCAGAAAATAATCGGAAACACCTGCCTCTTGGGAGAATTCTTTGTCAGCACCCCTTCTGGAACTGAAGAACATCCGCGTCATGCGCGGCGTGAAAGTTGTCCTCGACAACTTTAATCTGCGCATCGGCGTAAACGAGCACATTGCCATTCTCGGCCCCAACGGCTGCGGCAAGTCCACACTCATTAAGACCATTACCCGCGAGTGTTATCCCGTGGCGCGGGAAGGCTCGAGCATGAGCATCCTGGGGCAGGAAAGCTGGAACGTTTTCAAGCTGCGTCCACTGCTGGGGATTGTCTCCAACGACCTGCTGGCCTTTTGCACCGGCGAGCCCACCGGCCGCGATGTAGTGCTCTCCGGCTTCTTTAGCAGCAACGCCATCTACCCCAACCATCAGGTTGAACCAGCACAGCGCCGCAGCGCCGATGCCGCGCTGGAGAAACTGGGCATCTCTCATCTAGGAGACCGGCCGGTGTGTGAGATGTCCTCGGGAGAAGCCAAGCGGGTCCTGATCGCCCGGGCCCTGGTGCACGAGCCACGCGCCCTGCTGTTCGACGAGCCCACCAATTCTCTGGATATTTTTGCGCGGCAAAGTCTGCGCCACACCATGAGCGAGCTGGCGAATTCGGGGATCGGAGTGATTCTCGTCACCCATGACATCGCCGACATCGTTCCGGAAATTGATCGTGTATTGCTGATGCGCCAGGGCCGTGTGCTGGCCGACGGCAGGAAAGAAGAAATCCTGAATGCGGAGCGGCTGACCTCGCTGTTCGGGACCCGCGTCGAAGTCCTTCACCAGGACGGCTACTACCACATGTGGTAGCACGAGTGAACGAAAGCCTTGAATCGCTGAGAAATGCGGGAGCCGACCCGCCTCTGCGATCTCCAAAAACTCTGCGTACTCTGCGTTTTAGGATTTTGCAAGATGAAACGAAAATCTTAAATCGCTAAGGACCGCAGAGAAAAAACCACGCCGAGATCAACCAGGGGCTGATTTGCCTCCGCGATCTCTCGAAACTCTGCGTTTAGGGTTTTGCAGAGGGCACAGACAGAATCTAACCCGCCGCTTTCTTCACATCTTTCAGAGAGAGCTCCAGCCCGCCGAACTCGGGATGGTCATTGTGGTTGAGGGTGAAGGCGATATCCAGCAGATCGCCGGCTAATAGCCCGAGATTCTGCACCTGCTCAGCCAGCCGCCATCCCATGGCTTTGTAACTGACCGTCTGCCGCCAGCTGGAGCCTGCGTCCCCCGCCGCCGTCGCCCCTACTTTCAGCCGCATGTGCTTTTCCTTGATCACCGTGGGCGGCGCCAATAGTCGCACTCCATGCGCGGCAAACACGGGCTCAGGATTTCCCACCCCGAAGGGCTCCATCCGTTCCAGCACGGCGTAGAACTTCGGCGTGATCTGCGACAAGGGCAGTTCGGCGTCCACCCGCAGTACCGGCTCAAAATCTTTCAATTCCAGTCGGGCGCGAGCGAAGGCATCCATGCGCGCACGCAGTTCCGCGACATTCTGTGACGGCATGGAGAAACCCACGGCGTGGGAGTGGCCCCCGTAGCGGGTGAATAAATCGCGGCACGATTCCAGGCCATCCAGCAAATGAAACGCGCCGATCGACCTGCCGGAGCCATGGGCCTGCTCGCCGTCGCGGGCAATCACCAGCGCAGGCCTCCCATAGCGCTCGACCACACGGGTCGCGGTAATGCCAATCACGCCGCGGTGCCATCCCTCGCCATCCACCACGATGCAGTAGGCCTCGCGCAGGGCGGCATCTTCCTCCAGCCGGGCCAGGATCGCATCCACAATGCGGCGCTCTTCTTCCTGGCGGTCGGTATTGAGCTGATTCAGCTTGGCGGCAATCTCCTGGGCGCGGACCGCATCCTTCACACTGAAAAGATCCACCACATCGCGGGCCACGTCCATACGTCCGGCGGCATTGATGCGCGGGGCGATGCGAAATGCCACCTCGGTGGAGCTCAGCGGCTTTCCCCCCAGCTGCGAAACTTCCAACAAGGCTTTCAGCCCAGGATTGACGGCCGATCGCAGCCCTTCCAGCCCCAGCCTGGCAAAGATGCGGTTCTCATCGATCAAGGGGACCGAATCGGCGATGGTGGCGATGGCCACCACTTTCATGAACGACATCAGCAGCCGGGTATGGTCCGCGCCGCTCAGCCGCCGCTCCATCAACCCCTGCGCCAGCTTAAAGGCGACGCCCGCCCCACAAAGCGATTTGCAGGGATAATCACACCCGCTTTGGTTGGGATTGACCACGGCCAGAGCATTCGGCACACCGTCGGGCCCGGGCAAGTGATGGTCGGTGACAATGAGATCGACGCCGTGCTTGCGCGCCGTCTCCGCCGGCGCGAAGGCACGAATGCCCATATCCACGCTGACGATCACGCGAATGCCTTCCGCGGCGGCGCGCTCCACCACATCGTCGCGCATATCATAGCCTTCGCGGATGCGGTGGGGCACATGGTACGAAGCGGTCCCCCCACACAACTCAATCGCGGTCTTGAGGATGACAATGGCAGTGGTACCGTCCACGTCGTAGTCGCCATAGATCAGGATGGGCTCTTTGCGCTCCAGGGCCGCATCCAGGCGATCCACGGCAGCCTGCATTCCCGACATGCGATAGGGAGAGTGCAGCTGCGCCAGCGAAGGGGTCAGAAACTGAGTTACGGATTCACCGCTGATGATCTGGCGCGTGATCAAGAGATGCGCCAGCGTGGCCAACTGCGCGGTATCCAGTCCAGTAACGGGCAGCTGCCGGGCCAGGGCCGCAATTTGCTCGGGATCGGATTCCCGTAGTTGCCAGCGCACGCTTAGAGCTCGTCGCCCTGGTCGGGTTCCATGGGGATGCCGCCAAAATCTTCGGCCAACTCCAGCAGGCGCTGGTAGCGGTCGTACCACTCAGTGGACACTTCGTACACCATCGTCACGCCCTGGTGGGCAAAACCTAGCTGAATGAATCCCGTCTTGCCGGCATAGGTGCGCAGCCAGCGGGCCTCTTCGAGGTCTTCGTCGTTGGTGAATTCCGCATTGGCCAGCCGCTCCAGCAGCTCATCCAGGTCCTCGCGGCGGAACTGCCAGGAATCCATGGTCAAAAACGGCGCAGACGCCGCCTTGGCCAATTCCACAAAATCCTTCCAGCCGTCGGGATTGTCTTCCACCTTCCAGAGCACGCTCGGTACTTCTTCCGCGTCCACGTAGCCGTGAAAACGGCGCATGCCGTGGCCTTCGATGAAAGCCACCATGTCGTCTTTGAGACCGGCGAGGTCTTCAGGCAAGGAACTCATGCGGGGCACCCTTCCGCATTGTAAGCCTGAATACGGTGGCGGAGGCAAATCTGGCGGAGGGTTTCTTATGTTAGACTAGTGGTTTGCATCCTACTTTTTGACCCACACTATGCTGCTTTCCAAAGAATATGTGGGCTATTTGGCCCGTGAAGTCACAAAAAAGCTGATCGCCGGCGAGTTCGTCGAATCCAAGAACCCGGCGGCCGTCACCGAAAAGGTGCACGCCGCCATCCTCGATGAGTTCTCCCTGGAAGACCGCATCAATGACGAAGTGCGCGTCATCCTGGAGGCATACTCCGAGGAGATGCGCAAATCCGGCGCCAACTACCAGGAGATGTTCCGCAAAGTAAAAAGCGAACTGGTGCGCAAATACAAGGCGGTGCTGTGAGAGTCAGCCGGGACAAAGTGAACAAAGTGGCCCACGTGGTCAGCGATGCGCTGGCCGATTCGAACGACGTCGACTTCGTCGAAGACCGCAATACCATCCGCCTGGAAGTGCGCAAAATCCTGGAAGACCTGCTCAACCAGGAAGCCAAAATCGACCAGTCGGCGCGGCAGAAGATCGAAAGCCAGAAGCGCACCATCCTCGAAGGCAGCCAGGAGTGGGACATCCTCTACCGCAAGTATTACAACGAGGAAGTCAAGAAACTCGGCATCTAGCCCGCCGGCATTCCACCTAAAGGCCCCGCGGTGCTGCGGGGCCTTGGCGCATTCAGGCCGCAATCTTCCTTTCCAGGATTTTCTCCAGGCGGCTGCGATACAGCTTGGCCTGCCTCATGATCTCGCGGTGCGGTTTGCTGGGCAGCCACTGGTAGCGCGGGGTGGCGCGCCGTTCTCTACGACTGCCTACATTGCCCCGGATGGTCACGCTGGCAGGAATTCGCTCCGGCGTCACCTGGTGCCAGCCGCTTCCGGAGTTCACCTCGTAAGCGCCAATGTAACCGCCCTCGAGCAGACCGAAGGGCTTGTGAATATGGTTCTCCCGATCGAACTGGGTGGAACCTTCGGCGCGAAAATCCTCAAACCAGGCGGGAAACACAAAGTCGGAGACCAGGACATCGCCGATCTTGTAGCCGAATGCATCGGCTTGGCAGGCGTCCGCCACTTCGTAAGCATAGAGTGTGCCGGCGCCCGGGGCCTTCTGGCAAAAGACGGTGCGATTGATATTGGGATCGGCCAGCATTTCCAGGAGCTCGTGGCTGGCAGTCACGGACCAGGCATCGCCATATTTCAGATCGGTCGCGGCGAAGACCTTGCCCAGAGGTTGGCCGTCCAGGGTGAGGTCGTGATAGCCCAGGGCCCCGGCCTGGTCGGAATCGTCGAGCAGGCTCAACCACCAGGCGCCGCGCGCGGGCTCGGATCCGGCGGGCACTAGGGTCAGCTCCGCATCTATACCCCACGCCGGGCGGAAGTCGTGGGTCACCTGTTGTTGCAAAGCCGCTACCACCGGCGGAATTTCGCTCTCCGCAAGTACGGTGCTGGCGTTGATGACCGCAATTTGAATGGGAGCCAGTTGGGGCATGGCCTTCTCCTTTCCAATGCTCACGGGGAGAACGCGCAAGGGGGAGCTGCGTGACTCCCGGCCAGCTTACACCCGGCAAAAGTGATGGCAAGTCAAAAAAGGGCATTTTTTGCAGTTTTGCCCACTTCGGGAATGGGCGGTGGCAGGGGCGAATGCGCTATCGTACCTAGGTGCCCAGCGCCTCCCAACTCGCCGAATTCATCCGGCAGGCTTCCCAGGATTCCGGCTTTGAGCTGGCTGGAATCGCTCCCGTCCAGGATTTCCCCGAGCTGGAGCACTTTCCCGCCTGGATCGAAAAGGGGTACGCCGGGGAGATGAAATATCTCGAGGCCCGCGATGAGGCTGGGACCTTGAAGCGGACCTCCCTACGCGCCGTTGCGCCGTGGGCGCGTAGCGTGGTGGTGTGCGCCGTCAACTACAATACGGCCCATCCTTATTCCACGCAGGCCCGTGACCCGCAAAGGGGATGGATCGCCCGCTATGCCTGGGGAGACGATTATCACGACAAGCTCTTGCCCCGCCTGCGCTCTATCGAAGCGCAGATCAAACATTACTGTGCCGACGAGAGCCTCAAGACCTGGTGTTATGTCGATACCGGACCGGTGCTCGAACGCGTCTATGCCAAATATGCCGGGGTGGGCTGGATCGGCAAGAACACCTGCATCCTGAACCAGAAAACAGGCTCATGGCTGTTCCTGGGCGTGATTCTGACTTCGCTCGAACTTACGCCAGACATGCCCGCGCCCGATCGCTGCGGGACCTGCACGCGCTGTCTGGAGGCCTGCCCCACCGAGGCCTTTCTCGGTCCCTACCAGTTGGATGCCAGCCGCTGTATTTCTTATCTGACAATCGAAAAGCGTGGGAGCATTCCCGAGGACATACGCGCCGGGATCGGGCAGCAGGTCTTCGGCTGCGATATCTGCCAGGATGTGTGTCCGTGGAACCGCAAAGCCGCGGTCACCACCGCGGCGGAGTTCCAGCCGCGGCCGGGGTTGATGCACCCCGCGCTGGACTGGCTGGCGGAGATGCCGGTGGAGGAGTTCCGGGAAAAGTTCCGCGGCTCTCCCCTGCGCCGCGCCAAGTATTCCGGCCTGCGCCGCAATGTGGCGATTGCTATGGGCAACAGCGGGAACCAGGCATTTGTCCCCGCACTGGAGCGGCTTTGCGAGGACGAGGACCCGGTGGTCGCCGAACATGCCCGCTGGGCCAAGGAGAAATTGCAGAAGTCATAGCCCGCTGCGGCGGCGCGCCGCGCGTGATAGCATTTCGTGGGTGGATGATGATCGTCCGCACTTCCCTCCTCGGCCGGTGCTGCACCCTCGTTCTGGGTTTGCTCGCGCTCCCTGTGTTGCTTCATGCCGACAACAAAATCCACTGGATCCGGGTCAGTTCGGCGCATTTCTCCGTGCTGACCGATGCTCCGGAAAAAAAGGGGCGCGAGATCGCGGTGCGCTTTGAACAAATGCGCGCCGGCTTTGGGCAAATGCTCTCCCGCAATAAACTGCAAACCTCCGAGCCCATCGAAATTATCGCCTTTGCCACCGACGAAGGGTACGCCCGCGCGGCGCCGGTGGTGCAAGGACGCCTTATCGGACAACCCGCATTCTTTCTTCCCGGCGACGGCCGCAACTACTTTGTGCTCGATCTGGCGGCCACAGACAGTTGGCGGAGTGTTTCGCACTGGTATGCCCACCTCCTGCTGAACTCCAACTACCCTCCCACCCAGCCGTGGTTCGATGAAGGCATTGCGCAGTTCTTCTCGAGCATGCGCCTGGACAACCAGCAAATGCAGATCGGGGGAGAACCACCGGCGTGGGAGCCACCGCGCAGTGAGGTGCCGGGGCATCCCGCGGGCGCGGCTCCGGGGCCGTTGGCCACGCTGCTTTCCACCCAGGCCTGGATGCCGCTGGCGGACTTGTTCGCCACCGGCACAAGCAAGCCGGCATCGCCTTTGTTCTTCGCCCAGTCGTGGATCACCCTGCACTATCTCATCCAGAAGAACAAGTTGTCGGAGACCGGCGTCTATTTTGGCCTGGTGCAGTTGCAAAAGGCGCCCGTGGAAGAAGCCATCGTTAAGGCCTATGGTATGAGCGGCGCGCAACTCGAGCAGGAGATCAAGAGCTACTTTCAGGGCATTGCCTCCGCGCTGCAGACCTTGCCCAATGCCGCACCCGGCGGGCCGGCGCCGGCCGACGGCCAAAACATCGGCACCAGCACCCAGGAAGTTCAGGAGAGCGAAGCGCTGGCCCTGGTGGCGGAAATGATGCTGCGCTTGCCCGAACATCGCCAGGCCGCCGAACAGGATTTGTTGACCATGATCGCCGCGCCCAAAGGGGAAAATGCCATCCAGCACCGCGCCTTGGGCTGGGCCGCGCTGCGGGACAAAAAATACGACAACGCGGAAGCGGAATTTGCCCAGGCCCTGGAGTTTGACCACGGGGACTTCTGGACCCACTATTATTCGGCGCTGACCAAGTATCGCGCCGCCAAGGGTACGGGCAAACCCACTCCGGGGCTGCCTAACCTGATGCAGGACCTGCTGCTGGTGAGCGACGCGGACCCCGAGTTCGCCGAGGCCTTCAATATGCTGGCCATGGCCCGCCTGGAAGGAGGCGGCATGCATTCGGCGGTCGATGCCATCCGCATCGCCATCCAGCTCAGCCCGCGCAACGAGATGTACACCCTGAATCTGGCGACCATCCAGATGGCGGCAAAAAACTGGGATGTCGCCACCCAGTTGCTGGAAAAATTAAAGGACAGCTCCAATCCGGAGATTGCGCAGACCGCCCGCCAGGACCTGCAGGACCTGCCGACGCTCAAGAAATATGGGTTACTCCCGGAGCGCGCTCCGCAGCGAGGAGCGGCGCCGGCCGCCCAGGGAAAGACCACGGTCAGCAGCACGCCGGAAGCCGACTCCGACGAAGAGCCGGAAGGGGCGCCTTCAACCCAGCCCGCGCCCGACCGCCGTCCCATCAAATTCCTCAAGGCCCGGCTGCTGCATGTGGACTGCACGCGGGCCCCGAGCGCGGTACTGACTCTGCAAGGTACCCGCACCATGAAGTTTCGCACCGCCGACTATCATGCGCTTTCCCTGGTGGGCGCCGAAACGTTCTCCTGTGATTGGCGGGACATTCCCGTCGCCATCAACTACCGGGCGGGAGGAGAGAGCGATGGAGATCTGGTGTCGCTGGAGATCCAATAGCAGGCGATAAAAAACCCTCTCAGGGGAGGCTGAGAGGGTGGGTGGTTGCAAAGCGGAGCTAGACCCGAACGACGTTCGCAGCTTGAAAGCCCTTGGGTCCTTTGAGCAAGTCAAACTCGACGGTTTCCCCTTCATTCAGCGTCCGATAGCCATTTTCCTGAATTGCTGAAAAGTGAACGAACACGTCTTCCCCGGTGGAGCGCTGAATGAAACCATAACCCTTTGCCCCGTTGAACCACTTTACTGTACCCTTCTCTCTCACAAATTACTCCTTTCGCCTCTACTCTAGAATTAAGCTCCGTGCCCCTGGAGAGGCGACCGCACAGATCCCCTCTTGGAACTCAAAGCCCCCTCAACCATGATGCTTTGTTCCATCAGCGCGACCTTAGTCCATGAGAAAAGCCCCGGACCTCGGTCCCGCGCAGGGCGAGACTCGAGCTGCGGAGCCGATCTTTCCACGGCGAGTTGTGACTGTGGGACAAAGCATCCACATTTGACACGCACGCTACTGGAATTCCTGTAGCGAGCACAAGATAATATTTGGGAACCGCTGGAATGGCAAGAGAAGAAATCAAAGAAATCAGTAGCTTATAGAGGGTCTCTCGGCCGCTTCGGCTTCTCCGTGGGAAAGCCGGGGAAGCCTGGGGAGAGATGGGAGCAGGAAATGCAAGTCTTTGATAGGATTAGAGGTAACCGGCTTGTCTGACCTAAAGTCACATTCGCTCCCGGAGAGCGGCCCCCGCCTTGCGCCCGCCGCCCCCGCTCCTTTCCTGGATCTGCTGCGCTCCACGGTGAAATATTTGTTGCGCACCGACGTACATACGTTTGCTTTCTCGGTAGCAGCCAATGCCATCCTTTCCTTCTTCCCTTTCGTAGTGCTGCTCATGACCCTGGTGCGCGGGGTCTTCCATTCCCGCGTGATGTATGACGTGGTGGTACAGCTACTGCGCGACAATCTCCCGGCCGGACAGGACTTCGTCATTCGCAACCTGAACGCCCTGGTAGACACCCGGCAGCGGACGCAGATCCTCTCGTTGCTGATCCTGCTCGTCACTT
This sequence comes from Acidobacteriota bacterium, assembly GCA_018268755.1. GTDB lineage: Bacteria > Acidobacteriota > Terriglobia > Terriglobales > Acidobacteriaceae > KAN-5. The sequence goes on from JAFDVW010000009.1 coordinate 403,701, forward strand.
CCACCGGCGTGTTCATGCCGCTGGAAGTGGCCCTGAATCGTATCTGGCGATTTCCGGAAAATCGTTCTTATATTGGCAATCAGCTCATCTCGCTCGGCTTGGCCTTCGCCTGCGGCGTGCTGGCCCTGCTCTCCATCGGGCTGACCGCCAGCAATGTCGCCTTCATGCAAGTGTTGTTGCAGGGACACGGCACTTTCTTCGTTCGCCTGGCGGGTTTTCTGGTGATGAAGGTCTTCGCCATGGCGGCCAGCATCACCATTTTCTTTCTCATCTATTGGTTGCTTCCCAATGGAAAGGTGCCGGTACGAGCCGTGCTGCCTACGGCCATCCTCATGGGCCTGCTCTCCGAGGTCCTGAAATATTCCTATATTCTGGCCCTGCCGCGGCTGAACTTTCAGGAAGTCTATGGGCCTTTCTCCCTCTCAGTGAGCCTGATGTTCTGGGCCTTCCTTTCCGGTTTGCTGCTGTTGACCGGGGCCCATCTCTCCGCCCAACGCTACGTGCGCCGGCCCTAAGATTCCCATTCCGGGATTTGCAAAGGGAAATCGCCTGGCCCATGTGATGGACCGCACAGTCTTGCCCTTCCTATCCCTATAGCATTACCCATACCCGTCATGGCTGGGACTCCGGTGAGGTCGTCCCATGCCCCGAATTCTGTTTCTGCTGTCCCTCGCAAGCGGCCTGTTGCTTACCGCTTACGTCCATGCGGGGCAGTCCCCCTTGCCCAATCTGCGGCAAATGGCGCAGCATTCCGCCTACATCTTCTCCGGACGGGTGATGGCGGTACACCAGCAACTCCCCCAGCAGAATGGCTCGGCCGGCACCGTGGAGATCACCTTCCGCGTGGAGGAATCGGTGCGCGGTGTGCGAGTGGGGGATCTTCTCACCATTCGCGAATGGGCCGGGCTGTGGGGAACAAAAGAACGTTATCGCCGCGGGCAACGCCTGCTTCTATTTCTCTATCCACCCAGCCGCCTGGGCCTGACCAGCCCGGTGGGCGGGTCTGCCGGGCGCTTTGCGCTGGATGCCCAGGGAGCGATGGCCCTGCCGGCGGCACGCGCCCTTTTGGGAACGGCTTTCGTCCCCTCCCCGGCGCAGAAGCAACGCATACCCGTGCGCGACGTTGCCGCCACGCTCCGCCGCATGGTGCAGGAGCAACCATGAGAAGCCGGATTGCGCAAAGCCTTGCTCGCTATGCCGCTTGGGGTGCGGTCCTGGCCACTTTGTTCGCCTTGTTCGCCCACGCGGGAGGACCGGCAGGGGTGGCCGGAGTCAGTTACTTTGCCCCTTCCGTCAAGGGACAGCCGATCACCTGGGCGCAGGGCGAGGTCAGCTATTACACCGACCAGGGAAATCTCAGCCCAGCCTTGCCGGGAGCTTCCGCGGACGCCCTTGTGGCCGACGCCTTTAGCCGCTGGACCGCTATTACGACGGTCGCCCTAACGGCCGTGCGCGCCGGACAACTGGCGGAAGACGTCAGCGGACTAAACGTGCTCGCTAATAGTGACGGCACCTTCACCTTGCCGCCGGACATCCTGCCAACCACCACGAACCAGCCAGTCGCGGTGGTGTATGACGCGGACGGCGCGGTGACCGATGCCCTGCTGGGACAAGGCGCCAGCTCGTCTCTCTATTGTTATGCAAATTCCGCCTTCGGCGGCGTGGACAACTTCACCTCTGACGGCCACTTCGCGCACGCGCTGGTCGTCCTGAATGGCAGCTGCGCGCCGAATTCGTCCCAACTATTCGACTTCGAGTATCGCCTGGTTCGCGTGTTGGGCAATGTTCTGGGATTGGATTGGTCGCAACTCAACGGCAACGTGCAGGCTGGCAACCCGGCCCCGACTTCCGCCGACTACGCCGGCTTTCCCCTGATGCACGCGACGGACATTGCCGCGTGCCTACCCATCTCGAGGTGTTATGCCAGCGCCGATCAGCCAAAGCCGGACGATCAGGCGGCGCTTTCCCGGCTCTATCCGGTCACCGCGCAAAATGTGGGGAATTTTGCGGGCAAGCAGGTCTTCTCGCAGACGACCGCGCGCATTCATGGCTCGGTGTACTTCACGGACGGCAATGGCAATGCCGCCCAGCCCATGCAGGGAGTAAATGTGGTGGCCCGTTGGATCGATCCCGGCACGGGCTTGCCCTCGCGGGCCGTGGCCGTGTCTTCGATTTCGGGATTTCTCTTTCGCGGCAATGCCGGCAATCCCGCCACCGGATTCAACGACAGCGCCGGCCAGCCGCTCAATCGCTTCGGCTCGGATGAGCCCTCGCTCGAAGGCTTCTTCGACCTGGCAGGACTGCCACTTCCGAACGGCGCCAGCAGCACGCAATACCAGCTCACGGTGGAGGCCGTGAGCCCACAGTGGTCGCAGAACGCCGGCCCCTACGCTCCCTGGCAGGTGCAACCCTCCGGGGTCGCGCGACCGATCGTGGTCACGGTGCAACCCGGCGGAGATGTGCCGCAGGACATCCTGATGTTGAGCAGCGCGCACTACGCGGCCGACTTCTTTGAATCCACCAGCTATGCCGCGCCCGCTCCCGTCCCCACAGCAGGCGATTGGAGCGGCGCACTTGGCAACTATGGCAACGTCGATTATTTCCGGATGAGCGGCCAGGCCAACCGCACGCTTTCGATTGAAGTGACGACGCTCGACGAGTCCGGCGCGGTGTCACTAAGCAAAGCGCAGCCGGTAATTGGGATGTGGGGTCTGGACGATCCCGGGACCTTCCCGGCGCCGGCCAATACTCCTTCGGCCTTCAATACCATCCTAAGCGGGGAAACACGGCTGGATGCCACCTTGCTGCAGGCCACCAATTTCCGCATTGCTATTGCCGACATCCGCGGCGACGGCCGTCCTGATTATCGCTACCATGCCCGCGTCTTCTACGGAGACAGTGCGACCCCTGCACGGGCCAGCGTGGCGGGAGGAACCCCGCTCTCCATTCAGGGGCTCGGGCTTCGCGCGAACACCACCGTGACCGTGGGAGGCACGGGAACGGCACTGATCAGCGCCTCTGGCAATCGGCTGCAGGTGAATGCGCCCGTCCACGCAGACGGAATCGCGGACATTGCCTTGCGCGATCCTGCCACCGGCGCCTCCTCCACCATGACTGGGGCATTCATCTATGGGGCCGGGCCGAATGACACCCTTCAACTCGTCTCGGGAACCAACCCATCGACGCCGGTTGGAACGCAGGCGCCGAATCCTGTGACCTTTCGTGTGCTGGCTCCGGATGGCGCCACGCCGGTCGCGGGAGCCACGGTTGTACTTTCAGCTTCACCTTCCGTGGGCTTCGGCGCCTGCGCTGGCAACACAAGTTGCACATTACTCAGCGACGATGCCGGCATGGTTTCGAGCTTTGTCACCGCACTGAATGCCGGCACTACGACCATCACGGCCAGGCTGGCGCCAGCTTCTTATGCCAGTCCAAAATCCCAGCAAACTTCGCTCACCGGCTCGCCTTCGACACTGGCCATTGGGCTGACGCCGGCGCTGGCCTGGATCGGCGCCGGGGCGACCCTCGACCTCCCTCTCACCGCACGTGTACTCTCCAATGGCTCGCCAGCCGGCGGCCAAACGGTGAGCTTCCAGATCATGAAAGGCAGCGGCACGCTGAGTGCAGCGTCGGTGACGACCGGCGCCAATGGAAACGCTGCCGTGACCTTGCACCTGGCTGCTGTGAGTGGAGACGTGGTGGTCAGCGCCTGCGTGGCTCCCAACAATGCCCCTTGCCAGAACCTGACGATTACGGCAGTGCCCGCGGCAGCGCAGCAAGTGCAGGCTGTTTCCGGCACAACACAGAACGTAACGGCCGGGCAGGCATTTCACGCTGTGGTGGTGCGAGTGACCGACAATGCCAGCCCGGCGCATGCCGTGGCCGGGGCCGGAGTGGTGTTTCGCGCAGCGATGGAGCGCGTGCCGGTAAACGCCCCGGCGCTTTGGTTCGGAGATACGGCCACCCACCAGCCAGCAACGCCGGTGATCCTCACATCTTCGCAGACGGCGATGGTTTCCGACGGCAGCGGGCTGGCGAGCTTTCAACCTTCCGCCGGAGCATCCTCCGGGCCGGTAGTGATCGTAGGCAGCGCCCTGGCAGGCACGGCCAGCGTACCCTTCCAGTTGCAATCCTTTCCAGTGCCTGCGGCAAGCAGTGTGCAGAAAGCAGGCGGGAACCTGCAACGTCTGCGGCCCACGCAATAAATCCGGTTACTGCGCTTTGGGCCCGATCCACTGGTCGACCCAATCATTCACGGTCCGATACCAGAGCCAGGAATTCTGCGGCTTGAGCACCCAGTGGCCCTCGTCCGGGAAATACAGCATCTTCGAGGGCACGCCCCGGCGCTGCAAGGTGGTGAAGAGGTCAAATCCCTGCGACACATCCAGGCGATAATCTTTCTGTCCGTGGATGACCAGGGTTGGCGTCTTGAATTGCTCCGCTGAGAGATGCGGCGACCACTTGCGATACGTCTCGCGGTCGGTGTACGGCGTGCCTTTGAACTCCCACTCATTGAACCAGAGTTCTTCGGTTGTGCCCCAGGCTGACTCGGTATTGAACATGCCGTCGTGCGAGACAATACATTTGAAGCGGTCGGTGTGGCCGAGGATCCAGTTGGCCATGTAACCGCCGTAGCTCGCGCCCAGCGCGCATACCCGGCCTTTATCAATATAGGGATATTGCGCCTCGGCGTAGTCGAGGCCTTTCATCAGATCTTCAAACGGCGCGCCGCCCCAGTCGCCGTTGATGGCGTCGGTGAACTTCTGCCCGTAACCGGTCGAACCGTGAAAGTTGATCATGATCACAACGTAGCCGTTGGCGGCGAAGAGTTCGGGGTTCCAGCGATAGCTCCAGTCGTCTCCCCATGCGCCCTGCGGCCCGCCGTGAATGAGGAACTTCACCGGATATTTTTTGCTGGGATCAAAGTTCGGCGGCTTGACCAGGAAGCCCTGCACCTTGTCGCCGAGGGCCCCGGTGAACCAGAAAGATTCAAGTGGGGACATGGCGACTTGGGAGAGAATTCCGTCGTTGAGATGAGTAAGCTTGAAATTGGGATCCTGACTGCTACAAACGTCGCCACTAGTTTCACCGCAGTGCGGTGTACGAAGAAGGATCATCGGGCTCTTATACAACTCCGATGGAGTGATAATCGACATTTGTGTATAGATAAGAAATTTGTTATCAGGAGTAATGACGAAATCATCGTCATACCCCTTTAGCGAGGTCTCTTGAACAGATGGCATCACATAGTCAAGCCCCGTATAATAGACGCGCGCACTCCCATTCTCCTCCGCCGTAAAGAAAAGCGATCTTGATCCCCACCACGTATAGGTTCCTACCCAGCGGTCAAAACCTTCTGTGAGGTCCTTTTTCTCCCCCGTCTTCCTGTCATACAGCACCAGCCGGAAGCGGTCGCTCTCGTATCCTGGCCGTTGCTGGGCTCGGTAGGCGATATATTTTCCATCCGGCGAGTAAAGCGGCGTCGAGTCGCTGGCTTTGTTCTCCGCCGTAATGTTCTTCGCGACGCCACCTGTGATCGGGACCACCCACAGATCGTTGTTGGTCGAAGTGGCCTCGACCGCGTCATGGTTCGAGGTATAGCAAAGCTCCTGCCCATCGGGCGAAATAACGTAGTTGTCCTGCCCGCCGAGCGAGAACACCGGGGCATCGAAATCCCCCGGCGTCAGATCTTTCGCGCTGGTGTAGGGACAGCCGCCCTGGGTTGTCCCAATGCATCCCTCTGCAGAAACTACAAACAGGTGGCTCCGCTTGCCTTCCTGGTAAGCATTCCAATGGCGGTACAACAAACGAGTGAAAATTTGCGCCTTCACTGGCGACGCTGCTTCCTTCTTAAGCCGCATGGCGTTGCAGGCCGACTCCTCCGCGGGCGCGCCGTCACACTCGGGATACACACTCGAGGTGAACACAATGTTCTTGCCATCCGGCGACCAGATGGGGCCATCGACCTCCGTGGCAAGGTCGGTGAGGCGGCGAACGCCCGCTACCTTGCCCTCCGCGCCATCGAAGTCCGCGATCCAAATCTGCGAACCACCTTCCTTGTTCGAGACAAAGAGGAAGCGCTTGCCATCGGGCGCCCAGCGCGGCTGGTCCGCATCCTGATCGCCGATGATTTCCCTTTCCTGGCCGCCAGTCACCGGCACCAGCCAGACATGTGGCGTCTTGGTGTTGGCTTCCAGGCTTACATCCGTCACGCTGAAGATCACCCATTTGCCGTCCGGAGAAATACGCGGCGCGCCCACACGCTTCAGCTTCATCATGTCTTCGAAGGTGAAGGGATGTCTGGACTGGGCAAACGCAGTTTGCAGGAAGAAGAGAGCAAATATCAGAACGATCAGACGACGCATTGGTACCTCCAAGCGGCCATGTAGGGGCAGATCCCCTCATCTGCCCGGCGGGGCGAAGCACCGCGGCTTACCGAGGAAAAACCGGGCTACCGCATCACTTCACACAGTTTGCCGGCGGCAATCACTTCCGCAATACGGGCAAAATCGGGATACATGACGCGGTCTTTTTCAAGCTTAGGGCTCACCGCGCGCAGGGCGGCATGCGCGGCCTGCAGTTTCCTGGAAGTCTTGAGCGGCAGCAGAAATTCCACCGCCTGGGCGGACGCCATGGCCTCAATAGCCAGAACATAGCGCGTGTTCTCGACCACGCGCCGCAGTTTGATGGCCGCCGTCATGCCCATGGAAACATAATCTTCTTTGTTGCCGGACGTGGTGATGGAATCGACCGACGCGGGATGCGCCAGCACCTTGTTCTCGCTGACCAGCGCGGCCGCGGTCACCTGCGGCATCATAAAGCCGGAGTTCAAGCCCGCCCCCGCCGCCAGAAATGGGGGCAGCCCTTCACTTAGCGCAGGATTGACCAGGCGTTCAATACGCCGCTCCGAGATCCCCGCCAGCGCGCTGAGGGCGATGGCCAGATAGTCCAGCGCAAAGGCGACCGGCTCGCCATGAAAGTTGCCGCCGGAGAGGACGTCGCCCTCGGCCTGCTTGGGATCTTTCACGAAGACCAGCGGATTGTCCACAGCGGAATTGGCTTCGGTCGCAAACACCTCGCGGCAAAAGGCCAGCGTGTCGCGCACCGCCCCGTGCACCTGCGGGATGCAGCGCAGCGAGTAAGCATCCTGTACCCGGTTGCAATCGGCATGCGACTTGCGAATTTCGCTGCCCGCCAGAAGATTGCGCAGATTTTCCGCGGTCCGGATCTGCCCGCTGTGCGGACGCGCCTGGTGAATGCGCGCATCGAAGGCGACGTCGGTGCCGCGCAGCGCATCCAGGGTCAACGCGCCAATGACGTCGGCGGTATCGACCAGCGTTTCCGTGGCCAGAAGCGCCAGCGTGCCCACCGCCAGCATGGCCTGCGTGCCGTTGATGAGTGAGACTGCCTCTTTGGCTTCCAGCACCAGGGGCGTGATCTGCGCCCGCTTCAACGCGTCCGCGCTGGGGATGCGGCCGCCTTTGTCGTCCCAACATTCGCCTTCGCCGATCAAGGCCAAAGCCAGGTGCGCCAGGGGCGCCAGATCACCGCTTGCGCCCACACTGCCCTGTGAGGGCACTACGGGCGTGACGCCGCGATTCAGCATCTCGCAGAGGCCATCCACCACTTCCGTGCGCACACCGGAGTGGCCCTTGGAAAGCGAGTTGGCCCGCAGCAACATCATGGCGCGGGTCTCGGCCACAGGCAGCGGATCTCCGACGCCGACCGCGTGCGAACGCACCAGATTCACCTGTAATTCCCGGATCTGCTCGCCGGCAATGCGCACGTCGCTGAGCTTGCCCACGCCAGTGGTAATGGCATAGGAAACTTTATTGCCGGCCACCAGAGCGTCCACTACGGCGCGCGCCTGGCGCACCCGTTCCCGGGCGTCGGCGGAAAGAAGCACCGAGCGCTTCTTCACGGCCACCTCGCGCACCGCTTCCAGGGTCAACGTGCTGCCGTCGATATGTAAAGCTTGCACAACGATTTCTCCCTCGGCATTCGTGACGCCGCCGGCTTTCAATCCTTCGTCTTGCCCACGGCCTCGCGGAACACCTGCAGATATTTTTCCGGCAGCGGCGTGGTCTTCATCTCCGCATTCGCCACCACATGCGTAGTCTCTCCTTCGGCCAGCAGCAAGCCGTCGCTGGCCCGCAGGAGTTCATAGCCAAAGTGCACCACCGACTCGCGCACATGCTTCAGGTGGGTGCGCACCACAATCTCATCGTCGTAGCGGGCCGGCGCCTTATAGCGGCAGCGCGCATCCACTACGGCGATGAAACATCCATCTTGCTGCTCCATATCTTTGTAGGCGAACCCTAGCTGCCGCAAAAACTCCACCCGCCCGATTTCGAACCAGACAAAATGATTGGCGTGGTAGACCACGCCCATCTGGTCGGTCTCGGCATAGCGCACACGCAGACGCGTCTCACACACGACCCCGGGACTAGCTTTCACTTTCCACTCCATTGCGGCGGACGCTTTTCCAGAAATGCGGTAATGCCTTCGCGGAAATCTGCCGAGCTACGAATGCGGGCATTGTCCTGGATGGCCTGCGCAAACTGTTCGTTCAGTTCGCTGTTGATGAAACTGTTGATCAACCGCTTGGTGGCGCGCATCGAAGATGGGCTGTTACCCAGCAGCTGCGCCGCCAGCTCGCGCGCGCGGGGCATCAGCTGCTCCGCTTCCACCACTTCATTGACCAGGCCCAGGCGAAAGGCCTCTTTCGCGTCAAAGCGCCTTCCACTCAACAGAAGGTCGCGCGCCACCTTGTGGCCCACCTGCCAAACCAGTATCGAAGAGACCAGCGCCGGCACAAAGCCGATGCGCACTTCGGTGTAGCCAAACGCCGCTTCGGGCACCGCCAGGGTGAAATCACACATGGTGGCCAAGCCCGTTCCCCCAGCCATGGCTGCACCATTGACCGCCGCAATGGTGGGCTTGGGAAAATCGTAGAGCCGGCGGAACAGCTTCGCCATGCAGGTGGAGTCTTTTACATTCTCCTCGTAGGTCTTGCCCACGAAGGATTTCAGCTCGTCCAGGTCCATGCCGGAGCAGAAAGATTTTCCCGCCCCGGTCAGCAGCACGACGTGGGCCGTCGATTTCTCAATTTCATCGAATGCGGCAAACAACTCTTTGAGGAGAGGAAAACTGATGGCGTTTCTTTTTTCGGGACGGTTCAGCGTGATGGTGGCGATGCCGGAATCTTGCGCGAGCTGGATGCTGTGGTAACTCATCGCTTGTGGCCTCAGTGTGGGATATCAGCAGCTGACGTTGCATATCGCGTACCGATCTCGCGAGTAATGCGCAAGAGCGTGTCCAGGGGCCGCAAGTCCGGCAAGCCGGCGCCGCGCTTGCCTAAAACTTCGACCACCACCTCCGTGGGAATATTGCCGAGCAGGGCGTCCTGCGCGAACGGACATCCTCCCAGACCGCCCAGCGCGGAGTCAAAGCGGCGGCAGCCGGCCTCATAGGAGGCCAGCACCTTTTCCGCGGCCTTTTCGGGGCGGCTGTGCAGATGCACCCCAATCTCGAGATACCCGAACTTGGCCAGCACCGCGGAAACCACTTCCCCAATCTGCTGCGGACCGGCGACGCCCACCGTATCGGCCAGAGAAATCTGCTTTATGCCGTACGACTCCAGCAGATCCACGGCGTTGATGACCTCCTCAACGCTCCATTCGTCGCCATAAGGGTTACCGAAAGCCATGGAGATATAGGCCACCGTACTCAGCCCGGCCTCTTCGCCCTTCTGATGGATGCTCTCGAGCTCATCAATCGCTTCGTCGAGGGTCTGGCGCTGGTTGTTGCGCAAAAATGTCGGGGACACCGAATAGGGGAAGCCCAGCGTGCGCACGGCGTTGGTCTGGATGGCCCGTTCCGCGCCCTTCGCGTTCACTACGATGCCGATGATCTCCACATCGTCGGGAGGATCAAGTTCTTTCAACACATCTTCGGAATCCGCCATCTGCGGCACCGCTTTGGGCGAGACAAAAGAAACAGCATCGATGTGCTTGAATCCGGCGTTGATCAGGGCTTTCAGGTAGTCCACCTTGAGATAGGCAGGGACCTGGCCTTTTAAGCCCTGCCAGGCATCGCGCGGACATTCGATCAATTTCACTATTTGGTCCAAATCTTCACCACGGAGGCACGGAGTCACAGAGAGATCAAAGAACTTTTCTTACAATTCCGCCTTGCGCCAAAACTGCCACATGGAAATTGAGAATCAACCCTACTCGCCTTCCAGTTAGTTTCAGATACGTCAGTATTTGGGCTTCATGCACCGGGACGATGTGTTCGACACATTTTAGTTCAAGAACAATTGCGTCCTCGACGAGGATATCGATTCTGTACCCGCACTCCAGACAAACTTCTTTGTATCTCACCGGCACAGACAACTGTCGTTGAAATTTCAACCCGCGAATGTTCAATTCGTGACATAAGCATTCTTCATAGGCTGATTCCAAAAGTCCTGGACCCAGCACGCGATGTACTTCGATGGCTGCCCCTATGATCTGCTCGGTGAGAGATTCATGAAGCAACATAACTCTGTGTCTCTGTGCCTCCGTGGTTGCTCCAGTTGATCAAGTTTGCAGCACGCCCACCTTAAACTCAGGCACGTCGGGATTTAACGCGGCCGCCTCCAGCGCCGTGGTAATGGCCGCCCGCGTCTCCATGGGGTCGATGATCTTATCGATCCACAAACGCGCCGCGCCGTAGCGAGGATCCGACTGCTCATCATAGGTCTGCTTTACCGACTCATACAATTGCTTCTTCTCTTCTTCGCTCAACTGCTTGCCGCTGCGTTCCAGCTGGCGCAGCTTGATTTCGACCAGCGTGCCTGCCGCCGAATCGCCGCCCATGACCGCATAACGCGCGGTGGGCCAGGCGAACACAAAGCGCGGATCATACGCTTTGCCGCACATGGCATAGTGTCCCGCGCCGAAGGAGCCGCCCACGATCACGGTGATTTTGGGCACCACCGAGTTCGACACCGCATTCACCATCTTCGCCCCGGCTTTGATAATGCCACTCCACTCCGCGTCCCGTCCCACCATGAAGCCGTTCACGTCGTGAAAAAAGACCAGGGGAATCAGGTTCTGGTTGCAGTCCATGATGAAGCGGGCCGCTTTTTCGGCGGACTCGGTATAGATGACCCCGCCGAACTCCACCCGCTTATTGCCTTCGTGGTCGGTCTGCTGCGCGTGCAGCTTCTGGTTGGCAACAATGCCAACGGCAAACCCGCCGATGCGGGCGTATCCACACACCAGGGTCTTGCCGTACTCGGGTTTGTATTCATCGAAGCGCGCCCCATCGACGACACGCGCCAAAATTTCTTTCATGTCATAGGGCCGGGCGGGCGAGGAATCGTAGATGCCGTAAATCTCTTCCGCCGCGTACTTGGCGTCTTCTGGCTTCTTGCGGTCCCAGGGCGATTGCCGCCGGTATCCCCATTTTTCGACGATCGAGCGCAGACGCGCCAGGCAAGCCTCGTCGTTGGGCTCGCGAAAATCCACGGTGCCACTGATGGCCGAATGCATGGCTGCGCCCCCCAGTTCTTCGGCGGAAACTTTCTGCCCAATCGCCGCCTGCACCAATGCGGGTCCGGCCAGAAAGAGGCCGCTGCCGTCGGTCATCAGCACGTGGTCGCACATCACGGGCAGATAGCCACCGCCGGCCACGCACATGCCCATGATGGCCGCGATCTGAGGAATCCCCATGGCCGACATCACCGCGTTGTTGCGGAACACGCGCCCGAAATCGTCGGTGTCGGGAAACACATCTTCCTGCAAGGGCAGAAAGACCCCGGCGGAATCCACCAGATACATGGTCGGGATGCGGTTTTCAATGGCGATGTTCTGCGCCCGAATCACTTTCTTCGCTGTCATGGGAAAGAACGCGCCGGCTTTCACCGTGGCGTCGTTGGCAATGATCATCACCAGGCGGGTGTGAATGCGGGCCAGGCCGGTGATGACCCCGGCGGCGGGTGCCCCGCCCCACTCCTCATACATGCCCTGCGCGGTGTAGATGCCCAGCTCGAAAAATGATTCCGGGTCAGACAGCAAGGCTATGCGCTCGCGCGCGGTCAAACGTCCTTTGCTGTGCTGGCTCTCAATGGCCTTGGCCCCGCCCCCTTCCCGGATCTTTTCCTCCTGGTTGTGCACCTGCGACATTACATCGGCCATGAAGCGCATATTGGCCTCAAACCGTGCTGACGTAGGATCGATTCTGGTTTCCAGAACGGAGGGCGATGCGGCGGCGTTGGTCGTAGGACGTTCAGCCATGGCGAAAGAAAGAGAACGTTTTACGGTATACCAGCGGCAAGGGAAGGTGCAAACCCAGGACCCACGGCCCTTGTCGCAACTGGTTGCAACAATCTTGCGACAGAATTTTTCGCTGCTGCATTGACAGCACTGGCGCCGGCCCCTAGAGTAAAAACATCCCCTTCTAGTTGCAACTCGTTTGCAACTAGAAAATTGCGGAAAGGACGAGTTACCGTGGCGCCGATCCACCAATCCGAAGCCATTCGTTGTTCCCTTTGCCGCTGCGGTTGTGTCTGCCTGCGGTGGCGGCGCGCCCTGCTGATGCACCTCGATCGCAGCGAGATTTCTTGCGCCCTGGAGTGCTTGGGAGACATGCTGGAACAATCGGGATGCGGATTCTCTCTGGGGGCGGGGTCTTTTTCCGCCTGCCGCGCCGCCGACGGATATTGCTACCTTCTATGCAAGGAGAACGTAATCCTGCGGCTCTCGCAGGAAGAGGCCGGCACCCTGCGCTCCGAGCTGGCCGCCGCCCAGGCCGCGCTGCAACACCAGAAATCCGGCTTGCCCGTCATGTGATGGCAAGGAAGAGGTAGGCAAGCTTTTTGACATTTTCCTTGCCGCCGTACTAAGTTCCGGAAATCATGGCCGGCAAATCCGCCCACTGGTCTGACGCAAAAACAGCCTTCCTGTTCACGCTGGCTCTGCGTTTCCTTTATTCCGCGATCGCCATTTTGTGTCTCCCCAGCCTGCGCCCGTCCCCGCCAGAAAGCGCCCGCGTGAATGCCCTGCTCTTCGACGTGAGCAGTCTGCACCCGCACCTGGAGACGTGGGCGCGATTCGATACCGTGTGGTATCTGCACATCAGCCGGCAAGGCTACGATCTGCCGGCCTCGGTGGTGTTCTACCCGCTCTACCCCGGCCTGATTCGCCTTCTGAGCCCACTCATGCATCCCCTGTTCGCGGCCCTGCTGATTTCCACCAGCGCAGCGTTCTTTCTTTTTTGGGGAATACTCCGCCTCTCTCGCATGGAATCCCCGGAATGTCCCGCCTGGCGAACCCTTCTCCTCTATGCTGCGTGGCCGGTGAGCTTCGTGTTCTTCGTGGGATACACGGAAGCTTTGTGCGCCGCCGCGATGGTATGGGCCCTGGTGCTGGCCCGCGAAGCGCGTTGGCCGAGCGCGGCGATCTGTGGGGCCCTGGCTGCTCTGTCGCGGGCGGCGGGCGCTCTGGTAGCGATACCCTTACTCCTCATGGCATGGCGAAAGCGCGAAACCGCCGCCTGGCCGGCGCTGTTGGTTCCGCTGGCGGGCGCCGCCTTTCCGCTTTGGCTGCGCTGGACAGGACACATTTCGATTGCGGATGCTTACCGTAAATATTGGACGACACAAGTTGCCGCTCCCTGGACGGGACTCTGGCTGGGGCTGCAGGACGCGTTTCGCAGCCCGACCGCAATTTCTCTGGGCAGCGCAGCCATTCTGCTGGCGTTTTTGTATGTGACGGCGGCGGGCAAAATGAGGCCGGAGCTCAGGCTCTACACCCTGGCAGTGATCGCGCTGACGCTCATGAAGCTGGGCCCGAATTTTCTGGTGGGGTGCGCGCGCTACCTGCTGCCTGCGTTTCCTGTCTTTTTGGTGCTCGCGTGCTACCTGAAACGATATCCCAAGCCGGCTTTCCTGGCCCTCTGTGGAGCGCTTTTTGCCTTCAATCTGGCCTGGATGTATGCCTTCCTGAACTGGTCGTTTATTTTCTAGGGAGAAGCTAGCGCATGTTTCACAGGCGGTCGAGCCAGCGTTCCAGACGGCAGCCGTCTTCTTCCAGCAGGAACGTACCGACTCCGTAACACTCGCCAGCCAAACGATGGGATTCGGGATCGCGCACCGCGCGCGGAATCCACTGCTTCCCCACCTGATATTGCGCGGAAGTGAACCAACGCTGCGGCAACACTTCCACCAGCCCAGCGTGCAGATAAAAGACGTAGAGGGCAAAGGCGGGATCGTCCGGCCCTTTCGCGGGATAGCTGGTGGGCACAATCAGCTCTTCCACGCTCTGCATCTCCGGCGGCACTTCAATCTTGTGGGTCCCGGCGGGCAGGGTGACCGGCACTTCGAACTCCGCGATGGGCGCGGTGGCCGCGTACATGCGTTCGCTCGATTGCTTAAACCAGCCGGCGATCTCGGCGAAGTCGAAGGCCTTCAGCTGATCGGGATCGAAACACGCCAGCCGCAGGTGGCGGCCTTCGGGACAGGCAATCCCCAGATAGGCCGGAGACACCAGAAAAGGACGGCAGTAGGTGTTGAGCGCCAGACGGGGCTTGTCCGGCTCGGCTTCGAGCCCCAGAGAGACCAAATAGGCCAGCGGCCCTTGCGAGCCCTGATGGCTCCAGGCAAAACGCTGTTTGGAATTTCCGTGGATGGCCGGAAAGGTCTCCCAATACCAGGGAGTGGGGCCCGGGGTTCGTTGCACAAGCTGTTTCAGGTTTGCGCTGTCAGACATGATGGACATTCAAGTGTACTGGAAGTTCCGCGGACAGCGAGAGGCCGGGCTACGCAGAATGCGGCCCGGTTCAAAGTTGTTCTTTACGCCGCAGCATACCTGCGGAGCGCACGGCCCCCCGCAGCCGCCCGCCCAGAGTGCGGGCAAACATGGCATCGGCAAAGGCCGACATGCTCTGGCCGAACTTTTCTCCATAGCGATACCACCAGGGCTTTTTCATGCCGGGCAGGCGGTCGCAATCCAGGTATTTCACCCAGACCATCTCCTCCAGCCCGAAGCGGCCATGGGTGCGGCCCAGGCCACTGGCTTTCACTCCGCCATGGGGCGCTTCGCTGATCCCAAAGCAGGAGACCGTGTCATTCACCATGACGGTGCCGGCCTCAATCCGCCGCGCCAGCGTGGCGCCGCGCGCCCGGTCGCGGGTCCAGACGCTGGCGGCCAAGCCATACTGCGAATCGTTGGCCAAGCGGACCGCTTCCTCCTCGCTATCAAAGGGCATGATGGGCAGGACGGGCCCAAAGGTCTCTTCGCGCATCACGCGCATCTCGTGATGGACATCGGCCAACACGGTGGGAGCATAGAAGTTGGGTCCCAGCTCCGGCAGAGCAACGCCCCCGGTCAATACGCGGGCGCCGCGGGCGCGGGCATCCTCTACGTGAGATTCGACAATGCGCCGCTGCCGTTCGTGGATCATGGGGCCGACGTCGGTGGCGGGTTCCATGCCGTTGCCCAGGCGCAGCAGCTGGGTTTTTCGCACGCACGCCATCACGAACTCTGCATAACGGCTGCGGTGCACGTAGCAGCGTTCCACCGACAGGCAGGTCTGTCCGGCATTCATGAAGGCGCCCCAGACCGCGCCGCTGGAAGCGATATCGAGGTCGGCGTCCTCCAGCACAATCATGGGGTCTTTGCCCCCCAATTCGAGGACCACCGGAAGCAGACGTTCCGCCGCCGATTGGGCAATGCGCTTGCCCGTGGCCACGCTTCCGGTGAAGACCAGCTTCTGAATGCCAGACGTCACCAGGGCCGCGCCGGTGGCGCCATCACCCACCACAACACAAAAGACGTCCTGCGGCACCCCCGCGGCGTGCAGCAGAGATTGCAACTCCAGGGCGCAGAGAGGAGTGAATTCCGAGGGCTTCAGGACCACGGCATTGCCCGCCACCAGCGCCGCCAGGGTTTCCGTGGCCGGAACCGAGAAGGGATAATTCCACGGCGAGATGATCCCGACAATGCCATAGGGCTGGCGCAGAATGCGCCCCGCCTTAATCTTCATGGCGAGATTGCCGTGTGCCAGCGGCTCCTCGCGCAAAAGCCGGTAAGCATGTTCGATGAGGAAGCGCGCCGCATCCAGCACCACCAGCACTTCGGTGGAAAGGGCCTCAACCCGCGGTTTGCCGGCTTCGCGTGTGATGCGCTCAGCCACTTCCAACTTTCGCGCACTGAGTAATGCCTGAAACCGGCGCAGCACCTCGACGCGCTGGCGCACGCCCAGCCTCTGCCATGGCAATTGCGCCGCTTGCGCGCGGGCCACGATCTCGTGGACGGCCGCATCGGAAGCGCAATCCAGCTCACGCAAAATTTCCCCAGTGGCGGGATCGCGGGAGATCACGGTGCGCGGCCGGGTTGGCAGCTCAGCAGGCATGGGAACAGTCTAGATCAGCTTCACGGTGGCGCTTCGCCCTTTTCTGGCTCAATACTCCACACTCACCAGAAACAGGCCGCTGGCGGGGGCGGTTGCGCCCGCGGCCGAGCGTTTACGGGCTTCGAGAATTCGCGAGACATCTTCCGGCTGCAGCGTTCCCTTCCCCACCAGAAGGAATGTCCCAACTAGATTGCGCACCATGTGGTGCAGGAACCCGCTGCCGCGCACGGTATAGACCAACTCATCGCCTTGCCGCTCCCACTCCGACGCCAGGATGCTGCGCACATGAGAGGCCGGGGTTTCGTCTCGTTCCGGATCGACGGCCGCGAAGGAAGTGAAATCGTGCTCCCCCAGCACGCGCCCGGCTGCCTCCTGCATCGCCCCCTCATCCAGCGGATAGGGGAAGTGCCAGACATAGCGCGCCAGAAAGGGAGGGCAGATGTCCGCGCGGTACATGTGGTAGCGATAGGTTTTGGCGCGCGCCGACTTGCGGGCATGGAAGTCGGCGGGGACCTCGGCCGCCTCCAGCACGCGGATGGCTGGGGGAAGCAGGTCATTCAGCGCCTTCAGAAAATTCCCGGTAGGGACGTTTGACTCCGTGACAAATGTCACCACCTGCGCCAAAGCATGCACCCCAGCGTCAGTGCGTCCTGAGCCCTGCGGCAAGACTTTTTCCCCGGTCAGCCGTCCAATGGCTGTGGCCAAGGTCCCCTGAATGGTCGGGGATGCCGGCTGCACCTGCCAGCCGGCGAAATCGGAGCCGTCGTAGGCCAGAATCAATCTGAGATTGCGCATGAACATTTTTTGGAGCCGATTGCTGATCCCGGTTCATCTAAACTCGGGATTGGCGAATCTTTACATAGTTTTACCGCCGGGAACGCCAAATGCCGACACCGTCTTCGATATACTATGGCATTCCGCAGATTGCTCCCACGCTGTTGGCGCTGACGAGCCCTGAGCGCTGGAATAATTGAAACCTGGGCCCCCGGTTTTACGTACTTTGGTACGAAGTGCAGTTGTGCATAACCCTTAGGCCGCAGATAACGTTTTTATGGGTTGGGCTTTTATTGTTTTGACCAGCAGTCTTCATGCATGGAGATAAACGAATGTCTTTACCTCGCTTGAAACCTGTTCTACAACAGGCGATTGCCTGCCTTTTGGCGCTGAGCATGCCGACCCTGGGATTGGCCCAGGAAGCGACGCCTCCAGCCGCGCCTTCGGCCGCCAAGGCCCAGCAGTATCAGCGCGTGGACTACAGCAAGCCGAATTCGCACTTCCCCAACCCGCTGGCTCCGTATATGGCCCGCCAGGTTGCGACGCCGAATTTGGCCAACACGGCCCGCATCGAAAATCTGCTGCGCGATGGGAAGATTTATCTCTCCATGGACGATGCCATCGCCCTGGCCCTGGAAAACAACCTGGACATCGCCATTGCCCGCTATAACCTCAACATCGCAGACACCGACGTGCTGCGCGCCAAGGCGGGTTCTTCCATCCTGGGCGTCAACACCGGCGTGGTGCAGAATACACCCGGCGGCGGCATCGGCGGTTTGGGAGGACAGGTCGGTTCCGGCACCGGCGGCACCAGCGCCGGCTCGGGTGGCGCAGGAACCGGTACCGGCGGATTGGTCGTTTCCACCTTGGGATCGGGCCCCAATATTACGAGCTTTGATCCTGTTCTGAGCAGCACCCTTCAGTTCGACCACTCCAATTCCAAAGCCAGCAGTGCTTTCATCGGCGTACCGGTCCTGTCGCAGAACACCCAGACCTTTGATTTTGCTTATCAGCAAGGATTCCAGACCGGCACGAACCTGTCGGTCGGGTTTAACAACACCCGGGCCACTACTAACAGCCCCTTTACGAGCTTAAGTCCGGAATTGAGTTCTGGATTCAAAGCCACTATTTCGCAACACCTTTTGCAGGGCTTTGGCTTCGCACCCAATCGACGGTTCATTCGCATCGCCAAAAACAATCGCGAGATTTCCGATGTGGCGTTCCGGCTGCAGATCATCACCACGGTAAACCAGATCCAGAGCATGTACTGGGACCTGGTCTACGCCTATGAGTTTGTCCGGGTGCAGCAAGAATCGCTGGCCTTCGCGCAAAAGACTCTGGACGACACCAAGAAGCAGGTGGAAATCGGCACCCTGGCCCCCATCGAAGTGGTGCGAGCCCAGAGTACGGTAGCCACGGACCAGCAGTCGCTGACGGTCGCGCAGACCAACCTGCAATTGCAGCAGTTGCTGATGAAAAACGCTCTGACCCGCAGCTTGCAGGACCCCAAACTGGCGGATGCGGAAGTCATTCCCACCTCCACCGCGAAACTACCCGAACAGGAACCCGTAACGCCCACGCAAGAACTGGTCAACGACGCATTGGCGCATCGCCCGGAACTGGCCATTGCGCGCATTAACATGACCAACAATGAGATCAGCAACAAGGCGGTGCGTAGCTCCTTGCTTCCCACTCTGGATGCATTCGCCTATTACGGAGGTACGGGCTTAGGGGGGACACAGAACCCCGCGAGCACGTGCGCGGCAAACCCTAGCAATCCATTTTGTACCAATGATTCAATCCCTACCGTGGGCTACGGAAGCACACTCAATCAGCTCATCGATTCCTCCGCCCCCGATAAGGGAGTCGGCCTCACTTTAAACATCCCCTTGCGCAATCGTTCCGCGCAGGCCACGCAAATCCGCTCGCAGCTGGAATATCGCCAGGCGCAGATACGGCTGCAGCAGATTGAAAACCAGGTGCGCATCGAAGTGCGCAACGCGCAGTTCGCAGTGTTACAGAACCGCGCCAGCGTGCAGTCGGCGCAGGCCGCCGTCGATCTGGCCCGGCAGTCGCTGGATGCCGAGCAGAAGAAGTACGCTCTCGGAGCTTCGACTTCCACTCTAGTCTTGCAGAACCAGAGCACCCTGGCCATGGCCGAATCGACGCTGGTTTCCGCCATGGCCGCCTACTTGAAGTCGCGCCTGGAACTCGACCGCTCAGCGGGGCAGTCGCTGGAGCGGGCCGGCATCATTATGGACGACGCTGCGCGCGGCGAGGTTACGCACTCGCCGGCGGTACCTTACGTCACCGCGCGCCCGGACCCACAATCTGTCGCCGCGCCGCCTCAGCAGTAAAGGCGCCGGGGCGCATATCCCGTGCGCGAAAGGTCAAGCCGTAATATCATGAAGCCCTGCCATTTTGATCGTGGCAGGGCTTTTTCCATGCAGAGATTCCGGGCGCTTTTTTCTTTTCCTGCCCAGCAAAATAAAGGAAACACCACAGTGAAAATTGCGAACAATATCACCGAACTGATTGGCCGTACCCCTCTCGTCTATCTGAATAAAGTTACGGCGGGATGCCATGGTAAAGTGGCCGCCAAGCTGGAGAGTTTCAATCCTTGCAGCAGCGTGAAAGATCGCATCGG
>JAFDVW010000009.1:423559-448149 GCA_018268755.1 Acidobacteriota bacterium
GACCAGCGGCAATACCGGCATCGGACTGGCCTTTACCGCGGCGGTCAAAGGCTATCGCCTTATCCTCACCATGCCTGAGACCATGAGCATGGAGCGCCGTGTCCTGTTGATGGCCCTGGGGGCGGAGCTGGTGCTCACTCCCGGTCCCAAAGGCATGAAGGGCGCCATCGCCAAGGCGCAGGAAATCCAGGGCCAGACCCCGGGCTCGGTCATCCTGCAGCAGTTTGCCAATGCCGCCAATCCCAAAATTCACCGCGAGACCACCGGCCCGGAAATCTGGGAGGACACGGAGGGCAAGATCGATATTCTGATCTCGGGCGTCGGCACCGGGGGGACCCTGACCGGAGTTGCGGAGTTCATTCGCCCCAAAAAGCCGGGATTCAAAGTAATCGCCGTCGAGCCCAAGGACAGCCCGGTGCTCTCCGGAGGCAAACCCAGCCCGCACAAGATCCAGGGCATCGGCGCAGGCTTCATTCCGGAAATTCTGCGCACCGATCTCATTGATGAAGTGGTGCAGGTAGGGACCGAAGATTCCATTCAGATGGCCCGCCGCCTGGCCCGGGAAGAAGGCCTGCTGGTGGGCATTTCCTGCGGAGCGGCCGCTCTGGCCGCTGTGGAAGTCGCCAAACGTCCGGAAAGCGCGGGCAAGTTGATTGTGGTGGTCCTGCCCGACTTCGGCGAGCGCTATCTGAGCACGGTGCTGTTCGAGACCCTGCGCAATGATGCGCAGCAATTGCCCACGGCGACCGTCGAACTATGATCGGGTTCCTGAGATCGGTACACGACGACGTCACCACCGTGCTGGAGAACGATCCGGCCGCCAAGTCATGGTTTGAAGTCGTCGTGTGCTATCCCGGCCTGCACGCCTTGTGGGCTTTTCGCATTCATCACTGGCTTTGGAATTGCCACCTGCGCACCCTGGCCCGCTTGCTTTCCCAGGGGGCACGGGTGCTCACCGGGATTGAGATCCATCCGGCGGCGCAAATTGGACATCGCCTTTTCATTGACCACGGCTCCGGCGTGGTCATTGGCGAGACCACTGTTGTGGGAGACGATGTCACCCTTTATCAAGGTGTCACCCTGGGCGGGACCGGCAAGGAAAAGGGCAAACGGCACCCCACCCTGGCCAACAAAGTGGTGGTGGGTACCGGGGCAAAAATCCTGGGGAACATCCGCATCGGGGAAAACTCCCGCGTGGGGGCCAACTCGGTGGTGTTGCATGATGTTCCGGACAACTCTACCGTCGTCGGCGTGCCGGGGCACATTGTGCTGCGCAATGGTAAGCGTGTCATCATCACTGACCCGAAAGATATTCGCGATCCCCTCTCCGATGCCGTCATTGCCTTGGCCGCCGAGGTCAACAATCTGCGCCGAAAGCTGGCCGAGTACTGCCACGAACCCATGGAGACCGAACCGGTAGAGCTGGACTGGCAGATTTAGGCGGAAACTGGCCGGGCATTCCCAGCCACAGGAAGGCACGGTATCCTCTCAGCGTGAGAGCAGGCCTTCGCCCTCATTATCCTCATGACCCTCTCCGTCGTCATCATCACTTATAACGAGGAGACCAACCTCGGCCGCACGCTTGCCAGCGTGCAGCCCCTGGTCTCGGATGGGAAGGGCGAAATCATCGTGGTCGACTCCGGCTCAAGCGACCGGACCGTGGAGATCGCCCGATCGTATGGGGCAAAAATTTTCGTGGAGGCGTGGAAGGGCTTCGCGGCCCAGAAAAATTCCGCCATCGCCAAGGCCGGCGGCGATTGGATTTTGAGCCTCGATGCCGATGAGGAAGTGAGTACTCCTCTGGCCCAGGAAATCCAGGCCGTGCTGGCCGCCCCCTCGGCGCTGAGTGGATATTTTCTTCCTCGGCAAAACAGGTTTCTGGGGCGCTGGATGCGCCACGGCGGCTTCTGGCCCGACCCCAAGTTGCGGCTGCTGACGAAAGCCACCGCGCACTTTGAAGAACGCGCCGTGCATGAAACCGTCCCGATCGCCGGGCCCACGGGAAATTTGCAGTCTCCCCTCATTCACCACTCCTATCCCACGCTTTCAGAGTACATTGAGCACATGAACCGCTACTCCTCGCTGGGAGCGGAGATGGCGGTGGCGGGAAAAGCACGTGGCTTCCGCCTCCTCGATATTGTGGTCCGTCCCGCATTGACGTTCCTCTACAACTACATCTTCCGCCTCGGCTTCCTGGATGGCCGCGAAGGCCTGCTGCTGCACCTGTACCACGCCGTATATGTCTCCTGGAAATATGCCAAGGCCTGGGAACTGGGCCCTTCTCGCCCTCAGCCGTCCTGAGCGGCTTCCCTTGCTCCGGCTGCGGGACTCTCCTATCATGCAGAAGTCGCGTCTATGGCGGAAAAAACCAACCCGCAAGTAGGGGAGAATCCGGCGGCTGAGGTATACGAGCAGCGCCATCCTTCCGAAGCCGAGAAGAAATGGGCCGAGAAGACCCTCGCGCCCACGCTGGAGAAGAATCCCGAGAAGCCCATCGGCAAGCCTACGGGCGTAAACCGCGATGAGCAAGGCCACGCCCGCTTCACGACCATTTCTGGCGAAGCGGTGCGCCGCCTGTACACTCAGGCCGATCTTCCGCAAAACTGGGATCCCAGCCAGCAGCTGGGCGCGCCCGGCCAACCGCCCTACACGCGCGGCATTCATGCTTCGGGATACCGAGGCAAGCTCTTCACCATGCGCCAGTTTTCCGGCTTCGCCTCGCCGGAAGAAACCAACCAGCGCTACAAATACCTGCTGGAACACGGCGGTGGCGGGCTCTCGGTGGCCTTTGATCTGCCCACGCTGATGGGCTACGACTCCGACCACGCGGCCAGCGAAGGCGAGGTGGGCAAGTGCGGCGTGGCCATCGATTCGCTCGAGGACATGGAGATCCTCTTTTCCGGGATCGACCTCGAAAACACCACCGTCTCCATGACCATCAATTCGCCGGCCTCAGTGCTGTGGGCGATGTACCTGGTAGTGGCCGAGAAGCAAGGGGCGGATTGGAAGAAAATCTCCGGCACACTGCAAAATGACATTCTGAAGGAATACATCGCGCAGAAGGAATACATCTTTCCGCCCGCACCCTCCATGCGGCTGGTGATCGATACCTTCGAGTTCGGCTCTAAATTTACACCGCGCTTCAACACCATTTCGATCAGCGGCTACCACATCCGCGAAGCCGGCTCGACCGCGTTGCAGGAACTCGCCTTCACCTTGTACGACGGGATGGAATACGTGGAATGGGCCCGCCGCCGCGGATTGGACGTGGATGAATTCGGCCCGCGCCTGAGCTTCTTCTTCAACGCCCATAACGACTTCTTCGAGGAAATCGCCAAATACCGCGCCGCGCGCAAAATCTGGGCCAAGGTGATGCGGGAGCGTTTTGGCGCGAAGCAGGAGCGTACCTGGCTGATGCGCTTCCATACCCAGACCGCCGGTGTCTCGCTTCCGGCACAGCAGCCCATGAATAACATCGCCCGCGTGGCCCTGCAGGCCCTGGCCGCCGTGCTGGGGGGCACGCAATCGCTGCACACCGACGCCTACGATGAAGCGCTGGCCTTGCCCACGGCGGAGGCCGCACGCATCGCCCTGCGCACCCAGCAGATCATCGCGCATGAAACCGGCGTGACCCAAACCACGGACCCGCTGGGCGGAAGCTACTTCCTGGAAAACCTGACCCTCAAGATGGAAGCCGGCGCCTTCGATTACTTCGGCAAGCTCGACGCCATGGGTGGCATGGTCAAGGCCATTGAGCGGGGATATCCGCAAAAGGAAATCGCCGAGGCCGCGTATCAGTATCAGCGGGCCGTGGAAGCCAATGAGAAAATCATCGTCGGGGTCAATGAATTTGCCGTGCAGGAAGAACCGCCGCAGATCCTGTACATCGACGAATCGGTGGCCCGGCAGCAAGCCGCCAAACTGCAAGCTTTGCGCGGCCGCCGCTCGAATGGCGCCGTTCGCCGCGCGCTCGAAGCGCTGAAGAAAGCTGCTGCGCAGGAACCAAAGAGCAATTCATCCGGAGACATTTCTTCCGCCAATACCATGCCGTTGCTTCTGGATGCGGTCCGCGCTTATGCGACCGTAGGTGAAATCTGCGACGCGCTGCGGGAAGTCTATGGGACGTACACGGAGAACAGCGTTACGTAACCCTTCTTTACCGTGGTATATCGGTATAGAGGTGCTCTCATGCCCCGGATTTTCAACGGCCAGATCCATGTCCGCGTGGCCTCGGACCTTCATGAAGAGGTCGCCAAAGAGGCCTTCGAAAAAGGAACATCCATCAGCGGAATCCTGGCGCAGGCCTTGACGGTGAGGCGCGCCTGGAAAGCGATCGACCCCTGGAAATCGATCGCGGAAGTTCAAACCTCAAACCGCCGCGTTCCCCCGGAGGAAGTCGAACAAGCCGTCGCCCTGACGGTTAAAGCTGCCAGAAAAGACCGGCGTGGATAATCAGCACAGACCGGCTCGTATGGTTCTCGACACCAATGTTTTTATCAGTGGCTTGATTTCAGGAAGTGGCGCGCCGGCGCACATTCTCCATGCCATTCGACAGAAGAAAGCCATTCATCTAGTGTCAGACCCGATTGTGGAGGAGTACCTGCGTGTCCTGGATTACCCGCGCATCCGGAAATTCAAGGGAATCACAGATTCGTTTGTGGGGGACGTCGCGGCTTATCTTCTCCACCAGAGTGAGCGGGTTGAGCTGACCTCGAAAATCCAGTTGAGCCACGACCCGGACGACGATGTAATTTTAGCAACCGCGGTCGATGGGAAGGCGACTCTGCTGCTATCCGGGGATAAAACCGACTCGCTATCGCTGGGTGCGATTCAAGGAATTCCAATCGTGACAGCTCGAGAAGCTGTCTCGAAGCTAAAACTTTAGGACCAGGCCTCAGCGCTTATATTGGTTATTTTTTCCTCTGCCGGTACAACCTGCCATCCACCTGCTTCACCATGGCTTCGATATCCAGCGGCTGTTGCAGAAACTGGGCGATCTTTTCCGCCGAGGCTTTTGCCCCCTGCAGTAGATCGTGGTAGGGCATGCGCAGGACTTTGACCGAAGGCCTGCTATTCAGCCAGGTATTGACTCGGAAGAGATGATCGCGGAAGGCTTGCTCCACCGCGGACACACTCACTTTGGGATCGTAGGTCCCGCGGCGGCGCAACATTTCGTCCTGCGAGGCCATCACTTCAGCCAGCGGGCGTTGCATGAAGATTACGCGGTACTCATGCCCTTCGGGCAGCGCCAGCAGCAATTGCGAGATAACCTTGACCACTTTGCCTTCCGCTTCCGCGATAAGGGCTGGGTCTTTGGGCAGCTGTTTAATGCGCTCCCATTCCAGGTATCCGCGAGGGTTATCCACGTCGGCGCGGCGCTCTCCGTCAGACAGCGCCTGCAGGCCACCCGCCACTAGCATCTGCATCATCACGGACGTGCCGGAACGCGGTAGCCCGGAAACAATGGTGATCATAAGTGTGTCGCCTGTCCAGGAAAGAATGGCAAAGATGAGTGTAGCAGTAAGGCAATTCTGGAAACTTTTTCCGGCTACAATCGTCCAATTGCTATGCGTCACGCCGTCCGCCATCTAAAGAAGAGCGATCCCATCCTGTGCGAGATCATCACTCGCGTGGGCACATACCGCATGCAATATGACGAGCCCCAGTTCCACAGTCTGGCGCGGGCCATCGTCTACCAGCAGCTGCATGGCAAGGCTGCGGCCACCATTTTCAAACGGCTCACCGATCTGGCCGGCGACCCCCTGCGCCCCCAAGGTGTTCTGCGGCTCAGCGAGACCCAGCTGCGCGCCGTCGGGCTCTCCAAGCAGAAACTCAGCTATCTGCGCGATTTGGCCGACAAAACCCATCGCGGCGAACTCAACTTCTCTGCCCTTCCCGAGTTGAGCGATGCCGAAGTCATCGAACAACTTACGCAGGTCAAGGGCATCGGGGCCTGGACCGCGCATATGTTCCTGATGTTCGCCCTGCGCCGCCCCGATATTTTGCCCACCGGCGACCTGGGCATCCAGATGGCCATCCGCAAACACTACCGCAAGCGCAAACTGCCCAAACCCAAACAAATGGAGAAAATCGCCAAAGTCTGGGCACCCTATCGCAGCGTGGCCTGCTGGTACCTGTGGCGCAGCCTGGACGTCCAGACTCCCGATGTATCCTGATTCTTGTCTTGCCCCTGTGCTCCCCTGCGCGTCTGTGGTTAAATTGATCGGATGGCCGAACCCAAAATCCGCGTGCTGGTGGCCAAGCCCGGCCTCGACGGACACGACCGCGGCGCCAAAGTCATCGCCCGCGCCCTGCGCGACGCCGGCATGGAAGTGATTTACACCGGCCTGCGGCAAACCCCGGATATGATCGTCAGCGCCGCCTTGCAGGAAGACGTGGACGTCATCGGCTTGTCCATTCTTTCCGGCGCGCACAATGCCATCGTTCCCCGCGTCATGGAGCTGCTGCGGCAAAACAAAATGCAGGACGTGCTGGTGATTGTCGGCGGCATTATTCCCGACCAGGACATCCCCAAGCTCAAGCAATCCGGCGTCGCCGCCATCTACCAGCCAGGCACCGCCATGGGAGAGATTTCCAGCTTCATCCGCGAGCATGTCAAACCGCGGAGCCTGCCGGTCAAGCCTTAGTTCCGCTGCTTCCCTGCCCGGCCATGGAATCCCCCTTGCCGGCTTTAGTACAATGGCGGGCGAACGCTCAGAACCGGCGCTCTCCGCGCCAGAACGAAGGTGAGAGCCTTGTCGACCACGGCCACGACCATACCGGAACCCGCCCAGCTGCCACACCACAAAGTAAAGATCAAGAAGGTGGGGCAGCGCGCCTGCAACGAAAAGAGTGAGAAGAACAAGCACTGCGGCGGCCACCTGAAGCGCTGGTTTTATTCCAGCGACATCGTGGAGCAGTCCTGCGGCGACGTGGAGAAGGCCTGGGGACGTAACGCGGAAGTCTATCGCTGCGAGTATTGCAAAACGCTGTATCTGCCCAATCCGGAGGACGTAAGCGACATCAACGTCGCGGGCCGGGGACGAACTTCGGTCTTCGGGCTTACGCTGCCACCGAAAGAGGGGAAATAGGGCTCACTGCTTCCCCGACCCTGCCAGGGCACGCTTGAATGCCGGAAAACTCTGGCATATTCCGTCACCAGGATCAGCTTGGGATGGATCGCCAATCTAATTCCTCAGCGTCTTCCCCGTCTTCAGCGTGTACTGGATCCGTTCCTGGGTTTTACGCTCGCCGCAAAGCGACTTGAAGGCTTCCCGCTCCAGGTCGAGCAGGTATTGTTCGCTGACTGGCGTGCCCGAGGTGATATTTCCAGCACATAACACCTCGGCGATCTTGGTGCCCAGCTTGACTTCGTAGTCCGTGATGTATTCCCCCTGCCGCAGGATGTGCACTCCCAGCTTCAGGGTGACCAGCATGTTTTCGCCGGGCGCGGGAATATCCGCGCGCGGCAGCGGCGGCTCATAGCCGCTGCGGGCCAGTTCCAAGGCGCGGGCCTTGGCGTCGGACAACAGCCGCTGGCGGTTCATGGTGATGCTGTCCGCTTTCGTCAAAAAGCCGAGTGCGCGGGCTTCGGCCGCGGAAGTGGATACTTTGGCGGTGGCAATGGTTTCAAAGGCGCGCTTCATCGCCTCCACCAATTCGACCGACTCGCCTCGCCCTCCCGGTCGAATAGAGGCCGCGGCGTCCACCGCGCGCAATAACATCTCCTTGCAGCCTCCCCCGCCGGGAAGCAGGCCTACGCCGACTTCCACCAACCCCATGTAGAGTTCGGCGTGGGGCTGGCGCGAGGCCGCGTGCAGCGACATCTCGACGCCTCCGCCCAGGGCCATGCCGAAGGGCGCTATGACCACCGGCTTGGGAGAAAACTTGATGGCCTGCGTCATGCCCTGGAACTGACGGATGGCGAGGTCGACCTCGTCCCACTCTTCTTCCTGCGCCGACATAAGCAGCAACATCAGGTTCGCGCCCACGGAAAAATTGGCGGCGTCGTTGGTGATGACGAAGGCGTCGAAAGCCTCGCCCTGGCCGCCCGGCTTCAGAGTCTGGTGAATGAGCCCAACAATGTCACCGCCCAGCGAGTTCATCTTGGAATGGAATTCGATGCAGGCCACGCCGTCGCCCAGATCAACCAGGGACGCGCCAGCATTCTTCTTCACCACCCCATTGGACTTTTTCGCTACTTCCACCGACCACACCCCCGCAGGCACGACCACAGGCGCATAGCTTTCTGCACCGAGGTCCCAATACGCGCGTCCGGAGGCCGCCTCTGGATCATCGGCATACCAGGACTTCTTCCCCGACGCCAGCAGCTTCTCGACATTCGCGGCAACAGGACGCCCTTCTTTCTTCATGCGTTCGACGCTGGCTTCCACACCGGCAGCGTCCCACAACTCAAAGGGGCCAAGTTCCCAGTTGAAGCCCAGGCGCATGGCGCGGTCAATCTCCACCATGGAGTCGGAAATCTCCGGCACGCGATTGGCGGAATAGGTCCACACATCAGAGAGTGCGGCCCACAAAAATGCGCCGGCGCGGTCATTCTTTTGCGGCCCGTTTCCATCCAGACCCAGCAGCGACTTCACCCGCGCGCCGGTCTGCTCGATATTCTTCGCCATATCGAGCGCCGGGAATTTTGGCTTCTGCTGCGGGTGATATTCCAGGGTTCTCCAGTCGAGGGCAAGGCGTTCTTCTTTGCCTTCGACTTTGCTCTTTTTGTAGAAACCGCCCTTGGTCTTATCGCCCAGCCATTTGCGCTCCAGCATCTGCTGCATAAAGCCGGGGAGCTTCAGATCGGAGCGCTCATCGCGGACATTCTGTTCCATGTTGGCGACCACGTGGCCGAGCACGTCGAGGCCGACCAGATCGATAGTGCGAAAGGTCGCCGACTTCGGCCAGCCGATAGCCTGTCCGGTGAGCGCGTCGACTTCCTCAATGGAAAGGTCCATCTCCTGCATCAGACGGGCAATGTTCAGCATGGAAAAGACGCCGATGCGATTGCCGATAAAGTTGGGTGTGTCCTTGGCACGCACTACCCCCTTCCCCAGGCGCACGTCGGCAAACCAGGAGACCGCTTCGATCAAGGCAGGATCGGCTTCCAGCGTAGGGATGATTTCCAGCAGCCGCATGTAGCGCGGAGGATTAAAGAAATGGGTACCGAACCACGAGCGGCGAAAATCTTCGGAAAAGCCCTCGGCAATTTTCGCCACCGGCAAACCGGAGGTGTTGGTCGTGATGATTGTCCCCGGCTTACGCGCAGCTTCCACTTTTCTTAACAGCGCCCGCTTGCTCTCGAGGTCCTCGACCACCGCCTCGATGATCCAATCCACGTCGGCCAGCTTGCCCAGATCATCTGCAAAATTACCCACCGTCACCAGGCCGGCCAGCGACGGTTCGGAGAACGCCGCGGGCTTGGACTTTTTGGCGGCCTCCAGCCCACCGGCCGCGATCTGGCTTCGGGAGGGGGAGTCCGGCGCAACCATGTCGAGCAGATAGCTGGGGACCCCGGCGTTGGCAAAATGCGCGGCGATGCGCGCCCCCATGGTCCCCGCGCCGAGGACTGCGACCTTATGAATGCGCTTCATGCCTTCCCTGCCTTCCCGAGTAGATTGCGTTCCATGATCTAAACGGCCCGGGGGCCTAGGGAAGTTTATCTACCACCCACTCCCTTTTTCCAGTACGCACCAGGACGATCTCTGAGTAGCGCGGCCCCGCCCCGTGGCGAACCCCGGCCGCGCCAAACAGGACGACGGGAAAGGAGTAGCGGCCAGGGTTGCGCCGCTTGCCCCGGCTGATCTCATACGCCGCCTCGGGATCGGGAGAAAAGAAGGTTTCAATCTGCTCCGGTGAGGTGCGCCGCCGGACCGCGTCGGAAAGAATGACGATGCCGTTTTCCTGGTCGCCGATCTGCCAGGCATGGAGAAAGAAATTAGCGGCAGCCAGTGCCGCGCTATATTCGCGGTCGACCACCGGCTGCGAGGGCGGCCGGTTTTTCCCCCAAGAAAAGCCGATCCCGAGAATACCGAAAAGCAGCCAACAGCAGGCGAGGCGTAGGAGGCGGAAGGCAGACGAAGTCACTTCGACATTATGCGGGAAATTGCCCCCAAAAGGACAAGGCGCGCGCCGTAAGATGTGGGGTGAGGATGGCAACGGCGCGCGCCTCTATTAAGTTGATCTCATGCTAGATCGCGGAAGAAAACCTGTCAAGAAAAATCGTTTTACTAAAGGGATTTTTTCATATTTTACGTTCACAACCCGCAGAAAAAATCCGTGATCGCAGTCACTCCAGCGTGTGTGCAGAAGCACACTAAAAACCGGCGCTGGCCCCGGGAAAAATTCCACTCTTCCGCTCATGCTGGACGGGCTTGCAAGTGTTGCCGGGCCTGCTCGAGGACCGCGCGCTCTCCGCGATAAGAAAGCCGGCGCGCCGCCTCGGACAATGGCATCCAGAAAGCACGCTTCACTTCCACCTGCATGGCGGGTGCGATCTCGCCAATGGTCCCCGATTCATAATGCAGCAAATAGAAGCTGACAATCTTAAACACGCGCTGGTGATCGGCCCAGGTACGCACGTAGACGTATTTGATGTCGGCGAGCTTGCGGAGTACAGAGGCCCGCACCCCGGTTTCTTCGAAAACTTCGCGCAGCGCGGTCTGTTCCGGCTTCTCGCCCTCGTCGACCAGCCCCTTCGGCAGGGCCAGTACGATTTTCGGAGACGATTTTTTGGGGACCGCACCCGGCGTCTTTTGCGGCTCAATCACCGCCACTTCCCAGCCCTCGGCGGTCTCGCGCACCACCACGCCCCCCGATGAGATCTCCCGCAGCATGGCCCCAAAGTATCAGGAGAACTGGGCTTCTTCTAGCCCAAAGAGATTCTTGGGGGGCGGGACTATTATGGGTCCGCTTCCGGCACGAGCCATCGGGTTGCCATCGCGTTGGCGTGGTCTTCCCCGAGCCACTACAATCAAGAGTGATCTCGGGCGCGCGCCCCTGCCGCTGAAGGAGTCACCCCATGGCCAGCACAGCAATCTCCAGCAAGGTTTCCGGCGGGAGTTTTCTCCTCGAAGAACGCCAGGCCAGTGAAGTCTTTACTCCCGAAGATTTTTCTGAACAGCACCAGCTCATCGGGCAAACGGCGGAAG
Source organism: Acidobacteriota bacterium (assembly GCA_018268755.1). GTDB lineage: Bacteria > Acidobacteriota > Terriglobia > Terriglobales > Acidobacteriaceae > KAN-5. Next base: position 434,716 of record JAFDVW010000009.1, read on the forward strand.
AGTTTGCGGTCAACGAGATCATCCCCAACATCGAAAAGATGGAGCATAAGGAATTCTCCGTCGCCCGCGATCTTCTGAAAAAGGCCGGGGAGTTGGGATTGAGCGGCGTGGAAGTGCCCGAAGCTTACGGCGGCCTGGAGATGGATAAAGTCACCGCCGCCGTCATTGCCGACCGCATCTCAAAATACGCCGGTTTTGCCACTACCTGGGGAGCGCACACCGGCATTGGCACGTTGCCTCTGGTTTATTTCGGCAGCGACGGGCAGAAGAAAAAATATCTGCCGCGCCTGGCGGCGGGAGAAATCGTGGGCGCTTACGCACTTTCGGAAGCTTCCTCGGGGTCCGATGCCCTCAATTGCCGCGCCCGGGCCCAGCTTTCGCCTGATGGCAAGCACTACCTGCTCAACGGCGAGAAAATGTGGATCACCAACGCCGGCTTCGCCGACCTGTTCACCATCTTCGCCAAAGTGGACGGGGAGAAGTTCACGGCCTTTCTGGTGGAACGGACCTTCCCGGGATTCTCCGTGGGCGCGGAAGAGCACAAGATGGGCATTCGCGGTTCTTCGACTTGTCCCATCATTCTGAACGACTGTCAGGTGCCGGCGGAAAACGTCCTGGGCGAAATCGGCAAAGGACACATCATCGCCTTCAACATCCTCAACATTGGGCGCTTCAAGCTGGGCGCCATGTGCGTGGGCGGCGCGCGGCTCTCCATAGAGAATGCCATTGCCTACGCCAAACAGCGCAAAGCTTTTCATAAGGTGATTGCCGACTTCGGCCTGGTGCGCGAAAAGCTCGCCAACATGGCCGCCTTGATTTACGCCGGCGAGGCGCTGGTGTACCGCACCGTGGGCATGATGGACCATGCGTTGAGCGAGATCGACAAGTCCGCCTCCGACGCGTCCCGGCAAACTCTGAAGGCCATCGAAGAGTACGCCGTGGAGTGTTCCATTATTAAGGTCTGGGGCTCGGAGATGATCGACTACGTGGTCGATGAAACCGTGCAGATCTACGGCGGTTATGGCTTTGTGGAGGAATATCCGGCGGAGCGCGCCTACCGCGATGCCCGCATCAACCGCATTTTCGAAGGCACCAACGAAATCAATCGCCTCATCATCACGGGATTTCTGCTGAAGCGCGCCATGAACGGCCAGCTGCCCTTACTGGCTGCGATCAAGAAGCTGATGGACGAAGTCCTCTCCAGCCCGGCCTTGGGCGAAGACCTGGAAGGCCCGCTGGCGGAAGAACACCGACTCGTGGCTTCCGCCAAGAAGCTGAGCTTGTTCGCCGCCGGTGCGGCCACGCAGAAGTATATGCAGGCCATCCAGGACCAACAGGAGATTATGGGCGCCATCGCCGACATGGTGATTGAGGTCTATGCCATGGAGTCCGCCGTATTGCGGACACACAAGATCGTCTCCACCCGCGGCGAAGCCGCCGGCGCGTTGCCCTTGGCCCTGACCCAGGTCTACTTGTCGCAGTCGATGGAAAAAGTGGAAGCAGCGGCCAGAAAGATCATCGCGGCGGTGGCCGATGGCGACACGCTGCGTACCCAGTTGGCGATCCTCCGCCGGCTGGGCAAACATGAACCATTCAACCAGATCGCCCTGCGACAGCAGATTGCGACGCGGGTCCTGGAGCAGGGGAAATACAGCATCGCCTAAGTTTCGACATTGTGGAGTCATGCATGCGTGAAGTGGTGGTGGTCTCTTCCGTGCGCACCCCCGTGGGGCGCGCCTATAAAGGAACGTTGCGGGCGACTCGTCCCGATGAGTTGGCTGCGGTCGCCATTCAGGGCGCGCTGCAGCGGGTAGCGCAGATCGATCGCAAAGAAATTGAAGACGTCATTCTCGGCTGCGCCACTCCGGAGGCGGAGCAAGGCATGAATGTGGCGCGCATCGCCGCCTTGCGGGCGGGCTTGCCGGTGGAAGTCTCCGCCATGACCATCAACCGCTTCTGCTCTTCCGGCTTGCAATCCATCGCCATGGCGGCAGAGCGCATCCTGAGCGGGGGCGCCGAGATCATCGTCGCCGGCGGGACCGAATCCATGTCCATGCTGCCCATGGGGGGCCACAAGATTTCTCCCAACCCGTGGCTGGTCGATCACTATCCCGACTCTTACCTCACCATGGGACTGACCGCTGAGCGGCTGGCGCAACGCTTTGCCATCTCCCGCGAGAAGGCAGACGAATTTTCCCTGCGCAGTCATCAGAAAGCGCTGGCCGCGCTGCAGGCGGGAAACTTCCAAACCGAGACAGTCCCTGTACCGGTAAGTTTCAGCACGCCGAATGGCACAAAACCCAAACGGCAGGAGATCGTCTTCAGCGCCGATGAGGGTCCGCGCGCCGATACTTCGCTCGCAGCCCTGGCCGCCCTGAAGCCGGCTTTTCACGCCAAAGGGACGGTCACGGCGGGAAATTCCTCCCAGATGTCCGACGGCGCCGCAGCCACGGTGGTGATGTCGGCCGAGCGCGCAAAGGCCCTGGGGATCCAGCCGCTGGCGCGCTATGTCTCATTCGCCACGGCGGGATACAAACCGGAAGAAATGGGGCTGGGGCCGGTGTTCGCGATTCCGAAAGCTCTGAAGCTTGCCGGGCTCAAACTGTCCGACATCGATGTGATCGAACTCAATGAGGCCTTCGCCGCACAGGCGCTCTCCGTCATTCAGGAAGCGAGGCTTGATCTTGAGCGGGTCAACCCGAACGGCGGGGCCATTGCGCTGGGGCATCCTCTCGGCTGCACCGGGGCCAAGCTGACGGCAACGATTCTGCAGGAACTCAAGCGCCGCCGGGCCCGCTACGGCATGGTCACCATGTGCGTGGGTGGCGGCATGGGCGCGGCCGGGATCTTCGAGAATCTCAACTAAAAGCTTTCACCACAGAGAACACGGAGTTACACAGAGGAAACACAAACCTCTGTGCTCTCAGCGTACTCTGCGGTTTAGGTTTTTAGCGGTTTACCGCATCACGCCGCGCTGGGCGATGCCGATATTGTCGCGGGTCGTGTTCTTGACCAGATACATCATCTCATCCGCCTGACGGATGATGTCGTGCGGCGTCTTGGCGTCGTGAGGATAGGTCGCCAGGCCGATCGAAGCCCGTACATTCAGGTTGAGGCTCTCTTCGGTGCAGAAGGTGCTGGTGCGCAAGCTGTCGCGTAGGCGGCGGGCCACGTTGAGCGCGGAGTCTTTCCCGGTCTGCGGCAGCAGGACCACAAATTCATCGCCGCCATAACGGAAGGCATAGTCGATCAAGCGCAGCTGCGCTTTGATCAGGTAGCCGATCTCGGCCAGCAGCTTGCTGCCGATCAGGTGGCCGTGCGTGTCATTTACCTGCTTGAAGTGGTCCAGGTCGATGAACAGCACGCTGAATTCATAGCCAAAACGCGCCGAGCGGTATACCTCTGTTTCCAGGGTCTTATAAAGATGCCGCGCGTTGTAGAGCCCAGTGCAGTCGTCGGTGATGGTGAGTTCCTGAATGCGCTCGACACTGCGCGCGTTCTCGATGGCGATGGCGGCATAGTCGCAGAGCGCCTGCAGAAAGAAGATCTCCTGTTCCCCGAAACCATCCATGCTGACGTTCACCAGCTGGATGACGCCCAGCACGCGGTGCTTGGAACGCAGCGGCACGCAGATGATGGAGTGGGTCTCCCATTTGGTCATTTCGTCGATGCGCTTGGCGAAGCGGGGATCGTTCATGACGTCGGAGACCACCAGGCGCTCACCGTTTTTGGCCACCCAGCCGGCGATGCCCTCACCCACCTTCAGGCGCACGTTTTTGAGGGCCTCGGCAGCGGTGCCCACGGCGATAGCAAAGTAGAGCTCGTCGCGCTCTTCGTCCACCATGAGCAGGGACCAGGTGTCCGGGCGGTAGTATTCCGCCATCTTTTCCATGATGGTCTGCAGGATGGAATCGAGGTCCAGGGACGAGGTCAAGGCCTTGGCCACATCGTGGAAGATGTTCAATTCCTGGATCTGGCGATTGCGCGACGCGCCGGTGGCCTTGGTCATGGAAGCAGCTTTGCCTCGGAAATCAGGAAGAAGTGCTCGAATTATATGCGGGCGGCGGAAGCAGGGGCAATCAACCTTGGTAATGTGAACCCCTCATGCCACTCTTGGCAGTTCCCTGGCAATATGCTGCATAGCGGGGCCGCCGCCCTCCCGTGCCAGCAAATTTCCTGCCTGCAAATGCCAATATTCCCTTATATTTGTGAGCGCGAGGCGTTAACCCCCAACCCGGCAGGAGAAATCTCGCATGGAACCATTCGGCGCCCGGCTCAAGCAAGAGCGTGAGCGGCGCGGAATTACGCTGGATGAAATCGCGCTGTCCACCAAGATCGGCACTCGCCTGTTGCGCGCCCTGGAAGAGGAGCATTTCGATCAACTCCCCGGCGGTATTTTCAACAAAGGGTTCGTGCGCTCCTACGCCCGCTATCTGGGCCTGGACGAAGATCAGGCGGTGGCCGACTACCTGGCCGCCGCCGGCATCAGCGTTCCCCCTCCCGAGGCCGCAACATTCCCCTTACCGGCCGCTTCGGAAATCCCTGTCGAAAAGCCCACCGCAGGGCGGGCCGAGATCATTCCCTGGGGATGGTTCGCGGTAGGACTCATGGTGCTGGCCTTCGGCTTTGCGGTCTGGGGTTTCTATACACGGGAAGCCCAGAAGTCGGGGAGAAAGACGAGCCACGCCCGCGAGACCGCGACCCAATCTGCGCCATCCACCACGCCGGAACCGGCAGAGACAATCGCACCGGTGGTTTCCGACAATCCGGCAGCGGCCCCACCTGCTTCCCCGGCCGGGACCTTTTCCCTCCTGATTAAAGCGCGGGAGGATTCCTGGCTGTCGCTTTTCGCCGATGGCTCCCCGGTCATGGAGGACACCCTGGCCGCGGGAAGTGAGAAACTGGTCGAGGCCCACCACGAAATCACCTTAAAGGCAGGCAACATCGGCGGGCTTGACTTCTGGTTTAACGGGCAAAAGCTGCCGGGGCAAGGGGAATTCAGCCAGGTCAAGACCCTCACTTTTCGCCCCGATGGCTTGCAAAATACGCCTTCAACCCCTTCGCCCTAAGCACTTTCGCAGAAGGCTTTCCCCATTGGGACCCGGTTCTTGCCCGTTGGCCCGATTTGAGGCCCCTTTCGGCCACCATCCGCCTCCGTCCCGAGTAAAAGCATTGCGCCCCCCAGCCTTTCTTGGTACCGTTATAAGGACGATAAGACGTTCATTTCATGGCCGTTATTCAGCCCCCCGCTTGAGCGACGTCCTACGCAGTGAAGGAGAAACACTTGCATCCCAAGAATAAATATTTGTTTACCTCGGAGTCGGTCACGGAAGGGCACCCGGACAAAATTGCCGACCAGATATCCGACCGAATCCTCGATGCCTGCCTGGCGGAGGACCCCTTAAGCCGCGTGGCCTGCGAAACCCTGACCGCGACCGGGCTGGTGGTCATTGCGGGAGAAATCACCACCAAAGCCTACGTGGACTTCCAGTCCGTGGTGCGCGGGGTGGTGAGCTCCATCGGCTACGACAACGCCCTCTATGGCTTCGATTCCAACACCTGCGCCGTGATTTCCAGCATCAACAAGCAGTCCGGGGACATCGCCATGGGAGTGGATACCGGCGGCGCCGGCGACCAGGGCATGATGTTCGGCTACGCCTGCAACGAGAACGACGACCTGATGCCGACGCCCATCTCGCTGGCCCACAAGCTGACCATGCGGCTCTCGGAAGTACGTAAGAACGGCAAGCTTCCCTACCTGCGGCCCGACGGCAAGTCCCAGGTCACGGTGGAATATGACGCTAAAGGCAAGCCGGTGCGGGTCGACGCGGTAGTCATTTCCACGCAGCATTCCGAGACCGTCACCAACGAGGAACTTCGCGCCAGCATCCTGCAGCATGTCATCCAGAACACCATTCCGGCCCACCTGCTGGACGCCGACACCAAGTACCACATCAATCCCACCGGCCGCTTCGTGATCGGCGGGCCCATGGGCGACACCGGCCTCACCGGACGCAAGATCATTGTGGATACCTACGGAGGCATGGGCCGCCACGGCGGCGGGGCTTTCAGCGGCAAAGATCCGACCAAGGTGGATCGCTCGGCAGCCTACATGGCCCGGCACATCGCCAAGAACGTGGTGGCGGCCGGCCTGGCGGAAAGGTGCGAAGTCCAGTTGGCGTACGCCATCGGCGTTGCCGAACCGGTCAGCGTGCTGGTGGAAACTTTTGGCACTGCCAAGGTCGATCCGGCGATTATTCCCGACCTGGTTCGCGCCCACTTCCAGCTCACCCCCAAAGGCATCATTGAATCGCTGAATCTGCGCCGGCCTATCTACTGCAAGACTGCGGCCTATGGACACTTCGGGCGGAAAGATCCCGACTTCACCTGGGAAGCGACCGACAAAGCGGCCAAGTTGTCCAGCGCCGCGGGAGTCCGGGAGCACGTCACGACCCGCAAATAGCTTTTTCCGGGGGCAGGAAAACCTGTCCCCGACCGTTCCATTGGGACAAGCACCAAAGCGGCGTTTTCCTCGCAAATTGTCTACTGCTGGGAAACGACCGGGAAATTACAATAGACTGCGTAACGCGCCACAGGAGAAGCATGTCTACCACAGCAACGCAAATACCGTGCGATATTAAGAACCTTGAGTTCGCCGATCTGGGCAAGAAGCGCATTGATTGGGCCAACCAATCGATGAAGGTCCTGCAGATCATTCGCAAAGAATTCATCAAGAACCAGCCACTGAAAGGCATCCGGGTTTCGGCTTGCCTGCACGTGACCGCAGAAACGGCAAATCTGGCCATTTGCCTGCGCGATGGCGGGGCCGACGTGGTGCTTTGCGCCTCGAACCCCCTGTCCACGCAGGACGACGTGGCCGCCAGCCTGGTGCGCGATCATGGGATTCCCGTCTACGCCATCAAAGGCGAGGACAACGACACTTACTACAACCATATCCTGGCCGCCATTGATCACAAGCCGCACATCACTATGGATGACGGCGCGGACCTGGTCAGCCTTCTGCACACCAAGCGCACCGATGTTCTGGATGGCGTGATCGGCGGCACCGAAGAAACCACCACTGGCGTCATTCGCCTGCGCGCCATGGCCAAGGAGGGCGTACTGCGTTACCCCATCGTGGCCGTCAACGACGCCGACACCAAGCACCTGTTTGACAACCGCTATGGCACCGGTCAATCCACTATCGACGGCATCATCCGCGCCACCAACTTCCTGCTGGCGGGATCGAAGTTCGTGGTCGCCGGCTATGGCTGGTGCGGACGCGGACTGGCCAGCCGGGCGCGCGGCGCCGGAGCGGAAGTCATCGTGACGGAAATCGACCCGACCAAGGCGCTGGAAGCCGTGATGGACGGCTTCCGCGTGATGTCGATGCCCGAGGCCGCCAAACTGGGCGACGTCTTCTGCACCGTGACCGGCAACAAGAACGTGCTGGCCAAGGAACACTTCGAGCTGATGAAGGACGGGGCGATCATTTCCAACTCCGGCCATTTCAATGTGGAGATCGACATTCCGGCTCTGGAGAAGATGTCCTCATCCAAGCGCACCACCCGCAACTTCGTGGAAGAGTACTCCTTGAAAGATGGCCGCAAAATCAACCTGCTCGGCGAGGGCCGCCTGATCAACCTGGCTTCGGCTGAAGGGCATCCTCCGTCGGTCATGGACATGAGCTTTGCCGACCAGGCGCTGTCCGCCGAATTCATGGTCAAGAACTACAAGACGCTGGAAAAAACGGTCTATAAAGTTCCTGACGAATTGGACAAGCGCGTGGCCAAGCTGAAGCTGGAATCCATGGGCATCAAGATCGACAAACTCACGCCGGAACAGGAAGAGTATCTGGCGGGCTGGTCGGAAGGAACGTAGAAGCAGCCGTTAGCCATTAGCTTTAAGCGGGGCAGCCAAGCTGCCCCGCTTTTGTTTGTCATCCTGAGGAAAAAGCGCTTCCGCTTGCGGAAGCGCTTCGACGAAGGACCAATGCTTTAGAAATACAGCGAACCCGGAAAAGAATCATCGGGAGGTGATCCACGCCGGCATCTCCTGCCGCACATACCAGTCTTCGCTGAGATCTTTCCACTCCGGATTCATCCCGACGATCAGGGCCATCTTTTTGATACGCAGCCAGCCCTTAATCTGCTTCTCGCGCGCAATGGCAGCATGCACATCCCCAAAGCGCTCAAAGTACACCAGCCGGTCTATCTTGTATTTCGCACAGAATTCCCCCTTGATTCCTAGCTTGTGTTCAAACACTCTCTTTTCCAAATCACCCGCCACACCGGTATAGAGCGTCTTTGAACGATTCGTCATGATGTAGACATAGTAAAAACGTGGCGGGGAATACATAGGTCCTTCCCTGGCTTCCGTTCGGCGCAGCCGGAACCGAAGCCTGCGGTCAGGATGACAGGAAGCAGTAAAGATAGATGTGATCTGTGAACGTCCAACATACTGTCATCCTGAGGAAAAAGCGCTTCCGCTTGCGGAAGCGCTTCGACGAAGGACCTATGCTTTTCTGCTGCCACCTGAACATTTCTGCAACTTTTTGACGGAAATACATAGGTCCTTCCCTGGGTTCCGTTCCGGCACAGCCGGAACCGAAGCCTGCGGTCAGGATGACAGGAAGCAGTAAACATATATGTGATCTATGAACGTCCTACATACTGTCATCCTGAGGAAAAAGCGCTTCCGCTTGCGGAAGCGCTTCGACGAAGGACCTATGCTTTTCTGCTGCCACCTGAACATTTCTGCAACTTTCTGACGGAAATACATAGGTCCTTCCCTTACTTCCGTTCCGGCGCAGCCGGAACCGAAGCCTGCGGTCAGGATGACAGGAAGCAGCGAAAGACAACAGCAAACTCTGCCGTGTGTTAAATTTGAATTTCCGCCATGAAAGATATTGCCGCCTGGGCCCTGAATGCCGCCGCTTTGCGTGGAGCGACCTACGCTGACGCCCGCATTGTGGACGACCGCACCCGCGCCCTCTCCACCAAGAACGGCAAAGTGGGCAGTGCCTCTGACTCGGAATCGCTGGGCATGGGCATTCGTGTCATCGCTGATGGGGCCTGGGGTTTCGCAGCTTCCGATGACTTGAGCCGCGCTTCCGTAGAAGCCACGGCCGCGCAGGCCGTCGAAATTGCCAAAGCCTCGGCCCGGGTCCAAACCGATCCGCTGCGCCTGGCCCCGGAAAAGCCCGCCGTTGCCGATTGGATTGCGCCTTACCAGATCGATCCTTTTAGCATCTCGGTGGAACAGAACATCGCGCTCTTGCTGCAAGTCGATGCCGAACTGCGCGCCGTCAAAGGCGTGACTCTGGCGGAAACCAATATGAACTTCCGCCGCGAGGAACAATGGTTTTACTCCTCGGAAGGCGCGGACATTCATCAGACCAAATTCTCCACCGGCGCGGGTTATACGGCCCTGGCCTTCGCGGGCAATGAAATTCAAAAGCGCTCCTATCCCAACTCCTTCGGCGGACAGTGGCAGAACAAGGGATACGAGCTGATTGAGGAGCTGCAGCTGGTGGAAAACGCGCGCCGCATCGGCGAAGAGGCAGTCGCGCTGTTACAAGCAGACCAGTGTCCGGAAGGCGTCTTTCCCATCATTCTCGACAGCTCGCAGCTTGGCCTGCAGATCCACGAATCGGTCGGGCATCCCATCGAACTCGATCGCGTATTGGGCATGGAAGCCAACTTTGCCGGGACTTCCTTCCTCACCCTCGACAAGCTGCGCAGCCTGCGCTACGGCAGTGATCTGGTGAACGTGGTAGCCGACGCTCGCCAGGAGCACGGCCCGGGACTGGGCACCTTCGCCTACGACGATGAAGGCGTCCCGGCGCAATGCACGCCGATTATCAGCAATGGACTATTCACGGGATATCTGAGTTCGCGCGAGACCGCACACGCTATCGGGGAGAATCGCTCCGGTGGAACGCTCCGCGCCGAAAGCTGGAACCGCCTGCCCATCATTCGCATGACCAACATCAGCATTCTGCCCGGAGAGACGCCGCTGACGCTGGAACAGCTGATCGCTTCCACCGACCACGGCATCTTCATGCAGACCAACCGCTCATGGTCGATCGACGACAAGCGCTACAACTTCCAGTTCGGCACGGAAATCGGCTGGGAGATCAAAAACGGTAAGCGCGTGCGCATGCTGAAAAACCCCTCGTACTCGGGCATCACCACCGAATTCTGGAACTCCATGGATGCGATCTGCTCGCGCGATGAGTGGATCCTGTGGGGCACGCCTAACTGTGGCAAAGGACAGCCGCAGCAGGTGATGGGCACTGGCCACGGCGCTAGCCCAGCGCGGTTTCGAGCGGTTAAAGTTGGTACTGCTTATAAAGGAAGTTAGTTCACAAGAGACGAAGCTCTGCGGCTAACAGTTAACGGCCAAGGGCTAACGGCTAATTGCTAACTGCTAACTATGCTGACCCAGGACCAGGCCGCTGCCATCTTTCGCCGCCTCCGGCAGTATTCCACTGCGGAGGAAGTCGAAGTCTATTTCTACGGTGGCAAGAGCGCCCTCACCCGCTTCGCCAACAACACCATCCATCAAAACGTGGCGGAGGAGAACTACGGCGTTTCAGTCCGCACCGTGTTCGGCGGCCGCACCGCCCGCGCTACCACCAACAAGCTGGATGAGGAGAGTTTGCGGCGCGTCGTACAGGCTTCCGAGGCCTTGGCCAAAGTGCAGCAGCCCGACCCTGATCTGCTTCCCGTGCCGTCGGCCGGCGAAGGAGCTCCGGCCGGCGGACCGTCGCGCCACTTCGCTTCCACCGCGGCGATCACGCCGGAAGCCCGCGCCGAGGCGGTCAAGAAAATCGTGGGAGTTGCGGAAAAGCACAAGCTGACCACGGCCGGCATCTTTTCCACTTCTGACTCGGTAGACGGCGTCTTCAATTCCCGCGGGTTGAGTACCTGGCACACCCAGACTTCTTCGGAAATTTCCATCACCATGCTGGCGACGGATTCTTCCGGCTGGCAAAAGGCCAATTCCCCGGATGCGCGCAATCTTGACGCGGTTTCGCTGGCGGAGATCGCCGCGCAAAAGGCCCGCGACTCCGCCCGTCCCAGGGAAATTGCTCCCGGTAAATACACCGTCATTCTGGAACCGGCGGCCGTGCTGGACATGGCCGGCTTCATGTTCTGGGACTTCGCCGGGTCGGCCATCCTCGACCAGCGTTCCTTCCTCAATGGCCGCGTGGGCAGCAAGCTGTTCGGCGACAACATCAATATCTGGGACGACGTCTCTCATCCGCTGCAATCCGGGGCCCCGCATGATGGCGAGGGCACTCCCCGCCAGCGCCTGCAACTGGTGGAAAACGGCGTGGTCCAGCGCCTGGTCTACGCCCGTGCCACGGCGAAGAAAGTCCAGAATTCCGAATTTAAAGACCACGTCGGCCCCATCGCCCCCACCGGACACGGCTTTCTGTTGCCCAATGAAATGGGCGAAGCGCCCATGAACATCGTCTTCGCAGGCCCGCAAAATCCCAAGTCGCTGGAACAGATGATCGCCTCGACCGAGCGCGGCATCCTGGTCACCCGCCTGTGGTATATCCGCGAGGTCGACCCCTTTGAAAAGATCCTCACCGGCATGACCCGCGACGGCACCTTCTACGTCGAGAACGGCAAAGTGCAGTACGGCATCCGCAACTTCCGCTTCAACCAGAGCCTGATCCAGATGTTCTCGAATGTGGACGAGATGGGCGCACCGGTGCGCGCCAGCGGCGAGGAATCGTTCGACATGGTGGCCCCGGCCATGAAAGTCCGCGACTTCAACTTCACCGAAGTTACCCGCTTCTAGCCAGTGATTTTCGGGGCTGGCCGGGTAATTTCCGGAAGAACCCGGTAAAAACCCAAAACAGCCCGTAATCTTCTGATTAGAAAAGCCTTACGGGACTTTTCTGCCATGACTTCGGTAACTTTTCTTCCTTGATTCACGGGGTGTAATCTGCGCCTGATGCCTAACGACGGCCAGACTGCGGACCGCAACCATGGGGTTGCAGCCCAGAAGGAGACGCCGCAGGTCGAGCGCAAGAGTATGCATACACAAGGAACCAAGATGACGGGCGAACGCTACCCGGACCTGCAAAGCGCCATGCGCTTTCCCTTACGGCTGCATGCGCAGTTGAAATCAGGGTCCGGCGAGCGCTCGGTGGAAACCCAAAATATCTCCGCCAATGGCGTTCTGTTCGAAATGGATTCGGACATGCCGATTGGGTCGAAAGTAGATTTCACCCTCTCGCTTCCCGCTGATGTGGTGGGAGCGGACGCGGATGTGCTGGTGGACTGCCGGGGCCGCGTGGTGCGCAACTTCTCGGCGGAAGGCCGGCGCGGCGTGGGCGTGGTGATTGACGAGTATCGTTTTGAGCGCCACTAGGCGCGAATAGGAAACACATGGCAAGCATTCCGGTCAGCGTGGAAGAAAATCTCGGGCAAGCGCGGGAAAGCGATAGCGGCCAGTTTATTCGCGTGATCGTCGCGGACACGCAGGCCATCTTCCGCGCCGGCCTGCGCAAAATCTTTGCCGTGGAGGACGACATCCGCGTGGTCGGCCAGGCGGAAACTTTGCCCCAGACCCTTTCCGCGGTCAAGAAATTTACTGCTGACATTTTGATCTTCGAGTCTGCCTTAGCCTCGAATCCCCCGGAGGCTGTCACCGACCTGTTGCGGCAGAACCCCACGGTGCGGCTGGTGGTCATCACCGCCGAGCCCAACGAAGAATTGACGCTTGAGCTGTTCCGCCGCGGCGCCCATGCGGTGATTTCCCGCGAGGTGGAACCCGAACTGCTGGTGGAGTGCCTACACAAAGTTTCCGAAGGGCAGCCCTGGCTGGACAGCCGCGGCATTGCCTGGGTCCTGCAAGCTTACCGCACCCAGGGCACGCGGCCGGCCTCCTCGCGGCCCAAAGTACAGCTGACCCCGAAAGAATCGCTGATCGTCTCCTGCGTCACCCAGGGCATGAAGAACAAGGAAATCGCCCTGCGCGTGGGCACCACCGAGCAGGTGGTCAAGAATTACCTGCGCAAGGTCTATGACAAGCTGGGCGTGGCCGACCGCCTGGAGCTGGCGCTCTACTGCCTGAATAATCGCGTGGTGGACCGCACCCTGGCCAACCCCGCCGACCCAACGCCCCCTGCCCCGGTCAATGGCAACGGGGCTGCCCTGGCCATCCCCGAGGACGAAGCCGTCCCCAAGCCTTCCTGAGATTTTCTTCCTCTGAAGTTCCTGAGGTCAGTCCCGCTAGTGCTATAGTTTTCATGGGTTTCGATTTCCGGCCGTGAGGTCTCTCCCGGACCGCGAAATTTTCCGTCCCAGAATCTATCAAACTGCGAGGCCAATTGTGAAAGGTGACGCAAAAGTCATTGCCGTGCTCAGTCAAGTTCTGAAGGCGGAACTCACCGCCATCAACCAGTATTTC
>JAFDVW010000009.1:448164-448654 GCA_018268755.1 Acidobacteriota bacterium
ATCCATCGAAGAGATGCAGCATGCGGAAAAACTCATGGAGCGCATCCTGTTGCTGGAAAGCACGCCCAACATGAGCGACTACTTCAAGATCAACATCGGGGCCAACGTCAAGGCCCAGCTGGAGAACGACCTGAACCTGGAGTACGAAGCGGTGAAGCGCCTCAACGCCGGCATCGAGACCTGCGTCAAGGCCGGGGACAACGGCTCGCGCGACCTTCTGGAAAAGATCCTCACCGACGAGGAAGTGCATATTGACTGGCTGGAAGCCCAGTTGAACGCCATCGGCGAAATTGGCCTGGAAAACTACCTGGCCCAGCACCTGCACAAGGAATAAGGAATAAAGATTCGGCACGGAAGCAGGCGGTTTTGTGCGCCGCCTGCTAGAATCATAGGAGTGGAAGATCCATGGTTCCCGGCTTGGCGGCCGGGCGCCGTCCGCAACGCTTCCCCGCAACAACCTCCTCAACGGAGAGATGGCCGAGTGGCTGAA